>NZ_JAPDMX010000007.1 GCF_025971955.1 Shewanella subflava
TCATAGTACCTCCGGTGAAAAAGGTACTATATTAAAGCGTGAGTATTATTGGTATGTGGGGTTTATTGACCGCTTACCTTTATTTGAACCCCACATTAAAAGCGAAAGTGATACTTTGAATTAAATTTTGATGTTTTTCTATTGGTTACAAACATGGTCAAATCGAAGAGGCGAAAATTTTAGGTGTATGCACGGCTGTGACTTCTGACCATCATGGATGCTTAACTTTATGTTTTGCAGGGAGGTTATTGGTTTGGGTTAAGCCTAGATGGATCTAATCGTTGCGTCTCGCTGGATTATCTGCAGATGGTGTCATCTTCTAAGCCCCTGAAAAGTTTACTGAGTTTAAATTTAGTCATTTCAGGGGAAGCACTATTATCTTGGTAAATTAAACACAAAAAACGTGCTTTACGTCTTTACGTCTTAATCCTTAACCAGTGGCGTTAAATCAGCAGGGCGATAATAGACTGATTTTAATACCTTACCTTGACGAACCACTTTACCTGCCATTTCGACATCTTTGGCACATTTGGCAATGATGAATTCGCCTTTGACGCTACCTACAATTTCTACACCTTGCTTGGCGTAGTGGGCGATGGTTTCGTTAAGCTCTTGTTCATTACGACAGACTTTACTCATGTTGCTTGAATGCACTTCATCCCAACAGGTAATAAAATCAATTTGACGATTTTTGGCCACGTTTAATAACAAATCAATTAGGTAGCTAATTTCCAGGCGATCATTGACTTGAGTTGCACCTAGGTGAACTAAACGCCCCATGAGTACATAAACCGAATCGACTATGGCATCCGCTTGTTCAATGCGACTGTCCGCTTCTGCAAGCTCGGTCATTTCTTCAATGATAAGAGAAGTGTGCAAGGCATCGGCTTGTGCGTCTAAACTCGATTCGTCCGCAACCGGTAAATCAAATGTGCTTCTAAACTCTAAAATATCACGGTAAAGATGATCGTAAATCGGTTGTGTTAGTTGGCTGAGTTGCATGTTTAACCTTTAAATTTATCCGAATGTATTTCTAAGGCCTTTGGCCTTTTCAGCTTGTTGCTGAATAGTGTTAGCCGCGGATCGTATCACAGATAAGTTATGAACATTGCCTTGGCTTAATTCACTTATTTGATGAATATTTTCAGTCATCTCATTGGTGACGGCTCTTTGCTGCTCTGCTGCAACCGCGCTTTGTTGGGTAAACATATTCACTTCAATGATTTGTCGATTGACAGCTTCAAATTGCTCAGCAACATGGGCGATATCATCAACACATAATTCAGCCTGTTGTTTACTTTGCTGCATTTGTGCCGACCAGTTATGTAACATGGTGTGCATTGACTGGACGCTTTTTGAAATCAAATCTGTTGATAACTGGGTGCGGCTAGATAAAGCCCTGACTTCATCTGCGACTACAGCAAAGCCTCTTCCCTGTTCACCAGCTCGGGCTGCTTCAATGGCTGCGTTTAAGGCCAGTAAATTAGTTTGTTCCGCTATGCCATTAATTTCTAACATAGCTTGCGAAACATTTTCAGCTTCTTTATTTAAAAAGTGTGTGCTTTGCGCTGCTTCAGTGACTGATTGGGTGAGGGCATCAATATTTTTACGGCTGTTTTTCATGGCTTTAAGGTTATCAACACAAACATTTTGGACTTGTTCAACATTGGAAGATGTTGATAAGGCATGTTGTGCCATCTCTGCAACCGTGGCGTTCATTTCTTCAATCGCGGTAGCAATTTGGGTAATTTGATCTTTTTGTTTCTCGATACTTTGGTTAGCCTGTTTTGCCGTTGCGACCAGATCATTGGCAATATGATCAAGATTATTACCTTGATCTTGGGCTCGTCCGAGCACGCCTTGCATTTTGGCTTGGTTCATTTTGAGCTGAAAGTCGAGTACTGAACTCGGGTCATTACCGCAAAAGACTAAACGGCTGACAGAATCGTATTGGCTCTGATAGCGACTGATATGCGCGGGAATGGTAAATAACTCTTGTTTAAATATTCCTGCTAACAAGGCAGCTAACAACAATAGTCCCATTGCGGCGTACAGATTGGCAGTTAAGCCGATAGCCAGTGCACTTGCGATAATAAGCACCATTCCAATAAGTTGTTTTTGCTTGAAACTTAAAGGGGAGGCTAATTTTTTACCCTGTTTAATTTGGGCGTAAAGCGAGGTGGCATTTTTGATGTACTCAGGTTTGGCTTTGATACGCACAGATTGATAGCCAGTAATGCGGCCTTTTTCATACAAGGGTGATACAAAAGCATCCACCCAATAGTAGCTACCATCTTTACAGCGATTTTTAACAATACCTCGCCATGATTCACCCGCTTTTAATTTGTCCCATAAATCTTTAAATGCCTCTGCGGGCATATCAGGATGACGGACTAAATTATGGTTGTGGGTAATCAATTCAGTTTCGCTATAACCTGAAATACGAATAAAAGTAGGGTTAGCATAAGTGATAATGCCACGGGTATCGGTAATTGAAACTAATTCATCACTCGCTTTAAGCTCTACTTCCCTGTCTATGGTAGGTTTATTTCGCATTGTGGTTCCCTGAAATGTTAACTGAGGCGAGCTGTAGGTTGAATCTTTTTACATATGTCTCATTTTAGACGAAGATTTGATAACTATCACGAAACAACAGTTGAAATACAACACTTTGTTACATTTTGATACCTATTTTAAGATATAAAAAAACCGACTAGTTCAGTCGGTTTTTTAAATAATCTTGATTATTTGATAAAGGCGAAAGCATCACCAAACAGATGAGCTTCTTCAATGCCTAAATTACGGAAAACTTCTCGCGCGGCACCGACCATATCAAAACGGCCTGCGATATAAATGTCATAGCCTTTTAGGCTGATAAAGTCATGCTTAATTTGCTCAAGTAAATTGGCGATTTTACCATCCCAATCGCCATTGGTTTGCTCAATAACAGGAACAAAGTTTAGCCATTTATGATCAGTGTGCCATTGACGAGCAATGCTTTGGTAATACATGGCATCTTCGTTACGACATCCCCAGTAAAATGTGGTGTTAACGGTTTGACCAATAGCGATTTGATGCTCAATAATACTTTTGATATATGAAAAACCGGTACCGCCAGCGATCAGAATGCGTGGGCGAGTGCTATCTTGGCGAAAATAGGCATCACCTGCAGGCGCTTCAATATCAATATGAGTCGAGTTTCTTAGGCGCTCAACCACTTGCATTGGGTAGCTTTCGCTTACGGCTGCACCGATATGCAGTTCAATCTTATCGGCATTAGGCGCGCTAGCGATGGAAAAAGGACGTTTGTCTTTCTCACCCATAACAACACTTAAATACTGACCCGCTTTAAATTCAAAAGCAGTGTCAGGTTTAAGGATGACTTGGAATACGGCATCATTAAACGGGGTGATTTTTTCTATCTGACAACGAATGGTTTTCATCTAACGTCCTTTAAGCCCTATCTTTTTAGTTTTTCAATCTTGGATTATTATAACGTCTTTATGTGACCAAGGTCACTCTTTACAGTGTGGGTTGGCCATCAATACCTAATTGATCCCACATTTGATCCACTTTTTGTTTCACCGCATCATCCATAACAATTGGTGTGCCCCATTCTCTATTGGTTTCACCTTCCCACTTATTGGTGGCATCTAAACCCATTTTTGAACCCAAGCCTGCTATAGGGGAAGCAAAGTCTAGGTAATCAATCGGGGTGTTATCGATCATGACGGTGTCACGGGTTGGATCCATACGTGTGGTAATCGCCCAAATAACATCTTGCCAGTCACGGCAGTTCACATCGTCATCCACGACCACAATAAACTTGGTATACATAAATTGACGTAAAAACGACCATGCCCCCATCATTACGCGCTTGGCATGTCCCGGGTATTGCTTACGAATAGAGATAATCGCCATGCGGTAGGAGCAGCCTTCTGGCGGCAAATAGAAGTCAATAATTTCTGGGTATTGTTTGCGTAAAATAGGCACAAATACTTCATTTAATGCCACACCTAACATGGCTGGTTCATCAGGTGGACGGCCGGTATAGGTGCTGTGGTAAATCGCATCTTTACGGTGGGTGATGTGAGTCACCGTAAATACAGGAAATGAATCGGTTTCATTATAGTAACCGGTGTGATCGCCGTATGGGCCTTCTTCTGCCATTTCATCTGGGGCAATATAGCCTTCTAGGATGATTTCACTGGTAGCGGGTACTTCTAAATCACAGCTGAGTGCTTTACATACTTCAGTGCGCTCTCCGCGCAGTAATCCTGCAAAAGCGTATTCACTCATGGCATCGGGTACAGGGGTCACCGCGCCAAGAATAGTCACTGGATCACTGCCAAGCGCCACCACAACAGGGTAGTTTTCGCCTGGGTGCTTTTCTTTGAAGTCTTTAAAATCTAATGCGCCACCACGGTGATCTAACCAACGCATAATGAGCTTATTTTTACCCAGTAATTGCTGACGATAAATACCCAAATTCTGACGCTTTTGGCGTGGCCCTTTAGTTATTGTTAGTCCCCATGTGACTAACGGCGCGACGTCTCCAGGCCAACAGTGTTGAACAGGAAGCGATGTTAAATCTACATCATCGCCGGTTTTTACCACTTCTTGGCAAGGCGGATTACGCACAGTTTTAGGCGGCATGTTTAATGCTTGTTTAAACATAGGGATTTTTGATATGGCATCTTTAAAGCCGCGAGGTGGCTCTGGCTCTTTTAAAAATGCGAGTAGTTCACCTACTTCCCGAAGAGCTAATGGATCATCCTTGCCTAATGCCATTGCGACGCGTTTTGGCGTGCCAAATAAATTGACCAGAACGGGCATGCTATTATTTTTAGGATTTTCAAACAGCAAGGCGGGCCCACCAGAGCGTAATACTCTGTCGGCAATTTCTGTCATTTCAAGGTGAGGGTCAACCGGATGGCTAATGCGTTTTAGCTCACCATTGGCTTCAAGATGGTCTATGAAGCTACGTAAATCCTTGAAACTCATACCTACCGCCTATTTGTGCAATTTGATGTGCCGCGCACTATAGCATTTTTATAATATGGGGTTAAGCCATTTGATTTATCACTCTGTGCGATTGATGTTTCAAGGTGTAAACTAACTAAGGTTATGGATTAGGATGTAATTTGCATCGCTATTTCGAGAGCAGGGTGAGGTGCGTTTGATGAAGATTAACAAGATAACAGTTATGTCGCTATTATTGGCTGCCTGTAGTTTCGGTCCTGCTGTCGCGCAACAACCTTTGAGCTTTGAGCACCTTAATCAAGCAAGCCACAACAATCATGCTTCTGCTAATAATCTTGGTCATCATAATCGAGACCATGATAACTATGATAGATATAGCAACGATCGTTATAACAAGCATCAATATAACAATCGGCATGGTTACCGCGATCCTTGGCGCTGGGGATCTGGATGGAACAGTTATTGGGGGCCAAGTGTTGGCATAGGTTGGAGCAGTGGTTATCGATGGGGTAATGACTGGCGCTGGCGAGATCCTTGGTACAATAATGGCTATACCCCATACCGATATGAGCGTGATAATTATTATGCTCGCCGTGAGGTTGAGGTTCAGCCAACTGTAGTGGTCGCGCCCCCACAAAGAACCACAACCTCATTGCAATATGATAGCGGTATTCGAACTTTGCCTGAAAACGCCAGAGCCTTTCAAAAGGATGGCAAAATGGTTTATGAATGGCAGGGAGTGATTTATCAATATGATTGGGCGACTGAAACCTATGTAAAATGGGTAAATCAATAAAAATGATTGATAACGGACTGTTGAACTTCGAGGGGGGAGTTTTATTCGAGTTAAAAGTGTTAATTCAGGCGAATGATTACTGCCTAGTGTTTTAAGCAGGTCTTTAAATTCATCAAGATGCTGTTAACAGAGTAAAGGTTTTGAGTTCGGATATTAAGCGGTTACTGAGTGGCTTTTTGGCTTTCAAAGGCGTTGTCGAAATGATTTTACGCTAATGATTTTGCGCTAAGTTTAGCCATACACCATGTGAAAAAACGAGTATTTCTAGCCAATTTTTTGGAATAAACAATATTCATGTGTCAAATCATGTTTAGCAATATACATAGCGGCATCCGCGGCAGTGACTAGGCTGCTACTATTATTGCCATGTAGCGGAAATTGACTTATTCCGATACTTGCGCCCACAGTCAATAAGTTGCCTTTTATTTCAATAGGTTGCTTTATGACAGACAAAATTTTATTCACTTTGGAAATGATGTCTTGCTCACTACCTATGTAGTCTAACCAAATTACAAACTCATCACCGCCAAATCGTCCGACAAAATCAGTGCTTCGTAAATGTGATTTCAATCTTAGCGCAATTTCTTTAAGAACCTCATCTCCTGTTTGATGCCCTAAAGTGTCATTAATCGTTTTAAATTTATCCAAGTCGATAAAAAGTAATGCCGCTTGCTCGTTTCGTCTTGCATCACGGTCGATGGCAATGTCAATTTGCTTGATAAACGCACGACGGTTATAGATAGAGGTGAGTTCATCGTGTTCGGCTAAATAAGTCAGTTTTACCTGTTGCTCCTGCAGTTTTTGGGTTTGCCTTGCCACTTCTAATTTAAGCTCATCTTTTTTAACGGTGATTTTTTGTAAAGATGCCTTCATATTATTAAAGTTGTCGCTCATTTCTGCAAATTCATCATCCATGTCATATTTTACGCGACTGACTAAATCACCGTTGGCAAGTGTTTGCATGCCATCATTGAGTGATTTCATGCCACGTTTAAAGTGGAGCAATGTCATTGATGACCACATAGTCACCAGAATTGATAGCATTAAAACCACCACAGAGATTGCGATCAATAATGATTGCTGGGCTTGCTTGGCTTGGTCAATGGTCACTTTATGGAGCCGAAACATATCCTCAGTCATTTTTTCTATGTTCATACTGTATTTCGCTTTAAGTAAGCGACTAGACGTAAGCTGATCTTTTGGCAGTATATGATTGGAGTGACTTTGCATTTGGGTATTAAATAATGCGCGAATATTAGCATTCAGGCGATTTAGATTGTCGAGTATTTGAAGCTGTTGTGGATACCATTGCATATTTTTAGATAACTCAACGGCAAGATGGGCTTGTCTATTGTTAAGTTCGGCTAAGCTGAGTTGGTCGCTATATTCTTCATAAATCCATAATTGGCTTCTTAAGCTATCAATACTTAATTGTATTTGCATCGAATGGTTAAGTTGCATATAGATTTTTTGTTGGTAAGTATGAGCTTGAAACAAGGCTTGGCAAACCGCTATTGTTAATAGCGCACACAGTATTGCAGTCAGTTTAAGCCGAGTTGCAAGGGTCATTTATGCTCATCCGTATGCTCATTCATCGCAGATTCAAATAGCTCTCTATCAAGTATTTGCCTAATATCAATGCGGTTGTCTTTGGGGACTAAGGATCTGTCAATTGCCCATTGCGACTGTAATTGTAAATTTGAAACTAAAGCATTACTCAGGCTTAATCTAAAAGCATAATCACGCCATAAATAACTCAGCTGTATTTTATCTATATCAAGAATTTCACTAATTAACAGCTGGCTATCTTCAGGGTTTTCATTAATAAAATTAATGGCATCACTTAATGCTTGTAAAATACTTTGTTTATTTTGAGTGTCGATTCGATTGTTTTTTAAACCGACTAGGTTAAATGAAAGGTTATAAAGCCCTTTTGTGCCAATAACTTGGCTGGCTTGTGGTGATTCTTCTGCAAGTTGATAGGGAAAGGGTTCCCATGCTGAAATTAAATCCACCTCACCTTTTTGAAGTGCGTGAACCATCTGAGTTGGTTTTAAATAGACTCTTTGTATTTGCGCATCTTGTTGGTGATAAAGCATCAGTAGACTATCGAAGAAAAACTCACTGGCGCTGCTTTTGACAATACCGACCTTAGCGCCAGCTATAGCAGCTAAATCATTAAACTTTTGAGACGACATGCTCAGCAATTTGACATCATTATCAGACTCCACAAAACTGGCTAATACAATAAAATCACTGCGATAAAAACTATTGAACATCACCACAGATTCAGAGGTCGTGGCAAAATCAACATTGCCAGCCATGAGTTCGTTAAAACATTTCACACCACCATCTTCTCTCACTAATTGGATATTCAGTCCATGCTGTTTAAAAAAACCTTTTTTGTCGGCGATAAAAATAGGGGAAGATAGCGGCGTATTAGATACTGCTATTTTTATAATAGGTGATTTTTTCCAATCCCCCATACCGTTTGAGTTTGGTTGACAGGCTGACATAAGCAGTAAAAATACGGCACAAATCGGCAGAGTTAAATTCATAAGCTTAGGTGAATAGTCATTGTAATGTAAGTGTAGTGGTTGAAATGCTATTTCGCTAAGAAGTTGATAAAAAACTTTTTTATGTACAATTATCCGATGATTATTGTTGGGTATCTGAGTCGTTATTGCTGAAGTATACAGGGTTAAGTCATCTTCATTGTACTAAGGTATTGAGAGAAATCAGCAACGCAGGTGTTTGTGCATCACTGCAAGGCTTTTTAGCGCTCACATTCATTATCTGTCGTTATTTGCATTGTGATAGTCGATTACTCGCGAAAATCTCATCTATTCAAGCACCCTAGCTAGAAGCATTACTTCTTTATAGGTAAGTAAAATGGAAACCGTTATGGCATTTTGCTGCACATTTTATTGATTTACAGAGTCATTGTGCGTCGTGGTAGAAGAAAGTGGCAAGGATGCTTGTACATCACTATTAGGCTGTATAGCGCCCGTATTATTATATGTGGTTGTTTGCATTGTTATAGTCGATTACTGGGGGATAATCTCATATCACCAAACACCCTTGCCGAAACGGTTATGCCATCATTTGCAATAAGTTGTTCAAACTTTTGATTTGTAATTGCAGCGAGGCAATTTGATTGGTTATTTCACTTTTTTTTAATTCAGTTGGTTCGGCAGCGGATTTAACCCACTGATAGACAGTTCTGGATGAAATACCATAGTTTTTAGCGACCTCTGAGAGTAATTGATTATGATTTTTGACTTGGTTAACAACTTCGCAGATCAAATCTGGCGAATACTTGTGGCTTATGTGGTTGCGGGTCATGGTATTGTGCATAGTCGTATTCACTTTTATTGAGTTGTATTTACCGGATTATCTATTTTCAACTTCCCATTGACTGACGCCAATATGGGCAAAAAATTGATAATATTGATGAATTTTTTTCAAAAACAGGCTACCAAGTTGAAGTGTATGCACAAAAACAGTGGGCAATGTATTTAGGGGTAATAGTTTTATTGGCATAATATCTTCTCCTACAATTCAATAAGTATAAAAATTAAACTACCTATTTATGGGTACTCTTATTGTATGAAAAGACTGTGCCAATAATTATGGCTATTTTTTTATTAATACTATCATAAGCTTAAGTTTTTTAAGCTGAAATCATCTTATTTCACTTTGCCATGTATTGGTGCAATTGCACTAATTTGGCTTTTTAAAATGCCATGGTCAGTTTGATGCTGGTGATTGATAGGATTGAGATATTGAGAGATTGATTTACTGGACTGATTGATGTGGGTAATGATAATAATCGACAGTTTGAGGCTTTAAATAGAGCTAAACATCTGCACTGGCTATGTGCCTGAATGCTTAAAAGATATCTATAAATTACAATTAAAACTGGGCTAACATCGACCTTTGGCGTTAACAGCCTTCATCGAACTTAGCATTAATGAGCGCACATATTGCATCGAGCGCCGCTTCAGCATCTGGTCCATCAGCGGTAATGTCGATTGTCTTACCTAAGCCACTTTCTAGCATCAGTAAGCCTAATACACTGGCAGCACTGGCCGTTTTGCTGCCTTGGATTAAGGTTACATTGGCATCAAACTGATTGGCAAGTATCACCAGCTTAGTAGCGGCTCTGGCATGTAAACCTAATTTATTTGAAATGGTGACCTGTCGTGCTAAAAGGCTCATAGCCATGCCTCTAATAAGGGGGTTAGATAATGTTATTTAGCCTTGTTTGCTAGTTCTCGATGCCTTGCATGAACAGTATGTTTTTTATCATTCGAGAAGCGTTTTGCCAGTTGATCTGCAATATACACAGAACGATGTTGCCCGCCAGTACAGCCAATTGCGATTGTTAAGTAGCTGCGATTATTACGCTCTAAATGTGGCATCCAAGTTTCAAATAGATTTTCTATTTGCCAAATAAACTTGTTCACTAGGGGCTGATTGCCAAGAAATTCTTGTACAGGTTTATCGAGCCCCGTAAATGGACGTAGTTCTATTTCCCAATGTGGATTAGGTAAAAAACGTACATCAAACATAAAGTCTGCTTCTGTTGGCATGCCATGCTTGAAGCCGAATGATTCAAAGTTAATCACTAACTCTTTATCAACACTGCCCATTAGTATTTCACGGACTTGATCGCTCAATTCGTAAATATTTAATGCCGAAGTATCAATATAATGGTCTACCACCTTAGCGATAGGATCCAATAGCACCCCTTCTAATTTAATCGCTTCTTGAAGTGATATTTGATTTTTAGACAGAGGATGTAATCGGCGGGTTTCACTGTAACGTTTAAGTAATACTTTGTCGGAAGAGTTTAAGAAAAAGCTACATACTTCAGTATCATTTCCTAACTTAGCTAGTTGTTCTTGAAGTACTTTTCCTTGGTCGGCAATATTACGTACGTCGACACTAATAGCTATTTGATCGCGGCTGCCTGTAAGCTGATCTAATAATGTACCAATCAATGCCACGGGTAAATTATCGACACAGTAATAACCAAGGTCTTCTAACACCCTCAGTGCGACAGATTTACCTGAACCAGAGCGGCCCGATACAATAACTAATTTCATGCAGTGATAACCTGATAGAGTTCTGTTGAGTTACTACTTTTACGTAACTGCTTGAGAATAAGTTTATCTGATAGCTTTTCTGCCATCGAAGATAACGTGCTGAGGTGTTGTTGGCATTGTTCCGCTGGAACCAATAGAGCAAATAACAAATCAACGGGTTGTTTATCTATGGCATCAAATGGAATGGGGTCTTCACATTTAATAAAAACCGCAATGGGCTGTTCGATGGTCGTTAATCGACCATGAGGGATTGCAATGCCAGAGCCTATTCCTGTGCTACCCATTTTTTCTCTGGCCACTAGGCTTTCGAAAATCTCTTGCGAAGAGAGGGATGGGTACTGGGCAGCGACTAAATCACTGATAAGTTCCAGTACCTTTTTCTTACTGCCCGGTGAGGCACAGGAGGTGCATTCCGGCTGCAGGATGGTACTAAGTTCCATCATTAATGCTTAGATAATTTCTCTTTGTGTTTAATAACCTGACGATCGAGTTTGTCGATCAGGGCGTCTATAGCATGGTACATGTCGGCATGCTCAGCAGCAGCAAATACCTCGGTTCCATTTAAGCTGACCTTTGCCTCTGCTTTTTGCTGAAGTTTTTCGACATTTAGCACTACATGCACATTATGAATGTGATCGAAATGCCGTTCAAGCTTTGAAAATTTTGTTGTGACATATTCACGTAAAGATTCGGTAATTTCAACATGGTGACCAGTTACATTTATTTGCATATTTATCCTCCAATTGCCTAGGTAGATTATAAACTCTTACGTTGGTTTGAGGGAGGGATCATCATCGCTTCACGATATTTCGCGATAGTACGACGTGCAACATTAATCCCTTGTTCCGCCAAAAGATCGGCCATTTTACTGTCGCTTAATGGTTTCTTCTGGTTTTCGGCAGCAACCAGTTTTTTAATAAAAGCTCTGATTGCTGTTGATGAGCACTCGCCACCGTCGTCGGTACTGACGTGGCTAGAGAAAAAGTATTTTAGCTCAAATAATCCGCGCGGTGTATGCATGTACTTTTGAGTTGTTACCCGCGAAATGGTGGATTCATGCATTTCTACCGCTTCTGCTATGTCATTGAGCACCATAGGTTTCATGGCTTCTTCGCCATATTCAAAAAAACCTTGTTGGAATTGCACAATGCAATTGGACACTTTCAATAAGGTGTCATTGCGGCTTTCTAAACTTTTAATAAACCATTTTGCTTCTTGCAAGTGACCGCGAATAAATTGGCTGTCAGATTGACTTTTACTGCTTTTGGCCATCGCAGCATATTGCTGGTTAATGCCAATTTTGGGCATATTGTCAGGATTTAATTCAACAACCCAACGGCCATTCTTTTTCATTACTGAAACATCAGGGATAACGTATTCATCATCCTGTGGGGTGATCATTGAACCGGGGCGTGGGTTTAAAGATTGAATTAATTCGATGGCTTCACGAAGCTCATCTTCCTTTAACTTGGTTTTACGCATCAATGTTCGAAAGTCACGACCTGCAATTAAATCTAAATAATCTTTGATGAGTATTTTTGCGTTATCTAAGTGCGGTGTATTGGGATCATATTGCATCAACTGGATAAGCAAACATTCACGTAGATCGCGTGATGCAACGCCAATGGGATCAAAATGTTGGATCCGCTTCAATACCGCTTCAACTTCATCCAGTTCAACTGACTCATCGCCCATCGCTTCTAAAATATCTTCGGTACTTTGGGTTAAATACCCCGTATCGTCAATGGCATCAATGATGGCGGTGGCAATGGCTAAGTCCGTCTCAGAAAATGGAGTGAGATTTTTCTGCCATTCCAGGTGTTCGTACAAACCTTCAGAGGTTTCACCCTGAAAGGGCATGTCATCGCTTGGCATGCTGCCCGAGCCAGAACTTGCCATAGGAGATGCGGTATACACTTCATCCCAGGTAGTATCCATTGGCAAATCGTCAGACATTTGTTCTTTTGTCATCGATTCAGCTGTGTCGACATTTGACGTGTCTTTTTCTGAAGTCGGTGCGACTATTTCACTGAAATCGGTTTCTGATTGATTTTTTTGTCGGTCATTTTTGTTGTTAAATTCTGCAAATTCATCTTCCATTTCAAGCAAAGGGTTTGAGTCTAATGCTTGTTGAATTTCTTGCTGTAACTCCAAAGACGATAACTGCAGCAAGCGTATCGCCTGTTGCAGTTGTGGGGTCATCGTCAGATGCTGACCCATTTTAAGTTGGAGTGAAGCTTTCATTACTGCTGATCCCTAGAAGATTTCCGTCTGCTACACCGTTTCACACGAGTGTTTAGCGCAAATGTTGTTTCAATTCATTTTGAAACACCACAGTAAAAGGTTACTGGAGTGTTGGTATTTTTAAGCATCTATCTGTTGTGCTTACATTAACTATAGCTTGAATTGTTCACCCAAGTATACTGCTCGAACTTGTTGGTTGTTGAGTATTTCATCAGGTGTTCCCTCTGCAATTAGATTGCCTTGGCTCACAATATAAGCGCGCTCACAAACATCAAGGGTTTCACGCACATTGTGGTCTGTAATCAATACACCAAGGCCACGGCTTTTCAGTTGTTGAATAATTTTTTTAATATCAATAACTGAAATAGGGTCAACACCGGCAAATGGTTCATCAAGTAAGATAAACTTAGGATTTGCGGCAAGTGCACGCGCAATTTCAACTCGGCGTCTTTCTCCACCCGAAAGAGACATACCTAAACTGTCTCGAATATGGGTGATATGAAATTCCTCTAAAAGACTTTCAAGCTCTTGAATTCGTTCATCTTGGCTTAATGATTTACGTGTTTGCAAAACGGCCATGATGTTGTCATGAACGGTTAACTTCCTAAAAATGCTCGCTTCTTGAGGTAAATAGCCGATTCCTTTACGAGCACGTAAATGCATTGGATCGGCAGTTAAATCATCATCATCAATTAAAATCCGACCGTTATCGCTTTTGACTAAACCGACCACCATATAAAATGTCGTGGTTTTACCTGCACCATTAGGGCCTAACAAACCGACAATTTGACCGGTTTTTACCGTTAAACTGACACTTCTAACAACTTGACGACTTTTATAGCTTTTAGCTAAGTTTTCAGCGGTTAAGGTAATTTGGTTCATTGGTTACCTTGCTTTTTTAACGGAATTTCAGGAAGTTTTTGTTTAGGCACATCTTCTGTTTGGAAGTTTTCCGGTTGAATGATGGTAATAACACGATCTTCTCCTTTACCGGTACTTTCAGCAATCAGCTCTTGGGCGGTGATATTGTATCGAATAACATTACCAGTCACCTTGCTGCCAGCCTGATCGAGCTTGGCATTGCCTGTTAATAGTAAGCCTGTTGTCGCAAGGTCATAGCGGATCTCATTGGCACTGGCTGTGCCTATACGGCCATCATCAAGTTCTTGCGAAAATGTCGCGGGATTACCAATAGCAATCAAGGTTTTGGTTTGGCCATTTTCAGCTGAAAATGCGCGTAACTCATCGGCATGAATGTTAATGCTACCTTGGGTGATCTTTACTGGGCCATTAAAAATAATCTGGTTATTTTTAATGTCTGCACGTTGGCTTACGGCGGCAATTTTCAACTCTTGTTGCAGATCGCCTTCTTTGGCCATCAGGTTATTGGCTAACAAGCCAATTGCCAACGAGGAAAAAACACTCAATTTACAGAGTAATCTAGATAAAAACTTAATGTGGTTCATATGTTCCTTCTACCTGACTGAGCAAGGTAATTTCTTCTACATTTAGATCGGCAAATAAGCCTAAGCCTTTAATTAAAAAGCCATTACCTTTAATGATAACGGGCTCTTCAGAGTGCCCAATCATGGTTTCCAAATTAAAGGTGACTTGTTGAGTCTCAAGCGATTGTAGCGGCTCTTCAATGTCAATGGCATCGATAATAACATCATTGTGCAAACTGACTTGATTTGTCAGCTGCTCTAGCATGGCGTTTTGGGCGGTAATTTGCCATTTAGCTTTGCCATTTTGAGGGTAAAGCATTAATACCGGTTCAGTAAATAAAGTGGTATGCGTCTTGGCATAATGCTCCATGTGTTTGGCACTCATTTTACTTTCGACTAACCCTAGCTTATTAAATTCAGTGGTACGCAGGTCATCGGCAACAAAATCTGGTCGCTCGATTCTAGTGTCTACCACCAATGCCATGGCATTGCGTTTAACCTGTACCTGCCAATATAAAACTAACGCTAAGCCAAAAAATGCACAAATGGCCAGTGTGGTACGATTCATATACTCATACCATGTGCATGTTCAAATTTGTTTTGGCTTAATAAAAGTAGATCGGTAAGCTCACGCAGTGCGCCATGCCCACCATTAATGTGCGTCGTCATGTGGCAATGCCTTCGCACAAATGGGTGGCCATCAGCGACGCAAACGGCTAAACCAACCACTTTCATTACCGGTAAATCAACCATGTCATCACCGATATAAGCGACTTCATCTGCTGTGACGTTATATTGCTTGATTAATGCTTCGTATGGGACAAACTTATTATCAATACCTTGATAAATATCTTTGATGCCCAGCGCGCTCATACGGTTTTCAACTATTTGAGACTTGCGTCCGGTAATCACCGCGACATGGATCCCACTGGTTAACGCGGAGCGAACACCGTAACCATCGCGGGTATGAAACGCTTTGGTTTCTTCACCACTGTTATTTAAATAAATACGGCCATCGGAAAATACCCCGTCAACATCGCAAATCAGTAGTTTGATTTTTTTGGCGCGCTGCCAAATGTCATCACTAATTGGGCCGTAAAAACCTTGATGGTTTTGCGTTTGAGTTGTCATGCTTATATTACCCCTGCTTTAACCATATCGAGCATATTTAATGCCCCAATTGGTTGGTGTTGTTCGTTTACGACAATCAAACCATTGATGTTTTTTTCATCCATAATTTGCAGTGCCTGTGCAGCCAAGATGTTGGCAGGGCTTGTCACGCAGTGTTTGGTCATCACGTGTGAAATAGGTGTGGTACGTAGGTTTACTTCTGCGTCAATCACGCGGCGTAAATCACCATCGGTAAAAATACCCACAAGTACATTGCTATCGTCGATTACGGCGGTCATGCCCAAGCCTTTATTGGAGATTTCATATAGCGCTTCGGTAATACAGATATTCTGTTTAACCAAGGGTAAGTCACCGCCTTGATGCATGATATCATTCACTTTAAGCAACAGTTTACGTCCTAACGATCCACCAGGATGAGATAAGGCAAAATCATCGCGGGTAAAACCTTTAGCTTGCAATAAGGCAACGGCTAGGGCATCCCCCATAACTAAGGTCGCAGTGGTACTTGATGTGGGGGCCAATCCTAAAGGACAAGCTTCTTCTGGTACTTCAATGCACAAATGTAATTTGGCTAACTTTGCCATGTTAGAATCTGGTTTGCCAGTCACTGCAATAACAGGTACGCCCATGCGTTGTATTACGGGCATAAGCGTGAGAATTTCGCTTGATTCACCTGAATTAGAAATGGCCAAAATAATGTCATTTTTGGCCAAGGCACCTAAATCACCGTGACTGGCTTCACCGGGATGAACAAAAAATGCGGGCGTGCCTGTGCTGGCAAAGGTCGCTGATATTTTATTGCCAATATGACCAGATTTACCCATGCCCATGACAATGACTTTTCCTTTGCATTGCAGGATTAATTCACATGCTTGGCCAAATGCCTCTGAATCAACAAATTGATACAGATGTTCCAATGCTGCTTTTTCAATATCAATGACCTTGCGGCCCCATTGACGAAATTGAGTTTGGTTTGCCATGTTTGTCTCTCTTGGTAAAGTCCTTTACGCACCTTTAATGAGCGGTGAATACAACGTACTGGTACGCAATAAAGGTCAATAATAATAAAATGCCATGCCAACGAGTGAGTTGTTGCTTTGCGCCACTGGATAACACTAAAACAGCTAATGCGATACTGGTGGCCAGTACCATATAAAAATCTCTGTCGATTGCTGACGCATCAACTGCACCTGGTGAGATTAGCCCCGGAATAGCAAGTACTGCAAGAATATTAAATAAATTTGAGCCAACTATGTTACCTATAGCTAAATCATCTTCTTTTTTTAACACTCCAGCGATACAGGCGGCTAGTTCAGGCAAACTGGTGCCAACAGCAATAATAGTTAATCCAATTACTAAATCAGATAATCCATAAATTTTTGCAATGCCTACCGCACCGTCAACCATCCAACCTGCTGATAACGGTAGTAAAACGATACCGACAATGATCCACATGATAGCACGAGTAGTGGGGACATCCTTAGGGATCTCAGCATCCATTTCTTCACCCATGATATCGGCCTCTTTATTAGTCAT
The DNA here is from genome assembly GCF_025971955.1 of Shewanella subflava. Classification (GTDB taxonomy): domain Bacteria; phylum Pseudomonadota; class Gammaproteobacteria; order Enterobacterales; family Shewanellaceae; genus Shewanella; species Shewanella subflava. The sequence continues at coordinate 17,247 of NZ_JAPDMX010000007.1, forward strand.
TGCTTGGTAAATGAACCAGCCCATCACAGATAAAAACGCGGCTAATAAAATAATGCCTTCATAGTGTGCCAACATGCCGTCGTGGATCAGATAGCCAGCAAGCACTGTTGCCGCCAGCATTAATGGAATTTCTCGTTTAAGGGTTTTAGAACTTACGCTAATTGCCCCGAGCAACGCGGTGAGGCCAAGAATAAGGGTAATATTTGCGATGTTAGAACCCAATACATTACCGATGGCGGTATCATTCATACCGTCCATTGATGCCGTTGCCGCGACAAACATCTCAGGTGCAGAGCTGCCCATTGCCACAATGGTTAAGCCAATCAGCATGGGGGGTAAACCTAGGTTTCTAGCAAAGGCTGATGCCCCATACACAAATTTATCGGCACTAAAAACCAGTACAGCCAGTCCAGCGCATAGCAACAGAATATTAACTAACATGTTATCCCTTTAATTATCTAAACCCGTGTATTTTCGCTGTAAATGAGTCAAATTGAAAGCCACAAAAAAAGTGAAGTGGTTTAATCATTAACAAGTTAATCATTTATTGAGATTAAAATTCATTTGAGATTAGGGATTTTTAATCAGAGTAGGTTGTTAGGTAAGCAACATTCACGTAAAATTTAGTTCTCATTTACATGCCAGGATGGCTGCTATCTCTTCAAATATCATGTCAGAGACACCAACTGTGTTGCAAAATCCGCTTGTTGAAATCAAAAACCTTGCTTTTGGTTGGGGTAAAAAAGTCATTTATGATGACATATCATTAACGATCCCAAAGGGGAAAGTGACTGCCATAATGGGCCCAAGCGGCATAGGTAAAACCACACTACTTAAGTTAATTGGTGCCCAGTTAACACCTAACAAAGGTGAAGTGCTATTTGACGGTCAGAATATGCACACTTTATCTCGAACTGAGCTATATCAAGTTCGTAAACGTATGAGCATGTTGTTTCAAAGTGGTGCGTTATTTACTGATATGAATGTGTTCGACAATGTGGCATTTGCTTTGCGTGAACATTCTGGTTTACCCGAAACGATTATTCGCTCAATTGTGTTAATGAAGTTGCAGGCAGTTGGCCTGCGCGGCGCAGCCTTTATGATGCCTAGTGAGTTATCTGGGGGAATGCAGCGCCGTGCTGCGTTAGCAAGAGCTATCGCACTAGAGCCTGAAATGGTGATGTATGATGAGCCATTTGCAGGGCAAGACCCAATATCTATGGGCATGTTAGTTAAATTGATCCGTGAATTATCCGATTCGCTGAATCTCACCTCCGTAGTGGTGTCTCACGATGTGAAAGAAGTGCTGGGCATTGCGGATTATGTTTATGTGATTGCGAATAAAAAAGTGATTGCAGAGGGCACACCAGAACAATTAAGGGCATCTGATAACCCGCAATTAATCCAGTTTATTCATGGTGCACCTGATGGTCCGGTACCTTTTCATTATCCCGCCGCCGATTATCAACAGGAGTTGTTGAGTGAATCCAATTAATGTAATTGCGGCAATTGGCCGTTATGCCATTGAGTTAGTTGGCAGTTATGGTAAAGCTGGACTGATGTTATGGCGCGCCATTGCGCACATTCCCAAACCTAAAAAAGGCGTGCCTCTCGTCATCAAGCAAATGTACGTACTTGGTGTGCGTTCAATGGTGATTATTTTAGTGTCCGGTTTGTTTATTGGTATGGTTTTAGCCCTTCAAGGCTATAATATTTTAGTCGATTTTGGCACTGAAGACAGTCTTGGCCCTATGGTCGCCTTAAGCTTGCTACGTGAATTAGGGCCCGTTGTGACAGCACTGTTATTTGCGGGACGTGCCGGTTCTGCTTTAACGGCTGAAATTGGCTTAATGAAATCAACAGAGCAGCTATCCAGTTTAGAGATGATGGCCATCGACCCGCTACGTCAAATTATTGCGCCCCGTTTTTGGGCGGGGGTGATAAGTATGCCGCTCCTGGCGATGATGTTTAGCTTAGTGGGCATTTTCGGTGGCCACCTAGTGGGTGTTGAATGGAAAGGAATTGATACCGGTGCGTTTTGGTCGATATTACAAGCGTCGATTGAATGGCGTGAAGATATCGTTAACAGCCTGATTAAAAGTATCGTGTTTGGTGTGGTGGTCACTTGGATTGCGTTATATCGTGGCTATGAGGTACAACCGAACCCAGAAGGTATTAGCCGTGCAACGACATCGACGGTGGTGCAAGCCAGTTTAGCTGTTCTCGCTTTGGACTTTTTGCTAACGGCATTAATGTTCGGAAATTAAGATAAATTCATTAACTATTTAAGTGGTTTAAGCGTATGTTGACACGGAAGATTGAGTTATTAGTAGGTCTGTTTTTGTTGTCAGGGGTATTGGCATTTTGTGTGTTGGTATTCAATGTTGCCAATGTCAAAGTGAAGACTAAAGATAACAACTACACCTTAGTGGCCGAGTTCAATAATATCGGTGGATTGAAGGTGCGCGCCCCTGTCAAAGTGGGCGGCGTAGTCGTAGGACGAGTAGCCGATATCACTTTAGATGATCGCAAACTTGTGCCTATCGTAACCTTAACAATGGATAAACGGTATGACCATTTTCCTGAAACCAGCAGTCTGTCAATTTTAACTTCAGGTTTATTGGGTGAGCAGTTTATCGGTTTAACCCCAGGCTTTGTTGATGATGACATTGAAATGTTGGGTAACGGTGATCGCGTTGAAGATACCCGTGGAGCGTTGATTTTAGAGGACCTTATTGGTCAATTGTTATATAGCATGTCTTCAAAAGATAAATAGGAGCGGTTCTATGCAAGCATTTCTAGTTCGTATTGTTAGCGCTGTTATATTGCTGATCAGCGCACAAGTTTGGGCTGAAGAAGTTAACAACAAAGATCCATATGAGTTAATTAAGCAGGTTTCTAACCAAACTTTTGATCGCTTTAAACGCGATAAAGCCTTAATTGATCAAGATTTAAGCCATTTAAAAGTGATCGTAGCTGAAGAACTTATACCTTATGTTGATTATAAATATGCCGCCTATAAGGTGATGGGGCAGTATTTACGCGAAAGCACTGATGATCAACGAACACGTTTTGTTGAAGCATTTAAAGGCTATTTAATTGCCACCTATGCCCAAGCATTAACAGAATATACTGACCAAGCTGTTGAGTTTGATCCTGGACAAGATTTTAGCCAAGAAAAAATGGTCGATGTGAGTGTGCAAATTATTGAGCAAGGGCGCCCACCGATTAAAATTCAATTTAAAGCCCGTCGTCTTAAAGATGATTCTTGGAAGGCCTTTGATTTAGTGGCCGAAGGCGTGAGTTTGTTAGCCTCGAAGCAATCGGAAATATCAAACCTTATTCGTCAACAAGGTATTGAATCGGTGATCACTATGCTCAATGACAAAACCAAGCAAAAAATTGATCGAAAGGTTGAGCAAGAGGCAAAAGCAGCGTGATTGAATTCGAACAACAGGGCGACACTTGTTTGATTAAAGGTCGGCTAACCCAAGAGGAGGTTATCCAATTGTGGCCAAATCGACATCAACTGTTTACTGAATCCACCCAAGTGGTAGACTTGTCCGCTTTGACTTATGTTGATAGTGCCGGAGTAGCCATGTTACTTGCACTGAAAGGGTTGAATCAATCTAAAAAGGATACTGATTCAGAGACGAATTCACGTACTTTAATTCACCCTGCGGCTCAATTACAAAAAATGATTGAGCTATACGATTTAGACACTTTTTTTGCTGAGAGTTCTTGTTAATTTTTTCGGCATTTTGTTTTCTATTCACAATATTCTATATGGCTATAGGATATTGAAATAAAGGTATATATTCATGGATTGCAAGGTTATTGAGCAAATTCTATCTGATGCGTTAGAGCTGACTGAAGTTCACGCTACGTCGGATGGTAGCCACTATAAAGTTGTGGCAGTAGGTGAATGTTTTGAAAGCATGAGCCGAGTTAAACAACAACAAGCTATTTATGGTCCGCTAGCAGAAAATATTGCCAGTGGCGAGTTACACGCATTAACCATCAAGACATTCACGCCAACTCAGTGGAAGCGTGAAAAACTTTTCAATATGTAATTAGAGAGCCAAGTGGATAAATTAACCATAAAAGCGAGCCAGCCATTATCTGGTAGCGTAGTTATTTCAGGGGCTAAAAATGCCGCCTTGCCTATTTTGATGGCGGGTGTATTGGCTGAAACCGATTTTGTGCTATCTAATGTGCCTAATTTACGTGACGTTAGCACTAGCTGTAAGTTATTACGTTGTTTGGGTGCCGATGTTGATGAGCTGGGGCAGGGTAAAGTGCGAATATCTACCACTAACCTGAATGAGTTTTGTGCGCCATATGATTTGGTGAAAACCATGCGCGCATCCATATTGATTTTAGGGCCATTGCTTGCTCGTTACGGAACAGCCGATGTGTCACTGCCTGGTGGTTGTGCCATTGGTGCTCGTCCTGTGAATCTTCATCTTCATGGCCTTGAGCTAATGGGCGCAAAGATTGAAGTGAAAGAAGGTTACATCAAGGCGCGTGTTGATGGTCGCTTAAAAGGGGCGCATATCTTTATGGATATGGTCAGTGTCGGTGCGACCGAAAACTTGCTTATGGCAGCAGCGCTTGCTGACGGCACGACAGTTATCGAAAATGCGGCCCGCGAGCCTGAAGTCTCTGATCTTGCCCATTGTTTAGTGGCAATGGGGGCAAAAATTAGCGGTATTGGTTCAGCAACATTAACCATAGAAGGGGTTGAACGCTTACAAGGTTGTGAATATCGCGTTATGCCTGACCGTATTGAAACTGGCTCATTTTTAGTGGCAGCAGCGGTTACCCGTGGACATATTCGTTGTGAATCAGCCGATCCTGCTTCTCTTGAGGCTGTATTGTTAAAGTTAGAGGATGCTGGTGCAACAGTGACAACGGGTAAAGATTGGATTGAGCTCGATATGCAAGGCAAACGTCCAAAAGCTGTGAATATTAAAACAGCGCCATTTCCGGCATTTCCAACTGATATGCAAGCACAATTCTGTGTGCTCAACGCACTTGCAGAAGGAACGGGACGTGTCACTGAAACGATTTTTGAAAACCGTTTTATGCATGTACCTGAGCTTATTCGTATGGGAGCTAACATGGCGCTTGAAGGCAATACCTGCATTATTGAAGGTATTGAATCGTTAAACGGTGCGCAAGTGATGGCGACTGATTTACGTGCTTCTGCTAGCTTAGTTATTGCTGGACTCATGGCTGATGGAACAACAACGGTAGACCGTATCTATCATCTTGATCGTGGTTATGAGCATATTGAAGCGAAGTTTAAAGGATTGGGTGGCGAAGTCATCCGGGTGTCTTAATCTTTAGCCTAAGTCGCTATGATTCTAGCATTGCGATTAAAAAAATGAGTTACGACTAACACTAAAAAGCCATCAAGATTAAAATTGATGGCTTTTTTGTATGAGTTGATGACTAAACGTCTATTGTTCGAAAGAGTTTTTCTCAACCACGAATACAGGTATTTGTTGTTTTTGCCCCTGGCGAATCACGGTTAATATGACTTTAGTACCTGGTGGGGTTTCAGCAATTTTATCCATCAGCATTTCAACCCCAGGGATATCATCATCCCCAAAGGCGATTATCACATCTCGAGTTTTGATTTCAGCATTTGCAGCTGGTCCATCGGGATCAATACCGGTTACAAATACCCCCTTTAAATCAGGCAAATTCAAAATTTGCGCAACAACCGGGGTTAATGGTTCACCTGAAATCCCAATCGCGCCACGAATAACGCGACCATCACTGATCAGTTTATCCATAATACTGTGAGCCAGCTTAATGGGGATGGCAAAGCTGATACCATTGCCACCATTATCTCCGCCCACTTTGAATGCAGCAGTATTGATACCAATCAATTCCCCCGTGGTATCAATTAACGCGCCGCCTGAGTTACCTGCATTGATGGCGGCATCGGTTTGTAAAAAGTCGAGATAACCGGAACTTAAGCCACTGCGGCCTGTTGCACTGATAATCCCTTGGGTGATTGTCTGGCCTAAGTTATAAGGATTACCAATCGCCAATACCACATCCCCAACCAAAGCTGGGTTAGTTAAATTAATCGGTACAACAGGTAAGTTATCACCTTCGATTTTCAACACAGCTAAATCGGTTTCAGGATCACTGCCAACCACTTCAGAGGTAAAGCGGCGGCCATCCTGTAATGCGATGACAATTTCATCCGCGCGCTTGATCACATGGTAGTTGGTCAGAATATATCCTTGGGGGCTCATGATCACACCCGATCCTAGCCCTTGTAGCGAGCTAGCGTTAAGCGGAGCGCGTTGATCTATGCTTAAACTGTAAATATTCACCACAGCTGGAGCCGCGCGGCGCACGGCTTTGGCAAAGGATAACTCATTATTTGAACGAGTATTTTGCGAGAAACCACTCTTAAACGGACTGCCTTCAAATGACGTTGCAATTAAAAAAACGGCAGCCATGATCAAACCAAACACTGTGGCCTTGCCTAGGTAAATGCAAATGTCTTTAAAATTCATAGTCTGGTTGGTGTAAGGAAAGTAGGCTTGATAGTAGCATAGGATAAATAATTAAGCATCGAGGATGATGGCTCGATGCTTAATTTACTGAATGCTAACATTGGGTTAAGTTGCCTTATTCCACATAAGGCAATATTTTTAACGCAGTATCAGATAACTTAAATTATTATCACGTAATATTTTAAGGGCTACAGAACCTTGTTGTTTTTCCAGTAAACCTTTGAATGTCTTCAAATCTTTGATTGGTGTGCGGTTAATACCTACGATAAAGTCACCTTTTTGTAAGCCGGACATTGCAGCAGGAGAACCTTGTGCAACTTCCGTTATTTCAACGCCTTTACTGCCTGTTTGTAGCGTTGCACCTTGAAGCATTGGGTGTAATGCTCCTGCAGCGGCTTCAACAGAATCTGCTTTACCTAAGGTGGCTTTGACGGTTTTGTTATCGCCATCGCGGATGATGCCAAATTCTACTTTTACACCTGCACCCATGGTGGCCACTTTAGCGCGCAACTCTTGGAAGGATTTTATGTTGCGGCCATTAACACTGATAATAATGTCACCGGCTTTAATGCCTGCTTTTGCTGCTGCGCTATCTGGCACGACTTCATTTACAAATGCACCGTGTTGAGTTTCTAATCCGAAGGCTTTAGCCAGCTCTTTATCCAAATCGCGACCCGCAACGCCAAGCACGCCTCGTCTGACTTCACCATGCTCGATAATCTGGCTAACAAGGCTATTGACCATGTTGGCTGGAATAGCAAAACCTATCCCAACATTGCCGCCATTTGGCGCGACAATAGCAGTGTTGATGCCCATTAGTTCACCATTAAGGTTAACCAGCGCACCGCCTGAGTTGCCACTATTAATAGAAGCGTCGGTTTGAATAAAGTTTTCGAGCATTTCAATGCCTAAACCGCTGCGGCCTAGTGCACTGACAATACCGGACGTTACCGTTTGACCTAATCCAAATGGATTACCAATCGCCACCGCAAAATCACCGACACGGACTTCATCAGAATCTGTTTGCTTGATTGCCGTTAGGTTTTTTGCCTCAATTTGTAATAGGGCAATGTCTGACTCTTTATCTGCACCAATTAACTTAGCTTCAACTTCACGGCCATCGCTCAAGCCAATTTGAATATCATCTGCACCGTTAATGACATGATGATTGGTCACAATATAACCCTTTTCGGCATCAATAATTACCCCTGAACCTAAGCCCCTAAAGGGTCTTTCTTTTACTTGTTCTTGTGGCGCGTTTGGACCAAAAAAGTAGCGAAATACATCGGGGACTTGCTGCTTAGAAACCTGAGTACCTGACACTGCAACAGATACCACAGCTGGTGTTGTGCGTTCTAACATAGGCGCTAAGCTAGGTAAGGCTTGACCGTCAACCGACATCGGGATTGCTGCATGTGATACAACAGGCATCATGGTTAAAGAGGCGGTTAACAAGGCTGCTGAAAGTAAACTAAGTTTGGTTTTCATTAATTATGACTCCTGATGATTCAAGCTAGTGATAAAAATATGGTGCTTGAATTCACTAAATAAAAGTTAAATATCGTTAATCAAAATGTTTAGAAATACAGGCTTTATCAAGCCGCATTCCTACAGAATCTAGAGAAATAAAGTTATCGATTAGTTACTCAGATAAGTGCGTGTGTCTTTAGTTCATTTACTATTAACAAAGGTTAATTTAATCGGTTTTGACGGTTACTTGCTGGTTAACTTTAATGCTATTATGCGGCCTATCTATTGTTGTAGTGAGTTTTATCGTAGTGACACAGTTAACCCCTTGGCAGCATTATCAACAAGATCTCAGTCGTGAAGATTTTTCTCATGATCTCGCACAAGAACAAGCCGTTAAATCATTACAGCGTGTATATGATGAATTAATCGCAGCAGAACAGCCGATATCTGGATTATCTAAAATATTATCGTTTTTTGCTAAAAAGCCTGCAACATCAGTCACTGGCTTGTATTTGTGGGGGGGAGTAGGGCGAGGTAAAACCTACCTTATGGACACCTTTTATGATGCTCTGCCTGGAGATAAAAAACTCAGAGCGCATTTTCATCGCTTTATGCATCAGCTGCACCATGATTTAGGTGAGTTAAAAGGGGTACAAGATCCGTTACTCACTATTGCCAACAGCATGGCAAAACAATACAAAGTAATCTGCTTTGATGAGTTTTTCGTTTCCGATATTACCGACGCAATGCTGTTAGGTACTTTGTTCCAGGCATTATTTAAAGAAGGCGTCGCACTGGTCGCAACCTCAAATATCATTCCTGATGAGCTGTACAAAAATGGCTTGCAGCGGGCGCGTTTTTTACCCGCTATCGCCTTGATCAATCAGCATTGTGAAATTTTGAATGTCGATTCAGGTATCGATTATCGTTTAAGAACATTAGAGCAAGCAGAAATTTATCACTTCCCACTTGATGAACAAGCCGATCTCAATTTACAAACTTACTTCAAGCAACTTGCACCAGAATCGGAGGTGTTTAGCGATGCGATTGAAGTTGATGGGCGGGCAATTACGATCCGTAAACAATCTCAGGGAGTATTGTTGGCGAACTTTAGAGACCTGTGTGATGGTCCTCGTTCGCAGCGAGATTATATGGAAATTGCAAGGCTTTACCATACGGTTCTTCTTAGTGGTTTAGAACAAATGGGCGATCAACTCACGGGGGATGACATCGCGAGGCGTTTTCTAGCGATGGTAGATGAGTTTTACGAGCGCAATGTAAAATTAATTATTTCCGCGCAAGTGCCATTGGAAGAAATATACACTCAAGGGCTGCTAAGTTTTGAATTTAGACGTTGCCGTTCAAGACTAATCGAAATGCAATCACACGATTATTTGGCGCTTGAACATTTGCCTTAGAGTCAGCATGTAATAATGCTGAGACCTCAGTGTATAAAAAACGAACACAAAATTGCCGATAAAACGATCAAAATATTTGTCGTTTTTAATAAAAACCAGGTGATTTTTGAGTATTCTTTGCGTATAATCCGCCACCTGCCCTCGTTACTCCGCCAGTTTGGGCGGAAGTTTTAAGCCAATATTCATGCTCGAAGGGGCAAGAATCGGTTCATTTTGTGTTAATTGCGACCGCAATTGGCATGTGAGACAGAATTTTAAACATTGGGTTTTTGTAAAAAATGAAGACTACATTTACTGCTACACCAGAAACAGTCACACGTGACTGGTTCGTCGTTGATGCCGAAGGTAAGACTTTAGGTCGTATCGCTACTGAAATTGCTACTCGTTTACGCGGTAAGCATAAGCCAGAGTATACTCCTCATGTTGACACTGGTGATTACATCATCGTTATTAACGCTGAGAAAGTTACTGTTACTGGTAACAAGGCTGCGGGCAAGATTTATTACTCGCACACTGGTTTCATCGGTGGCATTAAGCAGATTTCTTTTGAGAAGCTGCAAGCTCATAAGCCTGAGATGATTATCGAGAAAGCTGTTAAGGGTATGTTGCCAAAAGGTCCTTTGGGCCGTGCTATGTTCCGTAAACTTAAAGTTTACGCTGGCACTGAGCATAACCATGCCGCACAACAACCACAAGTTCTTGATATCTAAAACGGGAGTAAGCTAATGTCTGCAACTCAGTACTACGGCACTGGCCGTCGTAAAACATCTACTGCTCGCGTATTCGCTAAAGCAGGTAGTGGTGCAATCGTTGTTAACCAACGTCCACTAGATGTATATTTTGGTCGTGAAACTGCTCGTATGGTTGTTCGTCAACCTTTAGAGTTAGTTGAAATGACTGATAAACTTGACATCTATGTAACTGTTAAAGGCGGTGGTATCACTGGCCAAGCAGGTGCAATTCGTCACGGTATTACTCGTGCGTTAATGCAACTTGATGAAACATTACGTCCTGCTCTACGTACCGCTGGTTTTGTTACCCGTGATGCTCGTAAAGTTGAGCGTAAGAAAGTTGGTCTACGTAAAGCACGTCGTAAGCCACAGTTCTCAAAACGTTAATTCGTTTTTGGAATGCAAAAAACCCAGCTTATGCTGGGTTTTTTATTGCCTAACGATTTATCATTGTCATCGATGCCCATCATCATAAATAATGGTCTAAAAGGGCTTGAGAAAAGAGGCGATAACGGCGTAAATTTTTAGATTTTAGCATAACGACCTATCATAAAAATCTGCCTTGTTATCATGCACTTTTGCTTAGCTATTTTTGATCACTTATTAACTGTAATTCAGTATCAACACAATAGAATTAGAGATAAAAATACATGACACTGCAGCTCTTTGTAACCGCAATAGCCTTAGTATTGATCCTTGAAGGCCTTGGACCGTTACTTTTTCCACAAAAATGGAAAAAATATTTATTTAAGCTTTCCGGGGAAAACCAAAATGTTCTCAGACGCTTAGGTGGATCTTTAGTCACAGCGGGTATCGTTTTGTTGATTATTTTTCAATAAAAAACTTGCCTACAACCCCCTAAAATCTGTTAAAATTCCACTTTATACCACAACCTTGCAGCAAATAATGGGCAAAAACGTAGTCGTACTCGGCACTCAATGGGGTGACGAAGGCAAAGGTAAGATTGTCGACCTTTTAACAGAACAGGCAAAATTCGTAGTTCGTTACCAAGGCGGCCATAATGCCGGTCATACCTTGGTGATCGATGGTGCAAAAACAGTTCTTCATCTTATTCCGTCAGGGATTTTACGTGAAAACGTAAAATGCTTGATCGGTAACGGTGTTGTATTAGCTCCAGATGCGTTGATGAAAGAAATCAACATGCTGAAAGAGCGAGGCGTACCTGTCGAAGAGCGTTTACTTATTTCAGAAGCATGTCCGCTTATCTTACCTTTCCATTGTGCACTTGATATTGCTCGCGAAAAAGCGCGCGGTAATAAAGCTATTGGCACAACGGGTCGTGGTATTGGTCCTGCATACGAAGACAAGATTTCACGTCGCGGTCTTCGTGTTGGTGATTTATTCAACGCAGAGCTTTTTGCTACTAAACTGCAAGAAGTGATGAAGTACCATAACTTCATGTTGACTGAATACTATCAAGCAGAAGCGGTTGATTACCAAAAGACACTAGACGATGCATTAGCGATTGCTGATTATCTGAAGAGCATGTGTGTTGATGTTACTGAGCTATTAGATACTGCCCGTAAAGCAGGTGAGCCAATTCTATTTGAAGGCGCTCAAGGTACATTATTGGATATCGACCACGGTACATATCCATTTGTAACCTCTTCTAATACAACAGCCGGTGGTGTTGCTACAGGTTCAGGTTTTGGTCCTCGTCATATTGATTATGTACTCGGTATCATGAAAGCTTACACTACCCGTGTAGGTGCAGGTCCTTTCCCAACGGAATTAGCCAATGAAATTGGTGATTACATTGGTGAAAAAGGTCAAGAGTTTGGTGCTACAACAGGTCGTAAGCGTCGTCCAGGTTGGTTAGATGCAGTGGCAATGCGCCGTGCTGTTCAAATCAACAGCGTAAGCGGTTTCTGTTTAACTAAGCTTGATGTATTAGATGGTTTAGAAGAAGTGAAAATCTGTGTGGGTTACCAATATCCAGATGGCACTGTTTCTAAAGTAACGCCATTAGCCGCTGAAGGTTATGAGCAAGTTACACCTATCTATGAAAGTATGCCAGGTTGGAAAGAAACAACCTACGGTGCGACGTCAATTGAGCAACTACCTGTTGCAGCAATTAACTACATCAAGCGTATTGAAGAGCTCTTAGAAACACCGATTGATATTATCTCAACCGGTCCAGACCGTAATGAGACCATGATTTTAGTTAATCCATTTAACTAATTTCGATATCAAAAAAGGCCGCATTAAGCGGCCTTTTTAATGAGACACGGTTACAAAGTACGGCAAAACGACTTAAGAAACCCATGGTTCGGCCGATGAATTAACTAATAAAACTGTCATCGAGAATTGTTATGTTACGGCTTTCATTACTGCTTATATTAATGTTATTACTCGGTTCATCTGTCGAGGTTGCCAAGGCTGAATCTGGCGCTTTTGACATATACAGTGATGAACAACTGATCAAGCTTATCCGCAGCAATCAATATCTTCAACGCGTTAAAGTTGATGAATGTCAGTTAGTACAAGATATTGAAGCGAGAGCTGAAGTATTACAGCAGCCGCTATATCAGTTTTTATGGGGTGAAATGCTGAATCACGGCGTATGTGTCAAGGCACATACTGCTCGGGGTATGGCCATGTTACAAACCGCTGCAGAACAAGGCAGCGCAGAAGCGATGCTTAAATTAGCCGACTATTATTACCAAGGTAAATTAGTGGTTAAAGATCGTAATCGCTCAGTGCAATATACATTACCCGCAGCAGCACATGGTGATGTCAATGCGCGCATGATGTTAGTCAAACTGTTTGCTGAAGGTTATGGTAGCCCACAAGATTATGAAATGGGTTATCATTGGTTGTATAACAGTATTTTTGATGATGAAAGTCAGCAAAAAAAAGCGACATCATTATTACAACAACTTGCTGTGAAAATGCCCACAAGTATTGTTGAAAGGGCTCAGCAGCAACAACTTTATATGCAATAAGGCATTTATATGCCGATGATTTGGAAATTGAATGATCAACGATCCTCATTTTGAGAGAGAGCAAGACAAGTACGACAATCCCATTCCTAGCCGCGAGTATATTTTAGAATACTTGCGCGCTCAAAAGTCACCGGTTACCCGTGACAAAATCGCTGAAGCATTAAACATTACCGCAGAAGAGCCATTAGAAGCCCTGCGTCGTCGTTTGCGTGCAATGGAACGTGATGGTCAATTAGTATTTACCCGTGGTCAAAGCTATGGCTTACCCGAAAAAATGGATTTATTATCCGGTACCATTATCGGTCATCGAGATGGTTTTGGCTTTTTAAAGCTTGAAGAAGGCGGTGACGATTTATTTATTAATAACCGTGACATGCTGATGTATTTTCACGGGGATAAAGTATTGGCTCAAAAAGCCGGTACCGATCGCCGAGGACGTCGTGAAGCGCGAATTGTGCGTTTAGTACAAGAGCGCAGTGCAGCACTAGTGGGTCGTTACCATGTTGATGGTGGAATGGCTTTCGTGATAGCTGATGACCGACGCATTACCCAAGAAATTTTAATTGCCAATGAAGATAAAAACGGTGCTCGCGCCGGCGATGTCGTGGTCGTTGAATTAACCAGAAGACCTGGGCGTTTTGTCAAAGCTGCCGGTAAAGTGACTGAAGTGTTAGGTAAAACCATGGCTCCGGGCATGGAAATCGAAATCGCATTACGTAATTACGATCTTCCACATACTTGGTCTGCGGTTATCGAGAAAAAACTGAAGCGCATTCCTGATGAAGTGCCTGATTCAGATAAGCAAGGTCGTGTTGATTTACGTCATTTGCCGTTAGTGACGATTGATGGTGAAGATGCACGTGATTTTGATGATGCTGTTTATGCCGAGAAAAAACCTAGCGGTGGCTGGCGCTTATGGGTGGCGATTGCCGATGTAAGCCATTATGTGCGTACCGATTCAGCATTGGATACAGAAGCACGTGAGCGCGGTAACTCTGTGTATTTTCCATCACAAGTGATCCCAATGTTGCCGGAGAAAATCTCTAATGGCCTGTGCTCATTAAATCCCCATGTTGACAGATTGTGCATGGTGGCTGAAATGACCATTGCCGCCAGTGGCAAGCTATCTGGATATAAATTTTATCCAGCGGTCATGCACTCGCATGCGCGTTTTACTTATACCCAAGTTGCCGACATGCTTGAGGGAGGCACGATTGCCCCAGAGCACGAAGTATTGTTCCCACACTTACAGTGCTTACAATCTTTGTATTTAACCTTAGATGAGCGCAGAGCTGAACGTGGTGCGATCGCTTTTGAAACCTTAGAAACCCAGTTTATTTTCAATGAGCAGCGCAAGATTGATAAAATTGTGCCAAGAGGCCGTAATCAGGCACATAAAATTATTGAAGAATGTATGATTTTAGCAAACGTAGCCTCTGCTAAGTTTGTTAAAAAGCACAAAGGTGAAGTGTTATACCGTGTGCATGAAGCGCCTTCAGAGCAAAAACTGGCTAATTTTAAAGAGTTCTTGTCTGAGCGTGGATTATCGATGGAGGGTGGTTTAGAACCCACGCCATCGGATTATCAAAATATCATGCTTAAAATTGCTGGCAGACCGGATTCTGAACTCATTCAGGTAATGCTGTTGCGCTCAATGCGTCAGGCTATTTACAGCCCTGATAATGATGGTCATTTTGGGCTTGCATTAGAAGAGTACTCGCATTTTACCTCGCCGATCCGTCGTTATCCCGATCTGATATTGCATCGTGTGATTAAGTATTTATTAGCTAATCAACAAGGGGAAGTGAAAGATAAATGGACCCAAGATGGTGGCTTTAAATACAGTCTTGAGGAACTTGATGCCTTAGGTGAAGAGTGCTCAATGACTGAGCGCCGTGCCGATGAAGCGACTAGAGATGTGAGCGATTGGCTTAAATGTGAATATATGCAAGATCATGTTGGTGATGATTTTGATGCCGTAATTGCCTCTGTCACTAACTTTGGTTTGTTCGTTCGCTTAAACGATCTCTTTATTGATGGCTTGGTGCATATTTCTAGTTTAGCCAGTGATTACTATCAGTTTGATCAGATGCGTCAGCGTTTGGTGGGTGAAAACACTCGCCAGGTCTACCAAGTTGGTGATGAAGTGAGTGTCAAAGTGGCTGCGGTGAATTTAGATGATCGCCAAATTGATTTGATCATGATTGGCGATAACAGTAAAGGCAAAAGTAAACGTCGCAGCAGTGCGAAACCGTTAACCGCGCGTGAACGTGTCAATTTAGAAGGTGCCAAATTAGCGCGTGGTGCTAAAGATGTTCAGACGCCGCCAAAAGGGCGAGCGAAAAAGGCCACTTCAGATGAGAAACGTACTCCGGCGGCTAAAGGAACGGCTAAAAAAACTGCGGCTAAAAAGCCAAGAGTAAAGAAAACGGGTCCCAAAAAAGCGACGGCTAAGTCATCAAATAATAGCGCCTCCGCCGCCAAAGCGGGCAGTGCGAAACGCAGTAAGAGAAAAAGCTAAATGAAAAAACAAGATATTATGTTTGGTATTCACGCCGTTGAAGCCTTATTAAAAAATAGCCCAGAACGTGTCATTGAATTGTGGTTATTACAAGGGCGTGATGATGAACGTTTAGCCCCTATTGTGGAGGCCGCTCAGGCAGCAGGCCTTAAGTCTCAGCGTGCAGCACGAAAAGTGTTAGATGAAAAAGCAGAAAGCACACAACATCAAGGTGTAGTGGCTCGTGTGACTGCGGCCAAAGTGCTTGCTGAAAATGAGCTCGACAGCTTACTAAATAAGCTCACCTCCGATGATAAAATTCCGTTCTTGTTAATCTTAGATGGTGTAACCGATCCACACAATTTAGGTGCCTGTTTACGTAATGCTGATGCGGCTGGTGTACATGGGGTGATAGTGCCTAAGGATAATTCGGTAGGCCTGACATCTGTGGTTAGCAAAGTGGCCTGTGGTGCTGCTGAAATTGTGCCATTATTTCAAGTGACCAATTTGGCCCGTACTATGCGTCATATTCAAGAAAAAGGCGTATGGATTGTCGGTACAGCCGGTGAAGCCGATAACAATGTTTATCAGGCTGACTTGAAAGGCGCATTAGCCATTGCAATGGGGGCTGAAGGCAAAGGTTTACGTCGCCTAACGCGTGAAAGTTGTGATTCGTTAATCTCAATTCCAATGGCTGGCAGTGTTTCAAGCTTAAATGTCTCGGTGGCAACAGGGGTATGTTTGTTTGAAGCTGTGCGCCAGCGTTTAGCTAACTAATACCAATCGTAATAAATAACTGATCAACCTAGCTTGTTAAAATACTCGATAACAGCGTGAGATTTTTTAATTGTAGAATAACTACTTATCGAAAAACCTACCTTGTTCTCAAGCTTTTTTTTCTACGCTATTTTTGATTACTGACTTATCGTTATGGGTATAACAATCATCATTGCTATAAAAAAGCGAGCATCAAGCTCGCTTTTTTATTTTCAGCCCATAAACCACCTACTTCAGAAGGTGGATTTTTTATTTCTATCAAAGTGAGATTTATTTATCGGTTGATTTAGTTGAAGACCCTAATGGTTGCTCCACAATATCATCATCGTTTTCAATATCAGTCACTTGCGAATAGTCAGGCTCGTCTTCTAAGGTGTCTTCTTGGCCTAGCATATCAAATGCGTCATCTTCTGGATTTATCATTTGGTTCTGTACTGATTGCACATTTACTCTAGGGTCAAAAGCTGCCGCTAAAGGGGATGACACTAAATCGCCTCCAGCCATCACATAATCATTGCTAGACCCTTGTTCAGCTTTTTGCTTGTTATTAATGAACAATAAACGGATCACTAAAGTAAAAGCACATATGCTCATAAAGCCGTAGAGCATATCATTACCAATTTGTTGCATCAGTGCCGAAGCGATAAGAGGACCAATACTGGCACCGATCCCGAAGGTCACTAAAATGGTCGCGGATAAGCCAACACGTTCATGTTGCTCCACGCGTGAGTTAGCCAATGCGGTAGCCAAAGGGTAAAGCGTAAAAGCCAGCACTCCGAATATCGCGGTTAATACTAACGAGATTTGGGCATCAAAGGGGACTAAGGCAATAATCAACACTAAGGTACCCAGTAGGCCACAGTTAATGCGAATGAGTCGACTGCGAGGCATTAAATCAGACAGTTTACCCATCGGCCATTGCGCAAGTAAACCGGCAAAAATGGTACAGCTCATATAAAGGGCCACAGATTGAGGCTCAATTCCTTGGGCTGCAGCATAAGCAGGTGCAAGCCCATAGAAACACCCTACTATCATGCTGCCTAAGGCTATGGTTGTTAGCGCTTGCGGGGCACGTTTCCAGTAATGCTTCATGTTAAGCGGAGCAGGTGTAAGAGGTTCAGGGTGAATACGTCGAGTTATCGCGATGGGTACGATACATAGAGCAAAACAAATGGCGATAAGCAACAGTGGTTCTAGGCCAAGTTCTGGATATAAACTAATTGCTCCTTGTCCCGCCATTAACGCTAAGTAAGACACTATCATATAACTGGCAAAAACAGTGCCGCGCTGGCTAGGCTCAGATTGTTCGTTAAGCCAGCTTTCAAGTACCATATACTGGCACATCATACCCATGCCAACTAATACACGTAACACTAGCCAAATGGTGAGATCTTCAATTAACGCGTGCCCTAATGCTGAGGCTGTCACTACACCCGCACACGCCACAAAAGCCCTAATATGTCCCACCTGTGCAATCAGTTTGTGTCCTACTTTTGAACCACAAACCAAGCCAATATAGTAAGCGGACATCATGCCCCCCACCCATATTTGTGGGACTTCCATTGTTGTGAGTTTTAACCCTAAGTAGGTTGTAAGCAGACCGGCGGCAAGCACCATCATGAAAGTGGTACTGTATAACGAGGTGAAACTACGTAGTGGACTGGTCATCACACTGCCTCTATTGGGTTGGTTATCACTCAGTTGAATGGTGGTGCTTTACTGGAACGTATAAAGCAAGTTAAACGTGGTCACAGTATCGGTTTTCTGGCTGTCTTCAGGCACATCTGCGGTATATTTGATGTTAACCCCAATTTTAAATGCCCAGTCTTGAATAAAGGTATTTCGGTAATTCATGTCTAAGGTCAAGGTATTATTTTCACGACCTGTTTCAGCGGTAACATCGGCATTTAGACTGGTGTATTCTTGCAGTTTTATTGAGTATTTAGCAGCAGAACGAACAATGATATCTTCGTTGGAAACTGGGTTCGGTTCGGAAACGGAATCCGTAGGTAAATCATATCGATAACCAGGACCGAATTCTAAACTCAGTTTTGTTTTATTATTTTTAATTAAATCAAAACCATAACCGCTAGAGATTGTATAGATTTTGGTATATGAACCGTATTCATCCCAAGTGAATTCACCCCGTCCAAATACATAACCGCGATCTAACTTATAGTTGGTCTGTAAATACATTTCATATTTTTCTGCTGTTGCTTCAGTGCCGTCAGCAGCATAGTAAGCTTTAAAAGTACCCTCTTGCTTAGTCTTTAGCGTGTCGTAGGTAAGATAAGTGCGACCATTAAAGTTTTTGGTTTCATTGTTACCACTGTTAAGTTGTAAACCCGCTTCGATTTCAGCATTAAAATCATTATCAGGCTCTTGATAATCTGGTGGCACCAATGCCCATGCAGAAGGGGACAAGGCGAGTAAACAGCAGATGGATAGCGCTTTTTTCATGAGGATCACTAATTCTTTTTATTTGGCACAAGCTAAATTCAACTGGGCCTTATGATACCTGTATTCAATAACGCAGGAAAGAATACTTTATTACTTGAGTTTGGATAAGAGTTTCTGTATTATCGCGCGCTCAAATCAGTCACTTTAATTCGTTCCTTGCCTCAAACTTGGTCTGACTGAGCCAAACGAGGCTACTTAACCGTAAGGAGCAATAAATGCGTCATTATGAAATCGTATTTATGGTTCACCCAGATCAAAGTGAACAAGTCCCAGGTATGATTGAGCGTTACACCGGTGTTATCACCGCTGCAAACGGTTCAGTTACACGTTTAGAAGATTGGGGCCGCCGTCAATTGGCTTACCCGATTCAAGACCTACATAAAGCTCACTATGTTCTTATGAACGTAGAAGCCACTGCAGAGTCTATCGAAGAGTTAGAAACAGCTTTCCGTTTCAACGACGCTGTTCTGCGTAACATGGTAATGCGCACTAAAGTTGCCGTTACTGAAGCTTCTCCAATGGCAAAAGCAAGAGATGAGCGTGATTCACGTCGTTCAACTTCTGATGACCGTGTAGAAGAAGAAAGCGCTGAAGAAAACGCTGAATAATTTTTTCTGTGAATAATCACTTAACCTTGTTTGGAACCATTACGCGTTCAAAACAAATGAGTAGCCCCAGCGGGATCAATCATACGATTATTACGCTAGAGCATAAGTCACAGAAGTATGATGCAGACTTATTACGAAACGTATACTGCCTTATACAAGTGGTGTTGAGTGGTCCACGCTTTAATAGCGTAGCAGATAAATTAAAAGCAGGTGTGCACGTTGAAGTTGAAGGGTTTCTTTCACTCCAACAAGGACGAAATGGTCAAAACCGTTTGGTACTGCATGCTGAAAATGTCGAATTGAAAACTTAGGAGACTGTCAACATGGCACGTTATTTCCGTCGTCGCAAGTTCTGTCGCTTCACATCTGAAGGCGTAACAGAAATTGATTACAAAGATATTGTAACATTAAAGAACTACATCACTGAAAGCGGCAAGATTGTTCCTAGCCGTATCACTGGTACTAGTGCTAAATATCAACGCCAACTAGCTCGCGCTATCAAGCGTGCTCGTTATCTTTCTCTACTGCCATACACTGATTTACATCAGTAATTGCAGTATTAATTCTTAATCGAATATAGAGGATTAGATAATGAACGTTATTCTGCTAGATAAAATCGCAAACTTAGGTAGCTTAGGCGACCAAGTTTCAGTTAAAGCGGGTTATGCACGTAACTTCCTTTTACCATTTGGTAAGGCTGTTGTTGCTAACGCTGCAAACATTGAAGTATTTGAAGCTCGTCGTGCTGAATTAGAAGCTAAATTAGCTGCTGACTTAGCTACAGCGACTGCACGTGCTGAAAAATTAGCTGCATTAGAAGGCGTTGTTATCGCTTCTAAAGCAGGTGATGAAGGTAAATTGTTCGGTTCAGTTGGCAACCGTGACATCGCTGATGCAGTTACTGCAGCAGGCGTTGAACTTGCTAAATCTGAAGTTCGTTTACCTTTAGGTGCTTTACGCACTACTGGTGACTTCGAAGTTGAAGTACAAGTACACACTGAAGTTAAAGCTATCGTTAAGATTTCTGTTGTTGCAGAAGCTTAATTATTGCTAACGCTTTAAATGAACACCGCCTATAGGCGGTGTTTTTTTATGGGTGAAATGAAAGTGAGGCTAAGCTATGGTTGAAGTCGTACTTTAACTTCATACCAATGGTAATAAATCACCGCGCATTTTCGTTTGTAAAAACGCGAAAACGACGTTCATTTGTGATTGCCTCACAGAAAAATAGCCTGCTGCATAATTTATCAACAAAGATAAACACGCCCTAGTATCAATGCTGCATTATAGATTTTTGTTAAAATCTTTTCGTTGATTCATCTCTTCCATTGGCTGGTAATTTTTGCCAATTTTGCATTGACTGCTACTTTGTTAACCTCCATCTAGAATGAATTTGCAGTATGATCCAATGCTGTAATGCCATTGCCATACATTGCGGTTTAATTTACCTTAAAGCCCATCTTTTGTTTTATGTTTTGCGTTAACCCAAGCGGCTTTAGCTGAAGTGAATTGAATCGCTGGTTTTGTTTTATAAAGGACTCCCATGCCAAGTTTGATTAGAATCGTGCTTATTAATACTCACCTGCCTGGTGTTGTTGAATTAGCGTTAAACGGCCATACCAATATTTGTGGTACCAATGCCTCCGGTAAAACCACTTTGCAACGTCTAGTTCCGGTTTTTTATGGTGAATACCCTAGCCGGGTGGTGCCATCAACCCGCGATAGTTTTGAGCGTTGGTATTTGCCACACGATTCCAGTTACATTATTTATGAATACCAAAAAGATGATGGGTTACTTTATCAGGCCGTATTAGCGTCGGCAGGCGATGGTAAAGGGGTCAACTATCGCTTTATTGCCCGTGGGTTTGAGCTTGAGGATTACGTTAAAAGTCGTAATGGCGATACGATAATTTGTCATTCAATGGCTGAGCTTGGCCGTGAGGTTAAACGCCAAGGGGTTGCCCATACAAACTTATTAAACACCCGTGAGTTTAGAGCGATTATCCAGAATGATCGCAGTCTGCTAAATACGGGAGGCAATCGAAATGAGCTGCGAACTTACGCGCGGCAATTCTCTTTGTGTGACAGTGAACACTCGCTTCGTCATATTGAAAAATTGGCTAAAGCGGTGCATTCCAAAGAAGGCAAGATGGAGACGGTTAAGTCAATGATCGCCGCTATTTTGGAAGAAGATGGGGTTAATCCACCTAGCTCTCGACTTAACCCTCAAAGAGTAGAGTCTTGGATCCGTGAAAGCCAACTTGTGCAAGGTTTTGAGCAAATTCGCCCAGAATTTGAAAAGCTTGAACAAGAGTTTAACCAATTACTCAGTGCGGAATTACGGTTATCGAGTTTAGCCCGAGGTTATCGTCATGATGAAACCTTAGAAGCCGATCGCCAAGATGCTAATCAAACCTTAGCTAAAGAATTAAACCTTAAACTCAAAATGTTAGATGAAGAGTGGAAGGACATTCGTGATGAGTTACATGAAGAGATCTCATCGGCAAAAGGTGACTCGCAAAAATTTGAACATGAATTAGATGTAATAGAAGAGCAGCATGGTGCATTTTTAGATGCCGATATCGATCAAGCAAAAGCGGATTTAGATAGCTTGCCAAGCTGGCGTCAGGACGTTGAAAATCTTAATGAACGTCATAAATTACAAACTGAAAAACACCAAGACATCGAAGCTGCTTTTAATGCCCGGCGTTCAAAAATTGCCGAACAATTACATCGCGAATTAGAAAGTTTACATAAAGATCAAGACACTCAGCGAGAAAGCCGCGATGCGCAGCGTGAGCTTGCCAATGATGATTTAGCTAAGTTAGACACATTTTGGCGTGATCAAAGCGATGCAGGCAAAGCTAAATTTAGCGAGCAAGAATATCAGTTAAAATTAACCGCCGCCCAATTAAAGCATCAGGTTGAGAGTGTTTCGTACACTGAAGATGAAAAGCTGCGTTTAGCCATTTTTGATGAGCGGATTGCGCTTGCCGATGAAGAGCAAGAAAGCTGTAATCAAAAAGTAGAGCGTCTTACCATAGATGAACGCAAGCAAAGGGCTAAGCGCGATCAAGCTAATGAATCATTGCGCATTGCTAGCATACGTGTGAACGAACGTGAGCAAGCTAAAGATGAAATTCATCATATGTTGTTCCCGCAATCACATACTTTACTGGAGTTTTTGCGCAAAGAAGCCCAGGGCTGGGAACAATCATTTGGTAAAGTGATCGCCCCCGAGTTATTGCATCGCACCGACTTACACCCCAGTTTAGCGAACCAGGAAGGTGATGCGCTGTTTGGGGTTCATATTGATTTAAAAGCAATTGACGTGCCTGAGTACGCGCAGTCTGAACAAGACTTACGCATTCGTTTAGCTAAAGCTGAAGAGGCCCTTAAAAGTGCCCAAGAGCTGCAAGCAGAGCATGAAGATCAACTAGTGGCCATGAATGATGCGCTAGATAAACTTAATCGTGAGCTCACCTTTGCACGTACGGCATATAAAAATAGTCGTGAAGATTTACGCCGTTTATTTGATGAAAAACGCAGTGAACAGCAACGTATCGATCAGGCTGTAACCGCGCGTAAGGCCGAGTCAAGTCAGCGTTTGGTGCAGTTGGATAATGAGCTTAAACAGCTTAAAAACCAACATCTAGAATGGCTTAGCGAGCAAAAGTCGCAAGCACTTGAAGCGCGCATGGAAAAAAATGCCTACTGGCAAGAAGTGGTCGGTGCGATTGATAATCAGCTCGGCCAAATTAAAGCCAATATTGAACAGCGTCGCAGTAATGCTAAAACTGAACAAAAAGCCTGTGAAACCTGGTACAAAAACGAACTTAAATCCCGTGGTGTTGATGAAGATGCCATTTTGGCGCTTAAGCGAGAAATTCGTGATTTAGAAAGCAAAATCAGCACTGCCGAGCAACGTCGCAGTGATGTCTTACGCTATGACGATTGGTATCAACATACCTGGTTAGCAAGAAAGCCTAAGCTGCAAACTCAACTTGCCGATGTCAAGCGTGCGGCATTAGCACTTGAACAGCAATTAAAAAATAAAACCCAAGAGATTAAAAATCGTCGAACTGAGTTAGAAACTCAGCGTAAGGCGTCCGATGCCGCGCAGGTAGAAGCCTCTGAAAACCTCACAAAACTGCGGGCCGTGATGCGTAAACTGGCAGATTTAAAACTACCAGCCAATAATGAAGAGGCCAGTGGCGGGATTGGTGAGCGTCTACGTCAGGGTGAAGATTTATTATTAAAAAGAGATTATTTACTTGGCTCAGTGAAACAATACATTGAGCATTTCGATAGCGTGATTGCGAGTAAGTCTGGTTCAAGTCTTGCTGAGTTTTGGGAGCGCGCGCGCGAAGAATCTAGTTTTGTAAACGATAAGGGTATTCGCTTACTTGACTATCGCAAACTAGTGCCACAGTTAGAGCAGTTATTGAATGTGATGGTACCGCAATCGTTAATGGCCATTCGTGAGCAGGGACGTATTTTTGGTGTTGATTTAACAGCATTTTATGATGTGCTTGCCGACATCGATCGCCGTATTGCCTCACAAAGTGCCCGTATCACCCGTGAAGTGGGCGAAGAGCTATTCCTTGATGGGGTTTCTGAATCTGCGGTACGAATTCGTTCGCGCATCAGTGAATTAGAGTTCTGGCCTGAGCTTGAAGTGTTTGTTAAAGCTTTTAAAGCCTGGAAAGCGGACAACTTCAGCACATTGCCTGATGAGCATTACACTAATAGTATGCGCCGAGCGCTAGATATTATTGGGCGTGCGGCATTAACCGGAGGGATCGCTAAGCTATTGGAGATTGAGTTGCGCCTGAAAGAGGGCAACAGCGATCTGATTATCCGTACCGACCGCCAGTTAAATGAATCATCCAGTCACGGTATGGCTTACTTAATTTTATGTAAATTCTTACTGGCATTTACCCGATTATTACGTGGTAAAGCCGATGTGACTATTCATTGGCCGATTGACGAGCTAGGCACTTTACATCACACCAATGTGAAGAAGATATTTGATGCCTGCGAAAACAACAATATCAGTGTGTTAGGGGCATTCCCAAACCCAGAATCTGAAGTGCTTAATTTGTTTGCTAATCGCTATATCATCAATAAACAGACTAAAAAATTACAAGTGGTTAAACCTAAAGCTAACCCTTTGGCTGAACGTTTAAACCAGCACAACGCTAAAACAGAGGAGTTAGCATAATGACCAGCGACGTTTATGATAACGATACTGTATTAGTGGGCGCAGGGGCCATTATTGAGCAACTACTGCGTGGCGAGTTTATCTGCCGAGTCACCAATGAAGAAGGGTGGCGTGCATTAAAAAATAACAGTACCCGTGAACGGGTTGAAACCTACTTAAACCAAATTAACCGCACCATTGCCAGTGCAGGTGAAGGCGAAGTATTTTTTTGTGGCTATCTGCAGTTAGGAGAAGCCGAGCGCAAAGTGGTTTCGAGCCAATTTAAAGAAATTTGCTCAGCGCTTATTCCCCTCGTTGAGTGGCTGGTGTTAGTGCAAGAAGCCAGCGGCCAAGATGCACCATTAAGTGAAGGCGCGCCGATTCGTTTAACCGAGTTACAGGCACGCATTGAAGATACCCCGGCTTTTAGTGAGCAATTAACCAAGTTAAGTCATTATCGTTTGTTCGGCTCAAGCAGCAATAATGTTGATGGTCAGATTAAGTTGGTGTTCAAGCGTTTGGTTGAACTGGGTTATTTAACTAAACCGAATGCTGAAAAGCAGATTTACATTGCCACAGGTAAGCTAGATTACTTGTATGAAGTGATCCGTTTTATTGATGAAACAGAAGGGCTTAGCCTTGAGGCGCAAGCAGAAACAGCCACTCAGCGGGAGTTGATATGAGTAGCAACTTGCATCAAGCTGGAGTAAAGCTACTTAAGCAACTGGGGCGACATGCCGATGTGATCATGGACGCGTACCTTGCAGGCTCGGTCAGTGACTCAAGCCACGATCCGGCGGTGATTGAAAAGCTTAAAAAAAGTGGTTTACTCTGGCGCCCTGAGCCTGACCAAGAACTGCGTTTAAAACGATCTGTGCGGGCATTGCTAGAAGAAGGCTTAAGTGATGAGCGTAATCGCCAAATTGACTCCAATGTGGGCTCGGCGCTTGCCACTATTAAAACCTTAGCCGATCACTACAAAGAAGCCCGCTATAATGTTGATTATGGCGCGGCAGAAGCGTATTTAGCTGATTTAAGTGAACATGTTTACAGCTTTACCGACAGTTTACGTTATTCCATTCGGGTCTTGTGGGGCCGAATTAATAATGAGTTTGGTTATGTGGGCACGGTAAATGCCAAAATTCGTGAAAACGAATTAGCCCAAAGCCAAGTGACAGAGCTATTGAACGGTTTGGAAATGTTCCAGTTTAGTGAGCTGGGTGAAATTGCTGGAGACATACGTGAACTACGTCGTTTATTGATGACCAGTTTGCAAGATACCTTAAGCTACTGCACCCAAGAACTGAGTGTTGTTCAGGGCAGATTGTTAGAGTTACTGGGGCGCTTTAGGCAAATTCAAGGCCGTACTCGCTTATTAAAAGGCTGGTTACTGCACACTGATTTACACCCTGATTATCAGCCAGAAAACCATGTCGCGCATAACAAAATACCCGCATTATTTAACTATGCCGAGGCCATATTAAAGCCTGCTCACGTAGATATCAGCAACCCTCACCATGAGTTTGACTTGCTGCAAATGGTGGCGCAAATTAAAGCCATCAGCCGTGATGAACGTATTGTTGTTCCGCGTGATACCAATGTGACTTTTGAAATGAGTGAAGTCGAGGATTTTGATATTCCAGACAATCCACTTAAAGTGGCTGTGGATGAATATTTCTGCGCCATTATTGATTCAGGCTTGCGTCAGTCAGCGCTTGAGTATTTACAGCAACAACAACTCGATTGGGACAGCGAAAGCTGGCTTTATCAGGTTATTGGGGGTTACGAAGCATTACCTATGGAACACAAACAATATTTTGAATTGGAACCGATAGGTAAACCGCACCCGATTTACACTGGCAACTTTATCGTCACTGATGTTGAACTCTGGTTGGCTTAGCTGATGGCTAAGTTAACCAAAACACAGTTTAATGCGATACAAACCGTGGTGATCAATCGATCACCACGAACGAAATTCAGCAGCAATTGGCAAAAAGTATTCAATCAATTTGCTATCGGTGAGCCCGATGGGGCAGGGAAATACCTCTATTTTAGTGGTAAAGACCACGATTTATTGCGTGAAATGGCATTGCTTGATACCGGTTTTGATGTGCAGAATGTCAATTTTAATCAACCAAGAAAAACATTAGCAGCCCAAGGAATAAAAGAAAAGTACGCCAATATTCGCCCCGATGCCAATTATGTTTTAGTGCAAATTCCCCTGCAATGTTCCCCGCCTTTTACGACACAATATAGCCTAAGAATGACGGTTGAGCAGGCGGTGACGATTTGCGCTGATGCTCAATTACAGTATCTGATAGTGGTGGAAAACCTAGATAGCTTTGATGACATTGGTCATTTTTCATTTGATACAAAACTTGCTGCAGTATTTCAGCAGGCTATGGTGGTATATCGTGGCAGTGGGCCGCATTCTCCCGCAGGGTGTAAACGCTTATTGCATACAATAGCCCAAAATGATGCATTGCATTCAAGGTTGAAAGTGGTGGCATTTACTGATTTAGACCCCGCTGGAGTTCAAATTGCCCATTTACTTCAAGGCTGTGGTTATCTTATTGCCCCTGACTTAGTTCATCTTTCTATTCAAGCGTTGCTCAAATTGAATGACACAGACGATTTTGATAAACAATGGCGTCAGCAACAGTATCTTCAGCATGCAGAATTACATCAATGGCGTAACTTAGTAAATTGCTTGCAACAATATCGTATCAGTCTTAAACAGCAACATATGTTAGCCCATCAACTTCCACTAACATTAATGCCTCTTCACTGCTGATCTTCGCTGTCTTTGTGACGTTTAATTGAACTTAAGTAAATAATTATGCTGCTGGCTGCTTATTAACAAAGTCACATCATTCTTTTTTTATTTTTAAAATGTTTTAAAGATTAAAAATCAATCAGTTAGTTATTTATTACTTATTTTAACGCGTTAAATTGGATGTTTTATACGATAACGCATTGAAATCTGACTTTTGATGGCTCAGTATCTTTGCACTAAAACAACAAGCCTGAGTGTATAAAAGGCAATAATAGGACAAACAAGCAAATGATGAAGTCGTTATCAGCTCGTATTTTTACGGGACTTTTTTTGGGGGTTATTTTAGGCAGTATTGTACAATTTGCCTTAGCCGATGTGGCATTTTTCTCAGACACATTGGTCAATATCGCTAGCGGGATCGGGACCATGTTCGTCAATATGATCATGATGCTAGTCGTACCGTTAGTGTTCGTGAGCATTGTCTGTGGTGTGTGCGAACTGCAGGACCTAAAAAGCTTTGGCCGCTTAGGGGGCAAAACCTTTGGTTTTTACATTATCAATACTGTTGTGGCTATCTTAGCGGCATTTGCCGTGGCGATGCTTATCGAACCCGGTAAAGGGGTTGACATGACCAGCAGCGACACTGCTGTGATTACGGCCACCGAATTACCTAATCTGGTTAGCCTTATTGTCAGTATTGTGCCCAATAATCCATTTTCAGCCTTTACCTCTGGCAACATGCTGCAGGTGATTTTTATGGCCTTGCTGTTAGGCGGCGTGATGAAGTCTATGGGAGCCGTGGTTGATGGTGCCGTGAAGGGGTTTCAAACTGCAAATAAAATCATGATGCGGTTAATTTCAGTGGTAATGAACCTTGCCCCGATAGGTGTATTTGCGCTGATGTTTAAATTAGGGGCGACGTTAGCGCCAGAAACCTTTGTCAGTGTGGTTGAATATTTAGTCTTAATATTAAGCTTGTTACTGCTGTGGATTTTTGTTGTTTATCCTTACTCGGTAAGTTTATTTACCCAAGTGTCGGCTAAAACTTTCCGTGAAAAAACCCAAGAGCAAATTCTATTCTCACTGTCTACAGCATCATCAAATGCCACCATTCCTGTCACCATGCGTACTTTGACTGATAAGCTTGGTGTGAGCAAAGCCGTTGCGGGTTTTGGTGTGCCATTAGGAGCAACGATGAACATGGGCGGGGTGTCGATTTATATCACCATTGCTATTTTCTTTGTGGCTAACGCATTTGGTGTTCCCATTAGTGGCGATCAAATTCCTGCATTATTGTTCAGTGTGTTTTTATTGTCTGTTGGGGCGGGTGGCGTACCCGGTGGTGGGATGGTGATGATTGGTGTGTTAATTCATCAGATGGGATTACCTGTTGAAGCGTTTGCCATTGTGGCGGCATTAGACCGTATTATCGACATGGTACTGACTTCATGTAATGTGGTGGGTGATACTGCAGTATTGACCATAGTTGATCAAACCGAAGCGCCACACAGAATAGAGCACAGCGCCTAATGCTTTAGATGAGTTCAAGGCTTATAAAGAAAAAACCGCTATCTAGTAGCGGTTTTTTCATATTAGTTAAAGATAGCTAAATTATTACGATTAATCGATTGTTGGCTCTTCGCTGTAATCCAGTCCATGGTAGCTTAGGCACATATCGACTTCATTGCGGCTACCTAGAATAACCGCAACTCGTTGATGGATCTCTGTTGGCTGAATATCCAGAATGGTTTCATAACCGGTAGAGGCTTTACCGCCAGCTTGCTCTACTAACAATGCCATTGGATTTGCTTCATACATTAAGCGTAACTTGAATGGTTTAGCTGGATTTTTATTGTCGGTAGGGTAAGTAAAAATACCACCACGACATAACACGCGATGTACATCGCCAACCATAGCCGCTATCCAACGCATGTTGAATGATTGCTCGCGAGGGCCAATTTTACCCAGTAATAAATCGGCAATGTAGGTTTGCATTGGCGCTTCCCAAAAACGCTGATTTGACATGTTAATGGCAAATTCTGCGGTATCAGGCGTAATGGCTACTCTGTCATTGGTTAATAAAAATTCACCGCTGACAGGATCTAAAGTGTAAAATTGCGTTCCTTTACCTGTGGTTAATGCCATCATGGTTGATGGACCATATAACACATACCCCGCCGCCACTTGCTGACGCCCTGCTTGTAAAAAGCTGAGTTCATTTAACTCGCCATTGGGTGCTGGTAATACTGAGAAAATCGTACCCACAAGTGAATTGATATCAATGTTTGATGAGCCATCTAGCGGGTCAAAACACACAAGGTACTCACCTTGCTTACTGACTTCTACAACATAGTCTTCTTCTTCAGATGCTAAACCACGAACATTACCGTCAGCTTTTAAAGCGTCTTTGAGCATATCGTTGGTGATGACATCCAGTTTTTTTTGAGTTTCACCTTGTACGTTTTCTTGCTCTGTTGCACCTAATACGCCAGCGAGTGCACCATGACGGACTGCGCCGCTGATAGCCTTTGAAGTGTCAGCTAAAGTTAACAGTAATGCCGTAAGCGAGCTATTTACTGCTTGTGATGCAAGGGTTTGTGCCAAAGTCTGCATGGTTATTCCTATGACAAGTTTTGAGGTTAAGGTCGTTGATTTTTAGAATAATATAATTGCGGCTGATCATACCCTACAATGACGCTAATTTCAGCGCCTGATGCGGCATTTTCGTTTTAAGATTAATTCAGGCAAAATGGCCGCATAAATAAATTCAGGAAAATAATAATAACCTCTACATGGAAACAACACGCTTATGCCGCTTTTTATGCGCTGCCTTTGTTGTTCACTCCCCCTGCACTTATGGCCACACAAATGACCTCAACAAATCCAACATCAACCACCAATAATACTTCTAGCTTTAACACCACTTTACCTCTTAAGGGGTTAGCTGGTGGAAATCAGCCACTAACCATTGAACGTATTCATGCTTCACCGGCATTGGCTGGTGCCAGCCCGAGAGGATTAAGTTTATCGCCAGATGGTAAAAGGGTAACGTATCTTGCCGGCAGAGACAGCGATCAGAATTTTTATGATTTATGGCAAATGGATATCGTTAGCGGTAAACGAAGTCGCTTAATCGATGCAGATAAATTAGTGGCCGGTGAGTTGTCGGATGAAGAAAAAGCCCGCCGCGAGCGTCAGCGTATTTATGGCCAAGGGATAATGGAGTATTTTTGGGCTGATGATAGTCAATCCATTTTAATTCCGGCATCTGGTCAGTTATATCTATTTGATGTTAACACAGCAGCGGTTAATTTACTGGATACGGGTGACGGGTTTGTCACGGATGCCCGCTTATCGCCAAAAGCGAATTATGTGTCGTTTGTACGCGATCAAAATCTATTTATCCTTCAGTTAGCCACCAAGCAACTCACTGCACTAACACTAGATGGCAAAGGGCCAATTAAAAATGCCATGGCAGAGTTTGTGGCGCAGGAAGAAATGGATCGTATGACGGGCTATTGGTGGTCGCCAGATGAATCACATATTGCCTTTACCCGTATTGATGAGTCGGGGGTTGAGCTTGTCACCCGTAATGAAATCTATGCCGATGGCATTAAACTGACTGAGCAGCGTTACCCTTACGCAGGTAAGCCTAACGTAATAATTGAACTTGGCGTAGTAAACGTCTCTGATAAACAGACGCGCTGGATTGATCTAGGGAAGGATAAAGATATCTATTTGCCACGCGTTAAATGGTTACCCGACAGCCAACATTTATCGTTTCAATGGCAAAGCCGCGACCAGCAAGCGTTAGATTTACGCGTTGTGGATATTCATCATCCCACTAAAATTGACACAATAGTAACAGAGCGCAGCCAAGCCTGGGTCAATCTACATAATGATTTGCACTTTTTAAAGCAGCAGCCTGCTTTGGTTTGGGCATCAGAGCGCGATGGCTTTAATCACCTTTATTTGTTTGATTTAACGGGTAAATTAGTGCGTCAATTGACGCAAGGCAACTGGGTCGTCGACAAGGTTGAATACATTGATGAGCAACAAGGTTGGTTATATTTTTCTGGCCGAAAAGACAGCGTAGTTGAGCGTCATTTATACCGAGTCAACTTAGCAACGGGTAGCGACAGCATTGAACGCATTAGCCAACGTTCAGGTATGCATGACAGTGTGTTTGCAGAAAACAAGCCCGTTTACTTAGATTACTTCAGTAGTTTGCAACAACCACCGCAAATTAGTTTGCATGATCAAAATGGTAAAAATCTTGCCTGGGTGGATAAAAATGAAGTTAACGCCGCACACCCGCTATATGATTTTGCCCGGATGTGGCAAATGCCTGAATTTGGTCATATTAAAGCGGATGATGGCCAAGCACTACAATACCGTTTATTTAAACCCGTACCCTTTGATAGCAACAAAAAATATCCTGTGGTGGTGCGAGTGTATGGTGGCCCACATGCTCAACTGGTGGTAAATGCATGGAGCGAGGCAGACTATTTTACTCAGTATTTATTGCAGCAGGGTTATGCAGTATTCCAATTGGATAATCGCGGCAGTGCTCATCGAGGCACGCAGTTTGAACATGTGATTTATAAAAACATGGGTGATGCGGAAGTACGCGATCAAAAGGCGGGAGTAGATTATCTACGAAGTTTGCCCTTCATTGATGGTGATAATGTGGCGATTTATGGTCACAGTTACGGCGGTTACATGGCATTGATGAGCCAATTTAAAGCCCCGGACTACTTTAAAGCCGCAATATCGGGCGCACCGGTTACGGATTGGCGTTTATATGATAGCCATTATACCGAGCGTTACATGGGCAATCCTGAAACCAATAAGCAAGGCTATGATACTGGCAGCGTTTTACCTTATGTCAAAAACTACCAATCGGGTTTGTTGATGTATCACGGCATGGCGGATGACAATGTGTTGTTTGAAAACAGCACTCGTGTGTATAAAGCGCTGCAGGATGAAGGTAAATTGTTTCAAATGATCGATTACCCAGGGTCGAAGCATTCTATGCGCGGTGAGAAAGTGCGTAATCATTTGTACAAATCGCTAGCGGCTTTTTTGGATAGTCAGTTGAAGTAAGGTTTTTTATTTGATGCTGTAGAAAAGCGAATGTGGTTTAGCCCCGTTCGCTTTTTTGTTTTTACGCCATTGGCTAAATTGATATTAATTTAACTTTTTGCCTGCAGCAGGAATGTTCAGGATGAACGGAATGTCGCGATCACATTCAGGCGATTGATTAAAGCACATTATTGAGATCAATTTACTTACCCGATATGATGATAGCTACTATTTTCAGGGACGAATAAGTTTTTAATTTTGGGTGCTGTGTCTAGCGCAATAGCGGCTTTGGCTCATTTAGGTTGTATTATTTTTGGTGGTGACTGGTATCGTTTTTTGGGTGCGGGTGAGCAAATGGCTAGTTTGGCTGATAATGGTGATTGGTATCCCTCGATGGTGTCATCCGTAATTGTTTTGTGTTAACGTTATGGGCGCTGTATGGTTTGTCTGGCGCGAAAGTGATACCTAAACTGCCTTTTTTAAAGCTTGGCTTGCTCGTTATTTCTTTCATTTACGTAATTCGTGGCCTCGCGTTTGTTGTGATAATGCCGATGTTTCCCGAAAATAGTCTGACATTTTGGATTGTTAGCTCAAGTATTTGTTTAGGTATCGGTTTCCTCTATGCTGTCGGGACGTTTAAAAATTGGTCAACGTTAAGTGGCAAAGCAAATGTCTGAATCAAAATCGAACGCACAGCCCGCTCATTTTGCTAGTGATGTGTCGACTTTGTTTGCTAGTGGGTTATCTGCTTATTTAATGAGTGGTATAGCACTACCGTATGTGTACTTGATTGATTCATTTGATATTGTAAAAGTTCTAGCAAGTGCAGGAGTGTTTTGTTTATTGTTCTATCCGTTTAGTCAGTTTTTTCGTTGGCTATATTCAGACTCAAAAACAGATATAAAGTCTGATTCATAAAATCCGCACTTAGAATCGATCAAAAGGTACCGCTAAGTTAACTTAACGTCTATGGAGGGGTTGTGTTAATGTCGCTTGGTAACGTTACTCTCAATCTAAAATAGAGTTGGCTTTTTTCTGATTTTAAAACGACTTAATTAGCAAAAGTGGATATTACACTTTTCTAATCAAGTCGCTAATTCAAGTTCATCGTTCTGCGAGTTGTATTAAATCATTTAGCCTAATCTTCTAACGAATAAGGTAACGGGATAACCTTTAAAACAGAATTTTCATCATCAGCAATACGTAAAGTCGCATCCGCTTCAGTATCATTGGCTAACACAGCGGTTAGCAGCACTTGATCACCTTGTTGGACAAACTCAATAATATTACCCACTTTGCGAAACCCATCTTCAAGAGCAATTTCAATAGCTGAGTCAATCGTCAACGTTTGTTCGGTATTGCCAGACAAAATATACAAGGCGCGCTTATTACCACCGCGATACTTCATACGGGCGATAGTTTCTTGCCCCATGTAACAACCTTTGGTAAAGCTGATGCCATTAATGGCTTGAACATTACACATTTGCGGCACATATTGGCTGGAGTGTGCTGCTGGGATATTAGGGTAGCCCGCTTTAATTTCTTGAGCTTGCCAGGCAGTAGCATCAAACACCTGTTGATTTTGGCAAAGCGCCTGTGCTTTATCTGCCGTTAGCATCACGATATAGCGGTCATTATCTTTGAGTATGACCCCGCCATCGACATGGCTGAGTTCAGCTTCAATTTTACCAAAATACTGTTCAACAAAGGCGCTTGCCTGGCTGCCAGTAATACCGATCAGTTGCCAGTTAGCTGATACATCGACTAATTCCGCTTTGCTAAAAACGGCATATTTTTTTAACTGAGGCAATCCAACGGCTAAGGTGTCAATTGGCATCATCATGTAAAGGGCATCGTTGATGCTAAAGGTGCGAAAACTGGCAATCATTTTACCTTTAGGATCACAATGAGCACCCCAGCGCCATTGATCAGCGTTTAGTGAGACAATTTCAGTGGTCACTTGACCATTAATGAAACTTCGAGCTTGCTCTCCTGTTACTTCAATTAATCCTAAGTGGGTTAGGTTAGCTAACATCAGTGAGGGCGGGGATAAGGTGAGGGCCCAATCGGGTTTATTTATTGAAAGGCTCATTTGATTTCCTGTGAAACAGCAACATAATGCCAGCAGTGTAGCCCAAACTCTGATCACTCAAAAGGGGATAGGCATAAAAAACGGCTACCAAAGTAACCGTTTTATTCATACAGTAAGCTAAATTTTGGTTGTTAAAACAATACGCGGGTACGAATAGTGCCTTCAATTTGCTTCAGTTCGACTAACGCTTCTTCTGCTTGGTCAGAGTCGACCTCCATCACCACATAACCAATCTCTGCTGTAGTTTGCAGGTATTGAGCGGCAATGTTGATGCCTTTCGCCGAGAAAGCTTGGTTAATCTTGATTAATACACCCGGACGGTTGTGGTGAATATGCAATAAGCGTGATGCTCCAGCGTGTTGTGCAAGCGATACTTCAGGGAAGTTAACAGCAGATACCGTTGAACCATTGTCTGAGTATTTAGCCAGTTTACCAGCAACTTCAACGCCAATGTTTTCCTGAGCTTCAGCTGTACTGCCACCAATATGAGGTGTGAGTAACACATTGTCTAAGCCGCGTAACGGACTGATAAACTCATCATCATTTGATTTTGGCTCAACGGGAAATACATCAATAGCTGCGCCAGCAATGTGCTCAGATTTAACCGCTTCAGCAAGCGCTTCGATGTCGACAACTGTGCCGCGTGATGCATTGATGAAGAAACTGCCTTGACGCATTTGACTGAACTCTTTAGCACCAAACATATCTTTAGTTTGTGGCGTTTCAGGCACGTGCAAACTAACCACATCAGCTGTGGCTAACAAGTTTTCTAAATCATGTACCTGAGAGGCGTTACCCAGGGGTAATTTATCTTCAATATCGAAGAAGACCACGCGCATACCAAGGGTTTCGGCTAAAATACCTAACTGAGTACCGATATGACCATAACCGATTAC
Organism: Shewanella subflava; assembly: GCF_025971955.1. GTDB lineage: Bacteria > Pseudomonadota > Gammaproteobacteria > Enterobacterales > Shewanellaceae > Shewanella > Shewanella subflava. Next base: position 52,771 of record NZ_JAPDMX010000007.1, read on the forward strand.
GCCGAGTGTTTTACCGCGCACTTCAACACTGCCGTTGGCACTTTTTAGCCAGCCACCACGGTGACACTGCGCATTACGCTGCGGAATGCCACGCATTAGCATGATGATTTCACCAATCACTAATTCAGCAACACTGCGGGTGTTAGAAAACGGCGCGTTAAAAACAGGGACACCGAGTTTTTCAGCCGCGGCTAGGTCAACCTGGTTTGTGCCAATACAAAAACAGCCAATTGCAACCAGTTTTTCTGCATGCTTAAGTACTTCAGCAGTTAATTGAGTGCGTGAGCGTAACCCTACAAAATGTGCATCTTTGATAGATTCGAGTAACTGGCTCTCATCTAATGAAGCTTTGTGATACTCAATGTTGGTATAGCCTGCTCTTTCTAGTACATCTACCGCACTTTGGTGGACGCCCTCCAACAGCAGGATTTTTATCTTATCCTTGTCAAGCGAATGTTTCGCCATGATATGGGTACCCTCTAATGTGTAATTGCTGATTTAGTACCTAAAGTACTTATGCTTATGATATCAGTTAGTTTACTATTAATATCTGCTCCCAAGCGACGTCAAATCAACTACTTTATTTACAGTAGGTGAGGCCTGTTCTACTTTGGGAAAATATGCGACTTCCAACGCATAGCCAAAGTAGCACTTTTTTTGCCCATTGTGGAGGGCTAGATGGCTAAAGTTAATATTCTAATTTTAGAACAATATCGAATAAGAGGAATTTTCATTGCATAATAAAATGATATGGATAGTTATTTATGCCGCGGTATTGCTTTGGTCGGTTAGCGATCCCAAAGATATGTTCACCTGGTGGCTTGAAGCTATCCCAGCACTTATTGCTGCGGTACTTTTGCTGGCAACACGTCATCGCTTCCAATTCACCTCATTGGCTTACTGGCTGATCCTTGTTCATTGTATTGTGTTGTTTATTGGGGCGAGATATACCTACGCAGAGGTGCCTTTATTTGATTGGCTTGCCCAGATGATGGGAAGTGAGCGAAATAACTATGACAAAGTTGGTCATTTCGCTCAGGGTTTTGTCCCCGTAATCCTTGCTCGAGAAATTATGTTACGTAATGGAGTCTTAAAGGTGGGGGCTTGGTGTCAGTTTTTATCTGTCTGTTTTGTATTGGCGTTTTCTGCTTTTTATGAGCTCATTGAGTGGTGGGTGGCAGCAGCGACTGGCGAAGATGCCGAGGCCTTTTTAGGCACTCAAGGTTACGTTTGGGATACTCAGTCTGATATGTTTTTGGCATTAATCGGGGGGATTTGTGGATTACTGTTATTAACCCGTCTGCATAATCGCCAAATTAGCCGTATCAAATAAACCTAATTAGATGTTTACAGTCATTTTTTGTCAGGCAATATGCGGATTAATACTTTTGAATGACTAGGTTTACTGTCTATCTAATTAATTTCTACTATGCTTGTTACTCTATTTACAAGGTTTACACCTTTTGTCGTAATCTCGGTTAATTACGTGTAGCATCGTTACAATAATTGGGTATAAAATAAAATTCAGGACGATGTTTGAGTACTCATGCTTTAGCCTATTTCATATTCATGAAGTTGAAACCAACGTATGATAATAAATAGAGTGCTTGAACGTAATAACACTTTTCAGGGAGAAGAGTCATGAGCTCAACTACGTATGAGTTGGTGTTTTTACATCAATTATCTGCCCCTTGCCACCTTGCTATTCTTGCTGAGTCTATAGGATTAAAGACCCGCATTGTTAAGCAAGCTGGTGAGTTAGAGTTAGAAAAAAAATCCAATAGCTTTTATCTGGTTTCCCAAAAAGGAGCCGCTCTCGATAATAAAGGCATCCCCTTGCTTGTCTCTCGTATTGTGAACCATGTACCTGTTGCTTTATACCAAGTAGAACGCGGTTCTTTAGACCAAGAGTCAGCTTTGCTATTGGGGGTACGCGGATTATTGTATGCCGATCAACGCATGGATTTAATGTTAACGGGTTTACGTAAAATGGTATCAGATGAACTTTGGTACGACCGCCCCTTGATTAGCAAAATGTTTAGACGATTGGTACAGAAGCTGGACAATAACAACGAAATTCCCGAAGACACGGTTGCAATGCTGCAAATGTTAACCAGTAGAGAAAGAACTATTATTCAATTGGTTTCCAGTGGTGCGCGGAATAAAGAAATTGCCCATCGTTTATGTATCAGCGAACACACAGTCAAAGCGCATATTTCTTCTATTTTTCGTAAAACCCAATCCCGAAATAGAGTCGAGTTATTACGTTGGGCTCAAACCTATCAAACTCATTTTGAACTAGTGAGTTAATAACAAATGTCAAATGAAAAAGGGAGCCATCGCTCCCTTTTTGTGTAAATAGTGACAGTTAGTTCTGAATCACAGTGGCACTATTAAAATCACCTACTTGTGTCACACTTACAGAGTTGTCAGCACCCGCCTGTGAGCCAGTAACGATGTTATCATTACCTGTTTGAGAAACAATAAAGCTATTGTTATCACCTACAATGGCAAATGCCCCACCAGTTTCACCACCAACCCAGTTACCGTCGCCAGATTGTATGATATCAACAAGGTTTTCATTGCCAAGCACCAGTAAGTCAACAAGGTTTACATCCCCGACTTGAGTCACATCGACTTCAGTATTTAAGTCACCAGACACTGAGGCTAGAACTTCATTGTCATTACCATCTTGTTCAACATCCACTTCATTATCATTGCCAACGATTTCAACTAAGGCAAAGTTTACATCACCTTCTTGGTCGATTTCGATGTCATTATCATCACCGACTGAGAATGCGAAAATGGTGTTATTGTCACCGTCTGATAATAAGTTGAAATCGTTGTCATTGCCGTAAGTACCAAATGCGGCATAGTTAGCGTCGCCTTCTTGATCAAGATCAACATCATTGTCATCACCCAAGACTTCAAATTCAGCTTGGTTAGCATCACCTTCTTGCTCTATATCGATATTATTATTATTACCATCAATGACGGCAATCAGTGTGTCACCGACAGTATTTGATTGACCTTCTTGGTCAATTTCAACATGGTTATCATCGCCTGTAGTGAACTCAAATACCGCAATGTTTCCATCACCTTCTTGTTCAATACTGATATCGTTATCTGAACCATCAAGTGCGTATATAAATCCGGTGTTCAAGTTACCAATTTGTTCCATATCGACAGTATTATTGTCACCGGATATCCCTCGAACCCCAGCAACATTACTGTTGCCGTCTTGGTTGGTCGTCACATCGTTGTTATTGCCTATGTTAGGAGTTAAATCCAGCGCGATTAAGCCGGCCTGATTTCCATTACCTATTTGAGTTATATCGCCATCGTTGTCATTGCCTTGAACCCGAAATACAGCAAAGTTATTATCGCCATCTTGTGAAACTGTCGCGCTATTTGCATCTCCTATCAGTTCAATATTGCTTTCGTTAATGTCACCGACTTGCTCAATATCAACAATATTAGTGCTGCCAGTAACCTGTACATCACTCTGATTAAAGAAACCATCTTGGGTCACGCTGGTTAAGTTCTCATTGCCTTCTAATGCGATGTTAGAAATATGCCAGTCAGCGGTTTGAATCACTTCGACGTCATTTTCATCGCCATTTGATGTTACGTAAGATTCTAGCCATACCCCATTTTGAGAAATCGTAGCGGCTTGATCGTTGCCTGTTTGATTTACGATGGATTGATTTAAAATCCCCGTTTGTTCCGATTTTACATCTTGGCCTACACCATCTTGCATAATGGAGATATTACTGACATCACTTGCAAAAGCTTGTGAAGATAAGCTTGCTGCAATGGCTAATGCTAATAACGTTTTAGTTGCTTGAGATTTCATATGACGCTCCCTGTTTAATATTGCGTTATTGTGATTGCAGCACCATCTGCAATCTGTTCAATTGAGAAATTTGCACTTCCTAGTTGATTTAATTGTGCTCGATTATCATTTCCAGTTTGGATAATTGAAGCAGTATTTTTCTCGCCTGCTTGTAACAGCTCTATTTCATTATTCACGCCAAATTGAGCAATGTGCGCCTGATTGTTGTCTCCAAGCTGTAATACAGATGCATGATTGAACTCGCCATCTTGCAAAAAACTTGCTTGGTTTAACATGCCTAGTTGGATCAAATTAACCATGTCACCACGATTATTATTCTCTAACAAGGTTTGCAATGTGACAGGTAAATCAATATCAACAAACGGATCCTTTTTACCTTCCTGTGCAAAGGCGGACAATGCAAGGCTGGACAGCAGGAGGGTGATACATAACGTTTTTGTCACTGAAATTAGCATGAACACTCCTTTGCATTACATGAAACGTAGCGGCGATGACTCACTCGAACGAGTCAAATGACTCGACCAACTTACGGGCTCTGCATGGTCATATCAATTGAACAAATGGGTATTTATTTTTAAGCATTGATTAAGGTTTTTAAGAGGGTTTTTTTAGTTTTTTGTTTATTAACAGTGATTTATGCTTTTTATTTTGGGTGTTAATTCTTATGGGCTAGGTTAATTAGGTTAGTAGTTAAGTTGTATTTATCTAACTCATACTTTCCAAATAACTTTGCTTATGGCAACAATCTTGGTGCAAAAATATTGCCGGATAAATTGCGTACCCTGAGTCAATGGACACATTTGTAACGTATTTAGCTGTGCCGGTTCTGGAATCAATAAGGACGATAGGAAACCAGTATATGTCGATTAAAATAACACCCGTTGCTTTAGCTATCGCGTCAGCAATGGCAATGACTTCTGCAGTGCCAGTGATGGCTAAGCAAGCTGTAACTTACCAGAAAGATACGATCTTAGTGGTCTATAAAGACAACGCGACAAAATTTGAGCGCACAACAGCACAAAAGCTTGTTGGCGCAACGCTCAAAGATGTCAATGCTGATGGTGTAGATGATCAATTCAGCCATCTTCTGAATGGAAAATTAGCTCGATTAAGTTTAAAAAATGGGGCGGATGTTCAAAAAGCGATCAAAATGATCAGCAAGCATCCTGCTGTTAAATATGCCGAACCTAACTATATTGTTCGTGCGATTGGCATGCCGGATGACCCCAGTTTTGTTGACCTTTGGGGTTTACATAATACTGGTCAAAGTGGAGGTTTAGCAGGAGCTGATATTGATGCTGTTGCTGCATGGGATATTTCAACTGGCGACAGCAATGTTGTGGTGGGTGTGATTGACACGGGTGTCGATTATAACCATCCAGACTTACAAGCCAATATGTGGGTTAACCCAGGTGAAATTGCAGGTAACGGTATTGATGATGATGGTAATGGTGTTATCGATGATATTCATGGTTATAACGCAAACGCTAATACTGGTGATCCAATGGATGGTAATGGACACGGAACACACGTATCGGGCACTATTGGCGCCAAAGGTAACAATGGGGTAGGCGTTGTCGGCGTTAACTGGGATGTGAGCATTATTGGCTGTCAGTTCTTAGACGCAAGCGGATCAGGCTCGACGGCTGGTGCTATTGCATGTATTGACTACATGACTAATTTAAAACTTAATCATGGTGTCGATGTTAAAGCGACAAACAATTCTTGGGGCGGCGGTGGTTTCAGTCAGGCATTAAAAGATGCCATAGATAACGCTGGTGATGCTGGTATATTATTTGTCGCAGCTGCTGGTAATGACGCATATGATAATGATATTACACCTAGTTATCCTGCAAGTTACGATTCAGATGTTGTTATGGCCATTGCCAGTACAGATCGCAATGACAACATGTCAAGTTTCTCTCAGTGGGGGTTAAACAGTGTTGATATCGGGGCACCAGGCTCGGCTATTTTATCTACTATCCCAGGAGGGGGTTATGACACCTACTCTGGGACTTCAATGGCTACGCCACATGTAACCGGAGCGGCAGCATTAGTTTGGTCGCTTAATCCTGATCTTACTCCTGTTGAAATGAAAGAGTTGCTTATGGTGTCAGGTGATACAAATGCCACTCTAACTGGACGCACCGTTGCAGGGACTCGATTGAATGTGGCTTCCGCATTAGATGCAGCGAACCCAGCACCAGGATTTCGTTTTACCGCGACTCCTGCATCACAAGAGGTTGAAGTGGGAAGCGCCGTTAGTTATGACTTTAACTTAGGCAGTATTGCAGGCTGGGATGCTACAGTGGCATTAACTGTCGATGTTACGCCGAGTTTAAACGGTGTGAGTTTGTCGAGTAATAGCGTTGGTGCTGGTGATGATTTTAGTGTTGATGTTGCCACTGACTCAAATGCGGCATGGGGGGATTATGTTATCACTGTTACAGGTGACGACGGTGCAACAGTGAAAACTAAGTCTGTATCGTTAACTGTTTACCCGCAAGGGTTAACAGATTTTCCTTATAGCAATGATGACGCTATTGCGATTCCTGATGATGATTCTGCAGGTATTTCAAGCACGATTAATGTACCAGATAATGTCACTGTATTTGGATTAACAGCAAGTGTTGATATTTCACATACTTGGATAGGTGATTTAGTGGTTACTCTAACCTCTCCAACGGGGACTGAATCTGTTTTACATAACCGTGAAGGTGGCAATGCTGACAATATTGTTAAATCTTGGGATTTAAGTGTTTTTAATGGCGAAATGGCAATGGGTGATTGGACATTATCTGTATCTGATAATGTTGGTGCTGATGTCGGGACATTAAACAACTGGGGATTAACCATCACAGGGTTGGGAGATGCAGCACCTGCGGCACCTGTTGCTGGTTTTGATTATGTTGTCGATGGCTTACAAGTCACATTTACAGATACCAGTTCAGACGCTAATGATGATATTACTACCTATGCTTGGGAATTTGGCGATGGTTCTACATCAGTAGATGTCAGCCCAACGTATACTTATGCAGCAGCAGGTATTTACACTGTTAGCTTAACGGTTACGGATGCAGAAGGTAATACCAATTCCATCACTACAGATGTTGAAGTTTTTGAGCATGCTATTGAAGCTGATGTGATTAGAGCAATGCTTTCACGACGCGGCAGTGCATTAGTCGATTTAACCTGGAATGGTGCGGTAGGTGAAAGTGTCGATATTTATCGCGATGGTGAAATGATTGCCACTACGGATAACGATGGACGTTTCCGAGATCGTTTCAGTGCCTCTGCAAGTACAGTCACTTATAAAATCTGCGAAACATCCAGTACTTTGTGCTCAGAGACATTTGTCGCGCAGTTTTAATTAATTTAATTTCAATGTTTTTCAAAGGGAGCTAAGTGCTCCCTTTTGCATTCCTATATCGAACGTATTCTATTAAGTTTGTTCGGTTAGTTAATCATTTTGAGCAACATTGTGCTGATAACTAGTCCCATTTACCCTTCAATAGGGACTTCTGCTTTGGTTTCAATGTCGGTTGACCTCTCTGATCCTTGGTGTCGTATTGCAAATCTCCTATTTTATCATTATGTCAGTTACACTACTTTAGCTGTTTCTTCTTACTTCATCTCGCAGTACACTAAAAACATAATTGTTAACTGGATGTATTCAATGAGTATTTGGTTTAGAGACGTGACACTGGAAGATTGTGAGCGTTTAGATGCGGGGATGAACGGTAAGGGCACTTTGATGCGTACATTAGGCATTAAAATCACCGAAATAGGTGATGATTATATGAAAGCAACAATGCCTGCTGATCCCAGTGTTCACAACCCTTTAGGCATTGTCCATGGTGGCGCAAATGTGGCATTAGCTGAAACAGTAGCCAGTTATGCGGCTAACTTTGTTGTCGATTTCACTCAATTCTATTGTGTGGGCCAAGAGATCAATGCTAACCACTTAAAAGCTTCTCGTAATGGTACATTAACAGCAACAGCTAGACCTGTTCATATTGGTAAGCGTAGCTCTGTATGGGAGATTTTAGTCCATAACAGCGCCAATGATTTATGCTGTATATCACGGATGACAGCGGCAGTTGTCGAACGGTGATTTCATCTTATTGGGATAAGCTATACTCACTAGATGAATGTACTTTTGGGAGTGACTAATGGATACCGCAACAATCTGGGAATGGGTGGGATATCTTGCCTCTGTCGTCGTAGCCATTTCGTTAATGATGGCAAATATCAAAAAACTTCGCTGGTGGAATTTGGTTGGCGCGGCGTTATTTGTTGCTTATGGGTTAGCCATTGATGCTATTCCTGTCGCATTAGTGAATTTTTTCATTGTGTTAATTGATGCTTATTATTTAGTGAAATTGTATCGTGAGCCAATCGTACCGCCGTCTGCAGATTAACCTTGTTACTTTGCCCATCGCCGAAGCATGCTTCGGCTTTTTATTGCATTTTTAAATCGTTTTTTACTTAACACTCTCCCACCCTAATTACCTTTGTCGATTGTAATTATCGTTTTTAATCGTTTTTACGGTTTTGTTGGCTCATGTATTATCGCTTTATTCGATAACGACGGCCGAGGAAAGCAAGATGGCAACCGTTTATGACTTAATTGAACAATGGTTACTTGAAAGTAATTAGGAGATAAAAATGAACAATTCACATTATTTAACAAGCCAAAATGGTGCACCAATAGCAGATGATCAAAACTCACTTTCTGCAGGTGAAAGAGGCCCCCTGTTGCTTCAAGATTGGCATCTTATTGAAAAACTTGCCCACTTTAATCGTGAGCGTATTCCTGAGCGTGTTGTGCATGCTAAGGGGACTGGCGTATATGGTACTTTTACACTGACTAAAGATTTAAGTGAGTACACTATTGCTGATCATTTCAATGGCGTTGGTAAACAAACAGAAACATTTGTGCGTTTCTCGACGGTAGGTGGTGAAATGGGGTCTGCTGATGCAGAGCGTGATCCTCGTGGCTTTGGATTACGTTTTTATACCGCTCGTGGTAATCACGATATTGTGGGTAATAATACTCCTACCTTCTTTTTACGAGATGGTATTAAGTTTCCGGATTTTATTCATACGCAAAAACGTCATCCGCAGACTAATTTAAAAGATCCACAAGCCATGTGGGATTTTTGGGCGCAAAACCCTGAAGCGATGCACCAAGTGACAATTTTAATGTCAGATCGTGGCATCCCTGCAAATTACCGTCAAATGCACGGCTATGGTTCACACACATTTTCATTTTGGAATGCCAAAGGCGAGCGTTTTTGGGTGAAGTTTCATTTTAAATCACAGCAAGGTGTGGTGAATTTAACTAATGAACAGGCTGATAAGTTAAAAGGAATTGATCCGGACTCTTCTCAGCGTGACATGATGATAGCGATCACCGACAAAAACTTTCCTAAGTGGGCGGTGAAGGTGCAAATCATGCCTGAAGCTGAGGCCAATACTTATCACATCAACCCGTTTGATTTAACTAAAGTGTGGCCACATGCTGATTATCCACTGATTGAAATTGGTGAGCTTGAGCTTAATCGTATGCCAAATAATTATTTTGCTGAAGTTGAGCAGGTTGCCCTTGCACCGAGTAATTTAGTGCCAGGAGTTGGAGCATCACCGGATAAAATGTTGCAAGCAAGACTATTTTCTTATGCTGATGCACAGCGTTACCGTATTGGCACAAATTACAATCAGCTGCCGGTGAATTGTCCACATGCCACTAAAGCAAACCATCATCAACGTGCTGGTGCCATGGCGGGGACACAATGTCCTTTCCAAGGTAGCCAAACAGGAGGTGATGCCAGTGCCAATTATGGCCCGAATACCGCTGCGGGCGCATTACAAGAAGCCTCGCAATTTGCTGAGCCGCCGCTGCGTTTAGATGGCGAAGCTGCTCGTTATAGCCGCTATAATCAAGATGACTTTAGCCAAGCGGGTAATTTATACCGTAAGTTTACTGAAGATGAAAAGCAGCGTTTGGTACAGACCATAAGTGGCTCTTTAAGCCAGGCCAGCTTGGATGTGCAACAACAAATGCTTGCTCTTTTTAGTCAGGCAGATGTTGATTACGGTCAGCGTATTGCTAAAGCATTAGGACTATAAAAAGACATGTCATCGCATTCAGTTTGATATTAATGAATGTCTACCACTTTTGAATGCTCACATTGATGTCTTTATTGGGCACAAAGGGACTGATGAGTAATCAGTCCCTTTGATTGGCTGATGAAATAGCCCGATACAGCTAATACAGAAAAGCCAATAAAGTGAGTTGAAATTTACCATACCCTTGATATCGCCAAAGTGACTCAAGATGATGAGGATGTGCTGATAAACCTGAGTGCTGATTCATCAATGCCAGCTCTTTGGTAAGTGCTGTAATAAAAGCCGTGGTCTGGTCATCAGCGAGTCGTGATGTTAACTTTTCATCGTTTAACGCTAACGCCTGCAGAGTTTGAATGCAGTGGATTAATTGGTTAAAAAATCTCACATATTCCGCATACTTATTTACCTGGTTCGGGATGATGTGCTGCTCTTCTTTGTTATTTGTGTTTACCTTATCGCTTAAATGTTCCAAATAGTGCTCAAGTTCAAGCCAGTGATTTAAACCTATCTTTAAGTGTGATTTTAACTGTCGGTTTTGCGATGTCATCGCGTTGTCTAATTGAACTGGCCAGTCAGTTTTGAATTGATAAGGCACCTTTCCTGATAAAAAGTAACCTGCTAATGCTTTACTTTGCTCTGCCAACCTTAATGGTACCTTGTTGGCAATTTGTAATGCCAACCCGATTAAATCCTCAGTTTTGCCAGCCTTTAATTCAAGCTCTAATTCATGAATTGGTTTTGTTTTTTGCCCTGCAATCACTTCGCCATTGTCTAATGCGATTTCAATTGTGCTGTTATTAGACTGCATTATCCAGGTTTGACGGGTAAAGTTGGTCTCAAAAATCACAGTTAATTGGTTATTTAAGGTATGTAGATCGGTATTTTTAGGCCAAATGTGCTGGGGGAACAACAATAAGTTGGGTGTTTTTTCAGCGGTTGTAACATTAAATTCAGGCCTGCTATGAAGTCCTGAGCCAACATTACCAGCCGTTTTAATCGTTTGTTCTTGATGATTTTTTGAGCCCCTAATTCTTAATCCCATATCCCATTGTGCTAACTGTAACGTGCAGGTGTCGAAATAGTGATTAAATAAAAAATCGCTTTTACAATCAGTTGAACTCGGTAAGTTATGGAGTGTTTTTACCAGTGAATCAAAATCTTGTAATGCAACAAATAGTTTCAGCTCAGTTTCAGTGTGCATTGACTTCTAGCTCGCGTTGTAATCAAATGTTCATAAATGCGTCATATTTAGTTCATGGTGTCACATTTCTGTAATAATAATCCCTTAGGATTGCGTCGCTCAGATCAATTATACTCTGAGTTGCAAGAGTAAATCGCAGTAGTGAGAAATTGAAACTACACTGTTTCTTTATGTGGACGCTTGAGGTAACATGCGCCCGCTTTTCCAAGTCGGAATTAATTAAATAGGTAACGGCAATGCCAGTAAACTCTATTTTAGGTGTGTTTGCAAAATCACCTTTAAAGCCTTTAGAACAGCATATCGATAAAGTTCATGAATGTGCTGCCCTTCTTGTTCCTTTCTTCGATGCCACTGTGGCAGGCGATTGGGATGAAGCTGTTAAAATTCGCAAACAAATTAGCCTGCTAGAAAAAGAAGCTGATTCGTTAAAGCGAGAAATCCGCTTAACTTTGCCTGGTGGGTTGTTTATGCCAGTTGAGCGCACTGACTTGCTTGAGTTATTAACTCAACAAGACAAAATCGCGAACAAGGCAAAAGATATTTCAGGCCGAATGATCGGTCGTCAATTAGTTATTCCTCAACCAGTTCAAGAAGCATTCAATGCTTACCTTAAGCGTTGTCTTGATGCTGTAACCCTAGCAAAACAAGCAATTAATGAGCTTGATGACCTACTCGAAACCGGTTTTCGTGGTCGTGAAGTCGACTTAGTTGCGAAAATGATCAACGAGTTGGATAGTATTGAAGAAGATTCTGATGATCTTCAAATCCAAGTCCGCCGTCAACTGTATGCTGTTGAATCAGAATTGAATCCAGTTGATGTCATGTTCTTATACAAAGTTATCGAGTGGGTGGGTGGTTTAGCAGATCTTGCTGAGCGTGTAGGTTCCCGTCTAGAGCTAATGTTAGCTCGTAACTAATCACAAGGTTATCAAGGAAACGACATGGTTGATGTATTAGTCACCAACGGCCCGATGCTTATCGGTATTGCGGCTGCATTTGGATTTTTGATGGCATGGGGTATTGGCGCAAATGATGTTGCTAATGCCATGGGAACCTCAGTAGGTTCTAACGCCATTACGATTAAACAAGCGATCATCATCGCGATGATATTCGAGTTTTCTGGTGCTTTCTTAGCAGGTGGAGAAGTTACCAGTACCATTCGAAACGGTATTATTGATGCCGCTTACTTTACTGATGTGCCGGAATATTTAGTATTTGGCATGATTGGTTCGCTACTGGCTGCGGGTATTTGGTTAGTTGTTGCTTCGGCATTAGGCTGGCCTGTATCTACAACTCATTCAATTATTGGTGCAATCATTGGTTTTGCGGCAGTAGGCGTCAGTGTTGACTCTGTTGAGTGGGGGAAAGTGGTTGGTATTGTTGGCTCTTGGGTTGTCACGCCAGCTATTTCAGGCTTTATTGCATATACTATTTTCCAAAGTGTGCAAAAACTGATTTTCAATACCGATGATCCTTTAGCAAATGCTAAGCGTTATGTGCCTTTTTATATGGCATTAGCGGGCTTTGTTATGTCATTAGTCACAATCACTAAAGGCTTAAAGCACGTTGGACTTCACTTCTCTACACTTGAAGCTTATCTACTTGCTGGTGTCATTGCTTTTGCTGTTGGCGTGTTCGGTAAGATTGCTATTTCGCGTTTGAAAATGAGCGATAAAGCAGACCGTCAAACCCAGTTTGGTAACGTTGAAAAAGTATTTGCCATATTGATGGTTGTTACTGCATGTTGTATGGCATTTGCTCACGGTTCGAACGACGTTGCTAACGCGATTGGGCCTTTAGCTGCTGTCGTATCGGTTGTTGAAAGTGGCGGTGTGATAGGTTCTAAATCTGTACTTGCATGGTGGATTTTACCGTTAGGAGCCACTGGTATTGTATTAGGTTTGGCGCTATTCGGTAAACGTGTAATGCAGACCATTGGTAAGAACATTACTCACCTAACACCAAGCCGTGGTTTTGCTGCTGAGCTTGCAGCTGCATCAACCGTTGTTATTGCTTCCGGTACTGGCTTACCTATTTCTACTACGCAAACATTAGTGGGTGCGGTATTAGGTGTCGGTATGGCGCGGGGTATTGCTGCAATTAATATTGGTGTGGTACGTAATATTGTCGTGTCATGGGTTGTGACATTACCTGCGGGTGCTGGCTTATCAATTATTTTCTTCTACATCATTAAAGATATTTTTAGTTAATAATTGAAGTGAATTTTGATTTAAGAAGGAAGTCCTATGACTTCCTTCTTGCATTCATGGGATTAAATAAATAGCATGGCAGCTAGTTGATAGCGTTAGGGAAAAGATTGTGTTGAGAGTCATTCATTTTTTTGCATTATTATTGTTGTCTATGGGCATTTCGGCTCAAGCGTCGACACATTACGTCTCGGATGATGTATTTACTTATATTCATGGTGGTCCAGGGACTGAGTTTCGTATTATAGGTAGCATCGAAGCGGGTCAACCCATCACTTTCAATGGTAAAGTCGAAGGTGATTATTCTCAAATTATTGATAACAAAAACCGTGAAGGTTGGATCCGCAGTGATTTTGTTACCGATAAGCCAAGTTATAGAGTGCGTTTTCCCGAGATGGAGAAAGAGCTCATTAGCGTCAATGAGCAATTAAATAGTATTTCATTGAATACCGATAATGCCGCGCAGGATCTTGAGCTCGCTAATCAAAAAATTATTGAATTACAAACAGCGTTGAAAGCGGCGTTAACGGAACGTGATACCGCCAGAGCAGAGGTGAGTAGCAATATAGACGAGCAGCAATTTAAGATGTGGCAACAGGGCGGTATTATTGCGGGTATTGGCGCATTAATTGGTATTGTTTTAGTTTATCTTCCTCGTCCTCAGCGTCGTAAAAATAGTCGTTGGATGTAATCTATAGGCTGTTTTTTTCACTTTTTTCAAACAAATAAGCCAACACCTAAAGTGTTGGCTTATTTGTTTGTATCTTCCCCTAAATCACTGACTTTACACATATTGCTATTAAGCGCATTTCAATGGTTTAGGCATCTAATATAAACAAGTACATCTTCTGCTACACTTTATGCGTTTTTCAGCCAATTAATCGACTAATCGACAGTGTTCTTGATCACATTTTGACTGTATACTCCGCGGCGAAGATTCGTACATTGTATACAAAATAAAACATGTCAATGTACGTCACACATTGGTTTTTACCCTCCTTCAACTGACCATGATGGAAGCGATTATGATGTTCAAAGCGAGTGAAGTACTGGGCGGTCGCTATGACAATGCCACTCTTGACGAGTTATTTAAAGCCGTCACCGATAATTATATTGTTGATGAAGAGCAATATTTAGCGGAGTTAATTACGCTAGTGCCTTCTTCAGATGAAGACATACAAAAGGTGACTCAAAGAGCCCATCAATTGGTAAGTAAAGTACGCCAATTCGAAAAAAAAGGCTTGATGGTAGGCATTGATGCATTTTTGCAGCAGTACAGTTTAGAAACCCAAGAAGGTATTATTTTAATGTGCCTTGCTGAGGCACTATTGCGTATTCCTGATGCCGATACTGCTGATGCACTTATCGACGATAAATTATCCGGCGCAAAGTGGGATGCTCATCTTAGCAAAAGTGACTCTGTATTGGTTAACGCCTCTACTTGGGGACTGATGTTAACCGGTAAAATTGTCAAACTGGACCGTAAAATAGACGGTACGCCAAGCAATTTATTAAATCGTTTAGTCAATAGACTCGGTGAACCTGTTATTCGTCAAGCCATGTTGGCCGCGATGAAGATTATGGGTAAACAATTTGTATTGGGCCGTAATGTTAAAGAAGCCCTTAAAAACAGCGAAGCCAAGCGTGAAATGGGCTATACCCACAGCTATGACATGCTAGGTGAAGCGGCGTTAACAGCAAAAGATGCACAAAAGTACTTTACTGACTATAGCAACGCCATTCGCGATTTAGGCGCTCAGCAATATGATGAAGCTGAAGCACCAAGACCGACAATTTCTATCAAGCTTTCTGCGCTACATCCTCGTTATGAAGTCGCCAATGAAGATCGCGTATTAACTGAATTATATGAAACAGTGATCAAACTGATCGTGCAAGCACGTGAGTTGAACATTGGGATCTCTATCGATGCTGAAGAAGTCGATCGTCTTGAACTGTCATTAAAATTATTCAAAAAACTATACCAATCCGATGCAGCTAAAGGCTGGGGGCTGTTGGGTATTGTTGTTCAGGCTTATTCTAAACGTTGTTTACCCGCGTTATGTTGGTTTAATCGTTTAGCTAAAGATCAAGGCGATGAAATTCCATTGCGTCTTGTAAAGGGAGCTTATTGGGACAGCGAATTAAAATGGGCACAGCAAGCTGGTGAAGGCGGCTACCCACTTTATACGCGTAAAGCGGGCACCGATGTCTCTTATTTAGCCTGTGCACGCTTTTTACTATCTGAAGCCACTCGCGGTAACATTTATCCACAGTTTGCGACACATAATGCGCAAACGGTTGCCAGTATTGGCGCAATGGCTGGTGATCGTCTATACGAATTCCAGCGTTTGCATGGTATGGGGCAAGAGCTTTATGACACCATGCTTGCAGAAAGTGGGGCTAAAGCTGTACGTATTTATGCACCCATCGGTGCCCACAAAGACTTACTGCCTTACTTAGTTCGCCGATTACTAGAAAATGGTGCTAACACCTCTTTTGTACACAAATTAGTAGACCCGAAAACCCCTATCGAATCATTAGTGGTGCATCCGCTCGTGACATTAAAAGGGTATAAGAGCTTTGCCAATCATAAGATTGTTAAGCCAATAGATATTTTCGGTGCAGAACGTAAAAATTCCAAAGGATTAAATATGAACATTATTTCAGAGTCTGAGCCATTTTTTGCGGCATTAGAGAAATATGCTCAAACGCAATGGCAAGCTGGACCATTAGTTAACGGTAAAACGTTAACTGGCGACGTAGTTGATGTTGTTAGCCCATTTGATACCACTAAGCTTGTGGGTAAAGTTGCATTTGCTGATAAGCAAGCCATTGAAACGGCCATCGCGTCTGCAGACAGTGCGTTTGCTCGTTGGACACGTACTCCGGTTGAAACACGTGCCAATGCGTTACAAAAATTAGCGGATTTATTAGAAGAAAATCGTGAAGAATTAATTGCCTTATGTACCCGTGAAGCTGGTAAAAGCATTCAAGATGGTATCGATGAAGTCCGCGAAGCAGTTGATTTTTGTCGCTACTATGCTGTTCAAGCCAAGAAAATGATGGCTAAACCTGAACTGCTTCCCGGCCCAACAGGTGAGCTAAATGAGTTGTTCCTTCAAGGCCGAGGCATTTTTGTGTGTATTAGTCCTTGGAACTTCCCATTAGCCATCTTTTTAGGACAAGTTAGCGCGGCTTTAGCTGCGGGTAACACGGTTATTGCTAAACCCGCTGAGCAAACCTGTTTAGTTGGCTACCGTGCCGTTCAGCTAGCGCATGAAGCAGGTATTCCTACTGATGTGCTGCAATTCTTACCGGGTACGGGGGCTGTTGTTGGTTCTGCACTAACGGCTGATGAACGTATTGGCGGCGTGTGTTTCACAGGTTCTACAGGTACCGCTAAATTAATTAACCGTACATTGGCCAATCGTGACGGTGCCATTATTCCATTAATCGCTGAAACAGGTGGTCAAAATGCCATGGTAGTCGACTCGACGTCACAACCAGAACAAGTGGTTAATGATGTTGTTTCGTCATCGTTTACCAGTGCCGGTCAACGCTGTTCGGCCTTACGTGTATTGTTTTTACAAGAAGATATCGCTGATCGTGTATTAGATGTGATGAAAGGCGCAATGGAGCAATTAACCATTGGTAACCCAAGCTCTGTAAAAACCGATGTTGGCCCCGTTATTGATGCGACAGCCAAAGCGAACTTAAACGCTCATATCGATCATATTAAACAAGTGGGTAAATTAATTAATCAACTTGAGTTACCTGCGGGTACTGAAAATGGTCATTTTGTTGCGCCGACTGCAGTTGAAATAGATTCAATTAAAGTGTTAGAAAAAGAACACTTTGGGCCAATTTTACACGTTATTCGCTATAAAGCGGCTGATTTAGCGAAAGTGATTGATGAAATCAACAGTACGGGTTTTGGTTTAACCTTAGGCATTCATAGCCGTAACGAAGGGCATGCATTAAGTTTGGCGGATAAAGTCAATGTTGGTAACGTTTATATTAACCGTAACCAAATTGGTGCCGTTGTCGGTGTGCAACCGTTTGGTGGCCAAGGGTTATCTGGTACAGGTCCTAAAGCAGGTGGTCCGCACTATTTAACCCGTTTTGTAACGGAAAAAACCCGTACAAATAACATTACCGCGATTGGTGGTAATGCCACGTTATTATCATTGGGTGATGCTGACGAGTAATCACTCGTTATTTAAGGCTATTTAAATGATGCCCACTTTTTAGTGGGCATTTTTTGTTTTCAGCCCATAAACCACCTACTTCAGTAGGTGGTTATCATCAATTAGGTTTTGCCTGAAGTATGTTCAATAACTGATTAAATCAAGTGATACGTGAGCTTTGCTAATGGTGCGATACAAGCTTCTAAATCAGGGATGATTTAGTCGAGCCTATAGGGGGTTATTTACGGCGTCTTGTTAATGCATGGTAGGAAAGCGCCCTTTTAGTGAGTGATATCAAAGTCACCTTCTTCAGAAGCTGGATTCTTTACTTAAAAATGATAAATCTGTAGGTAGTGAAGATTGATGAATCGCGGCTGCATGTCAGTTTATTGTATGGTTTTTTAATTATGGTTAGTCACAATCAGGCTATTTAACCCGAGTTGAGGTGATTTACACTAAAGTGCAGATAATAGGAGTAAATGTGAAATAGGATAAAAAGGTGATAATTTTCTTGTTAACGCTTAGCGGGCGATGGAATGATAATGCCATTGCGCTTTAAACCACGATTAACGTTGTTGCATAATTTGGCCAATTTTTCAATTTCACCGAATGTGGGAATTTCACCCTGCTCAAGTTCAGACTGCCAATAGTTTATTTCACTATCAACAATTTCTAACAGTTTCTTCGGACAGCCTTCACACGTCTTACCTGACCCGCAGACTGCCAATTCGGGATTACCCAAGGGAAAATGTTCTAACGCCTGAGCAATAAGCATTTTCATTGCCGTAGCACGATCGGGTTTCATCATTTACCTTTTACAAGTTTCAGTGCTACTCATGCTAAGGCAGCTGCAAGGTAAGATCAAAATATTGCTGTAATATCCAACAAACGTTATGTTTGTGTGGCATCGTTTGTTACTTTTTGCGATGAGGTGGTTTTTTTTGTGTAAAAATACCTACGGAAGTTAAGAAGTCTAGACGTCTAGATTGCAATTTAGGATAAGTTCTCTTATTCTTGGTGCAATTGATTTGGATGTGAGATGAATATTCATGCTATTGAATATATCCTTGCTTACGTCAACCTGAATATATAAATAAGAAGAGAGACAACCTTGACTAAACCAGCCGCAAGTAACCCCTCGCAAACAGCTTCATTTATCGCGTTGTTGCCCCTATTTGTTTTTTTAACCTTATTTATTGGTGCTGGAGTTTACTTTCAAAGCCAAGGTGTGGATTACGCGTTTTACCAATTACCTAGTGTTATCGCTATTTTACCTGCGATTATTCTGGCGTTATTACTGTCAAAGCAAAAACTCAATAGCGCCATTGAAACGTTTATCGAAGGTATTGGCCATAGCAATATCATCGCAATGTGCTTAATTTATTTATTAGCTGGCGCCTTTGCATCTGTAGCTAAAGCTACCGGTGGTGTTGATGCGACTGTGGCATTAGGCTTATCACTCATTCCATCAGATTTACTTCTTCCTGGTTTCTTTGTCATTGCTGCATTTATTGCGACTGCAATGGGGACATCAATGGGCACCATTGCAGCGGTAGCGCCCGTTGCACTTGGGGTGGCTGACCAAGCTCAGATAGATTATGCCTTAATGGCGGGTGCTGTGATGTCAGGGGCATTATTTGGTGACAACTTATCAATTATTTCTGATACCACTATTGCCGCTACACGAACCCAAGGCTGTGAGATGAAAGACAAGTTTCGTGAGAACCTTGTGTTTGCGATTCCTGCCTCTTTGATTACGTTGGTTGCGTTCGGTTTAGCTGGTCAAGGGCAAGCCACTATTGAACCGCAGCAAATTGAATTTATAAAAGTTATTCCTTATTTAACGATTTTATTTTTGGCCGTTGCAGGATTAAACGTTTTTGTAGTGTTGACCTTAGGGATTATCCTTGCGGGGGTGACGGGTATTACTGCCGCTGACTACAATACCATTCAGTTTGGTAACGATATTTACACTGGATTCACCAATATGCAGGAGATTTTTATTCTGTCTATGTTGGTTGGTGGTTTAGCGGCATTAATGCAGCAGCAAGGCGGTTTAGCTTTTGTGAACAATCTAGTTGAAAACTTGATTAGCCGTTTCTCTAAATCAAAAGGTGACGCGTCACCTCGCGCCGCAGAGTTAGGTATGGCAGGCATAGTGGCGATGACCAACACCTGTGTGGCAAATAATACGGTGTCGATTGTTGTGACAGGCGAAATAGCCAAGGACTTAGCGCAAAAGCATGGAGTTAACCCTAAACGTGCAGCCAGCGTGTTAGATATTTTTGCCTGTATTGTGCAAGGGCTTATTCCCCATGGTGCACAAGCATTATTAATCGCATCGGTATTTACCATTAGCCCGCTGACAGCTGTGTTAAATGCTTGGTATTGTATGATTTTGGCTGCGGTGGCTGTGGCTATCGTTATTTTCCGCAAGCGAACGGCTAATTAATATCTAAGGCCCTAAACCTTGTTTAGGGCTTTTTCTTTTATGCAGATAACGGTAAGCTGATTGAACTTATTTCTTACCCTTGATCCCCTTGGCAAAACAACATAGAAATTACGACTTACACTTGGTAATAGTGTTTATGTCAATCGCCGCTGCGGTGATTGCTTGCATTGGTGTGGCTTCAGCATTGTTTGTGGAAGCTAAGGATTTGCAAGTCAGTGTATTTCACCTCCGTCCTGATACATTGGGCGATTATATGAACTCGCGACTCGCAGTGGTGTTTAATCTTTCTCTGTTGGCTGCTGGAGTGTGTTTTTTTCTCGGCAACCTAGCCATTTACTTTACCTTTTCTGATCCATTAAGTCGCGCTATTGCGGTAGTTGGCTCGTTTGTCGGGGTCAGTATTGCGTTAATGGGCGTTTTTCCAATTAACTTTTTAGAATGGCACCGTAAGGCATCAACGTTTTATTTACTTGGTTCATTGCTGTTACATTTGTTGTGCTTTGCTGATTTTTTTAAGACAAACAGCAGTATGACTCGAATGGTGTTCGCGCTGTCAATTGTAGCGTTTATGGCATCGTTTAATTTGATGTTGATGTTAGATTGGACATTACTCGATTTTCCGCCATGTGAAGACAGTGCCAACCATTTTTGCTGGGTCTCTTCCAGTATGTGGGTGCTGACTCAAGCGAATATTTTATGGTGTGTTTGCTTAGGGTTAAGCATGCGCCAACATATCGTCAGTCAGCAATCACTATCCCATCGTTTTGCCGCAGCATAACTTGCTATGACTCAATATCGTTTAGCACATTATTTAGCCCTATGCGGCGTAGCTTCAAGGCGTCAGGCAGCAAGATTTATTGAAGCGCAAAGGGTGTCAATTAACGGCAAAATAGCGGGGCACAGTGATATAGTCTGCATTGAATCCCAAGTAAAAATGCTTGATGATATTCGATTAGATGATGTGGTAATTAGCCCTCCTGAACCTAAAGTCTATTGGCTGTACCATAAACCAGTGGGGATAGATTGTCGGTTGTTGGCTGACGACCCTGCAAGTTTATTGCATCATTTACCCGCCAGCCCAAGAGTTTTTCCTGCGGGTCGTTTAGATAAAGATTCGCGTGGGTTATTGCTGCTAACAAACGACGGTCAGCTTAGCCAACGTTTGATGCACCCTGATTTTCACCACACTAAGACCTACCTAGTGGAAGTTGATAAGCCCTTTGATGAACGCTTTTTAAATATCATGAGCAGCGGGGTAAGCTATCAACAAGCTAAGCAGAAAGTGACAACCCGAGCTTGTCGTGTCACGCGGATGAATGAGGCTCAATTTGAGATAGTATTAACTCAAGGGCTAAATCGCCAGATACGCAGAATGTGTTTGGCTTTGGGCTACCGTGTTATCGACTTACAACGCACGGCGATAGGGCGAGTAACCTTAGGCGATCTTGCTGAAACAAAACGGCGACCATTAGTGGCCGCCGAATTAACCGAATTAACTGCTTTAAGGGGGTAAGGTCATCTACTTAACCTCAGTAAATGACTCCAACACAATTAAAAAGCGTCTTTTCATTTTGTTTACTTAACAATGTCCATTTCTGCTAATAGATTATCGGCATTGTCTAAATGATCCATCACCCACAACATATAACGGCTATCAACTTGAATTGAGCGGTTAGATTGATCGTCATAGCCCCAATCGCCAATGATACTTTCATATACACCATCAAATAATAAACCGACCAATTCAGCGCGGCCATTTAAGGTAGGTGAGCCAGAGTTCCCCCCTGTGGTATCAAGTGTGGATAAGAAGTTAACCGGCACAGAATCAATCGATTTTACATAGTAATCACCATATTGTTTCTGTTTGATTAGCTCAAGTTGCTTAGCGGGAGCATCAAATGGATCAACCCCTGTATCCTTAGCGACTATGCCTTCTAAGCGAGTGAACGGCACCGCGACTAAGCCATCTTGTGGAGAATAGCCTTTCACATTACCCACTGAAACCCGTAAGCTAGAGTTTGCATCAGCGTATACTGGCTTGCCTAACTCACGGTTGTAAGCAATGATAGCGTCCATAAACCGTGGACGTACTTTCATTAAATCGCCCGCGAGTTGTTTTTGCTCTTTTTCACGCGTCATGCTTTCATCATAGGTATTAACAGCAAATTGGATGAAAGGATCATTCGATTTTTTAAAGTCGGCAACAGTTTTATCCATCCACGCTAAACGGGTGGCTTTGTCGCCCAATTTTGTTTTGGCGTACATGCTATCTAGGGTTTTACTTAACTGTTTAGCATCAAATTTTTTACCAATATTGAATGCTTTGTCCAATGCCGGTAAGCGTTGTTCTGCCGGTAATTGAGCGTAGCGGCTTAACATATCTAATAACACGGCTTTATCTACGCTGGCAGCATAGCGGCGATCGATACGTTCCATGCTGGATGTGAAATTGGTCATATCACGGTCTTGATAACCTGGCTCACGTTCCATATCCGCTAAGTTTTTTTCATTTGCTAAGCGATATAAGTCACGAGCAGTTGTGGCCATTGTCGTGTAAGCGATATAGCTTAGTAAAATGTCACGCTCTTGGTTTTGCTGGCTTTTAGCGACTAATTTATCTAGTGCAGCTAATGTTTCACCGTATTTTGCTTGGCGAGTTTTATCAGCATTTATCCAAGCCGCTAAATCACGTTCCACTTTTTGGCGATCGGCTAACATGGTTGATTTACCATAAAACTCAATCATCGAGGTGAAGTTTTTGGCATAGTTGGCTAACCCAGCTATTAAGCTTTCGTATTTGATGCGCTCATCGCTGCCTTCTGGGGCAGTGTCTTTGATGATTTCAATCATGCGCTCACGCAGAATTTTCCCTTGTGGATATGCCCATTCAAACTGATTTTCAACTTCACTTGCTGTGCGGTAACGATTAGTGCGGCCAGGGTATCCTGCAACCATCACAAAATCGCCATCACTCACGCCTTTTGCTGAAACTTTAAGGAAGCTTTTTGGCTCGTAAGGAACATTATCTTCATGGAAATCTGCAGGTTTACCATCTTTACCTACGTAAGCGCGGTAGAAAGAAAAGTCGCCGGTGTGACGTGGCCACATCCAGTTGTCAATGTCGCCACCATATTTACCGACACTGCCAGCAGGGTTATAGGTTAAACGTACATCACGGATCTCAAGTTGCTTAACTAGGTAATATTCTAAACCGCCGTGGAAACTGTATACCTGACAACGATAGCCGGCATCTTTTTCACACTCAGCGACTAGGGCTTTTTCTTGTTGTTCAATACCGGCATAAAAATCATTACCGACTTTGTCCATTTGGCCATTTTTCACTTTGCTGGTGACATCGGTAACCGCTTCGGTGACATACACGCGAGAGCCTGGGGTTGCTGGTAATTCATCTTGGTATGTTTTGGCTAAAAAACCTTCTTTGAGCAGGTTTTTTTCAGGGGTAGAGTTGTACTGGATTGACCCGTAAGCACAATGATGGTTAGTAACAACTAGGCCCTTTGGTGAAACAAAGGAGGCAGTACAACCGCCAAGGCTTATCACGGCATTCATTGGGAATTCAGTGAGCTTAGAGATTGATTTAGCGTCTATTTCTAAGCCTTTTTGTTTCAGCATATCCGCCATAGCGGGTAACTGATGCGGCTGCCACATACCTTCATCGGCTTGTGCAGTAAAACTGGCAGCAATAGCGGCCGTTAGTAACCATTTTTTCATTGAGATAAGTCCATTTTTTGAGGTCGTTTACCCAAATAAATAAGTTATCACCTAATGTAGGTGACCTTTTAATTTTATTGTTAGGATTGAATGAAGGGCGAGATCTTATGGCGCAATGCACCAATAAAAAAGTCAGGCCGGTGCCTGACTTTAACAAAACTTTTACTCGCTTAACAGGGGGAGAGAAACTCCGTTACAAACTAGGGCCGTTACACCAATGCTACCGTTAACTGTGCAATCACAATAATCACACCAATCAACCCCGTGATAAGAAGCGCCGGAGTGCCTCCTGAAACTTGATATCCGCCTAAGTTTTGTGGACGCTGTTTAAGTGCCATCGCAATAGGTAATAAGATAATCATCACGACTAAAGGAATGGCAGCAAAGCCTAACACTTTGAAAAAGCCATCTGGGTAAAATAAAGCACAAAGCAGTGGTGGAATAAACGTAATTAACCAGGTTTGTATTCTACCGACTAAGCTGTTGCTTGCTCTTGTTAGTTCTGCAACATAATCAAATAAGCTCATGGTGACCCCTAAGAAAGAGGTTATTAAAGCTAGGTTGGCAAAAATATCAATACACTGACTAACAATTTCAGATTCAGCTAACCCTTGTAGCGCTAACACCAGTTTAGGTAATGATCCCTCTAATTCGTGTACCGTTGGACCGCTTAATGTGCCTAAGGTAACAAGTAACCATAATATGTAGCAGACTAGCGGGATGGTAGAGCCAATCAACAACACTTTGCGTAATGAAACCGCATCGCCATCTAGGTATCTAACGATTGTGGCAATACACACATGAAATCCAAATGAAGTAAATACTACTGGGATAGCCGCAAGCCACAGATGGTTTAATTCGCTGCCGTTAGCGACTTCACTGACGGTGTTGGTTAATACCACAGCAAGGTTAACATCGGGTAATAAGAAAGCTACTACTAAGACTAATAATACCACCATCGCACTGAACAAAATGCGGGAGACTTTATCAATCCAAGTGACACCTACTGCAATAATACCGCCAAAGAAAAGGGTAAAGAGGATTACCGCACCTTGGTTGCTCAGATCTATGCCCAAAGGAGCAAGGCGAGTTTCAAGTAAAGATGAGCCACCCATCAAGTAAACCATGGTTAGGGCAAATAAAAGGCTTAAAAATGATCCACCCTGAATTAATTGCCCCGTTTTACCTAATGTTTTACCGGTAATGGCATGTACGTTGTCTCCCACACCCGTGCGCAAATTAATTTCTAGCATGAGTAATGCGGTGTATGCTGAAATGCCCCAAATCACCACGAGAAGGAGGAGTGCAGGTATAATCCCCAAAGCTGCGGTTGCTAAAGGCAGTGCTAACATACCACCGCCAATAGCCGTACCTGCGACTATTGAAATTGATCCAAGTATTTTAAAATTCACAAACGCATCCCAAAAATTATTATTCTAATTGCAAAAGACAGTAGCAGAATGCCAACAACTCAAGCAAGTGACTTGCACCTTTAAAGGGTTTTAGCGCTGTTTAGAAACAATTACATAACATTTGTGAGTGGTTAATTAAACTTCGTCATTGCAATGGTGTAGCATTACACAACGTATATTGATCCCATATTTATATTAAGGTATATTGCCGCCTCGTTTAGGGGAGTAGCTAGCTTGAATTGGTTTTTCATAAACTAATTAAGGCGTTTATATCAACATAATTGGCCAAATCGCCATGGTATAAACAACAAAGATAACGCTTTGTTAAGCAAGACCTAGTACGGTAATAGCGACTTTGAGGGTAGGCTATTGCTTGTGCTTGGTTAAACTTTACCCTCAACTTTAGGATATTTCTGTGGAAGCACTTTTCACTTCAACCCTCACTGTCGCAGTTGCTGAAATTGGCGACAAAACTCAACTGCTCGCATTATTGCTAGCGGCTCGATTTCGAAATAAATCGGCCATTATTCTTGGTATCTTCCTTTCAACATTAATTAATCACTTTGCCGCAGCTTGGCTAGGTCAATTTGCTTTTGGTTGGCTTGATCCTCAATGGGCAACTTATTTGATCGCCGCATCATTTTTTGCCATCGCCATTTGGGTGCTTGTGCCTGATAAAATGGATGATGATGATAACCGTTTTTATAAACTTGGCGCTTTTGCTGCCACTTTTATCTTATTTTTTATTGCAGAAATGGGTGATAAAACTCAAATTGCTACAGTAGTCCTTGCGGCTAAATATGATGCATTATCTATGGTAGTGTTAGGCACCACCTTAGGTATGTTAATTGCCAATGTGCCGGTAGTATTACTTGGACATTTTAGTGCAGATAAGCTGCCGATGAAGTTAATTCATCGGTTATGTGCACTATTATTTGCGCTTTTGGGTATCGCAACCCTCCTTTACTAACGCGGTTAGGGTTTAGACATTGAAAGACTTATGTCTAAACCCTTTTGCTGATGAGGCAATGGATTACATCAGATTGTTGTAAGGTACTCGGGTTGGTTATGAACCCGTTCGGTAGCATCAACTTGGGTTAAGGTTGCAAATTTATCGGCAATAATATCTACGCTATATTCATCAGATAGTTTTTTGATAAACCTCTGCGGGTTATTAATCACTTGGATTAATTTATCAGCTAATATGGCAGTGTTTTGCGGTGATGGCTGCTTCACATAAGCCGTTTTAAGGCTTTGTGTATTTTCCAAATTTGGAAAAAGATTGACCAAACCAGCAAAGTCATTGCCAAGCACCTCTTTAGCGCCAATGGTTGTTGTTGAAACAATAGGGATAGTTAATGCCATTGCCTCTAAAAGCACATATCCCATAGATTCAAACTCAGAGCAAAGCACCAAGCATTTTGCTTTTACTAAAATATTCCACGGGTTCGACTGGTTACCGAGAAAGTGGACCTTTTCTTTTAAGTCACTTTCATTTGTCATTGTGAGAAGTTTGGTTGTTATTGGACCATTTTTTTGTGGTTCATCACCGATAAATACCAAGTCTACTTTTGAGTTGAGCTGTTGATTCTCTAAGTACGAAGCTAATAACAATTCTTGCTTTTTTTCTGGCCCAAACCGTCCAATATGGACAATAAAATCCTGTGGCAAATCAAAATCACACGGTTGTGCGGCTTTTTCTATCACCGAGTTCGCATCAAAAGGATTAGGTAGATGTACAGGTGATTGTTTTGTAAAGGGCATGAGTCGCGTGGCCAGTTCGTTTGATATCACGAAATTATTGCGACTATAGTGCTGCTGATACAATTTCACCCGTTCTTTAATTCTGCCAATAAAGGACGTTGATTGCGTTAACTTATATGTTGGATCTCCATGCACAATCGTAACAGTTCCCTTTTTTGGCGCGTAGCGATGTGCGGCATTATTGACTAATACCAATAATTCAGAGGGGTTAACTTTATAACTCAGTAATTGCCACTTTTTTATCGCTTTTACTGATGAGAAGGGGAGCCATCGATTAAGATCATCCTCGGTACTGTTACCCAAATTCCATATTTCAATGGTATGTCCACGGGATGCTAATGCTTTGGAGAGAAGCCATGTTGATGCTTCAGCTCCGCCATAACAGATATGCCTGATGACAAATATATATTTCATAAAAATGCCTTTAAGCGTCTAATTTATCGCTTAATATTTTAAAAATTGATGTGTTTTCGAGGTTGTTATCCCAATCACAATCAATAAGTGTTCTGAAATAGCGTTGAAAAATGTGTGATAACAAGGCAGGTTTTTATGATAAGTCGTTATTCTAAAAATCTAACGCCGTTATCGAGTCTTTCACAATTCAGAATACGCGGTTATTGATGGCTATGGGTATGGCATGAAAGGTTGGATTCATTGTCCACTTAGAAGATGATGCAGGAACTTGATTTTAAGCTTTCTCTGGCAAACTAAAAACGAGAAAAACAAGGAATGTGATCTTGCGCAAGCTTAGAGTTATCTTGTTAATTTAAAAGATTATTTTTGTTGAGGTGAAGCTGCAATATTTATCAGTTAGTGTTGTGACTTTATTTGTTTTTAAGCAGTGCTTGATAACATTTGGTTGCTGCTAACACATGCTGACAATCAAGTTAAAAGCGGCGAGATACTAGCGGAATAGACTGAATAAAAAATGCTTATCAGTCTATCCTTCGGTTATTTGCTCATTGTACACGTTATTGGTGGTTGCCCAAAAAATGTCAAGGTCGCTTCTTGCTGGTGTGTCCATAAGCTTGCATGTTGAGCTTGGTATTTTGCGCCAGAGGCTGTGCGGGTGATAAAACCTATAGCTGGTTCGCTGGGCGGTTGGTGGGCAGTGTGATAACTGAAAACCACAGCTGGGATGAGGGTGTCATTATAAAAATATGCACTTAACTGCAACGCTGATTCATTGTTACACTGATAATAGGTTGGACTGGGCACATTGATGCTTGCTGCTGAAATTTGCAATTCAGTGATGCGAGTTTGATAACTTACCCGGGTACATTCGGTTTTGTCATCGGCTTTCCAGCAGTCATTACGACCTTTTATCCAGCCACGTTGCTCGGCTGTGAGGATTTTGGCATCATTGAGGTTAAGTTGCTTGATGGCTTGTGAGTATAGTGGCTGCAACTGAGTATCAAGTTGCGATAATTCCTCAGATTGACAAATGAGTTCCTCAATTGAACCTTGGGCTTTATTACAGTTGAAGCTGGGTGATGGAGAGCTGGCTATAACTGAAAAGCTTAATCCTAAACCGCTTAAACTGAGTATCCAGAGGTTTTTCATTCGCACCTTCCTTTACTATTTTACAAGACAACAATCATGACTTATTCACCAATTAAGGGCAAATGAACATCTTGTCATCTTGTCATCTTGTCAGTACAGCGGCCATCAATAAGGTGGAAACATCATTAAGCGGTGGTATTGATGTTATGACCAGTGTTTCCAACGGGTGCAGGCAAAGCCGCTTCAATGAGTTGCAACGCCATTTGACCTTCAATTTTTTGTTGATTTTTAGCCATAACGGCAACCTTGAGGCTGTTAGCTGAATCGATAGAAGTAGGCATATTGCTAGGAGCATTTACTGAAATTGTCATAGAAACCTCGTTTTTATTACACACAAAAATTGTGTTACTTCACTTTATCGACCGTTTGCCAATATCCTATATGGTAATAGTGTATCAATATGCATCTTGCTAAAAGGTTATAGATTGCGCGCAATTAGATTATGATATACTGGCTCAACATTGAAAGGGGGTAATTATGTCATCAACTAATCCATTAGCACTTGAGAATCAGGTGTGTTTTTCCTTATATAGCGTGACTAATGCAATGATCCGCGCATATCGTCCCCTGTTAGAAGAGTTATCACTGACTTATCCACAATATTTAGCTATGTTGGTGTTGTGGAAGGAGCCAGGTATCAGCGTAAAAACCTTAGGTGAAAAATTGAATTTAGACTCAGGCACCTTAACGCCGTTACTAAAACGTTTAGAAGCGAAAAAGTTGGTGATCCGCGGTCGCAGTGAACAAGATGAACGAGTGCGTGTGTTACACCTGACAGAGGAAGGCCAAGCATTACGTGTTCAAGCAGAAAAAGTACCTGAAATGATGCGTTGTAAAGTTGGCGGTGATATTGAGCAATTACAACAGCTGAAAAGCTTGTGCGATAATGCATTAAAAGTATTAAATTCGGATAAGGCTTCAAGTTGTGAAATGTGAGTATTTTGAAAATGGCCAATGCTTATCTTGTAGAGATATTCAAACGCCGATATCAAAGCAATTACAGCATAAGATGGTTAAGCTGAAACAGTTTTTTGGCCCATTACCAGTAGTGCAATGGCTTGACCCTATAGCAAGCCCAGAAAATCGCTTTCGCAATAAAGCTAAAATGGTGGTACTAGGGGCGGCGCATCAACCTATTTTAGGTATTGTTGATCCCCAAGGGCAACCCGTAAGCTTGTGTGATTGTCAGTTATACCCTGAAGATATGCAGCAGTTATTACATCGCTTGCAGCTGTTTGTACAAC
Organism: Shewanella subflava; assembly: GCF_025971955.1. Lineage (GTDB taxonomy): Bacteria > Pseudomonadota > Gammaproteobacteria > Enterobacterales > Shewanellaceae > Shewanella > Shewanella subflava. Next base: position 82,521 of record NZ_JAPDMX010000007.1, read on the forward strand.
TGGCTGGTATTCCGCCTTATCGAGTCGACAAAAGTAAAGGTGAGCTTAAGTTTATTCTGCTTACTCGAAGTTATATTTCCGGTGAATTTATGCTGCGATTTGTGCTGAGAAGCGAGCAAGCCATTGCAAGAATTCAGCGAGAATTGCCTAAACTTATGGCCGACTTTCCCAAAATCAGGTTAGTGTCTGTAAATTTGCAGCCAACCCATATGGCTATTTTAGAGGGGGAGCACGAAATTTTCTTGACCGAACAAACCCGTTTAGCCGATAAGTTTAATGATGTGCCTTTGTATATTCGCCCTAAAAGCTTCTTTCAAACTAACCCCGCAGTAGCACAGCAACTCTATCAAACTGCACGTGAGTGGGTTGGCGCATTTAATCCGCAACATATTTGGGATTTGTTCTGTGGTGTAGGGGGATTTGGCCTTCACTGTGCAAGCCCGTCTATTCGTTTAACCGGTATTGAAATTGAAGCTGAAGCAATTGAATGTGCCAAAATGTCAGCGACAGAAATGGGGTTGAATAACATTCGTTTTAGTGCACTAGATTCAACTGACTTTGCCAAAGGTGTTGAAGCGAATGACAGACCTGATTTGATAATCGTTAATCCACCAAGACGCGGAATTGGTGAATCCTTATGCCAGTCTTTATCTGATTTTGCACCTAACGCCATTCTCTATTCAAGCTGTAACCCCAAAAGTTTGGTGAAAGATTTGGCAATGATATCGGGATATCAAATTACCAAAGTCCAATTATTTGATATGTTTCCACACACAGATCATTATGAAGTGCTAGTCATGTTAGAAAAATCACCTCGTAGTCATTAAATGTTCATATTAGTGTCATAATCTTAAGCTGTCATCTTAACCAAAGGGTCTGCATGTATGTGGCAAATATTCAGTCGTTTTCTGGCATTGGGCTTAATTAGTTTTGGCGGCCCTGCGGCGCATATAGGCTATTTCAGGCAGACATTTGTACAAGAGTTAAATTGGTTAGATGAAAAACAATACGCCAGTATTGTGGCATTAAGCCAGTTTATGCCAGGCCCTGGTTCAAGCCAGGTAGGATTTGCAATTGGCTACCATAAAGGGGGAGTAATGGGGGCCTTAGCCGCCTTCTTGGGATTCACGCTACCTTCTTTTTTATTGCTGTTTTTGTTTGCTGTTTCAACCGCAAGCTGGTTGCAGTTGGGGTGGGTTGATGGGGCGATTCATGGCTTAAAATTGCTTGCAGTAGTCGTGGTGGCTGATGCTACCTTTGGTATGTTTAAACAATTTTGCCAACGTAAAACGGCTCAATGTTTAATGGTTGCTACTGCGGCGTGTATCATATTATTCCCTTCTTTATTAACTCAAATAGTCGTATTGGTGGTAGCTGCTATTATTGGCGGCCTGGTGTTAACTCGTGGCGAACATATCTCACCAGAATCACCCGATATTACCTTGAATTGGAAATGGTTAGCACTCTTCATTGTAGGTTTAATTGCCTCATTCATATTAGCTTCACAGCCCGATAGCCTAGGGCAAGTTTTTGGTCAGTTTTATCAGGTCGGCAGTTTAGTGTTTGGTGGGGGACATGTTGTACTGCCTTTACTCGAAGCCAATGTGGGTGAGCTAGTCAGCCAAGATCGTTTTTTAACCGGTTATGCATTAGCGCAAGCTGTACCCGGGCCAATGTTTACCCTCGCTACTTTTTTAGGGGCAGATATTTGGCAAGAATCTCCGATGTTAGGTGCACTAGTTGCAACAATTGCGATTTTTGTTCCTGGTTTTTTATTGATGTTAGTCACGCTGAATAGTTGGGGAGCAATTAGCCAACGTCCCATAATAGCAGGCGGGCTAGCGGGGGTGAATGCAGCCGTTGTGGGATTGCTATTAGCCGCTTTATATCAACCTGTATTCACCACAGCGGTGATTTCGTCATTTGATATGGCTTTAGCGATATTAGGTTTTGGATTATTAAAAATATTTAAACCTAATATTGTCTATTTGGTCGCGGGCTTTGCTGCTACTGGTGCCATCATAAGCTTGCTTTAATAATATCTTAATATGAGTTCAATATTTCAATATCAAAGCGGTTCTTACTGCCTGCGTTAATGGTCTATCTAAACGCTGACAAATCTATCTTTGGCGGCTTATTTTGGCATTAATTTCGCAGCTTCGCTTGTAATCTGCTCTCAAGGATGGGGAGCTCAGGCGAGGTGCCATCCAAGCAAAGCATTGCCATTGATGTGTTAATCCGCCTTGTTATCTCTCACTATTTTCGGCTGAATACGAAGAAAACAGATTAATATGACTTAGTGCTTTAGGCTGTCTTTATTTTCAACATAAAAAATAAACAAAGCTCAACACGCCCTAGTCATCTTCTTAGCAGCATTCTGGCCGGTCATTATCTTTATCTTGTCGTGGTTTTTTGAGGTTCAAAAATGTGATAAAAGTTCATATATCATAACTGTTTTAACGCATGCCCTTTTAACCTGTCTATACTCATACTAGAGCACATATTGTTCAAATATGGTTAAGTCATAAAAAGGTCTATGGTTATGGAATATTTGTCACTGCGTAATAAGCTCCTCGCCCTTTCTCTTGTTCCTCTAACTTTAATTTTAAGTGTGGTTCTGGTGTTATTCTATGTGAATGAAAGTGATTCATTAGCAGCAGATATCACCGATTTTAGACAAGAGTTGATTTTAGAGCGTAAAAAGCAATTAAAAGAAGCGGTAGAAATTGGTGTTGGAGTGGTTAATTATCAGCGCGCTTTGGGTGACGCCGGAAATGTGAATCAAGCATTACGTGATTTACGCTTTGGTAAAGCGGGATACTTTTTTATTTACGATACCGAAGGCAATAGTGTGTTTCATGCGGTGCAACCTGATATGGAAGGTCAAAATAAAATGGATATGGCCGATCCCAACGGCACTAAAATTGTCGTGGGCTTGCTCAATGCTGCCCAGCAGGGCGATGGTCATGTGACTTACTTTTATCAAAAACCGAACACCCAAGGACTGACAGAGAAGTTAGGGTTTGGTGCCATGATCCCCAATACCAATTTGATGTTAGGCTCTGGCGCTTATATTGATGATATAGATGAGGTAACGGCGGGTTATAAGCAAATTAAAACTGAACAAATGCATCAAAATTTAATGATGTTTATTATTTTAACATCAACGTTAGGCCTGCTCACTACCGCAGGGGTAATGTTTACCGCTAAAGCGATGGTGCAACCTATCGAAAATATGGCCCATTCGTTGAATGACATTGCCAGCGGTGAAGGTGATTTAACCAAGCGCCTTGATGTAAAAGGCAAGGATGAAATCGCCATGTTAGGCTTAGCTTTTAATCTGTTTGTTGATAAGCTGCAAAATATTATTAGTGATGTCTCTGTGGCCACTCATGATGTTAAACAGGCAGCTAAAAATATCAATGAGCAAACGGTAACCATATCGGATCAGTTATATAGTCATAACAGTGAAATCGATCAAATAGTCACTGCAATCACTGAAATGTCGGCCACAGCACATGATGTGGCTCAGAATACCAATCGTGTTGCAGAATCCACTCAAACAGCATCGGGTTATGTAATGCAAGCACAAGAATGTGTTGATAACTCATTGTCTGAAGTATCAGACCTAATGATGCAAATTGACGATGCGGCCACCAATATTCAATCCCTAAGTGAACAGTCTAAGAAGATAAACTCAGTACTCAGCGTAATCGGCGGCATTGCAGAGCAAACCAATTTATTAGCATTAAATGCAGCCATTGAGGCGGCAAGAGCAGGTGAGCAAGGACGAGGTTTTGCTGTGGTGGCTGATGAAGTGCGTAATTTGGCGAGCAGAACTCAAACAAGTACCGTTGAAATTAATGAAATGTTGACTGAGTTACATCGTTCGGTTTCTCAGGCAGTTGATGCCATGGATAAAAGCCAAAAAAGCGGTATACGCTCGGTAGAATCCTCTAAAGCGATTTCGGAAAGCTTAGGTGCGGTAACATCCTCGGTTACCAATATTAATGATATGAGCACTCAGATAGCGACCGCAGCGACCGAGCAAAGCTCGGTAACCGAAGAAATCAATCGCAATATTACATCGGTGCAAGAAATCGTCAATCAGTTACTTGACTCTAGTCGACAGGCTGCTGATATGAGTAATAACGTTGCCAATTCGGGCAATCATCTTAGTAGATTGGTTAGCCAATTTAAGATTTAATCTATGGGATAGAGGCAATTTGAACCGCTTTTTAGCGGTTCATTTTTGGGCAAACACCACCAAGAATAATGTGAGCCTACAACTGCCAGAACAAGCCTAAATTACAGCAACAGTTTTAGCGTAAAAGAACGGACAGACTCACCTTAATCAAAGGTGGTTAAAGTCACCGTGCCCAAGTCCCCCTTTAAAGACGCTTCACCGTATTCACAGAAAAACTTGATAGTTTTGGAATCAACCGAGTTGATGACCAATTAGGTCATTGCTCGTGTGGGATCATTAACGCTTACACTGGCTCATGTCAGTATATTGTTTAGTCGCCTCATTAACTTCATTATCACAACCAGTGGGTTTATCTTGATCCACTATTACATTATCGCTAACGATTTTGCGCTTGATGTTGGTGAGTGAAATTTATTCCAGCATAGATTGTTAATTATGCCTATTTCGGTCTAGGTTTAGCGCCAAGCTTGGGGTAAAATGCGCCGTTATACCTTTTGTTAACTGCTATTTAAAGTTGAAAATTCATGTTTGAAGTTAATCCAGTAAAATTCAAGATTAAGGAGCTGGCCGAGCGCACAGAGCTTCTTAGGGGGTACCTTTGACTACGCTGCTAAAAGTGAGCGTTTAGAAGAGGTTAGCCGAGAGTTAGAAAGTTCTGAAGTGTGGAACGAACCTGAACGTGCCCAGGCCTTAGGCAAAGAGCGTTCAGCATTAGAAGCTGTCGTTAAGACGATTGATGATATGGACAGCGGCCTTGAAGATGTTGAAGGTTTATTGGAATTAGCCATTGAAGAAGATGATGAAGAAACCTTCAACGATGCCAGTGACGAAATTGCCAGCTTAGAAGCGCGCCTTGCAGACTTAGAATTCCGCCGCATGTTTTCGGGGAAAAACGATGCTGCAAGCTGTTATCTTGATATTCAATCTGGCTCAGGCGGAACAGAAGCACAGGATTGGGCCAATATGGTCCTGCGCATGTATTTGCGTTGGGGCGAAGCTCATGATTTTAGCCCTGAATTAATCGAAGTCACTGCAGGTGATGTTGCCGGTATTAAAGGCGCAACGATCAAATTTACCGGTGAATATGCTTTTGGCTGGATGAGAACCGAAACCGGTGTGCATCGTTTAGTGCGTAAATCGCCATTCGACTCTTCGGGCAAACGTCACACGTCATTTTGCTCAGTGTTTGTTTACCCTGAAATCGAAGATGACATTGAAATTGAAATTAATCCTTCAGACTTACGAATTGACACCTACCGTGCTTCTGGTGCGGGTGGTCAGCACGTTAACAAAACGGATTCAGCGGTACGTATTACCCACCTTCCAACCAATACTGTGGTGCAGTGTCAAAATGACCGTTCCCAGCATAAAAACCGTGATTCAGCATTCAAGCAATTGAAAGCTAAGCTTTACGAGTTGGAAATGTATAAACAAAATGCTGATAAGCAAGCCGCTGAAGACGCCAAGTCTGATATCGGTTGGGGCAGTCAAATTCGCTCATACGTATTAGATGACTCCCGCATTAAAGATTTACGTACAGGGGTTGAGAATCGTAATACTCAATCTGTGTTGGATGGTGATTTAGATAGATTTATCGAAGCCAGCCTAAAATCAGGACTTTAATCGAATTAACATTCGCGCTAGGGCATGCCCTAGCAAGTAAACACGAGAAGATATCATGACTGAACTAGTACAAGATGAAAACAAACTGATTGCAGAGCGTCGTGCTAAATTAGAGCACATTCGCACTAACTGTCCTGCTAACGCACACCCAAACACATGGGAGCGCAGCCATAAAGCCGCCGAGTTACAAGCTAAATATGGTGAGAATACCAAGGAAGAGTTAGAAGCATTAGGTTTTCAAACCAGTATTGCTGGCCGTATCATGGCTAAACGTGGTCCTTTTTTAGTGATCCAAGACGTATCTGGCCGTATTCAAGCTTATGCAGAAAAGTCAGTTCAAGGTGATTTAAAAGAACGTTATCAAGGTTTAGACATCGGTGACATTATTGGTGTTAAAGGTCAATTGCATTTATCTGGCAAGGGCGACCTGTATGTCAATATGGAAGAGTACCAGTTACTGACTAAAGCATTACGTCCTTTACCAGAAAAATTCCACGGTTTAACTGACCAAGAAATGCGTTATCGTCAGCGTTATGTTGACTTAATCGTTAATGAAGACTCACGCAATGCATTTGTTATGCGCTCAAAAGTGGTTTCTGCTATTCGTAATTTCATGATAAAAAAAGAATTCATGGAAGTTGAAACCCCAATGATGCATGTTATTCCTGGCGGTGCTTCAGCACGTCCATTTATCACGCATCACAATGCATTAGACATGGCGATGTACTTACGTATTGCGCCAGAACTGTATCTTAAGCGTTTAGTTGTGGGTGGTTTTGAGCGGGTGTTCGAAATTAACCGTAACTTCCGTAACGAAGGTTTATCGCCTCGCCATAACCCAGAATTCACTATGATGGAATTCTATATGGCTTATGCTGATTACAAAGACTTAATGGATCTGACTGAAGAAATGCTTGGCTCAATTGCCCAGGATTTATTAGGCAGTACTAGCATGCCTTACGGTGAAGCAACCGTTGAGTTTGGTGGCAAATATGCTCGTTTAAGCATGTTAGAAGCGATTCAGCTGCACAACCCTGACAATGCTACTATTCAGGCTATGACTTACGAGCAAGTTAAAGACGTTGAGTTTATGCGTGATCTAGCATCAAGCCTAGGTATCAAGTTAGAGAAATTCTGGACCTGTGGTCAGCTGTTAGAAGAAATCTTCGGTGAAACCGCTGAACCTAAGTTGATGCAACCCACTTTCATTACTGGCTACCCTGCGGATATTTCTCCATTAGCGCGCCGTAATGATGACAATGATTTTATCACTGACCGTTTTGAGTTTTTCATCGGTGGCCGTGAAGTGGCTAACGGTTTCAGCGAGTTAAATGATGCAGAAGATCAAGACAATCGCTTTAAAGCACAGGTTGATGCCAAAGATGCTGGTGATGATGAAGCGATGTTCTATGATGCTGATTACATTACAGCACTAGAGCACGGTCTACCACCTACGGCTGGTCAAGGTATTGGTATCGATCGTTTAGTGATGTTGTTCACTAACACTCACACTATTCGTGATGTGATTTTATTCCCAGCGATGCGTCCGCAAGCATAAGGACAGGTTAAGCCAACGTCTTAATCGTCATCTGAAAGAACCAGCTTATTCGAAAGAATGGCTGGTTTTTTTATGGCTTTAATTCGAGCAAAATCGGGATTGTTTATTAGGACTTGCTAAAGCGGATTTATACATATAAAAAAACGGCCTTAAATAGGCCGTTTTTATTTACAGTTGATGCAAAACTACTGAGGCATAAGGCCATTGTTGATAGCAATTACATCATCTTCATTCAACGTACCAGCCGCTTGTTTAAGTGCCACAATTGAATTGATGTAACCATATCGGGCATCTGATAACTTACGTTTTGAGTCGTACAAGTCACGCGTACGGTTTAATACGTCAACGATGGTACGGGTACCAACTTCAAAACCCGCTTGAGTGGCTTTTAAAGCGCTTTCTGAAGACACGACAGATTGTTCATAAGCTCTGATAGAACTGATAGAAGCCGATACGTTATTGAAGTTATTACGCACATCTTTTACAACACCACGATGAGTTTGTTCAAGTTTTTCACTTGCCTCAACATATTGGAATTGCGCTTGTTTTACTTGTGAAGATACTTTAAAGCCTTCAAAGATAGGTACGCGTAAAGTGATACCTATGTTGCTGTTATCAAAGTCTTCGGTTGGGCTTTGATCAAAACCTTTGGTGTAACCCGCATCTAAACTTAAAGAAGGCATATGGCCAGCGTTATAAAGTTTAATGGTTTCACTTGCTATATCTTTACCGATACGTTGAGCTAATAACGCTAGATTGCTCGCTTCTGCCATTTTTAACCAATCGGTTGATTTTTCTGGTGCAGGAGCACCAGCAGAAAAGCGGTTAGTATCCAAAATGTTCAGTGATTTATGATCGATACCGGTAATTTCACGTAATGCTTCATAGCTATTGGCAAGGTTATTTTCAGCTAAAATTTCTTGCGCAGAAGCGAGGTCATATTGTGCTTGTGCTTCATGTACGTCAGTAATGGCGGTTAAACCGACTGCGAAACGTTGTTTTGTTTGCTCCAGTTGGCGTTCAATTGCTGCTTTTTCTGCCCCTTGGAACTCAAAGTTATCTTTGGCCGTTAACACATCAAAATAGGCTTTAGTGACGCGGGTTATGAGTGATTGTAATGTCGTTGCGTAAGCTGCATCGGCTTGAGAGGCTGCCATTTCGGCTAGGTCTAATCCAACCCAAGCACTGTGGTCATAAATTAACTGGCTTAACTTAACACCACCAGTAAAACCTTCAGGTTTAATGGTTTCTTGGCCATCGTACTTGTTCCATGCCTTAGCGTAACCAACCGTTGCACTGATTGTTGGTAATAACGGAGCACGGTTTTCCTCAATCTTTTCGTATAAGGCATTACGTTGCGCTTGAGCTTGTAACACGACAGGATCACTGGTCAGTGCTTGTTGGTATATCTGCATTAAATCGTCAGCTTGTACTGTCGGTGCAATCACTGCAAACGATAACGCTGCGTATAAAGAACCTATTTTGAATTTCATTTTCTGCCCTTTTAGACAATGCTTATGTATTGAGTTATAGAAATAACAAATTTTTAAAGTTGTAGTTTGTGGCTAGTTTGATAAAAGCGCTCAATGAAGAGAAACTACCTACATTAATGCGACTAGCACCATGCTGGGTTGCCAGTGTAAAACACTTTTTTACCAAGCATAAATAATTTAGTTGTTAACTATATAGTTAATAGTATGAACATTTACTAACTTTATAGTCAGATGTTACATCGCTTACCCTATTGCAACATTGTCAGTTCAAAAGTGATTCCGCTTCTGAGTGATGTTGTCTTATATTTGTCAGAGTAAGGGGTTACTTAATAGAAGTAAAATCTTACTTGCTAGAATATTGAATATTAAAAACTTCTCATAGTAAGTCAACTGTGAAGTGTAACAGATTTTATTTCACGTTAGAGTTAACGGTATAACAGTATGCTCATACCATTAATGTAATTTGTATTTTTCCGTTGGCATTCAGTCGACATAACGCCGGAATATCCATGATAGATAATAAAAAGACAGAAGGTTTTACTGCTGATGATGATTTTGAATTATTGTCAAAACGTGTGCTTTATAAAGGTTTTTTTCGATTAGATGAATATCGATTTAAACATCGATTGTTTGCTGGTGGTTGGAGCGGGGAAGTCACCCGTGAAGTATTTGAACGCGGTCATGCGGTAGTGGTGTTGCCCTATGATCCGATTTTAGACAAGGTGGTGTTAATTGAACAGTTGCGTGTTCCAGCATTAGCAACCACTAAATCAATCTGGCTTCTTGAGCTTGTCGCAGGTATGATCGAGCCTGGCGAAAGTCCTGAGCAAGTTGCAAGCCGTGAACTTTTTGAAGAGGCAGGTCTAACCGCCAGTCATATTGATTATATCAATAGTTATTTAGTCAGCCCCGGTGGCACCAGTGAGCGATTTTATCTCTATATTGGCCGTGTAGATGCTAGCCAAGCCAAAGGTTTGCATGGGCTAGATAGTGAAGATGAAGACATTAAAGTGCATGTTGTTAGTCGTGTTCAAGCCTATGAATGGGTGCAGTCTGGGCGCATTGATAACGCATCAACGGTACTGGGGATCCAATGGTTGATGTTGAATTATCAGCAATATCAATCAGCAAACTAAACGGGTATATGTTGTTTACTAATAGAGGGCATAGTTAATCAAGTGGCTAGGTTTAATCCGCTAGAAAAAAATAAATACCAACCTAACGTAAGTGCTTTTTTAGGCTTGTGTGGGCGTAACTATGCGTTGATTTTAAAATGGTTACCGGATGAATCTGAACATGACACCCAGTGGATAATTGAGGGGGAGTTCGGTTCGTTAGTGGTTACCTTGCTAGAAAACACCAAATATACCCAGCTAATTGAAATTTCACGCAGCCTGCCACATAGCTTATTTGTGACATCGCCTAAAGTGGTCGTGCGAATTTATCATGATGCCCAATTAGCAGAAGTGTTAACTAGCCAACAGATTTTTAGTTTTAAACCAGTATATGATTATCCCAATATACATATGCATCAGGCAGACGAAAAATTTCAGGTAAATGCATTTTTGGAAGAGTTATTAAAAATTGGATGTCACAGTATTGTGCCGTCGTAATAACTTGAAACAATAGATTTTGGGAATAGTAAGTGCTGAAGTCAGCGGTTAATTACACTTTTGAAGAAAATCAATCGGTGCGACTGATCCAAATTACGGATCCGCACCTTTTTGCTGATCCTGAATCTCAACTATTGGGGGTCAACACGGCAAAGAGTCTGCAAGCGGTACTTGATACTTTCAATCATTCTCCTGAACAAGCCGATTTACTTATTGCGTCCGGCGATATCAGCCAAGATTATTCTGCCACGTCTTACCATAATTTTGTTCGCCAAATTGCCAGTATCAATTTGCCATGCCATTACCTGCCAGGCAATCATGATGATCCGCGTATGATGGCGTTACATATGCAGGGGGCAAATGTTTTTGGTCAACAGCGCATTATCGCCGGAAATTGGCAAATTTTGATGTTGGACTCTACCGTTCGTGGTAAGCCAGGCGGTTTTATGGGTGAGCAACAGTTTCTTTTGATTGATGCGGCGATTAAAGCAGAGCCTGAAAAACATGTATTATTGGCTATGCACCATAATCCGATATTAATGCAATGTGGATGGTTAGATCAGCATTGTATGGCAAATGGCACTGAATTTATCGAACGTGTTAGTCAATATCCGCAGGTAAAAGGGCTGTTGTGGGGACATGTGCATCAGCAGGTCAACCAACAACATTCAGGGCCACATGGTGAGGTGGCCTTGATGGCAACACCTTCTACATGCATTCAATTCAAACCTTTATCCGATCATTTCGCTTTAGATGGTGTTCAACCCGGTTATCGTTTGCTGGAGCTGCAGTGCGATGGTAGCATTCGTACTGAAGTGTACCGTGTTGCAGGTGACCATTTTACCCCAGACAATGAAGCCAGCGGCTACTAAACTTCTCTCGAAACACTTTTTTAATAAGCTTGTGATAGTGTGTCAATATTGATTTGACCGCAGCGTGAGGATATATGTTGCTTTATATACATGGATTTAATAGCTCTAATCAATCAGATAAAGCAGTTCAAACGGCACAATACATCCAACAACACTATCCTAATCTAACGTTTCATCAGCCCCAAATACCGACATCAATCCACGCTGCAATGGCATTATTAACAGCATTAACCGAACGCGCCGTTGCCGAGGGGGAGCCTTTAAGATTTATTGGTTCGTCATTAGGGGGTTATTTTGCGAGTTTTTTAGCCGAAAAGTATGGTGGTAAAGCTGTTTTAGTTAATCCAGCAGTAAAACCGTATGATTTATTTGAAGAGTTTTTGGGTGACCAATATAATCCCTACACTGGTGAACATTACCAGATCGTAGATGAAGATCGTCTCGCTGTGGCTGAATATGATACAAATGTCATATGCCACCCCGATAGATTCTTGGTTTTGTTGCAAACTGGTGACGAAGTGTTAGATTATCGTCAGGCTTTGCACAAGTATCATTGCTGTGAATTACATCTCGAACCTAATGGCGACCACAGTTTTGTGGGATACGAGCAACAGCTCGATAAAATTTGTCGATTTCTTCAGCTGCCTTAACAATCAAAATTAAGCCCTTGCTTAATGAATAACAAAATGTGTGGAATATGACTAATCAATATACTTCAGATGCAATTGAGGTCCTCAATGGACTCGACCCGGTAAAACGCCGTCCGGGCATGTATACCGATACCACTCGTCCCAATCATCTAGGTCAAGAAGTAATTGATAACAGTGTCGATGAAGCACTGGCTGGTCACGCGACAAAAATTGAAGTGGTATTGCACGCTGATAACTCCCTAGAGGTGACCGATGACGGCCGTGGTATGCCTGTTGATATTCACCCTGAAGAGGGGATACCTGGGGTCGAGCTTATTCTTACCAAGCTGCATGCTGGTGGTAAGTTTTCTAATAAAAATTATCAGTTCTCCGGTGGTTTACATGGGGTGGGAATTTCAGTAGTTAACGCACTGTCAAAACGCGTTCAAATCACTGTCCGCCGCGATGCCCAAGTATACGAAATGGCCTTCGAAAATGGTTTCAAAGTAGAAGAGCTCACGGTTACAGGTACCTGTGGTCGTCGCAATACGGGAACTAGCGTACATTTCTGGCCGGATAGCAGTTATTTCGACTCTGCCAATTTCTCTACCTCAAAGCTAATCTATATATTGCGCGCCAAAGCCGTTTTATGCCCAGGGCTTAGAATTAAATTCACCAATAAACAAAATGGTGAAGTGCATGAGTGGTATTACGAAAGTGGCTTAACCGATTATTTAAAAGAAGCCGTTAAGGACTCCCTTTTATTACCTGAAGAGCCTTTTGTAGGTAGCTTTACCGGTGAACTTGAAGCGGCTGAGTGGGCGATTACTTGGCTACCTGAAGGTGGCGAAAGTCTTAACGAAAGTTACGTTAACCTTATTCCTACACCATTAGGCGGCACGCATGTTAACGGCTTTAGACAAGGCTTGTTAGAGTCCATGCGTGAATTTTGTGAATTTCGCAATTTAGTGCCGCGTGGCATTAAATTATCACCAGAAGACATTTGGGATAAAGCGGCATTTATTGTCTCAATAAAAATGCAAGATCCTCAGTTTGCTGGGCAAACCAAAGAAAAACTGTCTAGTCGTCAAAGTTCTGCATTTGTGTCAGGTATCGTGCGTGATGCCTTTTCGTTGTGGTTAAATTCCAATACTGAGTTAGCCGAGCAATTAGCCGATCTGTGCATCAGTAACGCGCAGCGTCGTTTAAAAGCGGCTAAAAAAGTGGCGCGTAAAAAGGTGACATCAGGCCCAGCTTTACCAGGTAAGTTGACCGATTGCTCCGGCCAAGACCCAATGCGTGGTGAGCTGTTTTTAGTGGAAGGAGACTCGGCGGGTGGCAGTGCTAAGCAGGCGCGAGATCGTGAGTTTCAAGCCATTATGCCGCTTCGTGGTAAAATTTTAAATACATGGGAAGTGGATTCAGCTCAGGTTTTAGCATCTCAGGAAGTGCACGATATTTCAGTGGCCATTGGCTGTGATCCAGACAGTGCCAATATTGATGAGCTGCGTTATGGTAAAATCTGTATTTTAGCCGATGCAGACTCGGATGGTTTACATATTGCCACGCTACTTTGTGCTTTATTTTTAAAACATTATCGAGTGTTAGTTGAAAAAGGCCATGTGTATATTGCAATGCCGCCGTTATTTCGTATTGACCTAGGCAAAGAGGTTTTTTATGCGCTTGATGAAGCAGAAAAAACCGGCATTTTAGATCGTATTACAGCGGAAAAGAAAAAAGGCAAAGTTCAGGTTACCCGATTTAAAGGGCTAGGTGAAATGAACCCATTGCAATTACGTGAAACGACCATGGATCCTAATACCCGTCGTTTAGTGCAATTGACCATTAATGATGACGATGGCACCGATGCATTGATGGATATGTTACTTGCTAAAAAACGTTCGCCAGATAGAAAGAGTTGGTTAGAAACGAAAGGGGATTTAGCGCAAATTTAAATACCCTCTTCCAGTGAGAGAGTGTTAATTTAACGCGTTTATTCCATTTGTTTTTAACCGCCAATAATAAAAATTAGAGGCAAAAGATTAATTAGATGTTGTATATCAAATCGAAGTCATTCGAGTATGGTTGGGAATGGATCGTTAAAGTCTGGGTTTTGCTTGGGCTGAGCACGGTTATTGTCGGGTATGCTCATGCAACTCAATCGGTAATGATTACCGTTACTAAAGGATTTGGTTTGTCTTTATACGCCTCGGATTTAGGTGATATTAAGCAAATGGCCTTGGGTGATAATGGTACGTTATTTGTGGGTTCACAAAAAAACGGCACAATCTACGCTTTAGTAGATAATGATCAAGATGGTCAGGTGGATAAACGGTATGTGGTGGCTAAAGGGTTGGAAAACCCAGATGCACTTGCATTCTACAAAGGCGATTTGTACGTCAGTGAAGAAGATCGCATTATCAAATATGAAGAGATTGAAGAGCGTTTACGTCGTCCATCTCGTGCCAAAGAAGTGTATACTAACTTACCCGAATTAGAAAAACGTTATACCCGTGCAATGCGTTTTGGTCCCGATGGTCGCTTATATATCGCGCTCGGTATGCCCTGTAACGTATGTGAGGCTCCCGCTCCCTATGGCAGTATTTTAGCTATTAACGTGCAAACGGGAGCAAGTGAGCAAGTGGCATTAGGTGTGCGCAGCGTAACAGGTTTTGATTGGGAGCCAGGGACAAACCAAATGTGGTTTGCCGATCTTGGTCGCAACTGGATGGGCGATAATTTACCCGCCGACGAAATAAATCGCCTTGATGTAAAAGGGGCTCATTTTGGGTTTCCTTATATTCATGCATCTGATGTCAAAGAGCCCGCTTACGATAAACCCACAAATTTAAAAATCACCCCACCTGTTTTCGAATTGCCAGCCCATGTTGCCCCAACAGGATTACATTTTTATCAAGGCAAGCAATTTCCCGAGCGTTACCAACAACAGTTATTTTTAGCTGAAAATGGTTCATGGAATCGCTCAAGTAAAGTGGGTTATCAAATTGTGATGTTAACGCTAGATCACAGCCAACCTAAAACCACTATTTCAGATCGGGAAACCGTAGTGAGCTTTTTAGACGGCGAGTTTCCCGTTGCCCGACCATTTGATTTGCTGACAGCACCAGATGGCGCAATTTATATTTCAGATGACTTAAAAGGCAACGTGTACCGTTTGTTCTACAAAGTCGCTGATCAAACACAGGAAAGCACCGATGAGTGATGCGATTGAATTAAGCTTAGATGGCGTAGAGCAAATGCCATTACGCCGATTCACCGAAGAGGCTTATTTAAATTATTCGATGTACGTGATTATGGATCGTGCATTACCGCATATTGGTGATGGTTTAAAGCCAGTACAGCGTCGCATCATCTATGCGATGAGCGAGCTTGGCCTCAATGCGCAATCTAAACCTAAAAAGTCAGCGCGTACAGTCGGTGACGTATTAGGTAAGTATCACCCTCACGGTGACAGCGCCTGTTACGAAGCCATGGTATTAATGGCTCAGCCTTTCTCTTATCGTTACCCGCTGGTAGATGGTCAAGGAAACTGGGGGGCGCCTGATGATCCTAAATCATTTGCGGCCATGCGTTATACCGAAGCCAAACTGTCAAAATTCTCTGAAGTGTTATTGTCTGAATTAGGTCAAGGCACAGTTGAGTGGGGCGTTAACTTCGACGGTACCTTAAAAGAGCCTAAAACGTTACCTGCACGATTACCGCATATTTTATTAAACGGCATCACGGGTATTGCTGTGGGCATGGCCACCGATATTCCACCGCACAATGTGCGTGAGCTAGTGTCGGCCTGCGTTGAATTATTAGATAACCCTAAAACTGACCTTGCGCGTTTAATGGAATTGGTGCCAGGTCCAGATTACCCAACTGAAGCTGAAATCATTACCCCTAGTGCTGACATTGAAAAAATATATCAAACCGGTCGTGGTTCTATCAAAATGCGCGCGGTTTATCATGTCGATAATCATGAAATTATCATTACCTCGCTGCCACATCAGGCCGGTAGTGGCAAAATTCTAGAGCAAATTGCAGCGCAAATGCAGGCAAAAAAACTGCCAATGGTCAGTGATTTACGTGATGAGTCGGATCACGAAAATCCTGTAAGATTAGTTGTAGTCCCCCGTTCAAATCGGGTGGATTGCGATCAATTGATGGCACACTTATTTGCGACAACTGATTTAGAAAAAAGCTTTCGCATTAACTTAAACGTGTTAGGGCTAGATGGGCGACCGCAAGTCAAAGGCTTGCTACCTATGTTAAGTGAATGGCTAGAGTACCGAGTATCAACAGTCACTCGCCGTTTACAATATCGTTTGGATAAGGTGTTAGCGCGATTACATATTTTAGAAGCGTTAATGATCGCGTTTTTGAACATTGACGAAGTGATTGAAATTATTCGCTTCCATGATGAGCCTAAAGCGGAATTAATGGCTCGTTTTAACTTAAGTGATAAACAAGCCGAATCAATTTTAGAGTTAAAGTTACGCCATCTTGCCAAGCTTGAAGAGTTTAAAATTACCGCAGAACAAAATGAATTGATGGCTGAGCGTGACAAGCTTGAATTGATTTTAAGTTCAGATCGCCGTTTAAAAACCCTGGTGAAAAAAGAGCTGATTCAAGACGGTGAGACCTTTGGTGATGACCGTCGCTCACCGATTATTGAACGTAAAGAGTCTAAAGCATTAACCGAACAAGAGTTAACCCCAGCTGAAGCGGTGACGGTTGTGTTGTCAGAAAAGGGTTGGGTACGCTGTGCTAAAGGGCATGATGTTGATGCACAAGGATTAAACTACAAAGCGGGTGACAGTTACCTATGCAGTGCCATAGGGAAAAGTAATCAAGCCGCTGTATTTGTAGACTCATCCGGTCGAGCGTTTGCGACCGACAGCCACACACTGCCTTCAGCCAGAAGCCAAGGGGAGCCCATTACCACGCGCTTTAATATGGCACCAGGCGCGGTGATGCAACACGTTATTATGGGTGAAGACGAGCAGTGCTATGTATTAGCCAGTGACGCGGGTTATGGCTTTATTGGGGCTTATGCTGACATGGTTAGCCGTAACAAAGCAGGTAAAGCGTTATTATCTTTACCAGCCAATGCACAGGTCATGACACCTAAATTGATCGGTAAAGACAAAGAACAATCATTACTGGCGATTACCAGTGAAGGTCGTATGTTAATGTTCAGTTTAGACGCTTTACCGCAATTATCTAAAGGTAAAGGGAACAAGATTATTGGTATTCCGAGCGAACGAGCCAAAAATCGTGAAGAGTTACTTCTGCATTTAAATGTTGTACCTAATGGTGCTGCAGTGACCCTTTGGGCGGGTAAGCGCAAACTTACACTTAAAGCCAGCGATTTAGAGCATTATCGTGGTGAACGAGGCCGAAGAGGTGCGAAATTACCCAGAGGCTTACAACGTGTCGACAGTGTCGATATTGAAACGGTAGAGCTGGCGGTTGATGATGCTGAAACTGAGCCACAGGTCGGCGCAGAATAGCTTATTAGCTTGAGTCATTTTCACCTTTAAAGCTCATGTGAAAACGTGGGCTTTTTTATTTTCAGCCCCTAAACTACCAACTTCAGCAGGTGATTATCATCAATTTTGCACTGCCTGAAGGTGAGCTTTGCTAATGGTGCGGTACAAGCTTGTAAATCAGGGATGTTTTAGTAGAGCCTATAGGGATATATTTACAGCGTTTTGTTATCGCGCGGTAGGAAAGCTCCTTTTTAGGGAGTGATATCAAATTCACCTTTTTCAGCAGGTGGACTTTTGACTTATTCGTTGTCAGTGATTGAGTTAATAACCTGAGTATCGGCTAAGTTATCCCAATAAAAATGATCTGGTTAATGAAGTATTACTGGTATTGTGATGAGTACTTCTCCACTCACCACAAACGATTGGTAGGATATAGTTGCAGTGTTAAGCCACTTCGTAAAAGTTTGGCTCAAATTCTAACTGAGTTTGGATAATCTGATTTGCCATTCTGGCACATTTACCACATTGATCTGCTACGCCTAAACGTTTTTTAACATCAGCTAATGAGCAATCGCCTTGGCGAACAGCTTCTTTAATTTGCTTATCTGTAATTGCATGACAAAGACAAACGTACATATTAGCCTCTACATTGAGTGAAATAAGTTATAAACAACACAGCGTTCTTCAATGAATCTAATTCTAAATGAAAACGGTTATCATTGGCAATAACTTTTGAGTAAAAATGATACATTTATCACTTTTACTCAGATTACCTTGTTATGGTGTGACGGTGGCAGGTTGTAAAATGAACACAATTTAGGGGGATTAATAACCCTTTTCAAAATCAACACGAAAATTTAAGGGTTGTTCATTGCGCCATAACGCATAATTTTGACTAAAAATATCAACAATTTGAACTGGAAAACTCGGTGCGGCAACATGTGGTGTGATTATCGCATTGGCCGCTAGCCAAATGGGATGATCGCAGGGTAAGGGTTCTTGATTAAAAACATCTAAAATTGCACGCTGTTCTGGCTTTAGTGCTAATTGTGCGGTTAATGCATCAAGGTCGAGTACATTGCCCCGTCCTAAATTGAACAATATCGCATCAGGTTTTAATTGGGCTAAACTCTGGCGATTGAGAATGTTCTGGGTTGCGGGAGTGTTTGGTAACACGCTGGCAATCACATCAGCTTGAGGTAAATGCAAACATAAATTATCAATTTTATCGACCAGATCAAAACCTGCGGTAGGGGTCCCTTGTCGATTAATGCCTGTAACCGTCATGCCAAAGTGTTTTGCGGTCGTCGCAATATGTTGTGCTATTGAGCCTGTGCCTAGCAATAACAGTTGCTTACCTTGAAGCGTTCTGTAATTACCTGGCTGCCACTGCTTTTGTTGCTGCAGTTGTTGGTAATGCTGATGCTGCCGATTATGAGCCAATAAATAGCCAAACAAATATTCACTCATTAAGGGGCCAAAAATACCGCGCACATTAGTCAATTGATAATCTCGACGTTGTTTCAGGGCCATCAACTTATCTACACCAGCAAAGGTAGACTGAAACCAACGCAGCTGTTTGGCATGGTTCAGCAACGGAGCCGCAAGTGCCGGCTCAGCAAACCAAATATTCGCTTCAGTGATGCTACTTGGACTGTCGTCCAAAATGACTAAATCCGTTAAATTGCGCTGTATTAATAAATCACGATAAAGCTCGTTTTCTCGTGTTAGCAATAGTAACTTATTCGCCATAACAATTGTCCACTGTTGATAGTAAAGCGTTGATAGCGCAATAGTAGATATGAGGTGTATTTGAATCAAATTATTTCGGTGTTAAATCAAGTGGCAAATTATATTTCGCCATGGATAAGTGAAGTGAGTACAGCCTTAGTTGCCTGTTTGATTGTGATGTTCGCAGTTGATATTAATCGTATTGTGAGAAGAGTGTTATCCGGTCAGGGGTTTATTGTCCGCACTTTGGTGTTTGTACTCATTAATGCCTTTGGTTATGGTTTAGCTATTGTTGCATTAAGCCCAATACTAGCAAGGCAATTAAGGCTACTACCAGGGTATTGGATGTTAGTAACCATATTGGGCAGTTTTATATTGTTAGGTTTTTGGGCGCAGAAAAACCGTCAGGTTTAATTTTCAGCCCCTAAACCACCTACTTCAGTAGGTGATTATCATCATCAATTAGGCTCTGCCTGACGTACGTTCAATAGCTGATTAACTCAAGTGATACGTGAGCTTTGTTAATGGTGCGGTACAAGCTTCTAAATCAGGGATGATTTAGTGGAGCCTATAGGGATATATTTACAGCGTCTGGTAACGCACGGTAGGAAAGCTCCTTTTTAGGGAGTGATATTAAAGCCACCTTCTGCAGAAGGTGGATTCTTTACTTTCAGCCCTAAATATAGCCTTATTAACTCAAGTAATGCGTGAGCTTTGCTAATAGTGCGGTACAAGCTTCTAAATCAGGGATGATTTAGTAGAGCCTATAGGGATATATTTACGGCGCCTTGTTAACGCACGTTTGGAAAGTTCCCCTTTTATGGAGTGATTTCAAAGCCAACTTCTGCAGAAGGTGGATCTTTTAGCTTTATTCACAGTCGCTACCTATGCCCGTTATGCGGTGATGGCTGCAGACATAAAAAAACCGAGCATGCATGCTCGGTTTTTCATTAGATCCTAATCAAATCTATAATTAGTCTTCTAATTGGCCACAAAAACGATAGCCTTCACCATGGATAGTGGCGATGATTTCTGGCGTATCAGCCAGGCTTTCGAAGTGCTTACGTATACGACGAATCGTTACGTCAACTGTACGGTCGTGCGGCTTAAGCTCACGGCCTGTCATTTTCATTAACAGGTCTGCACGAGTTAAAATTTTGCCTGGATTTTCAACAAAGTGAAGCATCGCACGGAATTCACTGCGTGGTAGCTTGTAAGACTCACCTTGTGGATTAACTAAAGAGCGGCTGTTGATTTCTAAGCTCCAACCATTGAAACGGTAGTATTCAACTGAACCTTTCTCTTCGTTGTCCGTACCAGCACTGTTTACGCGAGTTAATAAGTTGCGGGCACGAATGGTTAATTCTCTAGGGTTGAATGGTTTAGTGATGTAATCATCTGCGCCAATTTCTAAACCTAAAATTTTATCAACTTCGTTATCACGACCGGTTAGAAAAATTAAGCCGATATTATTGATTTCGCGAAGTTCACGAGCCAATAACAAACCATTCTTACCAGGAAGGTTAATGTCCATTACCACTAAGTTGATTTTGTTTTCTTGCATGGCCTTGTGCATTTCAGCACCGTCATTTGCTTCAGTAACGACATAGCCTTCAGCTTCAAAAATGCTACGTAAAGTATTACGTGTAACTGCTTCATCTTCAACAATTAAAATATGTGGGTTTTGCATAATAAGTTACCTAAAATAAAAATGATAAAATTCGTTATCTAGCATCGTTGCTAGCGTTGTTCGTATGCGCATTAGCACACGTTAAAAATCTCTATTATTGGGTGTTTAACTATGTCTACCCTGAACTTAAACACTCGCTCATTTGATATCCGAATGAGTTTTACACAAGCCGTTAAAAACGTCTTTGTCAAAAAAGGGTAATACCGCTGCTATATAGTGTGAACTTTAAATAGGTTAAAAGTTCCTGTAGATGTTCACTAAACCTATATATTGAGAGACAGGCCTTTAAAAGTAGAACATTTATTGCGCAACAGTAAAACTTTAGCTCAATAAATCACAAACCGAAACGTTACAAATTATCGCTAAAGTAAGCTTTTTGTGACGATTGATGAGCTAGTGATGACTATTGTACCCTTTTTTTGCATTTGTTAACAAATGAATTGTTAATAAATTTATTAACAAAGCTTTATTTAAGGGGGTGAGTGCACTTCATTCAATTGATTTTTAAGTGTTTTATGTTTTCTTCTTATTGTGACTGAAGTCACAAATCTTTCGCTATTTAAACCTATCTGCTACACTATTTTCGGCTTATTTGGTGAGATTTATTATGGAAAATGTTATCGACATGCTGTGGCAGAACTATCAAAAAACGGAGTTTTTGCTTACTCAGCCTCTATCCAGTGATTTTTCATTTGCAATTGTTACAGCGCATAACCCACTAGGTCATGTATTAACGCCTAGTCAAAACCGTTTAAGAGACAGGGCGTTGCAATCTAAAATTCTTGAATATCGCAGTCCATATCGTTGCTTGGTTGGTGCTGCACCCGATATGTCGCATATGGAAAAAAGTTGGGCCATATTTATAGATAAAGATCAGGCGCTTGAGCTAGGTAGAGAGTTTGGTCAGCACGCTATTTATTATGTCAATCAAGGCTTACTGTCGTTAGTCGCTTGCTTTGAACCTCATCGCGATGAGGTGTCTATGGGGTTGTTTGATCAGCGTTTGAAATTAGTCAGCGATCTTCCCGAATGAAACTAAATTGTGTTGACGCACATTTGTTAATTTTTATATGAGACAATAAAATTAACAAATGATCAGGGGTTTCTAATACCTATGACTGATTTACACTATCATCAGCACATCATTGATACCAATACCGCTTTAATTTGTCATTTTTATCCCGCTAATCATTCAGTCATAATTCCATTGTATATAACATAAAATAGTGCATTCAGTTTTTAAAACTTCAAGTTGATATTTTGTGCATTGACTTCGCTATAGGTTTATTGCTATTTTGCACATCCCTCCTTAACGGGAGGCACAGAAGAGGAGCGTTAACTAGGTAGTAAGCTTGAGGAAAACCAATTCCGATGACCGCTTACGAGGGAGATTAACGCCGAGATAAATCAAATTTGGTTATTTTATTTATCGGTCGTTCAGGTTGAATCCTGACGATTGTCACCTGTTTTTTTGGTGGAGAGCTTCTGGTGGTGATTGCTGTTTCCCTTCTTTAAGGGTGCGTTATCTTAGCACCAGGCTCTTCGAACGAAGTTTAGTTCGGAGCGTATTTCATGTCGTTAAATCAATTAGTTGTAGCCAAGTTTGGTGGAACCTCTGTTGCAGATTACCCTGCAATGAGTCGTTGCGCGGATATCGTTTTATCTAACCCTAATACCCGAGTTGTGGTGGTGAGTGCATCAAGTGGTGTGACTAATTTGCTGGTAGAACTCACCAGTGCCAATGTCAATGATGAGCGTCGTTTAAGTTTGTTAAAGCAAATCGCGCAAATTCAATATCGCATTATTGACGATTTAGGGCGCCCGCAAGATATTGCTGCGCAAATTGATAAATTACTTAGCCGGATGTCAGTGTTAAGCGAGTCATTGGTGCTTGATCGTAGTAAAGCGCTGATGGATGAATTGCTTTCAATGGGCGAACAATGTTCATCAGTGTTATTTGCTGCGGTTATCCGTGAAAAAGGCACCGCATCGAGTGCGTTTGATGTGCGTCAGGTATTACGTACAGATAGCCATTTTGGCCGTGCTGAACCGCAAATTGAACAAATTGCCACGTTATCGCGTGATTTTTTACAACCATTACTCGCTAATCAAGTGATTGTCACCCAGGGCTTTATTGGTGCGGATAATGAGGGGCGTACAACCACATTAGGCCGAGGTGGCAGTGATTATTCTGCGGCGCTCCTAGCCGAGGCGTTAACAGCCCATGCTGTAGAAATTTGGACCGACGTAGCGGGTATCTACACCACTGATCCACGTCTTGCGCCGAATGCGCGTCCTATTGCTGAAATCAGCTTTAACGAAGCCGCTGAAATGGCAACCTTTGGTGCAAAAGTTCTGCATCCTGCGACAATCTTGCCAGCTGTTCGTCAGAAAATTCAGGTGTTTGTCGGTTCAAGCAAAGATCCTCAAGCCGGTGGTACTTGGATCCGTCATCAAGTAGAAGATACGCCAGTTTATCGCGCAGTGGCATTACGTCGTGATCAAACCTTATTAAATCTTCATAGTTTACAAATGCTTCATGCACAAGGTTTTTTAGCTGAAACCTTTGCCACATTAGCCCGCCATAAAATTTCGGTCGATTTGATCACAACCTCAGAGGTAAACGTCTCACTCACATTAGATAAAACAGGTTCCGATTCAAGTGGTCAAGGCCTGTTAAGTGAGTCTTTATTACAAGAACTGTCACAGCATTGTCGTGTGCGCGTTGAAGACAAGCTAGCCCTAGTTGCTATTATTGGTAATAAAATTGCCTCAACTGCAGGTATTTGCAGTCGAGTATTTCAGGTATTAGAAAAACACAACGTGCGGATGATTTGTCAAGGCGCCAGTCCACATAACTTATGTGTGCTAGTGGATGAAGCCGAAGCCGCTCAAGTGGTTTTAGCCTTACATCAAAACCTGTTTGAGTGAGCCATTGATGAGCAAAGCAATACGAAGTGCACTGATTGTCGGTGAGCTTGCCGCAGGGCAAATGCTAAGTGTGCCTTTATTTACCTTTAAAGGTACAGATAGCAAGGCTCCGACAGTGTATGTTCAGGCCAATGTGCATGGTGCCGAAGTGCAGGGGAATGCGGTGATTTACCAGCTGATGACCCTGCTCGAAAACTGTCAGGTTTTAGGGGATATAGTGTTTGCCCCTCTAGCCAATCCTTTGGGAATTAACCAAAAAAGTGGTGAGTTTACTTTAGGTCGATTTGATCCGATTACCGGAGTTAATTGGAATAGAGAGTATTTAGATCATAGAGTTGATGTGGCTGCTTGGTATGGCGAACATCAAAATTTGCCTGATGCACAATTGATTCAGGCTTTCAAATCTATGCTAGTTGAAGCGTGCCAAAGCAAATTACAGCAGCCTTGGGGAGTAACTACAGGTCACCGTTTGGCGGTGAGTTTACAGTCATTGGCCCATCAAGCGGATATTGTGTTAGATCTGCACACGGGTCCTAAATCTTGTAAGCACCTTTATTGCCCTGAATATGATATCGATTCAGCTAAGTTTTTCTCTATCCCATACAGCCTAATTATTCCTAATAGTTTTGGTGGTGCGATGGATGAGGCGGCGTTTTGTCCTTGGTGGCAGCTTACTGAATATGCAGCGAGTCAAGGCCGTTATTTTGATGTCCCAGTGGCAGCGTTTACCCTTGAGTTGGCAAGTCAAGAGCGGATTGATATGGCTGATGCACTGGTTGATGCTAAAGGCATTATGGCGTATTTAAGCCATAGAGGGGTGATTAAAGAGGTAGTTCAACCCGCTGAAATGGCCCGTTATGGCTGTTACTTAAAAGATTATAAAAAGTTTCATGCACCGCAGTCTGGCATGGTCGAGTATTGCGCGACAGTGGGTCAACCTTTGAATTCGGGACAAGCCTTAGTTAATATGCTTAGACTTGATTTATACGGTTCTGACAAAGCGTTTACACCACTGAGTTTAGATAAAGACTGTGTGCCGATATTACACTTTGCATCTGCGTCAGTGCATCAAGGGACAGAGCTTTATAAAGTAATGACCAATGTGTTTGAGCTTTGATGTTGATGTTCGAACTTTATTGATGATGCAAGGAGTAAAGTTCCATATCACTTTGTCATTAAGAATTTAATTGTTATTGTATGTTGAGGCTTGATGTAAAGTTAAGCTTCAATCTCACTAATTGCCTGGGGCAGGCTTACGTGCAAGCACTTCTGTGACACAGCTATTACGTCCCTGTAAGCTCAACGATGGCATCCCTGCCATCGATGGTTACAGTGGCGCTTACACCTGATATTTTATATCTTCGATTTGGCTTCATTTGAAATAAAGCTCTTAGATCTTTGGCTGTTACTCTTAGCAATACTTGTGGTTAAGTCGAAGAGGAGAAAGCTCTGGTGCTGATGTGCCTGCGAGTATCCAAAACAAGGACGTTTTGGTTAAGCCCACAGTGACGTGCTTGCGGCGTCTCGCTAAGGCTTGCGGCAGGCAATGAGTAAACATGAGATATTAGTCTGAATTAACCGACTAAGTCATCCCCCAATTAACTCTTAAGTATCTCTAGCGGCATCCGCAACATGTCATCACCCGTACCTGCAACGAGCCAAATGATCGCAACTAAACTTCCTACGGTAAGCAAATACCAAATCGTTGAAAAAATCTGTCCATAACGGTCAAGCGGTAATAAATGACTATGATGACGTCCGCGCCATTCAAAAACGATTTCTAAACTGCCGATGAGCAGCAAGAAACCCAATAAGGCTAAACCTAAACTATAACTGACGTACACCCCAATGGCTGCGCCTACAATACAGGCAACTAGTCCTGTAAGGCTGTTCATTGAAAAACTGATGCTTTTTAAAATATGGCCACCGTCTAATGGCAATATAGGCAATAGATTAAACAGGTTGAGTAAAGCATTAAAGGCGGCTAATCCGGCAAAAAACACATTGCCAGTGAGCCAGTATGCGATCATACAAGCGATAGATAGGATTAATCCAAATGTTGGTCCCATTATAGAGATCACTACGTCTTGCCAGCGAGTGTTAATGCGTTCGTCGCTAAGGGCTAAACCGCCCATAAATGGGATAAGGTAAATCCCCTTGGTTTTCATGCCAAAGTGCTTCATGGCTTTAATGTGGCCATATTCATGAAATACCAAACAGGCAATGAGGGCGAGGGCGAACTCGATAGAAAATAACCACGAATAAGCTGCCACGCTGGCCCCAGCTAACATCGCTTTAACCACCTTTGCGCTTTTCAGTAGTTTAAAACCTAATGATGCTAAGCCAACCAAACTGATTTTGTTGACTTTAGGTGTCGGGATTTCAGGGACCTGCTGCTCAATGTCTTTGGTTGTTCGCTGGCCCTGAGTGACCTGCTCTTCATCGATTAATACACAATATTCCAGACTGAATGGCTGCCATTTAACATCGACTTCTAGACGGACGGGAATTTTTTTTACTTGAGCTTCAACAAGGCTGTCATTGAGTGGGGGCTGCGATAAAGCACCATCTGATGAAGGTGACGCAGGTTGTAATGTGAGTTCAAATTGATGAATGTTAAATATCTGGTTATCAGGGGAAGCCGATTTTTGGGACACGAGCTGATTGTCCCAGTATAACTGTTGCCAACCCGCCATTGAGCCTTCTAAACGCAATCGTTTACCTAGACATTCAATATTTAATAACTCCATGCACACTCTCAAGCTAACTCACTTAAATTCAGGCTATTTTGCCAGACGGCTCACAATAGCTCAATCAATCTAGCTGATCTATTATCGCAAAACCTTGTTCGAAGCTGGTAAATAGCAGTTTGCTGCTGCAGCAATGTCCCTGTAATTGAGCAAATTGTTGTACTAAAGGAATAAACTGGCTGACGGTTAAGTTACCTGAAGGGGTAAGATTGTGCTGATTAGTGTGCTGTGAAAATAGATAGCATTGGCCGCTACTGTCAATCAGTTGGTCTTGTGCCACAAGATGCATTGCGTCAGTAGCAAGGAAGTCTTGCCAGGCCCGAGGGCTTTTGATGTAGATAAGCTCATCGTGCAAATGCAGTTGCACGATGGCTGGCCAGTTTACATCATTCATGGCGGTGAAAACCAAGAGCAGAATATATCGTTATCATGAGGTGCGAAGTTTACTTGCTGTAGTCATAGCTGATTTCAGCGTTAATGTTTTTTACAACGCAGGGGCCATGCTCACGTTGAGTGCGGTTTTGGGCATTACCAATGTGTACCTCAACGTTAGCGAATATATTTCGGCCAGCTTTGATAAAATATTTGTCGTAGTAATCTTCGACTTCATTTTTAATTTGTTCGAATTCAATTTCTTCTTTTAAGCGTTCTGCGGCAATCTGATTTTTTTGGTCAAGCATCATTTTGACTTGCTCAATCATTCCTGCATCATTTTGCCATTCTTTTTTAGGTGGCAGTTTTCTTAATCTTGACTCGATATCAAGACCCGCGACAACTAATTGTTTAACGCTTTCATCTAATGCTTTTAAGGTCTGCTTTAGCTCTTGCTGCTGCATACCGCAAAATAATTCGGTTTTTGTACCAGCCGTTGCACCGAAGGCAATCGCGTGAATGCCTTTGGCTGCGGTTGCTTTGCCACCGACTAAGTCACCCCGCTTTCCAGTTGTATCACTCACGGTAATGGTGCTGCCAGATTCTGAATGGCTATGTAATAACTGCTTAGTGACCAGAATTTCGTCTTGGGCTTTTAGCTCTGAATATTGTACAAACTGAGCACAAATTTGTCCTTGAGCTGAAATTTTGGTACTTAATTCATGATCTTTAATTAATCGACCTATTACGCCTTTACTCACAATGACATCGCCATCGGCTTCAAGGGTGGCTGAGTCGACAAAGCCCATGACAGTAATGTCTCCGGTGGACTTCACTTCCATACCTTCGTGGACATCGCCAGTGATTAAAATACTGCCTTTAAAATCAACATGACCGTATTTAACATCGACATTTTTAATTTGCAATACGTCATCGACCTGCATGCCTTTGCGGTTTTCGACCGGCTGGCCAGATACTGTGGCAATGAGTTTATTGGCATCGCTAGGGTGTAAAGCTGTGCCATCACCGGGGATCATTAACTTATCTTTGCCGGGTATTTGATTTAAGATATCACCATGCACGTTATAACCGGCAACGCCTTCGGTAGCGGGCTGTTTAATCATTAAAACATCATTAGGCTTTACGGTAACCAGCGCGCCGAGGTTTCGCATATCCACCGAGCCATCCTCACGTTCCTGAGGTTGCAATAGTCGTTCACGAGCTAAAGGAACTTTACGGGTCAATATAGCGTGTTCGCCATTTACGGGCGCTTTACCTATGGCAATTTCACCTTCGCAACTTTCACCTGGTGGTAAAATATCTAGCCTTTGCATCAGTGCCATGATTTTAGGTTTACTTAACCCCATTTTAATTTTATGGCTTTTAAGCGTGTTCAATACATCGGCTAATACAATGTCTTTTCCGCCCCATGCCGAGGTAATGGTCATTGAGGCATGCATTTTGTCATCGCTGATTTTAATCTTGATGGTGCCGTCTTTACGTTCAGCTATTGTGAAAAAAAGTTCGTGATTACCAGGGTTTTGGCCACAAAGGGCGTTAACTTCATTAACCGCTTTATCAATGGCTGGGGTAATGGGGAACAGCATCGCAAATTCAGGTTGCTTCAGTAACTGAGTGATATCCTCAGTTGAAATCGGCCCGTGAGTATTTGGGGTAAGCCTCAGCTCTACCTTTGATTGGTCTGCACTAAATACGGCTAAAGTAGGTTCTAACATAACATCCTTGGTTTATTCTTTTTATTTGAGATATTAAGTTTGATAAATATCAATGTAGCCTAAATCTAGCCGAATTCAGCTTGAGAATCCAGCATCTAGGCTTTTAGCTATGCGTCATGTCGTATTTTATACCGTGCATTGGTCGGTGCGATTGCCATTAGGCTTTCTGCAAATACAATTTATACTTGTTGTTTTCAGCGAGCACATTGACAGAGCCAAAAGCTTTGGCAATGTTATCGGCATAGGGTAAATGTCTATTGGCCACTATTTGCCACACCCCTTTGGGTTTTAAACGTGCGGCGCTTTGGCTAACAAATGCATTGGCGATCGCAAAGGTGCTATCTAAACCATCATGAAAGGGGGGGTTAGAAATAATGCCGTCAAAGTTATCGCTGATTTGGTTAAACCCGTCAGAGGGGTAAACTTTAGCCTGCATATTGTTGGCTGCTAAGGTTAACTGACATGACGCCAAAGCCATGGCGTTGATATCGATACACTCAATGCTCAAATGTGGGTATTGTTTTAGTAATGCCACCGTAATTACGCCTGCGCCGCAGCCAAAATCTAATACCCGGCCATTGAGTTGTGGCAGGTGAGACAGCAACAATTCAGTGCCAAGGTCGAGTTTTTTCTCGCTAAAGACCCCAACAAAGTTACAAATCGTGATATCACCTTGCGGTGTCGATAGGGTGTATTCGCTAATCCAATCTTGCATCATTAAGTCGGGTGCTGGGCCGGTTAAAAAGGCACGGTAAAGTAAACTGTGACGCGCATTATCAAGCTTGATAGCTGGACTGAAAAAATCGGGTAACAATTTGCTAATGGATTTAATTCCGCCTTTGTTTTCACCCACTACAAGTAATAAACCTTCGTCTTCAAGGTGGTTGGCCGCAAGGGTAAATAAATAGTCGGCTAAAGGCTTAGCTTTGGGGAAATAGACGATAACACAGTCAAACTTTTCGGTGGCAAGTGCCTCGGGCAATTTGTGGCCAAAGTAACAACGTAGGTTGTCATTTGCTAAAGGGGCTAATGTTAGATGATGGTGATAGTCTAACGCTAGGGCTGTCACCTGTTTGGCACTTTCTAGGCACTGCTGCGCTAACGTATCTGACTCATAATTAATGATAAGCAGGTTAAGACCGGCAAATTCGTCGCTTTTTCTTAATATTAATTGAGATGGATTTGTTAGCACCTTGACCTACTTAAATTTTTATTGAAACAATTAAAAAGTGAAGCGACAGATGTCGCTTCAAAGTTAATTTTACTGGCTATTTAGCTGTACCCATTTTCAAGCATACTGCTTTACAGGCAACTTCAGCGCTTTATTGCGCGGAGGTGGGCAAAAGGCTAAAAATTTTGTTGGCAATATCGGTATTGTCTTGGTGTCCTGAAAATAGTTTGGCCCCTGGACCTGCGGCAAATACCTGTACATCATCACCCGTGTGGCCTTCCGTAGTCCAACCTGTGTTTGAATAAATGTCAATAAGCTTACGCAAGGCTATCGCCATGGCTTCATTACCTTGCATACGGGCATTGGTCAGTGTGGCAAACTCTTGAATTTTAGGTTCAAAACCGAGTAAGTTGCTCACTATAGGTCGCCATTCCTGTGCGGCAATCGCTTGTGCTGCAATCATATCAGGGCTGGCTTTTACCCGATGCAGCACTTCCGGTTTCCACACATATTCTCCATTGACACCCACAGATAAACCACCAGTGTTATGGTCTGCGGTGACTATCATCAGGGTATCTTTTTGTTGACGAACAAATTGCTCAACCACTTCGATACTGTGGGCAAAGCCGTCCATTTCAGCCATGGCCGTCGCAATATCGTTACTGTGACCTGCCCAATCTATTAAGCTGCCTTCAACTAGCAGTACAAAACCATTGGGGTTTTGAGACAATAACTCAAGTGACTTTTGCGTCAGTAAACTGAGTTGATTGGCTTGCTTATCATTGATAACCCAGGGTAATTGTACATCTGCCAATAACCCCAACACTTTAGGCGTGGTAACAGAGTTAAGTTGGCTCATTTCTGTGATGTGCTGGTAACCTTTGGCGGTGAATTTGCTGATCAGCTCTTCAGAAAAGTAACGCTGTCCACCCCCTAAAATCACATCGGCATCGGTATCAAGATAGCGCTCAGCAATTTCGGTGTAGTTTTTGCGACTTTCATTGTGGGTTAAAAAGGCCGCTGGTGTGGCATGGTTTACCTGTGAAC
Organism: Shewanella subflava; assembly: GCF_025971955.1. GTDB lineage: Bacteria > Pseudomonadota > Gammaproteobacteria > Enterobacterales > Shewanellaceae > Shewanella > Shewanella subflava. The sequence goes on from NZ_JAPDMX010000007.1 coordinate 113,442, forward strand.
TGACCGCCACACCTGTAGATAATCCCAGCGCTTTGGCTTTTTCAAGTAAGGTGGCAAGTTCACGTTTTTCCACATCAACACTGATCGCGCCATTGTAACTTTTAAAGCCTGTCGATAAAGCCGTCGCCGCTGCTGCAGAGTCTGTCACATAACCACTCACGGTCGCTGGGTAGGTGCTTGCCATGCCAACCAGAAGACGGTCAAATACTGTCTGCTCAACTTCTTCGGTTTCAGGGTTGTCTTTATAGTAACGGTATCCCGAGGTATAAGCAGGACCCATCCCATCGCCTATCATGATAATGATATTTTTAGGGCGAGATTGAGAAATGTTTTGGGTATTATTTGCCATAGCAATCGCCGCAGGCGTACTGGCTTGGGCTTGCTTATCCGTTGCTAAGTTATCGTCATTAGCGCTGACATTTGCAGTAACTAATTGGCTAGATGCCAAAACGAATGCAGCAATAAAACCACGGTAAGTGTTTAAAAACAGCATGAATATTCCTGATTATTAAGCGTTGTTTACTCGAGCCTCGATGGCATCCATCAGCATTCCGGTAATGTCTACGTCAAATGCTGCTTCAATTTCACGGATGCACGTTGGGCTGGTCACGTTTATCTCGGTGAGTTTATCACCAATCACATCTAAACCGACAAAAATTAAGCCGCGTTTTTTCAATTCGGGTCCCAGTGCTCGGGCAATTTTCCAATCACTTTCAGATAGCGGTTGTGCCACACCACTGCCGCCAGCCGCTAAATTGCCACGGGTTTCGCCTTTCATCGGAATGCGGGCTAATGAATAAGGAACCGGCTCACCATCGACCACTAAAATGCGTTTATCACCTAAGGTAATTTCAGGAATAAAAGCCTGAGCCATGGCATATTGTTGGCCGTGGTTAGTTAAGGTTTCAATAATTACGCCGATGTTTGGGTCATCTTGCTTAATTCTGAAAATTGAACTGCCGCCCATGCCGTCTAACGGTTTGATGATGATGTCTGACTTTTGTTGGTGAAACGCACGAATGCGTTTGGCATCGCGAGTCACGATAGTTTCTGGGGTGAATTCTGAAAACCATGCGGTGAAGAGTTTTTCATTGGCATCACGCAAGCTTTGTGGTTTGTTGACAATCAGTGTGCCTTGTTCTTCAGCGCGCTCAAGCATGTAGGTTGCATAGATAAACTCAGTATCAAACGGCGGGTCTTTGCGCATCAACACCACATCTAAGTCTGCTAACGGGGTATCTGTGGCGTCGCCAAGTTCAAACCATTTAGTCGCATCATGGTAAACGGTTAACGGGCGCATGTTACCCATTGCTTCACCGTTTACCATCGCTAAATCTTGCATTTCCATATAGTACAACTGATAACCGCGAGACTGCGCGGCAAGTAACATGGCAAAACTGGAGTCTTTTTTGATATTGATGTCGCTGATTGGGTCCATCACGATGCCGAGCTTGATCATGTAGATATCCTTAAAATGTGATTTTGTTATAGGGTATGAGCAAGGCTCATTAACCGATATCACCAAATTTGAGTTGTAATGCCGTGATAGCCGTGAGCGCGGCGGTCTCGGTGCGAAGTACTCTTGGGCCTAACAATACGTCAGTAAAGCTAAATTGTTCAGTCATGCTGATTTCTTGTTCCGATAAGCCGCCTTCAGGACCGATGAGCAAGCGCACTTTATTGTTTTGGCCTAATTGCGTTAAGCCATTTATACCGTGAGCGGCCCGTGGATGTAAATTCAGTTTTAATGCCTGAGTTTGTTCTTGGCACCAATCGATTAAGTCCATAGCAGGGCGCACTTGTGGTACGACACTGCGCCCCGATTGTTCGCATGCACTGATCACAATCTTTTGCCATTGCTGGATTTTTTTCTCTAAACGTTCGCCATTAAGCTTAACACCGCAGCGTTCAGAAAATAATGGGGTAATGGTGGTGACGCCTAACTCGACCGATTTTTGAATGGTAAAGTCCATGCGATCACCGCGAGAGATAACTTGTCCTAGATGCAAATCTAATGGTGATTCGGTTAAATTTGCCCTTGCTGATAAGACCTTTACTGAGACATTTTTCTTACTGGATTGGGTAATTTCAGCTAAATAATCATTACCATCACCACAAAAAAGGCTGATTTGCTCGCCTTCATTCATGCGTAACACTCTACCTATATGCGCAGCGCCATCTTCATCTAAAGCAACAATTTGACCGATATTTAAGGTATCTATCGCTTGGTAAATCTTCGGGATTCTCATAGGTGGCGTTATCCGAGCTGAGTATTATTGACTAAAACCTAGATTCTGACATTGTTTGTAAACAAAATCATTATGATTGCCCTGTGCCGCAGCAATTAACTTATCACGTTTACATTCATTTTTATCTACTGGGTACATTTTATCCCATGCTTGAAACAGTTGGCGCTGGCTAGATGAAATTTGCAGCTTGTATGATTGCTGCATATAGAAGTAGGTTCTGGCTATCGCACCACGGCTCTTTGCGGGAGGTTGCACTTTGCGGCCTTTAAAGTCGACTATCATCTTACATTGACCATATTGGTCAGCTTTACCATTCCACTGACTGAAACGAAAATTACTGCGATCGCCGTTAACCTCACCAATGGCGGGAGTCAGGTTATGTAAATCCGACTCCATTTTGTTGAATTCAGGGCTAGTTTTACCACAATTTTTTCGCCCACCTTGCTGCCAGCATTGTAGTTGATGACCAAACTCCCAAGCAGGAACAACATGTTCCCATTCAATCCGGTTGGCGCGAACTTGCTGCTTACGCACTTGATAGCCGCAACTGTTATGGTCTGGTTGCCACACTTTACCCGCAATAGTGATATCGCAGCCACAGTAAAAACTTTTTAATGGCAAGTGGTTTTGATAGATCTTGCGGATCATCTTTTTAGCCTGATTAAAACTCGTTGGGTGTGCAGCAGAGCGGGCGGTAATCGGAGTTATCAAAACACATAGCAAGCTGCAAAATACGATTGTTCGTATTTTGAAAGATGGAAAAAGCATAATAGCGCGGACCTTAATATGATGAACTGTGCAGACTTAAACGGCTAAATTATTCACCGTGTCTGTCATTTTGGCGTGATGGTAAGGGATACTTTCGACTGATGCAATGATGGGGAATGAAATCTGCTCAATATTGATTTTAAGGCTGTTTTTTGTCTCATTTATTGCGAAGTAAAAGCCATAACGACTGGTTTACTTGAAATGAATAAAATGAACAGGACAAAAAGCGCCATGCTGATATTAGGGGCTAAACTATAACTGAATGCCGCTTTAACATGGTTAAATTCAAGCGATTTATATTTGAACATAAACATAACCGAACTGCTAAATGCAATGCTGATATAAACAAATAGCCCCCAATTCTCCAACATAAATTCATATGGGAACCCATAGCTTGAAAAGGTGAGTGCGATTAGACAAGCGGCGGTGGGAATTGCAAAAATAATATTAAAGATAGAAACGGTCCAAGTTATCCCGAGATAGTTTTGCAGTGTATTGATGTTATTTATCATACTTATCCTTGTATGGTCTTGATTCCTATCGGGTGCCATTCACTTTGTCATTAAGCTAAAGAATAATCAACCAACAATTAAATAAGGTGGACTTGTCATCATTGGAAGTATTTAGGCCTGCTATAGGAAAAAAGTCCGCCACATTTTTATCCTCTGGAAAAGCTGAAGTTATTTACTTAACCAAGGGGGGCGATTTTGTGTTTAAACAGGAGCACTTTGCAGCATTTGCTGGCAGGTTTTACAGCGATATTGGGTTTTACCACGCACCACATTGTTATGGCGTCTGATGCTAAGTTGCACGCTGCCGCAACCACAAAAATACTCAAATTGTTTACCGCGAACCGACAGTGTGTCTAATTTATGGGTGGTTTTAGGGGCGCGACCATAAACCCTACGCATAATGCTTTGCCATTCTGCGCCATGGGGCTTTACGCGACCAAATACTTGAAAGCAGATGAGGTGGCTGATCTCGTGCGGAACAACATCATCAATAAAGGCGCTGACATTTTCCGCTAACAAAACTGGATTAAAGCGCAATTTGTTAAGCTGTAAATGTGCGGTGCCGGCACTTTTTCCCCTTAGGGTGAATTGTACCAGCGGGCGAGGGAATGATTTGTTAAAATACTGCTCAGCAAGTTGGTAATCGACTTCTATTTTATCCAAGATGGCTTGTTGCAAGGGCGTGATAACTTGAGCTTTTATTGCAGCGTCATTAGTGGTGCTAGGTTGGGGGGGAACCCACCCTAGCGTTTGGCTTAAATGACGTAAATGCTTATTGAAATACTGCTGCATTTGATAAAAAACCTATTGAGAAAATTGAAACATTAATGGCGTGCTTGATATTACAAAGTTGCCGCTGCAGCAGCAATCATAGCCTTAATTTGTTCAACAATCTCATTTTCCATCTCTGCGTCATGCCCTTTTACTTTTGGGGTGTGGATGTGGCCAACGGGTAAACTACGATTAAACTGTTGCATTAATAAAATGCTGCGATAAGAAATTTCATTTGAAAGATAGCCTCCACCCGAGCCCTCGACTGAGATGACATTTTGTAATTCATTAATGGATTTGGCATCAAATTGACCGCCAGAAATCGTACTGACCTGATGGTTGTCATTCACTTGCCAGTTACCTTTTACCTGTTGCATGGCGGCAATAGGGAGCGAAAACTCAACAAATTCAGGGCCATTTAAGGTTTTGTTATTCAGTAATGGAGCAATAGGGTTGGTTTTTGAGGCACCCGTTAACACATTTAAATTATCGGGTGCAGCGGCAGAACGATTTCGAGAGGGAAACCGTTCAATATCAAACTGCTCACGCCCCATACTGACGGTGAATATCATATCCACACTGTTGTCGCGATAAATCGGGGTTAATAGCGATTCAATGATGCCGTGATCAAAATCAGCAAACCGCACCGGGATCATCACGGTTTCAATTTGGGCTTTTTTACCATTCACGTTAAATGTGTAACCATCCAACGCCAAAGCCGTTACCCCCGAAGGATTACTTTGGCCAATTTCTTGGTCTAAAAAGAACGGGTCAAATCCCGTGAGCAGAATTTTGATGCGGCTGTCGGATTTGAAATCGATATCACTAAAGCCGCGCGATGATTTTTCTATAGCACTGACGAGTATTTCTCGCTGCCAACCTGATATGTTAAAGCCAGCTGGTTGGGATTTTAGGCTGGCACGCATGGTAAGACGACTCCAATACAAGGCGCGATCATCGGTATGACCGGATTGCACATCTCGAACGGCTTGCTGCCATAGACGCTGACCTTCGTTAGCAACCATCTCTGTCATGGTTAACTCATTCGATTCGCTCAACAGTTTATTGCTTAATCCTTGTGACACGCCTTGGTAACGTTCCACCACCAGTGGTATGGTTTTACTGGCCAGTGGTAAACGTAACTCTTCCACATCCTTTGGCAGGGTATTGGCTTGAGCCATTGCACTAGTTGTCATGAGAAATACAGTTGATAGGGTCAGTAAATACTTGGTTGTCATCTTGTCGGTCCTTGTGCTAGCGGCACATCTCAGGCAATGGTTATTTGGTTATAGCATAAAAAGGTCTATAAATGGCAGTGGCTTACTTAACGATTGAAGTCAGTGATTCCTGATTACTGTAGCGTTTAGAAATAAAGTCTAAAAAGGCGCTAATATTAGATGCAAGTTGTCTGCGACTAGAATACACACCGTAAACTTTAATCGGATCCATTGGCCATTCTTGCAATATCGGCACTAGGCTGCCAGAGGCAATTTCTTGTTTGCAACTGGTGTTAGACAGCAGGGCGATGCCAAAATCATCCAATGCGAAACGTTTTACCATTTTGGCACTATTTACCCTCACTTTTCGCTGAAAAGTCGCCATGATTTTACGATTGCCTTTGCCTATCGACCAAATGGGTGCCGATAAACTGGTGCCTAATAAAATACCTTGGTGTTTTGTGAGTTCTTGAGGGGTAGCGGGGGCGCCGTGTTTTTTGATGTAATTGGGGCTGGCAACTAGAATAAGCTGGCGTTCAAACAGCAATCTTGCCACTAGATCAGATGATTGTAACGGGCCATATTTAATGGCGATATCGTAACCTTCACCGACTAAGCCTATGTCGTTATCGGTAAACTGAATATCGAGTTCAATGTTTGGATACAGGCGCATAAAGCTAGAGCATAAATGGCCAATCACTTCTTGCGAAAAAGACACGGGAATGGCAATTCTCAGTGAACCTGAAATATCGCTATGGGTGTTTTCAATAATCGCTTTTGCGGCTTCAATTTCTTGACTTATAGTTTCACAGTGCTGAAAAAACAGCGCGCCAATTTGCGTGAGACTGATATTTCGTGAATCTCTTTGTAGTAAACGGACTCCTAATTCTTCCTCAAGTTGTGCAACTTTTCGGCTAATTGTTGATTTAGGTTGTCCGATGTCTCGTGCTGCTTGAGAGAATCCGTTAGCCCTCACTACCGCTGTAAACAGCATCATACCGTTCAAATCTGGCATTTTACCCTCACCGTCTCAAAATTGGAACGAAGCGTCCAATGTAGTTTATATGGTAATTAGGCTATTAACAAAGTTATATTTACGGGCTAAAAATTTCAGAGGCTAACGACGCAGAGGATCTAAGGATGACCAGCAAAAAGCAGCCCGCTAACAAGACCCAAGTACTATCAGCAGATCCATTATTTTTACAAGCTGAACACTTGGCAAAAGATTTTTCGTTATTTCCTGCTCATAGTAAGCAGAGTTTGTCGGAAGAAATTAAAGGGTTATTAAGTGAAGATGCGATCCAAGCAAACTTAAAAGGTTTGGCATCTTTAGATGTTGACGGCTACGTCAACAAAGTTATTTTACCATCTCAAGATAAAAATCGTCATGGCGCTAAGCGTATGATTGCCGATCTTAAAGGCAAAATCATATCAGAAAGCCACATAGGGTCATTTTACCGTGCTGAAGTAGAATTAAACTTTGGTACGCGTACTCGCCGTGTAGGCTTTATTGCCCAAGAGCGCAGTACTGCAAATGGCGCTTGGATGCCAGAACATCATCTAGCGGCCTGTAAAGCTATCCGTCACTTTGCTGAGCTGTCGATGCCGATTGTTTACCTTATCGACACCCCTGGTGCTGATGCCGGTGAAGTCGCAAATAGTCAAAATCAAGCACATACCATTTCTAAAGCGATTGCTGAAAGCGCCAACGTTGACGTACCTACTGTGGGTATTGTGATTGGTGCCGGTTACTCAGGTGGTGCGATTCCACTGGCTGCCGCTAACATTTTGTTGTCGATTCGCGATGGTATTTTCAATACGATTCAACCTCAAGGCTTACAAAGTATTGCGCGTAAGTACAACTTGTCTTGGCAGGAATGTGCTAAGTCAGTTGGGGTATCACCTGAAGAGTTGTATACCGCGGGCTGTATTGACGGCATTATTGATTTTACGCCAAGCGACAAAGACGAACGTCAACACAATTTACGTCGTGCCATTATCAGCTCTATTGAAGCTATTGAACGTGCTGCAGTAAACTTTGTCCGTGAATCAGACGATTTAAAAGAGCACTATGATCGCAGTTTACAGCGTTTCTTAGCGCCATCTAAAAATCTCATCACACTTGAAAATAACACCGGTTTGGCTGTGGCAAGCAACCCGACCATGCATCACAATATTTTTGGTAGTGCATACCGTTATTTACGTTACCTGACCTTGCGTAGCCGTATTCACTCTATCTCATTAGAGCAATATGGCCGCTTGTCAAAAGTCAGCGTGCCAGAGGGTGACTTACTTGAGCGGATCAAACAAGAGCAAGAACGTGTATTCCAAGCTTGGTTAACTAACCCTGATAAATTGGTTTATGACGAAGAGCTAAACAAGTTGTGGGGTAACTTTACTGCTAAGCGCAGCGAAGTGTCGACTGAACGTAACGTGATAACGCGCTTTATTTTAGGTGAGCCAAAAGAGAACTATAAAAAAGCCCGTAAGGCATTATTGTTCAACATTGGTTGGTCTTTGTACCATCGCTGGAAAAGCAATGCTGCAAACAACTTTAAAGGCTTAATTCAGCATTTAGAGTCGTTACCTAAGTCGGCTACCCAAGCACCTTGGCCGGAGTTGAACCAGCTGACGGTATTGGACGTGGTTGTTAATGATGAGCTGCGTGAAGACTTCATTTGGCAATGTCATAATATTCTTATCTTCAACGCCTTATATGACAACGTAGTCGGCAGCTTAGCATCGATCTCTAAAGAAGCGATGATGTCTAAAAGCTTAGCTCGTACCTCGGTTGATAAGTTGTTACATAAGTCGATTGATATTGCGTTATCAACTCACAATGAAGCGAACGACAAGGCTAAGTTCTACAAATGGCTTAAATACTTCATGGCACAATCTAACCGTGCAGATTTATTAACGCGCGTAGAACAGTGGAAGAGTGTGGGTTTCCCTCAGCTTAACGATTCATTATTCGTTATTTTGACCTATTTCTTCGAGCGCTTATTACCAGAATACTTCGACAGTGAAGACGAGCACGACAAGTATACTGGGGCAATTAACCCTGTGCGTATCGGTCGTCGTAAAGACTTCTGGAACCGTTTAACCATGGGTTATCAAGATTTGTTAATCCAAAAAGTACTTCGGGAAGAAAAGCAAAAAGGCAAAATGGGCTGGGAGAACGTGATTGCTAAGTTCTTCACTAAATTTGACGAGATCAATGCTGACAAAATGTCGGCCAACTTGCTTAACTTCCCTGGTTTCCGTTTGTCGATTGAAGATGCCATCGATAAGAAAATTCGTCCATGCGGTTTAATTACCGGTTTGGCTGATTTTAAACATGACGGTAAAAAATTACGTGTTGGTGTAGCAGTCTCAAATACCGCATTCCAAGCGGGTGCATTTGATATGGCCAGTGCTGAAAAATTCAGTGCCCTATTAATTGAATGTGCTAAGCGTAAATTACCGGTGATTTGTTTTATCAGTTCAGGCGGTATGCAAACTAAAGAAGGTGCGGCGGCGCTATTCTCTATGGCGGTAGTGAATGACCGTATCACGCGCTTTATTCGTGACAACGAATTACCAGTATTGATGTTTGGTTTTGGTGACTGTACCGGTGGTGCGCAAGCGAGCTTTGTGACGCATCCATTAGTGCAAACCTATTATTTATCAGGGACTAATATGCCATTTGCTGGTCAAATGGTTGTGCCTGCCTATTTACCATCTACGGCGACACTGTCTAACTACCTATCGAAAGTGCCTGGGGCAATGACAGGTTTGGTTTACAACCCATTCAGTGACACTTTGGATGGCCAACTAAGCGGTATTGATCCATTAATGCCGTTACCAACAGCGCATATCGAAGATGTGATTGGTCAAGCATTATCGACGTTAGTGCCTGAGGTGGTTGAGGTTGAAGAAGTGATTCTGCAAGATGATCCTCGCGCCCTGATGAAGCCAATCAATAAAGTCTTGATCCATGCCCGTGGTTGTACTGCGGTTAAATTAATTCGCAAAGCCCATGACAACAACATCAACGTGGTATTGGTGGCATCCGATCCGGATATGACTTCAGTGCCTGCGGATATGCTTAAAGAAAACGATAAGCTAGTATGTATCGGTGGTAATACTTCAGATGAAAGTTACTTGAATGCCTACTCGGTATTACGCGTTGCAGATTATGAAGATGTTGATGCGCTACACCCTGGTATTGGTTTCTTATCTGAAAGCCCGCAGTTTGCCGCTTTATGTGTTAACAACGGCGTAAACTTTGTCGGTCCAAGCGTGCACTCAATGACGACCATGGGTAACAAATCGAATGCTATCCACACCTCACAAGCACACAATGTACCGGTTGTGCCAGGTAGCCATGGTATTTTAACCAACGCAGAACAGGCTGTGAACGTGGCGCTAGAAATCGGTTATCCTGTATTACTTAAAGCCGTTCAAGGTGGTGGTGGTAAAGGTATTCAGGTAGTTAAACGTCCTGAAGACATGATTGGTTTATTCCAAAAAACCGCGACAGAAGCCGCTGCAGCATTTGGTAATGGCGATTTATACCTAGAGAAATATGTGACCTCATTACGTCACATTGAAGTGCAATTACTCCGCGATAAGTTTGGTAACACCAAAGTGTTGGGTATTCGAGATTGTTCTGTACAACGTAACAACCAGAAAGTGATTGAAGAGTCTGGTTCAACTATGTTGCCTGAAGAATTGAAGCAAAAGGTCATGGACTACACCCGTGCGTTAGGTGATGCCACAGACTACATGGGTGCCGGTACGGTAGAGTTTATTTATAACTTAGATGCTAACGAAGTGTACTTCATGGAAATGAATACCCGTTTACAGGTTGAGCATCCAGTGACCGAAGCGACTTCTGGCATTGATATCGTGAGTGCGCAGTTTGATATCGCCGCAGGCCGCTCAATTGAGAAATTAGCACCTGTTGAGCAAGGCTACGCAATGGAAGTACGCGTTACGGCTGAAAAAGCAGCCTTAGACAGCCATGGTATTCTGCAATTACTGCCTAACCCAGGTAAAATTACTGAATGCATCATGCCACAGCGTGATGATGTTGAGCTGATTTCGATTGCCGAAACCGGTAAAGAAGTATCGCCATACTATGATAGCTTAATCGCACAGATCATTATTCGTGGTAGCGATCGTGAAGATGTCGTCAAAAAAATGTATGACTACCTAGATACCGTTGTCATCAAAGGGATTGCGACTAACATTCCGTTGTTGAAACGTATTCTGAAGGATACAACCTTCAATGAAGGTGTTTACGATACCAACTACTTACCACGTTTGATGGCTGAGTTAGATATTCCTGAGCTTATCGCTGAAATGGAAGCCGCAGCTGAAACCGTGAAGGTTGATACTGAGTCACTACGAGTGGGTGAAAGTAATGAGCTTAAAGTATTGGCTCAGGGCGCAGGTATTTTCTATACCTCACCAGCACCGGGTGAAGCTGATTTTGTTAAGGAAGGCGACATCGTTACCGTTGACCAAACTTTAGCATTGACAGAAGCGATGAAAATGTTCTCTCAGGTAACCTTAGCAGGCTTCAACCGCCAAGATGCAGTGTTATACCCTGAAGATCAGACATACCGAATTGAGCGTATTTTAAACAGTAACGGTCAACAAGTTTCACAAAACGATCTGTTATTTGTTATTTCGCCAGTAGAGGCTTAATGTAAGGCCAATAAAGATGACAGTAAAATAATGTTGTTATCTTGTGACAAAAATACCCGCTTATAGCGGGTATTTTTTTGTTCTAATCGCGCGCATTTTTCTATACAAAGCCGTGTTTCTGACACAAGAATGCAATAATGATCTTTTTTTGATAAAACTCAGGTATTTTTACTGCTTGATTAAAAAATATTCGATTATTTTTATTTCATTGTTTTATATAGCTTAAAGGCTAAAAAAGTGCTTTTTTTTTGATGAAAAGTCATAAATATTGCAACTCCTATTTGCGCCCAGCGAGGTTCCAATTTACAATATGCGCCTTAAATAACCTGATGTGCGGTGTGTCGGTAGTTTTTTCGCATGCTCCGTCTACTTCTTAAACTAATCATTAAAGTTGAATCATGACCGAATTATCCAAATACAGAAACATTGGTATCTTCGCTCACGTTGACGCGGGTAAAACCACGACCACCGAGCGTATTCTTAAGCTAACCGGTAAGATCCATAAGATCGGCGAAGTACATGATGGTGAATCTACTACTGACTTCATGGAACAGGAAGCTGAGCGCGGTATTACCATTCAGTCAGCAGCAGTAAGCTGTTTCTGGAATGACCACCGTTTCAACGTTATCGATACTCCAGGCCACGTTGACTTCACAGTTGAAGTATATCGTTCGCTTAAAGTACTTGACGGTGGTATCGGTGTATTCTGTGGTTCTGGTGGTGTTGAACCACAATCAGAAACCAACTGGCGTTATGCTAACGATTCAGAAGTTTCGCGTATCATCTTCGTAAACAAGTTAGACCGTATGGGTGCTGACTTCTTACGTGTTGTTAAGCAAACTAAAGACGTATTAGCGGCTAATCCACTTGTTATGGTTTTACCTATCGGTATCGAAGACCAGTTCACTGGTGTGGTTGACCTATTAACTCGTAAAGCACACGTATGGGATGACTCTGGTTTACCAGAAAACTTTGAAATCCAAGACGTGCCAGCTGACATGGTTGACTTAGTTGAAGAATACCGTGAAATGCTAATCGAATCTGCCGTAGAAATGGATGACGATTTAATGGAATCTTACATGGAAGGTGAAGAGCCTTCTATCGAAGACATTAAGCGTTGTATCCGTGCCGGTACTCGTACTATGCATTTCTTCCCAACATACTGTGGTTCTGCATTCAAAAACAAAGGTATGCAGTTATTATTAGACGCAGTTGTTGATTACTTACCTGATCCAGTTGAAGTTGATCCACAACCGTTAACTGACGAAGAAGGTAACGAAACTGGTGAATTCGCAATCGTTGATGCAGACGCGCCATTAAAAGCGTTAGCGTTCAAGATTATGGATGACCGTTTTGGTGCATTAACATTCGTACGTATCTACTCAGGCCGTATCAAGAAGGGTGACACTATCCTTAACTCTGCTACTGGTAAAACTGAGCGTGTTGGCCGTATGGTTGAGATGCAAGCTAACGAACGTAACGAACTTGAATCAGCACAAGCTGGTGACATTATCGCTATCGTTGGTATGAAAAACGTACAAACTGGTCACACTTTATGTGATGTTAAACACCCATGTACGCTTGAAGCCATGGTGTTCCCAGAGCCAGTTATCTCTATCGCTGTAGCGCCAAAAGATAAAGGCGGCAGTGAGAAAATGGGTATCGCTATCGGTAAAATGATTGCAGAAGATCCATCATTCCGCGTAGAAACTGACGAAGATTCAGGCGAAACCATCCTTAAAGGTATGGGTGAGCTTCACTTAGACATTAAAGTAGACATCCTTAAGCGTACTTACGGTGTTGAACTAATCGTTGGTGAGCCTCAAGTTGCTTACCGTGAAACTATCACTAAAGAAGTTGAAGATAGCTACACGCATAAGAAACAGTCTGGTGGTTCTGGTCAGTTTGGTAAAATTGACTATAAAATCCGTCCAGGTGAAGCAAACACAGGTTTTGTGTTCAAGTCTTCAGTTGTTGGTGGTAACGTTCCTAAAGAATTCTGGCCTGCTGTTGAGAAAGGTTTCAGAAGCATGATGAACACAGGTACTATCGCTGGCTTCCCAGTATTAGACGTTGAGTTCGAACTAACTGATGGTGCTTTCCACGCAGTTGACTCGTCAGCTATCGCGTTCGAAATCGCTGCTAAAGGTGCGTTCCGTCAATCTATGCCTAAAGCAGGTGCACAACTTCTTGAGCCTATCATGAAAGTTGACGTGTTCAGCCCAGATGACAACGTTGGTGACGTAATTGGTGACTTAAACCGTCGTCGCGGTATGATCAAAGATCAAAACGCTGGCGTTACTGGTGTTCGTATTAAAGCTGACGTACCGTTATCAGAAATGTTCGGTTACATCGGTTCATTACGTACAATGACTTCTGGTCGTGGTCAGTTCTCTATGGAATTTGCTCACTACTCACCTTGTCCAAACAGCGTTTCTGAGAAAGTTGTTGCTCAAGTTAAAGAACGTAAAGCTGCTGAAGCTAAGAAGTAATTCTTAACTAAACAGTTTAAAAAACCGCTGCTTGCAGCGGTTTTTTTATGCCTAAAATTTAACGAGTGAAACAAGTGAAAATTTATAATGCAGGATAAAAGTTATTAGAATGTAATAGTAATGTAGACTAAATTGATTAAGATTAAATAAATTTTTGTGAAAAGGAGTTTTACATGAAGTTGTTACATCTTTCTGTCGCCATGCTTTCACTTGCTGTGTCATTTGAAAGTTTTGCTGCCACCCAACCCAAACCTGCAACCGACCATACAAAACAAGCGAATAATGCCGTACTAAAAGCGCTACCATTTAATGATAAACAAGATTTTGAAAATGCCAAACGCGGTTTTATTGCCAAGCCTGATGTTGTCACAATTAAAGATGATAAAGGAAATGTGGTTTGGGATCTTGAACAATACAAAACCTATATTAGCGAAGATAAACCCGCCCCAGATACCGTTAACCCAAGCTTATGGCGTAATTCACAATTAGTGATGCAACATGGCCTGTTTGAGGTTCGTGAAAATATTTATCAAATTCGCAGCTTCGATCTAAGTAATATCACCTTTATTAAAGGTAAAACCGGCTGGATCGTTTTTGATCCGCTTATTTCGCCAGAAACGGCTAAAGCGGCTTTGGATTTTATTAATCAGCAACTTGGCCCACGTCCTGTTGTGGCAATTGTATATAGTCATAGCCATATCGATCACTATGGTGGTGCAACTGGGCTGGCGACGGTTGATGATGTCGCTTCAGGTAAAGTGCAAGTGATTGCGCCAGAACATTTTACTGAACATGCGGTTTCTGAGAATGTGATTGCGGGTAACGCTATGGGGCGTCGTGCTGTTTATATGTACGGCGCCTTATTGCCCCGTAACGAGAAAGGCGGTGTGAATGGTGGTTTAGGCATGACGGTATCAACCGGATTAGCAGGGTTACTTGTGCCTAATAAAGAAATAGCTAAAACGGGTGAATCAATCACAGTTGATGGTGTGGATATGGTGTTTCAAATGACACCTGGTACTGAAGCGCCAGCTGAGATGAACACTTGGTTCCCGCAATTTAAAGCATTATGGATGGCTGAAAATACCACCAATACTATGCACAATATTTTAACTCTACGCGGTGCTCAAGTACGTGACGCACTTATTTGGTCAAGCTTTTTGGATGAAACCATTAACCTTTGGGGTGATAAGGTGGAAGTTAAATTCCAAAGTCATCACTGGCCATTATGGGATAACAAAAATATTGTTCCTTACTTTAAAAAGCAACGTGATATTTATAAGTTTACGCATGATCAATCAGTTAGGCTGATGAATCAAGGCTATACAGGTGAAGAGATTTCAGAAATGATCAAATTACCTGCAGAGCTTGAGCAAAACTGGGCGACTCGTGGCTATTACGGTACATTACGTCATAACAGCCGTGCAGTGTATCAGCGTTATATGGGCTGGTACGACGGCAACCCGGCTAATCTGAATAACTTACCTCCAGAGCAAGTCGCTAAAAAGTATATGGAGTATATGGGCGGTGAAAAAGCCGTAATTACCAAAGCACGTGACTCATTTGCCAAAGGTGAATATCGTTGGGTTGCTGAAGTCATGAAACATGCAGTGTTTGCCAACGTGAATAGTACGGAAGCGAAAGAATTACTGGCTGACAGCCTTGAGCAGTTGGGATATCAAGCTGAGTCCGGTCCATGGCGCTCGGTATACTTGCAAGGCGCCTATGAGTTACGTAATGGCATTCCATCTGCAGGCGGAACCCAAACGGCCACACCAGATACCATTCGCGCAATGACCCCAGAAATGCTGTTTGATTATCTTGCTGTTAGGCTTGATTCAGCTAAAGCTGAAGGTAAAAATATTGATATTAATATCGACTTTACCGATCTGAAGCAAAAGTATACTTTAACCGTTGAAAACGCCGTATTGCACCATAGCAAGAATCAGGTGAAAAAACCTGATGTGGCGCTGGTCATGAGTATGAAAACCATGAATCAAATTCAGTTAAAAGAAATGACTTTTGATGAGGCGATTAAAAATGGCGATGTCAAAATCACGGGTGATAAAGCGTTATTTAGTGAGTTTTTAGCCATGTTAGATGATTATAACTTCTGGTTTAATGTGGTGATGCCATAATTTGCACCTTCAATTGACGTCAAAATAAACCTAAGCTAACGATTTAGCTAATAAAAATGCCACTTCAAATGAAGTGGCATTTTGTATTTCCCGAAAGCTTATTTGCTGTGAGTGTTACCCACGATAGCATCTTTATTGTCAGCCTGGGCAACATGACATTGAACACAGAAGTAGTATTCATTGTTAAATTTACCATCGGCCTCAAGGTGCGATTTATCAACCGCAGTGGCTTTCATTTTGGCGGCTTTGTCTGTGCTATGGCAGGTTAAACAACCATTCTTTTTAGCGGTAATGGGATAGCTGTCTTTGTGTGGGATCAAAGGTGGCTGATGAATAAAGGTACGTTCAATCGCTTTGCCTTTTGTTGGATAGGTTGGCATAGCGTCTGCTGCTAATGCGGTTGTTACTTCAGCTTGGCGTAATGATTTAACCGCTACAGATGCGGTTTCAGCTTGTCCGCCAAAGGCGGTTAATCCAAGGATTAATGTCGCCACACTCAATAATGTTTTCATGTTTTACTCCGTAACATCCTAGATGAATGTTTCAAATTCTTGTCGTGGTGAGCGGTTAATTAAGTCAACCTTATTACCTTAAACTCACCACATCCTTAATGGTGCGGGTGACTTATGCTTTGATGACCTTTACAGGACATTTTTTAAAGTCAGTTTCTTTCGATAGCGGATCAGTTGCATCTAACAAGAGTTTGTTTACAAGCTGTCTAGCATCAAAGAAAGGCATGAACACCACACCTCTAGGTGGCTTGTTACGGCCTTTAGTTTCGACACGTGTTTTGATTTCACCGCGTGGAGAAGCCACAATGACTTCATCACCACGATTTAACCCACGCACTTTAGCGTCTTCTGGATGCATAAAAATTTGGGCATCAGGGTAGGCTTTATGAAGTTCAGGTACACGGGCTGTCATCGACGCCGTATGCCAGTGTTCAAGTACACGACCCGTTGACATCCATAAATCATATTCACTGTTAGGCTCTTCTGCAGCGGGCTCGTAAGGTAATGCAAAAATAACCGCTTTACCGTCTGGTTTGCCGTAGAAGTTAAATCCTTCACCTGCCTTCACATAAGGATCGCTACCTTCAACAAAACGGCGTAATGTTTCTTTGCCGTTCACTACAGGCCAGCGTTTGCCACGGTTTTCATGGTAACTATCAAAAGTATCTAAATCGTGCGCGTGGCCACGGCCAAACTGCGCATATTCTTCAAATAGACCTTTTTGTAGATAGAAGCCAAAGTCTTTACTTTCGTCGTTATAGGCGCCTTTACATTCAGATGCAGGGAACTTATTCACCACACCATTAGCAAACAGGATATCGTATAACGTTTTATCAGCGTACTCAGGCTTTTTCGCGATAAGTTCAGCTGGCCACACTTCAGACACTTTAAAGCGTTTTGAGAACTCAACTAGCTGCCATAGGTCAGATTTAGCACCTTCTGGGGTAGGCACCTGCTGATGCCACATATGGGTACGGCGTTCAGCGTTACCATAAGCGCCTTCTTTTTCTACCCACATTGCTGTTGGGAGAATGAGGTCCGCGGCAGTAGCGGTAACAGTTGGGTAGGGGTCTGATACCACGATAAAGTTTTCAGGGTTACGGAATCCTGGGTAAATTTCATCATTGATGTTTGGGCCTGCCTGCATGTTGTTGGTACACATGGTCCAATAACAGTTTAACTTGCCGTCTTTAAGCATACGGCTTTGCAGTACCGCATGGAAACCCGGTTTTGGCGGAATTGCGCCAGCAGGTAGTTGCCATAGTTTTTCGGTAATTTCACGGTGCTTATCGTTATTGACGACCATGTCGGCTGGTAGACGGTGGGCAAACGTTCCTACTTCACGGGCAGTACCACACGCAGAAGGCTGGCCTGTTAATGAAAACGGACTGTTACCTGGTGTGGCAATTTTCCCCGTTAACAAATGGATGTTGTAAAGCATGTTATTGGCCCACACACCGCGAACGTGTTGGTTAATACCCATGGTCCACAAACTCATCACTTTGATGTTTGGATCGGCATACGCTTTTGCCATTGTTTCGAGGCTTTCAACCGGTACACCACTCATTTTCGAAGCGTACTCAACGGTATAGGTGCTCACGAATTTAGCATATTCCTCAAAACTGATAGGAGTTGCACCACCATCATCTGGATTTTTAGCTTTCTTTTGTAGCGGGTGATCAGGACGTAAACCATAGCCAATGTCAGTTACACCAAGGGCAAATTTGGTGTGCTTGGTAACAAAGTCTTTGTTTACGGCATTATTTTGGATGATGTAGTTAGCAATATAGTTTAGTAATACTAAGTCTGTTTGTGGTTTGAACACCATTGGGTTATCAGCTAAATCGAAGCTGCGGTTTTCAAATGTCGATAACACATGCACGCGGGCATCTTTATGACTTAAACGACGGTCAGTAAGACGTGCCCATAAAATAGGATGCATCTCAGCCATGTTGGCGCCCCAAAGCACGAAATGATCTGCCGCCTCTAAATCATCATAACAACCCATTGGCTCATCAATACCAAAGGTGCGCATAAAGCCACCGACTGCAGATGCCATACAGTGGCGAGCATTTGGATCGAGGTTGTTTGTTAAAAAACCGGCTTTGTGTAGTTTAGCTGCAGCGTAGCCTTCCCAAATAGTCCATTGACCAGAACCAAACATACCGACAGAGGTTGGGCCCTTTTTCGCAATACTGGCTTTCCATTTGTCTGCCATAGTATCAAGTGCGACATCCCAGCTAACTGGCGTGAACTCACCTTCTTTGTGATACTTGCCATCTTTCATGCGCAATAAAGGTGATGTTAGGCGGTCTTTGCCATACATGATTTTTGATAAGAAGTAGCCTTTAACACAGTTCAGGCCTTTATTGACAGGGCTTTCTGGGTCACCTTGGGTAGCGACAACTTTACCGCCTTTGGTGCCGACTAAAACACTACAACCAACGCCGCAAAAACGACAGGGGGCTTTGTCCCATTTTACGTCAGAGCTACCTTCGGCAGCGTTCACGACACTAATGGGTATTGCTAAGCCAACAGCAGAGGCTGCGGCTGCAGCTGCGTTGGCCTTTAGAAACTCGCGACGGCTTATGCTCATGGTGTTCCTCACTCTTTATTGATTTAAACTCACAAATACACATGTAATTCATGTTTGTTATGTTATTGAGTGTAAACCTGATAAAAAGTAAGGGTATACCCCTGAATAGGTATACTGATTAATAGTTGCTCGATGTCACATTTTTTAGCGTGAGGTAGATCCCATTTTATTACTAATGAAAATGCTGATTTAGATAACGCTTTTATAAAATTTGGGTTAAATAGTTAACATACTCATAAAGGAGTGTTCGAGGTGATGATTAATAGCCAGTTAGCTCCATATACCCCTTACCTGAGTGCGAGCCGCTGAACTCTATTGGCCCCTCCCAGTAAGTGGTTGATAGTGGCATTTCACTATTTGGATTTAAGGCTTGAGTGGTAATATCAATGTTTTCGCTGTTTATAGCGATTTTCCAGGCAGTTGGGTAGCGACGGTTATTTTGGGTATGCCATGAGATTGGTTGCATAACAATATCATCGGGGTGAATCGAACTGTTTATATTGCGCCCTGTGCCGTCAGCCAGCATCAGTCTTGCACTGTAAAAACTGTCTTGTGGTTGTTGACCTCTTAACCTGAACATCATTAACGTTTGTTGTGCATTTAGGCGTATAGAAAACCAATCCCACCCTTGTTGGCTTTGGGTTAATAGCTGTGAGCTCCATTCTCTATCTAGCCAGGCATTGCCCGAAACAGACACAGTCTGGCCTTCACGGGTGACCGTACCGCTTACCTCAATATAAGGCTGGCTGTAATAATGTGATGCGACCTGATCATCAGCACTTTTTACACTAAATCCTTGATCGCCTTGTAATTGAAATTGTGCAGTGCTGTTGAGTTCGAGTTGATATCCAAACTCTGGCGCTTCAACACTCAACGTCGCGGGGAAGGGGTGTACGGTTAAACTTTGCCAGCGCCAATTTTCTAAGTAAATTGAAAATGGATTATCAGAGACATGGGCAAACTCAGGATGACTACGAGAGTACTTTTCTGCGCTATAGTGTTTCGTTTTAGTCGTGAGTGCGGCATGTGCCATATACATTTGGTTAGTTGCCCATGCGGATTTGCGACTTGGTTCCTGTGTGTCAGGGGGGCTTAATGCGCTGCGAAATTGAGTCCATTGAATGCCAATTGACTCACCTTGCGCAGTGGTTAAATTGGCCGTGATATACCACCATTCGATACGATATCCTTCGTGGGGTAAATGATCTTTAGGGAACTTAATACGATTGTCTTTACTCACTTGATGGTATTGCAATAAAGCTTCATCGGCGGCTAATAATTTACCCATTGAAATGCCAGTATTTTGCTTATCATTATGGTTATTTTTTTGCTCATTAGGTTGGCAGCCGCTAGTGCATAAGCTTAGGCTAAGCAGCGTCAAACCACACAGTATCTCACGTAAGCGATTCATTATAACGACTCCTGTTGCAGGCTGCTTATCAGTGGCTTACGGGTTTGCCAATATAAAGGTAAAGCTACGGCAACCAAGCAACTTATCATCGCGATTGCGACTACGCGTCCATATGCAGGCCAATCCCACAACATTGCAATGGACCAACCAAATGCCTGTAAGGTGACTTTGTTTATTAGCAGATAACCTAATATTGCCCCCATAGGCAGTGCCAGCAGGCAGGTAAATAATACAATCAACATCATCTGCGATGTCACCATGACTCTAAGTTGTGTTCTACTCACCCCAAGCGCGTACAACCTTGCTAATGGTGCAAGCCTTGCTTGAGTGAGCATGATACAGGCACTAAACAAGCCAATGGTTGCGACCATTAAGGTTAAGCTATTGAGCACAACGGTAATCGAAAAGGTTTTGGTGAACATACTGATGGCTTCATTTTTAATGCCTTGCTGGCTATACATGTGCGCCGATGATAACCCTTGCTTGCTTATTAAAGCCTGCTGCAGCGCTTCAATGTCACCTTGATAATTAACCGCTAAGCTGATGGGGTGCTGGGGTAAAGTATGTTGCTGCCAAACACTCGGCGCAATGATGACTTCGCCAACCGGATTGCCGTAATCAAAATAGATCCCACTAATGATGAATGTGGGTGTGTCTTTAATCTCTTTAGCTGCAAACGTTTGTGAAAGCTTACTTTGCAGTTTGTCTATTTTAATCAGGTCACCCACATTGAGTTGGTATTTTATTGATAAAGGCTCGCTGATCAACACCGTTTCGCCCTGTTGAAATTGTTGCCAAAATTGTGCTGACGTTGTACTGGGAGACTTAAATGCCGTGGTGTGTTTGATGGAGTAAATATCTCTGCTCACTAAGCTCACAGGTATCGATGAGTGGGCCTCGCGTTCCAGCTTCGCTGTGGTGGTCCATTGCTGATATATCGCGGTGATCTGAGGTTCGGCTTGCAGCCATGCATTAATTTCAGGGACAGCATTGGGATTGGGCTTGATATATAAATCTGCGTGAAGTCTGGCATCTAACCATTGTTTTAGGGTGACTTCGAAACTGCCTACTAAGGTGTTCATGGAAATATTGGCACATAATGCCAATAATATAGCCATCATAGCCAAAGAGAGCGGGGCGATAATCTCTTTTGTTTCAGCAACCACATAATGCCAAATACCTTTTGGCATTAAAGGTATTAATAGTTTTATGCCTAGATTAATCGTCATGGGTAAAAGTAATGGGATGGCAATCGTCACTAGCCCAAGTAAAAGCAAACTGAGTTTATATTGGGTGGTCATGTTAAACAGCACTGCTGTTGCCGCTAATATCAGGCAGGCTGCAAGCGCTTGCTGTTTGAAGCGTTTTTCCAATGGAATTAACTGAGCCTGACGCTGTCCACCCTGAGCGAGTGGGATCCTTGATAATTGCAATAGTAATGGCCAGCATGCCGCTAATGAGGCAAATAAGGTTAACCCTAGCCCTTGGGCATACCACTGCCACTGCCATAAACCAGGTAACAGTTTAGCACCGTATATTTGCGCTAACGTTATCGCCACCATAGGTTGTAACCATTGTGATAGTTGCAATCCCATTATAAAGCCGACAATGCTACCAATAATAACCAGTAACACAATTTCAAGCACCAGTGCAGCAAGTAAATTATGGCGCCTTATTCCCATCTGCAGTAGTTGAATAAACAGTTTCTGCCTCTTCATCAAACTGTAGCGCACGCCGTTATAGGCAATAAATAATCCCACAACGAAGGCGAGCATACTCATCGCATCTAAATTCAAATGAAAACTATTGGTCAATGCGCTCAGTGACTCTCCATCATCTTGACGGTCTATGATGATTTTGCGGCTGTCTAGTCCAGCCTCTTCAAGGGCATTAATCACAATATTCTTTTGGGCGTCGATATCGAAGGCTAGAGTTGGTTCAGTAAAAAAAATCGCGATATAACTCAGCTGCTGAGGCATTTGTAATAACTGCTGAGCGAACGAGATATCCGCCAACATGTTATTGCCTAAGCCAAGGTTTTCTTCTACAGCAACCAGTTCAAGGGGAATATCATTTAGCACTAATGGTCCTTTGGCCAAGGCATTCATTTTGTCAACTACGCTAGCTGACATCATCACCGCAGGCTGGGCATTTAACAAGCGCTGCAGTGGTATTGATTTTGAAGGGGCTGTTGATGTTGGTTTGGCAGTTTGGGTATTAGACGTCCGCTTAATTGAAACCGCAGCCATAATATCGCTGCCCGTGACTTTCCATGAGCGCCCTTGGGGATCACTTACGATACCTTCAATGACTGCTAATGCTGGAATACCAGCACGGCGTAAGGCGAAATAAACCCCTTCATCCAGACTGGTTTGATCGTTGTTACTCAGGTAAAAGCTCGCACGCTGACTCAGTAATTCGGTGGCTTTTCCATAGCTTTGTTTGGCATTTTCATTGGTCGCTTTAACGCCTATTAGTAGAGTAACGGCAAGAATAATACCCAATAAAATAGCACTGGCTTGAATAGGTGCCTTAAGGTAATGACGACCAAATACCCTTAAGCAGCGGCTAATGAGTGACAATGAAAGCTTCATAGATGATTACGCCAATGCTTGTGCATGGGTTTCAATAATATGCCCTTGCTGCAGGTGCCAGCGAGTTTGCATAAAGGCGGCGCATTGATCACTGTGGGTAACCATTAAAATGCACGTATTGGCTTGTTTGGCTAAATCCGTTAATAGTGCCATAACCTGCATCCCGGCTTGCTCATCCAAATTGCCTGTCGGTTCATCGGCTAATAACAATTGCGGCTTGTGAGCGAGGGCGCGGGCAATGGCGACGCGTTGTTGCTGACCACCAGATAAGGTTTCGACTGGGCGAGATAACAACTCAACTATGTCTAATTGCTCACATAAGTCATCACACCATGAGCTCCATGTTTGCTGATTTAATGACAATGAAAAGCTGATGTTATCTTTGACGTTTAAAGGTGTAAGTAAATTAAATTGTTGAAATACCACACCCAATGATTGGCGCCTAAATCGGCTCCAGTGGTGATCTTGCCAAGGCGAGGTGTCATCTAATTGCATTTTCGAGTGGGAATTTGCAGCAGATGGCAGGAATAGCTGACCTGAATCTAGGTGTTCAAAACCGGCAATGATATTTAATAGGGTGCTTTTACCGCTGCCGCTTGGCCCTGTTAAGGCGACAGTTTGCCCCTGATGCAAGCTTAAGCTGACATCATCAAGCACTTGATGAAATGTACTGCCATCTTTAAACCCTTTGTTGATGTTTTTCAGCGCAACAATGATGCTCATACTTATCCTTGTTTATATCTGCCCTTTAATCGCTGTCCATTAAGGGTACGTCCATTTAGCGGCGAACGATCATCTCGTCTTGCCAGACTCAAACCAGCCTTGATATTGGCGTTCATTGTCTATTATTGCGGCTTTGGCTTTATCAGGATAGTTACTGAACACCCCATCAACGCCTATGGCGCGCAATGCACGAATGTCATCCGGATTATCTACCGTATATACATACACTTTAGCACCTCGCTGGTGGGCGTCGTCAATAAGTGCCTGACTGATAAAACTCAGATCGATATGCAATGAATAAGCGTTTAAATCGCTGACAGACTTTGCTAAATCAAGGGGAATCCCCCCCAATAGTGGTGCGACATAGGCCTCAGGCTTCGCCTGTTTGAGCTGGGCAAGGTAGGGGTGGTTAAAAGAGCTGAAAAGTAGCTGTGCAGGGGTAAAATGTAGCTGACTAATAACATCGTCATACATGGCAACCATAGGCGCGACGGTGTTATCACCTTTGAGTTCTATGTTGACGATGCATTGACCATTTATCACGCTCAACACTTGCCATAATGTTGGGATCGAGTGTCCTTTTATATTGATGTGTTGAAGTTCTGCAAGCGTTTTGTGTTTGATTAAGCCTTTACCGGTCGATTTGCTCTCAAGGCGGCGATCATGAAACACAATTAGTTGTCCTTCCACATTATGGACATCCAGTTCAATCGCCTCGACGCCGAGCGCTAAAGCGGCTTGCATGGCGGCTAAGGTGTTTTCTGTTTGATAACCGCTTGCACCACGATGGGCAAAAATCAACATAGGTTCGCCTTAATGTTATTCATTATGGTTTGATAAAGAGGGATTTATCTGCAGGTTGATGCTGACTAATGTGTAAATCCATTTGAGGATAAGCTAATTCCACATCATTATCTTTGAGTTTTTGCACCACTTGCTTGTGCAATGAGTGACGAAGTGGCCAGCGTGCATCCATATCTTTTGCATAGGTGCGCACTTCAAAATTTAACGTGTGACTGCCAAAACCAGCAAACCAAACATCAGGCTCTGGAATTTTTAAGGCAAATTCACAGTCACTTACTACCTGACGTAATAGCATTTCAACTTTATTGGGGTCTGAATCTCTGGCTACATTGACGGTGACGATAACCCGTGTGATGGGATCTGACAATGACCAGTTAACTAACTGTTCAGTAATAAATGCCTTATTGGGGACAATAATTTCTTTTCTATCCCAATCGACAATCGTCGTCGCTCGAATTTTAATTTTACTGACAGTACCGCTTAAATCACGGATGGTGACGGTATCACCAATTCGAATCGGCTTTTCAAATAAAATGATCAAACCTGAGATAAAGTTGGCGAAAATTTCTTGTAAGCCAAAACCTAGACCGACTGAAAGTGCAGCCACTAGCCACTGAAGTTTTGACCACTCCATGCCCAATGAGGCAAAGCTTGCTAAGGTACCAATAAACAGCACCAAATAACTGCTGACCGTCGTAATTGCAAATCCGGTACCTGTCGATAAATCCAGACGCTGTAATAAGGTGAGCTCTAATAAACCAGGAAGATTTCTGGATATCATTACCGATAAACCGATGATAATAGCGCTGTTAAGCAATGACTTTAAGGTAATAGGTAAAAGCTGTTCGATACCATTTAAATTGGTTGTGGTAGTCCATAACGTTATACTGTCTAAAAATGGCACTAATGCGGTATGGGTTTGTGATAACCAGGCCAAGGTGGTGGCGAAAAAAGCCAAAATAAGCAGCGATCTCACCAAACCGAGTGATTGACTCGATATTGTTTCTAGGTCGACTACTGGCTCTTCATAGTTATCCAGAGATTCGATATCGCTCGCATCTTCTCTTTCCCTTAGGGCAATGCGTTCTGCTCGTTTCGCTTTTGCCCTATCAAAGGCGATCAGTCGGCGCTCAATCAGCATCCATCTTTTAATTAATTGATAAGCCAATAAAAATCCGAAACCGAACAGGATTGATATTTGTAATTGGATCAGCATTTGGAAGGCGGTGTAGTAATAACCTATCACTGAGAGCACTGCGCTGATGATTGGCGCCGAAAGTAGGATAGTCCACATGATTTTTTGGAACATTTTCATGTTGAGATTATCGTGCCTATCACTACGATATTGTTGAATTGCACTCAGTAAAAATTTATACATTAACCATAATAAGTAACAGAAAAAGATAAAGGCACCGCGGCCAATGCTATTTCTCAATGTTGTATTATCAATCGCTTCTGTAAAGCCTAAAATCCCAATTACCGGCAACGAGAAAATCATTAAAGTTTTGAGTTTGTCATGGGAATCTTGGATCAAATCTTTGGGGCGGCCGAAGTGACTAATGATAATGCCTTTATCTAAAGACAGGATGAAAGCAAATTGATATATCTGGTACACCACACCAATAGATAACACCCCTGCACCAACGGCATGGGTAAAGTTATTTGATGAGTCAAATAAAATGATCCCCGCGAGTAAAATGGGAAGTGGTTTAAACATTGAGTAAATCAGTGTAAAAATTAAGGCTTTTAAAGTGTATTTAAACTTATCCTGAGTCACATTACCGACATATTCACTATATCGCAGCATGACTTGATTAAAATGCGGTGTGAGTAAGTCTTGTGCCATAAGGCACAGGATCACAATGATAATCCACCATGCCCATGGATAGTTATAGTCTTGCCAAGAATCGATTAACTGTTGCCATTGCGCATCCTGCAATAACCATAAGCCACTTTGTGTTAAATCTTTAAGCCATAGGGTGTTAATTGGCGCAGCATTGGGAACCCAAAATAATTGTTCGTTTAAGGTGTTTTTTAGGGTTTCATATAAAACAATATATTGATCATAACTGATGTTCAGTTTTGCCAGCTCAGATAAGTAATGCGCATGGCTTTCAATTAATTGGCCAATTAATGTTTGCTGTGATTGCAGTAGGGCAATTTGTTCTTCACTGAGCATATCTGCAGCGCTGAGTTGCTGGGCATTAGCAGATTGCTGCTGTTCTAACTGGTAACGCTCAAAACGGCTATCCGTGATGTCATTTTGTAATTGCTCCTGATTGGGCGGTTTAGGTAATGAGTGTAATATTTCTAGAAATCGTTCACCGAAAGTTGCATTACTTTTTACCCAAGTCAGTTGCTCTTGAACATTGGTTAATTGCAGTGCCAATCTTTGATAGCGTTTTTCAGTCTGTTCTTGTAAATCAATTGAGTTGGATATTTTACTGTTCAACGATATCAAACGTTCACCGAGTTCTTGATTAAATGCGCTAATTTGCACAGAGAGTGGATCTGACGATTGATGTTGATCATTTAAGTTATCCGCTAACGTTGTTGCCGTTTTTTGTTCACGGTTTTCAATGTTATAGCGGTTTATAAGTTCAACAAGCCCTTCTTGTTGATTCAGTTGTAAGCGATTAAGTTGCTGACGTAAACGTAAAATTTCTGCTTGCTTTGGACTGGCATCTAATTCTGCTTTTAACGTGGCTTTTTGTTGCTGCAATAAACGGGTTTGCAGCTCATAGCGCTCGCCGGCAGGCGTATCTGTCGGGGGGGCTAGGGTTTTATTTTGTTGACTAATAGCGGTTTCAATTTGCGTCAGCAAATTGGGGAGCAATCGTTGGCGAGCAATTAAGGTATTGAGTTGTTCATTTAAGTCTATGTCGGTTTGTTTTAATGTCGCTAAACTCTCGTATGCCGTTGATGTTTGCTCTGCAATACTGATGTTTGTTTTTAATTTGGGAACAATATTGGGGGCATTAACCTGTCTTTCGAGTGCTGTCTTTTTGCCAGCACTATTTTGATTCATTTTTAAAAAATGCTGCTCTTGCGCCGCAGATTTACTGATACTGTCTTTGAGTGTCGCAATTTGCGTATTGATATCTAACGCCGCAGGCTGAGCATTATCTTGGTTTAGCCCCAAAGGTTTATTCAATTGCAACGGAGAATTCCCCCAGCTTAATGACGTAAAGCTGAGGGATAGAATGAAGAATAGCAATGTTCTAGTAACACGTAACATAATGATAAGCTCTAAGAAAGACATGCTGATAGTAGCAAAGAACTATTGTTAGCGCTTATTTTTTTGATGACTTTGTTGTGTTTCAAATAAGGCTGTGGCGACGATAATAGCCCCACCCAATAAGGTTCTACTGCTTAAATGTTCGTCAAGAATAATCAGGGCTAACATGGCACCATAAAATGGTTGTAAGCATGACACTAAGCCCACTGTTTTAGCACTTAAATAGCGTAATGCTGTGGTGAATAATGCATGTGGCGCAGCGGTAAATACAACCCCTAATAAGACAATTAATCCCACAGTATGTTGATTTAAGTCTGCTATCGTTACATCTTGCCAGGGGCTTAAAAATACCACTGCCACTAGAGTTTGATAAAACATGGCATGTGAGCCACTGTATCCGGTGAAGTAACGTTTATGCAATAAATTACGTGCAGTAAATAGCATAGCCGATATTATGCCTACAATAATACCTAAGGTGATATCATTTTCGAGGTTAGGTTCGGGGATCAGCATTATCACGCCGACAAGTACCGCCACACCGGATAGCACGTCAACCCACTTTAATTGGGTTCGATTAATGAGCGGTTCGATCAAGACTGTCATCACAGGATAAGTAAAAAAAGCGATCATCCCGATTGCAACAGAAGACAGTTGCATTGCGGCAAAGTAGGTGACCCAGTGGCAGCTAACTAGGACGCCAAGCAAAATGGCAATGAAGTAATCATTTCTATGTTTTAGCGTGAGAGAGTGTTTACTGGCTTTGACTAATATTGCCAGCACCAAAGCAGCAACCGCACAGCGCAAAAAAGTGATATTAAGCGCACTTAGTGGAATAAGCTTAGAAAATAGCGCCGTACCACCAAAGAGTAATACGGCGAGATGGACTTCAATAAGTCCAGAACGGGGATTAACGGTTGTCACATTAACACTGGTTATTTAAGGTTAATATTTGCAAAGGCCTGCCCCATACGGGTGGTTTCGCCTGGGTCAACACCATCTGCAAAAGTGTCAATTGCATCTTGGGCAAACAGCATAACAACCGTACTACCTAACTTGAAACGCCCCATTTCAGCGCCTTTCTCTAAGGTTAATGCTTCTGGTCCTGTGGTTGGGTAATTCCAGCTAAACACTTGCTTGCCACCAGGCGGTGTGACAGTGCCTGCCCACACGGTTTCAATGCTGGCAACGATCGTTGCGCCCACTAAAACCATGGCCAATGGGCCTATTTCAGTTTCAAAAATAGCCACAACACGTTCATTACGCGCAAATAACCCAGGAACATTTTTTGCAGTCAGTGGGTTAACTGAAAATAAATCGCCAGGTACATAGGTCATTTTAGACAGCGTGCCTTTTATTGGCATATGAATTCGATGGTAATCTTTAGGCGCAAGATAAATTGTGGCAAAGTCGCCACCTTCAAAACGCTCTGCGTCTGCTTTATCACCACCTAATAAGGCTTGTGAAGTATAACTGTGTCCTTTAGCCTGAAAGATATTACCCGCTTCAATAGGACCGCATTGACTGACTGCACCATCAACTGGGTGAGCCATAACGTTTGCTTGTTGGTTTATAGGGCGTAAACCTTGCTTTAATTCTCGGGTGAAAAAAGCATTAAAAGTTTTGTAGGCTTCTGGCTCACTGATAGCGGCTTCAGACATATCAATTTTGTATTGTTTGATAAACCATTTAATAAATGCCGTAGTTAATGCGCCGGCTTCAGCTGCGGCAAACTTACCCACTAAGCGTGATAAAAAGTGTTTTGGCATAATGTATTGCAATGCAATTTTTAATGAGTCCAATTGAATTCCCTTACTCTTTTTTATGTCATTTTTACGAAAATTTTGATGGTTGGATTATTCTATTACAGCTATCAATCGATGAGTCACAAGACTTATTTAGATATCATCGATGGCTCGAAAATGGCGAGCATGGCGCTGTTCGTCAAGACTGGCAATAATACGGCTGTAATTATAAAACCTATCTTGAGTGATTTTGCCTTCTTTTAAAGCTTCCTGCAGCGCGCAACCTGGGTCATCCCCATGTTTACAGTCTCTGAATTTGCAGGTACCTAAAAAGTCTCTGAATTCGATAAAACACCAACCCACTCTTTGTGCATCTAAATGCCACAGAGCAAATTCACGCACGCCTGGGGAATCAATTAAATCTCCGCCGCTGGCAAAATGTAATAATTTAGCGGTTGTGGTGGTGTGTTGGCCTAAACCTGAATTATCAGATACATCACCAGTTAATAAATCTGCTTCAGGCATTAATGCATTGATCACTGATGATTTACCTACACCAGATTGGCCAGCAAATACACTGACTTTATCTTTCAGTAATGATTTGAGGTCGTCAATCCCTTCGCCAGTATGGCTACTGATTTGATAAACTTGATAACCAATATCACGATATCGATTTAGCGCTTGCTCAATTTCAGGGCGATTTTCATCGGTCAATAAATCGATTTTGTTTAATACGATAATAGGGGCGATATCAGTATCTTCGCAGGCAACTAGATATCTGTCGATAATCTGAGTGGTGAAGCTAGGTAAAACTGACGACACAATGAGAATTTGGTCAATGTTGGCGGCAATGATTTTAACGCCATCATAAAGGTCTGGGCGTGTTAGTGACGATTTTCGTGGATGTACCGCTTCTACAATCCCGCCAATATTGGAACCGGATTGCACCTCTGTGGCTAAACGCACGATAACATTGTCACCGGTCACCAAACTGGTGACGGCACGGCGAATATTACAACGGGTAATGGTGCCATCTTGGGTTTCAATATCCGCATGTTGCCCAAAACGAGAGATCACCACACCGGGTTGTTCTGGTGTGAGTAAATGATCTTGAAGGTCGGCATTATCGCTGACTGAATCGGTGCGCTTTAATCGTTTTGATTGATTGGCACGCATGCGCCTTAATTGGCCTTGGCTTAGGGGTTTCTTTTTACTCACAGGCAGATCTTCATCAATAAAGGTGTTTTTTTGTGTCTTAAAAGGATTATGATACACCCAATGAAATAAAAATGCCTGAATTTAGGGCGATAGATACAAGAAGGCGAACAAATGGCTGCTGATGCGAAAAATTTGATATGGGTTGATCTTGAAATGACTGGGCTTGAACCTGAAGTTGATAGAATTATTGAGATTGCGACGTTAGTGACAGATCAAGATTTAAATATCATAGCTCAAGGACCTGTTTTAGCGATTCATCAAACCGATGCCGTTTTAGCGGGCATGGATGATTGGAATCAAAAGCATCATGGTGAGTCAGGGTTAATTGATCGTGTTAAGGCTAGCAAGGTTTCTGAGCAAGATGCGATCGCTCAAACTATTGCATTTTTATCTCAATATGTGCCCAAGGGGGCTTCACCAATGTGTGGTAATAGCATTGGTCAAGATCGGCGATTTTTGAATAAGTACATGCTTGAACTGGAAGATTATTTTCATTATCGCAATGTTGATGTGAGTACAATTAAAGAATTAGTTCGCCGTTGGAGCCCTGCAACGATGGACGGATTTACAAAAAAGAATACCCATCAGGCATTAGAAGATATCAAAGAGTCGATTGCAGAATTGCAGTATTATCGTAGTCAGGTATTTAAAATTTAAGCAAACGATGCAATTTTTGCAAAAAGAGTGCAAAAAGAGGTTGCAGCATAGTAAATATTACCTATAATGCGGCCTCAACTTTCTACAGAGCACCAAACTCTGATTATTAGAAAGAATGAAATTTGAAAGTTTGCGATATTAGTTCAGTTGGAAGGTAGAAAGACGATACCTTTTGATTGTTACTAGTTAAGCAATGATATGCGACATTAGCTCAGTTGGAAGGTAGAAAAACGATACCTTTTGATTGTTACTAGTTAAGCAACGATATGCGACATTAGCTCAGTTGGTAGAGCGATACCTTGCCAAGGTATAGGTCATCGG
The DNA here is from genome assembly GCF_025971955.1 of Shewanella subflava. Lineage (GTDB taxonomy): Bacteria > Pseudomonadota > Gammaproteobacteria > Enterobacterales > Shewanellaceae > Shewanella > Shewanella subflava. The sequence goes on from NZ_JAPDMX010000007.1 coordinate 145,099, forward strand.
TTCGAACCCGATATGTCGCTCCAA
>NZ_JAPDMX010000005.1 GCF_025971955.1 Shewanella subflava
TCATAGTACCTCCGGTGAAAAAGGTACTATATTAAAGCGTGAGTATTATTGGTATGTGGGGTTTATTGACCGCTTACGTAGAAAGTGACAAATCACCAAACTTGTTTGTTGTACCTGACGAGGCTTGTGCTGATGCGCTGATTAAATGGATACCTAATGCAACTATCGACACTAGCTACCTATTCACACTTCACAATTTACAGACTGAATATGATAAAGCTAAAAATAAAAGACGAGCATTAGCCTTTGAGCTTTTGGGCGAACTAATGTTTGTTAAGCACGGAGGAAAACAAGAGGTTTACGAGCGCTTTGGAGTTGATAGAAAACAAGTTAGCCGCCTTAAAGAAGAGTTTTATGATGAATTAAATGGCTCAGGTCTAATAGCTAAAGAGTCAGATGAAGATCTAGCTAAAGAAGTTTATAGCCTCATACACACTCAAAGCCTAAGTGAGCGAAAGGCTTGTGAGGATGTTGGATTATCGAGAGGGAAGTACAGGCGGATATCAGAAAATTGGAAAAAGTAGGAGGGTAGAAAATTTTCTTATGATGTCCCATAGATAAAATGGTCATTGCAGCACAGGATAGTAGTCTCTAGATATTACTTATATCTCTTCACTTTACAGTACGCTCTTTCTTTAAGAGAGCCATGCCACAAATGAACCACTCCATGATTTTACCCACTAAAGGTCATCATTAACCTCTTTTTGCGTTTTAAGGTTATATAGTCTATCAACAAATTTAATGTTATTAACAATTATCCCCCATACAGCATTCAATTGTATAAGGATTAGCGATAGTAATATTGACAACATAATGAAGTTGATTCTCAACTCATAAATCACAAATAAAGCTGACTTAGGGTTAATCAAAAAAACATCTGCTAAATTAAAAAACAAGGTTCCTATCAATACAAAAGCGGATGATGTGATAATCAAAACTAAATCCGTTATCCTTTTGATATTATCAGCCCCTTTTAGCAAAGCCACATTATCAGTTTTCGTATACGCACTGATAGCTTCAGGGTACATATAGGCAATCCAAATACCTGATATGGTAAAAATCGCTGCAGAAATATTTTGCAGCGTTGACACAACAGGTTGAAGTTCCGCAATAGCCACATACTCGTATGTAAAAAAAGCTAGTAAGCAGCTAACTAGACCTATAAAAAAGAGCTTGAAAATAAGCTTCAACATTATATGTCACTCCCTACAGCCAGTTTAGCTTGCTCCTTTTCAATAGCAATGAAATCTAAAAGCGATTTTCTTTCTCGCTTAACTTCATTTAAAAACTGCTCAGCGGGATAATAGCTATCATCTTTTTTGTGCTTAGGCTCAATCAGCACATGCTTTCTTTCAACATACTTATCAAACCATTTGGTACTACCTTCAACACCATCAACCTTAAAACCAATGTTATCCCATACAGAGTCACCAGCATCAAAATCGTTATTGTACATATTGATAATATTAGACAACTCGGTATAGGTTAAATTCTCTTCAGTAATAATCTCAACCTGCTTACTCATTGAAATCCTTTGCCTTTTCTTCATAGATATTTGGTCAAATAGAGAGAAAATAGAGTCTTTTTTTACATCTTTTGAGGATGTAATAGTCTCCCTCACTACAAGGTGGGTGATTTGCTCTGACAATGCACTTAAGCTAACACTATTCACATTAAGCTCTTTTAGCTCTGCACTTAGCTTAAAGTTCAGTGAGAACTTCTTATCATCGCTTTGGTAGCTTACAGTTTTGATAATGACATCTCTTCCAGCTTTTGAGTTATAGACTGTTCTTTCGGCAGCAGATTTACCAGGAATTTCAATTCGTAAATCAACACACTTCTTAAGATAATTCAACATGTTGTCAGAATCGCTTAATGAGTGTGGCAATTTGACTGATGCAATAATGTTGTGCTCAGGAATAAACCAATAATACATCGGCTCACCTAAGATGACCTGCTGCCCCTTAACTTGAGTATTAACTTTATGAGTGTCTTTCTTTGAATCGTTCACTTTAGACTTTGCAAGCACACCACTTACATTGCCGTTGCTTTCTCCGTACTTTTTCCAAAATACAAAAAAATAATCACCCGTTTCTTCATCATATGAAGCTGACTTGCAATAAATTTGAGTTCTCATTGGATGACGCTTGGTACACCAAGGAATTGTCTGGTCAGTATCCCTACCTTTTACCCAAGAATAAATAGACCCTATTGTCTCTGAAAGAGATCCCCTCACATACTCAGAATCCTTTCCCCTCCTGATACGATAAAACCCACATTCCTTAACATCAAAGAAGGTTACCAATCCCTTTTCCATACCACCAATCCTTTTCAATGAATTCACTCCAGCAATATACCTAAATATATAAAAATTAGCCAATAAACTCGTTTGAAATTGACGCCCTGCTTTATAATAAGGCATATCCCATCAAACATTTACGTAAGCTAATGAAATCCAACGTTCCAGATAACCACACCCTAGTGACACGTATCACACATGGTCTAAATATCGTGTCATTTAAGTTGATTTTTAGATCTAACACATTACAATGCCATCATCTAAGACTTAAGTGACACAATGACTATGCCACAAACAATCGGATATATAAGAGTATCGACTACAGACCAAAACACAGTAAGACAATTAGATGCTATCCGACTCGATAAAATCTATACGGATACTTGCTCAGGAAGCACTGTAGAGCGCCCTGCGTTGATTGAATTAAAAGGATACTGTAGGAGTGGTGACACAGTAGTTGTGCATGACATAAGCCGTTTAGCACGTAATATTGAAGACTTAATTAGCTTGATTAGATTCTTTAATGACAAAGGAGTAGTAGTCCAATTTTTAAAAGAGGCCATGATCTTTACCACAGACCAATCAAACCCAATGAATACATTAATGCTAAATCTACTTGGTTCAGTATATCAGTTTGAACGTGAAATGATGCTAGAGCGTCAACGAGAAGGTATAGCTAAAGCTAAGTCAGCTGGTAAATATAAAGGCCGACCATTATCAGTTAAACCAGCTGAAGTTTTAACCCTTTTAAGTGAAGGGATGTCAATTAGAAAAATAGCAAACCAACTAGGTATCAGTACTACCACTGTTCAGAAAATAAAGAAAATGAGTTAAAACAGATACTCATATTTCTAACGTGACTTGATTTTATCTTTTCACTTTACAGTATGCTTTTTCTTTAAGAGAAATATGCCACAAATGAACCAGCAGTTTTAAATCAACTCTTAATACAGATGAGAGATTCATTACCACCCAAATAGAGTGAACCGTCACTCATAAAGCTCGCTGCTGTAAACCGCCATTTATTAACACCTTCCTTATATATTGAAAAGTATGAATTTCCGCCCTTTTCTTTACCAGCATACCTCTCAACAGAATAATCGCCATGTATTCTTTCGTAAGACGTTTTTTGCACTCCAAGATTAGAAGTAACTTCTGTCCAAAGTAAAGTACTATCTGATACTTTTAATTGCATTTGTTCACCATCATGTTCACCTGCATATTGACAGAATAACTCTAGCTCACTGGCATTTATATTTGGTGATACCAAACATAATATTGATGATAATATAAATATTTTTTTCATTGATGTTTACGCTATTATAGAATTAAAAGATTTTTATTTACTAACAATAAAGTATTACGTTGAACTTTCACAATACTGCATATTAATTACAGTCTAATTAACCACAACTACAGTGCTTAAAAAAGCAGAACATATGTTCCACCCTATATTTCAATCAATAAAGAGTGAGTTACATATTCGCTAAAATTACAATGCATTACCACCAGCCTCTAACCAGTTTTTAGAGAAGCCCTTAGCACTAATTCGTACTTTAGATTCATTTCCTTGCTTAACTTCTACCCATTCAGATTTAGTGAATAAATCATGAACCCACGATTCACCATCATCAGTTTTTATAGCCGCGTTCAAATAATAAGTATCTGAATCTGAATACTTTAGACACCATTCCACCATTTGAATTGACTGGCCATTAAACTGCCATACATTAGTTCTAATGTCAGATTCTGATGCATTAGGTGTACATGTATTACTGTCGCCATTCAACTTTTGAAACATCAGGTACTGCCTACCGCTGCTTGTATGGGCAATTTCAGTGAGCCAAGTCTCATCAAAACCATCAACTGAATCGATAAACATTGATAGTGTACTGCCTCTAGACCAATCTCGTATGATCTCATGTGGGCTTGCCGTATCTGCTAAACAGGTCGATACAATAGCAGTATAAAAAACCACAAAAACCATAAAATTTTTCATAACAAATCAGCCTTGGATATCAAATATAAAAACAGTAAAAAACAATCAATTTTACCCTTGAATATTTTATGCACATACAACTCCAAACTTAACAGGTTAATTACCAATTAAAAAACAACAACCAGAAATCATTAAGGCAACAACATTTACACTTTAACCACAATGACGCTCCCCCCTTTTTACAATTAATCAAATGTGAGTTACCTACATACCCTGAAACCATGCTTTAAAAGCATATGTAAGCATTATCGGCAAAATAACGGTGTTTAGCATATATGGTGTATACGACTAAAAAAATAAAACCCATAAGATGAGTAATTGATTAATGCTGGTGGTCTATGATAATTTTCATAACAACAGTGCTGAAGCATTTCGAATGAATAGTTTAATCAGTGGTATTACGCTCTTGCTGGAATGGGGTGTCAGGGGTCGGAGGTTCGAATCCTCTCATACCGACCAAATTAAAGAAGCCAGCTAATAAGCTGGCTTTTTGCTTTTTTGACATGACAGAACGGGGCAAGCCCCTGTTGTGCAAGGTAAAAATCACCTTGCTTGGCTAGCACATATCACCGAAACAAAGCTAATCACTGATTCAAAATTACTGCTTCACCTCTGTCACTTTGCATGAACCCAAAGGAACAGTGTTTTGAACGTACAATTATTAACCCATTCTGCACCACATTTACATAGCGCTATTTCACAGGTAATTGATTATTACATTCGTCATGTCGCTCAATATCAAAAAGCTTATGTTAACTCTGAGCAATACCGCTTTAAATGTTTAAAAAAAGAACTAGGGCAATATCGTATGATTGACTTGAACCCTGAAATCATCAGAAGCTTCATAGACAAGCGATTAACAAAGGTTAAGCCTGCATCAGCCAAACGTGATGTTTGTGCATTACAACGCTGCTGGAACTGGTATAGACGTGATTTAAGTATGCGATTTGCTGATCACTTTAAACACATTCGCCTACCCACAGATAACACTGTAGCAGTCAAGTAAAATTGGCCACTATTATAGAAAAGTGGCTAAGCATTTAGCATGAGTAATACCACTGTTCAGAAGATAAAAATTCTGCGTGATTAATCTATGCAAAGTGTTAATGCTGCAATCATTTAAAATGCGTTGTTTTAATCTCCATTTAAGCGCTTTTTTGCCTTACACAAAGTAAAATGCATAATTTCAGTCTAATTTAGTTATTGATTTTATTATTTTAATCTACAGCTCAGATTGACTTGTAACAGACTTGTTATACTATTAAATCGACTATAAATTTAAGCACCAAGGAATAGCTGATGAGCGCTGGGGGAAAAAGGCAATACAAGCGATTTACGATACGCTTTACTGTTGTAAGCATTTTCATTATTGCCACCCTATTTACTGCCTCTATCGCTATTGGATTGCAGTTTTATTTTAGTCAGCGTCTGGCCACTGAAGCTGCACTGACCTTGTACGATCACAATGCCAATACCACTGGGTCATATCTTACCCAGGTCGATAACCAAGCGATAAATACCACACGCCTTTTAGCGCATTACAATGATCTTTATGACGATAATGGCTTAACACCAGACTCGCTTAATATGTTTACCGATGTGATGAATTCACTCCCGTTTATTTATGCTATTTATATCGGCTTGGATAATGGTGATTTATTTGAACTGGTTAACCTCAATGCCCACTCAATTGTGCGTAACCAACTCGGTGCATCGCAAGCAGATCGATGGGTAATTATTGAGATTAAAGATGAAGGGGAAAACAGAGTCCGACATATGCGCTATTACGATAATGAGTTTACCCTCAGGACAATGAATAGCGAACCCACTGAATACAGAGCAAACATTCGTCCATGGTATACCCATGCCATTGCTGAACAGGTTAGTAAAACACCGCCTTATCTATTTCAAAACTTACAATCTCCGGGTGTGACCTACTCCACTCAAATATCTTATGGCAACGCAGTATTAGGCGTTGATATTGCGCTCTCGAGTATTTCAGATTATTTAAATCGGCTTGGTAAAGACGTTAAAGGAGAAAACAGTAAAGAAGTGTTTATTTTTGAGGCCAGTGGCGATGTGATCGCCTCAAATATTGCTCAAACCGATGAAGTCATTATTCCCGCGTCCAAACCATTACAATTGACCCCAGCACAACAAGCAGTGATCGCTAATACCTTACCGCTTATGGCTTCAAACGAAACTAATTGGCCCCCTATTGATTTTGCAATCTCAGGTAAGCCTCAAGGCTATAGTATTGACTTGCTTAATATTGTGGCAGAAATGACAGGGCTAACCATCAAATACAATAATGGTTTTACCTGGGCTGAGTTTATCGACAAGTTTAAAGACGGTGAAATAGATATCCTACATTCACTGATGAACATTGAAGAAAATGCCAATTTAGGTGTGTTTAGTGACACTTTTCTCAACTTGCCCTTTGCTGTGGTCACCCAAGATGGAACCACACAAATTACAGCCATGAGCGAGCTCAACAATAAAAGAGTGGCAATCCCTAAAGGCTGGAGCATTGGCACCATTGTCAAGCAGTACTTTCCTGATATTGAAGTGGTTGAGTATCAATCTACTTTAGATATTTTACAGGCTGTTCATCGCAACGAGGTATTTGCGGCATTAGATAACAGCATTGTGCTGCACTACACTGCAAAACAATATTTTATTGACAATTTACAGTTTCACGAAACGGTCGATTACTCGCCCGCTAAAATAGATTCTGGCCTAAGTATAGTAATGAAACCAGAGCATGCTGAGTTGATTGAGATAATCAATTTAGCGATAAAAAATATCACCCCAGCGCAAATAAATGCACTGCGCAATAAATGGTTTTCTGAAGGGCAAAGTAAGGCTCCTGATTTGGTTCAAGGAACCGTTCCCTACAAGCAGCTTATCGACATATCAGCTAACCCAACCCTACAAAAAGTATTAAACGTGTTAGAGATTGATGGTGTAGAACGCTTTGTTTACGTTACCCCCCTTGGCCATAAGTCTGCTGAAACTGAATACTTTGCCATAGTTGTGCCTACAAATGTGTTACTGGCATCCACCCACGACAAGGTCAAAAAATCAATTTTGGTCACCATGCTGTGCTTGTTGTTGGTGTTGCCGCTGTCTTGGCTATTTGCTTCACCGATTATTAAGCCAATCAATTTATTAGCGCTTGAAAATACTAAAATTAAAAACCGCCAATATGATGATGTTTTACAAGTTCAATCGTTTATTAAAGAAATCGATGACCTAGCATTCTCGATGGTGGATATGTCTGAATCAATAAAAGTGCATGAGCAAAATCAAAAGGCATTGATGGAAGCCTTTATTAAGCTCATAGCACAAGCCATCGATGATAAATCGCCCTATACAGCCGGCCATTGCAACCGTGTACCTGAGCTTGGGCTTATGCTTGCTGAAAGTGCCTCAAACTCCAAACTACCTGCATTTAAAGACTTTAAATTTAAAAATGACGATGAACACCGTGAGTTTAGAATTGCTGCTTGGCTACATGATTGTGGCAAAATTACCACCCCAGAACATATCGTTGATAAAGGCACAAAATTAGAGGTCATTTATAATCGTATTCATGAGATTAGAATGCGCTTTGAAGTGCTTTGGCGTGATGCACAAATCCATTACTACAGCCAATGCATCGCCAATCCCGATGAACAGGAAGCACATAAGGCAGAGCTCGATAAAGCCTTTAGCAAGCTGACGGAAGATTTTACCTTTATCGCCAATGCCAATGTGGGCGGTGAGTTTATGGATCAGGCACATATTGACAAATTAAATCAACTAGCGAAAACACAGTGGGTAAGACATTTCAGCGATAAAATCGGCCTATCACCAGTCGAAGAGCTAAATTACCCTCAAGGCGAAGAATCGCTTCCTGTCACTGAATCGTTATTGAGTAATAAGCCGCAACACATTATCAAACGAGATTTTCCGGTGCATTTTGATGAAAAATTTGGCATTAAAATGGACATCCCCGAGCACCTATATAATCAGGGAGAGCTGCATAACTTAGCCATTGGACGAGGTACTCTCACTGCCGAAGACAGATTTAAAATTAATGAGCACATCACCAGCACCATTAAAATGTTAGAAAATTTACCGTTTCCGCCTGAGCTTGCCAGAGTTCCACGCTATGCGTCCACTCACCATGAAACCCTTAAAGGCACGGGATATCCGCGAAAATTAAGTGCTGAACAGCTTTCTATTCCAGAACGAATTTTAGTATTAGCAGACATATTTGAAGCCCTTACCGCGGCTGACAGACCCTATAAAAAAGCTAAGCCGATGAGCGTAGCCATCAGTATTTTACATAAGATGGCATTAGAACAGCACGTGGATATTGAGGTATTTAAATTGTTTCTCAGTAGCGGCGTTTATCTTGAGTACGCCCAAAGATTTTTAGACCCGAATCAAATAGATGAGGTGGACATAAATCAATATCTAAATTAACTTTCGGGTAAAACAAGGAATTAATAACATTTCATTTTTCTACTCATCAAATAACAGCCACCAAAACCGTTGATTTTGGTTAACCAAAAAGTACTGTATCACTGGAGATTGTGGTGTAAATCCAGTTATTGTGAACAAGCAAACATAATACCGCTTTAATCGAGCGTAGAATAACGCTGAAATGGTATGTGGAGCTAACTTATGTGGTGGAGAGTATTGATTATTGCAATCGCTTATTTATTAATTGGTGCGCATTTTCTGCGGTTTAACCAGATAGAATTAGCCATTTTTGCGGCAATATTACCGAGTTTAATGCTGATAAAACATGTTGTTGCCACTAGATTATTACAATTAGGCTTAGTGCTAGGCTGTATTTTTGTTTGGGGTATATCAACAGTGGATTTTGTACAAATGCGTATGGCAATGGATGCCCCTTGGTTAAGGCTAGCATGTATTATGTCGGGTGTGATGGCTTTTACGTTATTTGCAGCCTATTGCTGTAATGGCTTAACAACGAGAGACAAAGGATTACACTTATATTATTAAGTCGCAACATTAACCCTGAAGCGACTTATTCAATATCTGTTAGCGCTTTGGTAAGTATTTTACGAGCTTTTGTTTGCGTAAATAAACTAACGCTGCACAAATCACAATATAAATACTGGGTTCAATGATTTCTGATTTAACAGACCAATAAAAATGAATGGGTGCCAGTAAAGCAACAAGGTAAACCCAGTTATGCAGTTGTTGCCAACGCTTACCCATTTTCTTCTTAACAACCATAAACGAAGTTACACTGAGTAAAAGCAAAATAGTGTATGCCAGCGCACCTAACAGTATATAGGGGCGCTTGATGACTTCTTCGAGCAAAAATCCCCACGCAAACAATAAATCTAAACTGATAAATGCCGCGATATGCAAAGTGGCGTAGGCAAAAACATATAGACCAATCAAACGCCGTGTTTGTAATAATAGCCCTTGCTTGAGGTATTTGGCCAAAGGAGAAACCGCCAAAGCCGCCAGCAGACTGTTTAATGCCCCCATACCTGTGTAGTGAATAATATACTGCACAGGATCGCCACCCGCATTATCAGTTAACACTAAATAAACTAAGTAGAGTATTGGCAACGTAAAGGCGATATGTAAACCGCCTTTTAACCACCACAATCCACGGGGTGTAAGCCGCATTAATAATATTTCCTTAAATCGAGATGCTTATATAACCCTGCAACTTGGTCACCATAACCGTTGAACATTTGCGTTGGGATACGTTTAGCTGAAAACAAGCCCCCTTCACCTATACTGCGTTCCGATGCCTGTGACCATCTTGGGTGATCCACCTCAGGATTCACGTTAGCATAAAAGCCATATTCATGTGACGCGAGTTGATTCCAGCTGGTCGGCGGCTGCTTGTCCATTAAGTGAATTTTGACAATGGATTTAATACTTTTAAAACCGTATTTCCACGGTACAACTAATCTTATTGGTGCACCATTTTGCGGTGGTAAAGTTTTGCCATACAAACCGACAGCAAGAAATGCCAAAGGGTTCATGGCCTCTTGCAGAGTTAATCCTTCCACATAGGGATAATGAATTCCACCGCCCATAAGACGATTTTTTTGCCCTGGCATTTGCTCTGGGTCAAATAGTGTTTCAAATGCCACATGGGTTGCAGATGACTGTACCCCCGCTTCTGTTAATAAACTGGCTAATGAAAAACCCACCCAAGGCACAACCATTGACCACGCCTCAACACAGCGTAATCGATAGCGGCGCTCTTCTAATGCAAAACGTTTAGTCAGATCATCTAAATCTAAGGTAATGGGTTTATCAACAAGTCCATCAATTTGCAAAGACCAAGGATTAACCTTAAATGCTTGGGCATTGTCGAAAGGGTCTTGTTTGCTGGTGCCAAATTCATAGAAATTATTATGGCGAGTGATTTTATTTTCAGGAGTTAAAGGGTCTGGGATAGCAAACGCTTTAGGTTGGGAAAATTGCAAAGGTGAAGTAGTAAAAGTTGAAGTGGATTTATTACTGCCAAAATCAAATAAGCCGGCTTGCACATAGCCAGGAATACTTGCACCCAATGCACCTAAGCCTAAAGCTTTAACAATACTGCGACGGTCTTTAAAAACCGATTCTGGGGTAACTTGATTATCCGCTAAATCCCAAGCTGACTGACGTTTGATCCCTTTAGTAAAGCGCGTATGATGGGTCATATTATTCCCTCGGTAAATTTGGCAAGTTATTCATAAGACAGGTTAATACGCAATAAAATTTCATTTCGATTCAAAAATAAGCTAATCAATCAAAAAACACTAAATTGTCAATCATAATACTTGCAGGGCAAACATTGTCATGCGAACCTTATCGAGTTTCTATTTCAAAAGGTTAGGTTATGCCATTCGCTGTTGATTTCACCCCTCCTCAAATTGCCGCTATGGTAGCCATTGCTTTTTTAGGTTTACTCATTGGCGCACTTTTAAACCAAAGATTAACCCGTCAGCGCTGGGAACAATTAAAGCAACAATATGAAGCTGAAACCACACAAACCATTACCGAACAACAACGTTTAGTGGCTCAAATTCAAGATGTATTAGATGATAAAATTGATAATTTAAACCACCTACAATCTAAGCTTGAATCTTATATCAGCCAACTTGCCAGAGCACAGGCGCAAGTTGAGCGTATTCCTCATTTGGAGCAACAACTCGAAGATAGCAACCGTAAAGTGTTGGAATCGCAGTTAAATCTATCAAAGTCAAATGCCATGCAACAAACCATTATGGCGAAAGCGGCTGCGGAGCATCAAGCTCTTGAAGATAAAATCAGCTTACTTGAAACCGCTGAAGAAAGGTTAAAAATTCAATTTGAAAACCTCGCAAACCGAATTTTTGATGAAAAAAGTGCAAACTTTAAACAGCAAAATGTAACCCAAATTGATGGCGTGCTTGGGCCTTTAAAACAGCAATTAGATGGATTTAGACAGCAGATACAACAGTCTTACAACCATGAACAATCTGAACGCAGCGCGTTAAAGCATCAATTGAATCATTTGCGCGAACTGAATTTGAAGATGAGCCAAGATGCGATCAACCTGACCAAAGCGCTTAAAGGTGATAATAAGCAACAAGGCAATTGGGGCGAAGTCATTCTTGAAAGAGTATTGCAAGAAAGTGGTTTACGTGAAGGCCATGAATATGACACTCAACAAGATTTAAAAAATGATGAGGGAAAACGCTTTAAGCCCGATGTGATTGTCCACTTACCTGAAAATAAAGATGTTGTCATTGATGCCAAAATGTCTTTAATCGCTTACGAGCGCTATTTTAACAGTGATGATCAAGACATTCGTGAACAAGCGCTTAAAGATCATGCCTTATCAATGCGCCAACATATCAAGGGACTCAGTCAAAAGGATTATCATAAATTACATGGTCTAAAAAGCTTAGATTATGTGCTAATGTTTATTCCAGTCGAGCCTGCTTTTTTACTGGCAATTGAGTACGATCCAAGCTTGATAAATTTTGCATTAGAGCAAAATATTATGTTGGTTAGCCCCACTAATTTATTGGTGGCATTACGTACCATCAACAATATTTGGCGCTATGAATATCAAAATCAACATGCGCAAACGATTGCCAAGCAAGCGGCTAAAATTTATGACAAATTATGTAGCCATGTAGATGACATGGAAAAACTAGGTCGAGCACTTGAAACCGCAGATAAAAGTTACCAGCAGGCGATGGGTAAATTGTCATCCGGTAAAGGAAATTTAATTCGTCAGGCCCACACCTTACAACGTTTAGGTGTAGATACCAGTAAACAACTTGATAAACAGCTGCTCAATCGAGCGCTTGATGAATCATTGGACAAAAATGAAGGATAACAAAGCGGATTTAATCAATACTTAATAGTGTCACGGTATGAATGTAAGTGTAAAAATATAATTAACAAAACTAATCGCAAACGATGTACTGAGGCGGAGACTCTCATTTAAATGCGTACTACATGGATTAATGCATGTTTATCTAAAGTGCTAACAACTACCCTAGTTGTTTTCGTTTTACCCGTGTTATTCAGTAACACTGCCAACGCTTATACCCCTGAACAACAACGTTATCTGGATGCTAAAAAAGCTTTAGATACCAGACAAATGAGTCGCTACCAACAATTAAGAGCCCAGCTGGACGATTATCCTCTAACCGTTTACCTCGATTATCACATCAAAATTGATGAGATTCTTAATATGCCAGGTACAAGGGCTAGCGAGGCGATAGAAGCATTTAACACCATGCCGCTTTATAATTCGGCTCGGTATCGTTATTTGATGAAAGCAGGTAGTCAGTCGCGTTGGCAAGATTTTTTAGCGGTCTCGCCTAACTCCCCTAACGATATGCGCCTGCAGTGTTACCACCTAAGGGCGCAGTTAGCCACTGGCAATAAAAAAGCGGCTTATAAAGGTGCGGATAAATTATGGCTTCATGGCTACTCTCGCCCTAAAGAATGTGATCCTTTATTTACCCAGTGGGCAAAAGATGGTTATCGCACACAGGAGCTTATCTGGGGACGCATGTTACTTAGCTTTAATGCGGGACAATCTAGCCTACTGAGCTATTTGAGCAACAAAATAACCAAACACCGTGACGATGCCCAATTATTATTAGCCGTTTATAAAGACCCTAACACCTTAAGACACACAAAACGTTTTCGTAGCTCACAGCCTATCGTGGCGGATATTGTTGATGCTGGACTAAGAAAATTAGCCAAAAAAGATCTTAAACAAGCGATCAAATTATATGTTAAATATGACAAAGCGAATCGATTTAACGATACCCAAGGAAAACAGCTAAATCATTATCTAGTAAGGCGTGCGTTAATCAATCAGGACGATAACCTTAAAAGCCATATCGATAGTTCACTGGTGTCATTAGCTTCTGACGAACTGTTTGAAATGCGCATGCGCTGGGCTATTCGTCAGCAAGATTTTGTCACACTTAACACTTACCTCCCTTTACTGAGCGAACAGGCAATGGCTAATTCACGCTGGCAATATTGGCAAGCCAAAATGAATTCAGACCAACAGCAATCAGAAAATCAACTTTCATCATTAGCGCAACAACGCGACTTTTACGGATTTAACGCTGCAAAACAAATTAAAAAACCGTTATCACTTAACGACGATAATTTAGTATCAAATCCAAAACTTCGTGAAAAACTATTTGATGATGCCGGCTTAGCTCGGGTTGTGGAATTAAGGGCATTAGATAAGTTTTTAGACTCGCGTAGCGAATGGATTTACCTTATGCGTCGCCATGATGGTCCCATGACAGCAGAATATGGCTTATATGCATTGGAGCAAGGTTGGTACGACCTCAGTGTTGAATCCAGTATACAAGGCCAGCAATGGAATGCCTTAAACTTGCGTTTTCCTAAAGCTGCCGATGCTGAATTTGCCCGTGCCAGTCAAAAATATAAAGTGGATATTAATGAAATTCGGGCAATTTCTCGCCGCGAAAGTGCTTTTAACCATTACGCAACCTCAGGTGTAGGCGCACGTGGTTTAATGCAATTAATGCCCGCTACAGCAAAACAAACCGCCAAAAAGAACAATATTCGCTTTAATGACGTACAAGACTTATATAAACCACAAGTTAACGTGATGTTGGGCAGTGCTTATTATGCTGAGCTATTAAAACAATTTGATAATAATCGCGTATTAGCCACGGCGGCATATAATGCTGGTCCAGGTAGCGTTAGACGTTGGTTGAAAGTGTCCAATGGTTCATTAGATGCCATGAGTTTTATTGAAACCATTCCGTTTACTGAAACTCGTGAATATGTTCAAGCGGTATTAAGCTATCGGATGATCTATCAACATCAAGATAACCCCAATGCCAGTATGTTTACCGATAAAGAATGGAATTACGTTTATTAAAACAAGATTTATCGGAATAAAAACAAAGGAGTGCCAGTGCCGCATACCGTTATTACACAGCTAATTAATCAACTTGAACACATCCTTCTTGGTAAACCCATGCAGATAAAATTAGCTGTGGCATGTATTTTGGCAAAAGGTCATTTGTTAATTGAAGACTTGCCCGGCATGGGCAAAACCAGTTTATCCCATGCCATTGCAACCAGTTTAGGCATGAGCTATCAACGTATCCAATTTACCAGCGACATGTTACCCGCTGATATTTTGGGGGTGTCTATTTATGATAAAACGCTGCAGCAATTTACTTTTCATAAAGGACCGGTGTTTAATCAAATGTTGCTGGCGGATGAAATTAACCGTGCCAGCCCCAAAACCCAAAGTGCGTTGTTAGAAGCTATGGCGGAGCAGCAAATCACTCAAGATGGCACCACTTATTCATTACCCAACCCATTTTTTGTTATTGCTACCCAAAACCCGCAGGATCAATCTGGCACATTTGCCTTGCCTGAATCGCAGTTAGACCGATTTATGATGCGCATTTCTATCGGTTACCCTAGCCAAGATGCAGAAATGACCATGCTGAAAAATCAGCTACACGGCCATAAGCAAGTCCCAATTCAACAATGCATCAGCCCTAGCGAATTATTAACCCTTCAAGCTGAAGTCAACCAAGTGTCCACTTCAGATGCGGTACTTAAATATTTATTGGCATTGGTGAGTATGTCACGGGAACAAAAACAGGCTACGGGTTTATCACCTAGAGCCAGTTTAGCCCTATTACAAGCGGCGAAGGCCTGGGCCGTTATTGAACAGCGCAACTACCTTGTGCCTGAAGATATTCAAGCAGTTTTTCATGCAGTGGCAGAGCACAGAATCAGCGCCCACGGCGTTTTTCAGGGCAAAGCCTTATCAGACACCTTACTTGCTAGCGTTAATCCAATTCGCTAATGGTGATGCGCAGTGTTTAGCCGCAAGGCAAAGGTTAAGCAAACTAACCAAACCAGTTGGTTAACTAAGCTTATCCCAAAAGCAGCCGAACAAAAGTGGTCGCGCTGGATTGGGCGGCGCTTACCGCCGCAAGAAAAAGTCACCCTAAGCCACAAGGGCATTTTTATCCTACCCAGTGCATTTGGTATAGCTTGGTTGGCATTAATCATTTTGCTGTATCTTTTTGGCACCAACTATCAAAACAACTTAGTTATCGGCCTCAGTCTATTACTCGCCAGTGTATTTCACACTTGTATTATATACAGCTATAAAAACCTAGCAGGGCTGACATTTAGTGCGGTATCCCCTGCCGATGCCTACGCCGAACAACCCCATACTTTTCCGATAATGTTGACCGGACATGCTAACCCAAAACGCCCCGACACCACGCATCAGCAAATTTGTATGCAGTTTAATGGTCAGCGCCACATCAGATTACAACACACGGAAGAACAAACAATTGCAACCGTCCAATATGACAATCCCAAACGCGGATTATTAACCCCTGGGCGAATTAAAGTGTGGTCGCATTTTCCGCTAGGTTTATTTAAAGCTTGGTCTTATGTTGATTTAGATTTACATCAAGTGGTTTTTGCCGCGCCACTTGAGTGCGATATTCGTTTAACCAGCCAAGCTGATGAAGACAATAACGACATTAGCCATGGTAAAATTCGTCCAGGTGTGGATGATTACACTGGGCTTCGCAGTTATGTGACGGGTGAATCGTTAAAACAGGTTGCCTGGAAACAATGGGCACAAAATAAAGGCATGCTCACTAAAGAGTTTAACGAACCCGAAGGCGCACCTGTTTGGTTATCGCTTGCAGATACCCAAGGTCATGATCTGGAACAACGCCTGAGTAAACTGAGCTGGCAGGTTAATACTCTGGCTCGAAAAAACCAGATATTCGGTTTGATTATTGATAATCACACCCTCAGTCAAAGTTCTGGGGAGTCACATCGTATCGCCTGCCAAAAAGCGCTGGCGTTATATAGGCCCAGTTTTGATCTCCAAAGTGATCACCACCTAGGGGGCAAAAATGCAGGATAACTTTGACAGCATCATTAGCCGTAACACCTTATTTTGGTTATTGATAACCAATGTGGCAGTACTCTCACCTCAGTTTGAGCATGCTACTCCTTGGACCACAGCCATTTGTGCAATTTGCTTTGTTTGGCGCATGGGGATTTATTACGGCAAAGTGGCAGCTCCGCCTAAATTGTTAGTAACATCACTTGCCATCGGCGCCGCAACCACCTTGGCATTAGTGTCGTCTCAAATTGGCTTACTGAATGCATTAATCAATCTCTTGTTGTTGGGCTATGCGTTAAAGTACATTGAAATGCGCGAGTTACGAGATGTTAAAACCGTCGTGCTTGTGGGCTACTTTATCATTGCGCTAACCTTGCTTGACCAACAAGCCATTATCAATACTGTGCATTTAACCTTAGTGGCCGTTATCAATACCAGCGTGCTCGTGAGTGTGTATCAAGATAACCGCAAACCGAGTGCTAACTTGCGTTTTAGCTTCAAAATTATGCTGCACAGTTTACCGCTCGCAATAGTCCTATTTGTGGTATTTCCGCGCCTGGGGCCGCTATGGCTCGTGCCAAGTATGAAGTCCGCCAAAACGGGCTTATCCGATGAAATGTCATTCGGCGATATCAGCAAGTTGACACGTTCAGACGAACTTGCATTTCGGGTTGGCTTTGAAAATAGCGACGGCAGTAAATCAGGCCCAGCAAACGCTGATTTATATTGGCGTACCTTAGTCATGGAAAACTATGATGGCAAAACATGGCGTCAGCACCCCAGTATCAAAGAGTTGCAACGTCAATCATTTTATCAACCCAGCAAAAGACCATTACCCAATAGCGAGCAACTTGGCGATAAACAATCCGATTTGCAAGAAAAGCAACTCGACTATGTGGTGATCAGTGAGCCTAGCCACCAGCGTTGGTTGTATGGGTTGGATCAAGCTTTTAGTCAAGATAACAGCATTGTCGAATTGCCTGATTACACCCTTTATGCAATGCGCCCGTTAGATCAACGCCAAAGCTATCGTGTAGTGTCTTATCCTAATAGCCAAATGGATCCCACATTAACGCCCAAGCTCCGTGATATTAATTTAACCTTGCCTGAAAATGCCAATCCACAAACCTGGCAGTTAGCTCAACAATTTACTCAGCAGTATCCGCAGCCCAAAGCACGTATTAACGCAATGATGAATTATTTTGCCGAGCAAGCTTATTACTACACCTTAAGCCCTCCGGCGATCGGTAATGAGCAAATTGACGACTTTTTATTTGAAAATCGTGCCGGATTTTGTGCCCATTATGCATCTGCATTAGTGTATTTAGCCCGAGCAAGCGGCATACCCGCACGTATGGTCACTGGTTATCAAGGCGGTGAATACAATCCCAAAGCGGGTTATTACAGTGTGTATCAATATATGGCTCATGCATGGACAGAAGTATGGTTTGAAAATGAAGGCTGGCAACGATTTGACCCCACTGCGATGATTGCCCCCCAACGTATTTTAGATGGCTTTGATGCGACGTTTGATAGCCAATCCAGTTACCTATTAGACCGTCCATTTAGTCCTTTGCGCCTGAAACAATACCCTTGGTTGAATAATATTCGTAACCAGATAGCCAGTATGGATTACTATTGGAGTGTCTGGATATTAGGGTTTGACGAACAACGTAAACAAGCGGTATTAAAAAAACTCCTTGGTGAGGTCAACCCCCGTAACATTGCCATCGCGATGCTAATTTGTATCACGGTAATCCTATTGTTTATTGCTTATTTTGCGGGCTTATTTGAGCGCAAGCCCAAGCAAGATAGGCAGAGTCGTCGTTACCAAGCAATCGTTCAAAAGATGATGTTAAAAGGGGCGCCAGATCAGGCGCAGCTGCCGCCCAAGGCTTATGCACAAGCATTATCAGCCCGATGGGCGATATCTGCCCCTCAATGGCTGCCACGTTTTCATCAATTTACAGCCGAATTTGTGGCACTTAAATATCAGCCGTTAACCACTGAGCAGCACTCCCAGCACTTACGCCGATTTAATCGTTTGTATTGGACATTACGTCTAGGCTTATTGATGAGTAAACCTATGCAATAGCTTGCTTACTCTGGTCAATCTGTCATGAATAGCAAACGCATTCCATCAAGGTGACACTGGCGTAAAATGTCACCATCAAACACAGTAAGCAACGGTTTAATCATCACTTTTACATTATTTTTTGCGATGCGTCCTATTAATGTTCGATTATTTCGCTATGGGGAGGTTTGTCATTGATGCCAGCCTATTAACCCCATAGAATGGCTACAGATGTTCTATTGTGAGTGCCCTATGCTGTCATTAATTCAATCTAATCAAATGGAAGTGTTGTCTGAACAACTGGCAAAAATGTTGGCAACCCCATTGAGTAACAGCCACTTATTAACCACTGAACAAGTGTTAGTACAAAGTCCGGGGATGTCGACCTGGCTGCGCCTAGAAGTGGCTAAACATAATCAAATCGCAGCGGCACTGGCCTTTCCTCTGCCATCGAGTTTCATTTGGCAGCTTTGCCATCAATTACTGCCCAACGTGCCCAAAGAAAATGCTTTTACCAAAGCCGCGATGACATGGAAGTTGATGGATTTATTACCAGGCTTACTCAATGATATTGATTACGCACCTTTGCAGCATTATTTAAGTAATGGCAATGCCCTGCGCGGCGAAGATTACAAATCAAAACAACAAGATGCAATTAAGCTCTACCAGCTTTGTAACCGAATCGCCGATATTTTTGACCAGTATCTGGTATATCGCCCCGATTGGATCCAGGCATGGGAAAACAACCAACCGCTTAGTGAGCTAAATGCGCAACTGCGATTAGATACTAATCAGTTATGGCAACCTAAGCTCTGGCGAGCATTAGTCGATTATAACCACAATACCTTGCAGGCAAGCCAATACCACAGGGCCAATTTGCACCAATCATTACTCGATGCTCTGGCCGAGCCGGCTACCGATATCAGTATGCTACCTAGCCGTTTGTTTGTATTTGGTATTTCATCAATGCCGCCACAAACATTAGCAGTGATTAATGCGCTAGCACAACGCATTGAAGTGGTGATGCTTGCCTTAAGTCCTTGTCAGCACTATTGGGGGGATATCATTGATCCCAAAGTCAGAGCGAGAATGGCGCTCAAATACACCCATAAAAAACAGTTAGCCGAAAATTGGGAAGATAAACTTGAGGTGGGTAACCCGTTATTAGCCAATAATGGCAAAATGGGGCGGGAATTATTAGATTTACTGCTCAGTTTGCCCCCTGAAAATACCAATTTTAACTACGATTGTTATGTCGAGCCAACGCCAGATAACCTTTTGCATGGCGTGCAATACGACATATTACAAATGGAAACCCTAGGTCAAGCTTTAGGGCCTGATGCTCAGCTATACCAACAAATCAGCCAACGCCGTAAGCTTGAACCTACAGACGATTCAATCACCCTTCGCAGTTGCCACAGTGCATTACGAGAAGTTGAAACTTTACACGATCACCTAGCGGGTTTATTTGACGCGCATCCGGACTTAGAGCCCAAAGACATTGTTGTGATGATGCCAGATGTTGCCGCATACGCGCCTTATATCGATGCCGTATTTGGCACTGTTAACAGCCAATATTATTCAAGTTTTCAGCGGGCTAATAAAGACCATAAGCAACTGGCCATGCCCTATGCAATTGCTGATCGTGGTGCAGCACAAGAGTCGCCGTTAATTAATAGCTTTTTAACCTTATTGAACATTAATCAAAGTCGATTTGGGTTAACGGAAGTGTTATCTATTTTAGAAGTCCCCGCCATTTTAAGGCGTTTTGAATTAGACGATGACGACTTTGAAATTATCAAGCGCTGGCTAGCTCATGCAAATGTTCGCTGGGGACGAAATGAACATAGCCGCAGCCAATTAGGTTTACCAGCATTTAGCCAAAACTCCTGGGCCTTTGGTATTAAGCGATTAATACTCGGTTACGCGCTGAATGATGAGTCGCCCATCTACCAAGGCAGCCTTCCCGTCAGCGGCGTGGAAGGCCAGTCAGCACAGGCTTTAGGGAAACTGCTTAACTTCTTAGAAGCCATTGATGAACATGCTCAAGGCTTCATTCATGCTTGTTCAACCGCTGAGCGATTGCAACAAATTAATCAATTAATTGAAGACTTTTATCAAACGAACGACGATGAGCAAAGCCAAATATTAACCATCAGAAATGCCCTTGCTTCCTTGTCTGAAGAACTCATCGAAGCCGGCCATCAAGGTCAGGTAAATATAGAAGTATTGAAGCAATGGTTTAATCAAACCTTGAATGACTCGCGTGTAGGTCAGCGCTATCTTGCCGGCAGCATTAATTTTTGTACCCTCATGCCAATGCGCTCAATTCCATTTAAAGTTGTGTGTTTACTCGGCATGAACGATGGCGTTTACCCCAGAGTACAGCACCCTGTAGGTTTTGATTTAATGGCCCACTTTGGCCCGCAAAAAGGCGACCGCTCACGCAGATTAGATGATAGATACCTATTTTTAGAAGCGCTGTTATCTGCACGAGAGCAGCTTTATGTCAGTTATATTGGCCATAGCGAACGCGATAATGCCGAGCGAATTCCTTCAATGCTGATTGCTGAATTAGTCGAGTTTTGCCAAATGAGCTACTTACCCGCCCATTTAGCAGAGCAATCATTAACCCTTGATGATATTGAATTAATTGAACAAGCTGTCAGTGAGCACTTGATTCAAGCACAGCCCTTACAACCGTTTGACCATACACTATTCACCCCCAACAGTCCGATGCAAAGTTACCATCAAGGGTGGTGCCCTCCGCCAGTGGAACAAGTGTATGATAAGCGCTTTTTTAATCCGCAAAAGCCAATATTGTTAGCACAACCAGACAACACGACAAACAGTCCAGTTGCAGGCAATACTGAGCTTGAATTATCAGCCTTGATCCGATTCTTCCGCAATCCAGCGCAGTTTTTCTTTAATAGAAGTTTAAAAGTCGATTTAAACTTAAATCTTCAAGCTGATGATAACGACGAGCCATTTAATCTTGATGGCTTGGGTCGTTATAAGTTACAAGCTAGTCTCATTGATTCCGCGCTTAGCCAAGCTAATCACGATGTCGATATTGAATTGTTAACTGAGCTAAAAGCCAGTGGCAGCCTGCCTATGGCACCTTTTGATGATATTTTATTATCTCAATATCAACGTGATATTGCGCCTTTAATCAACCGAGTGCATTTTTTACAGGATGAGCAACCAAGTGGCTCGGTGAATATTGATTTAACCATTAAGGCTCACTTAACTCAGCCAGGTCATGAACGTCAGGCTAACATGACAAGCATTGATGAAAATGCGATAAACCTTGTTGGCCGCATCGATGACGTTAGCCCAAAAGGCATGATCAATTATCGTCCGGGCACCGCACACGGTAGAGATTTAATTCAATGTTATATTCGTCATTTGTGTTTAAATGCACAGGGAATAATGAAGTACAGTTATCTACTTGATATGGGACACTTTCATTGCTTTGCGCCCGTCAACGCCGATCATGCCTTAGAAAAGCTTAGCCAATTTGTACAATCGTTTATTCATGGTCAGCAGCACCCTTTATGTTTTGCCCCCCGCACTGCCTGGATGTATGCCCAAACCGAGGGTACCCATAATGAAAAATTATTTGCGGCACAAAAACAATGGCGTGATGAACAAACTCACTTAGGCGAAGGATTTGAGCCTCACCATCAACGTTTGTTTACGTTTCCAGATGATTTTAGCGAGCCAACATTTGGGGCTTTAGTCCAAACCTTACTGCAACCTATGGTCAGCCTATACCATAAAGGTAAACTCAGTGAATTAGATGACTTTGTCAGTGATGGTGCCGTTAGCCTACATGCCACTGAAATTGCTAAAGCAATGGATTGATAATGACGTACTTTGCAGTTTTATCGATTGATACAACATTTTCCCCATGGCCATGACCCTGAATTGGAGCAAGACGCACAGCCTATGAATAATGCCAAACCAGCGAATATCACAGTATCAGCACTCGATGCGCTTCATTTGCCATTTAGCGGAACTAGCTTAATCGAGGCCAGTGCAGGGACTGGAAAAACCTACACTATATCAGGCTTATATTTACGTTTATTGCTAGGACATGGTGGCCAGCCCGCCCTGCTCTGTGAGCAAATATTAGTGGTCACCTTCACCAATGCCGCGACAGAAGAGCTGCGAGACAGGATCCGTAAACGTATTCAAGTCGCTTACAAACGTTTTTTAGGGGTAACCACGCAAGACCATTTTATTGAGCAACTTTATGCAGATATCCCTGAAAGTGAGCACGCAATAGGCCTAAAACGTCTAGATTTGGCGCTTAAATCCCTAGATGAAGGTGCCATCTTTACCATTCATGGATTTTGTCAGCGTATTCTTGCCGATATGGCATTTGAATCATCACTGCTATTTGAATCAGAATTCACCCTAGATGATAGCGAATACCTGCACCACGCGGTGCGCGACTTCTGGCGTGAGGCTTGTTATCCGCTTCCTTTGTTGCTTGCCCAGCAAATCAGCAATAGTGTTGGTGAGCCGGAAAAATTAGCCCAGAAGGTACGAGCGCTGTTGGGAGCAAGTCAGGCAACGCCCTCAGATACGCCAGAGGAATTTATCAGCCTGTCTGAGTCGTTAATCCAAAGTTTACAGCGCTTTAAACTGCGTTGGCCTGCCGAGCAAGAAGCCACCTTTGCCCTATTGAATGAACTGCCATTAAATGGTCAACGATTTGGCAAAAAAACCGATGGTTATCCTAAACTACAACAATTATTTGATGAATTATCCAATTGGGTCAGTTATGGCCAGGGCTTACCGCCACAAAAACCGCTGGAACAATTGGCTTTATCTGAGTTAAAACTCAACAAAGGCGGTGAGATCCCATCGGTGTCGGATGCACCCTTACTTGATCATATTGAACGATTAGCCGCCTTAATAGATCAGGTGATCCCCGCGTTTTTAGTCCGTGCGCAAGCGGGTATTAAACAGCGTTTTATTGAGCAAAAACAACAACGAAATTTAATGACACCGGACGATCTGTTAACTAGTCTTGCACAGGCGCTTGAAAACAATGCCGATACGCTACCAAGCGCCATTGCAAAACGTTTTCCAATCGCATTAATCGATGAGTTTCAAGATACCGACCCATTACAATTTCAGATTTTTAGCACCATCTATCATACGCCCGACTTATCGCTGATAACAGGCCGTGACGCACAACCCTTTTCGGAGCATTCAGAACACCCACAAGCTGACCGTCATTCGGCATTAGGTATGCTGATGATTGGCGATCCTAAGCAAGCCATTTATGCTTTTCGTGGCGCGGATATTTTCACTTACATTAACGCCCGCAATCAAACTCAAGCGCATTATAATCTCGACATCAATTATCGCTCATCAGCGCAATTAGTCGAAGGTGTAAATCAATTATTCAAGCAACACCCTGACCCTTTTATCAGCGCCGCCATCCCTTACGATGCCGTAAAAACGCCTGCATCTGCGCGCCATAAAATATTACTTGAAGCCACTGAGCAAACTGCGGCACTGAGAATAAAGTTACTCAAAGAGCCCGCTGAAAGTGGACTCAATAAAACGACAGCAAGGCAGATCCTTGCCAATGATACGGCAGCTGAAATCACTCGATTACTGACCGAAGCACAATCAGGCCTGTGTAGCATTAATGGTGAAACCTTAATTGCGAAAAACATTGCCGTATTAGTGCGTGATCGCAATGAAGCCGCTGTAGTAAAAGCGGCATTAAGTGAGCGAAATATTGGCGCCGTATTTCTCTGCCGTGACAGCGTATTTGATACCACTGAAGCCCAAGAAATGGCGCTCATTTTAAGAGCCCTCGCCAACCCCAAAGATGAGCGGGCTATTCGCGCCGCCCTCGCCACAGACTTGATGGGGTACAACGCAACGCATATTCATCAATTTAACCAAGATGAAGCTTTGCGCCAAAAAGTGCTGGATTTGTTTAATCATTGGCATCAATTTTGGTTATCCAGTGGCATTATGCCGGCTTTACTTTGCTTGGCGAGTGACACCCGCTTAGTGCATCGGCTTCTGGCAAAATCCACAAACTGTGATGACCTTAACAACAATACGACACCACCACTGACGGAGTTAACTTCAGGCACTGTCGACGACGATGAATTTATCAGTATTAGCGCCTCGGGTGAGCGCCGCTTAACCGATTTTCGCCACCTTGGTGAGTTATTACAACAAAAAGCCACCGAACTGGATGGCTGTAGCGCATTAATAAACTGGTTTGAACAACAGCTTCTGGGTAATCAAGCTCAAGATGAGCAACAGCTTCGTTTAGAAAGCGAGCAAAATTTGGTGCAAATTGTCACCATTCATAAATCGAAAGGGCTAGAGTATCCTATTTGTTTTGTACCATTTATTAGTTTAGCCCGAGGCTCAAATCGCCGCCCAGAACCTATGCTTTATCACCATAATGGCCAATTAATTTGGGATATTCATGGCAGTGATGAGGGCTGGGAGCAATACAAACGTGAAGCCCTTGCCGAAGACTTACGCCTACTTTATGTAGCCCTAACCCGTCCGGTTTATGCGTGTTACTTATACATTGCCAACCAATCACGAATGTTAAAAGCGGGGATCAGTTCCCAATTACATGAAACCGGTATCGGCTATTTATTGGGGATCACAGACAAAAGTTGCGACGGGGAACACATGGCCACCAAAGTGGCCGAACTTGCTACCATTAGCGCGATTAGCGTTGAAAATGTAGCCGACAAGATTGGCACTGAGGTATTAAGCGATAATCAAGCGACACAGCAAACCTTTGTGGCCAAAAACAGCAGCAGAAAATTAGGCTTACCTTGGCGAATTGGCAGTTATTCTGGATTGGTAAAGCACCTTCCCCATGAAAAAACCGTCCCAGGTGCTGATGATGAAGATTTCAGTGAAGAGATACTGGCTGAGATTGTCCCTATCACAACGCAAGTATTAGACAGATTTAGTTTTGAGCGCGGGGCAAACGCAGGGAGTTTTATGCATTTAGTGTTGGAATTATTTGATTTCACCCAAGCAGAAACCGCATTAGAACCGGCGTTAATCAAAGCCATGCAGCAATACGGATTTGATCAACAACAGTGGTTAACCCCATTAATGGACTGGTATCAGGAAATTCTCGCCACGCCATTAAGAAAACCCAATCAATCACAGCTGTGTTTACAGCAGTTATCGCCTCAACACACCTTAGTTGAAATGGAGTTTTACCTGCCCATTAATCGACTGCAAGCCACACAGCTAAATAGCTTATTAGGCCAATATGGTTATGTTAATGATTTTAGTTTTGACACCTTAAAAGGCATGCTAAAAGGTTTTATCGATTTAACCTTTGAACATCAAGGTCAATTCTTTATCGCCGATTATAAATCAAACCATTTAGGCCATCAGCTACAAGATTACAACTCAAATGCAATGGCCCAAGCCATTAACAGCCATAGATATAATTTACAATACATACTGTATACCTTAGCCTTACACCGCTATTTAAGGCTGCGGATGCCTCAGTATGATTACGATCAGCATATTGGTGGATGTTTTTATTTATTCTTGCGTGGCATGAGCCCTGAGGCTGTCGGCTCTGGGGTGTTTTTTGATAAGCCTGATGCGCAATTAATTGAACAACTCGATGCGCTATTCTCACAAGCCACCAGTGATGATCATGCCATAGACGCAGAAATGGAGCAGGCATAATGTTGATAACAACTCAGCCGATGAAATCTTTGCTAAAAAAATGGCAAGACGCAAAATTAATCACCGCATTAGATAGGCATTTTGCGCTTGAGCTGGCCGCAATCGAGCACATTGACCCAACTGATGCACGTTACCCTTTGTTCGTATTAATTTGCACCTTACTCAGTCAACAATTATCCAATCAACACAGCTGTCTAGTGTTAAACAATATCGTACTAGATAACCCAATGGCTGAAGATATTGGCGTGCATCCTTTTGCAATAGCCTCGGTTTCCTCCTGCCAAATTCAATTAAGCCATGCTGAGTTAATGAATCAAATCAGTGCCTTTAACGCCATTGGTCAGCCTGGGGACAATACCCCGATGATTATTGAATTTGATAGGCTATATCTGAATAAGTACTATTTTTTTGAAACCCAGGTGGCGCAAAAGTTACTGCAATTAACCCAAGTGAACATCACTGTCGACAATCCTTTATTGCCCAGTTATTTGGATGATTTATTTCCACAAGAACCTCATCATCAAGGCCAATTTGATTGGCAAAAAATTGCAACGGCAACGGCATTAACCAAAGGGCTTGCGGTGATCACCGGTGGCCCCGGCACAGGCAAGACGACCACTGTGACTAAATTATTGCTGCTGTTGCTGACGCAGCAAAGTATGACCATCAGGTTAGTTGCCCCCACAGGTAAAGCCGCGGCCAGACTCAGTGAGTCAATTAAAGCCTCTAAAAACCGCCTAAGACAAAGTCTTGTAGAAAACAGCCAGCCTCAAGCCTTATTAACGGCATTAGAAGCCATTCCCGAAGAAGCAGCAACGCTACATCGATTGCTAGGGGTTATTCCACAATCTCATCATTTTCGGCACAACAAAGATAATCCTTTGCGCCTTGATTTACTGGTTATTGATGAAGCCTCAATGGTCGATTTACCTATGATGTATAAGCTACTGAGTGCATTACCAACTCATGCCAGATTAATTTTATTAGGCGATCAAGACCAGCTTGCATCGGTTGAGGCCGGGGCTGTACTAGCTGATATTTGTCAAGGCTTGCAGGTTGCAAAATTAATTAAAAATCCCAAAAACTCATCACCTTGGCGTATGCGTTATAGCCCACAACAGGCAGAGAGCATCCAACGCTTAACCCAGCAGGATGTCAGTCAGTTCATAGATAGTAAAAGCCTATTTGGTGATAGCTTATGTATGTTAATGCATAGTCACCGCTTTAAAGGCGATGCGGGTATCGGACAATTGGCCCATGCCGTCAATAACACCGACATAATGAGTATTCGTCAGGTGTGGCAGCACGGATACAATGAGTTGAATTGGTTTGAGCATCAAATCAATGCCCATCAAGACAACTTAGGTAAGCAGCAATTATTAGCGTTGTCGGTAAGTGCTTATCAACCCTATTTGCAGATGATCCACTTCAATCAGGGGGTATTTGTTGACAATGTCCCCAATAGCGCCGTTTATGGTGCTGAGCAGATTATTGAGCAATATAATCAATATCGTATGCTATGTGCTATGCGCGCTTCTGAATACGGTGTTGAAGGCATGAACATAGCAATAACAGACAGTTTACGTCAGGCAAAGCTTATCGACCCTAAACAGGAATTTTATCTTGGCCGTCCAATTATTATCCAAAATAATGATTACAATTTAGGTCTATTTAACGGCGATATCGGCTTAATTTTACAGGACCAAAATAATCCTAAACGCTTGATGGCACATTTTATTCAAGCGGATGGCAGCTTATTGAAAGTATTACCCGCCAGATTGCCTAAACATGACACCTGCTATGCGATGACAGTGCATAAATCTCAAGGTAGTGAGTTTGATCAAGTCAGCTTTGTCCTACCACCTAGACCCAGTATTGCGCAGTGGCAATTATTGACCAAAGAATTAGTTTATACCGCCATCACCCGTGCTAAAAATCATTTCTACTGTTTAGGCAGTGCTGCGGTATTTGAACGCGCAGCAAAACAAGTGACCACCCGAGCATCGGGGTTAGCACTACGATTGTGGCATTAAATAATCCATGCTGAACAAACGGATGCTTATTGATGCTTTTGCTGATGAGGTCACGTTTAATTGGACGCATTTTCGACTTGCTATGCTAAGAGGTAATCCAAACGGTAAGCTGAGCAGACACCATTTAAATAACCAGATGAGGATAATCACTGAAATATTGTTAACCCTCACTTGCCAGAACCTACTTAGGATCTTTATCATAAGCAGGTCATTTTCGGGCGCATTCATCCTGCCCAATATTATTCTTTTTAGGAGCAATCATGCCAAAAATCAATCTGTTACTTTTATGTGGCGGTGGTGGTGCAGAGCACGATATTTCATTAATGTCTGTAAAGTTTTTTGAATCATCGCTAGCAAAGTCAGATAAATTCTCGGTATTACGCTTAGAACTTGATAAACAGGGGCATTATAAAACCCAAGACGGTAAAGTATGTGAATTAACTAATCGTCGTGAAGTGCGTTTTGAAGATGATGCGATTGCAGCATGGCCAGTGGATTACGTCATTCCCTGTATCCATGGCTACCCTGCTGAAACCGGTGACATTCAATCTTATTTTAACTTAATTCAACTGCCTTACTTCGGCTGTGAGTCTGAAGCTTCCAGTAACTGCTTTAATAAAATCACCGCAAAAATGTGGTTCAGCGCGTTGGGCGTGCCAAATACACCTTATATTTTCTTACATCAATTTGATGATGAAGCCATAGCGCAAACTGAAGCAGCATTTGATAAATGGGGGTCATTATTTATCAAAGCCGCTTCACAGGGCTCCTCTGTCGGTTGTTATAAAGTTGACAATAAAACCGATATAGCTGATATCTTGAAAGAGGCGTTCGGCTATTCACCCTATGTGATTGTTGAACAAACCATTGTGGCCAGAGAGCTGGAAGTTGCGGTGTATGAATATCAGGGTGAAGTGGTCGCAACTAAGCCAGGTGAAATTGTGTGTGATAGCAATAACTTTTACACTTTTGATGAGAAGTATGCCACCAACAGTAAAGCTAAAACCTACATTGAAGCGATTAATATTTCAGATGACATCAGTGATCAAATTCGTGCTTATGCAATTAAAGCGTTTAAAGGTTTAAAGCTGCGCCATTTATCGAGAATTGATTTCTTCTTAACCGCAGATAACCAAATTTTACTAAATGAAATTAATACCTTCCCAGGGTTAACACCGATTTCGATGTTTCCAAAAATGTTACAACATCACGGCCATGATTTCAGTACCTATTTAACTCAAATTATTGAATCACAACTCAGTTAAGTACCTCACATCATTTATATAAGGCAGTCCGCGGGCTGCCTTATAATGATAAGCCATATTTTTGGTGCAATTGCGCCATATAGCCGCTTTGATACAGTTTCAGCAACGCATCGTTTAGTTTTTTTTGGGTTGCCATAGGCAAATCGATATGACAAGCCATGGCTCGAATGGAAGTAAAAAATATAATTTTCGGCTCACCAAAATGAATATCATTATCGCGCATAATCGCTTTAGCACTCACAAGATCTGCCGCCCAAAAGTCTATTCGTCCCCGCTGTAACTTCTTAACATTCAAAGTGTCATTGTTGGTCAGATCGACTCTATAACCAAATTGGGTAAGATACTCGCCAATCCCACTTCCCAGAAAACTGCCAATGCTAGATAACTTAGCATCATTTAAAGCAACCAAAGGTGGCTGAGAGGGGCTCGCGCTGAATAGTCCATAACGTGACACCATTACAGGCCCAATCCAACTGTAATGTACCTCACGTTGTTGATTCCGCTCGATGGGTAAAACACAAGTATTCAGCGATGATTCTGCCATCGCCATACCCCGTTTGAGTGGGAAAAATAAAATCTCATATTGCAAGTCTGTTTGTTTGAATAACGCTTCAATAAATTCAATGACTAGCCCTTGTTTTACATTGCCAGTCTGTGTCGCAAAAGGCACCTCAGAGTAAGTCACTAAGGTTAATTTATCGGCTGAACATACCGCAAAGGAATACATGGATAGTAAAGCAAGCAACAGTAATTTAATTCCAAACACGAATAGCCTCCTCATAAGGCAATGTCTGACCTTTTATTACACTCTGATCCAGCGGTTTAGGTGATCCAGGCTGAGATAACCAAAAGGACTCTGCTTTAATGGGATTCATTTTTGGAGCACACTGAGTATCTACCATAGTCTGTTCCAGTTGAGCTAAATGGTCATCAACCCTTTTAGCAAAGGCATCTAAACCTTGCTTAGGAGTGTAAGTTCCATCAACGATTTTACTAACATACTGCCACCAAAATCCGGCCATATTAGGATAATCAGGTACATTACTGCCCGTTGGGGTCCAAACATTTCTTGCGTTACTACGATAAAATTCCACTAACCCACCAAGGTAAGGCGCTTTTTTACTCATGACATCCGATTCAATATCCGATAAACGGATCGGCGTAAACCCTACTAAGGTTTTTTTAAGCGAAACCGATTTAGACACCAAAAATTGTGCATATAACCAAGCTGCAATTTGTCTGTCCTTTGGGGTATTTTTTAAAAATGTCCACGCGCCTGCATCTTGGTACCCAGATTTCATCCCCTTTTGCCAATATTGGCCCACTGGTGACGGAGCCACTTTCCACTTAGGCATCCCCTGGGCATCAACAATTGGAAGATTTGGTTGGGTTAAGTCGCTAACAAATGCGGAATACCAAAATATTTGCTGGGCTATTTTACCCGTGGCAAGCCATTTGCCCGCCTCTGAAAACGTTAACGATCTCGCTTCAGCGGGCGCATATTTCAGCCAGTCAACATACTTATCTAATGCATAAATAGCAGCAGGACTATTTAATGCCCCGCCACGGCTGACACTTGCCCCTACAGGATGACAATTTTCAACCCTAATACCCCATTCATCAACAGGTAAGCCATTAGGTAGCCCTTTATCACCGACTCCAGCCATTGATAACCAAGCATCTGAAATACGCCACCCCAAAGAAGGATCTGTTGCGGCATAGTCCATGTGACCATAAACTCTGATACCATCAATGGTTTTAATATCATCAGTAAAAAAACGAGCAATATCTTCATAAGCCTGCCAATTTTGTGGCACCGCTAATTCATAACCATATTGCTGTTTAAATTGCGCTTTGAACCGAGGGTTTTCAAACCAATCACTGCGATACCAGTATAAATTGACAAATTGTTGATCAGGTAATTGATAAATAATCCCAAACGGATCACGAGTAAACTGCAAACCTATAAAATCATTTAAATCCAACGTTGGCAGAGTGTATTGACCTGATTTAAAAGTCAGCAGTTCAGATATAGTGGTAATCGCACCACTTCGAAAATGGCTACCAATAAGGTCGCTATCATTGATATAGGCATCATATAAATTTAAGCCCGTTACTATTTGTGCCGATATTTTTTTGATGACATCATCTTCGCCCGTTAGCTCGTGGATGACATGAATTCCAGTTAAATCATAAAATGCTTTGGCTAACACTTCAGACTCATAAAGGTGCGTATCAATGTGCTCTGACACCACCCGAATAGTTAACCCTGTAAAAGGAACCGCTTGGGATTTAAACCACTGTAATTCCTGTCGCTGCTCACTTAATGATAATGTGCTGGGGTGTAACTCTTGGATGATCCATTCAGGGATGTCAGTATTTTCAACAACGGAAGTCACCTTTAGGCCGCTATATTGATTTATTTTAAGACCGTCAGTATTGATTTGAGCGTGAGCTGAAAGAGAGATTAGCGACCACAATATGGTTAGTCGAAGGTTGCATTTTTTCAATAAAGATAATTTCACGCTGATTAAATCCCTCATGCCGTTCGAACAGCGAAATCAATATTCAACAACCTAAGCTGATGATAACAAACACCTAACAAACAGACACTTGCATTGAAACTGCACTTTATTAACATGCCATAGGCCAGCTATTGACGTATTAATGCGCCTTGTTTTCAAATCAAATGACCCGTTTGCTATATAATAAGCTAAATCTATTTAATTCAGCTTATTGAGTACATCTCAATAACCCGAGTTGAGAATAAATAATATCAACCAGAGTTAAAAAGTGATCAGAAATAGCATAGAAAAAATGCGTACTAATAAGACTGATTTTTACAATTAGTCATTATTCTACAATCTAAAAATCTAACGCCGTTATCGAATATTTTCGCAAGCTATAATAAACAGTTATTGATGAGGATAGGGATAACTGCCTATGGCAAGTTAATAATAGTTGAAAAATTAAAAAAAAGGCATCTTTGTAATTTTATTAAGTAAAGAATCCACCTTCTGAAGACGGTGGCTTTGATATCACGCCCTAAAAGGGCGCTTTCCTACCATGCGTTGACAAGACGCCGTAAATATATCCCCCTACTGAAGTAAGTGGTTTAGGGAAAACAAAAAAGACCAGCAAGCTGGTCTTTTTTATCATTGATTACGATTTCAGTTAGAAACCTTCTACCCCAGCCATATCTGGTAATTGGTGTGCAATACCTTTATGACAATCGATACAGGTCTTTTCACCACTCGCCAAAGATGTCGAGTGCATTTGTGATGCACGCTTAGATTGGCGAGTAAAGTCCATATAATCGAAGTTATGACAGTTTCGACACTCAAGAGAATCATTCGCTTTTAAACGTTCCCATTCATGTTCTGCCAATTCTCGGCGCTTAGCTTCAAACTTTTCACGTGTATTAATTGTACCGAAAACCTTGCCCCAAACTTCTTTAGAAGCTTGCATTTTACGAGCAATTTTATCCGTCCAGTTATGGGGAACATGGCAATCAGGACAGGTTGCACGTACACCACTTCGGTTAGTAAAGTGAATCGTACTTTGCAGTTCCTGGTAGACATTGTTTTCCATCTCATGACAACCAATACAGAATTTCTCTTGGTTAGTGACTTCTAATGCAGTGTTAAATCCACCCCAAAAGATAACCCCTGCCACGAATCCACCTAATGTTAGAAATCCCAGACTGTAGTGAACGCTTGGGCGGTTAACAACCGTCCAAACTAACTTCAGCTTTTCAAACAATTTAGCCAACATAATCGCTCCTAATGCTTAGCAGGTTTTGTCGCTTTAATCAGATGGTCAATATCTACAAAGTCATTTTCAACCAGTAGTTTTGCATCTAATTGCGGTGCATGACATTGGGTACAGAAATAACGACGCGGAGAAAGATCTGCCAAGAAGTTATTATCACGATCCATGTAGTGAGTCACACTCACCATAGGAGCTTGTGAATGACCAGTACTCGTACGAGCATGACACTGCATACATTTATTCACTTTAAGATCAATCTGATAACCATCAATCTTATGTGGTATCACTGGTGGCTGCATTGGGTAGTTTCGCACCTGCTTCACGTCTGAGTTAATCACTTGCTGCATTGCAGGAGGTGTCGGCTCAACATTCAATGGCGCTAAACGTAATGTATCAATTTTATCTTCAGGTACACTGGCAGCCATTATGCTAAATGACAAACCTAATAGCGCTACCATCGATATCAGTTTACGAGCATTCATGGTTATTCTCCTTAGGCCTTAACAATCTTAACCGCACATTTTTTAAAGTCTGTTTGTTTCGACAATGGATCTGTCGCATCTAACGTCACTTTATTAATGAGCTGGCTAGCGTCAAACCAAGGTACGAATACCAATCCTACTGGCGGCTTATTACGGCCACGAGTTTCAACACGTGTTTTAATTTCACCGCGACGCGATATGACTTTCACTTCATCACCACGACGTAAACCGCGCTTTTTAGCATCATCTGGGTGCATGAAACACACGGCATCAGGGAATGCTTTATAAAGCTCTGGAACACGCTGAGTCATTGAACCTGAATGCCAATGCTCTAACACTCGGCCTGTTGATAACCAAATATCAAACTCTTCATCAGGTGCTTCTGCTGGTGGCTCGTATGGCAGAGCAAAAATAACCGCTTTGCCATCAGGCTTTCCATAGAATTCAAAACCTTTACCTGGCTTAACATACGGGTCAGAACCTTCACGGTAACGCCATTTAGTCTCAACACCATTGACAACAGGCCAACGCAAACCGTGCTCTTTGTGATAAACATCAAAATCAGCTAAGTCGTGGGCATGTCCACGGCCAAAGGTTGCATATTCTTCGAATAAACCTTTTTGCACGTAGAAACCAAAATGTTCACCATCATCATTCAGATACTTAGGATCTGAATCTGACATTGGGAATTTGTCCACATTGCCGTTTTGATACAAAACTTGGTATAACGTTTTACCTTTAAATTGCGGATTCGCATTTAACACGTCAGCTGGCCACACTTCATCGGTTGTAAAACGTTTAGCAAACTCCATCAACTGCCACATATCTGACTTCGATTCACCAGGCGCTTTAACTAACTGATGCCAGAACTGGGTACGACGTTCAGCATTACCATAAGCACCTTCTTTTTCAACCCACATTGCCGCAGGTAAAATCAAGTCAGCAGCTTGGGTTGTCACCGTTGGATACGCATCCGACACGACAATGAAGTTTTCAGGATTACGGTAACCCGGCAACCCTTCTTCATTCATATTAGGCGCAGCTTGCATGTTATTGTTTACTTGTACCCAGTAACAATTTAAATCCCCGTCTTTTAAACGACGATTTTGCTCTACGGCGTGATAACCCGGTTTTGGCGGAATAATCCCACTTGGAATCTTCCAAATTTTCTCAGCAGTTGCTCTGTGTTCTGGGTTAGTCACAACCATATCAGCAGGTAAACGATGTGAGAAAGTGCCCACTTCACGTGCAGTACCACACGCCGATGGCTGAC
Organism: Shewanella subflava; assembly: GCF_025971955.1. Taxonomy (GTDB): domain Bacteria; phylum Pseudomonadota; class Gammaproteobacteria; order Enterobacterales; family Shewanellaceae; genus Shewanella; species Shewanella subflava. The sequence goes on from NZ_JAPDMX010000005.1 coordinate 35,352, forward strand.
CAGTGAGAGAGAACGGGCTGTTACCAGGTGTTGAAATTTTACCGACTAACAAGTGGATGTTATAAATCAGATTGTTACACCACACACCGCGAGTGTGCTGATTGAAGCCCATAGTCCAGAATGAAGTCACCTTCTTATTTGGATCAGCATACAATTCAGCTAATTCAATCAGCTTATGCTCAGGAACGCCTGATAACTTACTGACAGATTTAACATCGTAATCAGCAACAAACTTTTTAAACTGCTCGAAATCAATCGGTGTTGAATCACCCGCAGTTGCCACGTTTTTAGCTTGCTGTTCTAGTGGATGAGTTGGACGCAGTCCATAACCAATATCCGTTGTGCCTTTGCGGAAGTTAACGTGCTTGCTAATAAAGTCTTTGTTCACTTTATCATTTTGGATAATGTAATTAGCAATGAAGTTTAAGATTGCAAGGTCAGTTTGAGGCGTAAATACAATCGGTAAATCCGCTAAATCAAATGAACGATGTTCAAAGGTAGATAATACCGCAACTTTAACATGCGGTGCGCTTAAACGACGGTCTGTCACGCGAGTCCAAAGAATTGGATGCATTTCAGCCATGTTTGAACCCCATAATACGAAGGCGTCAGCCGCTTCCATATCATCGTAACAGCCCATTGGCTCATCCATACCAAACGTACGCATAAAACCAACAACAGCTGACGCCATACAGTGGCGAGCATTCGGGTCAATGTTATTTGAACCAAAACCGGCTTTCATTAATTTAACCGCGGCATAACCTTCAAAAACGGTCCATTGGCCAGATCCAAACATACCTACAGCGGTGGGACCTTTTGCCTTTAAGGTCGCTTTCCATTTTTCAGCCATGGTATCAAATGCTTGATCCCAGCTAATTGGCGTAAACTCGCCATGTTTGTCGTATTTACCATCGGTCATACGTAACATAGGCGTTTGAATGCGGTCACGACCGTACATAATTTTAGAGAGGAAATAACCTTTAATACAGTTAAGACCTTTGTTGACTTCAGACTTTGCATCACCGTGGGTAGCAACTACTTTACCATCACGGGTGGCCACGATAACTGAACAGCCCGTACCACAAAAACGACAAGGTGCCTTGTTCCATTCTAATTTCGTTTGTTCAGAGCTTGTAATCAAGTTACTTGCTGTTGCGGGTAATGCTAACCCTGCAACACTCGCCGCTGCCATTGCGGCATTGGCTTTCATAAAATCACGTCTATTCATTTTCATATCTCACCTTCTTCAAGCTCTTCACTTTGGTGGTAAACCATGGTTGCAGATAACACGCCAGGTAATGCATTAATGGTTGATATATCATCCATTAGTGATTTTTGACTCGGTCCTTCAATAACAACAACTAATTTAACTTCATTGTTTGCTGAAAGCTCTGCGTTTTCGATTGCCATTATTTGCTGTCTTACATCTGCCATTTTGTCTGGCTGAACTTGGACAATTAAACTGGTTACGTGAAGTTCATTGCTCATTAATCACACTCACATCAATTTATTATTTATTTTTATATTTAGCTTACGCCTGGTGGGCCGGTTAAAATTTGGCTAAACCAAATGCTAAATCCTAAGGCGCTAACAAGCAGTACAGATAAAATGGGGGCGAGAAATACAGTCAGGAAGATGAAAATCTTCAATTCTAGACTTTTTTCACTTGCGGTCTCATTACTCATGGAGCCTCCAAGAGTGGTTAGAATGACGACATAACCTATTGGTTTATGTCATTTGTTCGATTTACGTGGATTCTATCGTTAAACAAATTGTGATCTATATACTCACAAATTGGTAAACAGGTGTTTAGTTGATCTAGATCATCAAAATTCACAAACTATTACTCAACTCTCAGTTTCTAAACGTAAACATCGATTAAATAAAATAATTTTAACAACAAATTATACGCAGATAAGCATAGCTTAAATTAACATTAACTTCACAACTAAGAGGTGAGATAAGTCCGAATTTAGATAAAACTGTGATCTGTGTTGCGATAATGGAATTTAATAAACGGGGTTTGATGATCGTTGGCTATCACAAAGCCCTCATTCAATTGACTTGAGGGTTAGACATTTAAATAACCGACACTCGAGATAATAATTGCAAATCAAACAACACTTTGCCGCGCTTACGGCCTTGAATTGACGTGCAATATCCCCGTTCAATAAGCTAGATAGAGCTAGGTTTGAACCAAAGCCAAGAACGCTAGAGAGGCGAAAATGGCTTTATTATCAAAACAAAGTTCAAATTGGATTATCAGATAGTGAATATAAATCTCGTTTAATCGTCTTTTAAACTGGGTTAAGGTTTAATCAGGGAATAGCGTAATACTTTTAACGATTTTTGCTCATCGATATCTGCAAAAACCTTCGGGTTAGCAATACGCTCAATAAACTGCAGTTGTGGTGCCGTTGTTTCTACTTGCTGCATCAAAAAGTCACTGCTTAATTCTGGGGCATTTAAACACAACAGTACTTCACCGCCTTCAGCCAATAAGCTCGGTAAACGTTTTAACAAACGCTCATAGTCTTTGGTGGCAACAAAACTGCCCTTTTGATTACTTGGGGGATCCGCAATGATTAAATCATAAGGGCCCAACTTTGTTAATTTTCCCCAAGATTTAAAAATATCATGACCTAAATATCGGGCGCCATGGGGGAGATCATTTAGTACATGATTTTGCTTACCTATGCTAAGTGCACCTTTGCTCATGTCCATGTTGACGACTTCATCAGCTCCCCCCTGCAATGCCGCAACTGAAAACCCACAAGTGTATGCAAATAAATTAAGGACATTTTTATGCTTTGCATGCTCTTTTACCCACTTGCGCCCGTTGGCCATATCCAAAAACAAACCATGATTTTGACCCCGTAAAATATGAACGTTAAATAAGGCTCCGTTTTCGTTTACTACATGCTGCTCTGGTACTTCACCACAGATTAAATCCGTTACAGTTTGTCCACCACTACGATGCTGAAATACCAAGTTGACAGCTTGCTCAGGTCTCATCGTTTTAACTTGATGAATAATTTCATTGAACAAAGACTGTTGCTGCGCTTCATCTAATGATTTAAAGCTTGTAAGTAACAGCACGGGAGGATACCAGTCTAAACACAGGTGTTCCTCTCCTTTAAATAAGCCACCACGTCCATGAAAAATGCGTTGTACTTGGTGATTAAAAGTAAACTCGTTAAGCGCAGAAATTAGTCCTGACATAAATATGCTTTATTCTCTTGAAGTATCAATTAGCCAGAAGTATTTAACTTTTTTCGGCTAGTTTTATTGTGTTCGTTACTTGGGTTAGCTTACTCTGCGCCATTATCTTGCTTAATTGTATGCTCATTGGCTAAAAGTGCGTTTTCAGACTGAGGATTAGCGTCTAACTCCGACATTTTATCTTCTGCGACCTCAACATTATCGGATAATAATATTGCTAGCCACATCCCTGACTGGCTTGATTCCATACCAATTTTAACCACCATTGTCAGTGGAACAGACAATAACATGCCAACAGAACCTAGTAGCCAGCCCCAAAAAATTAAGGATAAGAACACCACTAGGGTAGAAAGACCCAATCCCTTACCCATAAACTTAGGTTCGATGACATTGCCCATTACCATATTGGTACCAAGGTATAACAAACCTGTGGCACCTGCCGCGCCGGGTCCAAATTGTATGAATGCCAGTAAAACCGCAGGAATTGCAGCAATAATCGACCCAATATTAGGGATATAATTAAACAAAAAGGCAATGACAGCCCACAGCAATGCATAGTCAATACCGATTATTGTCAAACCAATCCCAACGATTATACCCGTCGCTAAACTCACTAGAGTTTTGATCATCATGTATTGATTAACAGAATGTAAAAATTTATCAATTTGCTTTAGGCGCATATCAGGATCATCGAGTGCTAAATGCAGCTTTTTCGGCATATCCTGTGCTTCAAATAACATAAATACGATCGTCAAAATAATCAAAAACAGGTTCGCCATCACGCTGCCTACGCCTGATAACATATTCGTTGTCATACTCAATGCCATGCCTGGGTCGAAATACTCTAAGACTTTTTGGCGAGAAATATGAATATTAAACGACTGTAATTTATCAAGTACCCAAGCAAACTGCTCAATAAGCTGTGCTCGATAAACAGGTAACTGCTTTGAAAATTCATTAATTGAACTCCCTACAAGGCTGGCCAACCAAAGCCCTAACAGTACGATAAATAACATCAACAGCATCACTGATAATGCTTTTGGTATTTTAAATCGACACATCAACCTGATGGCTGGATTACAAATCATCGCTAAAAATGCGGACAATACAAAAGGTACGACAATCGGACTGGCCGCTTTTATACCTGCAAGCACAATGACAACACACGCCATCACGATAAAACTACGTACCGCCATAGACGATTGATGTATACCCTTCATCGAAAAAAATCCTTATTGCTACCTAAGAGTCAAATTAGTTATGTTAAGCTTACCTATTGAAAACAATATTTATTACTAGAAGACGCTATGAAACCAGAAACTGCCATTATACGCATAAAAAATCTTCGATTACGCACCTATATTGGGATCAAAGAAGATGAAATTCAAAATCAGCAAGATGTCATCATCAATGTTGTCATTCATTATTGCGCAGATAAAGCACGAAACAGCGACAATGTGGCTGATGCACTGAATTATCGCACTATCACAAAAAAAATCATTGCTTTAATTGAAAACAATCGCTTCTCACTGCTGGAAAACCTAACCAACCAAACCCTAGCCATTGCTAGCGAGCACGATTGGGTTGAATTTGCCAGTGTCGAAATTGACAAACCGCACGCCCTAAGGTTTGCCGATTCCGTTTCAATGGAGCTGAGTTATCAAAAAACATCCAGCTGATCATTGATCAATCTAGCTAACTAAAGCGTACTTTTAAATAAGTTGTATTTACTGAATGCGAGAGGATGTATGAATATATTAATTACCGGTGCAACTGGATTTGTTGGTAAGCATTTAGTTGCCCATCTTATGCAACACAAGTTAACCGTTCTCTCTCGTAATGTAGACAATGCAATAAAGGTATTGGGCAGACAACATGTTTTCATTGAAGACCTTTCCCAACTCAATAATTTAGACGAATTTGATGCGGTAATTAATTTAGCCGGAGAGCCGATCGTCGCCAAACGCTGGACTAAAAAACAAAAGCAGTCTATTTGTGATAGCCGTTGGAATATCACCCAACAAATAAGCCAACTTATTCAATCGAGTCAAACCCCACCCAAAACATTTATCAGTGCATCAGCGATTGGCTACTACGGCAGACAAGGCCATGAGCCGGTCGATGAACAAAGTGGATTTCATGATGAATTTAGTCACGAGATTTGCCATAAGTGGGAACAATTAGCCTTGACAGCACAATCAGCAGCCACCAGAGTGTGTATCCCTCGCATTGGTATTGTCTTAGGTAAAAATGGCGGCGCTTTAGCCAAAATGTTACCGCCATTTAAATTGGGTTTAGGTGGCCCGATAGGTAAAGGTCAACAAGGTATGAGTTGGGTGCATCAAGATGATTTAATTGCGCTCATTATCTGGATGCTCAATACCCCCAGCGCTCAAGGTGTTTATAATGCCACGGCGCCAAATCCGGTTAGCAATAGTGTTTTTTCACAAGCTCTAGCCAAGGCTTTAAACCGCCCTGCCAAAATCATTACCCCACCACTGGCTTTGAGGTTAGCTATGGGGGAGATGTCTGAATTACTCACTGAAGGCCAATATGTGATCCCGACTCGCGCTCTTGAACAAGGGTTTAGATTTCAATTCACCAATATAAATGATGCATTAAAAAGCATCGTTTAACCCCTTAGTCATTATTAACAAGTGATTTGATAAGTTGAATTATACGTTGGTATCGCTTTGCTAATTTACGATGTTGTTTGTGAACTAAATATAAAGGCTCAAATAACATGACTGGTTTATCATTGGCGATATAAGCTATTTGAATGTCATCATATTGTGCAAAACACCGCACCGCAAATTCAGGTAAAACCGTAAAACCTAGCCCCTTAGCCACCGGCAAAAGAATTTGATTTAACTGGTTAACATATCCTGATTTTCTGATGTTTTTTGCTGATTCCGAATTAAAAAACGCTGAACATATTTGTTGCCAGTAAAAATTGGCATCGGGGTGATCAATCATCCCAAGTTGGCTTAATAATTCATAGTTGACCTTCGCATCAATAGGTTTGCCCGAAACACATTTGGGGATCACCAAACACAATGATTGTTTACCAATATCAATACTGGTCAGTTCAGGTTGCACAACTTGCTGGGTCACAATACCTAAATCTAATTGATTGGATAAGATACCGTCCAAGGTACGTTTATTAGGCCCCGCCTCCAGCAACATAATTAACTCAGGATATGCTTGCTGATCGTTAATCAAGTATGGGTATAACAGGGCGGCCATTGAGCCTGAACAACCTATTTTACACTCGCCAGCAAAAGTCTCATCCACATGTAAGCTGCTTAGTAACTCCAGCTGTTGACGTTGCAAATCGCACGCATATTCGTAAATTGCAATGCCAGCCTCAGTTAACTCAAATCGCTTACCAATACGGTTAATTAAGGCGCACCCCACCTGATGCTCAAGTTTTTTAATATGCTGACTAACACCTGGCTGAGTCATGAAAAGCGTTTCAGCAGTTTGAGTAAAATGCCCAAGTTCCACTAAAGTAATAAACGTGGTGAGCCATTGTTGATTTAACATCTGTAGATCCCCACTCGAAGTGATTCTGAAATATTATCAACTTAATGATTAACGATAACAATAAATTATTCAGCGAGTTCAGTTAACATCATTAAATGGCAATAAAAGACAAGATTGAGGAATAAACTAAGAATGGTGTTAAAGCTGAGTTTAATAGCCATCAAATAACCGTGGCCGTGATTTCACAGCCACACTAATTACATTTTACAGCAGATAATATCTCTGCCTACGATTTATGACTTTTAATAAAGGCACTCGCTAGTCTATTTTTTATCATCTGCCAGTACATGACCCAATCTGCCATTAAGCTATATATCGGATAAGTGAAGGTTGCCGGGCGATTTTTTTCAAACACAAAATGCCCTAACCATGCAAACCCATACCCGATAAATGGCAGCCACACTAATTGCCACCAATCTTGGTTAATCAATGTATTAATTAGCACCACGATAATTATCGTACTGCCGAGATAATGTAATCGCCGACATACGGGATCTTGGTGTTGAGATAAATAGAATGGATAAAATTCTTTAAAACTTTGATATTGCTTACTCATGTCACCAGCCTCATTTGGCGTAAAACAAGATTTCGCCTTTAACTTGCCCGATGGTTACATGGGCCAGACTTTTAAAACCTTGATTTGAAAAAACTTTATGATGCTTGGGGTGATTAACAAATACGCCCATTCCCTCTAAATTTGGCTGTTCATCACACCAACTTAGTACGGCTTCGACTAATTTAGCGCCATTGCCCTTTTTTTGCTCCGTTGGCGTTAACGCTATAAACTGCAAAATACCGCATTTTTCAGATGGAAGATGACTCAATAAACAGGTTTCTTTTTCCATTAAACCCTGAGTAGATTTCCAGCCAGTACCTAGCACCATTTTTAAACGCCAATGCCAGTATCGTGATTGTCCAATAGGTATTTGCTGGGTAATCACACACGCAACGCCAATTAAACGCTCACCATCAAACAAGCCTATCAGTGGCTGGTCTTGCTGCCATAAAGTGTTTAACTCTTCTCGAATTGCGGCTCTTAACTTCTGCTCATATACACTGTTATCTTCTCGGCCAAATACTTCTAGAAAAAAAGGGTCATCATGATATGCATTGTAAATAATTGAAGCTGCAACACGTAAATCTTCAGCCGTTAAATATACTGCTTTGTAGTTTTCCAAGGGGTTATTTTCCATTCTTGTTTGTTCCTTGACTATTTTACGTTCAAAACTAACTTAGCAAGTTAACAAGGTTGAAACAATCATCAAATTGAGTTCATGCAAGCTGAGCAGTCAATAATGCTCTATAGTAATAAAATGCGCTCAACCACAGATCCAAGGAAAGCATCATGGATACAACAAAAACTGATTTAACCCATTTATTTAAACAGCTTGGTTTATCGAATAAATCTGATGACATCAATCATTTTATCATTGCACATCAATTACCCGCTGAAACTCGTTTAACAGAAGCGCCATTTTGGACATCAGCTCAAAAAGCCTTTTTATTGGAAGCGTTAAATGAAGACGCCCAATGGTCGGAAGTAATAGACCAATTGGACGTGATGTTAAGAAATGAATAACCTTAAATGGATTAAATTTGCTTGTAAGCAGCGTCGCCCCAACCAATTAACTCATTATTTTTAAATACAATCGGAGTGCATTCATCTTTAGTCGTTTTGCCATCGCCTTTGGCCCATTGGGTACGATAAAATAACACTTTCACTTGTTCTTTATCTGACTGAGCATTATTTTGGCTGACAAATGCTTCACTGAAATCCGCTGTGCCCATAATGATCTGCACTTGTTCAAATGTCATCCCCAGGGATAACTGAGTTAAACTGGTACGATTTTTTTCTTGTTGTACTTCCCAGTAATCGTGACTCTTACTTGATTCATGGTCGCCCACGTTTAATACACAACCACTCAAGCCTAAAGATATTGCGGTGATCAATGCTGCACTAATCAAATTTGATTTCATGTGATGTCCTTTTTGTTAGAATAAACGAATCATGTTTAAGTCTTATCTGACTCAATATGTGACTTAACTAAATGCTAATTTTATGCCAACTTTAAGCTATTGATTTTAAAAGACCAATAATACAAATATTACAAGGTTAGTTATTTTTACCACCCACAACTGAGGTTTTTCACCATTTATGAGTCCAATTGAACACGTTATTTCGGCGGCAAAATCTATTGCCATCAATGGTCACACACCCAGTGTTGCGTTAATTAAAGCTCGAGTGGGAAAGATTCCCATGCCAATCATTGTTCAAGGACTTCAACAATTTAAAGCCTTACCTAAATCTGAATGGCAAACCATTGCTGACTTTGTTGCACCACAACATGAAGTTGAAGCAACCGAAAGCCCCCTACTTGAACCTATCATGAAGCATCAACAGTTAATGCAACAGCAAATCAATGAATTACTTCAACGTGTGGCACTTCTCGAACAACAGCTGAACGACAAGGCCCTATAATGTTTGTGATTGAATTACGATTTGAACCTTTTGCAGATACCACGATTAGTTTGGCTGAAAAGGCCATTAATCAATACCTAGAGGCCCTAAGGGCAAACGGACAAATTTTAGGACGTGAATTTGCTGTGGCGTACAATGATGGTGAATTTAAAGTACGTTTAATGATGCCAGAAAAAACCAGTTTAGCGCATAGACACAATAGCCCTTGGGTTAAAGCAACATTAGCAGGCTTAACAGAAGCTAAACTGCTGGCGCCAAGAGAAAAATTTATTGGCCAGGATATCAATTCAGAGGTCAGTAATACTGAGCCCGCGAGCTGGCAACTGCTTTATACCAGTTACGTACACATGTGTTCACCACTGAGAAGCGGTGACAATTTACTGCCTATTCCCCTATATCACATTCCCGCGACGTTTAATGGTGACCATAAACGCATTATTAAATGGCAAAGCGAATGGCAAGCATGTGATGAATTACAAATGGCGGCAGCCACAAAAGCCGAGTTTGCTGCATTAGATGAAATAAGCTCTGTTGACAGCGATATGTTTAGACGTGGTTGGGACCTACGCGGCAGAATTGAATATTTAACCCAAATTCCAACATATTATTATGTGTATCGTGTGGGTGGGCAAAGTCTTCAAAGTGAATTAAATAGACCTTGCCCTAAATGTGGCTGTGAAGATTGGAAACTGGATAGCCCTTTACTGGATATGTTTCACTTTCGTTGTGAACCCTGCCGGATTATTTCTAACCTATCGTGGGATCATCAATAACATCCACAGCTTACTTTTTACGTAATAAATATTGCCACATTAATTTAATACGTTGCCAAATACCCGGATGTTGCCATTGGGCATCTTCCGAGGTATCAGGCTTTACTGGCGGTGTGATTCTTGGAGTAATCGCAGTTAAAAACACTTCAAGAGAATCCGCTAACTTCTGGCAAGGTTTCTCACCTGGAATTTCAATGCAAACCGCGCCAGTTTCATTATCCACCGTTAGCATTTGATCGCCCTCACCTAACACCCCAATAAACCAAGTCGGTGGTTGTTTCAGCTTTTTCTTCATCATCAAATGACCAATCATGTTTTGCTGCAAATACTCAAAATCTTGCTGATTCCATGCTTGCAGTAGTTCACCCTCGCCCCATTCGGAAGTGAACATCAGCGGTGCGCTATAAAACTGCCCATAAAACGGATGAATATCACCATGAAGCGATAAGCTTAATGCATGTTCAACATTATGAAAATCTGCACAGTTTTTTCGTTTGAATGGCGTAAAAAATACTGCTTTATCAAGATCATCACTCAACGGCTCTTGAATACAGGCAGAATCCTCTCCCATGGCATAATAGCGGGGCAGCTCTGATAAAGCATCTTGATAGGCAATAAGATACTTATTTATAAAAATTTCAAGTGCGTTTGAACAAGACACTAGTGCTTCTCGTGGTTTATAATAAAGCCATATTTTGACATGGAAACCGATTAGATGACACAAAATCACGATCCTTATAGTGATGCTGAAGCACTTAAAGGCTTAACTTTAGGCCAATCCACTGCATATCAAGCTGAATATGATGCATCACTGCTGCAAGGGGTCCCGCGTAAACTTAACCGTGACGCTATTGAATTAACCGGTGAACTGCCTTTTCATGGCACCGATATTTGGACTGCTTATGAATTATCTTGGCTGAACAGCAAAGGTAAGCCTATGGTGGCGATTGCTGAAGTGCAATTAGACATCAATAGCCTCAATTTAATTGAATCTAAGTCATTTAAATTGTACTTGAACAGCTTTAATCAAACGAAATTTGACAGTGTCGATGTGGTTGAAGAAACCCTGAAAAATGACCTGTCACGTTGCGCCCAAGGTGATGTTTCAGTCAAAGTCATTGAACCAAAACAGTTTAACCTTGAACGCATTGTAGAATTACCCGGTACTTGCATCGATGACTTAGATATCGAAGTCGATGACTATGGATTTAATCCTGATTATTTACTTGATAGCACTGAAGAAAAAAATGTTGCTGAAACCTTAAATTCCAATTTGTTAAAATCAAATTGTTTAATTACCTCGCAACCCGATTGGGGTAGCGTGATGATCCGCTATCAAGGCGCCAAAATTAATCGCGAGAGTTTACTTCGCTATTTGATTTCATTCCGTCAACACAATGAATTCCATGAACAATGCATCGAGCGTATTTTTGTTGATTTGAAAAAGTACTGTGGTTGTTCAAAACTAACGGTTTATGCGCGTTATACCCGCAGAGGCGGTTTAGACATTAACCCTTACCGCAGTGACTTTGAACATCCACCGGAATCAAATCGCTTAGCAAGGCAATAAGTCTGCTGCGATTAATCTTTTGGGTTGGTTGTGCTGCAGTAAAGTCGTCTACTACCAGCAACTTTACTGTATAAAACGGCTACACACACTGACAGATAAATTAGCAAAAATGTTTAATCATTAAATTCAATTTGTAAGTTACAGATATGAGCTATTAATCAAATGATGTGGTTATAGTCACAATGGTAAGTTTGTTTAACGGTTGAAAGACTTTTCCCTTACCGTTGCATATTTCATAAGATCTACTGCCAATAAATAGCCGCCATCAATTTTCTTGATGACGGCTTTTTGTTATATAAAGTGTTACAAATTGCTGATGTAAGCGAAACTCACTTTGTTTAATTACATGTTACTCTTCAGTCAAATCCTAATAAAAATGAGACGTTACCATGCGCAAAATTCTGGTCATATTCTGCGGTGTGCTAATTTGCATGCAATTCAGTTTATCGATTTCTGTCAGTCACGCTGCTGACAACAATAATACTATTGGTGCCAATAATCTTAGTCACAGCAATAACATCAATATCGCCGACAGAAAAAAACGACAAATTCCAATAGATCAGCATGTTATCACTCAACATAAAACCACTATTTTAGATAAAAAAGTTGCTTATAGCGCCACAACCGGTACACAACCGGTTTGGGACAATGAAGGTAATCCAACTGCCACACTATTTTATACTTACTACCAACGCACTGATATTAAAGATAATAGCAGCCGCCCTCTGGTCATATCTTTTAACGGTGGACCAGGCTCGGCGTCGGTGTGGATGCATGTTGCCTACACCGGCCCGCGGGTACTCAATGTTGATAATGAAGGCTACCCACTACAACCATATGGGGTAAAAAGTAATGATTATTCTATTTTAGATGTGGCCGACATTGTTTTTGTTAATCCAGTAAATACCGGTTACTCACGCGTTCTGCCCGATGCCGACGGCAAAATGCCCTCAAAAGATGAACAACAAAAAATGTTTTTTGGTGTGAATGCTGATGTGAGTTATTTAGCAGAATGGATCACCACCTTTGTGTCACGCAATGAGCGCTGGCGTTCACCTAAGTTTTTAATTGGTGAAAGTTATGGCACCACAAGGGTATCGGGATTGGCACTAGAGCTACAAAAAAACCAGTGGATGTATCCTAATGGTGTCATCCTTGTGTCGCCTACAGACATAGGTATTGAGCGTAATGGGCCAGTGAAAGCCGCTAATCGCCTGCCCTATTTTGCCGCAACCGCGTGGTACCATAAAGCCCTCGCAGAAGATCTACAACAACAGGATTTAACCCCGCTATTAGCTGAGGTGGAAAACTTTACCATTAACCAGTATTTACCCGCATTAGCCAAGGGAAGTTTTATCGATGATGAAGAAAAACAACGTATTGCTAAGCAAGTTGCCCGCTACTCAGGTCTGAGCGTCAAAGAGGTGTTGCAAAGTAATCTAGATATTGATACCGACTACTTTTGGAAAACCTTACTGCGTGAACGTCAGCAAACGGTTGGTCGATTAGATTCGCGCTACTTAGGGATTGATAAAAAAACGGTCGGAGCACGCCCAGATTACAACGCCGAGCTAACATCATGGTTGCATAGCTTTACCCCTGCAATTAATGACTACCTTCGCACTGAACTAAATTATAAAACAGATATTAAATACAACATGTTTGGCCCAGTTCATCCGTGGGATAGAAGTAATGATAATTCTGGAGAGAATTTGCGTTTAGCGATGGCTCAAAACCCCTACCTCAATGTCATGATCCAATCAGGATATTATGATGGCGCCACCAACTATTTTGATGCCAAGTACACTATGTGGCAGTTAGACCGCAGCGGCCAAATGAAAAACAGACTGTCGTTTAAAGGCTATCGAAGTGGCCATATGATGTATTTGCGTTATGAGGATTTAAAACAATCTAACCAAGATTTACGCGAATTTATTCTCTCAAGTTTACCTAAACCAAATCAAGCGGCTAAGTACTAAACGGCTACCAACTGAGCCAATGATGTTAATCTCATTATTGGCTCAGAGATATTGACTTGTTTCGCTGCATCATCACGGCTTTTTTCATTATTATCCTTCACTAAACCATTCATTCCGATACAAATGCTGAACCGATAGGTATCAGTCAAACGCCCAAAGCGGCAAATCCAGTGACCGTTATCGCTAACCGGAGCACTAAAGTGGATTTCATCATGGCGGCATAATCTGGGCGATGGAGCCATGTCAGAAAAACAGTCTGCTTGAAACACATGATTATTATTAAATGAAAACGAAAAGGAGCTTAATGATTGCGCTAATCCTTCACCCGTTGCTTTAATGTACGCCTCTTTTAGTGTCCATAAATCAAAAAAACGCTGCCGTTGTAGCGCTTCAGGTAAGGCAATTAAATCAGCCACTTCATTGGCAGAAAAATAGTGATTTAGAATCGGCTTAATATTGGTATTGGTACGCAGACGCTCAATATCAAGACCAAATAAAACCGCGTTATCTACAACATTTAGGGAACTCAAATTAGCACACGGCAACACGCCAATCATTAGCCAGTCACCACTGTGGCTTAGGTTAAAATGCAACCCCGTTTGCGTGAATTGCTCAATAGCTAAACTCGGCTTGCCTTTATCGCCATATTCAAATTGCCACTGCTGCGGCAGCACATAACTGTGCAGGGATAAAACAGCCCGCAATGCTAAACGAACTTGTAGTGCATTATGTTGAGCCTGTTCAGCTTTATAACGATGTATCTTGTTTATTTCATGGTCAGTTAACCAGCCCAAAGCCAACCCCTGTTGAAACTCAATTAGACTAAGCGGGTTATTTAACGGGATAAAATAAACGTGTGGTTGGATCATCATTGCTTCTCGATTTGAACAAGCTTCATATTGGGCTAGGAAAGTTAAACCATTAATCTGGCGAACATTATTTAACAAACTGGCTGATACTGCCTGCAAGTGTGTTTACATTAAAATAATTTGTAAAGCCCTTTGTCTTTTTCTGTATTAACTGACTTGTATTATCAAACTACTGGTTAGCTAAATCTAAAAGCTTATCTCATCTGTATTTTTAGCATGCTGAAATAGTATAAACATCCATTTTCATCGGATGAAAACTTCCCATGATCCAATAAATAATGGTGATAATTGCTGATGAGGATTTTCTACGCTTTGTGTAACAGGTAAGTGTATTCAGCTTAAAATGGTCTAAATTCAATCGCTAAAACTTAAGTTAAACTTGAATAACTCGCTCGTTACAAGTTACAAGGCAAATTACCTCGACATTAACACGCTTTTTGCAACTGCGTACGACAAAACCACCAGCAATTGGCGGTTTACTGAGTATGAACAAGCAAATATTTTTAATACTTATTAAAGTTATGTTTTGAAACGGCCTACTAACTCAAATAATCGATCTGAATTTTGTTGAATATTTGCATTTAAATTTTCAGATTTGAGTGCTTGAGACGAAACACTCTCTGCAGAGGTTGCAATGGATTGGATGTTATTATCCATTTCAAACACTAAGCTAGATTGCACTTTTGTATTTGCTGCTGCTCTTTCTAATGCATCAGATACTTTGTTAATTAAAGTAGAGATATCATTTAACGCATTTCCAACATGGCTACTTTGCTCAACAGTGTCTAATCCAATTTGTTCACTTTGGTGCATCATTTTAGTCGCCATACTGGCTGTAGATTTTAATTTGTTTATCGTTTCTTGAATATGCGCAGTACTATCTTGGGTTTTAGCGGCCAAGGAGCGAACTTCATCGGCCACAACAGCAAAGCCCCTTCCTTGCTCTCCTGCTCTTGCTGCCTCAATTGCAGCATTCAAAGCTAATAAATTGGTTTGCTCTGCAATACTTTGTATTACCGCAAGTACGCTACCAATATTCTCTACCTCTTTACCCAACGCCTCAATTGTGCCACAACTTTCCCGTAGACTGGTGGCAAGGCTAAGAATTGTTTCTTGATTATTATTAACAACTTGCCGGCCATCTTCAGTGACTAAAGCCGCTTCTTTTGCCGAAAGCATCACTTGAGATGTCACTTCGGCAGTATCTTGTGACGTGGTATTCAAATTACCAAATGATATTGCAACATTATCAGTTTGTTTACGTTGCTCAACCATGGCAAGTGTAGTGGAATGACTAATTTCATTTAACTTATCAATATTACTTTTAATACCAGCAGAGTTCGAAGCGACTTGAATGACAATATTATGCACATTGGAAATAAAACGATTAAACTCCCTAGATAACTCGCCCATTTCATCTTGACGTTTATCATCTAATCGTTGAGTCAGATCGCCATCGCCTTCGGCGATATTCTTCAGTGTATCGATCGTTGACATAATTGGGCTTGTCATTGATTTAGAGAAAATATAACCCGCTAACGCTGACACCATTAACGCAATGCAGATCACTACGATCGAGATTTTCAAAATAGCATTTTGCAACTCCACCGTTGCTGCAAAAGCTTCATTTTCATTAATTTCGCTCACTAAAACCCAATTCGCATCACCAATTTTAAACGGACGATATGCAGATAACACCACGTCTCCCGCCAAATTCTGATATCGAGTAGACCCAATTTCACCTTTTAAACCAAGTTGGACAGCTTCTGTATTGACTGGCACCACCCCAACAAGCGAACCGCTCAATTTAATTCTATTCAAATCAAGCTTAGACATGCCTTGGCTCTCTCGATCTGATAGGTATTTATCTGAGTTTTCAATAAACAAACGACTGACACTTCTCAGCTTTGAGTCCTGCCCTACAACATAGGTTTCACCTGTTTCACCAAGACCAATATTTTGCCAGGATTGATGATGTGTAAAAATATCATTTAATTGTTTAATTGAAGACTTAACAACTATCACGCCGATGAAATTATCCATATCAAAAACAGGTGCGGCGATAAACATGGTAGGAAACCCCAGGCTGGGTTCATAATTTGAGAAATCCGTTATTGATACCTCACCTTTCACCGGATTCGCCACAATGGCATTGTAAGCTTGCGCTAAACCCGTATTAGCAAATGGGCCGTTTTGTAAGTTTGTGGCAAAATCAATATTCTTTGAAACTGAGTAGACGATATCAGAGGTTTTAGGATCAATAAGTAATAAGTCTTTATAACCAAAGTTTGCAATTAATTCACGGAAATTAACGTGATAAAAACTATGCGACTCAGAGTAAGCAGAATAATCAGGAGAATATACAAGGGCATTTTTTTTATCTAAATCGGCATCATTCTGACTGATATAGCTATATTGTAATGCCATCGCATTTGCATTTAACTTATTCAAATTAGACGAGATAGCAGGCTCTTCTGCATTATATTTTTTATATAATGGTGCAAACTTTTGCTGATAGAATTGTGAAACTAAAGAGGTTGTTGTCTCAACGGGTAAATCTGCTTTTTGGGCATGCGATGAAAAACTGCCACTAAAGTCAGCCATCGCCTCTATTGTTGTTTGACTCGTTGTGATTGAATTGATGTTTTTTTTCACTAAGTCAAAATAGGTTTCAACATTTTCCAAAGTCACATCTCTGACGGATATCAGCTGATTGTTTGCTTGCGCTTCAAGCAGCACTTTTCCTTTAATATTCGCCTCCCAAGAAAGCACAAGAGCAGCCACTAATACTGGGACAAAACCAATCACAGTCGCACCAAGTACTAATTTTCGTCTTATATTCATAAATCCCCTTTCAAGTAATCAACATTTTTATTTTCTATTTTTAGTTAATCTACTGCATTTGTGAAAACTTTGTATACGAAAAAAAGTAAACCCAATTAACATTAGGAGTTAAAACATGTTTTTTCAAATATAAATCAAGGCTCAACATCTTATGCGGCATTAATGAGCTAATATTGACGAGATAATCAAATTAAGCATGAAACTTTTGGCCCGTTTTTAACGCAATTTAAATCTAAATAGCGCCCCTTTTACCGTTATTATTTTTAGCTGCACGATAAGCAGACAATACAGCAATCAGATTAAACAACTGAACTCATTTCATTTAAGTTCATACATTTCACTTTTTTATCATTTAACACCTCAATAGTTGGTGACTATTAGATGGTTAAAGTGTCCTGTTTAATTAAAGTGGAACAATTAGCACAGCTGTGAGCAACTAAGATAGACTGTCATTGAGACACTTTTAGCAATGAATTCCATATATATCTCTTCGGTTCTGAATCTGCGATTGGCTAGTTAAAATTAATATCATCATATACTTAGAGGCGGACATTACGCCATCATCCCTACAAATCCGCGTTGTTGCTCAACATTAGCAAGCCATTGTTTAATTGATGGATAGGCTTTTAAATCAAATCCACCTTGATGAGCAACATGGGTATAAGCAAAAAGTGCAATATCGGCTAAGGTAAATTGCTCGCCCACTAGAAAAGCTGAGTTTTTAAGGGTTTGCTCCATAAAATCTAACGCTTTATAGCCTTTTTTATGGATAGCTTTATATTCATTAAGTCTGTCATTTGGCATGCCCAAATAATACTGAATGAAGCGCGCGACGGCGATATATGGCTCATGACTGTATTGTTCAAAAAACATCCACTGATACATTTTGGCTTTATCAAAAGGATCGTTGGGGATCAGTGCAGAGTTTTCAGCCAAATATCCCATGATGGCATTCGATTCTGATAATATTTGACCGTTTGCTGTTTCTATTAATGGAATTTTGCCCAAAGGGTGTTTTTGAAGATACCAATCATCCTGCGTATCGCCCTGTAAAATATCCATATCATGCCAGCGATGCGCTATTCCAAGTAGGCTTAATACCAGTTTGACCTTGTAGCAATTGCCTGACTTAATATCACCATAAACAGTTAACATATTTTGCTTTTGCTCCACATATTTTTATGCCCAAAGGGTTATAGACTCGATCAGTTTTTCACCAGACTGGAAATTAGCGCTCTTAATGCCGCAGGCTTAACCATTTTAGCCATATAGTGATAACCACGTTTTTCAACATCTTCCACTAATTGTTTATTGGTATTTGCCGTGATCAAAATACCCGGTAACTGTTGTCCGTAGCGGGCACGAATACCATCCATTGCATCGACCCCATTCTGGTCATCATCAAGGTGATAATCCGCCAGTACGATATCAGGAGCCACGCCTTTCAAACCAAGTTTAATACGCGCATCTGCTAAATCTTTGGCACACACAACTTCACATTGCCAACGGGTTAATAATGACTCTAAACCTGCTAATATGGCTTCTTCATTGTCAATGCATAACACTTTGACACCTGCTAATGGTTGCAACAAACTGGAATGGGATTTTGTTTCAACCTCATGTACCGTTTTACCTAATGGCACTAATATTGAAAACATGGAACCATCACCTAACTGGGATGTGACATTAATATCATGATCAAGCACTTTGCTGATCCTGTCAGCAATCGCTAGCCCTAACCCTAGGCCGCTAACATTGCGACTACTTGGATGATTTAAGCGTTTAAACTCACGAAATATCTCTTTAATATCATCGGCACCAATACCACAACCAGTGTCGAACACTTGTATTTCGATATGCTCACCGCGACGACGACAACCCATTAACACCCTGCCGCCTCTGGCATATCGATAAGCATTAGTGAGAAAGTTTTGTAAAATACGTCTAAGTAATGCTGGATCAGAATTAACCGTTAACGTTGAAGGCACTAGAGTGAAATGGATGTGGCTATCCTGCGCCATCGCATCAAATTCTACCGCCAAAGCATTTAGTACCTCACCGACGGCAAAGTCACGACGATTAACCTCAACCATGCCAGAATCAAGCTTGGAGATATCTAATAAATCTGTCAGTAACTCACCTGCCGTTTTTAATGAACTATTCACATGGGTGAGCGTGGTTCGTGCTTCTAAATCCAAGTTAGGATATTGAGATAAAGACGCGGTGAATAATCTTGCCGCATTGAGTGGCTGCATTAAATCATGGCCGACTGCCGCTAAAAAGCGCGTTTTTGAAGCATTGGCAAGCTCTTCTTGGGCTTTCGCTTCAAGTAATTCACTGTTGAGCAGGGCTAACTCGTAGGTTCGTGCTTTAACCCTTTCTTCCAATGTTTCATTGGCTTCCTTTAAGGCTTTTTCCTGTAACCGATACTGAGTAATGTCGGTAAAGGTCATAACAAAACCGCCATCGGGCATTGGATTGCCTTGAATTTTTATGACCTTGCCGTCTTTTCGTTCACGCTCAGAAGTATGCGGCGTACCATTGCGCATATGCTGTACACGAACCTCAACTTGATGGTCGATATCACCTGATCCACAAAACCCTCTGGAGGCATTAAACCTTACCACTTCACTAATTGGCATGCCTTGTTTCAAAAAGCCTTCAGGGTATTGATATAGCTCGGCATATTTGTAGTTCCACGCCATCAGATTAAGGTCTTTATCAACAACACTCATGCCTTCATAGGCGTGCTCTATTGCGCCACGGAGCATGTCCTGACTTAAAATGATTTTTGATGAGGCTTCATCTACTAAGCTAAATACTTCATCTAATGCCAAGTCACGTCCCTGCATAACAGAGTCCATCACTAACTTTGCACTTGATGCACCAAGCACCCCTGCCAACATATGCTCTGTGTGAGCAATTAATTCATCCGGTGCTGCTTTATGCCAACTGTCACTTTTAACGGCGTCGGCTGAAAAGCGGCTAAAGCTTTCATAGGCGCGGGTTGGGCTAACAAAGCGGCTGGCAAGGATCAACAAGTCCTGCTGGGCAATAGGTCCCTGACGCTTATTGTCATTTTGTTCCAGATGCCAGGGTTTTACAAAGTTACTGGCTTGAATACGCTCAGCAACACCGGCTCTAAACCACAAAGACCCTAAAACATAGCAAACAATATTGGCCAATAGCGCGGTCAGAATGTCACTCACGTTGGGTTTGATGGTATCTAATATCCCTTGATTAGCACCAAAATGTGCCAGTGCGCTAACATCATTGTTACTGAAAAACAAAATGTAACACCACAAACTAAAACCCACACCTAAACCAAAATAAACCCCATTACGATTACCGTATTTCCAATACAAGCCACCAATTAATGCAGGAGCAAGTTGGGCGAATGCGCCAAATGACAACATCCCCAAATGTGACAGCGAATCACTGTCGACTAAGGTTAAGTAGCTTATATAACCAAAACCTAAAATAATGACAATCGCCAAACGTCTGGCATTGAGGAGTAACTGTGAAAATTGGCTGAAATTTTTCTGCCTGATTTGCCCGGTGCGAAGCATGATTGGCACTAGCCACTCATTACTGATCATGACACTGATAGTGACCACTGCCACAATCACCATACCCGTTGCCGCAGATAAAGTACCCAATAAAGCAATGACCGCTAAAATGGGTTGATCAAGTGCCAACGGTAAGTTGATAACATAAGTATCGGCGGCGACACTGTCACCTAATAATATTTTGCCTGCTAAGGCTAAAGGTGCAACGAAAATACCAAATAACGCTAAGTATATAGGAAATATCCAGCGGGCTTTTTTGAGAATAGACTCACCACCACACTCAACCACCATCACATGAAACTGTCTTGGCATACACAAAAATGCCGCCATCCCCACGACTAACTCGGGTAAAAGTGACTCAATTCTTAATTGACCAAATTCAATTAAATCGCGCTCATTTGCCTGCTGCCAAATGTCATCAAAACCATCAAAAAAGCCAAAACTGATAACCCCCCCCACCAACAAAAAGGCGGTTAACTTCACCAGTGACTCAAAAGCAATAGCCACCATCATGCCAGGATTGTGTTCGGTGGCATCTAACTTACGGGTTCCAAATAAAATGGCAAATACAGCCAAAATAAAGGTGATCAGTAAAGGCACCCCTTGATGATTTAAAGGTGCGTCACTGGGTTGGAATAAATTCAGTGAAAACACCATGGCTTTTAGCTGTAACGCGATGTAAGGCATGATGCCGAATAAAGCAATCAGAGTGACTAAAGCAGCGAGCAACTGGGATTTACCGTAGCGAGCGGCGATAAAATCAGCCACCGAGGTAATATTTTGTGCTTTTGACACCACCACCATTTTGCGAAGCAAACCAAAACCAAAGGTAAAAATGATGATCGGACCAATAAAAATCGGTAAAAAAGACCACAGGTTGCTGGCAGACTGCCCCACGGTGCCAAGAAAACTCCAAGATGAACAATACACAGCCAAGCTTAAGCCATAAATCCACACTT
The DNA here is from genome assembly GCF_025971955.1 of Shewanella subflava. Taxonomy (GTDB): domain Bacteria; phylum Pseudomonadota; class Gammaproteobacteria; order Enterobacterales; family Shewanellaceae; genus Shewanella; species Shewanella subflava. The sequence continues at coordinate 57,162 of NZ_JAPDMX010000005.1, forward strand.
GCGCTTTTTGGGTGATTTTAGTGAACCAGCGCTCAGCCCCCCAAGCCAAAATAAACAACAGCGACACATAACACACGGCAATAATTGCCACAAAAAGGGTTAAATTCATAACGCGATTTATTACCTTGAATTATTGAATGAGTCATCCGATATCATTCTTGTTATTATTTGGTTATCTTTTCAAAGCCTTCGATGATTGTCCATTAAACAATCAATATCATGCTGCGCAATAAAATTCACAACATTCATTTTTAAAAGAGTCACAGTTTAGCACGTGCAACAGGTTAAATAATAAGGACTTTATCAAACTAGACCAAGGTCTAATAGTGTTATAAGCCTGTTGCAGATGATACTTTCACCACGCCATTTATAGAAAGGGAAGCCCCTATGAGCTCGCAGTCTCTTTACAAAGTGCCTAGCGCTATCGCTGAAAATGCACTGGTCGATAATGATCAATATAAAAAAATGTACCAGGAATCCATTGTTAATCCAGAAGGTTTCTGGAGAGAACACGGTAAGCGCATTGATTGGATCAAGCCTTACACTAAAGTGAAAAAAACCTCGTTTGATGATCACAATTTATCCATCAACTGGTTTTATGATGGCACATTAAACGCATCAGCCAACTGTTTAGACCGTCATCTTGAAAAAAATGGTGACACTGTTGCGATTATCTGGGAAGGCGATGATGCCTCCGAGCAACGTAAAATTACCTATGCTGAACTGCATGCCGATGTTTGTAAGTTCGCTAACGCCTTAAGAAGCCAAGGTGTAACTAAAGGTGATGTAGTCACCATGTACATGCCTATGGTGCCAGAAGCTGCAGTAGCAATGCTAGCCTGTGCCCGCATTGGTGCTATTCATTCGGTCGTATTTGGTGGTTTCTCCCCTGACTCTATTGCCTCTCGCGTGATTGACGGTAAGTCAAAAGTGATCATCACAGCCGATGAAGGTATTCGTGGTGGACGTAAAATCCCACTTAAACGCAGTGTCGATGAAGCCATTGCACATCCCGATGTGAACTGTGTTGAAAAGGTTATTGTACTTAACCGAACTGGCGGCAATATCGATTGGGTTGAAGGCCGAGACATCTGGTGGAATGCATTAATGGATGTCGCATCAGAACATTGCCAATATGAAGAAATGGGGGCTGAAGACCCACTATTTTTGCTGTATACCTCAGGTTCAACCGGTAACCCTAAAGGTGTGTTACACACCACAGGTGGTTACATGGTTTATGCATCAATGACCCATGAGTATGTATTTGATTATAAACCAGGTGATGTTTACTGGTGTACTGCCGATGTAGGTTGGATTACTGGCCACTCCTATATGGTTTATGGCCCACTTGCTAATGGCGCCACTGTACTCATTCATGAAGGTGTACCTAATTCGCCAACGCCTTCTCGCTTAGGTGAAATGATTGACCGCCATAAAGTGAATATTCTTTACACAGCACCAACGTTAATTCGTGCATTAATGGCTGAAGGTAAAGAACAATTCAGTGAATACAAAGGTGATTCGCTGCGCATTATGGGCTCAGTAGGTGAACCCATTAACCCTGAAGCATGGCGCTGGTACCATGAAGTAATTGGACATGAGCAATGCCCGATTGTGGATACTTGGTGGCAAACTGAAACAGGCGGCATTTTGATTAGCCCATTACCGGGTGCGACTGATACTAAGCCTGGTTCTGCAACCCGTCCTTTCTTTGGTGTGCAACCTGCCCTTGTCGATAATATGGGTAACATTGTTGACGGTGCAACTGAAGGTAACTTAGTTATTTTAGATTCATGGCCAGGGCAAATGCGAACCATTTATGGCGACCATGACCGTTTTGCTTTGACTTACTTTAAAACCTTCCGTGGTATGTACTTCACAGGTGACGGTGCTCGTCGTGACGAGGACGGCTATTACTGGATTACAGGTCGTGTAGATGACGTTATTAACGTATCTGGTCACCGTTTAGGTACCGCTGAAGTTGAAAGCGCCCTCGTTGCCCATGAGCTAGTAGCAGAAGCGGCGGTAGTGGGATATCCACATGACATTAAGGGTCAAGGTATTTATGCCTATGTCACCTTAACGCGTGATGTCGAACCGACTGAAGAATTACGTCAAGAGCTTCGTTTATGGGTTCGCAAAGAAATTGGCGCATTGGCTACTCCTGATTTAATTCAGTGGGCGACAGGATTACCTAAAACCCGTTCGGGCAAAATTATGCGTCGTTTTTTACGTAAGATTGCTGCTAACGAGGTAACCAATTTAGGCGACTCTTCAACATTGGCTGATCCAGCGGTGATTGATACTTTAATTGAAACTCGTTTAAACAAAACCGAGTAACAACAAACTGAGTTGAGCAGAGACACCGCTGCTCAACGCTTTGACTCGCTTCATCATAAGCGACTTATTTTCATTATGTTATTTCCATCCACCCTAGAGAAATACTAACCAGTTTCTCTTTTTCGCCCCTCATTATGAGGGGCTTTTTTTATTCCCGTGCTTATTTGCCTAATCTATTGATAACCACTGATTGATAACCAGTGTATTTCCTACACCTACAGTATTGCAGATCTACCTTTTTCAATGGCCTCACATATGTCACTTGATTAACCCGCAACAAAATTACCGTGAAACCCAAGTGGTAAATGATAAGGTAACCAGGCTCTGGCTAATGGTCCTGATGCTAAATCATTCGCCGCAAAAATATTCAAGCAAGTGCGTTTTGTGGGAACATGCAACGCAGTCCCCATTAAGTAGCCACTGCCTTCAACGCCTTTAGGGCAAACACTCACATGCTCTTCTACCAGGTAATCATCACCAAAATGATAATGCTGCGTAGCGCCGGTATCAATATGCAAAGACGACAAGGTATCGCTCCACAAGCTGCTCGTTTTAGCCGACAAGTGATACAAATACTGATTTTTCAGGCCAACAAGATGATCACACACCCGCGGAAACTCACTGCTGTCGCCCACCGTTTGCATATGATAAGTGCCATCGATATACAGGCTAAACAAGGCGGTTTGCGCTTTCACACTTGCCTGCGACATTTTACCTTGCATCACATTCGCCAGCTTATGCAGCACATCAACATTAGGGTACAAGCTAGCATCAAAGTGAATGGTGCCGTTAGCTTCTTCCCAGGCATTACCATAATGAAAAGCAAATCCAGGCGGTAACTCAAAGCGTTTGGTCAATTTAAATGACTGCTTATTGATCACCAACACACTCATCGGAATATCGCCATTAAATTGGGTACGGGCAAAATTACCTTCAATCGCTTTATCAACAAACAGTGACGGCAAAATGATCAACACGCTCTTATCGGTAATCAAAAAGTCATGCAGCATACCGCCACGGTATTGGCTGTTAACTAGCCCCACATTTTTAACTTTGCCATTAGCCGCTAATTGATAAATCACCACCTGACCTGATGGGTGCAAACCAAAATTCCAAATATCCCCATTAGGGTCAATTTTAGGGTGCGCTGAAAAAGGTAATCCTTTTAAGCTGTTTTCATATTTTGACCCCGCGCCCAAATTAACCTGCTGAGTATATTGCATTGAATCTCGGTCAATTTGGGTCGGTGATCCTGCCTCCCAAAGCGCCCAAAGATCATCACCCACGGCAATAATATTGGTATTGGCGGTATTCACCGTATCACTGCTAGTCACAGGTAAAGCATCGGCTATTTTGGTATCAGGCCCTGAATAGACAAATTGCTGTGCCTGCTGCTCTTTAGCAAACTTCGGCGTGTTAATAAATTGCCCACGGTGGACTATTTTTGGGCTGCTAATGTCAAAGCGCTGCAACATACCGTCGCCTTCAAAGGCGTGTAAATAGCGATTATCATCACGCTCATATTTTGCTGGGCCGTTACGATAAAGAACACCCTGTAAATCTGCTGGAATACGCCCTTCAATTGTCAGAGTTTGCGGCTCAAAATTAGCTTCAACATTAGCAAAACCAATTAACTCAGGATGCTGTGCCAGCGCCTGATTAAATTGCTGCTTAATATTAACCACTGTAGGGGCAGAAGATGCCAACGCATTCACTGCACCGGGCAACATGCTTGATGCCCCTATTATTCCCATACCTTTTAAAAAATGTCTGCGTTGCATGCTCATCTCCAAAGTTGTCATCTTAAAATTGTTATCTCAAAATTGGTCGATTAATAAATGATTTGCGTGTGGTTAATCTGTGTTGATGCGTCTTCGGTGATGCTGAAAGCGGCGTCCTGATAAGCTACCGGGCCATAATTCGGTTTGGCATTACTTGAAAAACCATAACCTTCTGACGGCATGCCAAATAAATTGGTATCTAAGGTGCCGTTATTATTCTCGTCCTGAAAAAAGCGCACCGCATATTTACCCGCAGGTACATTGCTAAAAGTCACAATATTATTGCCCGCTTTGGACTGAATATAAGTCGCACTTAGCGCATTGCCATTTAAGTAATTAGCTTCACCGCTAAATAGCTGCACATAAATCTTACTTGGCTGGCTATTTACCCCTTCAATCTCAATCTTAATATCTGCGGCAAAAGTGGATGAATTAACCCACATTGATGCAAATAACACTGAAACCGCTAATAATGATGATTTACCCATTTTGTTACACTTGGTTTGAGTTAATCGAGTCGCTGCTTTATGGGTAGATGCATGAATCAATTTTGTAGTAAATTTAGTCATTGTTGTATGCCTATCGTCTATGATGAAAGTGTTATTGCAATGGCTGGTTAGTGCCGACATAAGACGAGCAAATCTCGCCATTGCTTCGTGTTGAAAAGACGATAGAATGGAGCGATAAAAAATCAAAGTGGCTTTTCGTAAAGTGACTCAAAAACTTCGTGAAATGTAACTAAAAAGGAATGTGTACCTTTGACGAATCGTGAAATACCCCTAAATAATCAACAACTAAAACCTAAAAAGACTAAACGCAAATTACTACAGCAACTGCTTGTAGTGGTATTAATTGGGCTATTTATTGGCTTTATGCGCCCCTTTGGTATGGATCAATACACCCTATTATTGTCGATGAGCTATTGGGTGTTTACCTGCATTTGTGGCTACTTAATTTATATGCCGCTGATCATTTTAGGCCATAAATACCTCGCAAACAGCGTAACCAAGCCTTGGCATCGGGTAGCCATATCATCACTATTTGCCAGCGTATTAATGAGCCTAATGGTGCCTCTTATTGGTTGGGCATTTTTTAACCACACACTATTATTAAGTCATCTTTTTTTACTCGCACTGCCCGACACCTTAGTGATAGGTAGCATTATTACCTTTGTCAGCATGTTACAAAACCATCTTCATAATCAAAAGCAGCAACTTGAGCAGTCAAAACTGGTTATTGAGCAATCGCAAAAGGTCATTGAACAGCATCAACAAAGTCAAGACATCAATAGCATTCAAATGGATCAGTTTATGGCGCTATTACCGCTAGAAAAGCGCGGGCAATTGCTGTGTTTAGAAATGGATGACCACTATTTAAAAGTGTACACAGACAAAGGCCAGCACATGCTGTTAATGCGCTTAAAAGATGCTTTGCTGCAGCTAGAAGGGTTTCCAGGTTTACAAACACATAGATCATGGTGGGTGGCAAACCAGGCTGTGGTGTCAGTTAATAAAGAAAATAGAAAAATGTCATTGTTGTTAAGTAATCATCTCGAAGTGCCGGTTTCTCGAACCTTTGCCGAGGCGGTTAAAGCAAACTTAGCCCTATAACCATGATATTATCCGGTCATAGTTACCCAAAATATGTTGAACCTAATATTTGAAAGCTTCTACTGACAAACCTGCTTTGCAACTGCGTGATTACCAGCAAGACTCGGTTAACGCTGCCATAAAACACTTTCGCAGCAGCCAACAATCGGCAGTACTGGCTTTGCCAACGGGCGCAGGTAAAAGCATTGTTATTGCTGAACTGGCCCGCATCGCCAACGGCAATGTATTAGTGCTAACCCACGTAAAAGAATTAGTGGCGCAAAATGCTGAAAAAGTCGGTTTACTCACCCAAGCTGCCAATATTTACTCCGCCGGATTAAACCAGAAAAAAGCCAACGGTAAAACGGTGGTGGCCAGCGTACAGTCAGCAGCGCGGGCATTAGATAAATTCAACCAGTCTTTTTCGCTGGTGATTATTGATGAATGCCACCGTGTCAGTAATGAAAAAACCAGTCAGTATCAACAAATACTGCTTCACCTAAAAAAGCAAAATCCTGATATTAAAGTTTTAGGACTCACTGCCACCCCTTATCGTCTAGGCATTGGCTGGATATATCATCACCACTATCACGGTAAGATTGGCAATCCCGACAATGCTGTGTTTGATAAATGTATTTTTGAGTTACCCATGCGCCCGCTTATCAAGCAAGGCTTTTTAACTGCGCCTAAGTTATTTGATGGCCTCAGTGCCCAATATGATTTTAGCCAACTTGCCCCCACAGAAAACGGCGAGTTTAGCCAGCAAGAAGTCGAATCGATACTCAATCATCAAGGCCGTGCCACAACGGCGATAGTCAAACAAATCGTCCAACTGGCAGACACCCGCAAAGGGGTAATTATTTTTGCCGCAACCGTACGTCATGCGCAGGAAATTATCGGCTTATTAAACACGCTTATCGACAACACCACCTCACCAATCAAGGCGGCATTAATCACGGCAGCCACTCCCCAGAGTGAACGCGACGCAGTGATTGATGCCTTCAAAACACAGCAAATCAAGTACATTGTGAATGTTGCCGTACTGACAACAGGCTTTGACGCGCCCCATGTGGACCTGATTGCCATTTTAAGACCTACGGCATCGGTTAGCTTATTTCAGCAAATGGTGGGGCGTGGGCTGCGTTTAGCGCCTGAGAAGGCTGATTGCCTGGTCATTGATTATGCGGCTAATGGTTTCGATTTATATTTTCCAGAAGTGGGTCAGTTAAAGCCCAACAGTAAATCAGTGCCAGTACAGGTACATTGTCCAGCCTGCCAGTTTGCCAACACTTTTTGGGGGCTGGTGGATAGCGATGGCGATATCGTTGAGCATTTTGGAAGGCGTTGCCAAGGATTGATCACAGATAACGCCAACCAAGAAATACAATGCGACTTTCGCTTTCGTTCAAAATCTTGTCCTGATTGCGGTGCTGAAAATGATATTGCCGCCAGAATATGCCAAACCTGTAACTCGACCTTAATCGATCCAGACAAACGGCTTAAACAAGTTTTACAATCTCAGCACCATCATTTATTTAAGTGTGAGCAAATGCTATTACACCAAGAGAGTAATCGCCTAGTTATTCAATATATCGATATTGAAGGAAATGATTTTAAACAGCATTTTAAATTTGACACCTTACCACAAAAAAAAGCATTTTATGCCGCATTTGTGCTTAATCACACTCGCACTCCTGGGATGCCTCATCCTAAATATAATCATGTTGAACAGGTTTTAGCCGATCAACTAAGATTCAGACAGCCTGATTTAATATTACTGAAAAAACAAAAGCATCATTGGAAATTAGTTGATCTATTTTTTGATTATCAAGGTAAATATAAAACCGATTTTAGTTAACGATAAACCGCTTTAATTGGAGTTATTGATAAAAAAACAACGGTTGACGTTAGTTGTAAATCTGTTCAAAAAGATCATCGACTGAGCAATACCCACTCAATCTAAATTTAGGTTGATTGTCGTTTTTATGATCATGTTTAACCTGTCTAGTCAGAAAGTTAACCTAAATTCCTTTCATCACGTTATGAATTGGAAAATAGTTGTGCTATAAACACAACAAATCGAAAAGTAGGAGTGATTATGTTTGTTGTTATTTTTGGCCGCCCAGGGTGTCCATACTGTGTTCGTGCCGTTGAATTATCAGAGAAATTAACTGCACATCGTGAAGATTTTAAATTTAAGTATGTGGATATTCACGCCGAAGGGATTTCAAAAGCGGATTTATCGAAAAGTGTCGGTAAAACGGTTGAAACGGTACCACAAATTTTTGTTGATGAAGTGCCAATTGGCGGATACACGGATTTTGATCAATATGTTCGTCAACATGGCTTACTTGATTAAGACTGATTGATAGTAAAAAAGGACTCTAACAGTATTAGGGTCCTTTTTTATTACTTTAAAGCGTTCCCCAAGGGATTAAAGAACATATTTAGCCGAGAACATAATGCGATTTAAATCGCCATCAACACCATCTTCTCTTTCATTCAACGCATGCATGAATTCAACACCAAAGGTTAATGGCTTAGACGGAGAATACAGTAAGTTTACATATCCAGAATATGCTTCTTTATTGACACTTCCGCCCGTTAAATTGACATCATTATCGGCAGAGAAGCCTGATAGTGTTAAGCTTGAACGCCATTGTTCGCTCCACCAATGTCGATAAGAAACAAACCCACCATACGAAGTAATGGTTTGAATTTCATTATTACTGTCTAGCACACCAGCATTGGCGTAGTTTAAGGCCATATAACGACCTAAGCCTTCACCATAAGTTGCCGTAAATTTAAAATCATCTTTACCAACCGGGATCACACCTGCGAAGCTAACACCGTAACCCACATCTGTAGAATCCAGCTGTGTTGTACCTTGTAGTTCTTCAACATTCAATTGGCGAACAATACCCGCTAATGAATACGCAGCGCCACCTTCTTGAGAGAAGTTGTAACGTGCGATCACATCAGGTACAACACCGCTACCACTGGTAATACGAGCACCACCAGTGTGAGGAGTTAGCGTGGTTTCAGGGTTTTCTAATGCGATTTGAAAATTACCGCTGGTGTATTTAATTAATGCTTGTCGAACAAAAGGCGTACCATCTGCCGCACCAACAAAATCTAAGTTTTCAGGTAATGCACCGGGATTTTGAAATGTTGTCCAGGTTTGGCCAACAGTCCAATTGTCATAAGTGACAAAAGCGTGACGAATTCGAGGTGAATAACTGTTTGATACACGTTCATTGCCATCGGTATGAGTCATAAAATCTAACTCAATAAACCCTGTTAATGAGTGACCACCCTCTAAATCTGTGACGGTTTTAAAGTTGAAACGTGATTCTCGGGCTTGAAAGTCGACAACCTGTTTACCATTACCTTTTTCACCGTAAATAGTACCAGGAACATAAAACTGACGAGATAAACTGCCTGAATCCGGTGCGCCATTACCATAATCACTGAACATAACGTCCGCTTTAATATAGCCGCCAAAAGTCATGTCAGTTTTAGCATACGCAGTACCTGTCATAGCCAGCATCGCCCCAGAAATCAATGCTGCAAGTTTAAGATGTTTCATCCGTGCTCTCCAAATTATTGTTTTAATCTTGAGCAATATGTCTCAATTAACAAAAATGAAACATTAGCAATAGGTCTATAAGACAAAAGTAGAGAAGCAAAAGCTAAACTAGGACAAAGAACGTATCCACTTTCATCATTACGCTGAAATTAAGTGCATTTGCATCAAAGTGAATAACTTGTTAAGTCTATGGATATCAAGGCAAGCAATGAGTTGCTTTTAAGATAGAGCAAAGATGTACGATGAATATTAGAATTGATAAAAATTGAGTAAGGGATTAAAAATGATTTAGGAGATTTAGGAGATTATAGCGACTGATGCTCAATATGACATATGTGATATAGAGAAGTGGTGGGTCGTGAAGGATTCGAACCTTCGACCAATTGGTTAAAAGCCAACTGCTCTACCGACTGAGCTAACGACCCATCTTGGTTTTATTAACCTTATGGTTAACTGGAACAAAAGCCAACTGTCTCTATTTCAAGACCCGCTGAGCTAATTACCCATCTTGTTGTTACAATTTTAATTATTTAACCACTATCAAAAAAGTGGTGGGTCGTGAAGGATTCGAACCTTCGACCAATTGGTTAAAAGCCAACTGCTCTACCGACTGAGCTAACGACCCATTTTGGTTTTATTAACGTTTTAATGTTAACTGGAACAAAGCCAACTGTCTCTATTTCAAGACCCGCTAAGCTAACGACCCATCTTGGTTTCATTAACGTTTTAATGTTAACTGGAACAAAAGCCACTGTCTCTATTTCATGACCCGCTTAGCTAATGATCTATCTGATATTACGTTTAAATTATTTAGCCACTATTTAATAAAAGTGGTGGGTCGTGAAGGATTCGAACCTTCGACCAATTGGTTAAAAGCCAACTGCTCTACCGACTGAGCTAACGACCCATCTTGGTTTTATTAATCTGTTATGGTTAACTGGAACAAAAGCCAACTGTCTCTATTTCAAGACACGCTGAACTAACGACCCATCTTGGTTTTATTAACCTGTTATGGCTAACTGGAACAAAAACCAACTGTCTCTATTTCAAAACCGCTGAGCTAATTACCCGTTTTGTTGTTACAATTTTAATTATTTAACCACTATCAAGAAAGTGGTGGGTCGTGAAGGATTCGAACCTTCGACCAATTGGTTAAAAGCCAACTGCTCTACCGACTGAGCTAACGACCCATCATGGTTTTATTAACCTGTTATGGTTAACTGGAACGAAAGCCAACTGTCTATGTTTCAAGACTGACTGAGCTAACGACCCATCTTGGTTTTATTAACCTGTTATGGTTAACTGGAACAAAAGCCAACTGTCTCTATTTCAAAACCGCTGAGCTAACGCCCCAAATTGGTGTTACAATTTTAATTATTTAACCACTATCAAGAAAGTGGTGGGTCGTGAAGGATTCGAACCTTCGACCAATTGGTTAAAAGCCAACTGCTCTACCGACTGAGCTAACGACCCAACTTGGTTTTATTAACCTTATGGTTAACTGGAACAAAAGCCAACTGTCTCTATTTCAAGACCCGCTGAGCTGACGATCCATCTTGGTGTTACAATTTTGATTATTTAACCACTATCAAGAAAGTGGTGGGTCGTGAAGGATTCGAACCTTCGACCAATTGGTTAAAAGCCAACTGCTCTACCGACTGAGCTAACGACCCATCTTGGTTTTATTAACGCTTTAGTGTTAATTGGAACAAAAGCCAACTGTCTCTATTTCAAGACCCGCTGATCTAACGACCCATCTTTGTGTTATTAACCTTTACGGTTAATTGGAACAAGGCTAACTGATTATAGTTAGAAGGAGCTAATACAAACAAATTTACTTTCAATTAGTGTGTATTAATGTTCCGAGAATGTCATAAATAGTCTTAAAACATCCCCCAGAAGGCTATGCCGTTCTGAGGGCGCCTATAATACCGTTTTCATTTTCTCATGCAAGTGCAATTTTCCAATTTCTTGTTGTTTGCATGAAAAACAGACTAAGAGGCTGTTTTTTGTCTCTATTAGCCATTAAGTGCTGATAATTGCTGCTGAGCAAGGCGAGCTGATGCGCTATTAGGATAATCTTTCAATACTTTCTGATAGAGTGCTTTTGCACCTGGGATATCATTATCTTTTTCGGCAATCATCCCTAGCTTAACTAAACTATCACCACGCTTATTCGAATCGGCAAACTGACTCACTACGGTACTAAATGCGGCTTTGGCTTCAGCATTTTCGCCTTTATTAAATAACAACTGACCTAACCAATAATTAGCATTCGCGGCATAACTTGATTGTGGATACTGTTTAATAAAATTACGAAACGCAGGAATCGCATCATCATACTTACGGTCTTTCAACACTAGATTCACAGCGGCTTCATAACTTGCCGTTTCGCCTAATGTCGTGCTAGAGGCAGCTACAGCAACAGGATCATTTGCAACAGTTGAACTAGCAGCTGGAGAGGGTTTAGAAGATAAATTGGCTATGTCTTCGTAAAGTTGACGTTGACGTTGTAGAACCTGGTTTAACTGATAATTTTGTTGTTCAGTAATACCTCGCAAATCCAACACTTCTCTTTGTAATGCATCAACACGACGTTGCATTTCAAATTCACCTTGTTGTTTCGCTTTTAAAATGCGCTCTAAACGTGCAATACGTTCGTCACTTGAACCACTAGCAATATCCTCTACTGGTGCAGGAGCGGCAATTGCAGCTCCCATACCTAAGAACATTGCCGCAACTAATACGGCATGTTTCATTGTAAACTCCTAACAGGCCAATCAATCTGATTGACCTTCCTTCAATAATGTTTAGTAAACTAAAACACCACGACGGTTTTTAGCAAAACCTGAATCAGAACGAGAAAAGTCTAATGGTTTTTCTTCGCCATAGCTAACTATGCTCATTTGGCTAGGTTGTACACCCATACCTTGAAGGTATTTCGCAATCGCTTTAGCACGACGTTCACCTAACGCAATGTTGTACTCAGGGGTACCACGTTCGTCAGCATGGCCTTCAATTAACACGCGAACATTTGGATGTTCAACGAGGTAATTACCATGAGCTAGCAAAATTTCCGCATTTTCAGTTTGCACTTCACTGCGATCGAAGTCGAAATAAATAATATTTTGACGACGTAACTCTTGCTCCTTTAAACGTTGCTGTTCAGCAGGGCTTAAAACTGCACCTGCACCACCAGTTTCAATTCCACCATTGCCATATTGGCTGCTAGATGAACCAGAAGTAGAACCGCTTGCATCTGTTTCAGAGTCTGAAGTTGAGCTACAAGCACCCAGTGCCATAAGCGGAACTGCAACCATCATAGCTTTGAACAACTTATTCAGATCCATGTTAAATCCTTATCAATATCTTAAATTAAAGAAATGGAGACCAGGCAGGTGATTTCACCTCGCCTTGTCCGACAGGCAATCTTGCCTTAAAGCGGCCATCGGTAGAAACCGCTGCCAATACTTGTTTACCTTCGTGAGTCGTACCGTAAATAACCATAGTGCCATTAGGTGCGACACTTGGTGATTCATCTAAACGGGTTGACGATAACACCTGCATAAAGCGTGTTGCCAAGTCCATTCTGGCAATATTGAAACGTCCATTTGTACGATTCACAAAAATCATGCTGCGACCATCAGGGGTAATTGAACCACCTAAATTCCATTCGCCTTCAAAAGTCATTCGACTGACTTTGTTTGTTTCCAAACTTACACGGTATAACTGTGGTCTTCCACCTCGTTCTGAAGTAAATAGAAGAGATTTACCATCAGGAAACCATGATGGTTCAGTATCAATAGCATAATGATCTGTAATACGTTTAATCGCTTTAGTTGCAATATCAATAGTATAAATTTCTGGCTGACCATCTTTGGATAGCGTCACAGCAAGTTTTTTACCATCAGGTGAAAACGATGGCGCACCATTAATACCATCGAAGCTGCTCACTAATACCCGAGCTTGAGTATAGATATCCTGTACAAAGATCTCTGCTTTACGATTTTCAAAACTCACATAAGCTAAACGACGGCCATCGGGTGACCATGTCGGTGACATCAAAGGCTCTGGAGAACGTAATAACATTTGCTCGTTGTAACCATCATAGTCGGCAATCATTAGATGGTATGGCGATTTTTGATCTTGTTTCACTACAACATAAGCAATACGAGTTAAGAACGCACCACGAATACCTGTGAGTTTTTCATATACAACATCACTAATACGGTGACCATATTGTCTAAATTGATTAGCACTAATAACGGTTTCACGACTTTCTAATAAAAGCTCGCTTGCCGCTACAGGGCCTTTGCCAGCTTGTAACTGAGCTTTTACCAAATCAATCAATTCAAAGCTAACCAAATATTGACCTGCACCATACGGCTTAATGGAACCTACCACTAAACCATCGGCTGAAATATTTCGCCAACTATCTGCAGTGAACTGGCTTGCTGTGTGAATATTGACTTGAGGTAATGCACGCGCAACCAGTGGTTTAAAAGTACCGCTACGCGCTAAATCAGACATAACCACGTCTGAAATTGATGCTGGAGCAGGCCCCTCACCTAACCAAACAAACGGCACAACTGCGATAGGGCGTGCTTGGTCAACCCCTTCAGTAATCACAATATCTAATGCTGCACGCACTGGGGTCGTTAACACGATACACGCCAGTGCGAACCATTTAACCAAATTTTTCATGAGACTCCTTTATACCCTTCGCATTATTAATGCAGTAAGAAATTAATTAAATTCAGGTGAAACCGTTAAATTAATTTCTTTTAATTTGTCATATACACCGGCTTCGGTTGAAACAGGTAAACGTCCAGCTTTATTGATTGCCGCCTTGGCTGCACGACAAACGACTTGATCGCCGTCTAAGGTCTGGCTTGAAGTAACGAAACCATCTTGTGCCAATCTAATAAACACCCGACAACTTTTACCCCGCATAGATTCATCCACCACCAAGTTGCGTTGAATGGTTGCACTGATCATAGCCCTAAACCTATCAACTTCAGACATAACTTGTTTATTACGCGTTTGTGATAGTGCAGCTTGTTCATCTGCTAATGCATCAGCCATTTCTTGCTCTTGACGTGCTTTCGCATCAGCTTCGGCTTTCGCCTTGCGTTGACGTTCGGCTTCGGCTTTACGTTTGCGTTCATCTTCTTCAGCCTTACGTTTTCGCTCTTCCTCAGCCTTTTTCGCTGCAGCTTCTTCTTGCTTACGTTTCTCAGCGGCCTTTTGGGCTGCTTCTTCCGAAGCCTTTTGCTCTTGTTCTTTTTGCTTACGAACAGCTTCAGCTTTTTGTGCGCGCTCTTTTTCTTGCTGCACTTTTATCTGTGCTGCTTTAGCCGCGTCGTTCGCTTTTTGTGTTTCAATTTCTTTTTGCTTACGTTCAATTTCTAAATTTTTAATTCGTTGCTGTTCAAGCTCACGATTTTTGCGTGCTTCAAGAGCTTTACGCTCTAACTCTGCTTGTCGCGCCTTCTCTTTATTTTCAGCCTCTTGCTTTTGTTGCTTCAGTTTCTCGACATGTTGGCTAATCTTCTGTTGATCAACCATCACGGCTTGAATTGCTGGCGCGCTAGGTGCCGACGGCATATTTTTCGGTTTATCATCAAAGCTTAGGCCTATTGCAAGGATGATTATCGCCCCAATGTGAATACCGCCAGATATCGCCAACGGTATTTTTATATTAGATTGATCTGCCACCTATTTCTCCTTGGGGGAATCTGTCATCAAACCAACTGCGGGAACACCTGCTTGCTGCAAGCTCACCATCAATTGAATGACATTTTCATATGCTATGCTTCTATCCGCCTTAACCACAACGGGCCTTAACGGCTCAAGCTGAATCATTGCACCCACTTGCACTGAAATCTCTTCTAGGTCTAATGGCTCGCTATTTGAGCCTGAACCCACGTTTAAATAATACTCACCAGCTGCATCTATTGAAGCAACTATAGGCGGTTTACTGTCTGGTGGTAAAGCCTCTGCTTTGCCCTGCGGCAATTCAACTTTAACACCCTGCGAAACGATTGGCGCCGTAACCATAAAAATGATCAGTAGTACCAGCATAACGTCGATATAAGGTACAACGTTAATTTCCGCAATTGGACGCTTACGCTTACGTTGGTACATTACACCGCTTCCTTTTCACTATAGGCTTGGCGCTGTAAAATATTAGAAAACTCTTCCATAAAGTTTGCGTATGCCATCTCGAGTTTTTCAGCTTGGGTTGCAAAACGGTTATAAGCAACAACTGCAGGGATCGCGGCAAATAAGCCCATCGCAGTCGCGATTAATGCTTCAGCAATACCTGGAGCAACCATCGCTAATGTGGCATTTTCAACGGTTCCGAGGGCAATGAATGAATTCATAATTCCCCATACTGTACCAAATAGACCAATATAAGGACTGGTTGAACCAATGGTCGCTAACATAGGTAAGTTATTTTCAAGCTTTTCCATTTCACGAGACAAACTCACTCGCATTGCTCTTGATGTTCCTTCCATCACCGCATCAGGTGATTTACTGTTAACTTTGATTAACCTTGAGTATTCTTTAAAACCAGCAACAAACATCGCTTCTAAACCAGCAACACTTTCACCTCTTGCGGTAAGTTCTTTGTATAAACGATTTAAATCGACACCTGACCAAAAAGTATCTTCAAAACGTGCCGACTTAAGCCTTGCTGAATTAAGCATTTTTCGGCGTTGGATGATTACCGCCCATGACGCAATCGAGAGGCCTAGCAAGGTCAACATAACCAATTTTACCAACACACTGGCTTGTAAAAACAAACCAATAAAAGACATATCAGCGTGCACTTTCAAACTCCTGAACTATAAACTCTGGGATGGCTCTGGGACGCATTTTAGATAAAGACACACAAGCGACAATCACCGATGCCTCACAATAGCATGCTCCGAACTCATCAACTAAACGCTGTTGGAACACCAACGACGCTTTTTTTAATGATGTAATACAAGATTCAATCGTTAAATCTTGCTCAAACCTAGCTGCGCGTACAAAATCTAACTCCGCACGTTTTACTACAAACGCAATGTCATCTGCCAGTAGTTTAGTTTGGCTAACACCTATCGATTTTAACCATTCTGTCCGTGCTCTTTCGAAGAAATTCAAGTAATTTGAATGGTAGACAACCCCACCAGCATCGGTGTCTTCATAATACACAGTTATTGGCCAATTAAACGTCATTAGATGACTCTTTTTTCAGCTGACAAAATTTCGCTTACTATACCGAGTAGCAAGTCAGTTGTGAATCATCTCACACCCTAAAAACCGACTTTATTTTCACTAAAATACCCTAAAACGACTTAATCATGGCTTAAATTAGGATAAATGAAGATTTTTTAATGTTTTCCGAACAATAACGCTGAAGACGCCCTTGAGTAAAACAACATATTTAACCTTAAAATTGTCATTTTTTGATGAGCTTAATTGTCCGTTTTTCTCATGTAAATGAATGAATAAAACAGAAAATCAATCGTACAAGATGAGTTTGTTAAAAGAGTGCCAGCCTAGTAGAAATTGAATTCATCACAAAAGTGCAATGAAATCGAATAATATCGTCAATAATTAACACTATTCACGCTAATATCACGCAAAAATAGCCTACCGACAATTCCACCACGTTGTATATCGTTGCCTAGACATTTATCAGAGTGAATCATTTGAAGCCTGCCATGCATATATGTCTTCAATAAAACCTAGCAAGATACTGTTGTAAGGATAAGTTAACTTTGTGGGTCAATAGCAGGTCTTAGCTTTGGTTTCACAAAATGTCTACTTCCGCGCCCATTGGAACCCATTGCAAAAAGCGTACACATGATTAGCTGTCCCCTCTAGAACGCAAGTTGGTGTTCGCAGTTTATGTATTTTAAGATATTACGAGCTGTTTTAAGCCAAATAAAAGTGAAAATAATTATTACACTTGAGCCATTAAATAAGCTTATGAATAGAGTATCGACGTTTATTAACAATTAAATTTGCGCAGCAATGCAACTTATCCGAGTATTTATGCATAAAAATATCACATATTGCCTGAAAGCACTCGTAACAGTGGTTAAGAGTCACTTTCAACATTTATAAACCGAACAGATTCATTAGAAAAACTAATCATTAATCGAAATTTTTTTAGTTTGTTAATCTAGAACATAAAATCTATTATAGCGTTGTTTTCAGGACATCAGTTTGATGTAGAAAACAATGAACTTCTAATTAGTGTTTGTGAAACATTAATTTATCCCAGTTCTTATGCTTGACTTCCTTCCTTCAATTTGTTGATTGCAAATTATTTAGCCCACTCGGTTTGAGTGGGTTTTTTTTATCCTAAAAACAAAAGCCTGAATAAAATTCAGGCTTTTTGCAGCATCTATTGCATGTTTATATTGGTTTGGTGATCTTGATAACAACCCTACGGTTAACCTGACGCTCTGAAGCCAAATCATTACCCGTCACATGACGTTTTTCACCATGACCTTCAGTAATAATTCTATCTTGAGCGATACCGCTAGCAACCAATAAGTCTTTTACAGAATCAGCACGCTTATCGGATACCTTTTGATTAATTGAACGACCACCATAACTATCTGTATAAGCATTGACGACAACCAATTCGACCTCAGGATCAAATGACAAGTATTCTTGAACTTTTTTCAGTTGATACTTTGAGAAGCGTGTTAGCTCTGTGCCGCCATCTTGATAGTTCAATACCGTAAAGGCAATGTCATCAAAACTGTAGGGAAGTAAATTAGCAAGACATGAACGAAACTCTCTATATTTGCCAGCAAAATTTGCTGCAGAAATGCCAACAGCAACCTTTTGTGATGCATCGTACCAATCTGAATAATAAAAGGTTGGCTCCCTTCCCTGACTTAATTCATTCAGCATGCGCCAAGCCGCTTTTTTAGGCACTTCACCATTAAATTGTTTTTGATATTTGAGTACGGTAATTTCTTTTGCTGCATCACCTGGCCGCCATTGAGGCGCGCGACTGATTAATTTTGCATTCGTCACGGCATCAGGCTTGGCCCACATATCAAGGGTAAATAATAGATTTAAATTCTTTCCTGCTTTGCTTGAAAAAATCGCTTTGCCATAATCAGGTATATCGTGTTCTAAGCGACACTCGATGGGAGAGTTTTCACCCACGCGCCATGCAGAGTTGTCTAGAGAGGCGACATAATGACGCAAATCAGCACTCACTGAGGTGCTGATGCACAAACTTGATATTAACAACAAATTACGCCACATGATGACACCTAATAAATCTAACCTGTTCTCTATATCGGCATTAGAAAAATTTTCTTGAGCTTAATTTAGCGAGGAAACGAGCATCTTGATGCCGATTGGGTATAATACTCGGCCTAAAAGCTGCTAGGGTTTTATTTTCATTTTTACAATTGCAGCAGTAGTCAAGTTAAACAGGGTAATAGAATTACATGAGTGACATTTGTGACAGCAACAAATTTAAACATCGTTTCCGTGGTTACTTTCCCGTTGTTATCGACGTTGAAACGGCAGGTTTTAATGCCAATACAGATGCCTTGTTAGAAATAGCGGTCACCATGCTAAAAATGGATGACCAAGGTTATTTGAGTTTAGATAAAACGTTACACTTTAATATAGAACCTTTTGAAGGTGCGAACCTTGAGCCAGAAGCACTAGCTTTCAATGGAATTGATCCCACAAATCCGTTGCGTGGTGCTGTTGATGAAAAAAGTGCGTTCTTAGAAATATTTAAAGAAGTGAAAAAAGCACAAAAAGCAGTTGGTTGTCATAGAAGTATTGTGGTTGCGCATAATGCAGCCTTTGATCTTGGCTTTGTCAATCAGTGTATTGAACGTAATGGACTGAAACGTTCACCTTTTCACCCTTTTGCAAGCTTCGATACGGCTTCACTAGCGGGTTTAGCGATTGGCCATACGGTATTGGCTAAAGCATGCAAAATGGCAGGCATCGACTTTGATAATAAAGAAGCCCATTCTGCTTTGTACGACACAGAAAGAACGGCTGAATTATTTTGTTATATTGTCAATCGCTGGAAAGCGTTAGGTGGATGGCCAATTCCATCAATGGAAGAAAACGACGTGCAGGATGCTCATTTGGAACAAACCGATTCAGAATAAGCTCGATTTTCTTGCTGCTAAATTTTCCGATGGGTAAAACACATACAAAAAAAGCTGCCTAGGCAGCTTTTTTATTAACAAGTCGAATTACAGCTTGTCAGAGTTATCTTTTAAGTATGCAGCAACACCATCTGTGCTTGCAGTCATACCTTTATCACCTTTAGACCAACCAGCAGGACATACTTCACCGTGCTCTTCGTGGAATTGAAGCGCATCGATCATACGTAGCATTTCGTCTACGTTACGGCCTAATGGTAAATCGTTAACTACTTGGTGACGAACTTGACCTTCTTTGTCTACAAGGAAAGAGCCACGGAATGCAACGCCCGCTTCTGGATGCTCAACATCATAAGCTTTACAAATCTCATGCTTAACGTCAGCAACCAAAGTGTATTTAACTTGGCCAATACCACCCTTTTCAACTGGGGTATTACGCCATGCGTTGTGGGTAAACTGTGAGTCAATAGACACACCAATCACTTCCACACCACGCTTAGTGAACTCTTCCATGCGGTGATCAAAAGCAATTAGCTCAGATGGACATACAAATGTAAAATCTAAAGGATAGAAAAAGATCACTGTTGGCTTGCCTTTAATCGCAGTTGCAAGATTAAAGTTATCAACAATTTCACCAGAACCTAAAACAGCTGCTGCGGTAAAATCTGGGGCTGGACGGCCTACTAATACGCTCATTTTATATCTCCATTAATGGCTTGATTAAAACATAAGGTTAAGGTGCTGGGCACCATCATTCCGTAATGTGCTATACCATACCTTTTATTTGTGTTGGAGATAAGCGTTTTTGAATGAAATTTGTTTTACCTGCTGAAAAACCCTGCATTGCAGCCTTACTGTTTATAAGGATTTTGCATACCAAAACAAATTGAGTGGAATGTTAGTGCCATAACACAAACTCGTTACACCGGATTATACAATAAAGAAAAACGGCTATTACATCCGCTTTTGTGATCCATAAAAAAGTGCAAAACTATATGCATTACTGGACAAGACAAGCAAATAACGTCATAAATAAACGCCTTAGAAATACAAATAGAATGATTTTAATATGAATGCTGTTGTTATTGCAGTTTGCTTGATGCTTGCATTAAGTTTTGCTCGAATCAATGTAGTTATCGCACTGACGATCAGTGCATTAGTCGCGGGCATAGTCGGTGGGCTTGATTTAAACCAAACCATTGCGGCTTTTAATGATGGTCTGGGTGGTGGAGCTCAAATCGCATTAAGTTATGCTTTGCTCGGTGCCTTTGCTGCAGCGTTATCTCACTCAGGGTTGACTACGTTAATCTCTCATTCCATCATCAAAAAGCTTGGTAAAGAGCCAAACAGCACCAATACCAATGTGGTGAGATGGATGTTATTACTAACGATACTTGCGATGGCGATTTCTTCACAAAACGTGCTCCCTATTCATATTGCATTCATTCCCATTCTTATTCCGCCACTATTACATGTATTGTCGACGTTAAAAATTGATCGAAGACTTATTGCTTGTTTGCTGACCTTCGGTTTAGTCACAACTTATATGATTTTGCCAATTGGTTTTGGTGGAATTTTTTTGAACGACATCTTGCTAGCCAATTTAAATAATAATGGCTTAGCCGCTGTGCATAGCCAAATCCCCAAAGCCATGTTGCTTCCAGCGCTTGGCATGGTGTGTGGTTTACTGTTTGCGATGTTTGTGAGTTACCGTAAACCTCGTGAATATCAAATCATCGCTGAGCAAGTCAATCATGAAACAGCTGAACACGGAATAAACCGCAAAAGTATTGTCATTTCTATCATCGCCATTTTGGCGACTTTAATAGTGCAACTTCAAACCAATTCAATGATTTTTGGCGCGTTAGCCGGTTTTATCATTTTCCGCTTTTCCGGAATCATCAAGCGCAGCATTGGGCAGGATTTGTTTAATCAAGGTGTGCATATGATGGCCAATATTGGTTTTATTATGATCGCAGCCGCGGGGTTTGCCGCAGTATTAAAGTCAACGGGTGAAGTCAGTACCTTAGTGGCATCTTTGGGCGATATTATTGGTGACAATAAAGCCCTAGCGGCAATATTGATGCTGGTAGTGGGATTACTGATCACCATGGGCATTGGGTCGTCGTTCTCGACCATTCCAATTATTGCCACAATATACGTACCGTTAGCGTTAAGTTTTGGATTCTCAATTCCTGCCACTATTGCCCTTGTGGGTACTGCAGCGGCATTGGGGGATGCAGGTTCACCCGCATCGGATTCAACCTTAGGGCCTACTGCAGGCTTAAATGCTGATGGACAACATGATCATATTCGTGACAGTGTTATCCCAACATTTATGCATTACAACATTCCCTTGCTAGGCTTTGGTTGGATAGCGGCAATGGTGCTGTAATCTCATTTAGTGAAGCGATTTAATTGATGAACGTGATAAAAAACTAACAATAAAAATGGGAACTTAGGTTCCCATTTTTATGACTGTTCAAATGTTGGTAACTACATTATTTAGTACCAAAAATTTTATCACCCGCATCGCCTAAACCAGGTAAAATATACCCTTGATCGTTCAAGCATTTATCAATGGCAGCGGTGTACAGTTCAATATCTGGGTGAGCCGCTTCTAATGCTTTAATCCCTTCAGGCGCAGCGACAAGCACCAATGCCTTAATTGAGGTACAACCCCGCGCTTTTAATAGGTCGATGGTAGAGATCATTGAACCGCCCGTTGCCAACATTGGGTCAACCACTAAGGCAATTCGCTCATCAACATTACTCACCAGCTTCTCAAAGTAGGGTACTGGCTCAAGCGTTTTCTCGTCACGGTAAATACCGACAACAGAAATGCGCGCACTTGGAATATGCTCAAGGACGCCGTCCATCATGCCTAAACCTGCACGTAAAATGGGTACTACTGTGACCTTTTTACCTTTGATTTGATCAACTTCTACTGGGCCATTCCAGCCATCAATAGTGACTTTTTCAGTTTCAAAGTCAGCAGTGGCTTCATAGGTTAACAAACTGCCAACTTCTGTCGCCAATTCACGAAAACGTTTAGTACTGATATCAGCTTCGCGCATCAATCCTACTTTATGACGAATTAGAGGGTGTTTTACTTCAACGACTTTCATTTTCTCTCCCAGCTTTGTCTATTTACAGCCAAATTTAACAAATGTTAGTGCATTTATCCCCTCTATAAAACATAAAGTTTCATAAATGCTGTAAATCGTGAGCTAACCCAATAAAAATAGCACAATTTGGTGTTTTATCTGGCGGATAAAGCCAAATCATGGCTTTCGACAAACGGCACAAGCTGGTAGAATAGCGCCGCATAAAATTCCTTAAACGATGTACCCGAGAGGATCCTCCGTGAGCACTCCTACACCATTAAGTTACAAAGACGCCGGCGTTGATATCGATGCAGGTAACGCATTAGTTAATAACATAAAGTCTGCAGTAAAACGCACCCGCCGCCCTGAAGTTATGGGCAATCTGGGTGGTTTTGGCGCATTATGTGAATTACCAACTAAATATAAACACCCTGTACTTGTTTCTGGTACTGACGGTGTTGGCACCAAACTTAGACTGGCGATTGATCATAAAAAACATGACACTGTCGGTATAGACCTAGTGGCTATGTGTGTTAATGATTTAATTGTTTCGGGTGCAGAACCTTTATTCTTCTTAGATTATTACGCCACAGGCAAGTTAGATGTTGAAACAGCAACCTCAGTCGTAAACGGCATTGCTGAAGGGTGTTTTCAATCTGGTTGCGCGTTAATTGGTGGCGAAACTGCAGAAATGCCAGGCATGTACGAAGGCGAAGATTACGATCTTGCAGGCTTCTGCGTGGGCGTTGCTGAAAAAGCTGACATCATTGATGGTACAAAAGTAAAAGCAGGTGACTCGTTAATTGCCCTTGGTTCAAGTGGCCCACACTCAAATGGTTATTCACTGATCCGTAAAGTATTAGAAGTCAGTAAAGCCGATCCTAAACAAGATCTGAATGGTAAGCCATTAATCGACCACTTACTTGAGCCAACTAAGATTTATGTAAAGTCATTACTTAAGTTGCTTGAGCAAACTGAAGTACATGCAATGGCACATATCACAGGCGGTGGTTTCTGGGAAAATATTCCTCGTGTATTACCTGAAAACTGTAAAGCGGTCGTTAACGGCGATTCTTGGAACTGGCCAGTGGTATTCGATTGGTTGATGACCAACGGTAATATTGCAAAGCGTGAAATGTACCTCACCTTTAACTGCGGTGTGGGAATGGTTATCGCACTTCCTTCAGACAAAGTTGATGCAGCATTAGCGCTATTATCGGCTGAAGGCGAAAATGCTTGGTTAATTGGTCAAATTGCACAGCGCAGTAACGATGAAGAGCAAGTGGAGATCATCTAATGTCTGCAAGCTGTCGCGTAGTGGTGTTAATTTCAGGTAACGGTAGTAATCTTCAAGCGATTTTAGACGGTTGCGATGACAACCTAAACGCTGAAGTCGTTGGCGTTATCAGTAACAAACCTGACGCTTATGGCTTAATTCGTGCTCATCATAGTGAAGTTGACACCAGTTGTGTAATTGCCCACAAAGGTGAGTCACGTGAAGAGTATGATGCTCGTTTGAGCATTGCGATTGAAAAGTATCAACCGGATTTAATTGTGCTAGCGGGATTCATGCGGATTTTATCCGATAACTTTGTTAGCAAATATTTAGGTAAAATGATCAATATTCACCCATCATTATTACCAAAGTATACAGGGCTAAATACTCATCAACGCGCAATTGATGCTCAAGATACAGAGCACGGTGCCAGTGTGCATTTTGTGATCCCTGAGTTAGATGCTGGTCCAGTTATTTTACAGGCCAAAGTGCCTGTTTATCCTGAAGATGATGCCGAAACCTTGGCGGAAAGAGTGCATGAACAAGAACATGCTATCTATCCATTAGTTGTAAAATGGTTCAGCTTGGGGCGATTATCAATGAACAGAAATCAAGCCTTTCTGGATGGTGAAGTCATTGGCGAAAGCGGTTATGCTCCTGATTAATTTTATCTAAAAGCATAATTCGATTACCAAATATCGATAATAGAAATCACGCCGAGGCGTGATTTTTTATTTGAATATAAACAAAAATCAGCGCACCGGTAATTTCATGTCAGCAAACATTTCATCAATAAGCTGCTGATCACGTAAAGCCACAGCATTTTCAACAACCGTTCGGGTTAAATGTGGCGCAAAATGCAGCATAAAATCATACATATAACCACGTAAAAAACTACCACGTCTAAATCCTATTTTTGTGGTGCTATGCGCAAATAAATGGCTTGCATCAATTGCAACTAGATCTTTATCAATATTGGCATCTATGGCCATCGACGCTATAACCCCTACCCCTAAGCCCAAACGCACATAGGTTTTTAAAACATCAGCACTTGTGGCACTAAACACAACTCGAGGATCTAAGTTTGCACGGTTAAATGACTTTTCAATCTCTGACGCTTTATCAAAACCAAACACATAAGTCACTAATGGATACTTGGCAAGCTCTTCAATACTCGGTTTGACGATGTTGGCTAAAGGATGATTTCGAGTCACAACAATCGAACGATTCCAGTGATAACATGGCAACATAATTAAATCTGTATAGAGGTGCATCGCTTCTGTTGCAATCGCGAAGTCAGCATACCCCCGTGCAGCTTGCTCACTGATCTGGCTTGGCGTTCCCTGGTGCATGTGCAAGTTAACTTTTGGGTAGCGCTTAATAAATTCTTGAATGATATTGGGCAATGCATAACGTGCTTGAGTATCAGTCGTGGCAATATTTAATTCACCTTGATTCGGTTTGGTATACTCTTCCGAAACTTTTTTAATACTCTCAACTTTACTCAAAATATCATTAGCGATTTCGATAACCTGTTGCCCCGCAGGAGTAACATGGGTAAGGTGTTTACCACTACGACCAAATATTTGAATACCGAGCTCATCTTCAAGCATCCTCACCTGTTTACTAATACCTGGTTGTGAGGTATATAAGTTTTCAGCCGTGGTCGACACGTTCAGATTATGTTTTACCACTTCGGCAATGTATCTAAGTTGCTGTAGCTTCATGGTATATTTCCTTGCGCTTTAAATTGAGAAGTTAACATCAATGGTACAAAGCGGTGTTTAACCACTGTATATCTATAACTAATTGTTATACATAACTGCAAATGTAGCCCAATATGGAATATATAACAAGTGAAAACAATTAACGTTAATCGCTTTCAGATCGGTGAATGCACAGCAGGAAAGAGCAGACTTGTTGATAGAATAAGAAAAATACCAACTGAATTATACTCAGTGTTATTACTCACATTATTTTTCTCATTAAAATGACTTAGTTTTCAACGACAGTCGACATAACTTACGCTAAGATATAAAGTAATTTTGGTTTCGCTATTCACCTATAATTAAAAAATGATGATAAAACCGAAATAAGCTTGTGTTGCTGGGCATTATTTTTTAATGCGACACCTGCAATGACTATGACCATACGGAAAACCTATGTCCTTAATTCTCATATTACTGCTGATTGGCGCTTTGTTACTGCTAATAATCGGCTTCAGCATTATTCAGCAACAAAAAGAACGCGCTGAAGCAGAACGCAGACTGGAAGCATCACGTCAAAGAGCCATTATTGATGAAACGGAAGCCGTATTAGCTAATACGGCTATGGCTTCATGCTCTAGTCATATCACTTTAATTTTATATAAACGTATTCAAGAAGCGCTAGAACAATCAATATCCTTTTCTTCTGGACAGGTGCTTAATGATTATCAACGCCGTCTAGGGGACTTAAACGCACAAATTAGTAATATGATGGGGGCGCCTGCGCAGGTGCCATCGGTTGAAAACTTTCGTTTACCTGACAATGACCGTCAAGTATTAGAGTTAGTCAAAACCCTGAAAAAACTTAAAGCCATTTTACGTGCCGAGCACAATAAGGGAAAGGTAGACTCGGTTATTTTCAGTAGCGAAGAAAGCCGTATCGATAGTTTACAGCAACGTATAAATGTAGAATCAATGATCTCCCGAGCTAGAGCCGCATGTTATATGAAGCAATATGGTTCGAGTAAACAAATGGTAACTAAAGCTCTATCTACCTTGCATTTAATCAAAGCACAGACACCTAATGACCCTTTCATTACTCGTAAAGTGGATGAGGCAAAACAATTACTCGATGAAATAATGGGGGCACAAAAAAGCTCTGGCCCCAGTGTTCCTCAGCCGAAGAAAAATGAAGAAGACGATCTTGATATGTTGTTCCAACCCAAGAAGAAGTGGTAATGGGTTATGTTTGCAACATAAAAAAGCCTCAATTGTTGAGGCTTTTTTATTCACGGCTTACCGAGTCAATATGATACCAATCGTTCTAAATAATGGCTCATGCTAACTTGTAAAATAAGCAATACGGCGTTGAATGTTTAGATTGCAGAATAACTACTCACAAAAATATTCTTTATTATCAACTTACCCTTCACTCTTTCTGAACACTTATTTACTGTGATAGGTTTTATGACTTGTGATTTTTCGCTTCTTGCGCTTTTTTTAATGCTTCTTTCTTTTGTCTGCGTTGTTCAATCACTTGATTCACGTCACTACCAATATGAGCTTCACCACGTTGCAGAGCAAGTTGCACCTGACGTTCACGTTCAATAAATCGCTGGCGTTGTTCGTCAGATATTTTGTCAATACAGTGTGGACAGCTGATCCCCTGCACATATGCTGTCGAACTTTTTTCCGCTTCAGTAATGGGCATACGACAAGCATTACACTGATCGTACTGACCTTTTTCTAATGCGTGATTGACTGCAACTCGATTGTCAAATACGAAACATTCCCCTTTCCACAAGCTCTCTTCAGGCTGAACTTCTTCTAAGTATTTAAGAATACCGCCCTCTAAATGGTAAACCTCTTCAAAACCCTGTTCTTTTAGATAGGCTGTTGATTTCTCACAACGAATACCGCCGGTGCAAAACATGGCCACTTTTTTGTGTTTGGCAGGATCCAAATTTTGTTTCACGTACTCAGGAAACTCACGAAATGTCTCAGTAACAGGGTTTACCGCATGTTCAAATGTACCAATTTGCACTTCATAATCGTTACGAGTATCGACTAATAACACATCGGGATCAGAAATTAACGCATTCCAATCTTTAGGCTTAACGTAGGTACCTACCACTTTACGTGGATCGATACCCTCAACGCCCATAGTCACAATTTCTTTTTTCAGCTTCACTTTGGTGCGATAAAATGGCATTTCATCGTCAAAAGATAATTTAGTGACAATATGGTCTAAACCTGGCTGGTTATCCAACCAAGCTAATAATGCCTCTATACCCGCTTTGCTGCTGGCTACGGTGCCATTTATGCCTTCACTCGCCAGTAACAAGGTACCTTTAACCTCATGCTGTTCCATCACGTTAAGTAACGGCTGTCGGATTGCTTCAAAATTTGGTAGGGCAACAAACTTATACAGTGCACATACGACAAAAGTGGTTGGTGTTGATAAATCTGAAGGTATTGATGTGTTGGTTAACATGATCTCTCCGCTGGCTGGAACTTAATTTCCAGTGCATATTACTGGCGCACAAATGTGAGCTATAGCTAAAAAAACGGCCGAAATTATAACTAAATCACACCCAAATAACAGTTTTTAATCTCTCAATGGGGTTTTAAAATACCCTTTTTTATCAATCCGAATGATTTTTACGGTAAAATCATCTCCACTTTACTGATATATATGGCTTTGTATATTGAGTTTATCGCCCCGTTTTTTTCTTTAATGGCATGATACTTCAGGCAAAGTTTATCCATCATTCAATCACTGCAGATATTACAGGCCATAATCATGAATTATTTATACTCTTTTCGTCGCTGCCCCTATGCTATGAGAGCTAGAATAAGCTTGCACTTGAGCCATCTAAACCCAGAAGTGAGGGAAATCATTTTAAAAAATAAACCAGCTGAAATGCTTGCCATTTCACCTAAAGGCACAGTGCCGGTATTGGTTTATGAAGAGCAAGTGATCGCAGAAAGCTTAGATATATTCCAATTTGCATTAAAACAGTTCCCACAATCAAACGGCCCATATTTACTTAACGCGCAATACCACACTTTGATTGAAAGTCTCGATTCAATAGACGCTAAAACACTGATTCAACAAAACGATGTTGTATTTAAACCTTGGTTAGATAAGTATAAATATGCCGATAGGCATCCAGAAATGTCCCAACTCGCCTATCGACAACAGGCGGAGCTATTTCTCGCTAGCCTTGAACAACAACTCAGTCAAGATGCCTTTCTATTTGCTAATCACCCTACTTTTGCCGACTACGCAATATTCCCTTTCATCAGACAATTTGCAGGCGTTGACAGCATCTGGTTCGCATCTTGCCCATACCCCAGAGTGCGTGTTTGGTTAAACTCGTTAATTGAAAGCGAGCTATTTAAGCAGGTCATGACAAAATACCCATTATGGCTAGATGACAAAGCAACAATCCATCTAAAGTGACAGCGAGATTAAAATCTAAACCGTATAGGAGCCTAAAAGACAATATTTAAAAAAATGTAATCAATTTATATGATTAATCCATAAATCACTTTTAAACACTGTAAAATTCACGTAAATTTATGGTCAATATCAATAAAATCTAATCATTAATTGACGTTAAATAATAAGAGGGATTTTTATTATTTGAGCAGATATTCAATTATCGATTATGCTTAAAAGAGTCATTGCGACAAAGCAAAGGAAAACATGACATGAATACAATGGATATAACACTGATTTTTTTAGTCACTGCAGTCATACTGTTACATATTCTATTTTGCTATAACGCAATGACGTCCAAAGCGCATATCAGCAACTTTAAACGTGGACTTTGGTGCGGGTTAAGTTTGTTTTTGGGACCTTTAGGGTTTTACATTTTTCAAAACTTATTACCGTTAGACGCCCTTGAGTAACTATCACAAAGCCAATGATTAAATTGCTCATGCCTTTTTCATTAAAGCATGAGCACATTGCTTATAAAAATCTGGCGAATTGACGCCCTTCTTTCAAAGGCTTTATCGGGGCTTGTACCGAAGGTGTGCCTATATACAGAAAACCAATAATCTGATCTTGCTCTGCTAATCCTAGTTGTTGATGTACATTGCTATCAAAGGCAAAATCACCTGTCCGCCAAACCGCACCAAGACCTAACGAAAAGGCGGCTTGTTGCATCGCCATGGTCGCGCATCCTGCAGCAATATGTTGCTCTAAAACGGGCACTTTGGGATGGTCTTGTGTTTTGGCAACGACAGTAATGACCATAGGTGCACGAAATGGCATTTTTGCTGCTTTTTGGATAAAAGCTTCATCAGCATTGGATTGCTCTGCGGCAAAAACAAACACCTTAGCCAAGCGACTCAATCCCTCATCTTGAGCAATGATGAACTCCCAAGGTGTTAATGCCCCATGATCAGGCACTCTAGCTGCAGCGTTAAGAATAAATTCGAGTTGTTCAGCTGACGGTGCAGGGGCCTCTAATCTTGGAGAAGATTGACGAGTTAACAATAATTCAGATGCTTTCAAAGTGTTTATCCTATTGATTTTTAATGCGATATATCATATCAAATATCCCCGTTTTTGTTCGAGTATTTGCAAAATGATGACAAATAATACCAGCTTAATGATGGAGCTGGCCCAGATAACGATTAATATAATAATCTAGGCTAAAATAACGACCTCCGCCTGTAAAGAGTAATGCGAGCAACATAATAAAATAGGTTATCGCAAATTCGATACCATTGTTCAAAATCACAAAATTACCTGAACTTGTAAGCCATTCGTAATTGCCATGCTGTTGTAAAATAGATTTGGCCGCAGCCAGTTTTTCACCAGTCTCTGCCACTTTGTCACTGGCTAACCACGAGCTCGTATCAGCAATGGCTAACCAACCATTTGACCAATGCACCGCAAATGCCGCCACAAGCATGGTAATCATCAGCGGCAGCGCAATAAACCGGGTTGCAAGCCCTATCAATAATAACAATCCGCCAAAAAATTCAGATCCAGCAGCTAATGCTGTCATCACTTCAGGCATAGGTAAACCCAGTCCCCAATCAGGGTTGCCAAACCAAGCAACAGTGTCATCAAAATAAGATAATTTGTTATAGCCAGCTTGCATTAACACGGGCGCGAGGTAAATACGCAGCGCTAACGGTGCTAACCCTTCTAAATAAGACAATTTATGAAGTAGATTTTGATACATGGCAAAGAGTGCTTGCATGCTAATTCCTTTATGAAATGATTTATTCACTGACAAACTTCAAAATGCAATTTGATCTAGTCTATTGGCTAAATTTAAGACTAACATTAACATCATCGAAGAAATGTACGTTTATAAAGTAGTAGCGAATAAGACCTGACATATCAGGAAAACATTTCAACACTGCCAACTCATTCACTGGGGGAGCGACAGGCAAAACATTAATTGCTATCGATTAATGCAAAATACTGCTGAAAATAACCTAAAAATTTCTCAGGCTCAGATTTGGCCATAATTAATGCCCACATTGCACAAAATAACCAATAACAATTAATCGCATGACCAACACATTGTTTTGCCTTTTCATTCAGATAAGGTGGACTCAACGCTGCTTGCCATTGAAAATAATCATCAAGTAACGATTCATATTGCATTGAAGATAAATCATGGGTAGCCAATATTGAGGCTAAATCAAAAAGTGGATGACTGGTTGCCGCATACTCGAAGTCAATACACATTAGCGTTGAATGGCTTTCAGCTGTTATCGCATTTTTATCAGTTTTTAAAAGAAGATTGAAAGGGGATAAATCACGATGACAAAACGACGGTGTGATCAAACATTTGTCTAATGCATCAAACCACTGCAGCACTTTATCTGTTAGCTGGTTAATTTGCAGCAAACAGGATTGCCATTGCTTCGAAGGTATTTTATCGGTCACTAATTGTAACTGATATTCTTGCCATTGCTGCAACATACTTACCTGTTTGCTCGGTAAAGGAAGCGTCGCAAGACTTTGTAAGACAGTTAATAATTGTTTTACCGGTTCGGTAGTCGAACCATCAATGTTGATTTGTTGTCGACGGGGCGTGTTAGCGCCGTGTTGGCAATAAAATTGACTCCAAGGTTCGGACTCACTGATAAACTCACTGAGATAAAGCTCATTATTAACACCACAATAATATAATTTGGGGGCTAAACCAATCGACTGTGCGGCTCGCCAGCTGGTGACCTCATCAACACGGCTACACCACATTGCCTCTGCATGATTAATCCTCAACACTTGCGCTTGTTCGCCATACTTAGTCTGGCTTTTTAGCACAAAATTTTGATTACTTAAACCGGCAGAAAGCAGGTCTACATGGCTACAACCTTTACTTAGCTGACTTAATTTATCTGCAGGCAGTCGCTCAACCAAAAGCTGCATCACCTTTGCAGGTAATTCAGCTAATGCAGAACATTTTAACCCAGGAGTGAGACTAGCCATGCTGATGAGCAAGCTGAGCATCTGATTGAAGATCCATCACCCAAATTTTGCGCCACATGAAATATCCTGCTATCGCCATAAACACATAAACGACAAACAATGCCGTGGTGAGCATAAGTCCTTTACTGAAATATAAATAGATAGATACTGTGTTAATCACCATCCAGTAAAACCAATTTTCCAGCACTTTTTTGGCCACTAGATAGGTGGTCATTACCGCAAAGCAAGTTGTCGCTGAATCTAAATATGGGAAGGAAGCTTGGGTATAATTGGCCATCAAATACCCTACAACCAAAGAAACAAGTAACGTAATGGATATTAGTAGAAAATGCGTGCTCACAGGCCAGCTAATGATCGGTGAGCCTTTATCATCGATATGATGTGCTTCTCCATTGTCTGGTTGCTGCATCCACATCCAATAACCGTAAAGCGCCATTGCCATATAATAAACATTGAGCACAGACTCCATTAGCAATGAAACTTTCCAGAAAAGCACTGTGTATATTGCTGTGCTGATAAATGCCGCTGCCCAACACCAAATATTCGTTCGCATAGCCAATACTAAATAGACAATGGCCAATAACACAGCAATCGCTTCCCAGGCTGTCATCACTCCCGCTTCACTGATGATTTGGCTAATAGACTGGCTAATTTCGGACATTTATTGCTACTCGCTGTGGGCTAAATTAAGTTCACCACCAATAAATTTACACACAAAAACCGCTTTGCCCCACTTTTCATGGGCAGCCTGCATTTCAATAGCCAACATCGACATAACATCAGAATATTCACCACATATTTGCGTTGCCATGGCATTTGTCACACGTTCAATATTGCTATAGCTGTCAACCCGGCCAATAAACCACTTAATGGGATCCAAATAGTTTTCATTAAATGGATACATGCTTATTTCTGCAGTTAATTTCATCATTACACCTTAAAATACATCTACGACACCCACAACAGGTGTCAAAAAGGCTTGCTACTTCAGCAAGCCATTCATTCAATTACATAAACTTATAGTCGAACGTCACACCTACCTGACGGGGATCACCATAACGAATGTACTGCTTGTCAGCCCAATCTAAATCAGGCTCATTACCAAAATAGAAGCCACGCACGCCATATTTTTCATCAAACAAATTACGGCCCCAAAGATAAGCTGACCAAGTTTGGGTTTCATAACCTAAACGCGCATTGATAATATTATAGGGATCCGATTTAGATTCATTACTATCTGAGTAGTAAAACTCACTTTTACCACTGGTATTGATATTAGCAAACCAACCTGAGTCAGCCAGATAAGTTATCCCCGCGCTGTAAGTCACATTAGGTGAATGAGCTAACTCACGACCGGATAAATCGATGGTACTACCATATTTGTCTTGATAACGGTAATCGCCATACTCGGTCTCTAACCAGCCCAAACTACCATACACTTGTAAGTTTTCAGTGGCGTACCAATTAATATCAAGCTCGGCACCATAATTGTTGGAGCTGCCTGCATTTTCGGTAAATAATACAAATCGCTGAGGATTTTCAGGATCTTGTAATGATGCCGCCACTTGCTGGTCTTCTCTGTCCATAAAGAACAGGGCAAAATTACTGTCTAATGCGCCATCAAACCACACTGACTTAAGACCGATTTCGTAGTTATACAAGATTTCGGTATCGAATTCTTTTTTATCGGCTAATTCCGCTGGCAAGGTCATATTAAACCCACCGGCTTTATATCCACGGGCCACTTTTGCATAGGCATTATGGGAATCATTTAAGGCTTTTGACAAAGCAATATGGCCGCCCCACATATCTTCAGAGGGTTTGAAGTTATCTTGATTGGTGTCCGAATATTCACTGTCACGGCGCTCAAATCGTAAACCTGTGGATAATAAATAGTCATCACCTAAGTGAGTGTCTAGTTGACCAAAAACGGCGTAATTTGTTGCTTCGTAATCAGATTGTAAGACTTCATCTGGCCAAGTGTTATATTCTGAATATAAGTCGTTATCTTCTTTTAAGTTCATGGCATATACGCCCACTAACCAATCGGTCGATTGATTAAAAATACGGCCAGCTTGATTTGAAGATAAACGAAACTCCTGTGATATTGTTTTGCGCTTACCGGTTTTATCCCAAATATAATCATAAACACATGGCTCTGTGCCTGACTCATTCCAATCACTATCATATGCCGTACATTGCTTACTGGCCCAATATTCAGGGTTAGCCCAATCGCCATCATAAGCATGTTGATGATCAGTATTTGCAAATGATGTTAACGATGTCAGCTCGAAATATTTCGCACCTGTATAGGATAGCTTGAGTCCAGCACCCGTGGTTTTTTGATTATCAACACCAGGCTTATCGGTTAAGGTGTTTGTGCCATTATTGTCCAATGTCCAGGCATCATAACCATTGTCAAAATCGGCGTATATAAAGGTTAAATCCGCTTGAAAATCATCAGTCGCATACCAACGTAATTTAGCACGCGCACTCAATTCATCCCGCTTGTTTGTATCATCACGGTCTAAATAAGTGTTATTTTTAAATCCATTTTGATCATGTTTTTCTACCGATACACGATATAACAGCTTGCCCGAATCGGTCACCGGCCCTGAACTAAAGCCCGAAAATGTCTGTAAGTCATCATCACCTAAACTCACTTTAACGCCGTGTTCAAACGTGTCTGTGGGGTCATTACTTTTAAGGTAAATCAAACCCGCTAGTGCATTAGCGCCATATTGTGTTCCTTGCGGGCCTCGTAACACTTCAACCTGTTGCATATCATACATGCTTGACACCATGCCAAGTCCTGACAAGTCGATATCATCAACAATGAATCCTACAGAGGAATTAGGAGCGCCTTGGTATTGCTCTTGCTCACCCACACCACGAATTTGAAAGTATTTAGGACGAGAGCTACCACCTGACCAGTTAAAGTTGGCAATAGAATTTAACACATCCTCAAAATGCTGCGCGCCTTCATCTGCCAGTTGTTGTGCATCAATAACCGTTACGCTTGAAGGCATTTTATCTAAGCTAACATGACTAAAATCAGCGTTAACGACAATCACTTCCATTTTTTCGGATTCAGGCGCCACACGTTCAATTGACTCAGTTGCGGCTAAAAGATTACCAGCATAAAGTGCAGACAAAACTGCCAATGTTAATGGTGATTTAAGCAAAGATTTTGTGTTTACAGGGAGCATAGGACCTCAAATATGTATTTTGAGATCCGGCAGATAGCGATAAAGAAGTGCACATCCATGACATCGAAGTGGCCCATTCCTACGCCGGTATTAGCCGGATCAGGTTCTAAGGGTTCATCTTGCGATATCTCAGTTTTCTTATTGCAGTCAATGATGGACTATCAGAAAACACCCCTTGGCGTCAGGGATTATATCTTAAATTTAACAAGGTAACAGACAAAACTCGTACTTTTTTATCACTAAAGATAAAGCCCGATAATCAGGCTTTATTGGAGAGTGAATCAATTTCTAATTGGAAAATGCTTTACGTACATACACTTCAAATCGGCTAGCGGTTGCATTCGGCGCAACGGCATTGACTTGAATTTGTTGTTTTCCGTGCAATTTTAACGATTTCCAGCTTGTTGCTTCATCTTCTATGGTAAAGCCGTTGGCATCAAACCAGGTAAACTTGTATTGCAAACGGAGATCGGTGGCCACTAAGCTATTAATTTGCGCTGCGGCCTGAATTAAATCTGCGGACTGACGAGAAGTGATATTTGAAACCGAGACTTCACGACTAAACGTACTGTTATCTACCCTGACCTCACCCTGAGAATTGGCCGAAATACCGGAGGTGTGATTGGCGCAGGCGCTTAGGAATAAGCCAATGGACAATATTATAAAATAGCTAATGTGTTTCATATTCATTCCTTTATCAGTTGACTCAATCAATCAAAAAGTGGGCTCTAGCGGTGGCAATTAACTGCTTACGATTATTTTGCCAACAGTTGATATTCACATTGGCAACACGTCGACCTTGCCGAGTGATTTTACACTCTGCAAAGGTATCCTGATGTAAACCAGCACGTAAATAATCAATTGAAAAATCAACTATTTTAGGCACTTTTTTGGCTTGCATGAATACCATTAATTGCACAATGGCAGACATTTCCATAAATCCAGCAATCACGCCGCCGTGAATAGCCGGTAATACTGGGTTACCAATATTGTCATCTTTGGCGGGGAGCTTAAACACCATTTCATCCCCAAAACGCGCTACCGACATACCAATAAATTGCGAATAAGGCACCTGTGCGAGCAAGTAACTATAATCATTAAGTTCAATGGCTCTTTTCACCACATCCTGCACATCAAGAGAAGGACAATCTACAGGCTCAGAAGGCTTATTAATCTCAGTCATTTTTCACCTCTGGCAAATTACCCATTAATGCTTGTCGAAAATCTTCACCAACCATTTCAGGGCTGATCCGCATAAATGTTCCCACAGCATGGGCTATCGGCTCGTCGATACTATCTTGATAAGCGATGGCACGGGTAAACGCCACACTTGATGATAATCGATAACATTCAGCAAAAGCATACACCGCTTTATGTGGCTCAGCAGGCTTCATGTAATCAACTCGTAAATCGAGTGTGGGAGAGATTTCTAATGACTGATATTTTTTTAAAATGGCGCACACTACAGCAGTACCACACGTGGTATCAATTAACGTGGTGATCACGCCGCCATGAATCACGCCAGTATCAGGATAACCAATAATATCTTGGCTATAAGGCAGTTTGATCAATACATGATGTTCACTCGCTTCCTGTACAGACAATCCTAAGCGGCGACATTGTGCTAACTGATTAACAAATCGAGTAGCAACTTCCGTTAATGGGAAAAAATCAGAATTAATTTTCATTAGCCACGGCTCAGCATTGGACCAAGGGGCTTACCACCCACTAAATGCAAATGAATATGGTAAACCTCTTGGCCACCATGTTTATTGCAATTCATGATTAATCGATAACCGTCTTCAGCAATGCCGGCTTCTTCAGCCAATTTTGCCGCAACCGTCATCATCCTACCCAGTGCTAATTCATCTGACGCTTTTACATCATTCGCCGTTGCAATCAAATGATTCGGGATAATCAAAATATGCGTAGGAGCTTGGGGAGCGATATCCCGAAACGCAGTAACTAACTCGTCTTGGTAAAGAATATCGGCAGGAATTTCACGACGAATAATTTTACTAAAAATGGTTTCTTCGGCCATTTGCTTGTCCTTTTTGCAATGATTGCATCTATACAACGCAATTTGAAATACATATTTGAGGTGCCGTAGTGTGTATACCAAGGTACCGATGGGTTAAGTTTATCGTATTTTTCAATAAAGATAACCGCTAATGGTGGTTTTTCATCATGCTTGTTTGCGTAAACGCGCCAATTTTGGCAGCATGTCTTCTTTATCGTTTCTAGTGACTGGATTTCCTATGCATCATCATATTCATGCCATCGATCCCAAAGCCCATTTATTCGCCATAACAGCCACGTTAAACAATGCCCAAAGCAATCAAATATTCAGTTTACCCGCCTGGCTTCCCGGCAGTTATATGATCCGAGATTTCGCTAAAAACATCACAGATATTCAATTTTTTGATGAAAACAATCTTGCCATTCCATTTGAACAATTAGATAAACAAACTTGGCAGGTGGCTAATCAAACTGGGGCAATCACCCTGCGTTATCAAGTTTATGCATGGGATTTATCCGTTCGTACCGCTCATTTAGACACCAACCATGGCTTTTTCAATGGCAGCTCGGTGTTTCTTGCGGCAAAAGGGTTAGAGCAAGAGATACAGCATGTCACTATTGCGCCTCCTGCATTAGGCGAATTGGCGCACTGGAAAATAGCCACCAGCATGTCACGAGTATCTGGTGAACAATTTGGCTTTGGTGAATTCAGTGCTGAAAATTACGATGATTTAATTGACCACCCCGTTGAGATGGGTGACTTAACCATTGACACATTCATCGCCGCTGGCGTCCCACATGATATCGTTTTAAGTGGTAAGCACCGCGCAAATATGGCCCGTTTAAAGCAAGACTTAAAAGCCATTTGCGAGTATCAAATTCACTTTTTTAACACCCCAGCGCCATTTGAACGCTACGTTTTTATGACTACGGTATTAGATAATGGCTTTGGCGGATTAGAGCATAAATCTTCTACTGCGTTAATGTGTTCTCGCAACGATTTACCCCAAAATGAGCATGGTGAAGTTGATAAAGGTTATCGCACTTACTTGTCACTCTGTAGTCACGAATATTTCCACAGTTGGAATGTTAAACGCATCAAACCGGCTCAATTTACGCCATTTGATTTATCCAAAGAAAGTTATACAGAGCAACTATGGGCGTATGAGGGGATCACGTCATACTTTGATGATTTCATTACTTACCGCAGTGGCTGCATAGATCAAGACAGTTATTTAACCCTACTCAGTGAAACCATGACCAGGGTTTACCGCAGTCAAGGGCGCTTTAAACAAAGTTTAGCGTCTTCCAGTTTTAATGCCTGGACAAAATTTTATAAACAGGATGAAAATGCTGCGAATGCCATTGTCAGTTATTACACTAAAGGTGCGTTATTTGCGCTGCTGCTAGACTTAACCATCAGGTTAGAAACCGAGGGACAAAAAAGTTTAGATGATGTCATGCGCACACTCTGGCAAGAGTATGGTTTAACCGGTATCGGCACAGACAATCAAAGTCATCAACGCATCGTTGAATCACTGCTGAATCGCAATTGTGATGAGCTTTTCAGCTTTTTATATCACACCAACGACCTTCCCTTGGCCCCATTATTGGCTAAAGTCGGGGTTGAAATGCAATTTAGAAGCAGTGAAGGCGCTAACGATAACGGTGGTGGTAAAGCAGCAGGCTTTAATATTGGTTTTGGAGCAAAAGTAAAATCTGAAGGAATTGGGTTAAAAGTGCTCTCGGTTAATCAGCACAGTCCAGCCCATCAAGCTGGACTCAGTGCAGGAGACCTACTGATTGCCGCTGATAACTTGCAAGTTAATGGGCAATTTGAACAATTACTGCAGCATTACAAGGTCGGTGAAACCATTAAACTGCACTGGTTTAGACGCGATGAGTTAATGCAAGGTGAGTTAATCATTCAGGCCGCTATAAAAGACACTGTGACCTTGAATTTAAAAGATAAACAACTAGCAAGAATATGGTTAGGTTGAGCAGTAGATAAAAATTTAGCGAGCTTTACAAAGCTAGCGACATTAAATTAAATAAACAAACAAAGATTGAGTGCTGAGTTTAAATAGCTCAGGTTTACTCATTCAGATGTAGTTGCTCAAATAAAGCAAACAGGCATCCAATGTGGATGCCTGTTAATAAGAATCTAAAAATAATTCATTTTGCTAACTTTGTTTTATACGTGCGCTGACCTGTTGTTCACTATGGGCCTCTAACCAATACTTTTGCAGTGTTGGATTTTTAACACCAGAGGATTGATCCAACAAATTCCAAGAGCCTTTCCAAATACCATCAGCAATTAAATGCACTACGGCACTTTCTATTGCGGCGGCAATGCATAAACTCACAGGTTCATTTGAGGTGTAACCCGCTTCAGCTTCAAGTAACTCTTGAGCATCAAGAAATTTAAATACCCCAGCGGTAATTTCTATCGACACCACTGATTTAGTGGTTGTTACACTACTAAGTAAACGTCCTGAACGAATATCCACCGCCCGTAAATTCACCGTAATGCTATCCACTCGATATTGGCCTGAAGCCCCAATGCCCAAATATCTGGCACCTGCACCACCTGTTTTAATATTAGTATCATAGGCCACAATCCCACCTTCCATTAAAACCTGTGCGCTATTTAATTGGGGGAGCTTCCCCGCATCACCATTTAATCCCGCTCTGACAATTTTGCGCTCAGTCAGTAGGTTTTGTAACCCTTCTCGCTCAACCGGAATAAACCAGCTTGAGTCATTTAATGCCTGAGCTAAAAAAGCCGTGCCACTTTGCGGAACTGCGGTTGAAAAGTTGCTCGATGGGATAGGCTTATATTGACCCGTTTGATCTCTAAAATCATAAACGGCAGCAACCATGCTCCCCTGTGGCGGTGGTAAACTCACTAGATCGTAGTAAGTCTCACCTTTTGGCATCAAACTGGTGGACGCTTGAATATTATCAAACTCACTTTCAATTGATGAGCACGCAGTAAGTGAAAGCATTAACAAACCGACAAATATCCGTTTCATCATTAACCCCCTACTGTGCCATTGCCGACAATGCCGCCGACTTCAATGATTGTCGTCTCACCAGACAACAAATCAGTGATATGGACAATAAGAGCACCATCTTCATTTACCACATTAATTTCAAAATCATCGGTTTTTAAATATCCTTCGCCACCATTGGCCGCATCATTAAATAACTGACTCATCAGTCTAGATTGTAACGAGCCAGCTAAACGCTCCAATGCGGTTGGTGGAGTATAACTGGATCCACCTTGATGCTTATTTTGAGCTGATGCATTCGCTAAAAGGTAGCCGCCATTAAGATAACTGCCACCAAATGACGGATTAACGGGGGTATAAACTAACTCTGTGGCACTAATGGGTAAACTTAAGGCTGAAATAGCCAAAGATAGGATTAACTTTTTCATTTGCTTTCCCTGCTAAAACTCATCGGATGCAAGATCAGGATCTGAAAATGCATTCCATTGTGCTTGTTGTTGATATTGCAGTAGAGAAACATTCACTCTTTTTGCTGCCATATCGGCTTGTTCGTCTAAGTTGCGTGAGGCTGGAGACACAAACGTAACAAAAATAGGTTTTCTATTATGTAGAACTAAAATTTTACTGCCGCTTCTTGCGGTTGCCTGCTCGACAATGGTTAAGCCGCTATGTTCACTCATACCATTGATATCACGATAAGCACTGACAAATTCTCGATAAAATCTGTGTCCAAATCGAGTCATGGCTCGATTCAATATAAGCCCATCAACTAAATCGGTTTCACGCTGAGGCTTAGCATCACTAACATCAACCAATTTATCAACAGACTGTTTAAGCGAATTTTCTTGAGCAATCGATGCCTTTGATTCAGGAATGACATCATCAGGATTTGAAGCAATTTCAGCTTGGGTAAACTCAGCGACATTGACCTCACTGGCGCTTTTTTCATCTGCATACCCGTTATTCATCACTAACAAAGATAAACATGCTAGTGCGAAAATCATGGTATTGTTGGTCACACTCTAACCTCATGAATGTGAGTTTGTGCCCACGCAATAGCTTGGCCACGACTCGATACCCCTATTTTTCTAAATGCGCGGTATAAATGGGTTTTGATTGTTGACTCACTCACAAACAATTGATTGGCAATATCTAAATTAGTACTGCCTGACAATAAAGCTTGTAGCACTTCACGTTCACGTATAGTGAGTTGCTCACTGTCGTCCTCGTTGTCTAGATTCAGCATAGATTGATGTAAATCTTGTGGAATAATACTGCGACCTTTGAGGATTTCATTGAATCCATTGCTCAGTTCAGCAAGTGTCGCATCAGAATAAAACACGCCAGAAGTCGTGGCGGGATGAACTAAAAACTTAGCATCCATTTGCCTAGGAAAGTTGATAAAAACGGTGTGAATACCATTATGTTCACGTTCAATGACGCGCTGAAGTTGATAAGCTTGCTGAAGATCTATCGTTGATAAATCAAATATGACTAACGAATTATCTTGCACCGTTAGCATTTTCACCATGTTACTTGGCTGGGCTTTAGCAAGCTTTACCAAAAACTCTTGTGGCCAGCGGCAATCAAGTAAATCTATCAGTAACTGCGATCGTGAAACAATCATCCAATTTACGATTTTAAACATCTGACACTCCATGTGTTCTGTTTGCAAGAATTGATAAAAAACCAGTAGCAATACTTTGCAAGCTTAACAATGCTTTTACGGTATCACAATTAGCCAAAAGGGTGCTTGCGCACCCTTTGTTAGACTTTTGTACTACATACCTTGTAATACAGTGACAGTGTTTCCCAACCCCATTGAGGTGACATTAGCAGTGTTACTAGCGTCCGTTTGCGTGATAGAAACAGTGTTGTTACCTGCTCCATTTACATAAACATCTGCATTATGCAATGTACCCGTTTGTGCAATAGTAATGTCATTGTCAGTTCCTGCCCAAGATTCAGCTATCGCATTGTTTAATTCACCAGTTTGTGAAATATCTACCTCTGAAGAATAATCAGCAGAGTCAGCATAAGCTTTGTTATCACTACCTGTTTGTGTAATCAATACAGTGTTTTCTGCACCAAACGTACCAGCACCAATTGCTGTGCCATAATAGTTAGCCGAACCTGAAGCTGTATTACCTACAAAGTTGCGATCACCCGTTTGATTAATGGTAATTGTATTGCCGCCGCCTAAATCAGATGCTGCACCTGCGTAGTTAGTGTTACCCAACTGAGAAATAGCAATTGTATTTGCATTGCTTGAGTCATCTTGATCTACATATGCAGTATTATCGTCACCAGTTTGAATCACAGTAGCAATATCACTTTCACCATTTTGCATCACTGTCGCAAGGTTACCCAATCCCACTGCAGAACCACTTTGAGTTACAGTCGCTGTATTACCCAAATTAGATTGGTCAATATCAGCCACGTTATCATAATCAGATTGGGTCACAGTTGCGGTTAAGTTAGTTCCTTCTTGGTCAATCATGGCATCATTACTGAAACCACTTTGATTAACAGTTGCAAGACTGTCTGTGTTACCACTTTGGTTGACGCTAACATTACCATCTTGACCAGTTTGATACACAAATGCATCATCACTATTACCCGACTGCTGTACATTAGCGGTATTGTTTACACCACTTTGATAAACTTCAGCTTCATTAAAGTCGCCTACTTGGCTAACTGTTGCATCGCTTGAGTTTGCCGTTTGAGAAATATAACCACGGTTATCATCACCTGTTTGGGTTAATGATGCCACGGTATCATCGGCTGTTGCACTATAACCAAAATTAGCTGTCGCTTGTATGATATCGCCATTGTTACCAGCGCCGGTTTGTGTCAAACTAGCTGAAGCTGCATCTGCAGAGTCCTGTTCAATATATGCGTTATTACCACCACCTACATTTTGAGTAATGGTTGCATCGGCAAAATCTGACCAATGGTTTTTAATTTCTGCGATATCATCTGACCCATTTTGATTGATGGTCGAATTAGCGGCATCTGCATTATCTTGTAAAATGGTTGCATCATTGCGATCACCGACTTGATTAATATCTGCAGCCGCGTTGTCACCATTATTGAATTTTTGGTCGATAAACGCACTGTTGTCTACACCATCGGTATCAATGGTGGCTACAGCGGTTTGAGTCGCATTACGCTGTGTAATTGTACCTTCGTTTAATTCACCTGCTTGGGTGATAAATGCATGGGTATCTGAAGTGTCAGATTGAGTGACATATGCTTCGTTTGATGTGCCATCTTGCGAAACCGTGGCGTCGTTATTATTACTATTTACTGACTGGGTTACTTCTACAACGTTGCTAGAACCATTTTGAGTAACATCCGCTTCATTTCCATCACTTGCATAAGCACCCGCTGATGCAAATAGAGCTGTCGAAACTAATATCGCTAATTTAGAATGTTTCATCTTTGTCTTTCCCTA
Source organism: Shewanella subflava (assembly GCF_025971955.1). GTDB lineage: Bacteria > Pseudomonadota > Gammaproteobacteria > Enterobacterales > Shewanellaceae > Shewanella > Shewanella subflava. The sequence goes on from NZ_JAPDMX010000005.1 coordinate 100,875, forward strand.
TACTCTTAGTTAGATAAATTACCTTGGGTCACAACAACATGTTGTGATGTACCCCATTGAGTTACACCTACAGCATTTCCGGAGCCATACTGCTGGATCCAAATCGCATTCTCACTACCGGTTTGATTCACAATCGCAACGTTATCAATACCAATTTGTGTTAAATCAGCCATCAGGCTTACACCCACTTGATTAACTAACGCCACGTTGTTAAAACCGGATTGCAAAATATTGGCTTCGATATCGCTTCCTGACTGATTCGCAATGGTATGATTATTTGTACCTTGCTGGGTGGTAGAAAGTTGATTACCAAATCCTGATTGAGTTGAAATAAAATGATTATCTGCCCCCTGTTGATTGAGGTTAACGTTAAGGTCATCGCCAAGCTGTACAACATTGGCTCGATTTCCTCTTACAGCTAACTCATCAATATCACTAATGTCTTGGCTCAGACCTGGGAAGGAAAAAAAACACATTATCAACGCTAACAAACCTGCGTTTATTCTTATGCCACCTGTTGTTTGACGCTTAATCAAGGTCATGCTTCCTGCCCCTAGGGTATTCATTTAATCCGTTATTCTTTAGCACTCTCAGACAATTTATTTCTGAGCCTTGTGCTATCGGTAGTGTCAATATTATGACGCTGCATGAACCACAATGAGTCCCCCCACAGTATGAAAGCACCATAGACCTTCAGACTAAATGAGCTTTACACCCCCCCACTTTATTACTAGTAAGTAGACGTAATTATCTAAAAATCATAATGTTAAGATATGTAAAATATATATAACGATGTGAGAAACAAGCAGATTAAAGATCTGAAGGCACAGATGATGTGGGAGTTTTAGAACCTAACGTCCTAATTCATAGACAGAAGTTTTCAAGCCAGTAACAAAAGCTGAATAATACTAAATTGCATTAATTAACCAGAGAAATAACCAAAGATATAAATAAAATAATTGACGTGATCTGCCAAAATTTAAGTGGATTTCGATCAATAAGCGGCACACTGACTTTTGTCGCTCCCTCCTGTTTTGGCGTACTCAGTTGGTGAATAAACTCACAGGTATCAGCCTGTCTAAATGTGGGTTCAATATTCATCGCTTGCTTAAGCACTTTATCCATCCATTCGGGCACCATAGGGTTAAGTGTATGTACGCAAACATATTCTAATTTCAAAAAATCTTGTCGAGTACGGCACTTTCTCAGTTGACCTTTAAAGGGTAACGCTCCCGCTAGCATTTCAAAAGCAATCACAGCAATTGAAAATAAATCAGCTCGGCCATCGGCTTGATAACCCAGTATCACTTCAGGTGCGGTGTAATCTGCAGTGCCAAGTATTTGATCTCTAATAAGCGGCGTACTGATTTCAGCGATACCTTTAATGTAACAAGAACCAAAATCAATAATTTTTACGGTATTTTGCCGAGTAACAAAAATATTATCGGGTTTTAAATCTTGATGAAGTGTCTCTTTACGATGAAATGCCCTTACACCCAACTCAATTTGTCGCACTAATTTGAGTACATCTTCCACCGGCGCTTTTTTATGATGAACAAGCCACTCGGCTAAACTCAGCCCATCTAAAAATTCAGTGAGATAATATAAAGCAGATTTAGCTTGCTGTTGCTCAGCAATACTGACCACATAATGGCTGTTTATACGATTACCGACCCAACTTTCTAGCATAAAACGTTCTATGTAAGCTGCGTCGTCAAGATAATTAACCGACGGCGTTTTCATACAAAAAGCTTTGCCATCTTGGTTAACCACGCGATATACCTGACTTCGCTGCGATTGATGCACAATATGTGTCACTTGGTAACCATCAAGTTTCATTCCTACATCCAGCGGCGGCGGAAACGGCTTACTGGCTAGGCGTTGATAAACATCATCAATGGCTTGATTCGGCAAACCTGCAACATACAATAGCTGAACACTGAGGTTGTCTTGACTCTGTAATTGCAGGGCTTTATGTACTAGTTGATCGCAAAATTGCTGACATTGTTGATCGGATAACTGAGGATGTTTACTCATAAATCCAAGTAAAAACTGGCTCATTTCATGATCGGTCAGCACATCATGTACACCATCGGTTGTCAGTAAAAATACATCGCCCTCTTGTAACGAAATGGCTTTGTAATCAACCTCTAAATTCACATCCATCCCTAATGCTCGGGTCAAATAATGCCGAGTTTCACTGACACTGGTACTGTGGTCTCGACTTAATTTGGCTAGCTCTCCGGCTCTAAAACGATACACTCGAGAATCACCAACATGGAGCATATGTGCGGTGCAGGACTTAAACACCAATGCAGAAAAGGTACACACATAACCTCTGCGGGCATCCCTATAATCTTGCCCTAGTCCATACAACCAGCGGTTTAAGGATGTTAATACTTTATTACTTGATGTTTGCACACTCCAGGTGTCTGGAGTGGAGTAATAATCACTAATAAAGTTACTGACACTAATCGATGAAGCTTGTGCGCCATTTTCAGCCGTACTCACCCCATCGCTGATCACGGTAACAATGCCTTTAGTTGTTAGCATTAATCCAGATGGAATACGAATGCCAACGGCATCCTCATTCGATGCTTTAACTCCTTTGTCTGAGGTCTGACCGACATGAATATTTAACTGATTAGATTGCAGTGTAGGCAATACATCATCACCGCTTGACTCTACATTCATGCTATCAACCTGATTATCCACTTGTTTATGCATACTTTTTTACTCTGGTGATTAGCGATATTGATTGACAATATCTCGTTGGTTCCATAATGCTCAACCGTATTATCAACCATCAACAAATAGCCGCGAGCCATGACACTCCTCGCGGCAACATCTGCCCTATCACTAACTCACGCTAATTAAGGTGACTTCACCTTGTTCATTCACCTCAGCAATGTGTCCTTTAGGCTCACTCATAAACAGCAGAGTAATAAAGCCAAACACGGCACTGGTAGCAATCACGTAAAAAAACATTTGAGTGGAAACCATTGAATAAACTGTTAAAAAGAATACCGCGCCCACATTTCCATAAGCTCCTGTCATACCAGCAATTTGTCCCGTTAATCGGCGTTTAATTAATGGCACTGCGGCAAATACTGCACCTTCACCGCCTTGGACAAAGAACGAGCACGCCATCACCACGACCACGGCGATCGGTAAGCTCCAGCTTGAGTCAATTTGCGCAACCGAAAAGTATCCGATAGCTAATCCTGCCGTTAAAATTAATAAGGTAGATTTACGGCCAAACTTATCACTTAGCCACCCACCCCCAGGGCGAGACATGAGGTTCATGAAAGCATAACTTGAAGCCACCATACCCGCTTGCGCCATACCTAATCCGAAGGTTTCGGCAAAAAATAATGGCAACATCGACACCACAGCAAGCTCTGAACCAAAGGTGGTGAAATACAGTACATTCAATACCGCAACTTGCTTAAACTCATAACGTTCAAACTCAGGTACCTCGCGAATAAATATATGCTTGTTTACCTGATAAGTTTGATAAAAGTCGACAATAAAGACCAACACTAATAAGCCATAAATCAGTTCGGTGACATTTTGAGTAAACATACTGACACCAGCAGGTGAAAGCTTCCATGCCAGCAAAGCCAATGTAGCGTACATCGGTATTTTCATGATGATTAACAACACAAAATCTTTTTTACTGGTAACTTCTAATCCACCCGCTTTTTTAGGTTTAAAATAGGTAGAGCCTTTTGGTGTGTCAGTGATGTTGAAATAGTACACAAAGGAAAATGCTAAACTCATCAATCCAGTTAAACCAATGGCAAAACGCCAACCATTTTCGCCACCAAAAGCTAAAGCAACAGCGGGTAAAGTAAATGCGGCAGCGGCCGAACCAAAGTTGCCCCAACCACCATATATGCCTTCTGCTGTGCCTAACTCTTTAGCCGGAAACCATTCGCTGACAACTCGAATTCCAATAACAAAACCTGCACCAATGAAACCAATTAAAAATCGCGCTAGCGCAAGTTGTTCAAAAGAATCGGCAACTGCAAACATAAAACACGGAATAGAACAGATGGCCAGCAAGGCAGAATAAGTGACCTTAGGGCCATATTTGTCGGTTACCATTCCGATAATAATCCTGGCGGGAATGGTTAAAGCCACGTTTAAAATCAGTAAGGTTTTAATTTGATCCTTTGTTAACCCTAAGCTATCTGCAATGACACTCACCAAAGGTGCGGCGTTAAACCACACAACGAAGGTGATAAAAAATGCCATCCAGCTCAGGTGTAAAACTTTCATTTTTCCAGAAAAAGAAAATAGCTTAAATTTTTGTGCGCTCATGATTAATCCCATCCTTATCCTTTGGCCATAACAAACACTTTGCCTTGCTCAGTTTTTATCGCAAACGGGCTAGCAACCAATTGTGGATCTTCTATACACACACCGGTTTTTAAGCAGTAATGCTGCTTATATAAAGGCGATGCAACGCAAAGTTGACCTTCCATTTCACAAATCAACCCACGGGCTAATAAACTCACACCAGTAGCAGGGTCGACATTATCTATCGCAAATAGTCCATGTTTTCCTAAATTAAAAATCGCCACAGCCTTACCCGCAACCCAGGCAGCAACCCCAGTATTTTGAGGCAAACTTGTTTCATCACATACATTGACCCAACTCATACTCCAACCTCCTCTGTGGCAGTTTCTAGTTCATCTGTGACATCTTTGATGGCAATTGTGCCGGCTCCTGCATTTTTGCTTAATGCAGGAAAACGCTGCTCTCGAATACGTTCATAAGCGTTAAACTCTGCCGCAGGTGCCGCATCTGGGTTCACAAACTCGTTAAATCGCGCTAAGAATGATGGGCGCTCAAGACTGGTTTTCCATTCACATTGATAAGTACCGACGATGTGAGCCATTTGTTTTTCCAACTCAGCATTGATGGCTAAAGCATCGTCAACCACAACCGATTGTAAGTAAGGGAGCCCGCCTTCAAGCGATTCCATCCAAGTAGACGTGCGTTGTAACTTGTCAGCCGTTTTGATGTAAAACATCAAAATTCTATCTATGTATTTATACAAATCTTGTGTCGACAAGTCGGTAGCAAATAAATCACCATGGCGTGGACGCATACCGCCATTGCCTGCAACATATAAGTTCCAGCCCTTATCACTGGCTATCACACCAATATCTTTACTTTGGGCTTCAGCGCATTCTCGGGTACAACCCGATACCGCAAACTTAATTTTATGAGGGCTGCGCAAGCCTTTGTAACGGTTCTCTAAATCAATAGCTAAACCAACAGAATCTTGCACACCATAACGACACCATGTACTGCCAACACAGGATTTCACCGTGCGTAAAGATTTACCGTAAGCATGACCCGTTTCAAAACCAGCATCGATTAGCTTTCGCCAAATTTCAGGTAATTGCGATAACTTGGCGCCAAACATATCAATGCGCTGCCCTCCGGTAATTTTGGTGTAAAGGTCATATTCTTGTGCAATCTCTCCCATGGCGATTAATTTTTTAGGGGTAATTTCACCACCAGCAACACGCGGAACAACTGAGTAGGTACCGTCTTTTTGCAGGTTACCTAAGTAAGCATCATTAGTGTCTTGCAGTTGCACATGGCCTTTATCGTGATCTAAGACATAGTGATTTGTTAGGCTGGCAAAAATAGAGGCCGCAGCAGGTTTACAAATATCGCAACCATAATGATGACCATCAGCAGAAGGCTTACCATGCTGACGAATTAAGGTTTCAAAGTCATGAATGTATTCCACTTGGCATATGTGGTACAAGGCCTGACGATTATGATCAAAGTGAGCACAAATACCGCTATTAAAATCTAACCCCTCAGCTTGCAAGGTTTGATCAATAATCTTTTGTACTAATGGCGCACAACCACCACAACCCGACGCCGCACGGGTGCATGACTTAATTTCAGCCATTTTGTGATTACCCGCTTTAACCGCGTCAACAATATCGCCCTTAGTTACCTGATGGCATGAGCACACAATAGAAGTGTCTTTCAAGTCCGATTCAGACTCTGCTCCCGCCAGCAATAATTCCACTGCAGAGCCTTGAATTTCATCTTGCGATAAATACGTATCCAGTAAACGGCTATAATCGCTGTTGTCACCGATTAACACCGCACCTTTTAAAAACTTACCGCTTTCATCAAGCCACAATTTTTTATAAATACCGGCTTGGTTATCTGATAACTCAACAAATTGAGCATTATCGAAGCCGCGACTCGCGCCAATAGCGGCAACATCAACCCCTAATAATTTCAATTTGGTACTCATATCGGCACCTTTAAAAGCCATTGGGGTAACGTCTGACACCGCTGAAGCAATATGCGACGCCGCAACACGGGCCATCTGGTAACCGGGCGCCACTAAACCAAAAATCTTTTGATCCCATAACGCACACTCACCAATGGCGTAAACATCGGCAGCAGAAGTTAAGCAGTAATCATCGATAACAATGCCACCGCGCTCGCCAATATTAATATCAGACACTCTAGCTAACGCATCTTGTGGGCGGATCCCTGCTGAAAACACAATCATGTCGGTTTCAAGGTACGATTCATCACTAAATGTCATGCGATGTAAGGCGGTTTCACCATCAATAATGGCGGTGGTGGCTTTTGATGTATGTACGCTCACCCCTAGCTGCTCAATTTTATGGCACAGTAATTCGCCGGCTTTATCATTTAGCTGAACGGGCATCAATTGCGGGGCAAATTCAACAACATGAGTTTTCACACCCAATTGTTGCATGGCATTGGCAGCTTCCAATCCTAGTAACCCACCACCAACCACAACACCTATTTTACTATTCAGGGCAGAGGCTTGAATGGCTTCTAAATCTTCAATGGTGCGATACACCAGGCATTGAGCGCGGTTATTACCACTAATTGGCGGCACAAAAGGAAATGAGCCCGTTGATAGCACTAAACGCGCATAGTCATACACATCACCCTGCGCGCTGGTGAGCGTTTTGGTTTTGGTATCTATGGCGGTAATTTGGGTATTTAAGTGCAGCGTGATGCTCCAATCGGCATAATCTTGTGCACTGGTTAACATTAAAGAGTCAGCGCTGTTAGTCTCAAAATATTTCGATAATTGCACTCTGTCATAGGCTGGACGAGGCTCTTCGCCAAACACGTGCACATCAAACAACTTATTTAGCCCAAGGCTACACAATTGCTCAATAAAGTGATGGCCAACCATGCCATTACCGACGACCATTAACTTGGGTTTTGTGACTGCCATTTTTCGGCTCCTTCATGCCATGGATGCAAAAAACAAAAAAGCGCCAACTCCACTTAAAGAGTTGGCGCCATTGCCTAATACAAACCAGATTTTAATTTAGACTTTTAATGCTAATGGTGTCATTGCAGGCAACATGCCACAAAACCCATCTAATATAAAAATAATTAACATCATAAAAACAGTAACTTAAATCAAATTCAGTTACATGCCCGCACAGACCGCGCTCTCCTTATGCGCACTCGCACCAAAATGAGGCGCACCACTTTCAGACACGGCCGAATCTCTCGAAGCGTGTTGAACCGTTTGTGGCGTCATCAGGGCAACAATTTGGGCCGACATCTGCGCTATCGTCAGCCCTTTTTGCATCGCTTGTTGTTGAATAATTTGGTGCGCTTTATCTTCAGTAAAACCTTGATGCATTACGATCAATTTGGCTTGTGCGATGAGTTTCAATTGCTTCATTTCATCGGTTAGTTTTTTAAATTCATTTCTGGTGTTATTCGCCGCCACAAAACGCACTTTTGCCAAGCGGACTAAATCGCTTAACCTACTGGCTGCCAAGCTTTCAGGAACAAAAGTCAGTCTGCCACAAGCCAGTAATTCAGTCAGTTGTTGTAAATGCCAATGGTTAGCGTTGACAATAAATACGCTCGGTTTAACCGTTAAAGCGCGTTGTATAAACCCCTGCATTGGGTGTGTTAATGTGTCAACCAAGACTAAAATCATGTCATAATTTGACTGCTGATAGTTTTTTTCTGCTGTGCTAATAGAACCAATATGATCAACTTCGCCCATTGAATTTAACACCGCCTGATACTGTTCTAGGCGCAAAGCTGCGTCATTAAGTTTTAGAAAGGTAGCGTCATATAATATTAAACTGCGCATACTCTATCCTTAGCATCGAAAGATGCATCATCAGGGGAATGTTTTAGCAATCTGTTGACACGTTCAATACGATTAGGCGCGGTAAAAGAAAGTCTTTCAGACCAGCATTGTTGTGCCAATAATAGGTTCTCTTTTACATCGAGCGGCTTTGAAGACGATACTTGCTGTAAACATAAGACTAAACATAAGGTTGCTTCTACACTGCTAAGGGCTTGATCAATCATGGAGTCGGTCATTTCATCTGCCAATATGGATGATTCAAAAGGCAAAATGGTGTGCCAAAGGTGGGCAAGACTCTGGGCAGCTAATTCAGACTGGCCCACTTTTGCACCACTAAAGCCTTCTAATACCGTGGGTAAAGCACATGCACTAAATTGCAACTTACTACCTGATGATTTTTTAATAAAACGCACATCGGTTGTCACGCGGGGATTAACTTCGGTTTCCCCCTGCAGCCCTTTAAAAATAGCAATAGTCCCCTGTTGGTAATCACCTTCGGCAAAAAGCATTTCTGCAATGCTTTGGTGCAAGTCATCTAAACCTGGATGAAAATAGCTCCTTAAACTGAGTACTGCATTGGCTGGGTTCATGCACCGGGATGCCGTTTGAATAAGGCTGCGTAACCCTAGTTCTTGGTGTAATAAACGGCAATCATCAAGTACAGGGGCAAGAACACCTGCATGCACATAAACGATACCGTTAGCTTGCAATGCTTGTTCGGCTTCCATGACGGTTTTAGCACTGGCAATATTAAGCGCTTCAATACACGACTCAACATGACGGCGATGCGGTAATGCCAAGCTATCGCCATGCAACATCACCCGTAAACCTTTTGTGGCCAACACTTTTGCCACCAGCAGCAACCAGGGCAATTGCTCACGTTTGCCTGCATATACAGGCCAATCAACATCAACCTGTATTGCTTGCCAGCGAGCATCTATGGTGTGTTTTAATCCGCTAACGACCCCAGCAACCTCAGCTGCTGTCTCGCCTCTCACTCGCATTAGCATCATGGCACTGGCCATTTGAGCTTGCGTCACTTTGCCTTTGGCAAACCCTTGAATAAGCAAACTTGATTCTGCAAATGTTAAAGTACGAGCACCTTTTTCTCCTTTCCCTAATGCCTTAATGAATAATCTAAAATCAAATTCGTCTACAGGAGCTAACTCAAATTCCGCTTTAGGCATAACGCACCTCATTCAAATAGCTTTCATCTTGCTGAGCACCGATACATTTGTCTTGCCCATGCTCAATACTGGCTAACAGTTGACTCAGTTGCTGACCGACAGCAACCACTTCACCAATGATGATCAAGGTTGGCCCTGAATCTTTAATGGTTAACGCATCAGCGCCCATATCAGCGATGTTTGAATAAGTAATTAATTGATTGCTGCGACCGCCATTAGTCACAAATGCCACTGGAAGCTGAGTCGTGCATTTAGCTGCCATTAAGCCTGATGAAATCGAGGCTGCTTGTTCTTTTCCCATGTAAAAAACTAAAGTCGATTGCGCCGCTAATAATGCATGCCACTGCTTAGGGGCACTGGCGTTAGCCCCATCAGTCATTCTTGTGCCTGTGATTAAAGTGACACTGCGCGCCATTCCGCGAAAGGTTAGCGGGATCCCCGTACTTGATGCACATCCTAATGCTGCGGTCACACCGGCAAAAAACTGCGAACGAATGCCCCGCTTTGCAAGGTATAAAGCCTCTTCACAACCTCGGCCAAAAATATGCGGGTCACCGCCTTTTAAACGCACGACTTTTAACCCTTGTCGCGCTAATTTTGCTAATAGCTGGTTAATATCATCTTGTTTAACGCTGGGTTGACCGCATCGTTTACCCACAAAGTGTCGCTGACATTGAGGACTAACTAAGGTCAAAATGTCACTGCTAACAAGGCTATCAAATACCAAAGCATCTGCCTGAGCCACAATGCGCGCCGCTTTAATGGTCATCAAGTCTAATTGACCGCAGCCCGCACCGACTATCGCAACATCGCCAGCGTTAAAGGCATCTGTTTGACCAAATGTCACGGGGGAATGATTAATCATTGCATCGACGTTATTCATTAAGCGACATCCTCTTTAATGGGTTTAGCATATTCATGTCCAACTTCTGACTCATCAATTGAGGGAGCAAATGTTAACGCCTCCTCCCAATGTTTTTGAGCACATTGCCTTACTTCACTATTACAGCTGCCACACTTTCGACCACACCCTAAGCTTGATTGTGTGGCATCTAAAATCTGCTCAAATTGAACATGCTTTATGCCCTTAAGCAGTACTTGTTGATTAAATTGACGATTAACCTCATCGCCAATCGCTGCATCGGTTATCCCAGTGCAACTGCAAATAACGGGACTATTTCCGGCTTTTAGCTGTTGGTGTAGTTGGTTTAGCAATTTGGGGGTTAACGTTTGACCAATAAGCGCGTTCATCGTTTCTAACGCGATATTTACCGGTTGATTTGATAGGACTTTAAGTGCAATTAATCGGCCTTTATCGGTATTGCATTGGATGTGTAATTGCTGGCTTTTTCCGGTGTTAGCATCAAGCATCACAGTCCATTTCAACGAAAATGGCGAAGCCTGATACGCAAACCCCTCTTGCTGATCAGCAAAACCAAGGTGATAACAAATCCCTGTCGTCAGTGTTTGTGCAACCTGCCAAGTTAGTCCTTGAGCTTGTGCATCATGATCACCAAATACGACACCTTGTAAAGCCAGCTTAACGGGAAATAATCTCACTGGCTGACATTTAAAACCAGGTTGTTTTGAAACAGGATCAAATCGATTATCAATAGCCTGATTGACCCCTTTGCCCAGTGAAAACTGTTCAGACCAATGCATCGACATATTGGCGAGACTCAGGGGCAAATCATCATCAACCGTCACCCGAGCAAGGGTAAATGATGTGTCAGTAGCCGATTGGATCTGTGCAAGTTCACCTGCCACTAAATCAAATGGTTTAAGCAAACGAGAATGTAAACTCAGCGTTGGCTCAGGTACATTTGCACGCAAACTAGCAATATGCCCAGTTCGGGTCATGGTATGCCATTGATCACGACTGCGACCACTATTAAGTAACAAGGTTAACGGTTGTTGATCAAGTGAATCCCCTTGGTGATGATTTAACACCTCAATCTTTTTCGCCGGTGCTATAAATTGCGCTTTACCGCTGGGGGTCGAAAATTGAGCATCAGTAAACACCCTTTGATGCTGTTGACCAATTTGTTGCTGGGTTGCCACAGGCCATTGTGTCGGAGGTAATGTATCGTATTGTGCTTTTGTCAGCCCAGCCAAACCTCCTAGATTAAATCGCTTATGCGGAAATGCATGATTAACTGTTTGACTCAATAAAGCATATTCAGAAAAAATTGCGGCATTATCTTGGTACTCAAAACCACTAAAACCCATGTTGATGGCAACTTGAGATAGCGCCCACCAATCGGGTTTAGCCTGACCTTTTGCCGCAATGAATCCTCGTTGGCGGGTAATGCATCTTTCACTGTTGGTCACAGTGCCGCATTTCTCTGACCAGCCCTGAGCAGGCAATAGCACATCTGCCAGTTTTGCCGTATCGGAGTCGGGGCTCACCTCTGAAACCACCACAAAGGGGCAATCGGCAAGTGCTTTGGCAATTTTGTCACTTTCGGGTAAAGACACAACCGGATTGGTTCCCATTATCCAAATCGCTTTTATATTGCCCTTGGCGAGTGCATCAAACATCTCAACCGCTGCTAATCCAGGCTTAGTAGCAACATGGTCGCATTGCCAAAAGTCAGCAAGCAACGCTTGCTCTTGCTCAGAAAACCCCATGTGACTGGCTAATTGTGTAGCAAGCCCCCCGACTTCTCGCCCTCCCATGGCATTTGGCTGTCCGGTCAACGAAAAGAATCCCGCGCCTGCTTGGCCTATTTGCCCTAGCGCAAGGTGGCAATTAATGATGGCATTAGTGGTATCTGTACCGATTACTGACTGGTTAACCCCCTGACACGATGCGGTAACCACTTTTGTATGTGAGCTAAATAAATGATAAAACGCTGTGAGATCAACAGCTGATACACCCACAGTGTTAGCCAGTGCGGCTAAATTACCACTGACTCTTTGGGCATGTTCAATAACAGTTTCAAATCCTTCAGTATGGTTTTTAATATATTCATCATTAAGACATTGGTTATCAGCTAGATACCCTAGTAATCCAACAAATAAACTTAAATCGGCACCTGGACTGACTGCAAGATGTAAATCTGCTTGTTTTGCGGTTGCGGTCGAGATCGGGTCGATCACCACTAATTTACAGCCATGGGTTTGCTTTGCAGCAAGCATTCGCTGGAACAACACCGGATGAGTCCATGCAGTGTTGGCACCGATTAACACGATAACTTCTGCTTGTTCAAAATCTTGATAGCATCCAGGCACCACATCTTCACCAAAGGCCCGTTGCATTGCACTGACTGCAGATGACATACACAAGCGTGAATTGGTATCCACATTGGCTGTTTTTAAATAGCCTTTAGCAAATTTATTGGCGACATAATAATCTTCCGTAAGTAACTGACCTGACAAATACAGGGCGACGGAGTTAGGACCATGTTGTGCAATTGTTTGTTGAAATTTGTCGGCAATTAATCGTGTTGCGACATCCCACTCAAGCGGTTTGCCCGAACGTAATTTGGGATAACGTAGGGTATTGGGTTGGTTAAGACTCAGTAAAAGCTTTTCACCTTTGGCACATAAACGACCAAAGTTAGCAGGATGTGAGCTATCGCCTTTGAGGGTGAGAGATAGATTGGATTCAGCAAGTGTCTGTGAAGAATGATGGCTTATGGTCAGCCCACAACCCACCCCACAATATGCACAACTTGATTGAATTTCCGCCATTTCTATACCTATTTGTTCACCCATTAATTGCTTTTAATATCGCAACATATGTGCCAAATATTTATCGAATTGAAATTTAAGGAGTTTTATAGATAGAGCAATAAAAAGAGTTTAGATTTGTGCAACACAAGTGCAAGTAATCGCACCAAATTTGCGCATCTTATTGAAATAAAACAAATTTAAATACCACTTTAGAGGTATACTTTATTTAAGTAAGTAAATTTTTTATCCTAAAAAATGACAATGCTGACCATCATGTCAGCATTGTGGCTATTTCATTTGGGTGACGATTATTTAGCAATACGGCCATCATCATGGCAGGCTTCACAGGTAGGCTTATCACCCACATTCACATCATGTACCGCGTGGCAATCTGCACACATCAGCATCCCTTCATGGGGCTTATGATTATCGTCCATTTCAGCTAACGAACCATGGCAGCTTTGACATTGTTCAAACTCATAGGCGCCATCCGCTGAGGGCTCTTCATTGGCATGACAACTTTCACAGCCATTCATACCCGCATGATAATCTGCTAGATTTTCGCCTTCAGCCCATGTTGCAGCTGAAAATATTAACGCCATCAGACAAGCAGCTAATATTGCGTATAAGTATTGATTTTTCATATCACTCCACCTTAACCAGGGTATAAAGTTGACTAACAATGATGGCGCTCATTTTCACACTCATTATTATCCTTGGCATTGTTATTTTAAAAGCCAGTCGTGTTGCTCTAAGCTTAGTGGCGTCGTGTTAACAGTGTTCCACTTAGCGCCAATGGATTAACCCATAGTTTTTAAACAACGATTTACACTATAACAACACTTTATCATGCTGATAAACCCGAAAATGAGAACTAACTCAATTAGCGCTACATTTAACAAAAGCAAAAAAAACTGGAGCACATGGCTCCAGTTTTTTAGCATTTTTAATTAAGGCAATTTAAATTAGCTGTTTTTCAATGCTGCGATACGTTTTTCTAATGGTGGGTGACTCATTAGAAACTCAGCCATTGAACGCTTACCATTAATACCTAATGCTGACATTTGCGCTGGCATCGCACCGGTTTCAGGACCGTGCTTCAATCGTTCAAGCGCAGCAATCATTTTGTTTTTGCCAGCCAAGCGTGCAGCACCTTCATCGGCTCTGAACTCGCGAATACGAGAGAAGTAAGCAACGATCATCGACGCTAAAATACCAAATAGCATATCGAGTACAAATACCACACCCATATAAGCAAACGTGCCTAATCCTTCACCGTCCTCGCTGTTGTTTGAAACCACATTATTAATAATGCCAGCGACAACACGTGCCGCAAAAATAACAAAGGTATTAACCACACCTTGAATTAACGTCAGGGTTACCATATCACCGTTAGCTACGTGGCTAACTTCATGAGCAAGTACGCCTTCAATTTCATCTTGAGTCATGCCATATAGCAGACCAGAACTTACCGCAACCAATGAATTATTCTTACTTGGGCCAGTAGCAAACGCATTCATCTCAGGTGATTGATAAATTGCCACCTCGGGCATTTTTATCCCAGCTTGTTCTGCTTGACGCGCTACGGTTTCAACTAACCAGCGCTCAGTATTATCACGTGGATGAGTGATAACTTCACAACCCATTGTTTTCTTTGCCATCCATTTTGAAATGGCTAAACTGATAAATGCGCCACCAAAACCGAAAATGGCAGCAAATACTAATAATCCACTCATCGTAGAAGTATTCACCCCTAGAATAGACATTACAATTGAGGCCACTAGCAAAATTGCCATGTTGGTCGCAATTAACAAAAAGATACGCTTCATTTTAGCTCCTGTGTTGGCAACATTGCCGATAGCAAAACATTCTACAGACATATTATGTCCGATTAAACGATTTTCAAGGTTTAGGTAGATTAAATTTGATTTAATTTCTTCAAACACCCTATTTTGTCGCAAATTCTAGGTAGCAATACTTAATTGAAACTTAAATCAGTAATAAAGGGCTAACTATCTGTAAATTAGTTAAATTATGATAATAATCTCAGTTAAATATGCGTGTTTTGATAAAATGCTTAAGCATGCTTTAATACCCATTCATTTTGCGGTCAATACCGATGATATTAAGCATAAAAATTGAATTTACTGCTATCTAGGGTTGTTTATCTTGGTTTATTTTTTATGTAGAGAAATAACATGACGTTAGGCAAGGCTGATAATGGCGGGCATAATTACCCTACGCCTAGGTTATCCAACGCAGTGTAAAGTCATTTTAGCCTCAACCTGAAGAACCGTGGCTATTTTCCAACCATTGTGCCCGCAAATTCACTTTTTGAGCAGACTAAACCGCGTTTATTTGTGATTGCATAACAGAAAAATAGCCGACTGCATAATTTATCAACAACAAAAACCACCCCAGTTATTTCACATGCATTCGGGGTCGTTAGTACCTTGCAAAATAGAACTTTGTTAATATGACATCAATTGAATGTCATTCCCCCAACTTTAAAAGGATCTTTCATGTCAGCTAACGCCTTACTATTAAGCGCTTCTAGAGTAGGTAATACGCCTTATTTACAACACGCACTCGAGTTTATAGAACCATTATGTGCTAATACGCGTAAGTGGGTTTTTATTCCCTATGCAGACGTTGGCATGAGTTATGACCAATATCTTGAAAAAGTCCGTCAAGGGTTATCTGCTCTTCCTATCACCATTAATGGCATTCATGAATTTGGCGATCCGAAGCAAGCAATTAAAGATGCCGATGGCATCTTTGTAGGTGGAGGAAATACATTCCAATTAATCAATGAACTTTATCGTTACGATCTCATTCATCTAATTAAAGAACGGGTCAATCTGGGTAAACCTTATGTTGGCTGGAGTGCGGGTTCAAACATCGCCGGATTATCCATTCGAACCACTAACGATATGCCGATTATTGAGCCTCCCTCGTTTGCCGCAATCAGCTTAGTCCCTTTTCAGATTAATCCTCACTACAGCAACTATCAAGCACCTGGGCATAATGGTGAAACCCGCGCACAACGTTTATTTGAATTTACCCAAGTTGATCCATTAACCCCCATCATCGCCATTCAAGAGGGTAGCGCGTTAAAGCTTCAAGGCGATAAGCTGACACTCGTGGGTGACAAGTTAGGATATTTATTCCATGGTGAGCAGCAGGAAGTCGAGATTAATGCAGGCAGTGATTTAAGCCAATATTTATAAAGAAATTCTCACAATATTATAAAATAGTTTCATTAAAGAGCCTATCTTACTTAAGATGGGCTTTTTAATGTGTGTTAAACCATATTACGGCTGATTTTGAGATGGTGTTTTTGATCTAGTTTCAGCCTCTGCAATTTGCTTACACAAAGGCTCGTCATCTAACTGTGCCATTTGCGCGCAAGCTGAGGATAAAGGCGAAGAGGTAGCGATATTTTGAAGCTGTGCCTCATCTTGCTCTGTAAATACCTGTGCCGACAACTCGGCTTTTGCGGTATGCGAGAGTTTATCGACAAGTCGATAAGCAACAAAAACACCGGCTATGCCAAAAATGATAGCCCCAATAACTTGGCCAATCAGCACCCCATAAACCTGCCCCCACTGCGCACCAAAATAAACAAATGGGATAGTACCTAATGTTGCTTTGCCCACATTGAAAAATGTTGAATATTTAGCTTTACCTAGATTATTAAAGGATGCATTGGCAACAAAAAGTATACCGGAGAAAATAAAGAACACCGCAATGTACTGACAGAAAAAAAGAACGACCTCAGCGGCATCGCCCTTCATATCAAAAGCACAGACAATTTGGTGCCTAAGTAAAAATAATATCAACGACACACTCAATACATAAATGACACAAAATTGAATGGCCTTATTTAAGCTTTGTTTTACACGGTCATATTCATTAGCACCAAAATTCTGTCCTACGATTGGGCCTACTGCACCCGACAAGGCAAAAATCATCCCAAAGCTAACGGGGATCAAACGGCCTAACACAGCCCAGCCAGCAACATAACTATCACCAAAATCAGCAATGGCCCTAGTAACCACAGCATTACCAATAGGAGTGGCGATGTTAGTTAACATTGCTGGGCCTGCTATGGCAAAAATTGACGGTAAATCCTGTTTGAACTCTTCAAAACTGAACTTGCCCACCAGTTGATGTTTAACAACTGCACCATGCCCAGCAATAAACAACACCGCAAAACGGGCTATCACGGATGCGGTTGCCGCGCCTTCAATACCCATGGCAAACATAAAAATAAAAATGGGGTCCAGAACTGCGTTAACACCACCACCTGCTAAGGTTGACATCATGGATAGCTTGGCATCACCAACAGCCCTTAACGCGCCACCTAATGCCATTGCAAGACAAATCACCGGAAGTGATGGCACGAGAATATATAAATAACTTTGAGCCAATTCAGCGGTGTAACCTGAAGCGCCGACCAAAGCGAGTAAATCAGGAATAAAAATGAATACTAACAAGGCAACTAACGCACTAACGATAAAGGTCACAACAGCACAATTTAAAAATAGACGTTTGGCTTGAGTGCTATTTTTTGCCCCAACAGCCCTAGACACCAATGCGCCGAGGGCAATAGACAGTCCAATGCCAATAGAAGTGGTAAAAAATGAAATCGTGCCAGCATAGCCAACCGCGGCGGTAAGTTCGTGTTCGCCTAATAAACTTAAAAAGAAGATATCCAATAGGTCAACGACAAACAGCGCTGAAATCCCCACCGCTGCGGTCGAACTCATGACTAATATGTGGCGTAAAATAGAGCCCTCAACAAACTTGGCTGTTGTCATGAATATCCTTTAAATAAATGAGATAAATTTACGATATAAAAACCGACCCACCTTACGGGTTGGTTAAGGATTCAAGGGGCTCTAACTCACTGCCACAATGATTGCAAAATTGCGCATCATTATCATGGCCCTTCTTGCCACAATTGCTGCATTTTCTTAAATCACGTACTTTCACCATTTCATGCGAAATTTCAGCCGTTAAAATCCCCGTTGGTATGGCAATAATGGAATAACCTATTAACATAGTTAGCGCTGCTATCGCCTGACCTAAAGGGGTTTGTGGCGTAATGTCACCGTAGCCTACAGTGGTAATTGTCACGATAGTCCAGTACATGGATTTAGGAATAGAACTAAACCCGTTATTCGGCCCTTCAATGACATACATTACTACGCTCAATACTAAAATGATCAAACTAACCGAAAAGAAAAACACAAATACTTTACGACTTGATTGCAGCATGGCTTTTAACAACAAATTACCGTCGGCCAGAAAGCGTAGCAGCTTTAACACTCTAAAGACCCTAAATAGTCTTAATACTCTGATAGCAAGTGCAAAATTAGCTGCCGGAAAGATTAGGGCTAAATAGCTAGGTAAAATTGACAATAAATCGACAATACCAAAAAAACTGCGGGCATAATGGAAACGGTTTTGAGAGCAGTACAAACGAAGTAAATATTCAATAGTAAATATAACCGTAAACATCCACTCACCAATGAGAAATAACTCCCCATATGCGCTATGTAAACTATCGATGGTATCCAAACATATCAATACAATACTGGCCACAATAGAGGCAAGCAGAGCAATATCAAATGCTTTACCTTCAGGAGTATCAGTACCAAAAATAATGGTTCGCAAACGTTGTTTTAAAGGCGAGTCTACAATGTTTTTTTCGTTCATATCCTATTAACTCAAATCCCTAAAAAGATATTTAACTTAACCATACCATTTACAAACGGATGACGTTAGAATCATTGCCAATTGCACATTAGACTAAGCACATCTCTAAATGGCAAATCTATAAATATAATAAAATTCATTATACGGAGATATCATGCACTTGCGTTATTGGTTTTTTATCCTCAGCATTGTATGCCCTTTTACGGCCAGTGCTTCGTCTGATCAGCTCCATGCTAAAGTCGATTTAGTCGTGGTGAATAAATCAGAATCACGCATGTCAGTGATGCGTGATGGAAAAGTGATCAAAACCTATGTGATCGCCATGGGAGATGCTCCTAAAGGACACAAATTAAAAGAGGGCGACCAACGCACACCACAAGGTCGTTATGTGCTGGATTACAAAAAATCAGACAGTGCATTTTACCGTTCGATACACATTTCTTACCCTAATGATGAAGACAAATTACGCGCACAAGCATTAGGGATCAGCCCAGGTGGAATGATTATGATCCATGGGCAAAATCCACGTTCATCGTTATCACCAGAAGAAGCTCAAAAATATAACTGGACTAATGGCTGTATCGCGGTCACCAATAAAGAAATGGATGAATTGTGGCGCATGATAGATGAAGGCACGCCAATTGAAATTTGGCCTTGATTAAACCATATCATTAGCAACAAAATCATGGACTCTTTATGAATTACTGTGTGTTACAACAAACTTGGCCACATTTTAGCTTACAGATCCAAGCGTTTATCAAACAACTTGGTTTAGATATACTTGCATTGAATTGCGATCATAGCGCACTGAGGGTGAACGATATACAAAGCGCACAATTATTAGCAGATGAGTTCAGCCAACACGGTGAGATTATTTCTAATAATATGATTAATGGTCGCCCAATATTAATTATCAAATTAACAGTACCATTGATGCTCGGCACCACTCCCATTCAATGCGTTGAGTTACCGTTTCCGTCAGACAAAACCTACCCTATTGAAGGTTGGGAGCATGTGGAATTAGTGTTGCCATCTAAGGCGCAAACCTGTGATGAACTAGCTAATGAGTTAATAGCCAAAGTACCTAAGCTTGCTCAGGTCATTGCCGGAAAAACCGAGATTAAGGTCAAACAAAGTTCACCAAAAGGTGACAATGAACGTTTAGCCAACCCGACCATTGCATTTAAAACCAATGGCATTTGTGTCAAAGTGCACCCGCACGATATTCAAACAATTATCGAAAGTGAGCAAACCAACTAAGCTTTTACGATTATTGAAAAAATATTATGTTTTGAAAATCTGAAAAATGATTTCGACTATCGAGAGCTACAAGGCCAATAAATAAGAGATTGCTCCTCAGTAAACTGCCAACCTTATTTGCAGAATAACTTCAAAGTCACGACAATGGCATGAGGCTTTGTGTTATTGAGTAAAAGATCCACCTTCTGAAGAAGGTGGTTTTAATACCACGCCCTAAAAGGGAGCTTTCCAACCTGCGTTATCAAGAAGCCGTAAATATATCCCTATAGGCTCAACTTAATCATCCCTGACTGAAAGCTTGTTCCGCACTATTAGCAAAGCTCACGTATCACTTGAGTTAATAAGCTATGTTCTGAAAATAAAAAGGAGAACATAAATGCTCTCCTTTAAATCAATCTTGTTGATGCAGGTTATCAAGTTAACCCATTATTTTTTTTCGGCTGCTAGCACAGTCGACATGGGAGGAACGATAGAAACAGGATCTAAACGCATATGAAACCAGTTCAAGCGCCAATCTAAATGTGGCCCTGTTACGCGCCCTGTTGCACCGATTTCAGCTAACTTTTGACCTTGGGTCACTTTATCGCCAACCTTTGGATATAACTTACTTAAATGCAAAAATGTCGAACTAACGCCATAACCGTGGTCAATAATTAATGTACCACCCGAGTAGAACATGTCTGGAACCGCTAAGGTAATCACCCCATCTGCAGGAGACACGACGACGGTCCCCGTTGGTCTAGCAACATCGACACCAAAATGAGGATTTCCAGGCACATCATTATAAATGCGCTGACTACCATACACGCCAGATATACGTCCAGTTACAGGCCAAATAAAATCCTGCATGAAAGCGTCATTTTCAATAAAAGTACTTCGAGCAGCACGAGTTTGCTTGGCATCTTCTGCGGCACGCTTTTGCGCAATGGGATCAGGTTCCATAATTTTAGTGCTGATACCGGTGACGCGATCGATTTTATACTCGCGCGCAGCAATATAAAGCGGCTTTAGCTCTGTAAGACCTGTAGGATAAACAACTTCAAACATTTGTTCAGCTTTCGCATCACGGTCAAAGCCAATAGCAAACTCACCTTTTGAGGTGACTTTAACAAGCTGTCCATTAAGTTTAATCTGGCTACCGACGGGCACCGTTCCTCTGACTAAAGCCCCTTGTTCAAATTTACCATCGAAGGTCACTTCAGCAGCCACTGAAGAGGCAAACAACAAACCTAAAAATGTACCAAAAATCACAGGATACAAGCTCATATTGAAAGCATTCCTTTTAACCTCTAACTGCGATTGCGCCTTTACCTATACCCTCATAGGCAATGACTTTAAAATGGCTTTCTGGCACTTTAGCCGCTAACGTAATGGCCATATATTCGGCAAGCAGTTCCACGGTTGTGTCGTGCGGAATAATATCGCAGCAAGCTTTTGGCATCGCCAACTGAAAATCACCTTGTGGAGCGACATAATGAAAGCCGTAATGCGATTCATCATTAATATTCGATTGCTTGGATAGTTGTAATTCAGTAACAGACACTAAATCCTCTTCCGTCCCCAAATAAGCATCTCGCCAACGATTGGCCCAGTATTCATCCCATTTAGGCTCAGCAATGCCATTTTCAAATATCGTAACAGGACTGCGATGGCCGTGGGCAATACGTTGACAATTACCATCATGCTTTCGTAAACCATGACTGTAATGATAATAAGGTGTGGTTAATACTTCATTGCGTAATGTTAAGCTAATACCTTGAACATTTTCGGGTAACGCTTCGCGCAATGCTTTTTGTAAAAAGTCATTCACGCTTTCAAAGTCAATCACTTCCGTTGGGATCAAGGCAAACGCTTGTGAAGGGCAGGCTAAATGGATATCACCTTTTTGGCTAGCAAAATCCATCCACACTCTATCCCCCTGCTGTTGCCATCTGACCTGACTACAAGCGGTGGGGATCAACAGACGATGGTCAGCAACATCGTCAATGGTATTTTTGATGGTCTTTTTTACTTTTGAGAAGTCCAGCACCATATTTTGCTCATCTAAACCACCATCAAGCAAAACATCGACAATCCAGCTTTCTCCAACCATACCGCGAATGGGGCACAGGTAAGAAAAATCGATTACAGTTAAATCTTTTACAAACAGTTGCATTAAAGCTCCTAGGTAGAAAAACAGTCCACCTCAGTGTTATTTACTCCCAATTAGCAAATGGCCAATGAGATAAGATCAACATTCTAAACAAAACTAAGCTGATGAGCGAGTATAAAAGATAATTGTAGGGCGCTTGAATGATTTTATGATGATATGACGACACGCATAATCGAATAATCAATTAAGTCGGACTTATTTGAATCAAGAACTCGTTAAGATCTTCTGCTAATTTGGGCTTACTGTACAAATAACCTTGGGCTAAATCGCAATTATTGTGCAATAAAAAATCGGCTTGTTGTTGGGTTTCAACCCCTTCAGCGATAACTTGTAAATTCAATGCATGACCTAATGCAATAACCGCTTTAGCAATCGCACAATTATTCGAATCAAATGGAATGTTTTTAACGAAAGATTGATCAATTTTTAAGGTATCTAAAGGCAGCTTTTTCAAATAATTTAATGACGAATAGCCAGTACCAAAGTCATCAATACTAATTGAAATTCCCATAGCAGATAGCTGCCTTAAATCTTTGATTACCGCAGCTTGATTCGTCATCATACAGGACTCAGTCACTTCAATATCAAGGTGTTTAGCTGGTAAACCGGTCGCTAATAATATATCTCTAACCTTATCAACAAAATCACTTTTTTGAAGTTGTAAACTGGCTACATTAACGGATATCCGGCTAAACTGCAGTCCTTGTGTTAACCAATTAACCCCCTGAATACAGGCAGTTTTTAACACCCATAAACCGATTTCATTAATTAAACCTATTTTTTCAGCCAAAGGAATAAAATCTGCTGGTGATATTTGGCCAAGCTTTGGATCGTACCAACGAATTAATGCCTCAAACCCATTAACTTGGCCTGAAGCAAGATGAATCTTAGGTTGATAAACGAGATGGAAATCATTGTTGATTATTGCTTGATGCAAAGCAGATTGAAGCTTTAATTGTTCTGCAGCTTCAGCTGTCATCCCTTCAGTATAGAAAGCATAACCATTGCGGCCTTGTGATTTAGCACGGTGCATAGCGGCATCGACATTTCGCAATAAACCGTCAGCATCTAAGCCATCATTAGGATACAGAGAAACACCGATACTTGCTGTCAAATGGATAGGTTGAGCATTATCTATAATAAAAGGACGTTCAAAAACCCTCCTTAAATGACTAATACTTGAGAAAACCGATTCTGTATCCGTTATTGTAGGTAATAGAACAACAAACTCGTCGCTTCCAAGACGGGCTAACACATCAAACTCAGATAATGCATAGGACAATCTCTTACTGAGTTCAACAATGATTTCATCTCCCGCTAAATGGCCTAAACTTTCGTTAATATGTTTAAATAAATCAATATCAATACACAAAATTGCCAACTGCTTTTTGCCCCGTAAAGCGTGGCTAATTTCTTGTTCAAGATATGAAACAAATCGCATTCGGTTAGGTAAGCCAGTGAGAGGGTCAACGTAAGCTAAATTTTTCAGTTTTTCTTCTGTTTGTTTTAACAATGAAATATCGGCAAAAACCCCAACAAAAAACTTTATACAACTGTCTTCACCATAAACTGCACTGAGCGTAATCGCTTGAGGAAATACAGAACCATTTTTACGGCGATTCCAAATCTCACCATGCCACTTTCCGTTCACTAAAAGCGTATTCCACATTTTTGCAAAAAACTGTTTACTATGACGACCGGAACTTAATAAATTGGGATTTTTTCCAACAACTTCGTCTAATCGATAACCAGTGATCTGAGTAAACGCTTGGTTTACATCGCATATCACTCCGTCTTTATCTGTAACGACAACGCCCTCTACGGCATTTTCAAATACACAGGCAGCCAACATTAGTTGCTCTTCCGCCGCTTTATGCTTAGCAATATCGCGTGTAAAACCGAGAACACCAGCATATTTGCCACCATGATAAATCGGCGATTTTAGCGTTTCTAGCCATGCTTTATTACTGGATAAATCAAAATCTTCACACTCAGCTACAATCACACTTTTCCCAGCATCAATAGCTCTTTGATCGCCTTTAATGAATAAATCGGCAACTTGAGTATCAAAAAGCTGATGATCTGTTTTACCTGAAACTTCAGCAGTAGATTTACGCCATGCCTTTTCAGCACTTTGATTAGCGAAGATATACTTTCCTTGGGTGTCTTTTATCCAAAAAACTTCTTCAAATGAATTCATTACATCCTGAATAGTAAATCCTGGTGACTCAGCTGTTTCTTCAGCAAAAACAGTTAATAAATCCGATTTGAATTGGTTTAATAACAAATCAAACAACGCAATATTGGCTTCGGAATGATCATCGGTTGCTAAAACCGCCAAATTATAATTTGCTAATTGATATGTAAATAAAAGTGGTTCCAGATGATAAGACGTAAGGGAAGCATCTAATTCGTCATTGATATTATTGACTAAATTTTCATTATTCATCCATTTGGATAAATAATTAAAAGCGAATTCGGATTCTGTGGAAGATAAAGAATGAAGAGACAGCAGTTGTGGCAGTGATTGATCCACATGAGTATTAAAACACATTACAAACTGCGCTTTAGTTAGAGGCTGAAGTTTCAAGAACTGAGCTTGCCAAGAGCGAACCAATTCAATAAGTCGATTGTCAGTTTGAGAAACTATCATGAGTCATTAAGAAGCACAGAATGTAAAGGTGCCTTAATTATAAATCATTCTGACGATAGTGATTTAATAAAAATGTGATGCAGTGTAGAGATTGCAAACACAAATAAACAATATTAGTAAAAATTGAGTGTGTACCATGATTGACTCACAATAGCATTATAAACTGAAGACTGGTCTTGCCGAAGTATTAGGGGTAGGCGCCTGGAAATGACGTAATCCCGCATGGGCATGTCGGTCACACAACTTTTATGCTCAAATTTCAGATGTAAAAAAGCCCGTTACATTCGCAACGGGCTTATCACTACTCTAACGAGTAAATTAGGCGCCTGGAAATGACCTACTCTCACATGGGGAGACCCCACACTACCATCGGCGATACTGTGTTTC
>NZ_JAPDMX010000023.1 GCF_025971955.1 Shewanella subflava
TCTCTGTTGCAGGCCTTTATACATCAACCAGTAGATCGGTCAACCGATCTAAAAAGTGCTTATCTGATCGGCATTAGGCCATTTGGTCTCCTTTTTTTATTTTTTTTCAAATTTAGCGAATAGCAAATAGCACTAATTCCGCTAGGTTGCTATGATGCTGATTACTGTTGAACCTGATTAGAGTAAAGTGGATGAAATTTAAATTACGCACCACGTTTGTAGCCATTATGGCAGGTGCTAGCTTGTTGCTTTCAGGCTGTGCAGCAACATCGGGTTCAAATGATGCTGCTTCTGGGCAAATGGTTGTTGCCCCTGTCATGCCAGATTATAAACTTGAAGTGACATTGGCCAAATTAAATGAAATTTTGGCTACAATGGAGCTGACAGATGAGCAACGAGCACGATTTCATTATGATCGTGGTGTCATTTACGATAGCGTGGGGCTGCGTTTATTAGGTCGAATTGACTTTCATCAAGCGTTAAAGTTACAGCCTGATCTTGCCGATGCTTATAATTTTCTTGGTATTTATTATACTCAAGAAGGCGAGTTTGAAAGCGCATACGAAGCATTCGATGGTGTATTAGAACTGGCACCAGAATACGATTACGCTTTTTTAAACCGAGGTATTGCTTTGTACTACGGTGAGCGCTATGAATTAGCTGTTCAAGATATGCAAGATTTCTATGCGCGCGATCCATCGGATGGTTATCGTGCGTTATGGCTTTATTTGATGTCATCACAAGTCAATACCGAAGCGGCTTTAACGGCATTAGTTAATCAGCGTACGCAACTGGCAGACAAATCTTGGTCAAGTGTCTTAGTTGATTACTATCTTGGTAAGTTGTCTAAACAACAGGTATTTTCTGCTGCTAAAGTGGAATTACGTGATGCTAAAGAATATGCAGAACGTTTATGTGAAGCTTATTTTTACTTAGGTAAACGCGCTGAACAACTTGGACAGTATCAAGATGCTGCTAATTACTATCGTTTAACTTTAGCTACCAATATTTATGATTTTGTTGAGCATCGTTATGCTCGTATTGAATTAGCAAAAGTTAAGCAAGTCATTGAGCAATCAACACCCTAATAAGGTATTTTACTATTCATCTAAGTGTAATGGTTTTTCACAATCAAAATCCTGTCGATGATACGTCAGCGGGATTTATGTCGCGAATTCAGCCATTACACGCCATCTTTATTAATGGGATGTCCTTGATTCTCATTGTTATTGAGGAGTTAGCTATCAATGACGGTAAAATATTTACCGATCCTATAACCGCTGTCATAGCTTGTAGGATGCAAGAGAACGATCCACTAGAACATTGGGTGCTCTTGGTCAAATTAGTCAGTGTAGAATAACTCAAAGCTAAAAACTGGCTCCCGCCTATCTCCGAGTTGATTAAACTGCTTGATATCAAGGGTATGCCAATCTAACTCACCATTCGAGTTTTATGTATAAACTTAATGATCATTTTTCATTTTCTCAAAACAATATTGACTAGGGCGTGCTAATCTTTGTTTTATAGAGTTTACATTAATGTTGATTTTATTTAGCATTGACGAATTATTACCTTGCAATTTTAATTTGTTGTTTTTTCAGTTTAAATATGCTGTCTCGTCATTGTAAATGCAGTAGCTAATCGTAAGTAGTTTGTTTTACTGAAGGCCTTTTATGTACAGAATTTATCTATCAGCCATCCTTTTGGTCATTCCTAGTCTTTCATTTGCGACAGAAATTGCAGATAAACCTAATTTAGATGAAATAGAAGTTCCCAAAAAATATGAAAAAACTTTTCCGATTTGGGCCCAAGAAGCCATTGATTTAGGTTATGAATTACCCAATCCATATGGAATAGGTATTACCTATATGTCTATGGAACAGCCATTATTTGTTGATAATGTCAGTTTTTCAGGACTAGGTGAAACCATAGATGATCGCGTCACTATTAAAGGTAACGAAGCTTATCAAGATTCCAAAACAGTTACTTTGCGAGCAGATTTGTGGGTGCTGCCATTTTTTAATGTTTATGGCATTTTAGGTAAGACCAAAGGAAGTAGCATTGCTAACGTCAGAGTGGAAGTTGATATTTTACCTCCATTTAAGCCAATTGAGTCTGACCCTTTTGATTTTGAATTAAACTTCGAAGGTCTAACCTATGGTATAGGTACCACTATTGCTGGCGGGGTTGGTGACTGGTTTGCGTTAATTGATATTAATTATACTAAAACTGATTTAGATATTTTAGATGGCGAAATTAGCTCGTTAGTACTTGCCCCCCGTGTAGGTTATCAATTTAAGATTTATGATCGTAACACTCAGGTATGGATTGGTGGTATGTACCAAGATGTAGATCAGAGTTTTGCTGGGTATTTGGTGGATATTGGCATTCCAATCTCAGGGGCCAAGTTTCAGGTTGATCAACATTTAGCTGAAAAATGGAATGGCGTTTTTGGCGGACAAATGACGATTGGCAATGGATTTGATCTATTGCTTGAAGCTGGTTTTGGTACGCGTACTAGTTTTATGGCGGGTGTCGGTTACAGATTTTGATAAAATGAAATTCATTGTAGTCAGTTTATTATTTTTATTAACCAGTGGCTGCAGCATAGTTGATGTTGTTGATCACCATCAAAAAAATAATGTTGTTAATGCAGGTTTTGAACGCCATCAAATAGAGTTAAATGAGGGCGGTGAACTCCATTATTGGCAAGGGGGAAACCCATCTGCTCCAGCCATTTTACTGCTTCATGGCTTTGGTGGAACAGGGATCACCAGCTGGTATGAAATCATGCGTGATTTGGTTCTGGATTATCATGTTATCGTGCCTGATTTATTATGGTTTGGTGACTCTTTTAGTCATGCGCCAGCCACAATAAAGACTGAAACCGAAGCCATACAACAATTAATTGACTTTTTAGCTCTTCAAAAAGTGAATGTAGTGGGGATTTCTTTTGGCGGTTTTGTCACCTTTGATTTAATGGTACACGAGCCTAAGGTTGATAAAGTTGTAATGTTAGCAAGTCCTGGCGTTTTTTTCTCTGATGTCGACTTACAAGCAATGACTCAGCGCTTTGGTGCTGAAAAACCTCAAGACGTTTTTGTTCCTAAAAATGGTGTACAAGTCCGTTTATTACTCGAAAATACATTTGTCGACTACCCTTGGATGCCAAGTTTCATTGATGAAGACGTCTATGAGTATTATTTTGCTGACTTCCTTGCTGAGAAAGAGTCGCTTATCACTACTTTACCTGCATATCGTGATGTACTCGCCTCTGAAATTATTTTTGATTCATTACCCCCAACATTACTTATTTGGGGGGAGAATGATAACGTTTTTCCTATACAAAATGGTCAATACTTTGCGGATTATCTAAATGCACCTATCATTATTATTCCCAATGGTGCTCACGGGCTAAGTAATGATTTTCCACAGCAAATTACACAAGAAATCAGGTCTTTTATTCAATGAAACACATATCAACGCCTTTTTTAACATTGGCCTTTTTTTTTCTTTTATCCATAGCGTTAAGTGCCTGTTCCAGCAATGAATGGGAAATTCAAGCTGTTCCAACAGATGTGGCTGTTGTTGCTGCCTTAGATGATTTTCCTGATCAAGCTTTGGTTCGAGACATTTTGGTTCCAGAGGAGTCACAATTACTTTTACCCCAAAGTGTTAGACCTTGTTGCGCGTTTGGGTTTGATCAAAAAGTGGCTTTAGGCTCGCTACCTATTCCATTTTTTCGTCTTGCCAATACCGTAGAACTTGATGATATTGGTGCTCATGCTTTTGATGCAGGTATTTTTAGTTATCAAAAGTCAGCACCGGACAGTGGTAAAAGTTCTGAACATAACGGCATGCTGTATACCCTGAAAGGGGGATTTATCGACTTAGCGCATGTTAGGGATACCGCTGATAATACCGTTGCTTTATTTTATCAAATTAAACCTAAGCTGGGGCAGGCTCAATCTATAAGTTTACCTTTTGAAATTGGTCATAGAACCATTGAGATTTCTGCGTTTGAGGTTGATCACTTGTCTGCGGGTCAACGTTGGGAATTAGCGGCAGCGTTAGCCGCTCGTTTAGCCTTTAGTATGGCAGAAGCACATGAAATATCTCAGTGGCATGGTTATCGCAGTTTTGCGCCATGGACAGAAGCGGTATCGGCTTATTCACTCGAAGATTTATATTCTAATATGCTGGGAGCAAAAATAGCGTTAGCTATTATAACTAATAATTTAGCGTTAAATCGTCAACAATATAATTATCACATGACAGCTTGGCTACACGGAACTTTATCATGGCTTCAGCCCTTGTCTACTGAGCAAACTAATGCATTTTTTAGTGCCGTGGACCGTGATTGGTGGAATTCAGATGAACCTTTACCCCATAAATTTGTTGTACTAAAACGTCACTACAAATTAGGCATGCAGCAAGCACCATTTCTGGTCAGTCAAGCTCAAGCACAAAGCAGTGGGCTTTGGGATAAGCTGGCTAAGTTTTTTGAAAAGCCGATTGAACCACAACACTTATCTTTAACTGGGGAAATGTTTGGTATCAATTTTGATGAAGTGGCAATCCAACATGTTACTGTTGATGAAGCCTTTCGCGCTTCATTTGAACATATCCCTGCACATTTATGGGTAAATGGATTTTCACATACCCAATTTGTTGAGATTGCTAAATATGATGCTGTTGTGGACTATGGATTATTACAGGAATATTTATCAGAAAATACACGATTAACCCACCAAGCTTTACCACCTGATGAAATAGCGGCAGAGCATCAAAAAGAGGTATATCAGCCAATAAATCAATCCATTTTAAATGAATAAAATACAAAGTGTCATAAGCTTGATTTTTACAGGTATACCCACCTTTTTTCATATTTCCAGTAATGGCGACTGGATAAGCTGCTGATAAGGTCCATTTACAAGCTGCAAGCTAGCAATTGACAGATTTGGATTCAGTGAAGCTAATCGGCCTCATATAACAACATCCAATAGCCTTGAATATTCTCATGGGGGGGGAGAAGCATTTTTAATGTTAAACCTTTTCAAATTACCCACGTTTCTACTATGTATTTCTTGCCTAAGTTTTCTAGAGGATTCGATTTCACTAATGTAAATGACTACCAATTTGATACTGTTTCAACTGATATCTATGTTGATTGATTCGCTGAAAGTGCCAGAAATCGCAGATCATTTTAGTAATCAGTCGTGGTACCCATGAACATCTGCGAACACCCCGTAAAAGAGTCATCGGTGAGTTTGAGGTTGCATTATATCGAGCAGCATTTAGCTAGTCGCTCCACCTTGGCTTATCGGGTAAATGCAAGGCGTAGAGAGAGATAGTTTCTAACCTGTTTTTTGATAAGTTACTGCCCTATATCGCTATTGGCTATCGTTTAAAGGTTAAACCCACAGACAATATACATTTAAATTTAGCTTTGGGAGAGGGATACAGTTTAATATTAATCAAACTTTTTATCCGCCCTAAAAATGAGCCGTCTGCTTTATTTGTTTTGTTATAACTCCCGTGGCTATTTATAAAATATGATTGAATAGCGATTTTATCCCAACGATTCTACAAGCATTGATTGTTTATAAAGCTTAGATAAGCGAAAATAGCGACCAATTACGATTAACATAACGGATTTGTTTCCCGAGCCGCAACACAGCGCTTGTAAGTGGATCTGTATATCCGTGTATTAACTAAAAGAATTTATTGATGCTAACCCAAAATTTTCTAGATGAAATCGATTGTCGCAGAACCTTTGCTATTATCTCGCACCCTGATGCGGGTAAAACTACCATTACTGAAAAAGTATTGTTATTTGGGCAGGCAATTCAAACCGCCGGAACGGTTAAAGGTCGTGGGTCTAAACAGCATGCTAAATCTGACTGGATGGAAATGGAAAAGGATCGTGGTATTTCTATTACCACATCAGTCATGCAGTTCCCTTACCGCGAATGCTTGGTCAATCTACTTGATACCCCAGGTCATGAAGATTTTTCTGAAGATACCTACCGTACACTCACGGCTGTGGACTCATGTTTGATGGTTATCGATGCCGCAAAAGGTGTTGAAGACCGGACACGTAAATTAATGGAAGTAACCCGTTTACGTGATACCCCCATTATCACCTTTATGAATAAATGTGACCGTGATATTCGCGATCCCATGGACGTGATGGATGAAGTTGAAAACGAACTTCAAATTGCCTGTGCGCCGATCACTTGGCCCATAGGCTGCGGTAAATCATTCAAAGGTGTTTATCACATTCACCGCGAAGAGGCGATTTTGTACCAAAGTGGTCTAGGTCATACAATCCAAGAAGTCCGTATTGTTAAGGGGATCGATAACCCAGAACTTGATAAAGCCATTGGTAGCGAATTAGCTGAGCAATTGCGTGAAGAGCTGGAGTTGGTAGTGGGTGCTTCACATGAATTTGATCTTGATGCATTTTTAAAAGGCGAGCTATCACCAGTGTATTTTGGTACTGCATTAGGTAACTTTGGTGTTGACCATATGCTAGATGGCCTTGTCCAATGGGCGCCAAAGCCACAACCTCGAAATACCGATGTGCGTGAAGTTACGGCGAAAGATGCTAATTTTTCTGGTTTTATCTTTAAAATTCAAGCAAACATGGATCCCAAGCATAGAGACCGTGTTGCATTTATGCGTGTGGTATCTGGTAAATACGAGAAAGGCATGAAAATGCATCATGTGCGTATTGGTAAAGATGTACGTATTTCTGATGCCTTGACCTTTGTGGCAGGTGATCGTGAGCAGGTTGAAGAGGCATATCCAGGTGATATCATCGGTTTGCATAACCACGGTACCATTCAAATAGGTGATACGTTTACCCAAGGTGAATCGCTTAAATTTACCGGTATTCCTAACTTTGCCCCAGAAATGTTCCGCCGCATTCGCTTAAAAGATCCTTTGAAGCAAAAGCAATTACTGAAAGGTTTGGTTCAGCTTGCTGAAGAAGGCGCGGTGCAGGTATTCAGGCCGTTAGACTCTAACGACCTCATTGTCGGCGCTGTTGGTGTACTGCAGTTTGAAGTGGTTGTTGGCCGTTTAAAGAGTGAATACAACGTTGAAGCTATTTATGAAGGTATTAGTGTGTCAACGGCTCGTTGGGTATATTGTAAGGATGAGCGCAAGTTAGAAGAGTTCCGTCGCAAGTGTAGTTCTAACTTAGCGTTAGATGGTGGCAATAATTTAACTTATATTGCACCGACAATGGTTAACCTTAACCTGTCTAAAGAGCGTTATCCTGATGTTGAGTTTGCTAAAACCCGCGAAAATTAATACTTTTTCAACTAGGCTTACTTAAACTTTTAAAGGCAGTGAATACTGCCTTTTTTATATCCATTTTTGAGCAGATGATGAAGCAGACCTTTTTTGACTCCCATGCACATCTAGACTTTGAAGAGTTTGATCATGACCGTGAAGCATTATTCATTAAAATGAAAGCTGAAGGAATTGATAGGGTACTTATTCCAGGTGTGAGTCCCGAACGATGGTCACGTCAGTTAGAAATCGCCAATCAATATCAATGTTTTTTTGGTTTAGGGATCCACCCTTGGTTTATACCGCCCGATTTAGATAAAGCGATAATTCATCTCGAAGCGCAAGTTAACCAACATCTTTCAAATCCCTTATTTGTTGCAATCGGAGAATGTGGATTAGATAAGCTTCGTTCGGACTTTACCGTACAAGTTGAGTTGTGCCATCAACAGCTCCTATTAGCAAAAAAATATCATTTACCCGTGATCTTGCATGCGGTTAAATGCCATGCGGAATTAATTGCCTTATTGACCAAAACAAAGTTACCCCATGGCGGAGTTATTCATGGCTTTTATGGCAGTGTTGAGATTGCAAAGCAGTACCAACTTTTAGGGTTTAAATTAGGAATTGGCGGCTTATTGCTCAATCCGATGGCAAAAAAGTTACATCATGTGGTATCAGAACTGCCATTAGACATGTTCATCATCGAGACAGATTCGCCAAGTATGACGCCAATAAATTCACCTGAAAAGCGGAATTCACCGCTTATTTTGCCCGCGATTATCGAAAAAATGGCTTTTTTGCGTAAAAAATCAACTGTTCTTATATTAGAACAGGTTAATAAAAACACTTTGCAAC
Source organism: Shewanella subflava (assembly GCF_025971955.1). Classification (GTDB taxonomy): domain Bacteria; phylum Pseudomonadota; class Gammaproteobacteria; order Enterobacterales; family Shewanellaceae; genus Shewanella; species Shewanella subflava. Next base: position 8,158 of record NZ_JAPDMX010000023.1, read on the forward strand.
TATATGAGCTTTAATTGTTTTTTTTAAAACGATCTCTATTTTGTAAAGTTATCTCGCGTAAATATATGAAACTAAACTCTAAAAGTTTGATCAAAACGACGCTTTTCCTCAAATGCTCGGTTATAATCTGTCTCGGAAATAAGGTGAGTTAACAAGATTAATAAGAACTGTTAACAATTAAATAAGGGTGATGTTTAATGGATATAATTATGAGTTTAGTAGGGGTGGTCACCCTACTAGCGATAGGTTTCTTACTATCGACAAATAAAAAAGCTATTAACGTACGTACCGTAGGTGGCGCTTTAGCAATTCAAGCGTTCTTTGCCGGTTTCGTATTGTATGTGCCAATTGGTCAACAAGTATTAGGCGGTGTTTCAACGGCTGTTGCTGATGTGATTGGTTATTCTCAAGCGGGTATCAACTTCCTATTTGGTGGTTTAGGTACTGACGCAATGTTTGGTAATGGCGTTGGCTTCGTATTCGCGGTTCGCGTATTACCCGTCATTATTTTCTTCTCTTCATTAATCGCGGTTCTTTATTACCTAGGCATCATGCAGATGGTAATTAAGTTTCTTGGTGGTGGATTACAAAAAGCACTTGGTACAAGCCGCACAGAGTCAATGTCTGCAACAGCAAACATCTTCGTAGGCCAAACTGAAGCGCCTTTAGTTGTCCGTCCTTTTATTCCTACTATGACTAACTCTGAGTTATTCGCAATCATGGTTGGTGGCTTAGCGTCAATCGCTGGTGCGGTATTAGCGGGTTATGCTGGTATGGGCGTTAAAATTGAGTATTTGGTTGCGGCATCATTTATGGCGGCACCAGGTGGCTTGATGATGGCGAAGCTGATGCACCCAGAAACAGAAGAAACTAACAACGACATGACAGACTTACCGGAAGACTCTGATAAGCCTGCAAACGTAATTGATGCTGCTGCATCAGGTGCTGCGTCTGGTATGCACTTAGCATTAAACGTGGGCGCTATGTTACTTGCTTTCGTTGGTTTGATTGCAATGGTTAACGGCATGCTTGGTGGTATTGGTGGCTGGTTTGGTTTTGAAGGTCTATCACTAGAGTTAATTCTTGGCTATATCTTTATGCCTTTAGCATTCCTAATCGGTGTGCCTTGGAGCGAAGCTATGGTGGCTGGCTCTTTCATCGGTCAAAAGATTGTTGTTAACGAATTTGTGGCTTACTTAAACTTTGCTCCTTACTTAAAAGATGTTGCTGATGGTGGCATGTTGGTTGAAGCAACAGGTCAAGCAATGACTGATCGTACTCAAGCGATTATCTCATTCGCACTGTGTGGTTTTGCTAACTTATCTTCAATTGCAATTCTATTAGGTGGTTTAGGTTCAATGGCTCCTAACCGTCGTCATGACTTAGCTAAGTTAGGTGTGCGTGCGGTAATCGCTGCATCATTAGCTAACTTAATGAGTGCGACACTTGCTGGTTTATTCTTAGCGCTATAATTGCTGGATATTCATAGAAAGCGGGCTTTACAGGCGCTTAGTCGTAAAGCCCGATATTTGAGATTACGTTGTCATAATGATTGGCGTTAATCCACCGGTTTCCAAAGTACATATAGTGATGATTGAGCCAAGGTTAATGGCTTTGATCATGACACTTTAGAGTGACAATAACTTGTTAGTGCGATGTTGCAACAAAGTCGCGACATTGTTCACAGAATAGAATTTAGTATTCGTTTTTTGCTGATTTAATATTGTGATTTACAACAATAACGGTAGAATGCGCTTGCTTAAAACAAAAGCTGTCCTTGAAGATGGCCAAACAATGAAAAATGGGGTTGATGATGAAAAACGTTAAAACTTTAACTTTAATTGCTGCAGCAGTTGCTGCAATGACAACTGGTACAGTACAAGCTGAACAGTACTACGGTTTTGCTAACGTATCAGTAAACTATTTAGATTGGTCTGGTGGTACTGTAGACCGTTCTACTGCTGAAGGTGGCCAAAAAGCTGATTTCGTATATCTTGAAGTTGAAGGTGGCGCTGGTTACGATTGGGGTGATGTCTACGGCTTTATCGATTTCGAAAATCCAACTAAAGGTGACTGGGGTTACGATGCTGGTGAAGATGCTGCTGAAGCCTTCCGTATTGCAGCTAAAGGTTCTGTAGCGGTAAACATCGGTGAAACTAACTGGAATTACTACGGTCACCTATACAGTATTTCTGATTCTTCAGGTTTTTATGAGCAAAACATCGTATTAGGTGTTAGCTACGACATCAACACTGATTTCGGCCTATGGGTTAAGCCTTTCTTAGGTGCTCACTATGTACACAATAACTTCATTGGTGCTGGTTTCAACGGCGGCATGGCTGGTTGGGTACTAGGTTATAACTTCAAGCTTGGTGGTCAAGACTTCATGATCACTAACTGGAATGAAATCGAATTTGCACGTGCTGATGAGTACCGTGGTTTCTGCACAGCAGATACTTGTGCTGGCCCTGGCGATGCTGGTTGGGTTGAAACTAACGGTGATAGCACTGGTCTAAATGGTGCGGTAGCGCTTTGGTGGAACGCGACTTCTAAGTTCACTCTTGGTTTACAGTACCGTTATGCTGATAACAAGCTAGGTACGCCAGCTTATCAAAATGCAGCAATTTTCTCTGCTAAGTACAACTTCTAATTTGTGCTTTGGAGCCATGCTTGCATGGCTCCACTTTATCCTTACTAAAGGGCATTATCTAAGTTTCAATGTCTTTTATTAAGCATAAGTAAAACGCGCTAAAATGGAATTTTCGCGGAAATTGCTAAAATAATTTTTATTTTGCCTTTTCCGGTCTTCAAGGATTCAAGTCGTGGTACTCGTTATCAGATTGAATACTTAGGTTAGTAAATCATTTATATTTACTGGCAATATATGAAGACTCGGCCATAACTATAATCATACGCCACTTCACTTTGTTGCCCTGACAAAAATTATCTACTGATTTTATTTACGGAGAGCAAAAATGACTGATTTAAAAAAAGCGGCACAAATGGGTATTTCGTTAATGGATTTAACCACTTTGAACGATGATGATACCGATCAAAAAGTTATCGACTTGTGCCATAAAGCCAAAACGCCAGCAGGTAATACCGCTGCGATTTGTATTTACCCTCGTTTTATTCCTATTGCACGTAAAACCTTGAATGATCTTGACTGTGAAGACATCAAAATCGCGACCGTGACTAACTTCCCACATGGTAATGATGATATTGCTATTGCAGTATTAGAAACCCGAGCAGCGGTTGCTTATGGTGCCGATGAAGTAGATGTCGTTTTTCCATATCGTGCATTAATGGCGGGTAACGAAACTGTGGGTTTCGAGCTGGTTAAAGCCTGTAAAGAAGCCTGTGGTGATGAAGCTATTCTTAAAGTCATCATTGAATCTGGCGAATTAAAAGATCCAGCATTAATTCGCAAGGCTTCTGAATTATCTATCGATGCAGGTGCTGACTTCATTAAAACATCGACTGGTAAAGTCCCTGTTAATGCCACCCTAGAAGCGGCTGAGATCATGTTAACCGTGATCAGTGAAAAGAACCGTAAAGTCGGCTTTAAACCAGCCGGCGGCGTAAAAGATGCAGCAAAAACAGCTGAGTTTTTAGCGGTTGCAGCCAGTATTTTAGGTGAGGAATGGATCACGCCTGAGACATTCCGTTTTGGTGCTTCTAGCCTGCTTAACAGTTTATTACACACGTTAGAATTAGCTGACGCGCCAAAGCCTACTCAAGGCTATTAATTCCAATTCAATGTGGTAGCTGAGGTTTATTGTCTATCGACAATCAACCTCATCGCTACAGATATTTTTGGCGATCCCACTCTAGCTCATAATGGATTGCCTAGATGGAGGTTATATTATGTTCCTCGCACAAGAAATTATCCGTAAAAAGCGTAACGGTGAAGCACTTTCCACTGCAGAAATTCAATTCTTTGTAAACGGCATTACTCACAATACTGTCTCAGAAGGGCAAATTGCTGCTCTAGGTATGGCGGTGTATTTCAATGATATGAATATGGATGAGCGAATTGCGTTAACTTCCGCTATGCGTGATTCTGGCACTGTACTTGATTGGAGTGGTTTATCATTAAACGGTCCTATTATTGATAAGCACAGTACCGGTGGTGTTGGTGATGTGATTAGCTTAATGCTTGGCCCTATGGCTGCAGCATGTGGTGGTTTCGTTCCAATGATCTCAGGTCGTGGTTTAGGTCATACCGGCGGCACTTTAGACAAGTTTGACGCGATTCCAGGGTATCAGACAGAGCCATCTAGCGAGCTATTTCGTAAAGTTGTAAAAGAAGCCGGTGTGGCAATTATCGGGCAAACTGGCGATTTAGTTCCTGCTGATAAACGTTTTTATTCGATTCGTGACAACACGGCCACGGTTGAGTCAATTTCACTCATCACTGCGTCAATTTTGTCTAAAAAGCTTGCCGCAGGGCTAGATGCTTTAGCTATGGATGTTAAAGTCGGCAGTGGCGCATTTATGCCGACTTATGCCGCTTCTGAAGAGCTTGCTAGAAGCATTACAGCTGTTGCTAATGGTGCTGGGACAAAAACTACCGCGTTATTAACTGACATGAATCAAGTGCTAGCATCTTGTGCCGGCAATGCTGTTGAAGTCCGTGAAGCGATTAACTTTTTAACGGGCCAATATCGTAATCCCAGATTGTATGAAGTGACTATGGGCTTGTGTTCAGAAATGCTTATTTTGGGCGGCATTGCACAAAATGATGCTCAGGCTCGTACCAAGTTAAATGCGGTATTAGATAACGGTAAAGCTGCTGAGATTTTTGGTAAAATGGTCAGTGGTCTTGGTGGTCCAAGCGATTTTGTTGAGGCCTATGACAAGTATCTACCCCATGCGCAAATTATTCGTCCTGTTTATGCAGACCAAGTTGGTTTTGCACACAGTATGGATACCCGCGAATTAGGTTTGGCAGTAGTCACTTTGGGGGGCGGTCGTCGTAAACCTGGTGATGCACTAGATTACAGTGTTGGCTTAACAGAAGTCTGCGCGCTTGGCGATGAGATTAGCGCAGATAAGCCACTTGCCATGATCCATGCTCAATCTGAGCAAGCATTTGAAGAAGCGGCTACAGCGGTTAGAGGGGCTATCCATATTGGTGATACGCAACCTGAAAAAACACCTGAAATATATCGCTATATTCGTGCTGAAGATTTATAGGAGTTAGGTATGAAACGTTCAATCATATTAATGTTAGATTCATTCGGTCTTGGCGCTGCAAGTGATGCAGATAAATTTGGCGATGTCGGTTCAGACACGTTTGGCCATATAGCGAAAGCCTGTGCAGAAGGTTTAGCGGATGTGGGCCGCCAAGGCCCCTTAAAATTACCTAACTTAGCGCGTTTAGGCTTAGGGCACGCAGGCTTTGAGTCGACCGGCCAGTTTGCCGCAGGGTTTGGTGACAATGTGGATGTTATTGGGGCTTACGGTCATGCTGAAGAACTCAGCTCCGGTAAAGATACCCCAAGTGGTCACTGGGAAATGGCAGGTGTTCCTGTGCTTTATGAGTGGGGATACTTCAGTGATTTGAAAAACTCATTCCCTAAAGAACTAACAGATAAAATTCTAGCCCGTGCGGGATTGGATGGTTTTTTAGGCAATTGTCATGCTTCAGGTACGACCATTTTAGAAGAACTCGGCCTAGAGCACATGAGTTCAGGTAAGCCAATTTTCTATACCTCTGCAGATTCGGTGTTCCAAATCGCCTGTCATGAAGAAACTTTCGGGTTAGAAAATTTGTATCGCCTATGCGAAATAGCCCGTGAAGAACTTGAGCCTTATAATATTGGCCGTGTTATAGCGCGTCCATTTGTGGGCACGGGGCCTGCTGATTTTGCGCGTACAGGTAATCGCCATGATTATGCGGTTCAACCACCCGCGCCAACCGTGTTAGATAAGCTTAAAGCCGCAGGTGGTGAAGTCGTAAGTATTGGTAAAATCGCTGATATTTATGCCAATTGCGGGATTACTCAGCAATATAAAGCGACAGGTCTTGAACAACTGTTCGATGCAACTTTAGAGCAGGTAAAACGTGCGGGTGATAATACCATTGTTTTTACCAACTTTGTTGATTTCGACTCTCACTATGGTCATCGCCGCGATATCGCGGGGTATGCCAAGGCGCTTGAATATTTCGACTCACGTTTACCTGAGTTGTTAGCTATCTTATCTGAAGATGATTTCCTATTACTGACAGCCGATCACGGTTGTGATCCAACTTGGAAAGGGACCGAGCACACTCGTGAACACGTGCCAGTTTTAGCATATGGTGCAGGATTAAAAGCCGGCTCTTTAGGCCGTCGTAAGTCATTTGCTGATATGGGACAGTCAATTGCAAGCTATTTCAAGTTAGAACCGATGGAATATGGTGAATCTTTCTTAAATTAGTCACATTTTCGAACGGCGGTTCTATAAAAAGTTTAATGTGTTTGTTAAACTATCAACATAATTAAGCGGTACTAAATAAAATAGAGACATAGGGGTTTTAACATGGCTACACCACATATTAATGCAGTTGAAGGCGCGTTTGCTGAAACAGTTCTTTTTCCAGGTGATCCATTACGTGCCAAGTATATTGCAGAAACATTTTTAGAAAATGTTGAGCAGGTAACTGATGTACGTAATATGCTAGGCTTCACGGGTACGTACAAAGGTAAGCGTATTTCTGTTATGGGTTCAGGTATGGGTATTCCATCTTGTTCTATCTATGCCCATGAGTTAATCAAAGAATACGGCGTTAAAAACTTAATCCGTGTTGGTACATGTGGCGCTATTAGCACAGATGTAAAGGTACGTGACGTAATTATTGGTATGGGTGCATGTACAGACTCTCAAGCTAACCGTTTACGCTTTAAAAACCAAGACTTTGCAGCCATTGCCGATTATAGCCTATTAAGTGCTGTTGTTGACTCAGCTAAAGCCCACGGTACTAAAATTCAAGTGGGTAATGTTTTCTCTGCTGACTTGTTCTATACACCTGATCCTGAAATGTTTGACGTTATGGAAAGAATGGGTGTGTTAGGTGTCGAAATGGAAGCGGCGGGTTTATACGGTGTTGCGCATGAATTAGGTGCGAAAGCATTGTGCGTTGTTACAGTGTCTGACCATATTCGTACCGGTGAAAAAACCTCTTCTGAAGAGCGTCAAACCACCTTTAACGACATGATCGTGATGACTTTAGATGCTGCATTAACACTTTAATATTGTTAAAGCTTCAATAAAAAATGGGCGCTTATAGCGCCCATTTTTGTAGGTTATTTTTGAGGTTCATTCTGGTCAGTTGTTTCTTGTGCTGCAAAATGCTTCTTAAACTGTTTAATCCGTGTTTTACGACGATCAAAGTCAGCACGTTTGAATGATAATGCCCGCGACAGCAAAAAGCCGATAAAGCAAGCCGTTAATAGCATCCACTTTAGTAACTCCATATTTTTTTGATGTAAATATTTAATTTCATCAAAAAATATACTGAGATCTAAGCGCACTTCAACATAACCCAAATTGTTATCTTGTTGCATAACATTTTCAATTAAAGGTGGATAACCTGCCAGTAATTGTCGTAATGCCTCTGAATCAGGACCTAAATCATCCGTTGTTACTGACTGGGCAAAAGCCAATCTCACTCCCTGTGAATTATAAATATTCACTGACATCACTTTGGGATCTGCTGCCAAAGTAGACGCTAGCCATTGCAACTGCTCATCATTTTGCAAAAACATGGCTGGTGCTGCACCATTTGCCGCCTGCTGGGCAAGGGTTCTAGCCATCAGCTGTGTTTGTGAACTCAGCAGTTTTTGACCGTTTTTCAAGCTACTTTGCCACAGGTTGATTAGTCCAAATACTAAACATATGGCAAGAATAACTTGAATGATCCTGCTAATTTTTTGTCTTTTCTTGAGACCTTTAACAAAAATCACTTTAATCCTTAGTCATTTTTCTATTTAATGAAACGCTTTCAATAGCGCCTGACTGCCATTTTTCAATGGTTTGTGGTGTGGAAATTATATTAATCTAAAAACTCATCAGTAGATAGTTGTAATCAAAGAGGTTAGACCCATGCACAATCATCGCACAGCATCGCCTACGCAAAGCGTAGTCAATAAGAATGGAGATACTATTCTAACGTGGTTATTGTCATCCTCTATAAACGAATATCTACATAATGGTCAATTATGCCAGCGTTATCACGAGTCCGACTATCATAATCAGGTTGCAGCATCATTTTCTGAGCGTGTTCGAGTGGTGTTTGAGCAGTCTGCTCAACAACACATCGATATATGGTTAGACTCATTATCAGTGACTGCAAGTTTTGCATTACTTTCGCGTAATAATGATTTAATAGGGGTTGAGATAGCAACTCAAAAGCCGCTCAATGAACTGATAGCCACCTTTGAGCAAACTATCTCTCAAAAAGGCTTGGCTGCTGAGTTATTAGTCATTACTAAACCACTACCCTTGCTCCATCAAAAAGGGTTACTTGTGATGGATATGGATTCAACCGCCATTCAAATTGAATGTATTGATGAGTTAGCCGCCTTGGCAGGTGTTGGTGATGAAGTGGCTGCCGTAACGGCCAGTGCGATGCGAGGTGAGCTAGATTTTGAACAAAGCTTGCGCTTACGAGTCAGCAAATTAGCTGATGCTGATGCGACTATCATTGATACCTTGTGTAAAACCTTACCTTTAATGCCTGGTTTGACCGCATCTTTAGAGGAGTTGCAATCCAACCAATGGCGAGTCGTTGTTGCTTCTGGTGGCTTTACGCCATTCGTGAATCATCTTATGCACCAGTTAAAGTTAGATGCGGCATTTGCTAATGAATTAGTCATCGAAGAGGGCAAGTTGACAGGGCAAGTGACAGGAGAGGTGGTTGATGCACAATACAAAGCCAATGTTATCGGCAAGTGTGCCCAAAAGTGGCAAATACAAGCTGGGCAAGTTGTGGCCATTGGTGATGGTGCGAATGATATCCCAATGATCCAGGCTGCTGATTTAGGGGTTGCCTTTCATGCCAAACCCAAACTGATAGCAGCGGCCAATTTAGCGGTAAGCCAGCTAGATTTAAGGGCATTGGTATTTTGCCTGCAAGGGTAGCGTTAAGTATAACGTTACTGATGCATCAGCTAAGCTGAAGTTTTTTACGACAAATGTATTTAAACTCCCCCCTCAAAAAAGTCATATTTTTGGGGGAGTGGTTATAGTGCTTTTGATTTTGTATGTCATTCAGTATTTAATGCCTTCTTTGAACCACAATCAGTTCTCTATCAAAACTAACAGCACTACTACCAGTGTTGTGGCTCAGGCCATTCCACTTAAAACTTATTTTCTTTGAGAAATATACTTTGTTTACTGACAATGAAAAACTTTATTTAGGATATTTGCTCTATTTGGGTTGATATTAACGGCCGATATGATTAAGTTTTAAACCTGTATCTTCAATAAAAATAGATAGCGCTTTGAAATCACCCATTCAACAGTCTTTGTTTATCCCTTATCGACAAGGGCAATTGCATGTGCGTTTTATCCCAGCAACAGGGACGAATAAACATCTTACTCCCATTTTGATGTTACATGGCGCGATGTCGAACGGTCGGGTTTTTTATAGTGATTCTGGTCGTGGTTTAGGCTGCTTTCTTGCTGAACAAGGTTTTGATATTTATGTACTCGATACCGCAGGAAGGGGTAAGAGTACACCATTGATTGACAAGCATTATGGCCTAGGCCAGGGGGAAGTCATCAGAGAGCAATTGCCCTTAGTACAGTCATTTATTTTACAACGTCATCCTTTAGCGGCAAAAGTGCACTGGTGCGCTCATTCCTGGGGCGGCGTATTGATGGCAAGTAGTTTGATCCGCTTTACTGATTTACAAGCGAGTGTGGCATCATTTTTAACTTTTGGCACCAAACGTACCATTAAAATTAAATCATTGCGCAAATGGCTAATGGTTGACCTTTTTTGGAATCGATTCGCGCCATTTGTTGCCACTAAGCAGGGTTTTTTTGATGCTTATCGTTATCGCTTTGGTATGGATAATGAAAGCCATCTATCTTTGATTCAATCCATTGACTGGGTAAGAGGTGAGTGGATTGATCATGATGATCATTTTAATTATGCCATAGCCGCTCAAAAGACAATCTGGCCAACCACATGGTTTATTGCGGGGAAAAATGACACCGTACTGGGTAACCCTGCGGATGTACAAGATATGATGGCAGAGTGTGGTTTTCAGCACGCTGAATATACTTTGCTGGCCAAAGAGCATGGCTATTTATACGATTATGGCCATGCGGATATGTTGACCCATAAGCAGGCAAGTGAAGATCACTTTATTAAAGTGAAGCACTGGTACTTAGCACAATCGGATTAGCAGCTCGAATGTTTCAAATTAACTGGGTTCTTTGACTTTGGTTAATTGTGGGAAACGTAACAAAACTTCTTGACTGATATCGAGAAACTCACCTAAACCTATGACTTGCCATAGTTGTTCTTCAAGTTGTTTGGCTTTGTGGTTAGCATGGATTTGAATGTAAGCTAATTCACGTCGAATATAGGTCATATCGGGTTTGTCGGCCATACCAAAGTAAACCCTTAAAGCCATAAATCGGCCTAATCTTTGGCCTTGTGCAATGAAGGCAAGTTGCTCTTCAGTAGTTAAATCGGAAGTGATTTTACAATTAAGATTAATCGTGCCGCGCGCATGGCGAGTTATTTGGATAAACACTTCAAAAAACTGTAAGTCTGTGATCGTTTTCATGGCTTTGATTGGCTCAAGGATGCGATCTTTGAAAACCCCATTTTCCATTATTGGTGCGAGGTTATACTGCATAATTTGTTCAGTATCTTGTGAGAATAAATGACTGATTTCATCCACTTTAGTCCCAATCCCAATCGCTGAGATACTAAAGGATTTACTGTGTTTCTCGACAAAGTAGGGCACGCTAGCTATTTCACGCATCATCAGGTTTTTCATGCCATCGGCCAGCTCTTTTTGTTCGCCGTCTTTGTCTGACAATTTTTCAAGTTTGTCTTGATTATGGCTGATGAGTTTACTTAAAAACTCTACTCCCATATGGGGATCATGACCAATCAAAGCGCTTAAATGAAGCACTTTACTATCAGACCGAGTACGTATCAGTTGATATGACAAGTTATTTAAGTTTGTTTTACCCGCTTTCGCTTGTAAGCGAGGAAAACTAATAATTACTGATGCTGGGGTGGTAAAGTCCATCGGTTCATCTAGGGTGATTTGTAGCCCACGACTTGAAATATCATGGGTAATACCTGAGGCGGTTTTATTTCCTTGTTTAATTGTGACTAACGTTTTAAAAGCAAAGCGTGACTCGTGGCGACGCTCTGTAAATGGCATCGATATTTTTTTGATGCTATTGGCATTTATTTTTCGCTGGGCAAATACCTTCAGTTGGTTAACATCTTGGTCTTTAAACCAGGATTGATACTGTGAATTGACCTGACTGTTGGTGAGGTCACAGATTTGGACGATATGACTAAAACTGGCTAATTGCTGCTCTGTTAATGCCCCGTAGCGAGCATCATCACCCGGTAGGGTTGAGGTTTTATAATTTTGTTGATGATCGATTCGTTGGCTGGTGAGTTTAAATATACGCCAACTTGGCTTTTTGGACCCAAACCCCAAGAACAAGCCTAAGTGACCATTTTGGATTAACTCAAATTGGCTGGCTGAATAAAAGTGCACTTTACCGTTGGCGACGTGAGTAAAACAAAAAATGATTTGATGCTCTGCTATGTCGGGCGATTTTATCAGATGCACCAAACGATTATTGGTCAGCATCCCGGGAAGTTGGCTGACATCTCTTTCATCTTGGAATAAATGCATCAAAGAATGGTTACCGCGCCCAAGTAAGGCATGGGTAATGTGTGGTTTGCCTTCTTTGATGGAGATATACAAAGGTAAATGTGGTTGCAAAGGCAAATAATGCCGCTCAAACCCTAATCCAGTGGCGTTAACAATGACATCGTTAACATCCACTTTATAGCGAAACTTGTATCCTTGAATTAGCTGGGTAATCACCTTATCGAGCTCTTCGCCGACCCCAAGTCGCTTTAATCTGAAGATGGCGTTGTCATCTTTATTTTGTATATCAACAATTTGGTAATCAACACCTTGTTGTAGATCTTCAAAATAAAACTCTTCATTCAAATCAAGCAACTTTACGCGCAAGGGCTTTTCGGTTTGAAAGTTATGTTTAACAGGTAATTTTACTCTTGCGCCACCTACGGATAAGTCGAGGGTTGCGCCTAACACTTCTGCACTGCCTGATTGTGATGCTGAGATTTTAATGCTGTAGTTCATGCGCTCTTCACTACGATTAAAATAACTGCCTAATACTATGCCAGGGACGATAAACGGGAAGGTGCCGGTGACGATTTCTTGAGTTGGAGATTCTTGTCTTTGTTGCTTACGCATTTTGTGCTGTTTAATCACATTTTCGTAAACGCCTAAAGTGTATTTATTACGATAAATGGGTAAGGCTTGTTCAAGGGCTTCTTTTGACGGTGCATCTAAAAAGTGTCTTTGTTTACCAATCACAACTTCTTCGCAAGGCAGCTCGGTTTTATCTCGTAAATCAATTATGCGCGTACAAGGTGCCGAAATACGATTAAGCTCCATTTTCAGTAAAAAACGGGTAGAATTCGACTCATCAGCCGTGAAGCTTTCGAACAGTTCCTGAAAGTCAGGTTCCATCAGCAGGGGTTTGAGTTGTTCTATTAGCGCGCTGTGATTGTCTAGGCTCATCTTCTTTTATCGTTGTTAATGCTTCTCGTGAGTCTGGCTGTTAATCTTATCGGCATGAAGAGATATCGCTTTATCAATTGTTTGGTTTAAATCTGATTCTATACTGAATTCCAATCAATGATAAAGTTTAGCAAACAATTATAGTGTGGGCGTTTATTTACAGAGAACGGGATAACGTTCATTTGTGACCTTTTAATCATATTTACTGATGAGTATTATGGCAAAGAATAAAACAGCATATGTATGTAACGAATGTGGTCAAGATTTTCCCCGCTGGCAAGGTCAATGTAATGCTTGTCAGGAATGGAACACGATTACTGAGGTGCGTTTAGGCGCGAGTAGTGCAACGCGAACTCATCAATTTAGTGGTTATGCTGGTGAGACCAGCAAAAAAGTGCAAACACTTGATCAAATTGACTTAAATGAATTACCCCGTATTGCCAGTACATTTGCTGAACTCGACAGAGTATTAGGCGGCGGTATTGTTCCAGGCAGCGCGATTTTAATTGGCGGACACCCTGGGGCCGGTAAAAGTACACTGTTATTACAAACCCTGTGTCAGCTTGCGCAAACTATGCCGGCACTCTATGTCACTGGTGAAGAGTCTTTACAGCAAGTGGCTATGCGCGCGCATCGATTGGGATTACCGACACAAAATTTACGTATGTTGTCAGAGACAAGCGTAGAAGCTATTTGTGATGTGGCTTTACAAGAAAAGCCAAAAGTAATTGTTGTCGACTCGATTCAAGTGATGCACATGAGCGACATTCAATCTTCGCCTGGCAGTGTTTCACAGGTACGAGAATCGGCATCTTATCTGACACGATTTGCAAAGCAGCATAGCATCGCAGTGATTATGGTTGGTCATGTCACTAAAGATGGCAGTTTGGCTGGCCCTAAAGTGTTAGAGCATTGTATTGATTGCTCGGTGATGTTTGAGGGAGACAGCGACAGTCGTTATCGCACCCTACGCTCCCATAAAAATCGTTTTGGTGCGATTAATGAGTTAGGCGTTTTTGCGATGACCGAGCGAGGATTAAAAGAAGTGGCTAACCCTTCTGCCATATTTTTATCCAGAGGCGAGGAAGCGGCATCGGGTTCATTAGTCATGGTCGTGTGGGAGGGCACGCGTCCATTATTGGTCGAGTTGCAAGTGCTGGTTGATAGTTCTGCCATGTCCAACCCTCGAAGAGTTGCGGTAGGCATGGATGCGAACCGTTTAGCCATGCTACTGGCCGTTATGCACCGCCATGGTGGATTGTTGATGTCTGATCAAGACGTTTTTGTAAACGTGGTGGGCGGGGTAAAGGTCACTGAAACCAGTGCCGATCTCACCTTACTGTTGGCAATGGTGTCGAGTTTTCGTGGTGAAGTATTGCCTAGCGATCTTGTTGTATTTGGTGAGGTAGGTCTATCGGGTGAAATTAGACCCGTACCGAATGGTCAAGAACGGTTAATCGAAGCCGCTAAACATGGCTTTAAACGCGCTATAGTGCCTAAAGCCAATGCACCTAAAAAACCGCCATTAGGAATGGAAGTGATAGGGGTAAGTAAATTGTCTGAAGCGCTAGACGCACTATAAAGTGCGTTTATAATGATGCTTATTCTTCTGGTTGAATAAGCATTTCCAGTTCACGGTTAAGTAATTCAGCATCACCAAGGTTAAGCTCAATAATTCGACGTAAATGACTGATACTTTCAACATCAATATGCAAGCTACGCAAGCCTAAATGATGACTGGTTTTATGAACCACTTCAGTATGCATGACAAGTTGCACATCTGAGTCGGGTAACACAAACTCTAATATCACACGGCTGTGTAGCTCGCCGGTGAAAAGTTCTGGAATTTCAACCAGTGCGCCATTTAGGCTTAAATCAAGAATTGTGGTGCGCCAAGTCGAATCATCTTGAGCAAGATAAGCATTAGCATCAAATAAAATTCGAGAAAACTTGCGTCTTTCATCCATTGGTCAGTCCTTAATAATTTAACGCATGGCTAACTTTAGCATACGTTACCTTTGTCTATAAAACAGTAATCATTTCGCCTAATAGGTGATTATTTCTTCCGTGAGTATGAAACATAATCCGACTCCTTGGTCTGGTGATGTGTTTAAAGTAACCTGACCTTCAACTACTTGTACCACCAAATTAAAAACCATATCTCATTCCTCTATAATCTTGGCCGCATTTTGTGGAAAAGAATGGCTGAATATTTGTGCTGGTATATCGGCCAATATACCGCAACCATCTTCAGAATTAATGATTTTTAAGCTTTACAGGTTAAGATTAAAGCAAGCTCACCCACTTTATCATCAGCACTGTTAGATCGTTAATGATGTTGGCGAGAGACAGTTTTTAGACCATCATAAATGGACTCTCAAATCTGTTGAATTTTGCTGGTTGAATGTTATCCGCTCACTTAAGAGTCGCGTTTGTTTGTCATTTGTATTGTGATATTTAAGTTTATAGCTAAATCAAGGAAATGCTAATTGGTGCTGATTTGAAAAAATAAAAAAGGAGCCATATTGGCTCCTTTGCAGTTTTTATCATTCAAATTTTACAAAATGAGATGTCCCATTAAGGCAATAACAGGTAACGTCACTATGGTGCGTAAAATGAAAATCACAAATAATTCTAAAAAGTTGACCGGAATTTTACTGCCAATCAGTAATGCACCCACTTCACTCATATAAATGAGCTGTGTGACAGACAAGGCTGCTATTACAAAGCGTGTGAGATCTGATTCAATTGAACTTGCTAAAATTGAAGGGATAAACATATCAGCAAATCCGACAACGATGGTTTTTGATGCTGCAGTGGCTTCTGGAATTTGTAATAGTTCCAGTAACGGAATAAACGGCATGCCTAAATAGTTAAATATAGGCGTATATTCGGCAAGAATAAGAGCCATAGTGCCAATTGCCATAACCACTGGAATGATACCGAAAATCATATCGACAACATTTTTTAAGCCGTCGGTAAAAACTTTTTTCACGCTGGTGGCTTGTGATGCGCGGCTGAGCGCTTGATGGTATCCCCATGAAAACACCCCATGTCCTTGTGGGACTATTTCATCATCAGGGTGACGGGGGGTGTTATCAATGTAGTGGTCTTTTTTCCATGATAATGGCGGCAATTTGGGAACAATTATCGCAGCCATTATGCCTGCAAAACAAACTGTCAGATAAAAGGGCACAAACAGGTGCTCTAAGCGAACCTGAGAAATGACCACCAAGCTAAAGGTGATTGACACGGCTGAAAATGTGGTACCAATAACTGCGGCTTCTCGTTGGGTGTAAAAACGCGTTTCGTATTGTTGGCTGGTCATCAAAATGCCGACACTGCCATCACCTAGCCATGAAGCGATACAATCGATTGCACTACGCCCAGGTAAATTAAAGATTGGGCGCATGATTTTAGTTAGCATGGTGCCAAAAAACTCAAGCAAACCGAAATTTAATAATAGCGGTAATAGCATACCGGCAAAGATAAATACTGAAAATAAAACTGGAAGTAAGTCGTTATACACTAAGCTGCCAGTATTCTCTGAAATAATCATTTCAGGGCCAATATTAAAGCAAGTTAGGGTAATAAATATGGCTCCGACAACGCGCATCAATAACCAAAAGCCCGATACGTTCAGTAACGCGGTTAAAAAGTGGCTTTTACGAACGAAAGCGGGGCGGATGATGGCGGCTAATACTGAAATAATGGCCATAAAAATGACGATGCCCGTAACAATAAGTTGTATTGAGCCTCCCATTGCCGATTGCAACGCTTTAGAAACGATAGCAATTGGGATGGTTAACCCATTTTCAGTAGTGACCGGCATGATAAAAAGTAACAGACCAATTAAAGAAGGGATAATAAAAGTCAGTATCGTTTTTAAGTTATGTCTTGGTTTTTGTTGGTTCACGGTTTCTGTACCTTAAAATCTACCCATTTTGGCAGCGAATAATTATCTAATCCGTCCATGAGGCGCTTACTGAAAGTTCGTCATGATTTTTGTGCGGCAAGGTTACCGCCAATTTCAGTCTAAGTAAAATGAATCACATAAATGCATAGTTATCACTTATTTTTGATTAACTATATTGTAAAGCAAAAATAGGCATTTGTAATGATAAATTAATTTGTAATCAATGTGTTAAGTTTGTGTGTTTTGCTTTTTAAAGGTGTTGCATCAAGGATGTGTGATTGAAAGATCTTTAGTTATCCGTTGAAGCATTATTTTTGGCATCTTTATTGTGGTTATGAGGTTATGATATTCAATAAATCTGCCGTTTATTCACATATTGCAGTGATATGGTTTAACATTCTGTCGTGGATAACGCAGTATTTAATAAATATATGGCATAAACTTGCTGTGGGTAACTTGTATAAATTGGTGTTATGACAAACAAAGATAAAATCAAACAACTGGCGATACGTTTTGGTTTGTTGGGGTGTTTTGGCCTTTTCTTAGGTTTAGCTATTTCGATCGTCATAGAATCAGTAAATGCTAATATTGATGGTTTTTTGTTGTTTAAAAAGAGTATCAGTGAACTGGGTTATTATGGGCATTCACAGGCAGCACTCCTGCTTAACGGAGGGCTATTTTTTGGCAGTTTAGCTATTGCTCTGGCCAACTTATTTGCATTACAGGTGACTAAAGGCTGGCTTAAATATCCCTTTTGGCTTAGTTTCTCCGCAAGCTTTTTGGCTTTAGCCGCAACAGGCTTATTCCCGTTAAATGTGTATCATTTGCACCTTCATGGTTTAAGCTATTTATTCATTTTTGTGTGTTGTGCCAGTATTACCTTTATGGCGTACGCTATTCAGATAGGATGGCGAGAAGTTAAACTGCCTTTGCTGCTGTCTTTTATTTGCTTATGCCTTAATGTTAGTGTGTTTATTTTACCTTATGCTGGACTCACTTCAGCGCCATCTGTAACCGCAAATTACATGGACATCATTGCTTCATCGGCGACATTATCCCCTAAACCCAATTTATGGTGGCAGGCTTTAACACAATGGGGCAGTGATATCATTTTGGTGTTATGGGTATTATCGCTGCTCTCTTGGGTGAGAAAATTATAACTTTTGATATAACGCCAAATGAGTGTGCGTTTATATTCAAGTTTGATAATTATGAATAGTGTTTGGTTTTAGTCGCGTTTAGTTATGCTGGAATGGGCGATACGCGCATCTATCCTCTTTAGTATTTGCCTAACGTATCGGTTTGAGGGTGAGTACTTCAATGTATCTTGTATCAATCAGGCTCAGTTATTTATATCTCATCTAAGTGGCGATTAAAGGTGCTGTTGCCCCTTTGTCGGTTGAACTTTACTTGATTTAACAATGTTTTATTGCAGCGAGTGGGTGGGAGCCTTATCATCCAAGTTATGCTTTTTACACAGCTGATTCAATAAAGTCCCAAACCTTTTTAGCCGCCTAATATCGCAGCGTGTGCAGACAACTCGCTGCAAAAAAATCTATAAAATCAATGAGTATCAGTCACATTGTCTTGTAGATGCATTCCTGGTTCACCATACCAGTAGCCATTACACTCTTTGGATGGACACACAAGGTTTATGCTTGTTAGGTCAATTTCATCGCGGTTAGATATCTGTTTGATTAGCGTGATATCATCAAATCCTGATGGCGATATCCTAAAATAATTTACCCCCATAGCAGACATTGCGGCCATTTGGTTAATCAAATTTACTTTGGCGGCAGACTGAGTTTGTATTCCATTGAGTCTTAGTAATGGTTGCGACTCTTGAGTTTGGGTTAGTATGCCTTTGGGATATTGTTGGCAAATAATTTGGCAATCTAACTTGGGCTTTTGATGGTGTTTGGCTGTAAAACATCGAGCAGAATGTGCCAAGGGAATGTAACCATAACCGAGCACTTCAGTTTCAAATTCATGTGATTTTTCCGCCAACACCTGTTGCAACCACTGTTTTGATAATTCGTAGGGCATTACAAATCGTGTCATGCCCACTTTTTGCATAATATCCAGACTGGCGCGATTGTAGAGATTCAAGTTTGGACCAGCCACAAATGGGACTACAGCTTCTAAGGCGAGGTTCACCGCTGCCATATCATTCGCCTCTATCGCAAATTCAGCATTATCGATGATACGTTTCAGTTCAACTAATTCTGATGCTGACT
Source organism: Shewanella subflava (assembly GCF_025971955.1). Lineage (GTDB taxonomy): Bacteria > Pseudomonadota > Gammaproteobacteria > Enterobacterales > Shewanellaceae > Shewanella > Shewanella subflava. The sequence continues at coordinate 27,123 of NZ_JAPDMX010000023.1, forward strand.
CAATTAAGGTCAATGTCGACAGAATGACCCTTTTACCTGTGTTGCTTAATAATCTCGCTAATTCAAGATAATCTTTATATTTTAATTCGCGGCGGCGACTGCAAATCACTTCACCCAAGTAAACGGTGTCTATTGGCGTGTCTGCAATGGCTTCATAATATGCAAATGTCGCCTGTTTATTCCAGCAGTATGTGAGTGGTCCGAGGGATAAATTCATATCAAATACCTATTGCCATTGACGTTCGTATGCACCTAAAGTGGTTACCTGACCCTCAGATACTTTATCTAAAGCTGAATGCCATTGAGGTTGTTTTTGGAGGGTATCGGCAAATGTGTCAGGAGACTGCAGATAGCAATCTATGGCTTGTCGCCATACCTGAGTGACCTGGGTAACATAAGCTGGACTTCGCTGACGCCCTTCAATTTTGAGTGAACGAATACCCGCCTGAGCCAGTTCAGGAATGAGACTCATGGTGTTTAAACTGGTTGGTGATTCGAGCATGTATTCAGGTGTCATTTCAGCGTGTGTTTGATAACGCCCCTTGCATACCACGGGATAACCTAATTGCTCATTTTGGCTGGACTTATCGATCAGCACTTCATTTAACCGAGTTAATTTATCTGTGCCAACATCTTGCCAACGCACATGATTGGCGGGCGAGCATGAACCTCCAGTATTGGGTGATTGCCCGGTAACGTAACTTGATAATTGGCAACGACCTTCGGCCATAATGCACAAGCTACCAAAGGCAAAAACCTCTAAGTCAACCGGACTGATTTTAGCTAAATCTTTGACTTGTTTAACCGACAGTACTCTGGGTAATACCGCTCGTTCAATATTAAATTGTTGTTTATAGAAAGATAACGCTGCCACGTTGGTCGCACTGGCTTGAACCGATAAATGCAGTGCTAATCCTGGATAGGTTCGGTTGGCGTAATCTAATAGCGATATATCTGCGCAAATCACGGCATCTAAATGCAACTCAGCGGCTAAATCGATAGCTTGCTGCCAACGACTTTCATGGCCAGGTTTTGCAAAGGTGTTTAGCGTTAGAAACAGCTTACGGTTTTGCTGTTTAGCTAATAGGCTCGCTTGTTTTATTTGAGCCGCAGAAAAATTTAGGCCAGCAAAAGATCGGGCATTAGTATCATCTTTTAGCCCCAAATATACCGCATCAGCTCCGGCGTTGAATGCCGCTTTTAGTGAGGCTAAATTGCCCGCAGGACACAACAATTCCATTGGATTATCCTAGTATTTTTAAAGTAGCAGAGTGTAGAAGTGATTCAATCGACATGATTTGATTTAGGACAGGTTTCTGTTGATAAAAGATCGCTAAACTTAGGTTATTAAGTGAATCAACAGTTCAAAGGACATATTAGGTGAGTGGAATTTCTCAGCAATTAGCATCGCATGTTTTACATTTTGCCCCTCGAGTGAGTAAAAAATCGTTGGCTTTAGTGCCAGATAATCTGAAGTTAGATTTATTATCTAAGCTTTTAAATTTAATGTTGAAGCCGCAAATTGAGCAGGCTGAACTTGATTTTTTACAGGGAAAGTGGGCGGCCATCTCTGTGGCGGATATTGGATTACAATTTCAAATGAGTTTTGATGGCAAATTGCGTATATCTCATCCACAGCAAGCGGATGTTACTTTTACAGCGAATGTCCCTGAGTTACTTTTGGTCGCTGCAGGGAAAGAGGATCCTGATACGTTGTTTTTTCAGCGAAAGTTACTCATTGATGGCGATACAGAATTAGGGCTTGAAGTTAAAAATTTACTTTTGGGGATTGAGCTTGACTCATTGCCAACGGCGGCGAAGTTAGCAATAGAAAAGTTAGCCGTGACGCTGCAGACATTACAACAATACCAATCGATATAATTGATTGAGAAACAGTAGCTCGAATGCCGTTTGGGGTAATACCCAGCGCAGAAGACAGATAACCATTGACCGCATATAAAAACGGCGCCTTGTAAGCGCCGTTTTTGTATCACGTTATGCTAAATTTTTCCCGTTATGATGCCGTATTTCACCATCAATGCATCTTGTGATTCCACATGAGCCGGATCAGGATCGATACAGTCAATTGGGCAGACTGACACACAGGTGGGTTTATCATAATGCCCGACACATTCGGTACATAAATCTGGATCGATCTCGTAGATCTCTTCACCCATAGTGATGGCTGAGTTAGGACACTCAGGTTCACACATATCACAGTTAATACAGCTATCGTCAATGAGTAAAGCCATGATTTAAATTGCCTGATGAGGATTGCGTGTATCCTGACCTTGTGGAAGATTGCGCATCAAAATAGCTTTGTCTGTGTTGACTTCAGCAGGCAGTTCAAGGAATACAAAATGGCCTGAGCCTAATCCCGCCTCAACACTTTCGCCTTTGCGATTCATTAATTGTTTAATTGTTAGGTTAAAATTACCCTGTGGGGTCATGACTTCCACACTGTCGCCTACAATAAATTTATTCTTAACGTCAATTTCAGCTAAACCAGCAGCATTGCGTTTACCCGTAAACTCACCCACAAATTGCTGGGTATCACTAATCGAATAACCGTAATCGTAATTTTGATATTCATCATGCACATGACGGCGTAAAAAGCCTTCGGTGTAACCGCGATGGGCTAATCCTTCTAAATTGTGCATTAAGGTGCGATTAAAATCTTTACCTGCTACTGCATCTTCAATGGCTTGGCGATAAAGTTGTGCGGTACGTGCCACGTAGTAAAACGATTTAGTACGGCCTTCAATTTTTAATGAATCAATGCCCATTTTAGTCAAACGATCAACATGCTGAATTGCACGTAAATCCTTTGAGTTCATAATGTAGGTACCATGCTCATCTTCAAATGCTGGCATGTATTCACCAGGACGTCCAGGCTCCTGTAGCAACACGATTTCACTTGATGGTGCGCCAGCGCCTAAAGTAGGCGGTGTTTCAATTTGAACGGCAGGATTGACCGCAATAATGTCGCCGGTTTCAGTTTGCTGAGCTTCGTGAACATCGTATTTCCAACGACAAGCATTGGTGCAAGTTCCTTGGTTTGGGTCGCGTTTGTTCATATAGCCTGATAATAAGCAGCGGCCAGAATAAGCCATACACAGTGCGCCATGAACAAACACTTCGAGCTCGATATCAGGACAACGTTGACGAATCTCTTCAATTTCATCTAATGATAATTCTCGTGACAAGATCACGCGTTTAATGCCCTGTTGCTGCCAAAACTTTACCGATGCCCAGTTAATGGCATTAGCTTGAACTGAAAGATGTACCACTTGATCGGGAAAGGCTTCACGCACCATCATAATTAAACCGGGATCTGACATGATCAATGCATCAGGTTGCATTGCTACCACGGGTTCCATGTCTTTTAAGTAGGTTTTTAATTTGGCGTTATGAGGCGCAATATTGCTAACTACATAGAGTTTTTTGCCTAAATCGTGCGCTTCTTGAATGCCGCTGGCTAAGTTTTCCATTTTGAAGTCATTATTTCTGACTCGTAAACTGTAGCGAGGTTGGCCTGCATATACAGCGTCAGCACCATATGCGAAGGCATAACGCATGTTTTTTAGGGTTCCAGCAGGTGACAAAAGCTCTGGTTTAAACATAATTACTCTCAATCTAACGATAAAAAAAGCGCGCAAGTTGCGGGGGCGCGATCGTACTTAACTTATAATAGCAGAGCAAGTAAGTCCTTTCTTTTTGTGAGGCGAATCTCTTTTTGGTTTTTTTAATCGGTATTGTTGAATATTCAGCGGAGATTCGGAGTCATTGAACTATGCTTTTGTAATAAGTTTTGAAATTATGCTGATTTTCTTCTGCTTAGCTCGCATAACGTGCTTTATTCAGTATACAATTCTACCATTATGTTTTTCACTTTTGATGGAGACAGCATGTCTACAGAACATCAACTATTGGTCAGCTTATTAAAAAAACTAAAGGCCGATGCCCTTGTATTACCCACATTGCCAGAAGTGGCCATGCGAGTACAAGAAGTGGTTTCGCGCCCTGACTCTAGTTTGAAGCAAGTGGGTGACATTATTGGTCAAGACGCGGCAATTTCTGCCCGAATTATTAAAGTCGCCAATAGCGCACTATACTCCAGAGGCAATAAAGCCGAGAATATTTCAGCGGCAGTTAATCGTATCGGTTTAGTGCAAATTAAAAGTATTACTACCTCTGTCGCTATGGAACAGTTATTTATTTCTACTAATGAAATGGTATGGGAGGTTATGGATGAAGTGTGGCAAACATCCATTGAAGTGACTGCATCGGCATGTGCAATGTTAGAAATTTATAACAAGCGCAACCCAAGTAAAAAATTAGACCGCGAAACTTTAACGTTAGCCGGTTTAGTCCATAACATTGGCGCACTGCCAGTGTTATCTGAAGCTGAGGTGCATCCTGAACTGTTTACCAGCATAGATCAACTCCGTGGTTTAGTGCGAAAAATGCAGGGGCCGATTGGTCGTGCGGTGCTTAAAAGCTGGGATTTTGCCCCAGAAGTCACTGAAGTTGTAGAGCGCTGGGCTGATCTACATTATTTACCCGAACAGGTTACCTACTTAGATTTTATCCGCTCAGCAGCGTTTTATACCGGTGAATTACGGGCTGGCGAAGAATTAGAGCAACGCCTTGATATTTTTGTCGGACGCGGATTACCTGTCACTCCTGAAGATTTAGGTAGCGATTTATTTACTGATTTATATCATTCGATTAAGGAAAGTTATCAATAAGTATGATTACGCTGGTTTGTGATACTTATTTTCCGATAGGCCAAACTGTGAATAGACATTTTTAATGACTCAGACAATGTATTTGTTTTGTGTGACGATTTTAGCCATATTCCTGGGTGTCATGTTGATTGCCGCGGGGATCTATTATTGGCACCAAAAACGCTATTTACAGCAGTTAACGCATACCTTAGAGCGTCAAATACAAACAGTATCACCTGTTGATTTTGGCTCTATCCCTCAAGTATTCACTCCTTTAATCACCGCTCTTATCAATTTACAGAAATCCATTCCCTTTAATGTTGAACGCGATAAATTAACTGGATTATCCAATCGAGTTGGCTTTAAACGTAAAATGTTAAGTCGCATGCCGATTCAAAATGGAATGATTTTATTAATTGATATTAAACAGTTTCGTTTTGTAAACGATCTTTTCGGCTTCGTATTTGGTGACGCATTATTGAAAGAGTTTTCCTTGCGAGTGAATTCGTTATCGATAAAAGCGCAGTTTGTTGCCAGAATGAATGGCAATGAGTTTTTGCTATTTTTTTCTGAGGTAATTGAGCATGAACAACTACTTGCGATAAAGGATGAACTCCAGCAACCGTTCGAAATAGAACAACAACCCATTAGTGTGACGGTACAACTAGGCGTATTAACCTTAACGGAGCATCATGCTGATGTGAGTATAATGCTGCGCCGATTAGATTTAGCATTGAAAAAAGCGAAATTAGATCAAAGAGCTATTGCTTATTACGACAAAGATGATGATAAAAAGCAATATCGCGAATTGCTGATTATTAACAGCCTGCCTAAAGCCTTGAAACAAGATCAATTGTTTATGGTATATCAGCCCAAACTGGATATAAAAAGCGCAAAATGTGTTGAGGTGGAAGCATTAATCCGTTGGCATCATGAGGGATTAGGCGAGATATCTCCTGATGAATTTATCCCTTTGGCTGAACATACCGGTATGATCAGCTTAATCAGTGCTTGGGTGCTTGAAAAAGTGATCTCTCAACAAGCAAAATGGCGTGAACAAGGCATTTATGTCAAGGTTGCAGTGAATCTTTCCAGTGATGATCTTCATGGTAAACATATCGTGGCCGACATCACTAATCTATTAAAGCACTACTCAGTTCCCGCAGAATGCTTGATGATTGAAATCACTGAAAGTGCATTGATGGCTTCCTATGAACAGGTCATCAATACCATTGAGCAACTGCAAACGCTAGGGATAAAAGTGGCCATTGATGATTTTGGCACCGGGCACTCTTCACTTGCTTATTTGCGTCATTTACCCGTAAACGAAGTGAAAATCGATAAAGCTTTTTTGCAGGGATTTCAACAAGAAAAACAAGCACAAAGTATTGTAAAAATGACCATTGTGCTAGCCAAAGAGTTAGGCTTTGACGTGACGGTTGAGGGCGTGGAAACCCTCAGCACCCTGCAAACGCTTGCTGAATTTGGCGCGGACAGAATTCAAGGGGAATATTTTTCAAAACCTTGCGATGCAACTGAGTTCACGCTGATTTACCCCAAATTATCTCAGGGATAAACTGGTCAATACTTGCATCGATCATGCGTGTTAACTGGGCAGGTTTGGTTGAGCAAGGCGATTAATTCCGCTGGCATTGCAGTGAGTTGTCTTTTATTGTTCATGCACACCATTTCAATATGAGCGGTCACGGCAGCTTTAGTGGCGTTTGGGCGCCAAATTTCTTGTTTCCAAATCGTGCGATATTTACTTTCAAAACAAAATTGCGTTCTCACATCGATGATATCTGCGAACTCTACACCGTCATGGCAAATCATGTCACTTTTATAGACGGCAAATCCCAAACCTTGTTGATTCCATAATGTTTGTAAAACATCTGCACCAATCACATGTTCGCGTGCTCGTTCAAAATATTTCAGAAAATTCGGGTGGTAGACCACGCCTGAAAAATCAGTATCTTCATAGTAAATTTGCACCGCAAAGTGGGCCATTTCACTCCAGATAAACGCGTTACTATTACTTGGCTTAAGCATGATGTTCCTAACTATTAGTGTGTAATACCATCGTGATCAATAACTGCTTATTTTAGCTGGTGAAAATACGCGATAACGGCGTTAAATTTTTACGGTGTCGCATAACGACATATTATAAAAATCAGCCTTGTTATCATGCATTTTCCTATGCTATTGCTTTGCTGTGATTGGTATAAATACGGTTTAAAATAAGCGATGGGCAGTGTAGAGGATTTTGAGCTTTATTTCAGTTAATTTATCCCTTGTGATTTTTTAAATTTGCATTGCAAATGAAATCAATTCAACGGTACAATTTTAATAAGATTTTTCTAATTAATTTTTTTTTAATGGAACAGTATATGGCTGATAAAATTGTTGAAGTTAACACCACCATGGGTGAAAGCTGGAAAGTCACTGCGCAAATTCGTGAGCATACGTTAATTATTGATCAGCCAACAGCTGGCAACGAAGGTGCCAATCCGTTAGAAACATTTTTGTTTTCGTTAGCGGGATGCATTTCTGCCATCGCTAAAATGGTGGCTCGTGACAAAAAAATTCATATTCGTCAATTTGATGTGCAGGTGAAAGGCGTACTTAATACCGCGGGGCTTTCTGGTCAGCAAACGGATGATCCTGTTGGATTTAAGCAAATAGATTTAGTTGCCAGCATTGATGCTGATTTAGATGAGCAGCAAAAACAAGATTTTCTTGATGCAGTCTGTCATCGTTGTCCTGTGCACGATAACTTATTAAAGCCAACGTTAGTCACTCATAGTGCCAACTAATTGCTGTAGCGATGTATACGCTGTTATTAAATCGTCGTTTGTATTGTGCTAAGCCGTATTGAGGTTATTAACCAGTACGGGAAACCAGTATACCCATCGTAATAAATAACAGCTCATTTTAGCTTGCGAAAATACTTGATAATGGCGTGAGATGTTTAAATTGTAGATTAACGACTTATCACAACAACCCGCCTTGTTGTTATGCATTTTCCCTACGCTATTTCTGTTATCTTATTTGTCGTAATTGGTATGACTAATAAAAGTGCTAACGCAGCAAATGATCATCAATAGGAGTGTGTAATTGACATTGATCGGTTAATGATTTTGCGGTTAATTGAGGCACACTGATCACATGGGTTAAACAATCATATTTACGATTTATGGCTTGTATCAGTAAATCAAAATCCCCATCACCAGACAGTAAGATAACTTCATTTATGTCGGCGGAATAATCTAACATATCAATGGTAATTCCAACGTCCCAGTCACCTTTTGATGAACCATCGCTGCGTTGAATATAAGGTTTAGTTTTAACCGTAAAACCAATATGCTTTAACGCATCCTGAAATTTAACCTGGCCATCATCATTGGGCGCTATGGCATAGGCAATGGCGTGGACTATGTCACCACGCTCTTTTAATTGCCTATACAATTCACGGTAATTAAAGCTACGATTAAAAGCCTGTTTACAGGTGTAATAAATATTTTGAACATCCACAAAAACGGCAATTTTATACATTTATTAACCTACAATGTGTGAGTAAATGGGCTGAGTTAGGGCATGTTAACACACTCATTGTTCGACTTTTGCTGTTTTGCTATTGCTTCATCTAATTGAGCGGCAACGTATCCTGGTGATTTGGTTGAGGCCGAAATCAGGCGATACATAGCAGGAATAACAAACAGAGTGACGAATGTCGCGAAGGCCATACCAAAAAATATCACGGTGCCTACGGCAATTCGACTTTCACTGCCGGCACCTGTTGATAGTATGAGCGGCAAAGCACCGATCAAAGTCGTAAAAGCGGTCATCAGAATAGGGCGTAATCGGCGTGCAGATGCATCAATAATCGCTTGATTTAAGCTCAGTCCTCTATCTCGGAGCTGGTTAGCAAATTCAACAATCAAAATACCATTTTTGGTCACCATACCGATAAGCATGATCATCCCTATTTGGCTGTAAATATTGATCCCCTGACCTGTGAGTGTTAAGCCAATAAAGCCACCCAATATGCCCATCGGTACCGTTAGCATGACGACCAAAGGGTTGATAAAGCTTTCAAATTGTCCTGCTAACACTAAGTAAGCAACCAACAAGGCAAGGCCAAAAACAATCATTACGCCGCTTTGGTTTTCTTTGAAGTCTTTAGATTCACCTGTGTAAGCAATTGAAATATCATCTGGTAATAATGAAATAGCTCGCTTTTCAAGAAAATCTAATCCTTCACCTAAGGTGTAACCTTCGCCTAAATTCGCTTTTAGGGTAATCGATTTTTGTTTATTGGTATGGCTTAGCTTTTGTGGTGAGGCGACTTCTTCGATATGGGTTACCGTATCTAAGGTGATGAGTTCGCCCTTGTTTGAACGTAAATAAATCTTACTAAGATCAGCTACACTGTTAAAACTGTTTTCATTACCTCTAAGGTAGACATCATACTCTTCTCCTCTGTCAATAAAGGTTGTGGCACTGCGTCCACCCAGCATGACTTCAAGGGTATCTGAAATACTTGCTACACTTAACCCAAGTTGGGCGGCAATTTGTTTGTCGATAGTCACCACTAACTCAGGGGTTGTTTCTGCATAATCTAAATCGGCACCTTCAAGAATAGGGCTATCGTCAGCTTCCTGTTTTAGAACTTGCGCCCACTTAAATAACTCTTGGTAGTCAGACCCGCCTAAAACAAATTGTACAGGCTCGCTAGATTGGCCCCTAAAACCTGGCATCATTGGGCGCACCATCACATCGGGGATATCTTTAAGGGATGATGAAATAAGCGCCAAAGCTTGTTTCACGTTTGTGTCTCTATTTTCCCAATCTTCTAATTGTATGATGACAAAACCCGTTTGGTCTCCAGCACGGCCACCAAATGCAGGAGCCTGAACGCTAAATGATTTAATCGTACCTTGCCCTAGTAATGGCATGAGTCTTTGTTCAACAATGTCCATATTGGCAATCATGCGATTATAACTTGTGCCCTCAGCACCTTTAATAAAGGCAAACAGTACCCCACGGTCTTCTTGAGGTGCCAGCTGTGAGGGAACCTGTTGCATCAATAAATAACTTCCGCCCAAGCATGCGATGATGACAAAAGGGGCGGCAACTCGCCAATGGATTGCCCATGTGACCCCTTTTCGATAAAGCTGTTCTAAGCGATTAAAACGCGCATCTACCCACTGATTAAATGCGTTAGGTTTCACGTTGGCTTTTAATAGTTTACTGCTGAGCACGGGGGTGAGCGTGAGGGCAATTAACGAAGAGAAGATAACCGACATTGCCAGCATGACGGAAAACTCAGTAAATAACAGTCCTACCATACCATCCATAAATGAAATGGGTAAAAACACCATAACCAGTACGAGTGTGGTTGATACTACGGCAAAACTCACTTCTTGAGTGCCTTTGTAGGCGGCGAGTAGTGGCGGTTCTCCTTTTTCTAAATGATGGAATATATTCTCTACCACCACAATGGCATCATCGACGACTAAGCCAATCGCTAAAATAAGCGCCATTAAGGTTAATAAATTGATCGAGTAACCTAAAGTGTAAGCCGCCATGAACGCCGCAATAAGTGATACAGGTACTGTCACCGCGGGGATTAAAGTCGCTCTGACTTGACCGATAAAGATATACAGCACCAAAATAACTAAAACGCCAGTAATAAATAGCGTGTTGTAAACCTCATTGATTGAACGATCAATGAAGACATTTGCATCATAATCGACAACTAATTGGGTTCCCTCTGGTAAAAATTGCTGAACATTTGCCACTTGTTGGTGAACATTTTTAGCCACATCTAATGGGTTAGCATCGGATTGTGGAATAATCCCCAAGCTTAGGTTAACAACGCCGTCACTCTTAAAGGTCGAGTTTTCATTTTCTGCGCCAACAAATACTTGTGCCACATCTTTAAGGTAAATGGGTGTACCATCATTGCTATTTCTGACCACTAAATAATCAAAATCGGCCGCGGTATGATAAAGGCGTTGGGTTCTTACTGTCATGACGGTAGTATCATTGCGTACTTCACCACCGGGTGTTTCGACGTTTTCTGTTCTGAGGGCGTTAATAATATCGCTGGTAGTCACATTACGACCGGCCATTAACTGGGGTTGTAATTGGACATACATTACCTTATACAAGCCTCCAGAAATACTGACAGAACTCACACCTGTAATTAAACTGAATTTATCTTCAAGCACACGCTGGGCATAATCAGTTAATTGAGTACGATCCATTTTGCTTGAGCTAAGATTGACATAAATAGACGGCTCACCCGTGCCGTTATCTTTAGAGACTATTGGATCATCAGCTTCGTCGGGTAACCTTCGCTGTGCTTTGGCTACCGCATCTCGCACATCGCTGATCCCTTCGGTCAAATTCCAGCCTAATTTAAATGCGATAGAAATTCTCGACATACCGTTGCGGGTGGTAGATGTCAGCTCGTCAATACCGCTGATCCCAGTTAATTCATCCTCAATAGTTTTGGTGATTTGGCTTTCCATAATCGTTGCAGACGCACCGTTATAGGTTGTCATTACCGTGACTACAGGGTTTTCAACGTCGGGCATTTCTCGGACAGACAATTTTGAGAATGACACTAGGCCGAAAACACACAATAAAATACTCAGCACAATCGCAACGACAGGGCGTTTTACCGCGGTATCACTTAACCACATTAGCGTTGCTCCTGAGGTTGAGGTGATGGGGGATTAGCGGCATCGGATAAGTCATTCACTTTTATGCCATCTCGCATATTGACTAAACCTTGCACCACAATATTATCGCCGATATTGACACCGGCATTGATCAGTACTTCATTGTCGATCCGTGCGCCAAGTTCTACTTCGGTTTTTCTGGCAATATTCTCTTTGTCTACTACGTAAACATATCGCTTAGTACCTGAGTACTCCAGTGCTTGAACCGGGACCATAGGTGATGACACGCTTGGAAAAATCATCGTTGCAGACATCATCATTCCGGGTTTTAGCTGGTTTTTTACATTTGTAAAAGAGGCTCTCACGGTTAAGTTTAACGTGTCCTCATTCACTCTTGGGTCAATCGCGGTCACCTGGCCTGAAAATGTCTTATCTGGCCAGGCCCTGCTGGTCGCATTTATTGTCATGCCAGTACTTAAGAGAGACAGGTAATGTTCAGGAATATTAAGATCTAGGTATAACTGGCTTAAATCATCTAAGGTCAGTAAGGACTCACCCGTATTAACCGTTTTTCCTTTACTGAAGTTTATTAAGCCTACGTTGCCTGAAAACGGGGCGATGACAGTGTGGTATTGTAAATCAGCACTTGCTGCCGCTAATCTTGCAGACGCGATATCCACTTTGGCTTTTTGTGCTTCAATTTCGGTTTGAGTTATAGCATTGACATGAATAAGTCGGCCAAACTCATCTTGAATGCGTAATTCATCCGCATAGTATGCTTTGGCTTCGGACATATTGGCGGTGGCTTTGGCATTTTCAATGGTGATTAGCACTTGTCCCTGATTGACATATTGATTTGATTTAACATTAATTTGATCGATTTTTCCGCTGATTTGCGGGGCGAGCAAGACCGATTGCTTGGCTTTTAATTTACCTACAAGCGTAATGGATTGCGCTAATGAATGGTTATCCACTTTTGCTGTGATTACCGGGATCACTCTTGAATTCGGTTTTCCCTTGGGCTGTGGCTTATCTTTACTAAGCACCATCCCAGTAATTGCAGCAGTGAGTAAAATAATAAGGATGATAATTTTTTTCATAAAAAGCGATCTCAATAAGAGGATTAGCCAACAAAACGAATCTGAGTTTAATGGGGGTATTGTATTCAATTTTTATCATTAGAGCGTAAAGGAGTGTAAAACTCTGCGCTTTTTTTGTTTCTAAACATAATGATGATGCAAATCTGTGAACGGTTTTATTTATGCTTTAACGTCTTGTTGGTTTTTCTTGATTGAATTGTATGGTTGGTTATTGGTTGAACTATGAGGTGCACAGTTAAGGTTGCACATTATCTGAGCCTCATTGATAAAGTCGTTACAACAGCTTAACAGCCAGAAAATGCCGATAGCAACCAGCAAAGAGATGAAGGCAAAATGAAACTACAGCTTATTACTGAACGGAGTCAACAAATAGCGTTATGGCAGGGCAATAGCTAGTTTACGGTTTAACATTAGCCTAGTGAAAAACACGCTATTGATAATATTCAAGCTTTTGAATATGTATTTACTCTGTTTTGGTAGGGCAAAGTGTTTATATCGAACGAATAAAACAGGAGCCGAGGCTCCTGTTTTATTCGCATTATAACTACTTACTCATTCGCTTGTATTTTAAGCGATGGGGTTCGACGATATCCGCACCATAGGTATTTTTTAACCAGGTTGAGTACTCGGTAAAGTTGCCTTCATAGAAGTTCACTTTACCTTCGTCACGGTAATCTAAAATGTGAGTTGCGATACGGTCTAAGAACCAACGGTCATGCGAAATCACCATCGCACACCCAGGGAATTCAAGCAAAGCTACTTCCAGTGCGCGCAGGGTTTCAACATCTAAATCGTTGGTGGGTTCATCGAGGAGTAATACGTTGCCACCGGCTTGAAGCAGCTTGGCAAGGTGAACTCGGTTTCGTTCACCACCTGACAGCGTACCAATAATTTTTTGTTGATCACCACCACGGAAGTTAAAACGGCCAACATAAGCACGACTTGGAATTTCCATATTGCCGACTTTCATAATGTCTTGACCGCCTGAGATTTCCTGCCAAACGGTATTTTTATCATTCATTGAATCACGGAACTGCTCAACAGATGCAATTTGTACCGATTCACCAATGGAAATGCTGCCGCTATCTGGCTGTTCCGAACCTGAAATCATTCTGAATAAAGTTGATTTACCCGCACCGTTAGCACCGATAATACCGACAATTGCACCTTTAGGGACGGTAAATGATAAATCATCAATTAAAACGCGGTCGCCATAGGACTTTGTCAAATTAGTTACTTCAATTACCTTATCACCTAAACGAGGTCCTGGTGGAATAAATAATTCATTGGTTTCATTACGCTTTTGATAGTCATTGGTGTTCAACTCTTCAAAGCGCGCCATACGGGCTTTGCCTTTAGATTGGCGACCTTTCGCCCCTTGACGAACCCATTCTAATTCTTTGGCAATGGTCTTCTGGCGTGCACTCTCAGCTGCCGATTCCTGTTGTAAACGCGCGTCTTTTTGCTCTAACCAAGAAGAGTAGTTACCTTCCCAAGGAATACCTTCGCCACGGTCAAGTTCTAAAATCCAACCCGCAGCATTATCTAAGAAATAACGGTCATGGGTAATTGCCACTACGGTACCGTTATACTCTTGTAAAAAGTGCTCTAGCCAAGCCACTGATTCAGCATCTAAGTGGTTGGTTGGCTCATCAAGTAATAACATTTCTGGTTTTTCAAGCAATAAACGACAAATCGCAACACGTCGACGTTCACCACCTGATAGCACTTCGATTTTTTCATCCCAGTCAGGTAAACGCAATGCGTTAGCCGCGCGCTCTAGAATGTGCTCTAAATTATGCGCATCCTGTGCCTGAATGATGGCTTCTAATTCACCTTGCTCTTTGGCTAATGCGTCAAAGTCGGCGTCGGGCTCAGCATACGCCGCATACACGGCATCTAAACGGGTTAAAGCGTTTTTGGCATCACTTACCGCTTCTTCTATAGCTTCACGCACGGTTTGATTCGGATTTAGCTTGGGTTCTTGGGGTAGGTAACCAATTTTAAGGCCAGGCATAGGGCGGGCTTCACCCTCAATTTCAGTATCAATACCGGCCATAATGCGCAGTAATGTTGATTTACCTGAACCGTTTAAGCCGAGTACCCCAATTTTTGCACCAGGGAAAAAACTTAACGAAATGTCTTTTAAAATTTGCTTTTTAGGCGGAACAATTTTGCCCACTCTAAGCATGCTATATACAAATTGAGCCATGGGATCCCATTATTTGGTTGACACTGAATAGATGTGATTCTAATGGAATCTGAATCTAACTTAAATCGGATTTTATCGCTTCAGATGTAATTGGCGTTGTTTTTATCATTAATGAAATCTTGAACGCTCGGACTCTGTACATAATACTTCAGGTTAATAAGCAATAGACCATGAAGGTATTGAACATGAGTTGGTAAAAAAGTGCATAATGCCGGATTTGTAGGCAGACACATTCAAGCGGTTTTCTTCACTCACTAGCCCTTTTAGGTATCAAAATTAGAACAGTGTTTTTAGTGACTGTTTTGAGCTATCTATGAATCAAATCAGCAAATATTTTTTACAATAAAAACATTAAGTTTATGAATAAAAGCAGCTATTTCCTTTTCGCATGAGATTTTCTATTGCTGTTAAGTAACTAAATTCATGCTGTAAAGCTGGGATTGTTTGCATTTGCAGAGTAGAATACCGCGCAACCCTACTTATATAAAACCTATCGTTGGAGTCACCATGCTTAAGAAAGCGATGAATATTGCGGATTACGATCCAGAATTATTTAAAGCCATTGAAGATGAAACTTGTCGCCAAGAAGAGCACATCGAATTAATTGCATCTGAAAACTACACCAGTCCACGTGTAATGGAAGCACAAGGTTCTCAGTTAACTAATAAGTATGCTGAAGGTTATCCTGGTAAGCGTTACTACGGTGGGTGTGAGTATGTTGACGTAGTTGAAACGTTAGCGATTGAGCGTGCTAAAGAATTATTTGGCGCAACCTATGCCAACGTTCAGCCTCATTCAGGATCACAAGCAAACAGTGCTGTATTTATGGCATTGTTGAAGCCAGGTGATACCGTATTAGGGATGAACCTTGCTCACGGTGGTCATTTAACGCACGGTTCTCCAGTTAACTTTTCGGGTAAGTTATATAACATTATTCCTTACGGTATCGATGAATCTGGTCAAATTGACTACGACGAAATGGAACGTTTAGCGGTTGAACACAAGCCTAAAATGATGATCGGTGGTTTCTCGGCTTATTCTGGGATTGTTGATTGGGCTAGAATGCGTGAAATTGCGGATAAAATTGGCGCATACTTCTTTGTTGATATGGCTCACGTAGCGGGTTTAATCGCTGCAGGTGTTTATCCAAACCCAGTGCCACACGCACACGTTGTGACTTCTACAACTCATAAAACGTTAGCTGGCCCACGTGGCGGTATCATTATTTCTGCAGCTGATGATGAAGATTTATATAAAAAGTTAAACTCAGCCGTGTTCCCTGGCGGCCAAGGTGGCCCACTAATGCATGTTATCGCGGGCAAAGCGGTAGCCTTTAAAGAAGCATTAGAGCCAGAGTTTAAAGTGTATCAGCAGCAAGTGGTTAAAAATGCTAAAGCCATGGTTGAAGTGTTTTTAGCGCGTGGATACAAAATTGTTTCAGGCGGTACCGAAAACCACTTAATGCTGGTTGATTTAATCGGCCGTGATTTAACCGGTAAAGAAGCCGATGCCGCGTTAGGCAGTGCTAACATTACTGTGAACAAAAACTCAGTACCAAACGATCCACGTTCACCATTTGTGACCTCAGGTATCCGTATCGGTTCACCTGCCATCACACGTCGTGGTTTCAAAGAAGCTGAAGCGAAAGAGTTAACCGGTTGGATTTGTGACATTTTAGATGATGCTCAAAATCATGCTGTGATTGATCGTGTTAAAGGCCAAGTACTGGCTTTATGCGCAAAATTCCCCGTTTACGGGTAATCCTGTTGTAGACTTGATTGTCTGTTCAGAGTATTAGCTGAGCCAAAGGTAAGCTTAACCTTGATGAACAAATAGGATAAACTTTAATGGCCGCTAACTTTAGCGGCCATTTTATTTTGTGGAGGTTCAATGCATTGTCCTTTTTGTAGCGCGACAGACACTAAAGTTATCGACTCGCGTTTGGTGGCAGATGGTCATCAAGTTCGCCGTCGTCGCGAATGCACTGAATGCCATGAGCGTTTCACTACATTTGAAGGGGCTGAATTAGTTATGCCCAGAGTGATAAAACGTGATGGCAGTCGTCAGCCTTTTGACGAAGAAAAATTGCGTGGTGGAATGCTCCGTGCGGTTGAAAAACGTCCCGTTTCGATGGATGAGATTGAGCAGGCTATTACCAAAATAAAATCAACCTTACGTGCGACGGGTGAGCGTGAAATTGACTCTGAGATGATTGGTAACTTGATGATGGAACAGTTAATGAGCCTAGATAAAGTCGCTTATATTCGTTTTGCATCTGTGTATCGAGCCTTTGAAGATGTCTCACAATTTGGCGAGGCTATCGCTAAGTTGCAAAAGTAAATGTGTAATATTCACTGAGTATTTTTGTTTATGATCAGCGTTAGTGTTTTTGATATCCAAATGATGAGTCGAGCAATTCAGTTGGCTCGCAAAGGGCGTTATACCACTCGGCCAAATCCTTGCGTGGGTTGTGTTTTAGTTAAAAGTGGACAAATTATTGGTGAAGGCTACCATCAAGTTGCCGGTCAAGGGCATGCTGAAGTTAATGCATTAGCCCAAGCGATAGCTGATGGCCATAGCAGCGAAGGTGCAACGGCTTATGTTACTTTAGAGCCTTGTAGTCATTATGGACGTACACCGCCATGCGCATTAGGCTTAATTGATGCCAAAGTTGCTCGGGTTGTTATTGCCCTTAAAGATGCTAATCCACAGGTCGCGGGTAACGGCATTAACCTGTTACGAGACGCTGGTATTCAAGTGGACGTCGGTTTATTAGAAGCAGAAGCACTTGAGCTAAATTTAGGCTTTATGAAACGCATGCGAACCGGATTGCCTTGGGTTACTGTAAAAGTGGCAGCCAGTTTAGACGGCAAAACAGCACTTCAAAATGGTCAATCTAAGTGGATAACTGGCGCTGCTGCCCGTGATGATGTGCAAAAAATGCGCGCTCGTCATTGTGCACTTATTACTGGCGTTGAAACCATATTCGCCGATGATCCCAGCCTCAATGTACGTTATGAACAATTAGGTGACTTGAAAAGCTCACTTTTACCCTCATCTCTACATCAGCCATTAAGGGTGGTGTTGGATTCAAAAGCCCGCCTGACCTCATCATTCAAGTTATTTAATATTAAAAGTCCAATTTTATTGGTATCGACTAGCGATTATTCCGATGAGGTTAAACGTACTTTTGGGCAACATGTCAGCTTGCTGACAGTAAAGGCTAACTCACAAGGCCGTGTTTGTTTGCTGGAAGTCCTACAACATCTTGGTGCTAGCTGTAATAGCGTGATGATTGAAGCAGGTGCAACGCTTTCAGGCAGTGTTATTGAACAGGATTTAGCGGACGAGCTTGTGTTGTACCAAGCGAATAAAATAATGGGCAGTGAAGGGCGAGACATGCTGTTACTGCCCAATTATCAAACGATGAATATGCTGCCAAAAATAGTCTTAAAAGATAAGCGAAATGTCGGTCAAGACACACGATTGATATTTCGTTTAGGCTAAAATATTTAATTATACATGCTCAACTGTGTTGAGCATTCTCTATATAAGTGAGTCATTATGTTTACTGGCATTATTGAAGCCTTAGGCTCGTTACGAAAAATTGAACGTAAAGGTAATGATATTCGCTTGACCGTGGCTAGCGGTAAGCTTGATTTATCTGATGTTAAATTAGGTGACAGCATTGCCACCAATGGTGTTTGTTTAACCGTGGTGCAATGTCTGGCCGACGGCTATGTTGCCGATGTCTCTGCCGAAACCGTTGCATTAACCGGTTTTGCCCAGTACAAAGTGGGCCAACAAGTCAATTTAGAGAAAGCGGTTACCGCAACCACCCGTTTAGGGGGGCATATGGTCAGTGGTCATGTTGATGGTATTGCTAAAGTTGATTCATGTGAGCATCGTGGTCAGGCCATAGAGTTTTGGTTAACCGCTCCCGTGACGTTAGCAAAATACATTGCGCATAAGGGCTCTATTACTATCGATGGCGTCAGTTTGACCGTAAACGAGGTCAAAGCGAACGCATTTAGATTAACGATAGTTCCGCACACTGCTAGCGAAACGACACTGATCAATTTAAAAGCGGGTGATAGCGTTAATATTGAAGTTGATTTAATCGCTCGATACCTTGAACGATTAATGCAGGGGCAAGCTGAGCATCAGCCTAAATCAAACGTGACAATGGCGATGTTAGCGAATGCCGGATTTATGAAATAAACAGGGTCACAACAGTTAAAAATAAACCTAAAGTTCGACCACACAAGCAATCATAATTAATAACGATTAAAGGTTCCCCCATGGCTTTACATAGCATAGAAGAAATCATCGAAGATATCCGCCAAGGCAAAATGGTTATTTTAATGGATGATGAAGATAGAGAGAATGAAGGTGACTTAATCATGGCTGCTGAGTGTGTCACGCCAGAAGCGATTAATTTTATGGCAACCTATGGGCGTGGATTAATTTGTCAAACCATGACCAAAGCCCGTTGCCAACAGCTAAATCTTCCTTTAATGGTCACCAATAATAACGCGCAGTTTTCGACAAATTTCACCGTTTCAATTGAAGCGGCCGAAGGGGTAACCACCGGCATATCTGCCCACGATAGAGCGGTTACTGTACAAGCTGCCGTGGCCAAAAATGCCAAAGCTGCTGATTTAGTTCAGCCTGGGCATATATTCCCATTAATGGCGCAAGATGGTGGCGTGTTAATTCGTGCCGGACACACTGAAGCCGGATGTGATCTTGCTCGTCTTGCGGGCTTTGAACCCTCAGGCGTTATTGTTGAAATCTTAAATGATGATGGCACTATGGCCCGCTGCCCAGATTTAGAAGTTTTCAGTGAAAAACATGGGATTAAAATCGGCACCATTGCAGACTTAATCGAATATCGTAATAATAAAGAAACCACCGTCGTGCGCGAGGCTAAGTGTAACTTACCGACGCGTTTTGGTGAGTTTGACATGGTCACATTTAGAGACACCATTGATAATCAATTGCACTATGCATTGATAAAAGGTGAAATCACCGCAAATTGTTTGGTGCGTGTTCACTTACAAAATACCTTCAATGATTTATTGCATTCAGAGCGCGATCAAAAGCGCAGTTGGCCACTGGAAAAAGCCATGGCGCGCATTGCCCAAGAAGGTGGGGTGCTAGTGTTATTGGGTAACCAAGAGCATACAAGTAATATTTTAGCCAAAGTTAAGTCATTTGAAGCGCAAGATAACGGTGAAGCAACGGCTCCTGCGCAATGGCAGGGCACGTCTCGCCGCGTGGGTGTGGGCTCACAAATTTTGTCTAGTTTAGGGGTAACATCAATGCGTTTGTTGAGTTCGCCTAAACAATATCACTCATTATCAGGCTTTGGTCTGGAAGTGACTGAATATGTTTCAGAGTAAAAATTAACCCTTTCCGTTTAACAATTTCAATAATTGCATTGCGCTCAGAGTGGTCGGCTGTGTTATCATACCGCCTCTTTCGCCCAAGCTGGGTGCTTTAGCTAAATTAGGTAAGATAAAAATGAACGTAGTTCAAGGTAATATCGAAGCGAAAAATGCCAAAGTGGCGATCGTCGTATCGCGTTTCAATAGCTTTGTTGTTGAAAGCCTGCTCAGTGGCGCAATTGATACTTTAAAACGTTTTGGTCAGGTTCAAGATGACAACATTACTGTTGTGCGTGTACCTGGCGCAGTGGAATTACCCTTAGCTGCCCGTCGTGTTGCAGCAAGTGGTAAATTTGACGGTATTATTTCATTAGGTGCAGTTATTCGTGGTGGTACGCCTCACTTTGACATGGTCGCCGGTGAATGTAACAAGGGACTTGCTCAAGTAGCATTAGAGTATGATATCCCCGTTTCTTTTGGTGTGTTAACAACAGATACCATTGAGCAAGCTATTGAGCGCTCGGGTACAAAAGCAGGCAACAAAGGCGGCGAAGCTGCATTAAGTCTGTTAGAAATGGTTAACGTACTGCAAGAGTTAGAACAACAGTTGGTATAGTAGGAAATTTAATGAAGCCTTCAGAGCGCCGTAAGGCACGCCGTTTAGCCGTTCAAGCTATTTATTCATGGCAACTGTCAGACAACAATGTTGCAGATGTTGAACATGAATTCTTAACTGAACAAAGTTTAGACGGTGTCGATGTTGCTTATTTTCGTGAGTTATTAGCAGGCGTAACTGCTAAAGTCGCTCAGATTGATGAGTTATTAAAACCACACTTAGATCGTGATTTTAGTGAAGTGTCACCCGTAGAAAAAGCCATCGTACGCTTAGCAACATTTGAACTGACTTTCAAAAAAGATGTCCCTTTTAAGGTTGCCATTAATGAAGGTATCGAACTTGCAAAAGCCTTCGGTGCTGATGATAGTCATAAGTTTGTTAACGGCTTATTAGATAAGATCGTTAAAAACAAGTAATGCTAAAAACGGTATCTTCGGATACCGTTTTTATTTGTATCAAAATGCATCAAGGTTAGCTGGGCGGGGATCCGCACCGGAGTTAGCGTGAAAGAATTCCAACTTATCGAACAATTTTTTAAGAACAAAGGCCAAAAACGTCGTGATGTGCTACTCGGCATTGGCGATGATTGTGCTTTGGTTCAACCAGCTGAAGGTAAAGTGATTGCAATCTCATGCGACACTTTAGTTGAAGGGGTGCATTTTTTTGCAGATATGCCTGCGCATGCACTGGGTTATAAATCTCTTGCGGTTAATCTTTCAGATCTGGCTGCCATGGGAGCCGAGCCAGCTTGGATGACGCTAGCACTTTCTTTACCTGATGTTGACCAACAATGGCTTGCTGATTTCAGTAGTGGCTTATTTGAAGCTGCTGAATATTACGGTGTCGCATTAGTTGGCGGTGACACCACTCGCGGTCCCCGTTGTATTAATGTGACTATTCATGGGCAGGTTCCAAAAGGGAAGGCGCTAAAACGCAGCGGTGCCAAAATAGGTGACTGGGTATTTGTCACAGGTAGCTTGGGTGACTCAGCCCTCGGTCTTGATATGCTGCGTAATAAACAAGTCATTAAACCTGAATTCAAAGAATATCTTCTTAATCGCCACTATTATCCGACACCGCGAGTGTTAGCAGGACAGGCATTAAAAGGTTTAGCTTCAAGTGCCATAGATTTGTCTGATGGTTTAGTATCAGATTTATCTCATATCCTCAAAGCATCTAATGTTGGTGCGGTGATCGATGCTAATGCTATTCCGTTATCTAGTTCACTCACCGAGAGTGTTGGTGTTGATCAAGCCTTGGCTTATGCATTAACTGGCGGCGAAGATTATGAGTTACTTTTTACTGTACCCGAATCACAACGTGGTGCCATTGATACCGCATTGCTTCATGCTGGGGTAAAATTTGTTAAAATTGGTCAAATATGCTCAGGCAATAAAATCAAGTTTACCTTAGATGGCCAGCCTTTTACCCCTGAATTTAAAGGTTTTGAGCATTTCTGATGAAGTTATTCTCCCAAGACCCAGCCGTAAAACGTTTACGACTTTCAAACCCTATTCACTTTCTTGCGCTCGGATTTGGTAGTGGCTTAGCGGCTAAAGCGCCAGGTACATTTGGTACACTTGCGGCCGTTCCGCTTTATTTGCTTATGTGTCATTTGAGTTTACCTATATACCTGCTATTAACGCTTTTTAGTGTGGTGATTGGTGTCTATATTTGTGATAAGGCAGCCAAAGACATGCAAGTGCATGATCACGGTGCCATTGTTTGGGATGAAGTGGCAGGATTACTGATCACCATGATTGCAGCGCCAGCTGGTTTATTATGGTTAGTCGTTGGTTTTATACTGTTTAGGTTTTTCGACATTATTAAGCCTTGGCCAATTCGCTGGTTAGATGCCAAAGTACATGGTGGGTTTGGTATTATGATTGACGATGTTTTAGCGGGAGTTTTTGCCGCTATCTGTTTGCAAATAGCGGTTTATACATTTGGAGCATAACCATTGTTGAAATGGTTTACTTTAAACTGACTCGTAGATTTGTTGTTTGCTGTTGAAGATCTGTAATGGTCTGAGTCATATCAAAATATTGATCAAGAGATGGGTGAGAGCAGCTTAGCATTTTACCGATCGGATTGTATGTGAGTGCCCATAGTTGCTCAATCGTTGACTCCATTTGGCAATAGGCAAATCTTTGGATTAAGTCATCGTCAATAATCTCAAATTCTGCATTAATATCTGTGTTATTTGTCTTATTATCCAAATTTTGCTTTTTTAACATCACTTTTTGATATTGTGCCAGTAATACTTCTGAGTGCATATTCAAGCTGTCATTGACTTTAAAAAAATGACCCAACATCCATTGTGAATAAAATGCCAAATCCGTCAGTTGGTATGTGTTTTCTTGTAAATTGTTCATCATTCTTTTGCCGTAAATGTATTCACCAGCAAACACACGTTGAATACTTTCTGCCGTTAACTCATTACTCAATGTCCAGGATATCGGATAAGTGCCTTTGTCAGGATCTTCAACAGAAAGGAATTTCACCCCTCGCTCTAAATTACTTTTCATCATGTTACCCGCTAGGCTAAAAGTAATAAGATATGAGGAAGAGTGAAAAACATTGTGCCAAAAACGATAATCATCATTGAGGAAGTCATTAATGATACTTGGGCTATCTGCACGAGAAGAAAGCAGCGCATTAATCTCTGTTATTTGCTGTATTTTTAATAATGCAGCGAAGTTCAGTTGTGGCCTTTCAATACTGATATCGATTTCTTCATGCCAGACGGGTAAAGTCATCAATTGATGATATTGACTAATTAACTCAGCATGGTTTTGCACCATTAATTGCATTTGTGCAAGGTTATCAGCAATAAAAGCTTGGCATTGGGCTATCGAAGCTTGGTGACAAGCTTGTTTGTATTGGGTTAATGTAAGGTTTTCAGCCTCAGATAAAGGCAATGTAATCGGAGCTAACTGAGTGCCAACTATTTTCTGGGAAAACTTGAAAGCATTATCAGCCCCATTGATTTGTTCAACGTCCTGTTCGGCTAATTGAGCCCATTTTTCCATTAACTGACTATTAACCGAAAGAAATCTATCTTGGGCATTGATATACACTAGGCTTGAAAATAAAAGCGCAAAAATACTCGTAAACGCAACTAGGGTATAACCTGCTATTTTTGCTATTTTTTTTAGCATTGTTCTTCCTTGAGTTAGTTTACGATTATTTTGCAGATGCCCCTGATTTTTAAGGTATCGTTATTGCAATGCTATTGCAATAATTCTCTGGCATTGGCTAAGGTGTTTTCTGTTATGGCATCTCCACCTAATAAACGTGCCAGCTCATTAATCCGCTGTTCTTTATCAAGGTTTTGCATTGTGGTTTCTGTTTGACCTGCCTTATTAAACTTGTTTACAAACATGTGTTGATGACCATTTCCAGCGACTTGCGGTAAATGAGTAACACAAAATACTTGGGTCGATTCACCTAAGCTTCTTAGCATCCTTCCTACGACAGCTGCGGTTGGACCAGAAATCCCCACGTCAACTTCATCAAATATTAAGGTGGGTGTTGATACTTTTTTTGCAGTAATGACTTGTACACCTAAGCCTATTCTTGACAGCTCCCCTCCTGATGCCACTTTGGCTATGGGTTGTAAAGGTTGGCCAGGGTTAGTGGTCACTAAAAACTCAACTTGGTCGCACCCTAAGCTATTATGCATTTCGGGATTAAAGTTGACTGCAATTTTAAATTGCCCCTTAGGCATATTGAGTTGATGAATAGATTGTGTCACTAGTTTATCAAGCTCTTTTGCATAGCGAGTGCGACTTTGACTCAGTTTTTGTGCATGCGCTAAGAAGGCTTCGCGATTAGCCGCTAATGCTTGTCTGACTTCATCTAATTTTGTTTCATCATCACACAGTTCGAGTAACTCCGCTTTCAGTTGTGCGTGATATGTCGATAAATCCTCTGGATTAACATGGTGTTTACGCGCCAATTGCATCGCACTGGATAAGCGTTTTTCTAAATATGCAAAATGCTCTGGGTCTAATTCTAAACGGCTAAGGTAGTCTTCAATTTCGCCCGAGCTTTCTTGTATAAGAATCAATGCTTCATTAAGCATATTGGCAACAGGAGCCAGCTTGTCGTCTACCGTTTGTAAGTTATCCGCTAAATGAATAACTTTGTTTAGCAATGACTCAATATTGACTTCATCATCTTCAGACAATAACGCTAAACTTGCCTGACATGATTCGATAAGTTCAGTGCCGTTTGCAAGACGTTTATGTTCTTGCTCTATTTCGACAAATTCACCTTCAGCTAAGTTAAATTCATCTAACTCTTCAACTTGATATTGCAGTAATTGCTTACGAGCAATACGTTCATGTTGTGCTAGTTCTAAACTTTTTAAATCGTTTTCAGCTTGTTTTGTGCGCTGGTAACTTGCCTGCACAGTATCAATTAACAATTTATGATTGGCATAGCTATCAAGTAAGGTCAGTTGATGCTCACTTTTAAGCATAGCATGGTGGGCATGTTGGCCATGAATACCAATTAACAATTGGCCAATGGCTTTTAGCTGGGTAATTGGCACTGGGTTGCCATTGATATAAGCACGGGACCGGCCATCACTGTTAATGGTTCTGCGAAGAATGCAGTCTTCGTCGTTATCCAGATCATTATCTTCTAACCAACGTTTTGCTAATGGAACATCATGCAATGTGAATCTGGCGCTGACTTCAGTTTTGCTCGCGCCAGGTCTTACCGTATTAGCATCGCTGCGGTTGCCTAGACATAGGCCAAGTGCATCAATAGCAATAGATTTACCGGCACCAGTTTCACCTGTGATGGTTGTCATACCGGCTTTAAAATCTAATTCTAAAAAACGTACGATGGCAAAATTGTTGATGCTGAGTTGGCAAAGCATAATGAATTCCTGTCAATGAAACTACCAAACCACTGTATTGATAAACAGTATATACTGATTTTTTATACAGTAAAGTGGTTGAAGAAAAATTATCTTTGGTTGTTTGTTAGTCTGTGTGCGGGTGATATTTAACCATAAGATTTTAGAAGCGTTTCAAGTATTGGCAAACTGAAAAAAGTCATCAAGGTACCGTACAGAATAGCTTGAGCACTAACATTGGCATGCACTTGATAACGCTCTCCCAGTAAGTAAACACTCGCTGCAGTGGGCAATGCTGCTAAAATGACCCCCATGGCGATGAGCTCTTGTGCTACACCAAAGGAGCTGAGTAATGCGAATGCAATCATAGGTTGAACAATAAGTTTTAATACGTTAATTGCATTCAATTCAGCAACAAGGCTAGCGGTAAATAGCTTATTGCCGCCCTGTTGGCGTAACGCTTTTACCAGCACCATGCCGATAGCGAATAGTGCACAAGGACTTGAGGTGTTACCAAGTTGATGTAGCATCAATGAAATACTGGCAGGGAGTTCCAAATGACCAGCTGATAAGGTGATGCCAATCAGGCTGCCAACAAAAATTGGATTTTTAGCTAACGCCGACGCCATAATCCACATCGCAGATTTTGAATTTGGCTTATTTTTACTGGCAAGCTCTATCGATACCAGCGCAAATGCAAACATAATGACAGAGAGTAAACTTGCAATAGCAGCAGCGACGAGTGCCATTTTGTTATTCGGAAACATGATGCTTAACAATGGAATCCCAATAAATGCAGTATTTCCAAATGTCGAGTTTAGGGCCCGCATAGCTGCAATGGCTTGATTTTTAGGTGTTCTCCATAAAGATATAACAATGACAACGATATAAGTAATGATCATCGCTAAGCTAAAACCCGCGATAAATCCCCATTGAATAATATCCTCTATTCGAGTTTCGGCTAATATAATCAATAAAATAGCAGGGAAGGCGATATTATAAACAAATTGATTGAGGATGAGATCCGTCTCCTGCGGCAATATTTTCAATTTTTGAACGAGTCCACCGAGTAACATTATGGTGAATACAGCGAATAGTGGCGTTAATGCACTCGACATTCCCAGTGAATCCCTAGCAAAATGATAGTGTTGCCACATTACTACTTTTGATTGTTGTGATGCAATTAGACTAATGCTTAAAGCCGATAGGTAATTGCTTTAAGCTATGTGCGCATTAAATTGATATGACGTTGAGTGAGTCGCTACGGGAGCCTGCGTGGTGATATATTTCAGCTTGGCTTACGTTACTAGACGTGGGGTTAATGACTGGCAATTTGCTCTTAATACCAATCTCAGTCACTCACCTCAGCTCTATTAACCCGAGTTAAGGTTCACTCATTGATTATGTTTGGTATAAAAAAGCCAGAAAGTTATTTCTGGCTGTATACTGATTAGTCGCAAGGATTTATGGGGTAATGATTTGATATTAGTTTGAAAATGGCTACTGCATACTAATACCAATATTAGAGACTCCCGCATCAATAATGTCTTTTCTTAACCCTTTGACTAACTCTGGATTGATGTCTGGATTGGCTTCAATAATATCCAGCAGCATCTCTTGTAACTCTTTTTCCTCTTGCATTACGGGGTGAGCAAAAACAAAGTCATCTAAGGCTTCGTCCATCAGACTCTCATCGCTTATTGCTTCAATATAATTAGCAACGGTACTTGAAGACAGTTTGCTGATATTAATAATATCATCTTCCATTTTTGCGGAAATGGCACTCATTAGCGTTGAAATCGCTACCGCTGCGTCCATAGCCGGATACACACCATAAGCTTCAAAATCAGCAGGATCGGGAGTGTTTTCTTCAATGCGTTGAAGGTGCACGTCGACATTGTATTTGGTTTTTTTATCATATTGGCTTTGCCACAATAGCTCTAAAGCTGTTGATAGCACCATGGGTTGACCAAACTCACATACTTCAGAAAATAATTCATAATTTGGCAACATACGCTGGCATAAGGCGACAGCAAATAATTGCTTTTGAGGTAAAGATAACGCCTTTAAACGTTTAAAAAATCCAGGTTTGTTAGTCATGCTTGATGTCCATTGATAACTGTTCTAATACTTGAGTTGCTGCTGATTCTACCTTAGTTAGCTCGTCAAGTAACTCAAGTATTTCTGGTTCTAGTTCACTGATTTGGGTTTTATGTTTCAACGCCGATTCAATTTCTTGGCAAAGTTTTTGAGTGGTAGGTACGCCACAATAACAACTTGCACCATGTAATTTATGCACCGCTTGAAGCATGGCCTGTTGGTCTTTATTTTGCAAAGCAGAATTTATGGTGGTGATGGTCTCTGGAATGGATTCAAGCATCATGTTAAGCATCTCAAGTGCCAAATTTGGCTTTTGATTTGCTTGTCGTAAGCACAAGTCCCAATTGAGTGTATGAAGATCAAAGTGGGTGAATTTAGGTTTCGCTACCCAGCGATTAATCACTTTCTTTAATGAGGACTCATCAATCGGTTTGGGTAAAAAGCCATCCATACCCGATGCGAGAATATTTGCCCGCTCTTCTGCAATAGCATGTGCGGTGACGGCGATAATGGGAGTATGGCGATTCATCGATTCATGACGGATTTTTTGAGAGGCTGTAATACCATCAATACCAGGCATTTGAATGTCCATGAAAATTAATTCGAAGCTTTTAGACTTAGCCAATTTAATCGCTTCTTCACCACTTTTAGCTGTGGTAACACTAAATACTAACTCTTGCAGTAAAGAATCAATCAACTTCAAATTAGCAACATTATCATCTACAGCGAGTACAGAAACATTTAATCGCTCATTGTTATTTTCTGCAACTAAAGGCATTTGCTGCTGTAAGGTTTTAGGTGTAGGTGGATAAATGAGATGTCTTGCCAGCTGAGTATCACTGATAGGGACGGTGATCAATAAATCAGTATTAGGTTTGAGGTGGTTAATAATCACCTCTTGATCAATACAATCGTGTAATAAAATAAGGCAGTTAGTATGCTGCTTGGCTCGTTTTAGCGTGGATGTAATTTGTTCTGGATCACTAAATCCATGACAACTCATTAATATATAATCAAAATGGATGTTGGGCTGTTCAAACGTTGTGTTGAGATGATCCAACTGTCCAACACTGGTCAGTTTTAAATGCCACGCTTCTAAACGCTGATTCAATACATCACGGGTTAATTCGCGAGGCTCAAACAAGAGTATTGATTTCCCTGATAACACATCCATTGGCAGCACTTCACCAATGTCAAACTGACTGATACTCAACGGTAAAATAAACCAGAAGTTAGAGCCTTTATTCGGACTGGATGTAAAACCAATTTGGCCACCCATTTGGTTAATTAGTCGTTTAGTGATGACTAAACCAAGACCCGTACCACCAAAGCGGCGGGAAATTGATGAGTCTGCCTGCCCAAATGCCTGGAATAAATACTCTTGCTTACTTTCGTCAATACCTATTCCTGTGTCGATAACTTCGCACCTTAAAGTGACATTATCTTCTGTTGAACCGACTTGGGTAATTTTGAGGATCACACTCCCTTTATCAGTAAACTTAATCGCATTACCGACGAGATTGGTGATAATTTGATTCACTCGCATCGCATCACCACTGACGCTTTCAGGTACGTTTGAATCAATATCAATGACCAGTTCTATACCTTTTTCACGTGCACTACCGGCAATTATATTTAATGTGTCAGCTAAGGTTTCTCTCAGCGCAAAAGGCATTTTCTCAAAAACCATTTTACCGGCTTCAAGTTTTGAGAAGTCTAAAATGTCATTGATGATCCCCAGTAAGTTACTGGCGCTTCGTTCAATCGTTTTGATGTAATCTAGCTGGCTAGAATGCAGCGGGGTTTTGATAAGTTGTCTTGCAAAGCCAATAACACCGTTCAGCGGGGTACGTAATTCGTGAGACATATTGGCCAAAAACTCGGACTTGATCCGACTGGCTTCTAATGCTCGTTTTTTGGCTAAATCTAACTCTACGTTTTGAATTTCAATTTGTTCCAAGGTTTCGCGTAAATCAGATGTAGCTTGATCGATATTTTGCTGCATTTCATCGTGATACTCGCTTAATGAGCCCGCCATAGCGTTAATACCACGTTTTAATAAATCGAGCTCACCAATTAAATTACCGTCTAGGCGGGTATCAAGTTTGCCTTCTCGAATTTTGGCAACCACACGTACCATTTCCGTGATGGGGTGGTTAACATGTTTGACCAAGCGAAAGGTGAAAAATAAATTAAACTGCACGCCAATCAACACTATTATGAACGCCGCAATGGCAGCGCGATGTTGTTCAAGTAAGGCACTTTCTTTATTAACTAGAATGGCAATATAACCCAGCACTTGTTCTTGTTTATTATTATAAATGGGCTTGGCTATACTTTGCTCTGCAAGGTGGTTGCGTTGAAAACCGCTTTCGACAGAATAATGGCTCGGATCATTTTTGATAAATGCCAGCGGATCGAGATCTGTATTTGCGATGATGGGACTGCGGATGATTAAAATATCATCAAGGGTACTAAACTCGGTTTCATTTAACTCAGATAACGGCAACTGAGTACGCATGATCTCAAAATCTTTGTGGTAATGAGAGGTAACAAATAACTGATTTTGACTATCAAAAACGGCTAAAGACAATACCAATGATGCGTTTTTCATCTGTGAAGCCGAAAGCAATTTTTTTGTTGAAATGCGATCCTGAGTGATAATCCCAAACTCGCTGGCTAACGCTAAAGGTTCTATAATACTGCTACCTTTTGCCATCAGTGTGTCTTCAAGTTCATAAAAGCGGTTTATGGTGAAGTAACTTCCAAGTAGAATACCCACCACAACGGTAGGAGCCAATGCCAGTACCAGTACCCATGAACGTAGGCTGTATTTAGTCATATTTTCGGTACTTTTCATGTTTTGGGCTTACGTTCCTACAAGATATTGTTGATATTCAGTCTAGACTGCCAGAAATTACGCACTCTTGACTAGTGTTTTATTCTTTTTTAGAGGCCGAAATGGCACAATTTTTTAAAGCTAAACCAAACAAATCTAAGCAATTATCCTCAAAGCTTAGTCTTGATATCACTCAACTGGATCATTTAGGCGCAGGCATGGCCCAATATCAAGGGAAGGTGGTGTTTGTTGCCGGTGGATTACCTGATGAAAAGGTGACGCTGCAATTAACCGAGCAAAAGAAAAATTATGCCAAGGCCAAGCTGATTAAAATTGAGCAAGCATCTGCGCAGCGCCGTGAACCAAAGTGTCCTCATTATGTTGAATGCGGTGGCTGTGACTTACAACATTTAGATGTCGAGGCGCAACGCGAGCATAAACAAAATGCGTTAGTTGATTTAATGAGCAAGCTTGGTCAAGATCTGGTTAGCGACGACATAGTCGCACCCGCTATTACTGGTGATGCATGGCATTATCGGCGCAGAGCCCGTTTAGCGACTGTTTTTGATAAAAACACTCACCATTTGCAGTTAGGCTTTAGGCAAACAGCTTCAAGTAAAATTGCCTCAATTACTCAGTGCAGCGTACTAGCAAAACCATTATCAGATTTGATCACACCTTTTGCTGCCAATTTGAACCAATTAAAGTCAAAATCACATTTAGGTCATTTAGAATTAAGCCAAGCTGAAAATGGGTTATTTGCCGTGTTGCGAGTAACGAAAACCTTACCCGCCTCTGATATTCGTTGGTTGGCTCAGTTTGCTGCCACCTACGACATTTGTTTATTGCTACAAGACAATGACAATAACCTGACTCAATTGCACCCTCAATTATCGACTAACATGGAGGCTGGGAAGGTGATATTGCCTTTTTACTCGTTAGCGATTGAAAAGCCGCTGCAACAAACGGTTCGCTGTGAGTTTACTCCGGGTAATTTTGTCCAAGTTAATGGTCCGGTTAATCATGATATGGTAGCTCAGGCACTTAATTGGCTTGATCCTCAAGTGGATGAACGGGTACTTGATTTATTTTGTGGCGTAGGTAATTTTTCGCTTCCGTTAGCGTCCAGTGCGGCAAAAGTCATTGGGGTGGAAGGTGTGCCTGATATGGTTCAGCAGGCGAAAAACAATGCAGTATTAAATCAATTAGACAATTTATCGTTTCACCATGCCGATTTGAGCGCAGACCTTACCCATGAAAAATGGTTAGGTAAAATTGACAAGCTGCTTTTAGACCCCGCAAGGGCCGGGGCCTTTGAAAGCTTACAATGGCTTAAAAAAATGCGCCCTAAAAAGGTGGTTTATGTTTCTTGTAATCCCGCCAGTTTAGCCCGCGACAGTAAAGTGTTAATTGAGCAAGGGTACCAACTTAGCAAAATAGGGATGGTCGATATGTTCCCACAAACGCATCATATTGAAGCAATGGCGTTATTTGAACTGAATGTGTCGTAAACATAGTCATTTACACTTTATTGAATTGATAAATAAAACCGTTACGCTCAATATAGTCCCTCTAACATTGGGTGCTGTTGACCGTTAAATGTGAATGTTACCTTGGTTTACTGCCATTTTTATTTGCAGATTAGCCCGTATTCACTTTATGGTCCGTTTGGCAAAAAAGTTAATAACATTGCTGTTTGGGTAAACGGCAATGGGTAAGGAAAAAACATGGTTTCAGTTCGCGAAGCGCATTTCGATACAAATGATTTCAATCTTGAAGATTGGGTGGCAAGGTACATCGACGATGTCAATGATGCACAAATGCTCCTCGATATGCTCAGGAAAATCGAAGCATTGCCTATTAAAGATAAGTTCGCACATACTCAATTGCTAACTCGTGCTCGCGAAATGATTGAAATTTTAGCGCCATTAAATATGGATCTAGAAACGCTTCAAGCTGCATTGCTATTTGTCATTCTAGAAACTGGGCAAATTAGCGAAGATAAAATCAACGAGGTTTACGGAGACTCATTAGCCAAATTAGTCGCCAGTGTCGTCACCATGAATGCCATTGGGGCCTTGAAAGTCACCGATAGCCGCAGCGCCGAGCCACAAATTGATAATATTCGCAAAATGTTACTGGCCATGGTTGAAGATGTTCGTGCGGTAGTGATTAAACTAGCCGAGCGAGTATGTTCATTGCGCGCCGTCAAAAATGCCGATGAAGAAACTCGGGTGTTACTTGCAAGGGAAATTGCGGATATCTACGCGCCATTGGCTAACCGTTTGGGGATTGGCCAATTAAAATGGGAGCTGGAAGATATCTCTTTTCGCTATCTTCATCCAACGGTTTATAAAGATATTGCCAAGCAACTGGATGGTAAACGTAAGGATCGTGAAGTTTATATCGATAAATTTGTGACTCAACTACAACAGCGTTTAGATGAAGACCAGATCCGTGCAAAAGTTTACGGTAGGCCCAAACATATCTACAGTATTTGGCGCAAAATGAAAGGTAAAGATCTTAAGTTTGACGAGTTATTTGATGTGCGGGCCGTGCGCATTGTGACCGACAGACTGCAAGACTGCTATGGCGCTTTAGGTGTCGTGCATGATTTATGGCACCACATCCCACGTGAGTTTGATGATTATGTGGCTAACCCAAAACCCAACGGTTACCAATCTATCCATACTGTCGTTGTTGGCCCTGAAGGTAAAACCGTTGAAATCCAAATTCGTACCGAAGCAATGCACCAGGATGCAGAGCTAGGGGTTGCCGCGCACTGGAAATATAAAGAGGGTGCTAATACTGTTAAACAAAGCGGCTACGAAGAAAAAATCAATTGGTTGCGTAAAATCTTACAATGGCAAGAAGATGTGGCCGAAAGTGGTAATTTGGTTGATGAAGTCCGAAGTCAAGTGTTCGAAGACCGGGTCTATGTCTTTACTCCTAGCGGTGAGGTGGTCGATTTACCGTTAGGCTCAACGGTTTTAGATTTTGCTTACTACATTCACTCACAAGTTGGCCACAGATGTATTGGCGCTAAAGTGGATGGCCGAATTGTGCCATTTACATATCAGGTTGAAACGGGTGAACGCATTGAAATTATCACCTCCAAAATAGCGAATCCTAAACGTGATTGGCTAAACCCGAATTTAGGTTATATCAAGTCTTCTCGTTCACGTTCAAAAATTCAGCACTGGTTTAAGCAGCAAGATCGCGATAAGAACATTATCGCAGGTAAAGAGATGCTGGAAACAGAATTGCATCGTGTGGGTTTAAAACTCAAAGATGCCAATATTGCGGTAGAACGATTTAACTTAAACGGCATGGATGACATGCTGGCCGCAATTGGTGGGGGCGATTTACGCTTAAATCAGGTGGTTAACTTTATTGAAAGTAAGCTGCGTGTTGAGCCTACATCGGAAGAAGATCTGGTCGAAGACATTTTAAAGAAAGCCGTTCATCGTCCTAAAAAGCCAGGCAAAGGACAAGTAGAAGTCAATGGTGTTGGTAATTTACTCAGCCACATTGCTCGTTGTTGTCAACCGGTTCCTGGTGATGAAATTTTTGGCTATATCACCATGGGGCGGGGTATTTCGGTGCACCGCAGTGATTGTGAACAAGTCAAAGAGTTAATGCGTACTCATCCAGAACGTGCTGTTGAGGTGGTATGGGGAGAAAATTACTCTGGTGGTTACCGTATTCGGGTGAAAGTGATTGCCCATGACCGCAGTGGATTATTACGCGATTTGACCACGGTGCTTGCCGCCGAAAAATCGAACGTGATGGCCATGAGTTCAACCTCTGATGTTAAATCGCAAACGGCCACTGTCGAGTTAGAGCTTGAGTTATATAATGTCGACGATTTATCGAGAGTGTTATCTAAACTGTCGCAGGTGGATGGCGTGATTGAATCACGACGTTTGTAATTCACCCATTTACATTGCTACCTTAGTTGGCTTAAGTCGTTATGGATACAAAGCACAATACGCAAATACAACCTTTGCTTAATATCATGCAAAAATTGCGTGATCCTGTAGAGGGGTGTCCGTGGGATTTGGCGCAAGATTTTAAAAGTATTGTGCCTTTTACCATAGAAGAAGCCTACGAGGTTGCCGACGCAATTGAACGCACCGCATGGGATGAACTGCCTGATGAGCTTGGCGACTTATTGTTTCAAGTGGTATTTTATTGTCAGCTGGCCACTGAACAGGGAAAGTTTGATTTCTCTACTGTGGTTGAGCGAATTTGCGCCAAGCTTATTCGTCGACATCCGCATGTGTTTCAAGCGCAACATATCACGTCACCTGAGCTAACCGCTAATCAGGTAAAACAAAGCTGGGAAGCTATAAAGGCACAAGAACGTGCCGATAAACTTCAGCTGTCTTTTCTGGATGATATTCCTCAAGCGCTACCTGCATTAAAGCGAGCCGTTAAAATTCAAAAAAGAGTGGCAAAAGTGGGATTTGATTGGCCAGAGCTTGAGCCTGTGGTTGCCAAAATCTACGAGGAAGTTGATGAAGTACTTGTTGAAGCAAAATTAGTCGCATCAAATCCAGAACATTACCAGCCTAAAGTGTTGGATGAAATGGGCGACTTATTGTTTGCCGTCGTTAACCTCGCTCGTCACTTAAATGTGGACCCAGAGCAGGCATTACGTCAGGCCAATAATAAATTTGAGCGACGATTTAGAGGTGTTGAACACTGCGTTAATCAAAGTGGTAAAGCATTTGAGGCCCATAGCATTGAACAACTCGATGGCTATTGGGAGCAAGTAAAACGCCAAGAGAAAAGATAAAATTCTGACTTAACACCTATATGTTGCAATTGGCAAAGTGTATATCGGCGAAATTATCGCTGTTTAGGTTTGTCGAATCGTCATCACTTTGGTATACTATCGCCCCGTCCTAGTGCTTTCTTACAAGCACGTATTTTCCAACACATTTTCTCAGGTTCAGCATGACTACAAGGTATATCTTCGTTACTGGTGGCGTTGTTTCATCACTAGGTAAAGGCATTGCAGCAGCATCGTTAGCAGCAATTTTAGAGGCTCGTGGCCTCAGTGTAACCATTATGAAACTGGACCCATACATCAACGTTGATCCGGGCACCATGAGCCCAACTCAGCACGGTGAAGTGTTCGTGACTGAAGATGGTGCTGAAACTGACTTAGACTTAGGTCATTACGAGCGTTTTATTCGCACTAAAATGAACCGTCGTAATAACTTTACTACTGGTTCTATTTACGAAGAAGTGTTGCGTAAAGAACGTCGCGGTGATTATTTAGGTGCAACCATTCAGGTTATTCCTCACATTACCAATGCAATTAAAGAAAAAGTGATTGCGGGTGGTGAAGGTCATGATGTGGCGATTGTTGAGATTGGCGGTACGGTAGGTGATATCGAATCACTGCCATTCCTAGAGTCTATTCGTCAATTAGGTGCTGAACTAGGACGTGAACGTACCCTATTTATTCATTTAACCTTAGTACCATTCTTAGGTGCTGCGGGTGAGATAAAAACCAAACCGACTCAGCATTCAGTTAAAGAACTACGCTCAATTGGTATTGCGCCAGATGTGTTAGTTTGTCGTGGTGATCGCGCGGTTCCAGCTAATGAAAAGGCTAAAATTTCATTATTCTGTAATGTTGAAGAACGTGCGGTTATCTCGTTAAAAGACGTAGACAGTATTTATAAAATTCCTGCACTTCTGCGCTCTCAGGGCTTAGATGATTTAGTCATCAAGCGTTTCAACATTGATTGTGCTGATGCAGATTTATCAGAGTGGGAAAATGTCATTTACCAAGAAGCTAACCCAAATGGCGAAGTTACCATTGGTATGGTTGGTAAATATATTGAATTACCTGATGCGTATAAATCAGTTAACGAAGCGTTGAAACATGCCGGATTGAAAACTCGTGTTAACGTTAACATTAAGTATATTGACTCACAAACTGTTGAAGCCAAAGGTGAGGAAGTATTACAAGGTCTTGATGGTATTTTAGTGCCTGGTGGTTTCGGTGAGCGTGGCGTAGAAGGCAAAATTTTAGCGGCAAAATTTGCGCGTGAAAATAATCTACCTTATTTCGGAATTTGTCTGGGTATGCAGGTAGCGCTTATTGAGTTTGCTCGCAACGTGGCTAACCTAAAAGGGGCTCATTCAACTGAATTCAACAAAGACACTGAATATCCTGTGGTTGGGTTAATCACTGAATGGATTAATGAAGATGGTGATATTGAGCAGCGCCATGAGGCTTCAGATTTAGGCGGCACTATGCGTTTAGGTGCACAACTTTGTCATTTACTGGATGGCTCTAAAGCGGCTGCGGCTTATAAAGGTGCTACGTGTATTGAGCGTCATCGTCACCGTTATGAAGTCAACAACAACTATGTTGAACGTTTAGAAAAAGCTGGCCTAGTATTTAGTGGGTTATCGTCTGATCGTAAATTGGTTGAAATGATTGAGCTTCCAAATCATCCTTGGTTTGTTGCGGGTCAATTCCACCCAGAATTTACTTCAACACCTCGCGACGGTCACCCATTATTTGAAGGCTTTATTTCTGCTTCTTTAGCGTATCAGAAAAAAGATTTGAACTAATAAATCAAGCCGCTGACTATAATGTCAGCGGCTTTTTTGTTACTGAGTCTAGATAAACTTAATTACAGCTTGCGCTAGATCGACTTGCCGATAAATTGATAGTTGCTGTCAGGTTGAATTCGATTTATCCTAGCGGTCATGAATTTAAATTACCAAAATGAAAGTTAATACCAATAAAAAGTCTTAAAAAAGCTTATAAATGGGTTTTTATTGGTGTTAATTTTTTATTTGATTTTAAACTTTCAGTATTACTGACATTATTTACGAGGGAATTATGGCTAACATTATTAACGTCATCGGTCGCGAAATCATGGATTCACGCGGAAACCCAACAGTTGAAGCCGAAGTGCACTTAGAAGGCGGTTTTATTGGTATGGCTGCGGCGCCATCAGGTGCTTCAACAGGTAGCCGTGAAGCATTAGAATTACGTGATGGTGATAAATCACGTTATTTAGGTAAAGGCGTGTTAAAAGCCGTTGCAGCAGTCAATGGCCCAATCGCAAAAGCATTAATCGGTAAAGATGCATTAGCGCAAGCTGAACTTGATCAAATCATGATCGATTTAGATGGCACAGAAAACAAAGCTAACTTTGGTGCAAACGCCATTCTTGCTGTGTCTTTAGCGGCAGCTAAAGCTGCTGCAGCATCTAAAAAAGTGCCTTTATATGCTCACATTGCAGATTTAAATGGCACCCCTGGTGTTTATTCAATGCCTTTACCTATGATGAATATTATCAATGGCGGTGAGCATGCTGATAACTCAGTAGACATTCAAGAGTTTATGATTCAGCCCGTTGGTGCAGCAACTTTCCGTGAAGGTTTACGTATGGGTGCTGAAGTATTCCATAGCCTAGCTAAAGTACTTAAGTCTCAAGGCCATTCAACAGCTGTTGGTGATGAAGGTGGTTTTGCGCCAAACCTAGAATCAAACGCTGCTGCGCTTGCTGCAATTAAAATTGCGGTTGCCAACGCGGGATATGAATTAGGTAAAGACATCACCCTAGCTTTAGATTGTGCAGCATCTGAGTTTTATAACAAAGAAGAAGGCATTTACGATCTTAAAGGTGAAGGTAAGCAATTTACTTCAGAAGAGTTTAACCATTTCTTAGAAGATCTTGTTAACCAGTATCCAATCGTTTCTATTGAAGATGGCTTAGATGAATCTGACTGGGATGGCTTTGCTCACCAGACCAAATTACTCGGCGATAGAATTCAATTAGTGGGTGACGATTTATTCGTAACCAACACTAAAATCCTTAAGCGCGGTATTGATAACGGTATTGCCAATTCTATCCTGATTAAATTCAACCAAATTGGTTCGTTAACCGAAACATTGGCGGCGATTAAAATGGCCAAAGATGCCGGCTTTACCGCTGTTATCTCGCATCGTAGTGGCGAAACCGAAGACTCAACTATTGCTGATTTAGCCGTAGGTACCGCTGCAGGCCAAATCAAGACGGGTTCACTAAGCCGTAGTGACCGTGTTGCTAAGTACAACCAATTATTACGCATTGAAGAAGCGTTAGGTTCAAAAGCACCTTACAACGGTCTTAAAGAAGTTAAAGGCCAAGCATAATATTTTGCTTTGCTGATTAAAAAGGCCACCACTCGGTGGCCTTTTTTGTTGTATCATAAGCTTATTCATCATTTCGGATAATTTGCTTAGCTACTATGAAGAAACTTTTATTCGCTTTAACGTTCCTGTTAGCGTTACTCCAATACAGATTGTGGATGGGCGAAAATAATTTATCTGAATATTTTCTGCTGCAAACTCAAATTCAAGCTCAGCAAGAAAGTAACGCCAAATTGATTGCCCGAAATCAAATTCTTAAAGAAGAAATCATCGATCTAAAAAGCGGCACCGAAGCGATAGAAGAACGAGCCCGAAACGAGTTAGGCCTCGTCAAAGAGGGAGAAACGTTTTATCGTGTAGTCGGTGCAGAATTACGAGATCGAAATCGTTTTGGCCATTAATCAAATGACAGCAACTATTCCTAACATTGTCGCTATCGTTCCTGCTGCAGGTATTGGTAGTAGAATGGGCGCAGCCATCCCTAAACAATATTTAAAATTAGGACAAGAGACTATTTTGTCTCATACCTTAGAGCGTTTATTAACACATCCCGCTATTTCACAGGTCATTGTGGCATTACACCCTGAAGATGATTTTTTTTCGCAATTACCGCAGGCAACACACCCAAAACTGACTCAAGTTATTGGTGGTTCTGAACGTGCAGATTCTGTGCTGGCAGGGCTTCAAGTTGTGGAAAATGATGCCTGGGTTTTAGTGCATGATGCGGCTCGCCCCTGTGTAACGCATAGTGATATCGACAAACTTATTTATGCAATTAACTCGTTTCCACAAGGTGCAATATTAGCAGCCCCAGTGAGAGACACGATGAAGCGCGCTAAAGCTGATGGCACCATTGAGCAAACTGTCGAGCGAAATCAGCTTTGGCATGCATTAACACCTCAACTTTTTCCCGTGTCTGCGCTAAAGCTTAATCTTCAGCAGGCGTTGCAAGCCAAAGCCACTATTACAGATGAAGCAAGCGCTATGGAGTGGGCAGGTATTAGCCCAGGGTTAGTTGCAGGTCGTGTTGATAATATCAAAGTGACTCATCCTGACGATTTAGAGTTAGCGCAGTTGTTTCTAAACCAACAAACAATTTTGAAATAAATAAGGTTATCCAATGAAAATGCGAATAGGCCATGGTTTCGATGTGCATAAGTTTGGCTCAGATAAACCCCTTATTTTAGGCGGGGTAACCGTCCCATATGAGACAGGGCTCATCGCGCACTCAGATGGTGATGTGGTTTTGCATGCAATCAGTGATGCTATATTAGGGGCGATGGCGCTTGGTGATATAGGCAAACATTTTCCTGATACAGATGCTAAATTTGCCGGAGCCGATAGCCGTGTATTATTGCGCCACTGTTATGATTTAGCGCTACAAAAAGGCTACAGCATAGGTAACTTAGACGTCACTGTGATTGCTCAAGCACCTAAAATGGCACCGCATATTGACGCAATTCGCCGCTGCCTTGCTGCGGATTTAAACACCGCAATCGAAGACATTAATGTTAAAGCGACAACAACCGAAAAATTAGGCTTTACTGGTCGTAAAGAAGGTATTGCTGTTGAGTCTGTCGTATTAATGGTTCAAAAATAGAGCGCTTACCCATGATATCTGAGTTACATTATTTACATTCAAAGCCAACAAGTACTGCCGATTTACGCACTTATAATAGTGATTTCATTGTTGAAGAGATATTACCCTTTTCGCCTACAGGCGAAGGTGAGCATCATATGCTTCACATTCGAAAAGAGGGATTAAACACCGGCCATGTTGCTGAGACTTTAGCAAAATTTGCTAAAGTACATCCTAAAGAAGTCACATATGCGGGTCAAAAAGATAAAAATGCGCAAACTGAGCAATGGTTCGGAATTCGTATTCCAGGTAAAGAAACCCCAGATTGGCAGCAACTTAATAGTGATAAATTAACGATTTTATCCAGCCACCGTCATGGTAAAAAGTTACGTATTGGTGCGCTTTTAGGTAATCGATTTACCCTCACATTGCGGAATGTGACCAATATTGAAGCATTGCAGCAGCGATTTGATCAAATTGCTAGAGTTGGAGTGCCTAATTATTTTGGTGAGCAACGTTTTGGTCATAATGGTAAAAACTTAGAGCAAGGCAGGCAGATGCTTTCTGGTGCTCGTAAAGTGCATGACCGAGCCAAGAAAAGTATGTATTTATCAGCCGTACGATCGCATATTTTTAATCAGGTAGTCTCTTACCGTCTTGCTCATCATCAATTAACGCCTTTAGCGGGTGACTGTGTCATGCTAGCTGGCAGTAAAAGTTATTTTGTGGCAGAGCAATGGGATCAATTATTACTAAACCGCTTGGCCGAAGAGGATATTGGTTTTTCTGCCCCGCTATGGGGAAGAGGCTCACCATTGGCATTGACTGATGCAGCAGAAATGGAAGCGTTGGCACTCAATGAATATAAAGAAGACCTGACTGGGCTTGAGAATGCAGGCTTGAGCCAAGAACGTCGTCTATTGTTACTTAAGCCGCAGGCAATGAAATGGCAAGTCAATGAAGATGTTTGCGTTATTGAGTTTATG
This sequence comes from Shewanella subflava, assembly GCF_025971955.1. Classification (GTDB taxonomy): domain Bacteria; phylum Pseudomonadota; class Gammaproteobacteria; order Enterobacterales; family Shewanellaceae; genus Shewanella; species Shewanella subflava. Next base: position 68,407 of record NZ_JAPDMX010000023.1, read on the forward strand.
TTGCCTGCTGGTAGCTATGCAACATCAGTGTTACGTGAATTAGTCGATTATCAGGACGTACAAGACATGAACTGGAAAACTATGGTGGAACAACAATCACAAACACCTAAATAACAGTTCATTACCTAAGGGATCAGCCTCTCATGATTAATATTCTAGTCAGTAATGATGATGGCGTTAATGCACCAGGGATAATCGCATTAACGACAGCATTAAAAACCTTTGCGAATGTGTTGACCGTTGCACCAGATCGAAATTGTTCAGGAGCAAGTAATTCTTTAACCTTGACTAATCCATTAAGAATTAATAACTTAGAAAATGGATATGTTTCAGTTAATGGAACGCCAACGGATTGTGTGCATTTAGCTATTAGGCAGCTTTGTAATATTGAACCTGAAATTGTGGTGTCCGGTATTAATGCTGGCGCTAATATGGGTGATGATACCTTATATTCAGGTACGATTGCTGCGGCAATGGAAGGTCGTTTTTTAGGGCTACCAGCCATTGCTATTTCATTGGCGGGTAAAAAATTGCAGCATTATGACAGCGCCGCATATTATGCGGTTAAAATCGTAAAAAGCCTGTTAGTGCACCCAATTGAGTCAAACCAGATTTTAAATGTGAATGTACCAGATTTGCCACTTGATCAAATTAAAGGGATTAAAGTGACTCGTCTTGGTGCACGGCATAAAGCAGAGGGTATGGTTAAAACAACTGATCCAGCTGGTAAAGACATTTATTGGTTAGGGCCTGTGGGGGGGGAACAAGATGCGGGCGAAGGTACAGATTTTGGCGCAATTGCTGCTGGCTTTGTCTCTATTACGCCGTTAACAGTTGATTTAACTGCATACAATCAACTTTCAACGCTAGCTGATTGGGTAACGAAGATATGACAGGTGTTTCATCTGCACGAGCAGTTAATTTAACCAAAAAATTAACTGAAGTAGGGATCAAGGATCAAACCGTGTTAAACGCGGTCGCAAATACACCACGAGAATTGTTTCTTGATGGTGCCTTGGCGCATAAAGCTTATGAAAATACCGCTTTACCTATCGGGCAGGGACAAACCATTTCTCAGCCATATATCGTGGCAAGAATGACTGAACTTTTGATGCAAACCAAACCGCAACGCGTCCTTGAAATTGGTACGGGATCGGGTTATCAAGCTGCGGTTTTAGCGCAATTAGTGCCAGAACTTTGCACCATTGAGCGGATTAAGTCATTGCAAATTCAAGCGAGGCAGCGGCTTAAAAAGCTCGATTTACATAATGTCTCTTTCAAGTATGGTGATGGTTGGAAGGGATGGAGCAATCGAGGGCCATTTGATGGCATTATGGTAACCGCCGCCGCAGTTAGTGTGCCACAGGCCTTACTCGAACAATTAAGTAATAATGGAGTGTTGATTATTCCTGTTGGCGATGACACCCAACAACTGTTAAAAATTACGCGTCATGGTAATGAATACGGTTCTCAGGTCATCGAAGCCGTAAAATTTGTGCCACTAATTAATGGCGATCTCGCCTAATCTATTTGACAGCAGTGATAGGATTTAATTTGATGTATATGGTTTGGCTGCGACTCTTCATCGTCATTATCGCTTTATCCGGTTGCAGTTTTCAGGCACATAGACCAGCACCTGTTGAAAACATCTCATCTTCAACTCACCAGCCTAAATATCATCGTGGTTCGTTATCCCATTCTGACTATATCGTTAAAAAAGGCGACACGCTTTATTCTATTTCTTGGGGGGCAGGGCGTCATTTTGCTGAAGTCGCAAAATTGAATAATCTTAAAGCGCCTTATACTATTTATCCTGGTCAGAGGCTCAATTTGTCTCAAGCGTCATCAAAAAGCACGACAAATGTTAATAAAAATAGTACTTCAGGCGTGAGTGTGGGGACGGTTACCCCGCCATATAGTGGTGCTGATTCGAGTAAAAATTCTAAAGTTAATCAACAGCAAACCCCTATAAAACCTGGGCAAACGGTAAAATCAACGACGACGAAAAAAGAGCTTGATCACAAAGCTAAGCCTGCGTATTCTGTAACAACTACCCAGCAAAAAATTAACCAAGGTGATAATCCACCGATAGCAGATTTACCCAGTAAAGTGCAGAAGTGGTACTGGCCCGTGAAAGGAAAGATTATTGGATATTTTTCTTCTAGCGAGCAAGGCAATCAGGGGATAAAGATTGCTGGTAATCGCGGCGATATTATCAAAGCTGCCGCAGATGGAAGAGTCGTTTACGCAGGAGATGCGTTACGTGGATACGGCAACTTAGTCATTATCAAACATAATGATGAATATTTAAGTGCTTATGCTCACACCGACAGAATTCTGGTTAAAGAAAAGCAATATGTTAGCGCAGGCCAAACAGTTGCAAAAATGGGCAGTACAGGGGCAAACCAAGTGATGTTGCATTTTGAAATTCGCTATCATGGTAAGTCTGTTAACCCATTACGATATCTACCTAAGCAGTAATTGTTTAGCAACATTAATAACGGAGGATAAGAACGTGTAGATCTATAACATCACAATTAAGGTTTGGGAGAGCAATTATGAGCCAGAAAATAAGCGCTGCGAAGGCAGAACTATCTGTTGATCAAGCTAAAAAACCACAAGACGTTGATACTGCTTTAGTTCAACAATTAGACATAGAAGAAAAAGTCCAGGAAGACTTACATAAAAATTTAGATGCCACTCAATTATATTTAGGTGAAATAGGTTTTTCTCCGCTATTAACGGCTGAAGAAGAAGTCTTTTTTTCACGTAAAGCCCTCAAAGGTTGCGAAAAGTCACGTAACCGCATGATCGAAAGTAATCTTCGCCTTGTTGTAAAAATTGCCAGAAGATACAACAATCGTGGTTTAGCGTTACTCGACCTTATCGAAGAAGGTAATTTAGGATTAATTCGCGCTGTTGAGAAATTCGATCCCGAAAGAGGTTTCCGATTTTCAACTTATGCGACTTGGTGGATCCGTCAGACCATCGAGCGTGCCATCATGAATCAAACCCGTACTATACGTTTACCCATTCATGTAGTGAAAGAATTAAATGTATACCTTCGAACAGCCAGACAACTGGCACAAAAACTGGATCACGAACCTACAGCGGAAGAAATCGCTGAAAAACTCGATGTTTCTACGGGTGATGTCAGTCGGATGCTGAAATTAAATGAACGTATCACCTCAGTAGACATGCCTATTGGCGGCGACAATGAAAAGGCTCTGCTTGATGTGATTGCTGATGATGATTCTGTCGGACCTGATCATAAAGTCCAAGATGAAGACTTATCAAACTCAATCGTAGGTTGGCTAAATGAGCTGAATACCAAACAACGTGAAGTGTTAGCCCGTCGATTTGGTCTTCTTGGCTATGAGCCTTCAACGTTAGAACATGTTGGTGCTGAAATCGGCTTAACGCGTGAAAGAGTGCGTCAAATTCAAGTTGAAGCATTAAAGCGTTTAAAAGATTTGTTGGGTCAACAAGGCTTATCTGTTGAAGCATTATTTAGAGAGTAATTAACCAAAGCAAATTTGAGAATTAAACGCATTAACACTTTAATCGATGAACAATAATCAGGTGTTTGCCAATCTAAATACGATACCATTCAAGCTATACTCAACAAAGAAAGGACATGATTGAACTATTCAACATGTCTTTTTTATTGGAAGATTTTCATGCCAATTTATATGTCCATTATGACTTAGATTTGTTCCTTAAATCGATATCGTTTGTGTTAGAGCCCGAGATTCGATTATTGAACAAGGTAATCCGCTGGCCTATGCAGATGGTTTTCAAGATGGTTGCGACAGTGGTAACAAAGCGGGTGGAGCCTGTTCGATCTATTCAAAAATATATCACTTGGTTTAACAGCGATACCGATTATGCACAAGGTTGGAGTGATGGCTTTCGCCAATGTGAAATAGAGCAAGAGTCTATTCAACGTCAAAGCTGAATGGCAATAGAGCAACAAAAACGGCAAGAACAACGCAAAGCCAATGATATTGCCAGTAAACATGCCTTAGAAACCGAAGTAATAAAAGGGGTTGATAGTTCAGGGCTTGAATTTTTAGGTCAATAGCTTAACGGTTTCGTTTAATCGAAACGATAAGCCCGTGCCGATAAAATCGAGCACAGGCTTTGTGTGTTTGCTGCTGTTGCTGTGAGAATCAGAGTGATTTAGCTAACTGCTTAAGCTGATATAACTGCTCTAACGCTTGCTTTGGTGTGAGGTCATCTGGGTCGATTACGGCTAACTTTTCCACTAAGGGTGAGTAATCGATTTGGGGTAACTCAAGTGCCATTTGAGTCATGTCATCTGCGCTGATTGCTGTCTTGTTATCTCGGCTTTCTAATTGATGTAGTTTATGTTTTGCGGCTTTTATAACATGCTGAGGCACCCCCGCCAATGCGGCAACTTGTAAGCCGTAACTTTTACTTGCAGCCCCTTCTTGAACCGCGTGCATAAAGGCAATGGTGTCTTGATGCTCTATGGCGTCTAAATGCACATTTACAACACCAGCTAACAACTCAGGTAGCTGGGTTAATTCAAAATAATGGGTGGCAAATAAGGTTAGCGCATTAACTTTTTGTGCCAAGTATTCAGCGGCGGACCATGCCAATGATAAGCCGTCATAAGTCGATGTGCCGCGGCCAATTTCATCCATTAACACTAAACTTTGTTTGGTCGCATTATGAAGAATATTAGCCGTTTCGGTCATTTCAACCATAAACGTTGAACGGCCTGATGCAAGATCATCTGAAGCACCAATTCGAGTAAATATTCGATCAATATGGCCAATATAAGCACTGTGAGCCGGAACGAAACAGCCAATGTGTGCCATTAACGTGATTAGGGCGACTTGGCGCATATAGGTTGATTTACCCCCCATGTTAGGACCCGTTACAATCAACATTTTACGAGCAGGTGATAAACAAACTGGGTTAGCAATAAAGGGACTTTGACTGACTCTTTCAACGACAGGGTGGCGACCTGCTTGTATGTCTATACCAATATCATTGGTCATGGATGGACAATGATAACCAAGCGTTTGAGCACGTTCAGCAAAGTTACTGATGACATCAAGTTCTGCGGCGGCAGTAGCAAACTGTTGTAACTCTTGCAGTTTTGGTAACAGCAAATCAAATAACTCTTCCCATAGTCGTTTCTCTAATGCAAGGGCTTTTCCTTGACTTGATAAGACCTTTTCTTCGTACTCTTTTAATTCTGGCGTAATATAGCGTTCAGTCCCTTTTAACGTTTGGCGACGCTGATAATGCATCGGGACACGATCGGATTGTAATCGGCTGACTTCTATATAATAACCATGTACTCGGTTGTAACCGACTTTAAGCGTGTTAATGCCGGTTTCTTGTTTCTCGCGGGCCTCAAGTTCTACAAGGTAGTGACTGGCTCCTTCACTTAGTTTACGCCATTCATCTAGCTCGCTATTGTAACCATCTTTAATCACACCGCCATCACGGATCAGAACCGGTGGGTTATCAATGATTGCACGTTCAAGTAACTCGTGTTCGTTGGGAAATTCGCCTAACAGAATAGCTAAATTGTTCAAATGTGGTTGCTGGCAAATTTGCAACGTGTGTTTAATCTCTGGCAGTAAAGTTAATGCTTGCTTTAGTCGGGCAAAATCACGCGGACGGGCACTTCTTAACGCAAGACGCGCCATAATCCTTTCGATGTCACCTAAAGCCTTAAGCTGATCGTGCAGCTGTGGATAAATATCCTGCTCAATTAACTCATTCACCGCAGTGTGGCGCAGGGTTATTTGCTGGCGATCTCTAAGCGGCTGGTGGATCCAGCGCTGGAGCATGCGACTACCCATAGGGGTTGCAGTGTTATCTAATACCCATGAAAGGGTGTTTTCACGCCCACCCGAAAGATTTTGAGTTAACTCCAAGTTTCTTCTGGTTGCCGCATCTAAAATAATGGAGTCAGTTTGATTGAAACGCACAATCGAATTGATATGGGGTAAAGCCGTTTTTTGGGTATCTTTGACATACTGCATTAGGCAACCCGCAGCTTGCAAAGCTAATCGAGCGTCGCTGATACCAAATCCATGCAGATCTTTTGTACCGAATTGGGCTAATAATAAATTAATGCAGGTATCATAATCGAACTCCCATTCAGGTCGACGTCGAATCCCTTTTAACTGATTGATTAAAAGCATGTCAGTAAAATCTTCACTGTAGAGTAACTCAGCTGGGCGGGTGCGTTGGATTTCCGCCTCTAAAGCTTCCCTTGATGCTAATTCCGAAATAACAAAACGACCTGATGAAATATCTAATGTGGCAAAACCATAGCCCACTTTTCCTTGATAAAGTGCCGCTAATAAATTGTCTTGGCGCTCTTGCAGTAATGCTTCATCGGTTAGGGTACCGGGTGTCACAATTCGTACAACTTGGCGTTCAACAGGACCTTTTGAGGTTGCGGGATCGCCAATTTGCTCACAAATAGCAACGGATTGGCCGATTTGGACTAGCTTGGCAAGATAACCTTCGACCGCATGGTATGGAATGCCTGCCATTGGGATTGGATCTCCACCGCTTTTCCCACGTGCAGTTAAAGAAATACCGAGCATTTCGGATGCTTTTTTTGCATCCTCATAAAACAATTCATAAAAGTCGCCCATACGATAGAACAGTAACATGTCTGAATGAGCCGCTTTCATGGTCAGGTATTGACGCATCATTGGAGTGTGCTTTTCTAAATCAAGGTTATCAAGTGCGGTCATTGGCAATGTCATACTCTTTATGTTTACTGGTCGTAATTCGTTGAATCTATCACTGAATTAGCATGCTAGTTTAAAGCGGCTAATCTTAGCAAAATTTGCCTTGATTAGAAAAATACAAATACCCAATATTGCCATTAATTTACTAAGTTCATAATTTAATTAATGAATAAAAAAAATTAATCACAGGACTTGATACTGTATGATTATACAGTATACTGAACAACATATTGAGATGACTGATGTTAAAAATGTCAGTTAACAACACATTTATAAAATGCATATTATTCATTAATTGCCAATGCAGTTACTGTCTGGAAGGGGTTTAAAATGAAAGCTGATCCAAATAAAGAGAAAGCACTTGCCGCAGTGTTAAGTCAAATTGAAAAACAGTTCGGTAAAGGCTCAATTATGAAGTTGGGCGAAGATCGCACAATGGATGTTGAAACTATCTCTACCGGCTCACTTTCATTAGATGTTGCGTTAGGTGCTGGTGGATTACCAATGGGGCGTATCGTTGAAATTTACGGTCCAGAATCATCAGGTAAAACAACACTTACTCTAGAAGTTATTGCTGCAGCACAACGCGAAGGTAAAACATGTGCCTTTATTGATGCAGAGCATGCATTAGACCCCATTTACGCCAAAAAGCTGGGTGTAGATATTGATAACCTCCTTTGTTCACAGCCTGACACGGGTGAACAAGCACTGGAAATTTGTGATGCGTTAACCCGTAGTGGTGCCGTTGATGTGATTATTGTTGACTCGGTTGCTGCATTAACACCTAAAGCAGAAATTGAAGGCGAAATCGGCGATTCTCACATGGGCTTAGCAGCTCGTATGATGAGCCAAGCCATGCGTAAGCTTGCTGGTAATTTAAAACAATCCAATACCTTACTTATTTTCATTAACCAAATTCGTATGAAAATTGGGGTGATGTTTGGAAACCCAGAAACAACGACTGGTGGTAATGCGCTTAAGTTTTACGCTTCAGTTCGTCTTGATATTCGCCGTACAGGTGCGATTAAAGAAGGCGATGAGGTCGTTGGTAACGAAACTCGAGTGAAAGTGGTCAAAAATAAAATTGCAGCACCATTTAAGCAAGCTGAATTCCAAATCCTTTATGGTCAAGGCATTAACCGTACAGGTGAACTTGTAGATTTAGGTGTTGCACATAAGTTAGTTGACAAAGCGGGCGCTTGGTACAGCTACAAAGGTGATAAAATTGGTCAAGGTCGTGCTAATGCAGGTAAATATTTAATTGAACATCCTGAAGTGGCAAAAGAAATTGATACTACACTACGTGCTATGTTGTTAAGTTCAGGCACGGGTGCAAGCTCAGCTTCTGATATTGATGAAAATATCGATTTAGAAACTGGCGAAGTATTCTAAACTGGTCAGTCATATTTATCGCGGTAGCGCATTTTGTGCGCCGCGATTATCCACGCCATTTAATCTGCATAAAGCGCTAACCCAATTCAGTCAGCCTTTTCAGGATAAAAACTTAGGTTTATTTTAAAGTCTCTTTTGGCTTTTCAGCTTCTAGCTACATCATAGCTCGCCTCAAAATTGTTGTTCATAAAGCTTGCTAGCCTTTGGATAAACTTCAATCTTGCAATTACGCATTTAAGTCAAATAAGCTAAATTTTGTTGATAAATATTATCGCTTTTTATGGTTAGCTTAATCCATTCTCTCATCTCGCATATTAGAGTAAATTCAGTATATAATACCCACATTTAGTGGCTTGCATTGCAGGCTGACAACTTTTGTATACTCTATTTCAGGACAATTCCATGTTTCAGACCACAGCAGAGTTAAGAAGTGCTTTTTTAAAGTATTTTGAAGATAACGGACATCAGGTAGAAGATAGTAGTTCGCTTGTGCCAGCGAACGATCCAACACTGTTATTTACCAATGCGGGTATGAACCAGTTCAAAGATGTGTTCTTGGGCATGGATAAACGAAGCTATACACGTGCAACAACCTCACAACGCTGTGTTCGCGCTGGTGGTAAACATAACGATTTAGACAATGTGGGTTATACCGCCCGTCACCACACTTTTTTTGAAATGCTCGGCAACTTCAGCTTTGGTGATTATTTTAAAGAAGAAGCTATCCGTTTTGCATGGGAATTCTTAACCGTTACCTTAAAATTGCCTACAGAACGTTTATGCGTCACGATTTATGAAACAGATGATGAAGCATTTGAAATCTGGAATAAAAAAATTGGTGTTGCGGCTGAGAACATTATTCGCATCGGCGATAACAAAGGTGCAGCTTTCGCTTCTGATAATTTTTGGCAAATGGGTGATACAGGGCCATGTGGTCCATGTACAGAAGTGTTCTACGATCACGGTGAGCATATCTGGGGTGGCCGTCCTGGCACACCTGAAGAGGATGGCGATCGCTTTATTGAGATCTGGAACATCGTCTTTATGCAATATAACCGTCAAGCTGATGGTGAAATGCTCCCACTGCCAAAACCTTCAGTCGATACAGGTATGGGGATTGAACGTATTGCTGCAATTATGCAAGGCGTCCATTCAAATTATGAAATTGATATTTTTAAAACCCTCATAGCAAAAACAGCTGAAATTATTGGCGTTACCGATTTAGAGAATAAGTCTTTACGTGTTATTGCTGACCATATTCGCTCATGTGCTTTTCTTATCGCGGATGGTGTGATGCCATCGAATGAGGGACGTGGTTATGTTTTACGTCGAATCATTCGCCGCGCAGTACGCCATGGTAATAAGTTAGGTGCGCATCAATCTTTTTTCTACAAACTTGTACCTACACTGATTTCGGTAATGGGGGATGCGGCAAAAGAGCTTGGTAAAATGCAGGCGATTGTCGAAAAAGCCTTAAAAGCTGAAGAAGAGCAATTTGCTCGCACACTTGAGCGTGGATTGCAAATTTTAGATTCAGCGTTAAATGAATTAACCACTAAGACTTTAGATGGCGAAACGGCATTTAAGTTATATGACACCTATGGTTTCCCTGTTGATTTAACTGCAGACGTTTGTCGTGAACGTGATATTCAAGTGGATGAAGCCGGTTTTGAAGCCGCTATGGCTGAACAACGTAAACGTGCACAAGCTGCTGGGAATTTTGGCGCAGATTATAACAGTAACTTGATTATTGATACCGAGACGACTTTCTGTGGTTACGCAGAGCTTGTCGGCAATGCCACCGTAAAAGCACTGTACCTAGATGGCAAAGAGGTTGATCATTTAACTCAAGGCCAAACGGGTGTGGTTGTGTTAAACAACACGCCATTTTATGCAGAATCAGGTGGTCAAGTCGGCGATCAAGGCCAATTAATGGCTGACGGCGTTGTGTTTAAGGTGGCTGATACGCAAAAATTTGGTCCTGCAACTGGACATGAAGGCGAAGTGATATCTGGTGAGCTTAAGGTGGGCCAAGTGCTTACGGCTCAAGTTGATAAAAAATTACGTCATCGTACTGAGCTAAACCATTCTGTGACGCATTTACTGCATGCCGCTTTGCGTCAAGTGTTAGGTGAACATGTGAGTCAAAAAGGCTCGTTAGTTAACCCAGAAAGACTGCGTTTTGACTTCGCGCATTTTGAGGCGGTTAAACCTGCAGAATTAAAAGCCGTTGAAGAATTAGTTAACGTACAAATTCGTCGCAATCATGAACTAAAAACTGCTGAAATGGCTATCGATGAAGCCAAAGAAAAAGGCGCTATGGCGTTATTTGGAGAGAAGTACGACGCGCAGGTACGTGTTGTGACTATGGGCGATTTCTCTATCGAGCTTTGTGGTGGAACACACGTGGGACGTACTGGTGATATTGGCTTGTTCAAGATAACCTCTGAAGGTGGTATCGCTGCAGGTGTTCGTCGTATAGAAGCCGTTACTGGCGCAGCAGCAATGACCTATATAGCAGAACAGCAAGCCCAAATTGAAGAGGCGGCTTCATTACTAAAATCGGACAGCGCTTCGGTCATAGCAAAGCTAAAAGCACAGTTAGATAAAGTGAAGCAGTTAGAAAAAGATTTATCGCAAATGAAAGATAAATTGGCCGCAGCGGCCAGTGCTGATCTCGCTGGTGATGCGATTGAGATTAATGGCATCAAAGTGCTAGTTAAAAAGCTTGAAGGGGTTGATGCGGGTTCATTACGTGGGTTACAAGATGAGCTTAAACAGAAACTAAAATCTGCGGTGATTGTGCTGGGTATTGCAAGCGAAGGTAAGGTTAATTTAATTGCAGGTGTTAGCAATGATTTAACTAAGCAAGTAAAAGCTGGCGAGTTAGTGGCTATGGTTGCGCAGCAGGTTGGCGGTAAAGGCGGTGGACGTCCTGATATGGCTCAAGCCGGTGGTACACAACCTGAAAATCTAGATGCAGCATTAGCGCTTGTGCAACCTTGGTTAGCGCAACGTTTAAACTAATTGTAAAAAATAATCGATTAACGTTACACTTGTTTAGCTTTTGTTGCTGATAATTCAAGCCTTAAAGTGCTTATTCTGCTTTAGGGCTTGAGTGTGTTAAGCACTTTTGGCATAGTAAACAAAGTTTTGTTGCTGGTCTGTTTCACAGCGCGTTTTTCTTTAGCTTAAGTTGGACGAATTGCTTTAAAATATTTATTGTATCTAGCCAGTTTATAAACGGCTCGTTACCAAAATCATTTTTAATGGTGCAGTTCGGTAACTTTTATTTGGTCTTAAGCTAATTGTTACTTTTTGAATTGTGTGCACTTAATCGTCAAACTTCGTACTTGAAGACACTATGACTTTTACTGAGCAGACCTTATAATAAACGCATATTACGGACAAAGCGTGTTATGCAGTGTGAACTAAAGGAGCAACCGAATGCTAATTTTGACTCGCCGTGTCGGCGAAACATTGATGATAGGTGATGAAGTCACTGTCACTGTATTAGGTGTTAAAGGCAACCAAGTACGTATTGGTGTTAACGCACCCAAGGAAGTATCTGTTCACCGTGAAGAGATCTACCAAAGAATTCAATCTGAAAAATCAGATTCATCTGAAGGTGGTAACTTCTAATCGATTATTGATTAGATTTACTAAAATGATTAAGCCAGCTTTAGCTGGCTTTTTTGTTTTCAGCCCCTAAACCACCTACTTCAGTAGGGGGTTATCATCAATTAGACTTTGCCTAAAGGATGTTCAATAGCGGATTAACTCAAGTGATACGTGAGCTTTGCTAGTGGTGCGATACAAGCTTCTAAATCAGGGATGATTTAGTAGAGCCTATAGGGATATATTTACGGCGTCTTGTTAACGCGCGGTAGGAAAGCTCCCCTTTAGGGAGTGATAGCAAAGCCACTTTCTTCAGAAGGTGAATTCTTTACACTCGGATTTCACTGTGGCCATATTCATTATATTTATTCATTCATCAGAACAGAGTTTTCAGGCTTATATGCCGTTTAACTCCACAATGTGATTAAAAACAGTTCAAATGACAATCGGTTTCCTAAAAAGGGTTTGACTTATTTCCGCCAGACAGTAATATGTGCGCCAAGAAAACGGAGAGGTGGCCGAGTGGCCGAAGGCGCTCCCCTGCTAAGGGAGTATGGGCTTTAACTCCCATCGAGGGTTCGAATCCCTCCTTCTCCGCCATTTTGATAAATTTGCGCGTGTAGCTCAGCTGGATAGAGTACCTGGCTACGAACCAGGCGGTCGGAGGTTCGAATCCTCCCACGCGCACCATATTAAAAAACCTGCATTTGATGCAGGTTTTTTTTTTGCTATTTTTAAACATCTTATCTTCATGTCAAAAATTGAGTTTCAGCCTCAGCTGATGAATTTCGCTTTAGCCTGTTGTCTATGATGTATTGTCTTTACCTAACCTCAACTCGGGTTATAGAGTTGGGCTCAATAAGCTGAATTCAACAGATTGAGCTTATCTTGTAGCAAGCTTGTCATTTGTTTTGACAACAAGGCGTATTAACACGTCAGTAGCGGGTCTATTGCCCGTAAATGAAACGAAGTTAGCAAGGTAAAGAGCTGTTTAGTAAGCGTTTATTATCCCAAGCTGAGGTTGCACATTTAACTGATTTGTCGTGAGATGACCGCTTTATTTGATACAACCTCGTTTTTGCCACTTCAGCCCTATTCAATGGCTTGTTTGCCCTTATCAACAATATATCTATCGTTATAAATAACGACTTATTCTAGATTGTTAAATACTCAAAAACTGGGTTTGATTTTTCGATTGTAGAATAAAGACTTATCCTAAAGTCCTGGCTTGTTATCAGGTCTTTTTACCAGTCTATTTCTGAATCCTTATTTATGGTGATTGGTATGACTCATCACCATTTTCTAGCTAAATGTCCCAGCCTGTTCGTTTTTGTTGAGCCATGTAAATTTTTATTCACCTTTGTTGCAGGAAAACTATTTTGTCACTCAAGCCAATATATTAGTGATCTGCGCTTGTTTACATTTGAGTAACAGTTGCTGTTGGTTAAGATTTTTATTATTTAGATGAGAAATGTATAATTAATTGCCAGAAAAAATGAGAATAAATCATTTGTTTTGAATTGTGATAACTATTTTTGGTAAGACCATTTTACAAAAGAATGGTATTCTTGGTATACATTGTTTATATTTTGTAACCTAAATCAGCCTTGAACGGCTTTCACTCTATTTTAGATACCCGAATATTAAGAAATAAAAAATAACTTTTATTGAATATTTATGCTGCTTTTAGCCGGGTTCCAATAAAAGTGCGATTTAACTGACTTTTCAGATAAAAACCATTCAGTAATTTTAATTACGAGGATCTTTTAATGTTTCTCGTTTAATTTCAGTGAGGAAGTATGACATCGATCAGCGATCAATTAGTTGATGCACTTGGCATAATGATAATGGGGATGGGTTTAGTATTCATTTTCTTAAGTGTACTTATCGTCGGCATTGGCATTGTCGCAAAATTGTGTCCAGCACCTGTCGTTGCAAAACCGGATGCATTACCAAGTCCAATCGCCACTAATCGATTAGATCCTAAGTTAGTTGCTGCAATTACTTCAGCTATTCACCAATACCGTGCGTAAGTTTTATTTTTGGGAGTTTTTATGAGCAAGCCGTTAGCCTTAACCGATGTCGCCCTGCGCGATGCCCACCAATCTTTACTTGCAACTCGTTTACGTATTGACGACATGTTACCCATCGCGCCATTACTTGATAAAGTCGGATACTGGTCTTTAGAGTCATGGGGTGGTGCCACTTTTGATTCTTGTATTCGTTATTTAGGCGAAGATCCATGGGATCGTATCCGCGAACTTAAAAAAGCCATGCCAAATACACCACAACAGATGTTACTTCGTGGCCAGAATTTATTAGGCTATCGCCATTATGCTGATGATGTTGTTACCCGCTTTGTTGAGCGAGCGCATACCAATGGTGTAGATGTATTCCGTATTTTTGATGCAATGAACGATGTACGCAACCTCGAAACTGCGGTGAAGGCTGTTAAGCAAGTAGGTGGCCATGCGCAAGGAACGATTTCTTACACCACTAGCCCTGTGCATACCCTAGATACTTGGGTGGATATGGCCAAACGCCTTGAAGACATGGGCGCTGATTCACTATGTATTAAAGATATGGCGGGTTTGCTAAAACCCATGGAAGCGTTTGAACTTATCAGCCGCTTAAAGTCGCAAACTGACTTAATGGTTTCAATGCATTGCCATGCGACAACCGGTTTAAGTACAGCAACCTACCAAAAGGCCATTGAGGCTGGTGTTGATGTGTTAGATACCGCGATATCATCAATGAGCCAAACATACGGTCACAGTGCAACAGAGACGCTTGTTGCCATGGTTGAGGATACAGAACGTGCCACAAACTACGATATGGTGTTGTTAGAAGAGATTGCCGCTTATTTCCGTGAAGTACGTAAAAAATATGTCCGCTTTGAAGGTGCACTAAAGGGGATTGATTCACGCATTTTACGTGCTCAGGTACCTGGCGGCATGTTAACTAACATGGAAAACCAACTAAAAGAACAAGGCGCTGCCGATAAGATGGATGCGGTTCTTGAGGAAATTCCACGTGTTCGCGCAGATTTAGGTTTCTTACCTTTAGTGACTCCCACATCACAAATTGTCGGTTCGCAATCGGTCATTAACGTACTAATGGGCGAGCGTTATAAGTCGATGACGAAAGAAACCGAAGGTGTCTTAAAAGGCGAATATGGTGCAACACCTGCGCCGGTTAATGCAGAATTACAAGCCAGGGTGCTTAATGGCGCCCAAGCGATCACTTGCCGTCCTGCTGATCTTATTGAACCTGAGCTGGATAAGTTACGTGTTGAATTAGCCGGCAAAGCAAAAGAGCTTGGCTTTACACTGGCAGCAGAAACGGATGATGACGTGATGACTTACGCATTGTTCAACCAAATTGGTCTACAGTTTTTGCAAAACCGTGGAAATCCTGATGCATTTGAACCCGTCCCATCAGCGGATGATTTAGTGGTCAAGGCAACTGACAAAGGTCCTGAAACTTACACGGTGAATGTGGAAGGGCAAAGTTTTGTGGTTGAAGTCAGTCAAGGTGGCGATATTACTCAAATCATTCCATCAACTGCGCAATCATCTGCTGTGGCAACGCCATCTGCTGTAGTCTCTGCTGGTGAAGTGAAATCAACAATGCAGGCGCCATTATCAGGTAATATTTTCAAAGTATTAGTCGCCAATGGTCAAGCGGTCAAAGCCGGTGAAGTGCTAATCATTCTTGAAGCAATGAAAATGGAAACTGAAGTGCGAGCCAATGAAGATGGTGTGGTAAGCAACCTTGCGGTTAAGCAAGGTGACAGCGTGACCGTGGGTTCAACATTACTTGATTTGGCGTAAGAGGGCATTATGGAAGGATTAATGGCCTTTTGGGCTGAAACAGGCATTGCACATTTTGAAGCGGGCCAGTTGTTAATGATGGGTGTTGGCTGTTTATTGCTGTATCTCGCCATAGCACGTGGTTTTGAACCATTATTATTATTGCCAATTGGTTTTGGCGCTATTTTAGCCAATATTCCTAACGCAGGTTTTACCGAAGAGGGTGGTTTACTTTGGTATGCGTATCACGTGGGGATTGAAACCGGGATTTTCCCGCTGCTTATTTTCATGGGCGTGGGGGCGTTAACTGATTTTGGTGCATTGATAGCAAATCCAAAAACCTTATTACTGGGTGCAGCTGCGCAATTCGGTATTTTTGCGACCTTATTAGGGGCCATTGCGCTTAACCTAGTGCCAGGTTTTGAATTTACTATGACAGATGCAGCGGCCATTGCGATCATTGGTGGTGCTGATGGACCTACGGCTATCTTCTTGGCCTCAAAGCTTGCTCCTGATCTTTTAGGCGCTATTGCGGTTGCAGCATATTCGTATATGG
The DNA here is from genome assembly GCF_025971955.1 of Shewanella subflava. GTDB lineage: Bacteria > Pseudomonadota > Gammaproteobacteria > Enterobacterales > Shewanellaceae > Shewanella > Shewanella subflava. Next base: position 84,537 of record NZ_JAPDMX010000023.1, read on the forward strand.
CATTAGTTCCCTTGATTCAACCGCCTATTATGAAGCTACTGACAACACCCGCTGAACGCAGTATCAAGATGGAACAACTGCGCGAGGTCAGTAAGCGTGAGAAGATCATTTTCCCGCTAATGGTCGTTGGTTTAACCATTCTATTTTTGCCGGCAGCAACGCCTTTAGTGGGCATGTTTTGTTTAGGTAACTTAATGCGAGAGTCAGGCGTGGTAGACCGTCTGTCTAAAACCGCCCAAAATGAGCTTATCAATATTGTGACGATATTTTTAGGCTTGGCTGTTGGCTCGAAATTGTCTGCCGGCGAGTTTTTACGCATCGAAACCTTAGGGATTTTAGTGCTAGGGGCGGTAGCCTTTTCTATTGGTACTGCAGCAGGGGTATTAATGGCTAAGTTAATGTGTAAATTATCTGGTGGTAAAGTTAATCCCCTCATTGGCGCAGCGGGTGTATCGGCAGTGCCAATGGCCGCGCGAGTGGTGAATAAAGTTGGCCTTGAAGCTAATCATCAAAACTTCTTGTTGATGCATGCAATGGGCCCGAATGTGGCAGGCGTATTAGGCAGTGCAGTTGCTGCAGGGGTCTTATTAGCCGTTTTAGGCTAATAGCGGATTTGTCGATACAACCATAAAATGATATTTACGACCATAAATTGATATTTTATCCAACCATAACTTGATATTGCCTCTTTTTTGACCATACTTGAGTAAGTTTACTACATATGGTGAAAGAGGCAATATTAATGGATACATATTTATTCTCTCCAGAAAATGTAAAAGAAGCGCTTGAAAGTGCTTTTTATGAACCTGCCAGAAGTTTAACTAAGTCCCGTGGGAAAAATATACACAGATATGCAAGTACTAAGATGGGACAAAGGATTTCTGTTGAATCTACACTTGAGTTCGATGCCTGCTTTCATTTTGACTTTGATAAAAGTATCAAAAGGTTTTGTTCTCAACCGATTAGATACAATTATCATTTAGATGAAAAAAAGCGAAGCTATGTGCCAGATTTTCTCGCGGAGTTTAATGATGGAGATTTTGTCCTCTTTGAGGTGAAGACTAATTCAGCTGCTTACTCCAAAGGATTTCAACGCGAATTTCAAGCAAAAAAGTATGCTGCTGAACAACTTGGGATTCCGTTGGTGTTACTGAAGGAGTCAGAAATCAGAGATGCTCAACTTCTTAAGAATCTTAAGCTTCTTCATCGTTATGCATCACGAGATGATTTAACTTACTATCAACAAGCCATTCTTTCTATTCTAAGTGATTTTGGTTCTCAAAATGTAGAGTCGTTAATACATAAAACCGGCATGAATCGTGTGAACATAATGCCTATGGTATGTGACCTTTTAGCTAGGTGTCTCCTTGACGCTGACTTGGCGATGCCATTAACCAATCAGACTGTATTAAATTATGCCTAAAACATCTATAGCTCGGTTCAATCCTAAAAACTCAGAATCGTGCTCAAAAGATGATGCCTTTGATTTATCTCAAGAAATAAACGAAGAAATCGGTGGTAGAACTTACAAAGATTTTACGGCGTTTAGTGATGAGATTTCAGATGAAGCAAGATTTAGATTAAAGCTATTAATGTTGGTACATCGAAGATGTGAAAATATTACTGCCAAATCAATTGAGCCACTTAGAGTTGAATTGCAAAGGGAATGTGACAGAAAAATTCCAAGTGCAATCACGATTTATCGTTGGTGGCTTATATTCAAAAAATCAAATTATGATTCAGTTTCTTTAGCACCAAATATTAAGAAGCGGGGCAATCGAGATATTAAAGTACCAGCGATTGTTTCAGAGTTTATGGATCAAGCTATTGACGCTGTTATTTCAGCGAAACAGATCAACATTGTTGCTGCATTGCGTAGAGTCAGGAAAAAAATCCGAGTATATAACTTATCTCACGAAACAAGTTTAAAATATCCCAACTATGAATCGATCCGTAAGCGTGTTCATAAGATTACTCCTTTTGAAAAGCTTGTTGCGCTGAAGGGAGAGCGAGTGGCGAAACGTGAGTTTCGTCGAATGGGCAAGAAAATTTTAACTTCTTATGTAATGGAGCGAGTTGAAATAGATCACACTGTGCTTGATCTTTTTGCTGTTCATGATGTTAGTGGAGCTCCTATTGGACGTCCATATTTAACTCAACTAGTTGATTGTTATAGTAAAGCTGTGGTGGGATTTTATTTGGGTTTTGAACCACCAAGTTACGTATCTGTTGCATTAGCATTGAAAAATACCATTTTACCAAAAGACGAGTTACTTTCTCGATTTCCTGAGGTAAAAAATGAATGGCTTTGTTACGGTATTCCAGACTTGGTGGTAACAGATAACGGAAAAGAGTTTCTCTCAGATGGGTTTGCAAAGGCTTGTGAAAGTTTACTTATTAACATTCATCAAAATAAAGTTGAAACCCCTGATAACAAAGCTTCTGTTGAACGTCAATTTGGTACTAGTAATACATCCTTACTTGATGACCTTCCAGGGAAAGCTTTTAGTAGTTACTTGAAACGCGAAGGTTATGATTCAGTTAGTGAAGCATCGTTAACAATTACGGATATAACAAGAATTTATTTGATTTGGTTAATTGATATTTATCATAAAAAGTCGAACACACGAGGAACAAACTGTCCGAATGTAGCTTGGAGACGAGGCTGCAAAATGTGGGAACCGAACGAATTTAAAGGTACGCCACAGGAGCTTGATTTTAGATTTGCTAAGTTAGATATAAAAACACTCCGAAAAGAGGGTATCACTGTTTGCACAGGACTCACATACAGCAGTGAGAGACTTGCTGAGTATCGAGGTAAAAAAGGCGACCATAAAGTGAACTTGAAATATAACCCTGAAAATATGGGGGTTATTTGGGTTCAAGATGAAGATAATGAAGAATATTTTGAAGTACCTGCTATAGAGTACGAATATGCTTGTAAGGTATCTTATTGGCAACATAAGAAAAACCTTGAAATTAAAGCGAAACTTAATCGATTTGAATATAATATAAATGATGAAATTGATGCCGAATTAACGATAGATAAAATTGTCGATGATTCCATCCTTAAAAAGAAAACAGCCCTCAGAAGTAAACGACGTGGAGCTCGCTACCAAGAGAATTCGGCTCGAGCCAAATCGGTACAAAAAGCTGAAGTAGCTCCACCCAATAAGGATCGAGGCATCAACAATACGGATAATATTGATAGCTCAGACTGGGATGTTGATTATGTTTAGCTGGGGATAAGTTATGGAACATGATGATTATATTCGTGCTCAAAAAGCGAGAAAAGCTTTCATTTCTACGCCTATTGTTACACAAATTTTAGAGCTTATAGAGCGTTGTCGAGAATACTCTGATCGCGATTCTGAGCCATCATGCATGATGGTCTACGGGGCATCTGGTGTTGGAAAAACATCAATAATAAAAAAGTATTTAAAAAATAATCCAGGTGATTCTACGCCAACTGGTGACGTACTTCCTGTTTGGTATATAGAGCTTCCAGAAAACGCTAAACCTGTTGACGCTGCCAGAGAAATGCTGCTTGCAATTAATGACCCTTTAGCTTTATATGAAACCGATATCGCATTATTGACCCATAGAATAATACAGCTGGTTAAAGACTTAAAAGTTGAGCTCATAATCATCGACGAATTCCAACATTTGGTGGAAAAAACATCTAACAAGATATTAGCTCGGGTAGGTGATTGGTTGAAGATGCTCATCAATAAATCTAAATGTCCTATTATTTTGTTTGGAATGCCATATTCTAAAGTGGTTTTAGATGCAAATACTCAACTCAATGGGAGATTTCCAATTCAGTTTCATCTAAGACCTTTTAGTTATCTAAATGAAAAGGCTATTTTTGAAGGTTTTCTTAAAAGGCTTGATGAAGCGTTACCATTTAATAAACGCTCAGGCTTGGACACTGCATTAATGCAGAAAAAGCTTTATGCGTTTTCTCAAGGGAATATGCGTTCATTGAGAAATCTGATTTATCATGCTTCAGTTCATGCTATTGAGAATAATGAAGATTGCCTCACAGAAGTTGATTTTCTTTATGCTTCAGAGCTATCTTCAGGAGATAAGTCATCGACTTGGAAAAATCCATTTAAAACATCAGTTACGAAAGATATGCTAGCTGACCCCTCTAACACTATTGGTTGGGAAGATTATTTTAGGAATAACCGAAATAGAAAAGCCAAAGTCCATTCTGACTTAACTATCTAATACTTAAGCTATTCTGGTTGATGAAGAACTCTAAATACTCAAGGTCTTTTAATGCTTTTTCCTTGTTATACAAATCGTAATAAACAACTGATCATTCTAGGTTGTGAAAATACCTGATAACTGCGTTATATTTTTTGATTGTAGAATAACTACTTATCAAAAAAATCTGCCTTGTTATCACGCATTTTCCTACGCTATTTCTGGCCACTTATTTACTGTGATCAATGGTATCAGTAGCTACTATCGGCCTATTCGGCCGTATTCCAACCTAGAACACCAGCGACGTTGGGTCCCATATTATTAGCGGCCTATGCGGCCGAGCACGCACAATGCTCGTTGAAAAGCTTTTCGTATAAATTATTAGCGGCCTATGCGGCCGAGCACATTGAGATCCCATCAAAATTACTTTTGAATTCATTATTAGCGGCCTATGCGGCCGAGCACCGGTATCTGTCTTTGCTAAGACCTCAAGCACAATTATTAGCGGCCTATGCGGCCGAGCACTATAACGGACACTACTTAAACGCTTGATTTTTAGCTTAGTTTGTTGAAATAGGTTTTACAACCCTTTGTTCATAAATACTTGCCTTTTCAATAAATTTCAATGGGTTAAGATGGTATAAAAAATAAAGGTTAAGTTAAACGAAAGGAACGCTTTGATACGAGTTATCAAAATTCGCAAGACCATAACTACTGAAGACCCCAGAGCCTTCTATTTTGTCACGTTGATACATCTGAATATTGATTCGGAATTCATTGTCATTACTTTGGCTGTGCTTTTGAATTACATGGTAGTGAGCAATCGAAACACTTGTGTTTGAATCGTATTTCTTAGGATCAAAATGTTCACCTCGGGACAGAGCCCTTCTTTCAAGTCTTCTCAATCTTTTTGCCGTTGCGGAAGGTGTAAATTTGTCAACATAGCAAGAGCGTTTAAACGAAGCATAATGACAGTTATGAGGCACAGTTTGAAGCTCAGAAATACTGAAATAATTCATTTCTTGCATCTGTAAAAAATACTGCTGAGTAAGCAGTTGGGTAAGAATTTCTTTTGAGGTGCTAACAAAAGATATTTTTCTACCAATGGTTTGCTCTTCCCAACAAGGAAAAGATACACCAATTTTTCTTGTATTATGCCGATAATTAAATCCATGCAAAATTTTGAGGCAGCGTGCAACTAATAACTCGTTATTTCTTTTCTCAGGTAAAAAAGTAACGGTTTTAAAATACCATTGCATAATTAACTTCCTTTTTGCTGAAAAAGTCCACCTTTGATCAAATTTGCAATAACAAAATGTAAATCGTTGATGATCTCATCTGTTAGGTCTTCTTCACTATTTAGCATTTCTATAAATTCATCCGATCGTTTGAGTAATGAGAAGAAGTCTTTACCTGTTTCTGGCGCGCGATAACATACTGTATTTTGCTTATCGACACCATAATGGCCCACCCTGATCATTTTTTCCGCATTCGGGTACCAATTATCGATCATTGCAATAGCAGCACCTGTTTTGAAACAGCCAAAAATTGGAGAAATCTGATTATCAATTTCAGTGGATTGATATTGGCGATTCTTTTCACCCTTTGTTGACTCTTTAAAAACTTGGCTAGGACGAATAGGGGCGCATGTTGGAAATTGCATGGTGGCTTTAACTTCTAAAACGCAAAGTTCGTTTGATGTCGTCAGTGTATTGATAACCAGTTGTACTAGCTCATTCCAGAGCATATTGTCTCTATAATTGCTGGGGTCAGGGTAATTTTTTCTCAGTTCTTCAAAAACTAACGTGGTATCCTCCCAAGGCCAGGGTGAGATTTCGATGGTAGTTGAATAAGCTCTTGAAGGGTTCTCCCATAACCAACTCGCATTACAAATATTGATCAAGTAACGATTCACGAGCTCTTTTAAGCCGATTTTCTTATGGTATAGAAAGAACAATTTAGAGAGTTGCTGCTTCACCAGATTATCTGAGCACTTTAATGGCTCAAGTAACTTTGGAAGAAAAGATACAGAAAAGCAGCATTCAAGTGCTTTTGCTCCATAAGGTACGTTGCAGAAATCAATTTCATGGATGTTACCTTCAGCGAGTTGTTCAGCTTTTATTGTGGTATCAATATCGCCATTTTCTTTATAAGCAGAACGAATCCCTTCCTTCATGCCATTTATCTTTCGGCTATGAATCTTTAATGGTGATTTACTGCCATCCGGCCAAACTACTAAAAATATAACATCAGATGGGTCAATTGATGCTTGATACGCTAGGTGTATAGGCAGTTGCATATTTACTCCTTGTTAGTAGACTTGGGCCGGATTGCTCATATTTGTATTGCCAAAAAATATTATCTAAATTGGATTTATCACTAAGTGATACGACTTTGAGTAATGCTAAGATGTTTTCGGAAAATGCATGTTTGTAGCCCTTCAAAGATAGTTGCTTTTCTTTGGGGGATTCAAGTAGGTGATATCCGATTGTATTTAGGAACAACCTTTTATCTTTTTTTAGTTCTTCAAATATGTCGTTAATATTTTCTAGCTTTTTCTTATCGTGAAGTAAGAGCCAGTTACCTTTGGTTTGTTCTATGGCGTCAATGGCAGATTTTGCAGACGAGTATGTTTTTATGGTTTCAATTTTATTGTTCGGGATTTTCACTGAGCCTCTAGCCAGTGTTTTAGGCATAATTTTAAAAAGTGTCGTGCTAGGTATATTTAGATAAGTCTTGCACTTGATCAAAACACTCACTTCTAAATCACATTGCCATTCGTCCTGTATTGCAGGGGGAGAAATGTTTACATTATTTTTGAGAATTGATTCTTTACTAAGGCCGCGTTTGTGTAAACTAATTGAGTGGATACAGATAGCAAAACTATCAACTTTATATTCTGAGTTAAATTCTGATAACTTGCGCTCAAAAGCATGAATAAACCCAAAAAAAGCCATCATAGAGGGCATCCCTATGCTATAGGGGGTATTTAATGCTGATGCCGCCCTGACATTCAGACATGGTAATAGTAAATATTGACCATTTGATGAGTTGTCGAATGTTAAATGCCTTAGTGTACTATCAATCATGAGTTGATTAAAAATATGCATAAACAGTTTCGTCAACTTATCGTCATATGCAAGATTTGCAGAAAATGGAGACGACGCCAGTTCAAAGTTGAGTTCTTCAGCTAACTGAGATGCAGATTTTTTATCTGAATTTACTTGGTCCAACCAAATGCCTAATGCGGATTTAATATCATCAATAACAATATTTAGTTGTTGCTTGAAATCCTTTTTAGTCAGAAGCCATTGCTTACTTTCGACATACAGGCTAAGAGATTTAAATACTGACTTAGTTAACCAATAGGGAGCCGCTTTTACGTAATGGGGGCGACTCTTATCAATCTTTGGGAGGCTTTTTATCATTTTAAAAGCTCCACCGCACGTCATCGCTATACATCCCATATTGGTAGCTCTATCAAACCAAGTTTTAGCTGTTAGCCGGTATTGAGATTCAAGAGCTTGATATACATGGCTTTGAAGTGATTGGGATGCTACTGGAGATAACGTTACATATGAATTAGTGTCGTCAGGAAAGACGATTTGTTTTAAATAGTTAAACTTCAATTCAACTTCAATTACTTGATTTGGTATTTTAGATAAGTAGTTTGCTGTTTGTGTTTGTCTCTTTTTAGTGCATCCTAATTTTTTCAAGTTTGCCCAAAGAGGGTGATTAACGTCTTTAAGTATGAGTGCCAAGCAGGTTTGTTGGCCATTCCATATAAATTCGCTAGTTAAGAATACTGCACGGTTTACATTGTTAGAATTTTTAGAATAACTCCAATCAATTTGTGGGAGATTACTAGATGAGAGGGCAAAAGGAGGTAGTTCACCGATAGGGATAGCCCTTATTACTCCAGTGGTGCGAATATCAGGAAACTTGACATTATGGCTTTGGCGATTTGATGCTGTCTCAAGACAATCTGACCACCATTTCTCATCTCTTAATTTAGCTTTGCATGTATCGGGGTTAAGCAAATTTTTATGTAGATTAACTTTGTCAGTTAGATTGATAAGAATTGTTAATGCTGTTTGTGGATCTGCTGAAATGTCTATAGCAGATGATAGAGGGCGAAAAGCCTTTCTTAGTGTCTTGGAAAGATCATCTGTATTACTTTCAATAATTTCTTTTAGTGTAGTCATTACCACCTCGAGATATAATGAGATCTATTACACTCAGGTGTTTGAAATTCAGACAACCAGAGACAATAAACATCGCCTAGATTAAAAATGTAACTACTTACATTTAAGGGTACTTTATTGTTGATTCGACAGTTTGGTGTGAGCAGTTTTTGCTGAACCATTGATGCAATTTGATCGATTGAACAATTGAGCAGCAAGCAAGCATCTAATGCATTGATTCTTAGTTCAGCCAATAACCCCAAGTCTTCCCAGAGATGTTTTTCAAGATAATCAAAAAGCTGTTTTAAAATGAAGTTTGACTTTAAATCCCTACTAGGGAGATTGATTGAGCTATAAAACAAAGAACCTAGTAGATCTTTTAGTCTCAATTGATTCCTTTCAACAACAGCGTAATCAAGATTAAATTGAATGCGTTCATCGATAATTGCGTCAAATGATTGAGGCCAATGATGCCAAAATAGTAATAAGCTTTTGACATCATTGGCCTCTGTAATATTTTGCCACCAGTACAATATTCCCCAACGATGACTAGCAGGTACACTCGGTAGAGGCGGAACATCGTTTCCAGCTAACCAGGATGCAATAGCAATTTTGTCTTCATCTCCTTTACTTTTATCCAAAGCTAATGGTTTACCACAGTCTATACAAATGCCAGATAATCCTGCTTTTCTATAATCATAAATCGTTCCGCAAGGGCATTCATGTATAAGCTTAATTTTGTGTTTATGGCAATAGTCGTAACCTGACAAATGCCATAAGTAATTTGCGTATCCATGCTCAGACAAGCATAGAGGGCAGCATGGTATTTGCTTTGTACGTAAAATATATCTGGGGAAAACTTCAGAGCCTCTGATTAGTGCTGAAGAGTCGGGCGAAAATTTTATAGATGAGCGATTTATCGCTAAACCTAAAAGCTCTGATGGTTCATTAAAAGTCAGCTGACTTAATTTCAAAAGGCTATGGGTACGAGCAGTGGAATGATTTTTTGACGAACAAGGATTGATTAAGGTGATATCTGTGGGAAAAGTGCTAAACATACGGTGGTTTATTTCTTGTAAAAACTTTTTTGTAGCCAACAGAAACCGGTGAATGTCACGGTATCCATTTTTGTTGGCTACGCGTATAAAAAAGCTTTCAAGGGTTTCATCGTTAAATGGCTTTGGTCTTTGCAAAAACATGAATGAACCTTCAGTCCTTTTGCTAGCGAGGCGAACGTTTATAACCAATTAATTCTCACTGAACACGCATCTTAAGGTTGATTGTGTATATTGATACTTTCAGCATAGTAGCCCTTCTAATCTATTGCACTTTTTATCTAAATTAAGCCTAAATCAATAGCTTCATCCTTGAACTTACCGACAATATTAATCATCTTCTCGTAAGTATCAGACAGGGCGTTGCTACTAGAACCTTGGGCAATTTCATGAGATAGATTAAATGATTCATTGTCTAAATTTAGTGAAATTGTCGACTCCAAACGATTTCAACGCGAATTTCAAGCAAAAAAGTATGCTGCTGAACAACTTGGGATTCCGTTAGTGCTACTGAAGGAGTCAGAAATCAGAGATGCTCAACTTCTTAAGAATCTTAAGCTTCTTCATCGTTATGCATCACGAGATGATTTAACTTACTATCAACAAGCCATTCTTTCTATGCTAAGTGATTTTGGTTCTCAAAATGTAGAGTCGTTAATACATAAAACCGGCATGAATCTGTGAACATAATGCCTATGGTATGTAACCTTTTAGCTAGGTGTCTCCTTGACGCTGGCTTGGCGATGCCATTAACATATCTTCAGGTTTATGCAGATAATAACCTTGGGCATAATCTACCCCTATCTCTATTAATTTTTCTAAAATTTGTTTATTTTCAACAAACTCTGCAATGGTCTTTAACCCCATTAAGTGGCCTACTTCATTCATACTTTTAACCATTGCATAGGATACTTCATCGTTTGCGATTCCTTTAACAAAAGAACCATCAATTTTTAGATAATTAATAGGCATATTTTTTAGATAAGTAAAGGAAGATAAACCTGAGCCAAAATCATCTAGAGAGAATTTAAAACCGACTTTTTTTAGTCTACGTAACAATTTCATACATACGTCAAAATTATGAATAGCAGCGGTTTCAGTAATTTCAAACGTGATATTGCTCGCTTTTATTTTATGTTTTTTCCTAAGCATTTCGACAAAATCAGCCAAAGAGTCATCCATCAGAGATTGACCCGATAGATTGATAGAATAACTTGTTTTTGGGTGAGCTAGCTTGAAGGCCGTTTCTAATACCCAGCGGTCAATCAAGGGCATTAAATCATAGCGTTCAGCCGGAGGGATAAACGCATCTGGAAGTGTAATGGTGCCATCTGCATTTTTAAGCCTGATCAGCAATTCAAAATGTTCTTCAGATGTTGAACTGTTAGTTGGCTGAATCTTTTGCCCATATAATACGAATTCATTGTTCGAAATAGCACTTTTGATTTTCGGCAACCACTGTATTTGATCGATGCGAACTTGATATTCAGCCTTTGAAGCATTGCAAACATGAATACGATTACGCCCTTCATTTTTTGCTAATTGACAAGCATTTTCAGCAGCTATCACTATTTCTTTAAATTTATCAATCTTGCCATCAATCACAGAAATACCTGCAGATATTCCAACTTCGTAAGGCTTATCATCATTGATGAAAATCAGCTCGTTAATTGTGCTACGAATATTTTCAACAAGTAACTCAGCATTCTTTAATGGGCAATTTTCTAATAAAATAGCAAACTCATCGCCTCCTATCCTTGCGACCAAATCCCGGCCTCTAATTTTGTCTTTTAATATTTGTGCAATACGTTTTAGCAGCTCATCTCCTGCAGTATGGCCTGCAGTATCATTAATTATTTTGAATCTATCCAAATCGATAAATACAACAACACTCTTAATTTTATTACTTATTGATTTTTTGATAAGGTGTTCGAGACGCGATTCAAATGCTTGTCTGTTTGAAAGTGATGTCAAGTAATCGTAACTAGCCTGGCGTCTTAATTGATCTTCAAGGTGATATTGCTTGGTAATGTTTTCAATAATAATAAGCCAACCATTAAACATGGTTCTTATTTTAATATTCAGCACATGTTTTTCAGTTTTTATGTAGGTGATATCTTTGCCAGCGCTCTTATTTGATTGGATAAACTTATGGTATCCATCGGCCAATTCAGAAATGTGTATAAACGCGTCAGCATAGTTAAGGTCGATAAGTTTTGACGGTGCTGTATTGTTAAACCCGAGTAAAGTCACAGCTTCTGCATTAATCATCCCTATTTCACCGTCTACTGATAGGGTAATGATGCCAAAGGGAGCATTACCTATAATACCAATTAGGTATTTTCTTAAATGCACACTTTCATCGAAGGTATTCATTGACAATTTATCATCACAATGGTGGCATCATCATCAACTAACGCATGGTTATTAAAAATATACTCAGCGGTCGATTGTGCACTACTCATTCGTTCAAATATCTGTTGGCTATCTACTTTAATGATGCCATCTGTATGCATGAACATTGAAAAGTTTTTTGGACGTTCGAAATTATTCACATAGATTTTTTCTGGTACGGATAAACCAAGGCTGCCATTTTGTATAGGTATGGAGTGATTGGAGCAATTAACTGATGCAGATACGTTACCGAGCAATAGCGTTTCTATTTTTTGTGATGTAATACGTACTAAAGCTAGTTCAATGCCACGCGACTCATTGTTTTTTAGCAAAAAATCATGTCCAATTTCAATGAGTTGTTCAAAAGGCAATTTATAATTGTGCCCAAGGAAAGTGAGTAGTATTTTAGTGCTTTTAGCTGCCTTGCTTCCTTTTCCTGCGGCATCTAACACGGCAACAAATACTTTATCCCCTCCATATTTAGCTATTAAATATCCATCACCATTTGAACTTTCACCTTCAGCAGGAAAACTAACCACTCCAATATCAATATCATTTTGGCAAACCGGAAGATATTTTTTAAGGGTTATGCTAGTGCTTTTAGGTCCTGTATCAATTATCATTTCATCGCAAGACCGTTTAGCCGCACCTAATCCTAGCCCCAAACTTTTTGTAGGGAAAGTGCTATAACCATCGGTCATTGCAAGTTCAAGATTAGGAATTCCGCTACCATGATCTTGAATATTAATCTCAATACCCATGCGATTATCGGTCAATTTAACTTCAGCAACACCACTAGTTGCATAGCGAATCACATTAGTCGCAATTTCGGAGCATGCTGAGGCAATGAGGCTAGACTCAAATGGCGATAATCCTAACTCTAGTGAGATATGTCTAACCAAGTTGATTAAAATCATAATATCGCTTTCGGTATCTATATATACATATTCAGGCAACATATTAACCCCATGTTTATAAATGGTATTTATGGAATTATAAACCAACGATTAGGTAATTACTTGACCATGCCTGAGCAAATATTATAAATTACTTTTTTTCCATTGAGTAACCTTTCATTTCCATAGAAAGCTTCAGTGCCGACTTTAAATTATGCGTGACAATACAGCCATCCATATTCACCCCTGCGGCCACCATGGTTGTTGCCAACTTAGATTTTATACCGCAAAAAATAGGTGTAACGCCTACCAATCTTAATACTCCACCCAATCTAAGCATGTATCCAGCTACAGCAGAATCAATCGACTCAACATTGAACAAATCGATAATAACAATATCGGTTTGTTTATCATCAGCTATATCTGTCAATTTGTCACAAACTGACTGCATCCTAACAGAGTCTATCGTCCCAAAAAGACCAGTATATAGACAAAAATCGGTTATCTCTGACACAACAATCGGTACTTCCCCGCCAATTTGCTTTCTGCTTAATGCGACTTTATCTGGTGCCATTATATGTTCCTTTTTTGCAGCACTTACTTCTAATTAATGCTAGTTCAATATTATTAACTTGTCTAAAAAATGTTATTTTCTAATGGCTGAAGACTGTATATGCTTCGGGCGGGAATAATTTAAAGTTCGATCCCTCCCTGAGACGCAGTTTGCTGATTACGTTCAGAGGGATCCCCTCATAAATCGCCAAGTGCCTAGCTATATTGATGTAACTGTTTAAGGAGCAACGCACCAGCCGCAAGCAACTCTTGTGGGCAAATAGGGTAATCAGGCCTTCGCATGACCTCCATACCTAAACGCACTGTCGATAAGACATTTATTGTTCGTATTGGCTTGAAAGTGCCGGTCTCAACCTTGTTGTATTGCGTGCAATCCTGCTAGCCAAAAAATAAGCTGTAACATCAGTGCGGTTAATAAATATAATACAGTTAGTTACATTTAATGGTTATATCTATACAGGATTAACACACCAAGAATTAGTTAAATTAATCACTTACTTATTAAGTGGTTTTGCCTCAAGAATATTGTTAAAAATATTTACTCTTCTCAGCTCATTGACCTTGCGCTTGAAAAAATAGGTACTAGACTTTAGTGGTAAGTTAAAAATAACAACTAAACTTTAGTTTAGGTTGATATTGCACTAAAGGACTAGTTTGAGGTGTTGGTGTTCAACATCATAAACAGCAAAATGGCTATTTTTGTGGTCATAATCATATATTAGTATCTGTGTTTACCTTTCCTTTGCTGATTTAAATTTATTTATTGATTTAAGGGAGAATAGTTATGAAATTTTTTTATTTAGCTCTACTGATGTTATTTTCAGCCCATGCTACTGCGCATTCACATAGTCCGACCGGATTCAAACATCATTACGTTTACAAAGATGTCAATACCTATTCATTTACCGTTGAAAATGATAGCCGTTATGCTGCTGGTTTCAAAGTTTATACCTATGACTATGATAGAAAAACAAACAAACAAACCAATGAAAAATACATTGGAACCATTCCGCCAATTAAAGCACATGAAAATGTGAGTTTTCTAATTGATTTTACCGTATTACCAAGTACTCATATAGTAAAAACAATGTGTACTGTTTTAGATTTAGACGTTCCTTTTAAAACTAAAGTGTGTTCAGTAATAGAAATGGAGCGTCGATGAAAACAATTCTAATTATATTGGTGTGTTTATTCATGACATCAAATACTTATGCTACGCCTCGTTTTGATATCCGAAACCCTAATGGTTCAGATAAAGTACGTGCTGCAGATGGCAGTTCTTGTGAACAAGCAGTTAATAGCACAACCAGTTTTGTTATGGGTATATACGGAACTGATAATGACTTCAATAATTATTCATATGAACAAGATTGGCTCTTGAGTCGTGGGAATCTGTCTAATGGAGGTGATAAAGGCATATATGCAGGTATTCAAATTCAACTTGGCACCCCTAAACGAGTCGATTGTAATAGATTATTTGACATAGAAATAGCCAGAAAAAATTTGGAGCTAAAACAAATGGAGCAACAACACTTAGTGGAAATGCAGGCTCTACGCGCTGAACTTGAACGTGTAAAAAATTTAGGCCAAATTCACTTTAAACAATAAATTATTTTGGAGATATTTAAATGAAAAAAGTTACTTTAATCCCCATATTTGTTGGAGTTTTCATCTGTTTTACCTCTGCTCATTCAGCAACAGCGGATGGATCGTTTGATGCAACTATCACAAACGTATGTGGAATTACCATGAATGATGCCTCAGGTGTGATCGGATTAGATGACACTCTTTCTGGTGATGGTGTCCAATTAACGGCTTATGATAATTTTGATGCGACAACAACACTTAATCTTGGGGCTGTTACTACTCTTGATTCTGTTTTAACTAATTTATTTTCTACGACGGGTTTAGATTCTGGTGATACAATTGCCTATACCTTGACTGGTGCAGGGAGAGTAGACGGTTATTTAACTTCTACTGATTTTTCGACCGGTGGTACCGTTATTAATAAAAACGAACCTTTAGATGTTGAAGTAACAATTCCTTTCAGTAATCAAGAGATCCCATATGGTGATATAAATATAACCACTACATTTGTAGTTATTTGTGGTAGTTAAAATTTAGGAAATTGACAGATGCAATATATATATCGCATGTATCTTCACTCATACTGAAATCAAGCACCCAGTGCATCCAGATATGTCTTGATGAATTTGATGCATTTTTTTAATATTAAACTAAGCTTAATGCCGTTGGTGGGATTAGCTCCTTGCTAATTGAATCTCTCAGTTTTTCTAATTTTTGCCTATCAGCTAAAGCTAGATGGGCATTTTTTACTCGTTAAAAGTTTCCCTAGATGCAACTGATGAAGAACAAGTTAGTTGTCTCCAGATCTCAGGTTAAATTAAAATTCATTAAGGCTAATTTATGAATCGTCATCAACCCAATTTTTTGAATTTAAACGAACTCCCCAAAGAGTTGGAGTTATGCTGGGGGGTGATTAATGAACGCTTTGATTTAATAAAATTGAGCGAGTCACTTTATAAATTAATTAATAAGCCTATAGCGAGCATTTTAAAGCAACACTTGTCACGCAGCTTTTCTAGTTTAGATGTTGCTAAAATTGATCTCGAAAATCGTCATTCTTCTCAATACTTAAACTTTATTGATGATTTCGGTCAAGGATATAAAGTAACAATTTGCCCGATAAAGGAGAGTGATCAACATTGGGTAATATTACTATCCCCCATTAATTTAGATGATAAATGGTTGATGGAGCTTCATCCAGATTACAATCATGCATTACAGTCTAGTGATGAGTGGTTACAGCAAATAGAGGCGGTGTTGAGTGCTAAACCTGGTGAAGTTATCCAAACTTCCGTTCAACAAGCAGCTATATTGACTCAAAGCGATATTAGTTATGTACATGTCTTGGGTAGGAAAAAAGGAGAGGTACGGCTTACAGCGTGGAGCAATAATGCACATAAACATGTGACAATTAAACCGAATCAAACGTATTCAGCTAATGAAGGTGTCTGGGGGGAAGTAATTAAAACAGGTAAAGCCGTTATTCAAAATGAGCCCATGGTTGAGATTGATGGTAAGAAGGCGTTACAAGGTTATTTTCCTTTTAAGCGTCACTTATGTGTTCCGATATTTTATAGAGGAAATTTTGTCGGGTTAATTGGGGTGGCAAACAGAGATAAGCCTTTTACTGTTATTGACGCCAAATCTTTAACCGTTTATGCCACTATTATGTGGCATACAGTTGAGGTGCTTCGAACCTTAAAGCGGATGGATAAACAGTCGCAACTTATTAAAGCTCAACAAGAAAAAATGAGCCATATTTTAGCTCAGCTTGTTGGAGCTATGTCAGAAGCTTTAGAATTAAAAGACGCCTATACAGCAAGACATCAAAGGTCTGTTGCTCAATTAAGTTGCGAAATTGGCGAAAAAATGGGATTGGATGAAGATTGCTTAATAGGTCTCAAATTGGGGGCTCTCATCCATGATATAGGTAAACTAGCTATTCCTAGCCAGATTTTATCTAAACCATCAAAATTGTCCGAAATTGAGTTCGCATTAGTGAAACAACACCCTGTACAAGGTGGGTTAATTGTTGACGAAGTTGAATTTCCTTGGCCAATTCAGCAAATGATAAGACAGCATCATGAGCGATTAGATGGTAGTGGTTACCCTGATGGATTAACCTCTGATGAGATTATCTTAGAAGCGAAAATTATTGCGGTAGCGGATGTTGCGGATTCGGTTCTTAGTCATCGGCCCTACAGAGCTGCATTAGGAATGGATGCTTTAACATCGATATTATTAGCGGGTCGTGATATTGAATTTGATGCCGAAGTGGTTGATTACTGTTTAGACATATTATCTACTGATGAAATTAAAACTGAAAAATGTCTGGCTGCTCTACCATTGCAGCCTGTAGTTTTTTTTGAAGAATATTACACGTTAGAACATGCTGAAAGCTTATTTAAAAAAGCAAAAATGGACGTAGGTATTGTGTTATCAGAAAAAAGCCGCTTACCAATTGGTGTAATAGACAAACATATTATGGCTTTCTGGCACAGTCCTTTTCTTAATACTGCTGCAGAACGTTTGGTTGATCGCAATTTACTTAACAAGCGTGTTCATCAGGTGATGGAACACAAGTTTCAATGTGTAGCTGAAGATACCACTTTAAATGATGCAAAAGTTATTTTGGATAAAACCGAGCAAAGTTTTTTAGTGGTGCAGAATGCAAATAATAAAGTCTGTGGAATTGTCACTTGGCAGATACTAGCTAATGCTTTATCTATACAGCCAGAATGCATATAAAGTGTTCTGAAATTTGGGTAATCACTTTTTAACATACAATAGTTCGCTCCATTTATGTGCAGTGAGTTTAAAGAGCTTTTTGACTTTCCCAATGAACATCTGCATTTGCCAAATCTTGGAGTTCAACAAACAGTTAGCAGAAGCGCATTCTCATAAAACAAAAAAACACAAGCCGCTTGTCGCTAATGAGAGTTCAGAGTTATTTATTCAGATTAGCATTTTATCTTGAGTGTTTGTGTCGTTATAGCTTGTTTTGTATGAAACTTTCTTAGATAAAAATTATACTAAAAAAAGCAATTTCACAAAATTATCAATTTATGGTTGTATTGGGTAATATCAACTTATGGTTGTTTTTATGCTATCTACCTGATAATTAACCTAAAGGTAAATATCAATTTATGGTTGTTTCGACAGGATTAAAAGTCATCTATCCACACATTGAAGCTGCATTTAGCAATGTGTGTCGAGATAATTAAACTAAGGCCAGTACATGATGTACTGGCCTTATTTTTTGTTTAATCATCATTAGCCATAACTGCTACACTGTTTGAAAATGTTTGTTATTTGAAGATCTATTTCTATGCAGCGTGCCCCATTACGTCAAGCCAAAACTATTGAAAATGTGTTTAATAGTGCCTATTGGTATCTTGGTCAGCAGGACTTCACCATTAATGAAATCCGCAGCAAGTTAGCACGTAAAACTGACAATCAACAGTGGATTGATATCGTACTGGCTAGACTGGTAGAAAGTGGTTATTTAAAAAAGGATTTCGATTTCGCTGTACGATATTGTCAGTCGGCCTTTAGCAGTGAATTAGGCGCCGGAGCCATAAGACGAAAATTACTACGGCGCGGCCTATCAGCAGCTGATATTGAACAAGCGATAGAGCAAGTTATGCACGAGCAACAGCTTGATACCTTTGAAATGGCCACCTCAAGACTGCTTAATCGATTCGAAAACTTTAATGGCACCAGTAAAGAAAAAGTCTATACCCAGATGACGACTAAAGGATTTTCACGCGCAGAAATCGATCATGCGTTATCTCACCATCCTGAAAGTGACACACTACGCACTAAGCTGGCGATAAAAGCTGATAAAGTAGATTTAACCGCTGAAATCATCAAATTGTTTAAAAAAGGCAAAGGTAAAACCCTTATCTTGCAGGAACTTAAACAGCGATTGATCGATGTGACAGATTTTGAAGAAGCCCTTTACCAATTGATGTTAATAGATGAGGTTGATTTCTATCAAAGCTGTAAAGATCAACTAGCTAAAAAACGTTACAACTTATCGGATTACAAAGAAAAGTCCAAAGCTTATGCGTATTTGTCCCGTAAAGGGTTTGACAGTGATGAAATACAAGAAGCGATGAAGTTATACCCATCCTCATAAATATCTGCTCATTCTGGCTTGTGAAAATACTCGATAATGGCGTTAATTGATTAGATAGTAAAATAACCCATTACCAAAAAACTGCTTTTTTATCAGGTAGGTAATTCTCGCAATTTTTGAACACTTATTGACTGTCACTGTCACTGGGATTAGCCAAAGACTCATCCAGTCACTATATCTTGTTGAAACTTAACTATCTCACTTAACTTAATTAACTATCTTATCGCCTGATAACAAATAAACGCCAAGCATATTATGTTTGGCGTTTTGTTATCAGGCGATAAGTTAATCTTACTCCAATCGTAATTGATATACCGCAGTGGTACCGCTGACTTCATTACCAATCAGAAGTAACGGCAAACCTGTTGGACTGTGTTGGCTTGCAATAAATTTCATCCCTTCAGGACCTAAATCACCGGCCATTGAAGCATCCCCTGTTACATCGCCAGTGTCCGTATCGATGACAAAATCAGCATTAAAGTTACGGTTATGAATGTAATCTACGAACGACACAGCAAAAGGATTACTGATGTCGTAAATCATAAATCCAGAGAGGCGCTCTAAACCAATAAATGCATAAGTCTTAGCGCCAATTTGACCTATAGCGAGAGCTTCTGGCTCAGGTCCTTTATCGTCACTGCGACTGTCACCTTTGTTTTCATCGTTGTTGTTATTAAAGTTCATCCCTAATAACGCAGCGGTAATGCGCTCAAAGTCACTTGCGCTGTCAAATACTTGTTGACCGTCAGCTGTCCAAATTGAAAACGAACGGCCACCATATGCAACAATTTTATCCATTAACCCGTCATTGTTGTCATCGCCCATGCTGGTGGTCACTTTTAAACGCCCCAGTTGAGTTTTATCCTGTGCACTGGCAAATTGTAGGTGGTTAGTGTCTAAACTGAGGTCTGCAGCACGAGCTTCTTCTGAAAAACCAGCATAGTCTCGAGCATCACCTTCGTTGGCTGTCACGATAAAATCAGCATTATTCCAGCGATAACTGGCTATTGTATCCGGTTGATACATGCCATAAACACCCGCATAAGCTTGTAGGTTTATCGCATCATCTTTGTCACTCGCGTCTATTTTATTTGCATCCAAGCCAAAATCCTTAAGCCCTAATGCAATCAGGTTTTTTACCTTAGCCGCCTTGATATCAATCACTGCAATAGCATTGTTTTCTTGCAAACTAACAAAAGCATATTGACTGTCTGCAGAGACAGCAATGTACTCTGGCTCTAAGTCTTGCGCGACGCTAGCGCCTGGGCCGTTGATTTTTATTAATGGGTTAAGTTCGTCATGACGTTCACCGCCGAGGTTAAAATCTTTAAAGTCAATTAAAGTAGCCGATGTTGCTGGCACACCATTAGTGATGGGTATAAGTGCTATAGAACCCTCAGGATCCACATCATAAGCGCTGTTTGGCTCACCTTCATTAGCCACTAACAATACAGTGCCATCTGGGGTAAAAGTGACATTGTCAGGTAACGCACCCACTTCAACATATGATAAGTAGACGGGTAATCCACTGTCTGATAATTGATAAAAGGCAACAATACCATTACCTTGAGTCGCATTACCTAATAGGTCAGCACGCTCAACTGCCGTGGCTAATAAATTACCCGATACACTGACACTATTTACGGCACCGAGTAGCGTTACCCCGGTATCACCGCTGATATTTAATTCAGCTTTTTTGGTTATATTATTTAAACTATAACCCGCTTCCGCTTCAGCGGGAGTCTGAGTTAAGGTTGATAAATCTAACACATCAACCTTGCCACTTTGTGCATTCACCACAAATGCACTTTGGCTGCTAGGGTGATAGTCAACAATCTCAGCTGCGCTAAGCCCATATACACCCGATTGATATCGACCGACTAAATCAACACTGAGGCTATTTAGGTCGGTGTGACAAATCAATTGAGTTTGTAAACTATCAACTTCATCAGACTCTAGAACGCCATTCCTATTGGTGTCTAATCCGGTTTCAATTTGTTGGCCACCAAAGGGACACTGTGCATGACCTGCACTAATGGCGGTTACCGTGACTAATGCTGACAATCCTGCACTGCCATCAACTCCGTTTACGCCATCAGTCCCTGCTACACCGGTTTGTCCGTCATCACCATTGCAGGCGGTTAATAACATTGCGGTCATGATTGCAGAGACTAAAAGTGTTGTTTTACCTTGAGTAAGTCGCTTCATAAACTCGTGTCCTAAATAGAATTCTGTAATATAAAGCGGACAATTTAGTGAACAAGCGTGACAGTTTAATGATCTTAATATTTCATTTGTATGCTCTTAATAACCACAGAACGGGATGATAAATGTCCATTGAGCGACTCTTTGTTGCGCTAACTGCGTTGAATTGATTTGTAATAAGACCGTCAAAGACAGGGCGGTTGAGCGATGTTAGCTGCCGGCCAAAGACCCGTTATTGATGCGTAAATCCGCCCTGTTAGCTGTTCAAGGTCAAGTTTGATTGTCAGTCATTGGGTATGCTGAATTCATACTCACAAAAGGTAAAAAAAATGCCAATATCATTAAGGTGATATTGGCATTGATTGTTTAACTAAAAAGTGCGAAACAATACGATGATTTTTAATCTGGTTAAGCTGTTTTTTGTTCCGTGTGGGTTTCTTCAGAATTGAACTGCTCAATATCTAGTTGACCTTCGCTTTTACCGATAACAACAGCGGTCATCATGTCGCCTGTCACATTGGTTGCGGTGCGGATCATGTCGATTATGCGATCGATTGCCGCAATAAACGCGATACCTTCTAAGGGTAAACCCACTACGCCTAGGGTGACGGTTAGCATAACCATAGCACTGCCTGGCACGCCAGCCGTGCCCACAGAGGCCACGGTTGCGGTTACTGCAATAAGCATGTAATCAGTCATATCTAAAGGGATGCCATAGATTTGCGCAATAAAGATAGCGGCAATTGCAGGATAAATTCCGCCACAGCCATCCATATTCATCGTCGCGCCTAAAGGCAATACAAAGGCGCTGTAATTTTTTGACACTCCCATTGATGCGCTACAACGCGTAGTGGCCGGTAAGGTTCCAAAACTCGATGATGTGCTAAATGCCACAAGCTGTGCGGGCATCGCTTTACGGAAAAATTTAACCGGACTTAAACCTGCCGCAAATTTAACTAAACCGCCATAGACAAAAATAATATGGATTAACGCGGCGATATAAATGGCAATGATAAATTTACCCAGTGGAAGCAATGTACTTAAGCCATATTCGCCAACAACCCAGGCCATTAAGCCAAAAACGCCAATAGGCGTGAGTTTAAGTACCATGCGAGTCAATTGGAACATGACCTCAGAGCTGGCCTCCATGACTTTTTTCAGTGGTTCCGCTTTTTCGCCCACAGTATTGATTGCTATTCCTACCAAGGCTGCAAACACAATAATTTGTAATACATTACCTTCAGCTAAAGAAGCAAACGGGTTAACCGGGATCATATTCAGTAAAACTTGAGCAAATCCCGGAATGTCGCGTTCGCGCACTTCAGTGGTCGCTAACTCCAGTGAGCCGCCCATATCAATAAAACTGCCGACGGTAAGGCCAATAAATGAGGCAATCGTGCCGGTAAACATAAATAAACCTAAGGTTTTCATGCTTAACCGAGTTAAATTTGTTTGGCCACCCAAAGAGGTGATGCTGACAACAATGGCACAAAAAACCAGCGGCGCAACCAGCATTTTTATCGCGCTGATGAATAAATCACCTAAGGGTTTTAAAACCACCGCCGAGCTGCCTAATGCCATACCCACAAGGGTACCTAAAATGAAGCCTGCTAATACTTTTTGCCAAAAAGGAATACGTTTAAATGTGTCTAAAATCATCGGGGGATCTCATTGTTATTATGTGACTCAGCAGTTTTTTTTGATGTACATGCTAATTGCAGTTAACTTATCCGTCTTCAGCTGTTTGTGCAAACTCGTTATTTCGATAGATGAAGCAAATTTAATGGCATTCTAGAGAGGCAAGTACAGACAAACAACGTTAATTTGATATAACTTATAATTATATGTATCAATGTTAATAGAATAATAAATATTCACTAAATGGTTACTTTATTCATAATGGCATGTGTAAATTAAAAATTATTGCAAATCATAAGGATACGTTTTGTCTGAATTGTGGGTTATGTTTTCTGGGGCGTTTTTAGCTGCAACCTTGTTACCGGGGGGATCAGAAGTTTTACTTCTGGGTTTATTACAACACAATAGTGAACCTTGGTTAGCTTTATTGGTCGTAGCCAGTGTGGGTAATACGCTCGGCGCCCTAACCAGTTATTATTTAGGTCGAATAGGGCGGTTTGCTAAATCGCCTGATGATTTTAAAAACAAGCATTATCAACGTTCACTGCGTTGGTTCGAGCGTTTTGGTGTATGGGCATTATTATTATCCTGGTTACCTCTAATTGGGGATATTTTGTGCTTAATTGCAGGCTGGCTTAAATTACCGGTTGTGCCTTCAACATTGCTTATTCTATTGGGCAAAACGGTTCGCTATAGTCTGATTGTGTTGGCTTTTATGGCAACGGTTTAATTCCTAACTTATCTGTGTAAGCAGAATTCAGGTTGTTTATAAACTCAAGGAGAGTGTTTTGAAAAAGTGGATACTTGCGGTCGCAATCAGTGCGGCAATATCAGGGTGTGCAATATCAAGCACAGATAATGCTATTGACGTCACAACTGCTCAAGCCCGCTTGCCCGCGGGTGTGAGTTTAATTGAAACGGTTTCACTCACCGACAGCGAAATTGGCATCCCCTATAAAAAATATCGCCTCGCCAACGGCTTGACGGTCATTTTGCATCAAGATACTTCAGATCCATTAGTGCACGTTGATGTGACTTATCACGTCGGCTCGGCACGTGAACTTGCCGGACGAAGTGGCTTTGCGCACTTATTTGAGCACATGATGTTTCAAGGTTCGCAGCATGTGGGTGATGAACAACACTTTAAATTAGTCACCGAAGCAGGTGGCACATTAAACGGCACAACAAACTCAGATAGAACTAACTATTTTGAAACCGTACCGAGCAATCAGTTAGAGAAAATGTTGTGGTTAGAATCAGACAGAATGGGCTTCTTTTTACCGGCTTTAACGTCTGAAAAGTTTGAGGTGCAGCGGGAGACGGTTAAAAACGAACGTGCGCAACGGATAGATAATCGTCCCTATGGCCGTTTAGGTGAACGCTTTGCACAGGCCCTTTATCCCGAGGCCCATCCGTATTCATGGCCGGTTATTGGTTGGCCTGAAGATCTTGACCGCGCAACCCTAGATGATGTGAAACACTTTTTCGAACGATGGTATGGCCCAAATAACGCCACCTTAACCATAGGGGGGGATTTTGATGAGTCACAAACTTTGGTATGGGTGAATCAATACTTTGGCGAGATCCCATCAGGCCCTCAAGTTGACTCTGCTACAAAAGTGCCAGTGACGTTAGATAAAACACGTTATATATCAATGGAAGACAAAGTGCATTTACCTTTGTTATATGTGGGTATGCCGACAGTTTATGCAGGCCATCCTGATGAAGCTGCTCTTGATTTACTGGCGAATATCATAGGAGGTGGCCCTACATCTTTGTTATATAAAAACCTTGTGAAAGAAGGGTATGCGGTTCAAGCATCAGTTGGACACCCTTGTCAGGAATTGGCGTGTCAATTTACGTTATATGCGCTGGCCAACCCCGCCACAGGTGGTCAGTTAACTTTACTGGAAACTAAAATTGATGAGTCCATTGCTGAGTTCGAACAACGCGGCGTAACTGACGAAGATCTTGAAAAAGTAAAAGTACAGTTTGAAGCCGACACTATTTTTGGTTTACAAAGCGTGCGTGGCAAGGTGTCTACTTTAGCGGCTAATCAAACCTTTTACGGTAATCCTAATATGGTTGCCCAAGACTTAGCACGCTATCGTAGTGTGTCTAAAGATGATGTGATGCGGGTGTTTAAACAGTACATCAAGGACAAGCCTAAAGTAGTGATGAGTGTGGTGCCTGAAGGTCAATCACAGCTTGTGGCAAGGGCTGATAACTTTTCACCGACAGTTTTGCCTGTTGCTGCGCAGGCCGTGACAGGCTTGACTGATATTAAGCCTGTGGTTTCAAGTTTTGATCGTACAAAAATACCACAAGTGGGCAAAGCCCCTGTGTTAACTGTCCCCAGCCTTTGGACGTCATCATTGAATAATGGCATCGAGGTAATGGGCACAGAAAGTGAAGAAACACCTACCGCTGAGCTGGTGATTTACCTTGAAGGCGGACATCGTGCGGTGCCAGCGGAAAAAGCGGGTTTAGCTCAGCTAACCGCCGCTATGATGGGGGAGTCGAGTACCCAACATACCACTGAAGAGTTAGCCCATAAGCTTGAGATGTTAGGTTCTAGTATCAGTTTTGGTGCCGGAAGCTCACAGTCCTATGTACAAGTATCGAGTTTGTCTAAAAACCTTGCTGCAACATTAGCTATTTTAGAAGAGCGTTTATTTACCCCAGGCTTTAATAGCGCTGATTTTGAAAGGGTAAAACAGCAACAATTACAAAGCTTGCAGCAGGCTATGACCAATCCGAGCTATTTAGCGAGTAATGGTTTTTCAGCGCTGTTGTACGGTAAAAATACCGTTATGGGCAGCAGTCAACTGGGTACGGTTGAATCCCTTTCAGCACTCACCCTTGATGACGTTAAAGCCTTTTATCAACAACAATATACCGCTGGCAGTGCACAGATGGTGGTTGTGTCTGATTTAGACAAAGATAATCTGATGCCAATGTTAAGTGGATTCAGTCAGTGGAGCGGAGAGGCAACCAAGTTATCACCCATCAATAAACGGCTTTATGCCGCACCAGCCACCATTTACATTATTGATAAGCCGGATGCTGCCCAGTCGGAAATTAATATTGGTAAACGGGCGTTGTCCTTCGATGCCACCGGAGAGTATTTTAAGGCTAATTTGATGAATTATCCTCTAGGGGGCGCCTTTAATAGTCGCATTAACCTTAATTTACGCGAAGATAAAGGTTATACCTATGGCGCAAGAACGCAGTTTAGCGGCCAAGAAGATAGTGGTGAATTTATTGCCTCAGCCAGTGTGAGAACGGATGTTACAGGTGCAGCAATTGCTGAGTTTATTAAAGAAATTCAAACCTATCAACAAACGGGAATGAATGAACAAGAGTTAGCCTTTTTACGTAACTCTATTACTCAAGGCCAAGCATTGGATTTTGAAACCCCGTACCAAAAGGCTGGGTTTATTCGCAGAATTCAGCGCTATCAATTAGATCCTCAATTTACCCAACAACAAGCTGAGATAATTAATGCTATTACGACCACTGAATTAAACTCACTTGCTAAATCGCTATTGGATATCAATACTATGGTGATATTGGTCGTGGGTGATAAAGATGTAATCGAAGCGCAATTGGCCCCATTAGGATATCCAATTCAAGTAATAAATTAATTCATTAAATCATTGGGTTGAATTAAACCTATTTAGCCCAATATCAGTATCAAGAAGTGAGTGTTAACGGTGGCAGAATCTCTGTTGCCGTTTTTGTTTACAGTTTTTTTGCCAATTTGGTAATAATCTCGGGTATTATCGGGTCTAGCTGTTAATCATGCGAGTCCATCAGTAGAGAATAGTATATTGAAATCTTTCAATGAAATCGTCGACCAACTAGGCGACAGTGAAGGGCGTAAAGCCTTACTTGGTATGTTACGTGGTATCGAACGTGAAGCTTTACGTATTGATGACAAGGGCCAGCTTGCGCAAGATTTACATCCTCATGTGTTGGGTTCAGCGTTAACGCATTCAAGGATCACTACCGATTACAGCGAAGCACTTCTCGAGTTTATTACCCCAGTAAATAACAATATTGATACTTTGCTGGAAGGATTAACCCAAACCCATGCTTATACAGTACGTAACTTAAACGGCCAAAAACTTTGGCCTGTTAGCATGCCTTGCTATGTTGGCGATGTGAACCATATTCCTCTGGCGCAATATGGCACCTCCAATACAGGCCTGATGAAAACGCTTTATCGAAAAGGCTTAACCCATCGTTATGGTGCGTTAATGCAAATTATTTCTGGGGTGCATTTTAATTTTTCAGTGTCAGCTGAGTTATGGCAGCGTTTGTTTGACAGTAAATTGTCTAACAACCCCCAAATGCGTTCAGATTCATTAAGTCGCTGTGAGTTTATTTCAGAATCTTACTTTGGACTTATCCGTAATTATCGCCGTTTAGTCTGGGTGTTGCCTTACTTATTTGGTTCATCTCCAGCTTTATGCTCATCCTTTGTTAAAGATCAAACCATTGACTTTGAGTTTGAAAAAACCGGTAAAGGCACTTTGTATTTACCTTATGCCACTTCACTACGCATGAGTGATTTGGGTTATACCAATAAAGAACAAGATACGCTTAATATCAGTTATAACTCATTGCCTGAATATTTAGCGGGTGTTCAAGCTGCGATTAAAATGCCATCCAAGCAGTTTGAAAAAATTGGCGTAAAAGTGGATGGCGAATACCGCCAGCTAAATAACAATATTTTGCAGATTGAAAATGAATTTTACTCACCAATCCGTGCCAAACGAGTGACTAAGGCTGGAGAAAAACCTTCACAAGCTTTGATGCGTGCCGGAGTTGAATACATTGAAGTGCGTGCTTTAGATGTTAATCCATTTAGTCCAGTAGGCATTGATGCGACTCAAGTACGCTTTTTAGATTTGTTTTTACTTTACTGTTTGTTGTCACCATCGGCACTGACCGATGAACTCGGCGAAAAAGAAATTGCGGCTAATTTAAAAGCCGTGGTACTTGAAGGGCGCAAACCGGGATTAATGTTAACACAAAATGGCAACGACATAAGTTTACAGCTATGGCTTAAACAGATATTTGCAGACTTATCGAGGTTGGCGATATTGTTAGATGGTGAGCATGAACATGGTTATCAAAATGCGCTAAACCATTGGGCGGCCGCCATTGATGATCCAAGCCTGACATTATCTGGCCGAGTATTGAATGAAATTATTACCAAAGGGGTGGACCATGGTGTATGGGTGAGTCAACTTGCCAATAATTATCATGAATTTTTAACCACATATCCTTTAAGTCCCGAAACCGAGCAGCAGTATAAAGATGAAGCTGAGTTATCACTTAACAAGCAACATCAAATTGAAATGGAATCGATGCCAAACTTTGATGTATTTTTACAAGAATACTTTAAAGAAGTGGCTTCTCCTGAATTGTACAGTGGCTGTAAAGCCTAATTAATGGCAGTTAGTTGAATGAATGACACAACCTCGAATAATCCTTGGTCAGTAAAAGTGGTCTTCACCATCATTGCGATTATTGGCTTAATATCAGGTTGTGCCTCATCGGATAATGCCAATCAATGTGGCACAGTATCGGCTTATCTTAAGCCTGATACTGGGCAATACCTTTACCGAACCATAGTCACCCACCTCGACGGTGTGCCGGTTATTTCTAGACCAAATTATGTTTTACCGGTCGGCGAACATCAATTCACTGTGGTTGAGTTAATCAATTCACCAGAATTGAAAGTGTCACTGTCTGCCCGGGGCACTAAAATACTGACCATCAATGTTGAAGCCGATCAGCGTTACCATATAGGTGCGCAAATGTTTACCGATAAAATCTACGTTGGGCGTAACAGTGACTTTTGGGCACCGGTGGTTTTTCAACAAGAATCACATCAATGTGAAATAGATCCTCTGCCGTAAATTGCATTATGCACTTATTGATGTGACACTGACTTTTTGTTTTTATTGACTATTGAGGTGTTATGAAACCGCTTATATACATTATGAGTTTATGCTGTGCCATTGTATTGTCCGGTTGTGCAACGCCTCCACCCGCTGAACCCGAAAACCTTTGTTCCATCTTCAAAGAAAATCGCTCATGGTATAAAGCTGCAGTGAACACCCGAGAAAAATGGGGGGTGCCTGTTCATGTTCCCTTAGCCATGATGTACCAAGAAAGTTCGTTTAAGCATAATGCTGCGCCGCCAATGGAATATTTTTTGGGATTTATTCCTATCGGTCGGGCAAGCGATGCCTATGGTTATGCTCAGGCAAAAACACAAACATGGGATGATTATGTCAGAGAAACGGGTAATTCTTGGTCTAGTCGCAGCGATTTTGATGATGCAATGGATTTTATGGGCTGGTTTATTTATAAAACCAATAAAGTAAATGGCGTGTCTAAATGGGATGCGAAGAATCAGTATCTGAACTATCACGAAGGTTGGGGCGGCTATAAGCGCGGCTCATACAAAGCCAAAAAGTGGTTAGTGCCTGTGGCGCAAAAAGTCGATAGCCGAGCTAAGCGTTATGCTCAACAATATCATGGTTGTAAAGATGACCTTGATTCATCTTGGTTATGGCGCTTATTTTTTGGTTAGTACCAATCCTGTCTCATTCACATTCCCATAATATCACCTGAGTAAGGTGGTATTTTTTTGAATCGATTTTTATTGCTTTAAATTACCGCTAATTTACCGATACAATGTAACTGATTTGTAAAATGTTATTTACCAACTGTTTCGACTTACACAATAATAACAATATGATCGGAAAATTATTATGCAGACCTCTTTTGAAAAATCGATTCACCGTAAATTGTTAGCCCCCATTATAACCATTGTTGTGCCATTTATACTGTTGGTGAGTATGTTGGATAGCAATGTCAGTAAAACCACGGTGATTGGATTATTGATTGGCTTAGTGGTTACCCAGTGGCTGGTGGGGTTGTGGAGTATCCAACATTATTTACAGTCTCGTCTGGCGAGGTTACATCAATATTTGCAATTAGTTGTGAATACTGAAAAAGCCCCAGAAGCGCCGCTCAAAGATCATCAAACCGATGAACTTGCCACTATTACCAACGATTTAAGTCAGTTTATTGAAGGGCTAAAAGTGGTGCTTGACGAAATCCGTCTCGATGCAAAAACCTTCAAACAAGAAGCCAAGGTATTAACGGAACAAATGCATCATGCTGAAAATTCAGTTGATAAAAGTGTCCAAGAAAATGCGCAAATAACCTTATCTCTGCAAGAAATTGCTCATACAGCAAATGAGTTATCCAGTAATGCCGATGACTTAAAATCCACCTCAGCAGAAGTGCATCAACTACTGCAAATTGGCAATAAAGACGCTATCGATAATCAAGCCGCCATGACAGATTTTGCTAACGGCATTGAGAGCATGGTTGATGATTTAAGCCTACTTAACAATGACAGCCTAAAAATTGGTCATGTTTTAGAGGTGATAAAAAGTATTGCCGAGCAAACTAATTTACTTGCCCTAAACGCTGCGATAGAAGCGGCAAGAGCGGGAGAGCAGGGAAGAGGTTTTGCCGTGGTCGCCGATGAAGTTAGGGCTCTGGCGCATCGTACCCAAGAATCAACAGTAGAGATCCAAACCATTGTTGAACAATTGCAACATAAAGCTAAAAATGCCGTCACAGGGATTGGCGAAAGCCAGCGCATTAGTCAACAAAGTGTTGAACAATGCCAGCGTGTAACCAAAGCATTTAAAGATATTGAAGAAGCCTATAGATTACTCGACAATGTGGCGAGTAATATGACTCACAGCATTCAAGGGCAACAATCTTCTACCGAAAGCATTAACCAAAGAGCGAATGAAATCTCCCGTTTAAGCCAAGATGTGTCCCATGGGTTGAAGGTCGCAACACAAGGTGCGAATGCACAAAGCAAAACCTCGGATAAACTAGAGCGCGTACTGGGGCGAATTTGTGTTTAGTGACTTTAATACCAATCGTAATAAATAACTGATCACCCTAGCTTGTAAAACACTCGATAACAGCGTTAGATTTTTTGATTGTAGAATAACTACTTATCGAAATAATCAGCCTTGTTCTCAAGCGATTTTCTACGCTATTTTTGATCACTGATTTATGGTGATTGGTCTAAGTATTTTATGCTAAATGTTACCCCAATAAAAAAGGAGCCAATGGCTAATGCCGATCAGATAAGCACTTTTTAGATCGGTTGACCGATCTACTGGTTGATGTATAAAGGCCTGCAACAGAG
>NZ_JAPDMX010000026.1 GCF_025971955.1 Shewanella subflava
GCGCTTTGCTTTCGCGCTGTGCCGTGTCAGTGGATGCGCATTATAGGGAGCTAAGATTTTTGCGCAACCCCTTTTTTAAAGTTTTTTGTAATTTACAGCTTGTTTGTTGACAAATTAACCTGACCAGCCAGTTTTTAAGCATTATACTGTCAAAAAACGCCATTTCTAAGGATATTTATGACTTCTAACTTACGATCTTACCAAGGTAAACACCCTGAATTAGCTGATAGTGTATATGTAGATAGTAGTGCTATTTTGGTTGGAGACATTAATTTAGACCATGATGCCAGCATTTGGCCACTTGTCGCAGCTAGAGGTGATGTGAATCTCATTCGGATCGGTAAGCGCAGTAATGTACAAGATGGCTGTGTTTTGCATGTTACTCGAAAATCACCCTCAAACCCTGATGGTCATCCATTGATTATTGGCGATGATGTCACGATTGGTCACAAAGCTATGTTGCATGGTTGTCAGGTGGGTAATCGTGTCCTTATTGGTATGGGCGCCATTTTATTAGATGGTGCCATTATTGAAGATGATGTCATTGTAGGTGCTGGTGCTTTGGTGCCACCAAATAAGGTACTTAAAAGTGGCTATCTATATGTTGGCAGTCCTTGCAAACAAGCCAGAGAATTAACCGATGCAGAAAAAGCCTTCTTACCTCAATCATCTGATAACTATGTGCGCCTAAAGAATGAATACTTGGTTGAGGTTCAACAAGAAGCAAGCTATTAAGTTTCTGACATGTCTTACAGATATATGAAGGATTAATTTTCAATACGGGGAAACGGACGTTTCCTCGTGTTATTAAAAATATTGAAATCGTTACAATAATATAGAACCATCATCCTCAAATAATTCATCTTTTATTGCGTGCTCAGTTAACTCTTCTATATCAAATCTTACCTGTTCGAATGCCATTGCGGCATTATGGATGTTTACTTGCAATAAAGATAATTCACCTAAAGCGACAAAACTTATCTTACAGTTAATATTTTGCCCTTGTTGCTGGGCTGTAAAGATAACCGTATTTTCGCCAACTGTAACATCATCACCAAATATAAGACTCTGATTCATAGGTTATCCATCGCTTCCATAATATAAAATAAAAAGGCCCTGTCAGACCGTTAACTCATCTGCTGACGAATAGTGCTCATGATCATTTGGGGATCTGGCATGACTCCACGCCAGATACTGAAGCTTTTTGCCGCCTGACCAACAAGCATCCCTAATCCATTAACTGTGTGTTTTGCGCCAACAGATTGAGCCCACTGATTAAATATGGTTATGTTTTTTCCATAGCTCATGTCATAACACATGGTATTTGGCCCAATAATAGCTTCAGGCAGGGGGGCTAATTCTCCAGACAAACCAGCTGATGTTGAGTTAATAACGATATCAAATTCATCATTTAGTGTATTGATGTCTTCTGCACAGACATGGCCATAGTCGTGAAATAGTGTCGCTAATTGTTGAGCCTTGTTATAGGTTCGGTTGCATATCACCAGCTTGCCAATATGACTTTGTAGTAAAGGCAAGATACACCCTCTTGCAGCACCACCAGCACCAACCAGCAATATGCGTTTACTGTCTAAGGCACCAAACTGCATTTGTAGATCATTCACCAAACCAACACCATCGGTATTATCGCCAATGATTTTTCCTTTGGAAGTGAAAGAAAGTGTATTCACCGCGCCAGCGAGTTTAGCTAATTCACTGAGTTCATCACACAATGCATAAGCTTGCTCTTTGAAAGGCGCGGTGACATTAGCACCTTTTGCACCTTGTGTAATAAAGGTGCGCAAAGTGGACTCAAATTGATCAACCGGAGATTCTATTGCTTGATAACTTATATCTTGTGATGTTTGCTTAGCAAACTCACCATGAATATAGGGTGATTTGCTTTGCACAATAGGGTTACCAAAAACAGCATATAAGTCGGTCATCAATTATCTCTCTTTCTTCAGAACTATGGCTCTACTTTGTGTACCCACGAGGCAAGTCAGATGGTGTGGTATAGCGTTCACGCAATTTATCATGACGACTTTGGGTACTTTGCTCTTTACCGTCAATGTACATTTTTACCACATGACTACTGAATTCAAACGGGTCACCATTCCAAATAACAATATCAGCGGGCTTACCGACCATAATACTGCCACTGTCTATGTTGAAAGTATCAGCAACGTTAACAGTTAATGCCGCCATTGCCGCATTGTAATCCATCCCATTAGCAACGGCATTTCCAGCACTATAACGTAAATTATAAACGTTATGGCTGTCACCCATATTAGATAAAATGACTTTTACACCCGCTGCATGAAGTTTACCTGCATTGCTTAAATCATTATGAAGTGAATCGAAGCTTTCTGGTAAATTTCGCATGGCATCAACAATGACAGGCACCTTGGCTTTGGCTATTTGATCGCTAATTAATACCGCATCTGCAGCACCAACAAGCACAAGATTGACATTAAAACGTTGCTTTAGTTTCAATATGGCAAGTATGTCACTGGCACGATCTGCGGCAACAATTAACGGTTTTTGACCAGATAAGAGCGACTTAACAATTTCATCAGCCTCTTCAAGCTCTGACACATCATTATTGCCTTTTTTGTCTTTCGACGCTTTAGCTAATGATTTTTGCCCCTTCTCTAATTGGGCGATTAATTGCTGAATAGCCGCGGCTCGAGAGCCTTCATGCTTTGCCCCTAGACGAACAAAGACCGCGGTATTGGTTGCTTTAATACTATCCCAACTGCCAGAAAGATCGACCACGAACGTTTGGCCAGAGTGGATATCTTCGCCGCCACTGGAGGTCACAATGTTACGGGTTATACCGCCTTTGCGGGTAAATGCAATGCTACTCGCTTTAGGATTGTAGCCAAAACTAGGGTCAAAGGTGATATCAGCCTTTTTATCCCATGCATCACTTGAATCGGCGACAGCATTCACTTCGACGAGGCCAAGTATGTTCATCGATCCAATAAAACCTGGTGTCACAATGCCGCCTTTAGCATCGATAACTTTATCGACATCAAGAGTTGCATCGGTTGCTGAGCCGACAGAGGTAATTACACCATCTTTCACCACAACAACGGCATTGTTTAGTACACCTTGCGCTGTTGCGGTGTGCACTGTGGCATGAGTAATTGCAAATGAATCAGCAAATGCTAAACCTGATGCGCCAAACAAAGTGCTTGCCAAAGATAAGGCGAGTAAAGATTGAGTCATATTTTTCATCGTTTTCACCTTATTCCTGTCCAAGTAAAAAATCGCTTTGTGCTTGATAGCGTGTATCTTGATGATCAAACACTTTGGCGCCATCTATAAATACTTGTTCAGCTTTGGCGTAAACACTAAACGGATTCACGTTCCAAATTACCACATCGGCATTTTTGCCTTCGCTAAGTGAGCCGGTTTTATCCGCAATGCCTAGAGACTTAGCGGCATTAACTGTGATCCAGCTAATCGCTTGCTCTTCTGTATAATTGAAACCGTTAGCATTTGCGTTATGCATAATTTTAGCGCTTTCTTGGTTTAGACGTTGAATAGTCACGGGTGAATCTGAATGCACGACAGCGCAGGAGTTCTTCACCGAATCGACAATAGCGACATTTTCTAGCACCATATCGTAAGCTTCTAACTTGAATCCCCACCAATCTGGCCACATCGCGGCACAATTGCCATTTTCAGCCAACGTGTCTGCAATTTTGTAGGCTTCAATAGCGTGGTGGAAAGTCCCCGAGTGATAATTAAACTCTTTACCTAAATCAATCATCATCACCATTTCTTCGGCTTTATAACAATGATTGTGTATAAGAATCTCTCCCTCTAACACTCCCTTTAAGGTATCTAAGGTTAAATCACGCTTCGGTGCGGCGGCATTTTTACCCGCGGCATAATCGGTTTCATATTTATCCCACGCACGTTTATATTCCGTGGCCTCGATAAACGCTTGTCGATAACCGGCCATATTGCCCATTCGTGTCATTGGGAGTTCTGAACGGCCACCATAAAGCGATTTAGGGTTTTCGCCACAGGCCATTTTTAAACCGTAGGGAGCATCAGGAAACTTCATTGCTTGCATGCTTTGCGCTGGCACATTTTTAAGGGTTACACCTCGTCCACCAATTAAGTTGGCAGAACCAGGTAAAATTTGCATCGTCGTCACACCGCCTTCACGAGCACGGTTAAACCCAGGGTCTTGTGGCCACACGCTATGCTCAGCCCATACTTCTGCCGTGACAGGATTGGTCATCTCATTACCATCATTATGAGATTCTGCATTAGGGCTTGGATACACACCGAGATGAGAGTGAACATCAATAATACCGGGCGTAACCCATTTACCTTGAGCATCAACAATGGTGGCGTCATCTGCAGCTAGATTTTTTCCAACAGCATTAATTTTGCCGTCCATCATGATGACATCAGCATTTTCTAATTTTTCACCCGTGCCAGTCAGTACTGTGGCATTTTTGATAATTGTTTTTGTACTAGGTAAAACCTGATAGGTACTTGGGTAAGGATTTTTATTTATGGTTACTTTGGGATCTTGAGCTTCTGATTGGTTGCACCCCACAAGGGCCGCAGTGACAGCAATCATCACCAAAGATGGCATCATCTTAGTCATTATTATTGTTCTCCATTGAAATTGCGGTCAATTTAGCAAGATAGGCTGGTAAACAAAACAGAAAAGTTAACTAAATCGTTTCAAAACATTAACCCAAATGGCGACGTTTGCGTAATTGGAATAACCTGAGTTGATTGAGATATAATCTCAACCAAACAAATATTCGGTATGATTATGAATTGGCTTAAAAAAATTTTCTCAAAACAGGATGCACAACAGGAAAGAGATCCTGAGCAATCCAACGCCTATGATTTAATTGGTGGTGATAAAGTGATTAGGGCTATTGCCCATGAATTTTATCAACAAATGCAACAACGACCCGAAACCCAACCTTTGCTAGCAATCCACCGTTCGCCAATCGCCGAATCGGAAACCAAACTTTATGAGTTTTTAAGTGGTTGGCTAGGTGGACCGCAACTTTATCAACAAAAACATGGTCACCCAGCACTTCGTGCCAGACATATGCCTTTCAGCATTGATGAGTCAATGCGAGATCAATGGCTAATCTGTATGCGTGCTGCTGTTGATAAATGCGTAAAAAAGCCTGAACATCGACTGGCGATTATTCAGGCTATTTCAACATTAGCTGATCACATGCGCAATCAGTAACAAAATTAGGTTAAATCTAGGTTTATGAATTCAGCTTCAACCAATCCTGTGGTTTAAGGTAGTACTCGTATAATTCAGCTTCAGGCGTGCCCTCTTCTGGCGTAAAACCATATTCCCAGCGCACCAGTGGCGGCATTGACATTAAAATTGACTCTGTGCGGCCACCGGTTTGTAAACCAAATAAAGTACCACGATCATAAACAAGATTAAATTCAACATAACGCCCACGGCGGTATAATTGGAATTGGCGCTCTTCATCTTGATATTCGAGATCTTTATTACGTTCTACAATTGGCTGGTAAGCTTCTATAAAGCCATTACCCACGGCTTGCATAAACGCAAAGCTATTCTCAAATCCAGGCTCATTAAGATCATCAAAAAACAATCCACCCACACCACGCGTTTCATTACGATGCGGTAAGAAGAAGTATTCATCACACCATTTCTTATACTTAGGATAAACATCTTCACCAAATGGTAGGCATAAATCATGTGCCGTTTGGTGCCAGCTGATAACGTCTTCTTCAAACGGATAATAGGGCGTTAAATCAAATCCACCACCAAACCACCAAACAGGGTCCGCGCCCTCTTTGCGGGCAATAAAAAATCGGACGTTGGCATGGGTTGTTGGAATGTAGGGATTATTTGGGTGGATCACTAATGACACGCCCATAGCCTCAAAGCTTCTACCCGCCAATTCAGGACGATGAGCAGTAGCCGACGCAGGCATTGCTGCGCCCATCACATGTGAGAAGTTCACCCCTGCTTGCTCAAAAACAGCACCTTGGGTCAATACCATACTGGTCCCCCCGCCGCCTTCTTCCCGCTTCCAAGACTCAGCACTAAAGGTAGATTTACCATCAAGAGCTTCTAATCGCTGACAAATATTTTTTTGCAACGACAATAAAAATGTTTTTACTTGTTCTGCATTGGGTAAACCGACGGCATCTGAACCAGTTTGCATATAATTAGTTTCCGTTTCTAATAATTTGGCCTGTGCGTGCATCAATAATCGTTGAGGGTTGACGCTGCTCTCCTAAAGAGCCCAACACCAAAGCATCAATTTTTCCCTCAAAATCACTGAGGATATCTTCGGCCAAAACAACGGGATCTTCACCCGCTAAATTTGCACTGGTTGATACTAACGGTTTCTGCAACGAGTCGCAAAGTGCGCGAACCACTGGGTGAGCAGAAACTCTAACCGCTATCGATGCAAATTCACCACATAACAGCTTAGAAACTGTGGGTTTAATTGGCATAACAAATGTAAATGGACCTGGCCACTTAGAAAACGCAAATTGAAGTTGTTCAGATGTCAATTGAGACTCATCAATATAAGGTGTCAGTTGAGTAAAATCACTTGCCACCAATATTAGGCCTTTTTGCCATGGGCGTTGTTTTACGGCCAAAAGTTTTTCAATAGCAATGTCATTATCGGGATCACACCCTAAACCAAATACGGCTTCTGTCGGGTATGCAATTACCCCACCTTCTAAAACGATATCAACAACAGCATCAGGCTGTACTTGCAACATGATTGATCCTCAACACAATTTGATTATAACGAACGTTTGTATTTACACATTTTTTGCGGACATTCAACACGATTGCCCGCAGCACCTTTTCGCTCAACCAGAATACCAAATCCGCAATCAGGGCAGGACTCATTAATTGGCGGGTAATTGACGATATATTTACATTTAGGATAGGCATTACAGGAAAAAAACGTTTTTCCATAACGGCTAGTGCGAGACTCTAACTGCCCTTTCAAGCAATGTGGGCAGGTAATGGGGTTAGCTTCATCACTGTGATCATGTTTTTCAATATGATGACACTCGGGATAATTTGTGCAACCAATGAAAATGCCAAATCGACCTGATTTTACAGCCAATTCATGACCACATTCAGGGCAATTTGAACCTGAAATAACCTGTGTTTCGATTGATTCATGCTGCACTAAAGGGCGAGTGTAATCACATGTCGGATAATTATTACAACCAATAAAGCTACCGTGTTTACTGTGTTTTAACGATAACTCACAGCCACACTTAGGGCAGAGTTCAAACTCTTTTTCTAAAGCATGCTCATGGACAGTAAATAATTGCTGATCAATTTTTGACATGGTGATCTCGTTGGCTGAATCTTTGTGCATTTTACCAAGCTCGATGCTGCTTGGGTATCGAATAAGCATCTAATTATCACTGGCCTTTGTATAAAACAAAATGTATATTGTATACAAAAAAGGAGCCGATATGTTAACCCGTTCACTCATTGCTTTGTCTTTCCTCTATCCAAGCCTAGCCCTACTTTCAGGTTGCAGTACTGTTGGGCAAATCGATACTAATCCTGCCATTGCCCAACAACTACAAACTACAGCAGTTGAACAGTTTTTTACTCCGGGTTATCCACACACCCGAGAGACTTTCAATCAAGCCGTAAAGCTCATTCAACATGAAAGTATCCCTGAGCAACTCGATAGACAGCTCTATTTTCTGCGAGCATTTAGCTACTTCGGTCCTTTAGCCACATTAACATTGGATGATAAACAGCGACTTACTGACGCTTTAGTCACACTATCAAAGCGAGAAGGCTTTACTGACAGCCCAAGATTACAAGAGCACTTCGCTGTAACGCTTTACCGCTATTACAATGCTGACGACACCGCTTTATTGCTTGGTGAATTGCTGCCAATACTTAATACACAATTACCACGACTCGCCAAACAACCCAACACCGAGGCGAATGACTACGCCTTATGGGAAACCTTAAGAGCTTACGGATTACTGCTCACTGATGCCAGAAAACACAATGAAGTTGCACTGACGAAACAACTTATTAATGGCAATATCAGTGAAACGTTACTAGCTTTCGCTAGCTCAGAACTGCGCTTTCGTGGGCAAAATGATTGGCCACTCGCAAATGCGTACTGGGCATTAGGGCAATATCGTCTCGCACTCCCGAGCGAGGAGGATGGCAAGCCAACTGCAGCAGAATTAGCTATTGATAACGCAGTTGCACAAATCGCCAAAGCCGATGTAAAACAGCGCGGTATCGGGGCTAAAAACACTTACACATTGGGTTTTCATGTGAACGCTTTTGCGGGGCAAGAAAGCTGTGAGCAACAAAGTGATATTTGCCATATCCCCACACTCACAGAGGTTTTACCAATTAATCATGTCTGTTCAGCATCACTGTTTATTCTAGCGCAAGACCTGAATCAGCAGGAGCTGGCACAAAGCTGCGAAAAACTTACCTCGCAGGAATCAAGTTTTCATCAATTACTTCAAACAGATAACACCCCCACTGCAAATGATACAAATAGCGCCTTGCGCGTGGTGGTATTTAAAAACTGGAGCCAATATAACGCATACGGCCAACTTCTGTTTGATATACAAACTGACAACGGCGGCATGTACATTGAAGGTACCCCCTCAAAACCAGGCAACCAAGCGACTTTCTTTGCTTATCGCCAGTTTTGGATTGAGCCTGAGTTTGCCGTCTGGAATCTTAACCATGAATATGTGCATTATTTAGATGGTCACTTTGTAAAGTATGGCGGTTTTGGACACTTTCCGAACAAAATGGTGTGGTGGTCGGAAGGGCTCGCCGAATATGTATCTAAAGGCAATGATAACCCCACAACATTCGAAGTGATTAAACGGGATATAGAGAAAGCACCGACATTAGCAGAGATATTTGCCACCGAATACAAAGATGGCCAAGATAGAACTTACAAATGGAGTTACATGGCAATTCGTTTTCTCGCTGAAAATTACCATGATGATTTTGTGCAGCTCAGTATCTACTTAAAAACGGACTACTTCGAAGGTTATGAGCTGTTATTAGATGAACTCAGCAAACATCAACCGCAATTTGCATTATGGCTTAATGATCACGCTGCCACTTTTGAAGATGAAACAACACAAGCATCAGCAAAAATAAACAAACTCGATCGCTATGGCTATCGCGACTATTTAACCCCAAGCCATCTTACTCAAGATAACCAACATCTACATTTTTAGATTGCTGAAAACCAAAAAGGAGGCCGAAGCCTCCTTTTTATCTCATTCCTTTATGAGTGTAGTCTTCCATCTGGCTGCTCAAAGATTAAATCTTCCATTTGCTCATAGGCTGATTCATTGCCGGGCACATTGAATAACACCATCAAAATCACCCATTTTAAATCTTCTAATACTAAAGCGGGTTCATCTAAATCCATTACTCTGTCTATCACCATTTCGCGTGTTTCGACACTCAACACCTGAATTTGTTCTAGAAACAATAAGAATCCGCGACATTGCACATCTAGCTTCGCCATTTCTTGCTTAGTATAGATACGGAATGAATGTTGCGCATGATTGCATAAATACGGCTGATCGCTTTCTTGCAAGTCTGCTAAATGCTCAAGCCATGCCAAGGCCTTAATAATATCGACCTGATGAAAACCTGCGCGTGTCAGCTCTTTGGTTAATTCATCTTCATCAACCAATAGCTCTATTTCACTATGAACATAGTTCTCAAATAAATACATGAGGATATCAAACATGGCTAACTCCTCTTTAGTCTGACGTAACCACCGGGTACCACGGCAACCCACCCTTGTAACTCAAGCTCAAGCAATTGTACTAACACCAGATCTATTGGTTTTCCACTGTGCTGAACTACAGCATCAACTGTTGTAGTCTCATATCCTACACTTTCTAACAGACTAGCTAACTGCAAAGGAAATGGCAAATTACTCATTTCGTTATCTTGTATATGGTGGCGCTGATGTAATTGTTCAAGGTGATATTGAGATAAACACCCTAACTCTTCTATTATATCGGCAGCATTCTCGACAAGCTTTGCACCATTTTTAATTAAA
This sequence comes from Shewanella subflava, assembly GCF_025971955.1. Lineage (GTDB taxonomy): Bacteria > Pseudomonadota > Gammaproteobacteria > Enterobacterales > Shewanellaceae > Shewanella > Shewanella subflava. The sequence goes on from NZ_JAPDMX010000026.1 coordinate 10,110, forward strand.
TCATGACAGCCTTGATGAAATCCTGCCACAGTTGAGCCAGGCACTGCAAAGACTTCTCTGTTTTGCTCCATAGCCAATCTTGCAGTGATAAGAGACCCACTTTTGCGTGCAGCCTCAACAACGACAGTCCCTAAACATAATCCACTTACAATGCGATTTCGCTTAGGAAAATGTCCTGCTAGAGGGCTAACATTCGGCCAAAACTCACTTATCAGGCAGCCATTTTGCTGAATGTTATCATATAAAGATTGATGTCGCTTTGGATAAATCACATCAACGCCACAGCCGAGTACAGCTAATGTCGTACCAGCATTGGCAATAACCGCTTTATGCGCTGCACCATCGATTCCGGCTGCCATACCACTGGTAATACTAAACCCTTGATTAGATAACGCGATAGCTAAATTAGCGGCTGTATCGGCACCGTGCAAAGACATACTTCGACTCCCGACTATCGCGATAGAGGGCGGTAACAATGCATTGAGATTACCTTTAACGAACATCACAGCAGGGGGATCGTAAATTTGTTGCAGTAATGGCGGATATTGAGGATCTGATAAACAAATAAGGTGGTGGTTATCATCTTTTTCAAGCCAATCCAGTGCGCTATCGACTTTATCAAAATCGATAGCGCAAGCTTGCAAGGAACGAGATGAAAGTGGCAAGGCGCTAGGTTCAAACTGCAGTCTTTGCCTTAACTCTTCTACATCCATGTAAGTCAGTAATTGTTTAATCCGAGCGGGTCCTAGCCCAGATACAGCAGAAACAACTAACCAATCGACCAAATTGTCAGTAATTATTCACCTTTAAACGTTAAGTTTGCTGGAGTCACCAGTTTATCTTTTACTCTCACGGGACGATCACTCATCATAATTAACCCAAGGCTTGTTTTATCAAAAACTTTAAACACCATTAAGTTTCCATGATAAACATCAGGGACTTTAAACACTTTATCATCGGAAAAGTGAGCCACCACGTTATCATAGGATGAACGATCGACAGCCCGCACAGGCTGACCGTTGTTATCTAATATAATCTCTTCACCGTCACGATAAATCGCAAACACATGGCCAGGTTGAACACCGTCATTCAACCCTTTATCCATATAAACCACTTCAAGTTTACCAGCTTCACGATTAGCACTAGCGGTAGCGATGACACTGGCAGGTGCATCTAAAACCGCAGCCGTTGGTACGAAGAAGGCCGACATCAAGGCCTCATCTTCAACCGGAATAACCGCATAACCTACTTTAGTTTCCCGCAGGTTGCTTAACAATTGTACTTTTGACACCTCACCATCGGCCGTTACACGACCACTGGCCGTCAGAATAATTTCACGACCTAAAACCTCACCGGTCTCCGCATCTAAAAACTCACGACCTGGCTCATAAATGGCCACTTTCTGCCCGACGCCCATATTGGCATTCACAAACACAATGTCGTTTAGAATATGATGCTTAGATTCACTTTCGCCACTTAATACAAAAGGTTGCGCTGTTAACCACTCTTGTTCTACAACACGATTTTGTAATAAATAAGGTTGCAGAAGGGCTAAGTCAATTGTAGGTATAGCATCACTTTTAGGCACAATACGCCCTTCGATACCTTTTTTAATATGTTGTTTTTTCACTAAACGAGGTTGGCCGTCAATGAACACTAATGTCAGCCTATCACCGGGATAAATTAAATGAGGATTAGCAATTTGCGGGTTAACGCCCCACAATGTTGGCCAACGCCATGGATCTTTAAGAAAATAGCCAGATATATCCCAAAGTGTGTCGCCTTTTTTAACAACATAAGTATCGGGATGCCCCGCTTTTAAAGTTAATGTATCTGCGTTTAATCCAAAGATATTCAATGTCATAAAAGCAAGTAGTATTATCCGTTTCATGGTGTTGTCCATGTTATTAAGCTCTATATTTGAGCTTTTTACTGTTATTGAAGGCCCGTTAGGATTAAAATTATCCTATTTTTTACAGTCAGTATAGCTAACAAGCTAAATATTGACAGATTTGTTAAGAGTTTATCTATGTCATTATTAAATGTTTTACGTTTTCCAGATGAGCGTTTGCGCACTGTAGCCAAGCCTGTAACAGACTTTGGTCCAGCGCTACAGACACAAATTGATAACATGCTAGAAACAATGTACCACGAAAAAGGCATTGGGCTAGCAGCAACACAGGTAGATTTTCATCAGCAACTGATTGTTATGGACTTACAGGATGAAATTGAACGTCCAACTATTTTCATTAATCCAAAAATTGTGGATTCAAGTGGCGACTTTGCCAATGAAGAAGGTTGTCTCTCCGTTCCTGGGGTTTATGCCAAAGTAGACCGCGCAGAAAAAGTCACTTTACAAGCACTTGATCGCCATGGCGAAACTTTCACAGTGGAAGCCGATGAGCTGTTTGCTATTTGTATCCAACATGAAATGGACCACTTACAAGGTAAGCTTTTTGTAGATTACTTGTCGCCACTTAAGCGTCAGCGCATTAAAACTAAGCTTGAAAAAGAAGCTCGCCTAGCTGCAAAAGAATAGGATCCAATTTGAAACCGTTAAATATTATTTTTGCTGGCACGCCCGATTTCGCTGCTCGCCACTTACAGGCGTTAATTGCCTCAGAGCACAATGTTTGTGCTGTTTATACTCAACCAGACAGACCGGCAGGACGTGGTAAAAAACTGACTCCTAGCCCAGTAAAACAATTAGCGGTTGAACATAATATTGCCGTTTTCCAGCCAGCATCATTACGCAATGAGGATGCCCAAGCTGAGCTTGCCGCACTCAATGCCGATATAATGGTTGTGGTGGCATATGGACTGATTTTACCGAAAGTTGTACTAGATACGCCTCGCTTAGGATGTATTAATGTCCATGGCTCAATCCTGCCTCGTTGGCGCGGTGCGGCCCCCATTCAACGTGCCTTATGGGCAGGTGACAATGAAACTGGCGTAACCATTATGCAAATGGACATTGGTTTAGATACTGGTGACATGCTACTAAAAACCGCACTTAAAATTGAAGACACAGATACATCAGCCAGTCTTTATGAAAAATTAGCACTTCAAGGACCGGATGCGCTTATTGATGCTTTAGCACAATTAAGCTTAGGCACCTTAACCGCCGAAAAACAAGATGAATCCTTAGCTAATTACGCTGAAAAACTATCAAAAGACGAAGCAAAGCTGGACTGGAATAAACCCGCTAAACAGCTTTGGCAAGAAGTGCGTGCTTTTAACCCTTGGCCGGTAAGTTACTTCGAACACCAGCAAAGCAGCATTAAAGTATGGCAGGTACGCTACAACACCGCAGCTTGTCATGCCGCCCCAGGAACCATAACTCAGGCGGACAAAAATGGCATCGTTGTCGCCACTGCTCATGGCAGCTTAATTATCGACACCATGCAACTACCCAACAAAAAGCCTTTAGCGGTTGCAGACATTCTTAACTCACGCGCTGACTGGTTTAGTGTTGGAACCCTATTAAGCCAAGAGGCAAATTAGCATGAATGTGCGCGCATTGGCCGCCAAAGCCATTTTTGATGTATTAGAAAAAGGCGTATCTTTATCTGTTGCCTTACCAGAACAACAGCAACATCTTGATAATGGCAAAGACAAAGCCTTAATGGCAGAGATTTGCTATGGTGTCATGCGTCAACTACCTCAACTTGATAAATGCATTAGTGATTGCTTAGCCAAGCCTTTTAAGGGTAAGCAACGAATCGTTTACCAACTTTTGCTTGTGGGATGTTACCAACTTTACTTTACCCGCATTCCAGCACATGCTGCGATTTCAGAAACAGCTGAAGCTTGCAGACAATTAAAGTTTGATGGTTTAGTCAAAGTGGTTAATGGGGTCTTGCGCAATGTTCAACGCAATAATGCGCCGCTGTCTACTGAGGCAGAAACGCTTCGTTATAACACACCTGCATGGTTTATTAAGCGATTACAACAAGCATACCCAGATCAATGGCAACACATTATTGAACAAAGCCACCAGCGCCCGCCAATGTGGTTACGCAACAATCAATTATCACAAAGCCGTGATGCCTACATTGCCATGCTGGCTGAACAAGATGTATTGGCCAGCCAAGGCCCTAGTGCTGATGCGATTTTGCTTGAAAGCCCAAAGGATGTAAATCAACTACCAGGCTTTATGCAAGGCGCCGCTTCAGTTCAAGATGGGGCAGCACAATGGGCCGCAACCCTATTAGCCCCAGAAAATGGCGAGCTAATATTAGATGCCTGCGCAGCACCCGGTGGCAAAACCTGTCATATTTTAGAGCAAGCCTCTCAAGCCCAAATCGTTGCCGTCGATTTTGACGAAAAACGTCTTGCCAGAGTGCAACAAAACCTCGACAGATTGAATTTAAAAGCGCAAGTTATTCATGGTGATGCCGCCAACATTAGTGCTTGGTGGCAAGGTGAAAAGTTTGACCGAATTCTGTTAGATGCTCCTTGTTCTGCAACCGGTGTCATTCGTCGTCATCCTGATATCAAATGGCTACGTAAGAATAATGACATTGCCGAACTGGCTATTTTACAACAACAGATATTTGATCATTGTTGGCAGTGGTTAAAACCGGGAGGCACGTTACTTTATGCAACGTGTTCAATCTTACCGGAAGAAAATAGTCAGCAAGTTAGCGCGTTTTTATCTCGTACACCTGACGCGCAATTAGTGCCGATTAGTCAACAACAAAATGCACAAGATATTGGCTGGCAGATTTTACCCGGCCAGAACAATATGGACGGTTTCTACTACGCTCGCTTAATAAAAGCACTGTAAGGATATTGGCAAGGATATGAAGATTATCATCTTGGGCGCTGGACAAGTAGGCGGCACGTTAGCTGAAAATTTAGTTGGCGAAAATAACGACATCACACTTGTTGATAGCGATCGTGCCAGACTGAGAATTTTGCAGGATAAGTTCGATTTGCGCGTTGTTGTTGGCCATGGCGCACACCCTAGTGTCCTTAAAGAAGCGGGCGCCGAAGATGCCGACATGCTAATTGCGGTAACCAACAGCGATGAATGTAACATGGCCGCCTGCCAAATTGCCTATTCATTGTTTGGCACTCCCACTAAAATCGCCCGTATTCGTTCAGAACCTTATTTAGATTTACGCGAAAAACTGTTTATTAACTCAGAAGTTAAGTCTGGTGATACCAAGCCACGCGGTGGCTTTATTATTGATGAATTAATTGCGCCAGAACAGTTAGTAACTGCTTACATACATCGTTTGGTCGAATACCCAGGTGCACTTCAAGTTCTTGAGTTTGCTGAAGGAAAACTTAGCTTAGTCGCTGTACGTGCTTATTACGGTGGCCCATTAGTGGGGAATGCCCTTGCCACCTTACGTGAACATATGCCTAATATCGATACTCGAGTGGCAGCGATTTTCCGCCAGGGTAAAGCCATCATGCCCCGTGGCACAACTATCATCGAAGCTGACGATGAAGTATTCTTTGTGGCCGATAGCCGCCACATTCGCGCTGTTATGAGTGAAATGCAAAAGCTGGATAACTCGTACCGCAACATTATGATTGCTGGCGGGGGCAATATCGGTTTTGGTTTAGCCAAACGATTACAAAAAAATCATTCGGTGAAATTGATTGAGCATCGCCAAGAGCGCGCCGAGATGTTGTCAGAGAAACTCGAAAAAACCACGGTTTTCTGTGGTGATGCATCGGATCAAGAATTACTTAATGAAGAACATATCGACCAAACGGATGTATTTATTGCCGTAACCAACGATGATGAAGCCAATATTATGTCGGCGTTGCTGGCTAAGCGCTTAGGTGCAAAGAAGGTGATGGTACTGATCCAGCGTGAAGCCTATGTCGATATCGTGCAAGAAGCGAATATCGACATTGCCATCTCACCTCAACAAGCCACCATTTCAGCATTGCTGACCCATATTCGCCAAGGCGATATTTGTAATGTGTATTCATTACGTCGTGGTGCAGCAGAAGCCATTGAAGCCATTGCCCATGGTGACTCCAACACCTCTAAAGTGGTCGGTAAGCAAATTGGCGACATCAAACTACCACCGGGCACAACTATCGGCGCCATTGTACGCAAAGATGAAGTATTAATGGGTCATGACAAAACCGTTATTCAGCAAGGAGATCATGTGATTCTTTTCTTAGTCAATAAGAAGTTTATCGGCGATGTTGAAAAGCTGTTTCAACCGAGCGCGTTTTTCTTTTAGTTCGAATATAAATGATAAATTTCAAGCAACTGGTTTTTGTAATTGGCATATTCCTCGCCATCCTTACCAGTTTCATGCTTATCCCCATGGGTTTTGCGCTAGCATATGGCGAAGAAACCATTGGCGACTTTTTGCTATCCGCTTTATTCACCGGGATTGTCGCGACCATTTGTATCCAATCGGGTCGGCAGCATGACATTCGCTTGAATATTCGCGACATGTTTGTGTTAACCAGTGCAACTTGGCTAGCGGTCAGTTTTTGTGCAGCGCTGCCCTTTACGCTGTATCACGGCATTACTTATACCGATGCGTTTTTTGAAACCATGTCAGGGATTACAACCACAGGTTCAACCGTACTGTCAGGTTTAGATAGCATGGATCACAGCATTTTAATTTGGCGTTCTTTACTGCAATGGCTTGGCGGGATCGGCTTTATTGTGATGGCGGTGGCTGTTCTACCGTTTTTAAACGTGGGTGGCATGCGTTTATTTAGAACTGAATCATCGGATTGGAGCGATAAAGCGACCCCAAGAACTCAGCACATGGCAAAACACCTTTTCGTGCTTTACGCTGGTCTAACATTTCTGTGTGGCTTAGCTTACCACCTTGCGGGAATGAATTGGTTTGAAGCGATTAATCATGCAATGACAACCCTTTCAACTGGTGGATACTCGACATCTGATAGCTCAATGGCGCATTTTTCCAATGCATCACACTGGGTTGGGATAGTTTTTATGTTAGCAGGTGGTTTACCCCTTTTGATGTTTGTCCAGTCTATTCAACAACGTAGCCTGTTGATTTGGAATAATCAGCAAGTAAAAGGTTTTCTGCTGTTTGTCGGTGTGGTGTCACTAAGTATTGCAGTGTGGTTATCTTTTCATAAAGAAATAGACTTTATTGATGCATTAAGATTATCCAGCTTTAATGTGATTTCTGTGGTCACGACCACAGGCTACGGCTTAACTGATTATCAAGCTTGGGGGGCTTTTGCTGCTACAGCTTTCTTGTTTTTAATGTTGGTCGGTAGCTGTTCAGGCTCTACATCTGGTGGGATAAAAATCTTCCGATTTCAAATTGCGATGGCGATTATGCGTCAGCAAATCAAACATCAATTCCACCCAAATGGCATTTTCAAAGAAACCTACAATGGTCATAAGGTTCATGAAGATATCGTGCGTTCACTGGTGACGTTCTTTATGCTGTTTTTCTTGGTCATATTGGGTTTATCAATGGTATTGGTATTAACCGGTTTAGATATCATGACCAGCTTTACTGGGGCGATTACCGCGGTGGCTAATGTCGGCCCGGGTTTAGGCCCGATTATTGGCCCAGCGGGTAATTTTTCTAGCCTTTCTGATGTAGCTAAATGGGCATTAGCATTAGGTATGTTATTGGGTCGATTAGAAATATTGACCGTTGCGGTCCTTTTTCACCCCCAGTTTTGGCGATACTAACAATGTTCATGGCCTATAAGCTATAGGCCTTCTCTGAAGTTCTAAGGCTTAACCAGCGTCAATATATGCTCGGCATAACGCTTTACATCGTCCCAGTCTGTGTAATCTATAATCGCTTTAGGATCAGTTGGTCCATCAGTCATTTTCATGATCAAGCGGATCATCAAACTGTCGTACCAAGGCCAGGATGGGTAATCTACTTTACCGGCAATAATTTTGACATCTTGCGGTTGCCAAGGTGACAAAGATAAAAACTTTTGTAAATACTTATTGTTTTCAGGAATGCGCTTTTCAGGGTTGCGAGCCACCACATTCACACAAAAAAAGCTGTTCGGTGCTTGGGTTAATTGCGTTTGATAGCGCTCAACAAATTCAAAAACAGACTTATGATAAGAGCCATATAAAACACATGCACCCAATGCTATGGCATCATATTGAGGCCAGTCAATATCACCTTTAACATCATGGATATTAACAACATCACACCCGTTGCCTGCTGCCATAATTTGCTGTGCAATAGCACGACTAATTTGTGCAGTATGACCCCCGCGAGAATAATACAGTACCAATATTTTAGACATGGTTTAGCCTTATTGATTTGCAAAGTGTTAGTGTGGCAAAAAATTGCCTAAGATACCGATGAAATGATCACAAATTAGAATTAGCTCATATAATTAATACTGAGAATTGAGATCTCTCTTAGGCACGAGTATCATTCCCATATAAATCATCGCCCAAGGAATCCATCATGCAGCAAGAGATTGATGTCACGACTATGTTAGAAAATGCTGAAACGGCTGCAAAATGGCTAAAAGCCATCGCCAATCCTTATCGATTAATGATTTTATGTTTATTGTTAGACAAAGAACTGAGTGTGACTGAGCTCAACGAAACCGTGCCATTAAGTCAATCAGCGCTGTCACAACACTTAGCCGTATTGCGTGCAGAAGATTTGGTCAATACCCGTAAAAGCTCGCAGGTGGTATTTTATACTTTGAAAAACGAGCAGGTCACTGAGGTTATTTCGATACTACATCGGCGTTACTGTGCCTAACATTCACATCCTTACATTAGGCATTTACTGATTGATTTGCTGCTGCAACTTGGCAGCAAACTCATCTACTTTGTGCCAATCAGTAAACTCAAACGTGCCAGAAACATCAGTCGGGCCTTTGGTCATCCACATAATAAAGCGGATCATAAATTTATCGAAAAAGCGGTATTTGGGATAATCAATTTTACCGGCAAACACCCCAAGTAACTGCGGTTGCCATTGTGACAAAACTAAAAATTTTTGCATATATGGGTTGGTTTTTGGGGTGTTTTTCTCAGGTTTTCTTGCCACCACATTAACCGTAAAAAAACTATTTGGCTTGCCTTCAATACTCGATTTATGGGTTGAAATAAAATCATACAATGCGGGTCTATGCTTACCATAGCGAATACTGGCACCTATGACGATCTGCTGGGCAGCATTGACATCGGCTTGACTAACCTGCGCAACATCTTGCAACGTAACAAACTGCCCAGCCTCTTCAAGACGTTGCTTTATACGCTGACAAATTGCTAATGTTTGCCCATCAACTGTTGAATACACCATCAAAATTTGCATTAATTTTTCCAAAATGTCGGTGTGAATAACACCAAAAGGGTAAACACTTCTAACCGCCCAAAGAGCATCGCCATCACTAATACCCACTTTGCGCCATCTGTAATGCTGGCATAGTTATTAGCCACATCACCTAACCCTGGGCCCAAGTTATTCAAACTGGCCGCTGTAGCACTAAAGGCTGTAATCGCATCCATGTCCATTGCCATCAAGATGACCATACAAATCACAAAGACTAACGCATAGGCCGAAAAGAAGCCCCATACGGCATCAATAATACGATCGGGTAATGCTGTACCGCCAATACGAATTGAATACATGGCTTTAGGATGAACTAAGCGCTTAAGCTCACGCGAACCTTGTAATACTAATAAAATCAGTCGAATCACTTTCATCCCGCCGCCGGTGGAGCCCGCACACCCTCCAATAAAACTTGAGAAAATCAGTAAAATAGGTAGAAATAACGGCCAAGAATGGAAACTTTCAGTACCAAAACCAGCTGTAGTGGATATCGAGACAACCTGAAAAAAAGCATAATCTAAGGTTTGTTCGGGGGAGTCGTATATACCTGATGAATATAGCGTGACAAAACAAATAGCGGTTAAAACTAATTGCACAGCAATTAATACTTTAAATTCAGCATCTTTAAAATAAATTTTAAAGTTAATCCCTCGACGGGTAAATGCCGCAAAATGCAGACTAAAATTCACCGCTGCGATTAATAAAAACACCGCACATATAATGTTGATTAACGGACTATCGAAGTACCCTAAGCTGGCATCTTTTGTCGAAAAGCCACCAATGGCAATGGTTGAAAATGAATGACAAATCGCATCAAAAATATCCATGCCAGCAAAATAAAATGCCGTTGCACAGGCAATTGTTAACATTAAATAGATATACCATAAGGCTTTAGCAGTTTCTGCAATTCTCGGGGTCATTTTGCTGTCTTTTACAGGCCCGGGAACTTCAGCCTTGTAAAGCTGCATACCACCAATACCTAATAACGGCAAAATGGCTACAGCCAAAACGATGATACCCATACCGCCCATCCACTGTAATAGATGTCGATAAAACAGCACAGCTTTAGGTAAATCGTCCAGCCCCACAATAACCGTGGCCCCAGTTGTTGTTAGGGCCGAAAATGATTCAAAAAAGCTATCAGTCCAGCTTAAATCAGGTTCTTTAGAAAAGATAAAGGGTAACGCACCAATCGACCCTAGTACGGTCCAAAACAACACAACAATCAAAAAACCTTCACGGGTACGTAAATCGCCTTTTTCACGACGATTGGGATACCAAAGTAAAAAGCCTAAAAATAAGCTTACAAAAAAAGCCTGAATAAACGCCGTACCACCGCCATCTTTATATAACACCGCCACCAGCGCAGGAGGAAGCATAGTGATGGAGAATAACCCCATCAATAACCCCGTGATTCTTATGATTGTTTTATATTGCATTAATGGCTTCTGTTGGCTAAATGTTGTAAAAACATGAATAAATAAGCTTTATTAGGGCATTTTGGCATAACTTCAGCCTAGCTCAAACTGTAAACTTCACTTGAAGTGCCCCTTGGGTCATAGTGGCCAGCTGTGTATTGAAATGTTCGAGGGCATCTTTAGCTAATTCAAACTTAAGTTCAACCTTGTCGGTAAACTCTTTAGTTAACATCACCCCATCATGTTGGCCGATAATATATTCAATATCAGCTAATTGTGCATAGCTACACGCTAAGTAAACTGGATAGCGAATAAACTTAGTCACCAAACTGAGTTGTGGCATTCCTTGTTTAATACCCGAGCTGTAAGCCCGCATTAAACCGCCCACACCTAGCTTGGTACCACCAAAATAGCGCACCACAATTGCGCCAACTTCACCCACATTCGCCCCTTGCAATGCAGCAAGCATCGGTCTTCCTGCACTTCCCGCTGGTTCACCATCGTCACTGGAGCCGATATTCACCATATCATTAGGCGCACCTGCTATATAGGCATAGCAATAATGGCTTGCCCCGGGATATTCTTGCTTGATGTTAGTAAGTGTTAACTTCAAAACATCCTGAGTTGGACAATGAAACAGAAAAGAGATAAAACGACTATGTTTTATCTCTTCTTCAATCAATAAGTTAGACTCTGGTATCGAATAACTCTCAGTCAAGACCACACTCTCTTGTCATATTTTCATTTCTATCTGCATGAACGATGACATTATCTTCAATACGGATCCCACCAAAAGGACGCATCAAAGCAACCGTTTGCCAATTGACTAATTGTTTTGCATTATCCGATAAGTCATTCAGTAATGAATCGATAATATAAATCCCCGGCTCTATTGTGAGCACCTGGTTCACCGCTAGCGTTCTGGTGCAACGCAAAAATGGATGTTTTTCAGGTGCAGGGATATGAGTCCCTCTTTCATCATGGGAATACCCTCCCATATCATGAACTTGCAGACCAAGCATATGGCCCAAACCGTGCGGGAAAAAGGCATTGGTTACGCCTGAGTCGATTAATGCCGAGGCATCCGAATATGCCAGCTCAAAATCAATCAATAACTGTGCAATTCGCTCATGGGTCATGATGTGTAAATCAGTGTATTTCACCCCTGGTCTCATTGCATCAATAATACGTAATTGTTGCTGATTCAGTGCGCTGATTAATTCAGAGAAGCGGTTTTTCTCAAATGAATAAGTTCGGGTAATATCTGCCGCATAACCATGGTAGCTTGCGCCAGCATCAATCAAAAAAGACAATCGCTGCTGTGGCTTGACGTGCGCTAAAGTCATGTAATGTAAAATTGCAGCATTTTGATTGAGGGCAATAATGTTGCCATAGGGCATTTCATTTTCACCTTGGCTTATTTCGGCCAAATATTGCTGCTGGATCTCAAACTCACTAGCACCATTAAAAAATGCGCTTTTTGCCGCTTTATGACCTCTTACTGCAATTTGATTCGATCGGCGTAAACACTCAAGCTCGTATTGTGTTTTGTCTGCACGATGATAATGCAGATAATTCATGACAGCATCGGGGTTGCGTGATGAAAAATCAAGCACATCAGCAACATCTAAATGCTCACCTATATATGCCCACCCAGTTAAATCTTTTGGTAAAAACTCAGCAACTTTGTCGGCTTTAGTCAATAATTGAATATCAAAGTGTTCGGTCCAAAATGCTTCGGGAACATCACTGACCTTATGCCAAAAATCCACCGGACGATAAAAAACTAATTTAGGTTTATCTACACCATTTACAATGACCCAGCAATTAGGATTATCGAGTACTGGTAACCAAGCTTTGAAATGAGGGTTAACCTTAAATGGATAATTCATGTCATCTAAAAATTGCCGGTGTGGCTGCCCAGAGTGGATGACCAATCCTGCTAACCCTTCTCGGTGTGAAATTTCGGCCACACGACGATTTAATTCAGCAATATGCGCATGATAAAAGCTAGCCAGCTTATCCATTTTTTAATCCCTATTCTTGAGTTGGCGAACCTTAACAGTCTACCACAAAGGAAAAAAATCACCTCAGCAGACAAAAAATTAAACGGTCGTTTAAATTGGGTGTTGTAATTTTTGTCATTTAGTCGCACACTGTTGTGTAACTGGTCAAATGATGGCCTACACTGCTGTAAAACAAGCTTGATAACTACACGGTAATAAAGATGTGGAAATCGCTTTAAGCAATAAGGAAGCAAGCAATGATCTACCAAAGCCCTACCATCCAGGTTGAGTTACTAGAAGACAATATTGCCAAGCTGTGCTTTGATGCACCGGGCTCGGTAAACAAGTTCGACAGAGAAACTTTAGCCTCTTTAGATGCTGCATTAGATAGCATCAAGCAACATGCTGAGATTAAAGCACTGTTACTTACCTCAGCCAAAAGCACATTTATCGTTGGTGCTGATATCACTGAGTTTTTAGGATTATTTAAGCAAGATGACGCCACATTACTCGCTTGGGTTGAACAAGCTAATGCGGTATTCAATAAGCTTGAAGATTTACCTTTTCCGACAGTATCTGCCATCAACGGTTTTGCCTTGGGCGGCGGTTGTGAAACAATTTTAGCAACAGATTTACGTGTTGCAGATACTAATGCGCGTGTAGGTTTACCTGAAACAAAATTGGGGTTAATTCCAGGTTTTGGTGGCACAGTACGTCTACCTCGGGTGATTGGCGCAGACAATGCGTTAGAGTGGATCACATCAGGTAAAGAACAGCGCCCAGATGACGCGCTTAAAGTGGGTGCTATTGACGCTGTCGTTGCCCCAGAAAACTTACAATCTGCAGCCATTCAAATGATACACGATGCGCTAGCGGGTAACTTAGATTGGCAAGCTCGTCGTAAACAAAAGCAATCTCCCCTTCAGCTTGCTAAGTTAGAAGCTATGATGTCTTTTGCTACCGCTAAAGGCATGGTGTTCTCGATTGCCGGTAAACATTATCCAGCGCCAATGGCAGCTGTGAATGTTATCGAGCAAGCTGCAACACTTGATCGCGCAGGTGCATTACAAGTTGAAGCGCAAGCCTTTATTAAGCTAGCTAAAACTGAAGTCGCTACGGCGCTTATCGGTATTTTCTTAAACGACCAGTTCGTTAAAGGCAAAGCAAAAAAAGCGGTAAAATTAGCTAAAGATGTTAACAATGCAGCGGTACTTGGTGCAGGCATTATGGGCGGTGGTATCGCCTACCAAAGCGCTAGCAAAGGTACTCCGATTGTCATGAAAGACATCGCCCAGCCTGCACTTGAGTTGGGACTAAACGAAGCGGCTAAACTGCTTTCTGCACAAGTTGCCCGTGGACGATCTACGCCAGAAAAAATGGCCCAAGTACTCAACAATATCACGCCATCTTTAGACTATGCTGCAATTAAACATAGCGATGTGGTCGTAGAAGCGGTTGTCGAGCATCCAAAAGTGAAAGCGACCGTATTGGCTGAAGTGGAAGGTTTCGTCGCTGAAGATGCCATCATTGCATCAAACACCTCGACTATTTCAATCAACTTACTCGCAAAAAGCCTCAAGAAGCCTGAACGTTTCTGTGGTATGCACTTCTTTAACCCTGTGCACAAAATGCCATTAGTGGAAGTTATCCGTGGTGAGCATAGCTCAGAAGAAACCATTGCTTCAGTTGTGGCTTATGCCAGCAAAATGGGTAAAACCCCTATTGTTGTTAATGACTGCCCAGGCTTCTTTGTTAACCGTGTACTGTTTCCATACTTCGCAGGCTTTAACGGTCTACTTGCCGACGGCGCAGATTTTGCCGCCGTTGATAAAGTGATGGAAAAACAATTTGGTTGGCCAATGGGCCCAGCTTACTTACTTGACGTTGTAGGATTAGATACCGGCCACCACGCACAAGCTGTTATGGCTGAAGGTTTCCCTGACAGAATGGGTAAAACAGACAAAGATGCAATTGACATCATGTTTGAAAACAAACGCTTAGGACAAAAGAATGCCAAAGGATTCTATGCTTACTCTGTTGACCGTCGCGGTAAGCCGAAAAAAGATATCGACCCAACCAGCTACGAGTTACTCAAAGGTACATTTGGCGAACTAAAAGCATTTGAAGCTGATGACATCATCGCACGCTGTATGATTCCAATGATCATTGAAACTGTGCGTTGTTTAGAAGAAGGCATTGTTGCCTCTCCAGCAGAAGCTGATATGGGCTTAGTTTACGGCTTAGGTTTCCCTCCATTTCGTGGGGGTGTATTCCGTTATTTAGACACCATGGGCATAGCAGCATTTGTTGCCCTAGCGGATAAATATGCGCATTTAGGTGGCTTATACCAAGTGACTGATGCAATGCGTGAACTTGCAGCCAACAACGGTAGTTACTACCAAGCCTAATTAGCGGGAAAGGAATTAAATCATGAAACAAGCTGTTATCGTAGACTGCATTCGTACCCCAATGGGCCGTTCAAAGGCTGGTGTATTTAGAAATGTACGTGCAGAAACCCTGTCTGCAGAATTAATGAAAGGGCTACTGCTTCGTAACCCACAACTAGACCCTAACCTGATTGAAGACGTCATTTGGGGTTGTGTACAGCAAACATTAGAGCAAGGTTTTAACATTGCTCGTAATGCTTCATTATTAGCTGGCGTCCCTAAAACCGCTGGCGCTGTTACAGTAAACCGTTTATGTGGTTCATCAATGGATGCCATTCACCAGGCGGCTCGCGCCATTATGACAGGCATGGGTGATACCTTCATTATTGGTGGTGTTGAACACATGGGTCATGTGCCAATGAACCACGGTGTTGATTTCCACCCTGGCCTAGCTAATCGTGTCGCTAAAGCCTCTGGCATGATGGGCTTAACGGCTGAAATGCTAGGAAAGCTTCACGGTATTACTCGTGAACAACAAGATGCCTTTGCTGTTCGCTCTCACCAACGAGCTCACGCAGCAACCGTTGAAGGCCGATTTGCCAAAGAAATTTGGGCAATTGAAGGTCATGATGCCAATGGCGCATTAATCAAGGTGGCGCATGATGAAGTAATTCGCCCTGAAACCACTATGGAATCACTTGCAGGTTTACGTCCGGTATTTGATCCCGCAAACGGTACCGTAACAGCGGGCACCTCTTCAGCACTTTCAGATGGTGCGTCTGCAATGCTCGTCATGGAAGAGTCCAAAGCCCGTGCTTTAGGCTTACCAATTCGCGCTCGCATTCGCTCTATGGCAGTTGCCGGTTGTGATGCAGCAATCATGGGTTACGGTCCAGTGCCAGCAACACAAAAGGCGCTTGCTCGCGCAGGCTTAACTGTTGCAGATTTAGATGTGATTGAGTTAAACGAAGCATTTGCTGCACAGTCTTTACCTTGTGTTAAAGATCTTGGCTTACAAGATGTAGTTGACGAAAAAATTAACCTTAATGGTGGTGCTATTGCACTAGGTCACCCACTAGGTTGTTCTGGCGCACGTATTTCTACAACGCTAATCAATTTAATGGAAGATAAAGATGCAACATTAGGCTTAGCCACAATGTGTATCGGATTAGGCCAAGGTATAGCAACAGTTTTCGAACGCGTGTAAATTGTAGCCTAATGCTAACAAGCCAAAGTTGACCCTGTAGCTTGATGGCACTGAGTGAAAAAAACCGAATTATGATAAAATAATTCGGTTTTTTTATTTTCATGAAACGGCTTATGTTCCACGTGAAACATATTTGAGAAAAATTAAAAAACACAAAAAATGCGACTGATTGAGTAGCTACTCATAGAAAATCACTGAATGCTAGGACAAGTTAAAAAGATTAAAACATCCTTTAGCCTTAATTGTTATTTGCACATTCCAAAACCAAAGATAATGATTTACCAAACTGATCATCAATCAAAAAGTCATCGTCGGTTCACATCACTCTTTCAAATAATTTTGCTCGCTTTAAATCACATTAGCCGTCACTAAACTTGGCAAGTTTAACTTGGCGGAGTACCATAAACACATCGTTATGTTGTCAGTAGAAATGGTAATGTCAGAACAATTAACCTCAGCAGATATATTTAAACAAGCCCAACATCAACTTAATGCTTTAGGTTTACGCTGCCCTGAACCCGTCATGATGATCCGCAAAACGGTGAGAAAAATGGCGGACGGTGAAACACTGCTCATTATTGCCGACGACCCTGCAACAACCAGAGACATTCCCAGTTTTTGTGAGTTTATGGATCACACTCTAATCGCCAGCGCGACCGATGTGACGCCATATCAATATTTGCTCAAAAAGGGATTATGATGCAGCAACCTAAAATTGACATCACATTAGCTGCAATAGCTTATAAAACTGCAAAACGTGGTGTTATGAATTCGGTATTCTGCGCCAACGTCACCGTCGAGCGTGGCGTTGAAAATGATATCTTTGGCCGCCCCGGTAAACGTCAAGTCACCGTGATGTCAAAAGAGCAATGGCAAATAGCATGTCAGCAAATTGGTAACGATTTAGATTGGCTTACCCGCAGAGCCAATTTAATGATAAGCGGCTATCAATTCAGTGCGGCTGATGTCGGTAAAGTGATTCAAATAGGTGATGATTTACAATTAATCATTACGGGTGAAACGGATCCCTGTAAAAAAATGGAGCAGGCTTATTCAGGCTTAGAGCAAGCACTAACACCCAATTGGCGTGGCGGCGTTACCTGTAAAGTAATAGTCTCGGGCCTAATTCAACAAGATGATATTGTCACCATCAAAACGCTATAAACAAGCATAAAAGTCTTAATATCACCAGTGAACTAAGCAATTTTGTCACTATTTAAGCCTCAAAGATGATGCATTGTCATCAATTGAAACAGAATTTTTGTGTCGTTAATTGCCCATTTATGCGATAAAGGTTGCCAAGCCAGATTTGATGCTAGCAACCTTGCTAAACCACTCACCAACGGTTTGCTAGTATTCATTTTCTTATAACGATAAATAAATGGATCTTGCATGTTCACACAAAAACTTACCCCAATATATACTGCGATAGCTTTATCGCTTGGTATCAGTACCAGCAGTTTTGCAACCGAAGAAGAAGCGGCTAAATGGCAAGTAAATGCCCCAGAAAATGCCCCACTTCAAAAAGTCGATATTAATGTTACCGATGGCACATGGATGAACGTTAGTGTATCTCCTGACGGTAAAACCATCGTATTTGATTTGCTAGGTGACATTTATCAAATGCCAATATCCGGCGGTGAAGCCAAGGCAATATCAAGCGGTATTGCATGGCAAATGCAGCCTGTATATAGCCCAGATGGAAAATACATCGCTTTCACCTCTGATGAAGATGGCGGCGACAATATATGGGTCATGAATGCTGATGGTACTAACCCACACCCTGTAACAAAAGAAACCTTCCGCCTATTAAATAGTCCGGCGTGGAGCCCTGATTCACAGTATTTAGTGGCGCGTAAGCACTTCACCGCAAGCCGAAGTTTAGGTGCTGGCGAGGTATGGATGTATCACGTTGCGGGCGGTCAAGGTGTTAAATTAACTGAGCGCCCTAACGACCAAAAAGATTTAGGCGAGCCAGCTTATTCGCCTGACGGACGTTATATTTACTTCAGCCAAGATGCGACCCCTGGTAAAACCTTTCATTACTCAAAAGATTCGGTAAAAGGCATTTATAAAATCAAGCGCTATGATACCCAAACCGGTGATATTGAAGTGTTGATTGAAGGTACAGGCGGTGCAATTAGACCCACACCAAGTCCTGATGGTAAAAAGCTCGCATACATTAAGCGTGATGGCTTCCAATCCACCTTATATTTACTTGATCTAAAGTCGGGTGAAACCACAAAGCTATACGACAAATTAGACCGTGATATGCAAGAAACCTGGGCCATTCATGGTGTCTATCCAACCATGTCTTGGACCCAAGATAATAAAGAAATAGTATTTTGGGCTAACGGTAAAATAAATAAACTGAATGTAGCAAAGCAGACGCTTAGCGATATTCCCTTTTCAGTTAAAACCCAATTAGACATACAACCGTCAGTACGCTTTACACAAAACCTTGACCAAGATAAGTTTGACGTAAAAATGTTACGTATGGCGCAGGTTTCACCCAATGGTGAAAAAGTGGTATTTGAAGCGCTAGGTAAACTGTGGATACGCGACATTAACAATGGTACCCAACAACGTTTAACTCGATTAGACGACGGCATCAATGAACTCTTCCCACAATGGTCTCGTGATGGTAAAGACATTGTGTTTACCACTTGGAATGATCAAGACCAAGGCACTGTAAGTGTAGTCAGTGCGCGAGGTGGAAAAGCCAAAGTATTGACCAGTGAGCCAGGTAAATACGTTGAAGCCACCTTCTCGCCAGATGGCGAAACCATTGTATACCGCAAAGCAAAAGGCGGTTACATGACACCTCGAACTTGGTCGCAGGAACCTGGTTTATACAAAGTAGATATCAAGGGTAAGCAAAATACCAAGATTTCATCCAGTGGTCATCAACCCCAATTTGGTGCCGATAATGATCGCGTATTCTTCATGGACTATGGTGACAAACCTGAGCTCGCTTCTATCGGTTTAAATGGATTTGAAAAACGTACCCATTACACTAGTGATCACGCTACTGAATTCCGAGTATCTCCTGATGGCGAGCATTTAGCGTTTGCTGAACGTTTTCGCGTGTATGTCACCCCTTTTGCTAAACACGGTGAAACAATTCATATAGGTCCGAAAGCGAACAACTTACCTGTGGCACAACTGAGTGTCCGTGCAGGTGAAAGCATTAGCTGGAACAATGACAGCAATCAATTATATTGGACGCTTGGTCCTGATCTATACCAAGCCAAAGTAGATACCTCTTACGCTCAGTCTGACACAAAAATCGAGCCTAGAATTACTTCAATCGGCTTTACAGAAAAAGCAGATGTTCCACGTGGAACCATCGCGTTCGTTGGCGGTAAAGTGATTACCCTTGAAAATGATCAAGTGATTGAAAATGGTGTGGTAATTGTCAAAGACAACAAGATTCTGAGTGTCGGTGATGCAACGACTGAGATCCCATCTGGTGCAGAAGTTATCGATATTAAAGGCAAATCAATTATGCCTGGTTTATTCGATGCCCATGCTCATGGTGGTCAAGCTGACGATGAAATCATTCCACAGCAAAACTGGGCGCTATACTCAGGGCTATCATTAGGAGTTACTTCAATCCATGACCCTTCAAATGATACCACCGAGATTTTTGCCGCTTCTGAGCAACAAAAAGCCGGTAATATTGTTGGCCCGCGAATCTTTTCAACTGGCACTATTTTGTATGGTGCTAACCTACCGGGTTACACATCACATGTAGACTCATTGGATGATGCAAAATTCCACTTAGAGCGTTTAAAGAAAGTCGGTGCCTTTAGTGTTAAAAGCTATAACCAACCTCGACGAAACCAACGCCAACAGGTTATTCAAGCAGCACGAGAGTTAGAAATGATGGTGGTGCCTGAAGGCGGTAGCTTATTGCAACATAACCTATCAATGATTGCCGATGGTCACACAACCGTTGAACACTCATTGCCAGTTGCATCTATCTACAGTGATATCAAACAATTTTGGCAACAAACAGAAGTATCATATACCCCGACTCTAGTAGTCGCATATGGTGGTATTTCAGGTGAACATTACTGGTATGACAAAACTGATGTATGGGCACACCCACGTCTAAGTATGTATGTTCCATCAGATATTCTCGATGCGCGCTCAATGCGCCGTACTACTGCGCCGGATGAACATTACAATCATTTCAATGTCGCGCGCGTAGCGAACGAGCTAAACAATGTCGGTGTTAAAGCCAACATTGGTGCACATGGGCAGCGTGAGGGTTTAGCAGCACATTGGGAAATGTGGATGTTTGCACAGGGCGGCATGAGCAATATGGAAGTGTTAAAAACGGCCACCATTAATCCTGCAACGACCTTCGGGATGGACCATCAATTAGGGTCGATTAAGCCTGGTAAATTAGCAGACTTAATCGTTATTGACGGTGACCCACTTGAGGATATTCGCACTACAGACAAAGTCACTTACACCATGGTCAATGGTAAACTGTTTGATGCCGAATCAATGAACCAACTTAACGGCGACAAAAAGAAACGCAAAGCTTTCTTTTTTGAAAACCAGTAATCCATTCATTTCTATGAACTAACAAGAAGGGTGTTCCACGTGGAACACCCTTTTTAATTTATCAAATAGTATTGTTTTTTATACCAAGCACAGTCAATCAGTGAACATAAATAACCTAGTAAAAATGCGACATAGCAAAGCAGATTTATCGATAAATCATTATTATAAAATCAAAAATATAACACTGTGACCAAGTATTTTTACAAGCAAGGATCATCAGTTAGAGATTTCGATTGGCACTATAGCAAAAACAGTCCGTAGTATGATCATTGACCATACCTACTGCCTGCATAAAAGCATAACAAATCGTTGGACCAACAAAGTTGAATCCAAGTTTTTTAAGCGCTTTTGACATGGCTTCTGACTCAAGGGTTTGAGCCGGCACATCGGCCAAAGAAGCGAGGTGATTCACTTTAGGAATACCGCCAACAAATGACCATAAGAAATCAGCGAAATCATTACCCTGCTCTACAAATGCCAAATAAGCTTTGGCATTACGAATAATTGAATTAATCTTCAATCGATTACGGACAATACCTGGCTCAAGCATCAGCGCCTCTACTTTTGCCTCGTCAAAGGTAGCGATTATGCTAGGCTCAAAGTTTGCGAATAACGCTTCGTAATTAGCCTGCTTCTTTAAAATGGTTATCCAAGATAACCCCGCCTGTTGGCCATCTAAACACAACTTAGCGAAGAGTTGTTGCGGATCATAAACTGGTCGCCCCCAAACCTCATCATGGTATTGTTGATATAAAGGATCATCGCTCACCCAACCACATCGGTTTACCTGCATGTGTAGTGTCCATTAACAAAAATAGTATTACGTTAAAAAATAACCTACATCTACCTTGCTCTACAAGGTATAATCAATGCCATTTTCTATTAATAGCCTAACAGTAGTAGACATGACGACGAAACACGACGTAAAGACTTTTCAGGGTTTCATCCTAACCCTACAAGAATATTGGGCGCAGCAAGGTTGCGCAATTGTTCAACCTCTAGACATGGAAGTGGGTGCAGGAACATTTCACCCGCAAACATTCTTACGTTCATTAGGCCCAGAGCCAATGAGCAGTGCCTATGTTCAACCATCGCGCCGCCCTACCGATGGCCGTTATGGTGATAACCCAAACCGCCTGCAACACTACTATCAATTTCAGGTTGTGTTGAAACCATCGCCAGACAATATCCAAGAGTTGTATTTAGGCTCATTAGAAGCTCTTGGTATTGATACTCAAGTACATGATATACGTTTTGTTGAAGACAACTGGGAATCTCCAACACTAGGCGCTTGGGGATTGGGTTGGGAAATCTGGTTAAACGGTATGGAAGTCACTCAGTTTACTTACTTCCAACAGGTTGGTGGTTTAGAGTGTAGCCCAGTTACGGGTGAGATCACTTATGGTCTTGAACGCCTAGCCATGTATATTCAAGAAGTCGACAGTGTCTATGATCTCGTCTGGACTGACGGCCCTATGGGTCGAGTGACTTATGGTGATATTTTTCATCAAAATGAAGTTGAACAGTCAACTTATAATTTTGAGCATGCCAATGTTGAAGTGCTATTTAAACAGTTTGATGACTGCGAAAAAGCCTGCCAGCATTTATTAGGCTTAGAAAAGCCACTACCTCTACCTGCCTACGAGCAAGTGATGAAAGCATCGCACGCTTTTAACTTACTTGATGCCCGCCATGCTATTTCAGTGACCGAACGCCAGCGTTATATTTTACGCGTTCGTACTATGGCTAAAGGTGTAGCAGAATCTTATTATCAAGCACGTGAAGCGCTAGGCTTCCCTATGTGTAAGTAGAGGTAAACAATGAATTTTGAAAACTTACTCATTGAGATTGGTACAGAAGAACTGCCACCAAAAGCATTACGTAATTTAGCTGAGTCATTTTTAGCAAACTTTAGCGATGAGCTAGCAAGGGCTGATTTACCCTTTAGCGCATCAACTTGGTATGCAGCACCTCGCCGTTTAGCAATTAGCTTTACTGAGCTGGCTTTATCTCAAGCTGACAAAGTAGTTGAAAAACGTGGTCCTGCTGTAAGCTCGGCATTTGACGCTGAGGGTAATCCAACTAAAGCGGCTCAAGGTTGGGCTCGTGGCAATGGAATTACCGTTGATCAAGCCGAGCGTTTAGTCACCGACAAAGGTGAATGGTTAGTGCATAATGCAAAAGTTGTCGGTGTGGCAACCAGTAGCTTAATTGCTGATATGACCCAGCGCGCATTAGATAAATTGCCGATCCCAAAACCCATGCGTTGGGGTAACAGCAAAACCCAATTTATTCGTCCAGTTCATACCGTCACTATGTTATTAGGTAGCGAAGCGATTAACGGTGAAGTGCTTGGCATAAAATCTGCCCGCACCATCCGCGGTCACCGTTTTATGGGACTTGCCAGTTTTGAACTTGATCATGCCGATAACTATATCAGCATGCTCAAAGAACAAGGCAAAGTGATTGCTGACTACCACGAACGTAAAGCACTTATTAAAGCCGATGCAGAAAAAGCGGCAAGCACCATTGGTGGTATTGCTGACCTAGAAGATAGCTTACTTGAAGAAGTGACCTCTTTAGTTGAATGGCCCGTGGTATTAACCGCCCATTTTGAAGAAAAATTTCTTGATGTGCCCGCAGAAGCGCTAGTTTACACCATGAAAGGCGACCAAAAATACTTCCCTGTTTTTGATGCTGCTGGCAAATTATTACCTAACTTCATTTTTGTATCTAACATAGTATCTAAAGATCCTCAGCAGATTATCTCTGGAAATGAGAAAGTGGTTCGTCCACGTTTAGCTGATGCTGAGTTTTTCTTTAATACCGATAAAAAACACACGCTGGAATCTCGTTTGGCGAGCTTAGAGACCGTTGTGTTCCAAAAGCAATTAGGTACTTTAAAGCAACGTGTTGAACGTATTTCAGCAATGGCAGGTTTTATCGCCGCGCAATTAAATGCTAGCGAAGCGGATGCTAGCCGTGCTGGTTTATTGTCTAAAGCAGATTTGATGACCAACATGGTCATGGAGTTTACCGATACACAAGGCACAATGGGCATGCACTACGCTCGCCTTGACGGTGAAACCGAAGCGGTTGCCGTTGCGATTGAACAACAGTATAAACCTAAGTTTTCTGGTGATACGGTACCAACAGATGCAGTATCTTGTGCGGTTGCCTTAGCTGAAAAATTTGACACCCTTGTAGGTATTTTTGGTATAGGCCAAGCACCTAAAGGAGCAGCAGATCCCTTTGCTTTGCGTCGTGCGGCAATTGGCATTTTACGCATCATCGTCGAAAACAATTTGCCACTCGATTTGGTTGATTTAATTGCTAAAGCGCAAGCATTACACGGTGAAACGTTAAGCAATAACAACACAGCTGATGATGTACTTGAGTTCTTTATGGCTCGCTTCCGCAGCTGGTATCAAGATCAAGGTATTGAAGTCGACGTTATCTTAGCCGTGTTGGCACGCCGCCCAACACGTCCTGCTGATTTTGATAGCCGTGTTAAAGCGGTATCTCACTTCCGCAGTTTAGAAGCCTCTACGGCGCTTGCTGCAGCGAATAAGCGTGTTTCAAATATCTTAGCTAAAGTGGAAGGCACATTGCCAGAAACGATTAACTCAAGCTTACTTGTTGAAACCGCAGAAAAAGCCTTGGCCGATAAGTTAACTCAGCTTCAACCAGAGTTAGCGCCTTTATTTGCCAGCGCCAATTACCAGCAAGCACTGACATTGTTAGCCGATTTACGTGAAAGTGTTGATCAGTTCTTTGAAGATGTGATGGTAATGGCTGATGATGAAGCCCTGAAACAAAACCGCATTGCCTTACTTAATCGTTTACGTGAACAATTCCTGCACGTAGCAGATATTTCGGTGTTGCAGTCTTAGCCACTCGCTCATCAATAAAAAGGCGCCTTAGGCGCTTTTTTTATGCCGATTGAATAGTGTCGTTTGTTATGCAATAAAAACCAATGAGATTAAAACTCAATTAATTTTTGATGTAATCCATCAAATGCTTCCCGAGAAATTTCGACTTGCCCAAGCAACTTAATCAACATCTCTTCCGACAACTTATTAGCCTGCAACAACATTGAGCATTCACTAATTACATTTGCTCGCCAAACCGCTTTTGCAGCACCAGAGTTGGGCACAATATTGACATTGGCTAATAAGGATAAGTTATCGGCAAACGAATCGGGGATCTGCCAATATTTAGCCAGCAAAGCACTTAAGGTAAGCGATTTCGTTGTCATTAACTGACTAAAAAGCAGAGAATTTGGTTGCTCTCCTGGCTCAGCCTGATAAAAGGCATCGATAAGTATTTTAAAAATGGCTATCTTGCCCACGTCATGTAAAAGCCCTAACAAAAAGACACTATCGCCATCTTGTTCGGCTAACTCACCTGACAAAAAGGCCACTTGCATTGAATGTCGCCATATCTCGGCACCAAATCGACGAAAATAAATAGGCTTAATATCAATCATTTCACGGGTAAGACAAACCGTAACAAGTCGTCTTAACTGTTCCCGTCCCAATTGCACCAAAGCTTGCTGAAGATTCGTCACGGTTTTATCTGAACGCCTAAACACCGGAGAATTACACAGTTTCAATATTTCTATGCTTAACAATGGGTCTTGCTCGATAAGTTTAAGCACGTCTTTAGTATCAATGTTCTCATCGGCTAATTGGTTATCTAACTCCATGATTTTACTTGGCAACTTAAGTACATTCTCAGCAATCTCTTTAGGCGAACTGAGTGATGTTTCAATTTGCGCCATCACTTGGCGTTCAAGATTATTAGCAATACCATCTTGTTGCTGTTGTTGTGGAAACAGTAAAGTATAGAAAAGCGCGGAAACATCAATTGAAGATAATTGATCAGCATCTTTAAGCTGATTGACTGGAGATGAAGCACTTGGTTGAGCCGACTTTGCTTGTAATGCCGCCGTCATTTTTTCAACACTAGACACGCCTGTAAATTTGGCTTGGTCGTGAGGATCTCGAACATTAAACAGCTTTTTAAAAAAACGGGTCACCACAACAAGCCACCTTTGAAGAACAATGGGAATAAACGTCTAGTTTACTCTGTTAGAACAATTATCCCACTAGACAATATTAATTAAGGTGAACCATTAATAATATTATTTTATTCAATTAATATTAGCTGGGGTTTTAGGTTTTTTTTTGATAAGTAATCACAATGTCACCACTAGCCATAGACATATATTGAACTTCCAATTCTGGATGGCTTAAAATAAATTTGTTGATAGCCTCTCGAGCGAAATTCACTGAATCATGTTGGGCTCTCAATAAACAAATACTTTGTTTGCAGTAATGATAGTTAACAACAAAATCCTCAAAATCTCCCCCCCAATTGTCAACATAATCTTCATCAATTAGATTAAACTCTTCAACTTTCAATTCAATATATTGATCAGGGTCTTCAACTATTAATGAAGATAAATCCGGTGGTATCGCTATAAAAAACGATTCATCACCTTCTTCGTTATAAATATATACGGTACCAAGTTCTGCAAAAAGTCCTCTTTCAGTTAGATACTTATTATAGAGTCTTTGATAATCACTGTGACTTGAGTCGATTTTATATTTCTTTAATTTATTTATTTCATTATTTTCAATTGAGTTTTCAACGGAGCTTTCGACGGAGCTTGCAACTGAACTTTCAACGTTAATCTCATCTGATTTTGAATCAATGGGGACAAGCTCTGCTTCTGATTGGCTAGATTTAATTTCAACGGACTCAGGAGAAACAACAGCTGGTGTATTTTCTACTTTTAGTTTTTCAGATTCGGATCCTTTCCCATTAAGTTGAAAACCGAAGAGAATAAACATGATTACAATTGCGATTGATAGGTAGCTAATTTTCATTACAGACATCCTTTTCGTAATTTTATTATTATAAATTAATGCTATGGCATATGAATGTAAACCTAAAACAAAAAAAAGAGCCCTAGATAAATCTAGAGCTCTTTTTCAAACTAATTTCTAACTAGACGTCTAGGTTAGCCACGTTTAACGCGTTGGTTTCAATAAACTCACGGCGCGGTTCAACTTGATCACCCATTAAACAGGTAAACAGTTGGTCTGCAGCAACGGCATCCTCAATCGTTACGCGCAGCATACGACGAGACTCAGGATCCATGGTGGTTTCCCATAACTGCTCAGGGTTCATCTCACCCAGTCCTTTATAGCGCTGGATATATAAACCACGTTTCGCTTCGCTTACGGTCCAATCTAATGCTTCTAAGAAAGTATCAACTTCTTTTAAACGTTCACCACGTTGAACATAACCACCCTCTTCAATCATACCGTCTAATGCCGCACCTAACTTAGCGATACGCTGGTAGTCAGTTGAGGTGAAGAAGTCATAACCAAATAGGTAGTTAGTATCAATACCGTGCTTACGAATCGTAATGTTTGGGGTATAGACTTTACGCTCAGGATCTAAAATCACATCTGATGAATAGATCACACCGCTGTTTTCAAGATCAACCAGATCAGCAATAAATCGATCACACCAAGTCTTCATCGCTCCTTCATCAGCAAGCATTGCCAATGTAATTTCAGGATGGTACAGCATGCGGTTAGTAATATTTGTTGGGAAACGCTTTTCTAAACGACTGATAATTTTCTCAACATCACGGTATTGACTCACTAAACGCTCTAACGGCTCACCGCTCATTCCTGGTGCACCTTGGCTTGGATACACATGTGTTCCATCAAGCGCTTGAGTTGTTAAGTATTCGGTTAATGCTAACTCATCTTTCAAATACTGTTCCTGTTTGCCCTTTTTCACTTTGTATAACGGTGGTTGTGCAATATACACATAACCACGCTCAATAAGCTCAGGCATTTGACGGAAGAAGAAGGTCAACAGCAAGGTACGAATGTGCGAGCCGTCGACGTCAGCATCGGTCATGATAACAATATTGTGATAACGCGTTTTATCAGGGTTATATTCATCACGACCAATACCACAGCCAAGTGCAGTAATGAGTGTAGCCACTTCTTGTGATGACAACATTTTGTCAAAACGTGCTTTCTCTACGTTAAGAATTTTACCTTTCAACGGCAGAATTGCTTGGTTTTTACGGTTACGTCCCTGCTTGGCACTACCGCCAGCAGAGTCACCTTCCACTATGTATATTTCAGAAAGACCAGGGTCTTTCTCTTGGCAATCTGCAAGCTTTCCTGGTAAACCACCTAAGTCTAACGCACCTTTACGGCGAGTCATTTCACGCGCTTTACGTGCGGCTTCACGTGCTCGTGCTGCATCAACAATCTTACCCACAATCAATTTCGCATCTGCAGGGTTTTCTAATAGGTAGTCATTTAATTGCTCACCCATTGTTTGTTCAACGGCACTTTTCACTTCACTAGAGACCAGTTTATCTTTGGTTTGTGAACTGAATTTTGGATCAGGTACTTTTACCGAAATAACTGCCGTTAACCCTTCACGTGCATCATCGCCGGTAGCACTGGTTTTGCCTTTTTTATTGAAGCCTTCACGCTCCATATAGTTATTCAAGTTACGGGTTAATGCACCACGGAAACCGGCTAAATGAGTACCACCATCACGCTGAGGGATATTGTTGGTGAAACAGAAAATGCTTTCTTGATAACCGTCGTTCCATTGCATTGCCACTTCTACGGTAATGCCGTCTTCACGCTCTTGAGTAAAGTGGAAAACATCTTTGTTAATCGGTGTTTTATTACGGTTTAAGTAATTTACGAATGCGCTAATACCGCCTTCGTATTTAAAAAACTCATCTTTATTGTCACGCTCGTCAACAAGGCGAATACCCACCCCTGAGTTTAAGAAAGACAACTCGCGCACACGCTTAGCTAAAATATCAAAGTGAAATTCAACATCAGAGAAGGTTTGAGCACTGGGCCAAAAACGGATTTCAGTACCAGTTTTAACGGCATCGCCAATTTCTTTGATAGGTTCGTTAGGTACACCATGAGTATAAAACTGCTCATAAATTTTACCGGCACGACGAATGGTTAACTGTAATTTTTCTGATAAGGCATTAACAACCGACACACCCACACCGTGAAGACCACCCGATACCTTATACGAGTTATCATCAAATTTACCGCCGGCATGTAATACCGTCATGATAACTTCTGCAGCAGAGACGCCTTCTTCTTCATGGATAGAAACCGGAATACCACGGCCATCATCTTTTACTGAAACAGAACCATCTGAATGAATGGTGATGGTGATATCGCTACAATGGCCGGCTAACGCTTCATCGATAGAGTTATCGACGACTTCGAATACCATATGGTGAAGGCCGGTACCGTCATCGGTATCACCAATATACATACCAGGGCGCTTACGTACTGCATCAAGGCCTTTTAGCACCTTAATACTCGAAGAATCGTAACTATTCTCTGACATATTTCTCTCTCGTTGTTATTCAATAACCGTTACTTGCCCATGTTCCACATGAAACATCCTGTCGGGAGGGCTTGTTAACGAATCGACTATTGCTGATGGTTCGATTGCGGTGACAAAGATTTGTGCGCCGGTTTCGGTTAACTGTTTCAACAATAGCTGCCTATGCTGTGCATCCAACTCTGACGGTAAATCGTCGACCAAATAAATACTGTTTTTATTTAGCTGTTGTTTGAGCAACTTTCCCTGTGCAATACGCAGTGCACAGACTAATAATTTTAATTGCCCCCGGGATAACGCATCCTGCGCAGGTAAAGTACCTACCCTTAAACGTAAATCCGCTTTATGCGGGCCGCTTAAGGTATGTCCGGTGGCTAAATCTCTAGGATATTGGTTTTCAAGTAACTGCGAAAACGTCGTTTTACTATCCCATCCTCTGGTAAAAGAAACGTTGATATTAACCTGAGGTAAAAACTCACTTATTATACTCTTTAGTAGCGCATTTAACGAGTCTACATAGCGATTTCGTATATCTGTGACCAGTTCAGCATACCGCACCAATTCCTTATCCCAAAACTGTATTTGTGAATAGCTTGCTTGATTTCTAAGAAGTTGATTTCTTTGCTTTAAAATACGTCGAGTATTCACCCAAGCTTGATAGAATTGCGGATCAGAATGAAACGCCCCCCAATCAATAAATTGCCGCCTGGCTTTCGGGCCTTCAAATAACAATGAAAAGCTTTCTGGGGTGATAACTTGTATCGGCAAGGTTTCGGCTAGTACCGACAGTTTTTTTACTTTGTCGCCATTAATTTTAACTTCTATCTCACCGCTTCGATGGCGTCGTAACCCAATTTTGGTTTGCTCATCATCACCTTCAAGCTGTGCAAACAGCGTTAAATTATCTGCTTCAACATTAATCACGCGTTGAGATAAATGACTGCGAAATGAACGGCCCATACCTAAGAAGAAAATCGCTTCTAAAATACTGGTTTTGCCACTGCCATTTTGACCATAAATTAAGTTCAAGCCACTGGCTGCATTGAGGTTAGCAGACAAAATGTTACGAAATGAGCTAATGGTTAAACGGCTAAGACTCATGCAGACCTATCGGTAAATAAATGGCTAGAATAAAAGACAAAACAAGGTGCCTTAAGCACCTTGTTAATGATATGAGTTAGACTACCACAATGCGCTTAAAGACGCATAGGCATCACCACATACATAGAGTCTTCTTCTAAATGATTTTCAATTAGCGCACTTGAGTTACCGTCTATTAAGGTAATACGTACTTCGTCACTGGCGAGGTTATTTAATACATCCAACAAATAACTCACATTGAAGCCTATTTCTAAATTATCCGAGTCGTAATCAACATCAATAATCTCTTCAGCTTCTTCTTGCTCAGGATTGTTTGCGGTAATTTTTAATAAACCAGGTTCAAGCTGAATACGCACACCACGGAATTTTTCGTTAGAAAGAATTGAGGCGCGGGTTAAAGCCTGTTTCAGTTGATTACGACTAGCAATAACAATTTTATTGCCACCTTTTGGTAATACACGGCGATAATCAGGAAAACGTCCATCCACTAGCTTGCTGGTGAACACAGCATTGGCCGTCACGGCACGAATGGCATTATCACCAATGCTGATAGTGATATCTTGATCTTCACTATCGAGTAAGCGTGACATTTCGACCACACCTTTACGTGGCACAATCACTTGTTTTTCAGGCAGTGTTTGGGCAACTTGGCGATGGCTTAATGCTAAACGGTGACCGTCGGTGGCAATAGAGCGTAAAACGTTACCCTCGGTTTCAAATAGCAAACCGTTTAAGTAGTAACGCACATCTTGGTTAGCCATCGAAAATTGGGTTGAATCGATAATTGATTTCAATACACCCTGCTTTAGGCTGAATTCAATATCAGCTTGGAAAGCTTCAACATTTGGGTAATCTTCAGCGGGCAAGGTTGCCAATGAAAAACGGCTACGGCCAGATAGTAGTAACCATTTATTATCTTGTTGTTCGATACGCAGTTCAGAAGAATCCGGCAATGATTTTACAATATCTAATAGCTTTTTAGCCGGAACGGTAGTCCGCCCAGTGACAACATCACCATGAATAGCGGCCTGCCCGACAAGCTCCACTTCTAAATCTGTGCCAGTTAGTTTAAGTGAGTCTTCACTAACTTCTACAAGTAAATTGGCAAGAATGGGTAAGTTGTGTCTACGTTCTACGGCACCACAAACCAATTGCAATGGCTTTAGCAGTGCATCCCTATCAATTGAAAATTTCATTGTGTCAGTATTCCCTGAATTAAGAAGAGAGCGTTCTGATTAAGTTGGCATAATCTTCTTTAATGTCATGACTTTCTTCACGCAATTGCGCAATTTTACGGCAGGCATGCAGCACTGTAGTATGATCACGACCACCAAATGCATCACCAATTTCAGGTAAGCTTTGGTTTGTAAGTTCTTTAGATAACGCCATCGCCACTTGTCTAGGTCTTGCCACACTGCGCGAGCGACGTTTAGACAGCATATCTGCCATTTTTATTTTGTAGTATTCAGCAACGGTTTTCTGAATATTGTCTATAGTGACTAATTTTTCTTGAAGTGCCAAGAGATCACGTAATGCTTCGCGCACAAAATCAATGGTAATGGGTCTGCCAGTAAAGTTAGCATTGGCAATAACCCGATTTAACGCACCTTCTAATTCACGCACATTCGAGCGTAAACGTTTAGCAATGAAGAATGCCACTTCATCAGGGAGGTTAATGCCACTTTCTTGCGCTTTACGCATTAAAATTGCCACACGGGTTTCTAACTCAGGTGGCTCAATAGCCACTGTTAAACCCCAGCCAAAGCGGGATTTTAAGCGATCTTCTACGCCGTCGATCTCTTTTGGATAACGGTCTGATGTTAAGATGATCTGATGATTGCCTTCTAATAATGCGTTGAAGGTATGGAAGAATTCTTCTTGAGAGCGATCTTTATTGGCAAAAAATTGAATGTCATCAATAAACAACGCATCAACACTTCGGTAATAGCGTTTAAATTCTTCAATAGCATTGTTTTGCAGTGCTTTAACCATATCCTGAACAAAACGCTCAGAATGCATATAAACCACTTTCGCATTGGGATTATTTTTAATAATGCCATTACCCACCGCATGTAAAAGGTGAGTTTTACCTAAACCAGTGCCACCATATAAAAATAATGGATTATAAGCGCCACCTGGGTTTTCAGAAACTTGCAACGCAGCAGCTTTCCCTAACTGGTTTGATTTACCTTCAACAAAGTTATCAAACTGATAAGTTGGGTTAATATTGCTACGGTGATTAGCATTTGCTATCGGCTCAGCCTGGGTATTAAAGCTAGTACCCACACGAGCTTTAGTTTGTTGACCACTGGGTTTAGCATAAACAGGCGCTGAAACCATAGGCGTTTGACGTGCAGAAGGACGACTACCAATATCAAAACGCAACTTAGGTGCATTACTGCCCATTTGCTCAGTAAAGAATTGATTAATGATATTGATGTACTTATCACGCACCCAATCCAATACAAATCGGTTTGGAGCATAAAGGACTAACGTATCGCCATCCATTTCAGCTTGTAACGGACGGATCCACATACTGAACTGCTGAGCCGATAATTCGTCTTGCAGTCTACCGATACATTGTTGCCAAAGTGAAACCGCCACTTATATTTTCCCCAAAATAGGTTAACAAAAGGAGATGTATTCTATAGCGAGATCACAAGGATCGCTATCGTTAATCTAATATTTATCCCCAACGCGATCATTGTATGTGGATATCTTCGATCATTAAAGATCAAACTCGATCTAATTTCTGTGAAAATGATGTAAATCGCGCTTTATTAACCGATCCAGATTGATCTATAATGCGCGGCCTTTGATCTGTTTTAACAGTTTTAAAACCACTAGATATTGTGTTGGTGCACAGAGTTATCCACACTCTATGGTGCTTTTTAGCTAAATTCAGCAAAGAAATATTGGCAGAAATTTTTCATATAACCATTTTGGCTGTTGACGCTGAGGGTTAAAGTGATTACAATTCGGCCTCTTTTTTACCCTTACCTCTAATGTTGGAGCTAAGGCAAATTCACTAACAAAGACGGATTGCCATCATGAGTAAACGTACTTTTCAACCTAGCAACCTGAAGCGCAAGCGTTCTCACGGCTTCCGCGCTCGTATGGCCACTGTAGGCGGCCGTAAGGTGCTTGCACGTCGTCGTGCGAAAGGTCGCGCTCGTTTATCTGCTTAATAAGTAGATAACTAGGTGACTAGCTATACCTTTACGCGGGAGTTAAGACTCTTAACTCCCGCGCAATTTAAATCTGTATTCTCCAATCCAATCAAAGCATCCTCTGCTGAAATAACCCTGCTCGCCATTCCGAATTCAGAGCAACATCCTCGTATTGGTTTAACTGTTGCAAAACGTTTTGTTAAACGTGCAAATCAACGCAACCGAATTAAACGTGTGATAAGGGACAGTTTTCGTTTACATCAACACGACATTCCTAACATAGATATCGTGGTATTAGTCAGAAATGGCGTGATGGAAATGGAAAATGCAGAACTACACAAATTAATAGAAAAGCTATGGCGCAAACTCAGTCGCCGCTACAATGGCTAGCAACCACGTTAATTCGTGGCTATCAACTCATTATTAGCCCTATGATTGGACCGCGTTGTCGATTCAATCCAACATGTTCACATTATGCTATTGAAGCAATAAAAACACATGGAACGGCAAAAGGTAGTTGGTTTGCAATCAAACGCATATTAAAATGTCACCCTTTACATCCCGGCGGAAGTGATCCCGTCCCACCCAAAAATGACAGGTGTAATAAATAGGCTATGGAATCTCAACGCAATATATTGCTAATCGGTCTGCTGTTTGTCAGCTTTTTAATGTGGCAACAATGGCAAGCAGATAAAGCACCACAACCGGTTGCTACACAAACCTCATCAGTTGCCGCTTCAACAAATGCGCAACTATCTGATGTGCCAGATGCAGATGCTTCTCTACCTGAAGCCGTAACCGCATCAAAAGAACTCATTACAGTTACCACTGACCAATTAGTGTTAAAAATCGATCCAGTCGGTGGTGATATTGTTTACTCGGCATTAGTTGGACATAAAGTCGAAATCGATAAAGAAGAATCGTTTGTGCTGCTTGAGCAAACAAATGATATTTACTATATCGCCCAAAGTGGCTTAATTGGCCGCAACGGTATCGACAGCAGTGTTAAAGGGCGCGCTCATTTTAGCAGCCAATCACAACAATATACCCTTGCTGATGGCCAAGACACTGTAGAAGTACCATTAACATTTGTTGCCGATAATGGGGTGACATACAACAAGGTATTTACCCTTCATCGCGGTAAATTCAATGTTGATGTCGATTATCGCATTAACAATACTTCAGCTGAACAGCTTCAAGTACAAATGTATGGTCAAATTAAGCACAGCATCAAAGAAAGCGAAAGCAGCATGATGATGCCGACATATCGTGGTGCAGCCTTCTCTACTGCTGATACCCGCTATGAAAAATACAGCTTTGAAGACATGGCTGACAAAAACCTAGACAAGAAAACATTAGGTGGTTGGGCAGCAATGCTACAGCACTACTTTGTTTCTGCTTGGGTACCGCCTGCAAATGATCAAAATACGATTTTCTCTAGTTTAAGTGCTGGTGGTTTAGCAAATATCGGTTTCCGTGGTGCAATTTATGATATTGCTCCGGGTGCCGAACAAACACTTTCAGCTCAATTCTATGTTGGTCCTAAAGATCAAGAAGCCTTAACAGCCATTTCTGAGTCATTAAACTTAGTGGTTGATTACGGTTTCCTATGGTGGCTAGCTATCCCAATCCATTGGTTATTGATGTTCTATCAATCATTTGTGGGTAACTGGGGTGTGGCAATTATTCTAATTACCCTAACAGTTCGTGGATTGTTGTATCCGCTAACTAAAGCGCAATACACCTCTATGGCTAAAATGCGTAACTTGCAGCCTAAATTAGCTGACATGAAAGAGCGTTTTGGTGATGACCGTCAGAAAATGGGTCAAGCCATGATGGAACTGTACAAGAAAGAGAAAGTAAACCCTATGGGTGGCTGCTTACCTATCTTGTTACAAATGCCAATTTTCATCGCACTATACTGGGTATTACTAGAAAGCTATGAATTGCGCCATGCACCATTCATGCTATGGATTAACGACTTGTCAGTACAAGATCCATACTACGTATTACCATTATTAATGGGTGTGTCTATGTGGTTAATGCAAAAAATGCAGCCAATGGCACCTACCATGGACCCGATGCAAGTGAAAATGATGCAGTGGATGCCGGTTATCTTTACCGTGTTCTTCCTATGGTTCCCAGCAGGTCTAGTGCTTTACTGGTTAGTCGGTAACTTAGTTGCGATTACCCAGCAAAAGATTATTTATGCCGGACTTGAGAAAAAAGGCTTAAAATAAGCCCAAGCTCTGCAGTAAACTACGTATAGTTTGATAATAAAAAGGCGGCTTAATTGGCCGCCTTTTCAATTAATGATTTAGCAGGAAATAACCGTGACAACAGATACTATTGTGGCACAAGCTACCGCACCCGGACGTGGAGGTGTAGGCATCATTCGTGTATCAGGTGACTTAGCCAGTAATGTGGCGACAGCCATTATTGGCCATGTGCCAAAAACCCGATATGCTGAATATTGTGATTTTAATAGTAGTGACGGACAGGTTATTGACCAAGGCATAGCACTGTTTTTTAAAGGCCCAAACTCGTTTACTGGTGAAGATGTACTTGAACTACAAGGACATGGCGGCCAAATTGTACTTGATATGCTAATCAAGCGAGTGATGGAAGTTGACGGTATTCGAATTGCTAAACCAGGCGAATTCAGTGAACAGGCCTTTTTAAATGACAAGCTTGATCTGACTCAAGCAGAGGCCATTGCCGACTTAATTGATGCCACCAGTGAACAAGCCGCTAAAAGCGCATTGCAATCACTACAGGGTGAATTTTCAAAAGAAGTACACGAGTTAGTCGACCAAGTAACGAACCTGCGTTTATATGTTGAAGCGGCGATTGATTTTCCTGATGAAGAGGTCGACTTTTTATCCGACGGTAAAATAGCCAATGCGCTGTATAAGATTATCGATAAATTAACCCATGTTCAGGCCAGCGCCAAACAAGGATCGATTATTCGTGAAGGCATGAAAGTGGTTATCGCCGGTCGCCCTAATGCGGGTAAATCAAGTTTATTAAATGCTTTAGCGGGTAAAGAATCAGCCATTGTGACCGAAATTGCCGGTACTACCCGTGATGTATTACGTGAGCATATCCACCTAGATGGCATGCCATTACATATTATTGATACCGCCGGATTACGCGACACCACAGATACCGTAGAACAAATTGGCATTGAGCGCGCTTGGACTGAAATAGCCACGGCTGACCGGGTATTATTTATGGTAGATGGCACCACAACCGATGCAGTAAACCCACATGATATTTGGCCCGATTTTATCGACCGTTTACCACCAAGGCTTGGCATAACGGTTATCCGTAATAAAGCCGACATCACTGGTGAGCCGTTAACCATGTCAGCAGAACAAGGTTACGATGTTTACCGTATATCAGCCAAAACCGGCTTAGGTGTAGAAGAGTTAAAGCAGCATCTTAAGTCGCTAATGGGTTATCAAAGTAATCTAGAAGGCGGCTTTATTGCCCGTCGCCGTCACTTAGAAGCTTTAGATTTAGCTCAAAGCCACTTAATGTTAGGTAAAGAACAGTTAGAGGTGTTTTTAGCTGGTGAGTTACTGGCTGAAGAGCTACGTATGTGCCAGATGGCGTTATCTGAAATTACCGGAAAATTCACCTCAGATGATCTACTTGGTAAAATATTTAGCTCGTTCTGTATTGGTAAATAAGATGCTGGTAAATGGTGATATGGCATTAGCACATAATGTCGTTGTACTCGATTTTGAAACCACAGGTTTATCACCAGATAATGGCGATAGAGCCATTGAAATCGGCGCGGTAAAAATAGTTAACGGCGAAATGGTCGATACTTTTCAGTCGTTGATGAACCCGGGGAAAAAGGTAAACACGTTTATCGAACAATATACCGGTATCAGCAACGCAATGCTGCGTGACGCACCAAGCTGCCAAATTGTGATGAACCAATTTGCAGACTTTATCGGCGACTTTAGCTTGGTTGCCCATAATGCCAGTTTTGATAAAAAGTTTTTAGATGCTGAATTAGACTATTGTCAACGCAACTATAAAGGCCAATTTGCCTGCTCACTGTTGTTATCACGCAGAATAAGTTTAGATGCGCCAAATCATAAATTGGGCACTTTGGTGGCTTACCATCAGCTGCCAACTGAGGGATTATTTCACCGAGCCTTAGCAGATGCCAACATGACCGCTCATCTGTGGTTATATCAATTGGCACTGATTCAGCAAAAAGCGCCGCATGTTGAATTAACCTTTGATGTTATTAATCGCTTATCCCGCATACCCAAAGCTAAAATTAATCAATACTTAACTACCTTATAACCCTATCGCAATAGCATTAAGTCAGTTGTTCACTCAGCATATCGACTAACAGCCTTACCTTGGCAGATAAGTGCCGATTTTGTGGATATAAAGCCCAAATCCCCTCTTTTGCTTGTTGAAATGATGCCAACACCACCACTAACTGACCTTGCTTAATGGCTTCATTAACATAATAACCAGGTAACTGTACCACGCCCATTCCACGCAAAGCCGCATCCAGTAACGTCAGGCCACTGCTACATTGCAAACGACCTTGTACCTTAATGACTTTTTCTTTTCCCTGCTCATCAAAATGCCAATGACTATTAGTGCCAATCAAACAATGATGTTGATTTAAATCAGCTAAGGTCTGAGGCACACCATATTGTTGCAGGTAAGCGGGCGAAGCACACACATATTGGCGACGACTGGTTAAGCATTTAGCCACCAAACTCGAGTCCGCTAATCTGCCTAATCGAATCGCCAAATCATAACTACCATCCACTAAATCCAATTGCTTATTGGTCAGCTCGCAAATCACTTCCACTTGTGGATATTTTTCCATGAAGTTGAGCACGATAGGCATAACAAAACGTTCACCATAGGTCACTGGCGCCGTCATTCTAATTAACCCTTGTGGAGATTGATGCAAGCTTGAAATAGCCCGTTCGGCCTCTTCTAACCCATCTAAAACTTGCCGACAATGACGAAAATACACCGCACCTTCTTCTGTTAAAGACACCTTACGGGTGGTGCGGTAAAACAGCTTGGTTGTTAAGCGGTTTTCAAGCTGACTGACCTGACGACTGACTTGTGCGGTTGATATCCCCAAACGGCTGGCCGCCTGAGTAAAACTTTCTGTTTGCGCCACAGCAACAAACTCTACCACTCCATCCCATGGCAACATTATTACAGTCTCGTAAAAGTAATTTACAATTTAAGCTAATTATCAACTGATATAAAACAATTACAATAGTCTTATCGTCTACACTGTGTAGATATTTATTTTCATCTACTGAGTTGTTTGGTTTTTGTTGGTTAGTATTTCATCAACAACGCCAAAGCAAAATATGCCCAACAACACTTAATATCGATAAAGGAACAAACACATGTCAGCGCAATTTATCAAATCAAAAGCGGCTGTTGCCTGGGGCCCAGGACAAGCATTAAAAGTTGAAGAAGTGGATGTCATGTACCCCAAAGCAGGCGAAGTAATGGTAAAAATTGTCGCTTCAGGTGTTTGTCATACCGACGCATTTACACTTTCTGGCGATGATCCTGAAGGAGTTTTTCCTGCCATTCTGGGGCATGAAGGTGGTGGAATCGTGCATATGGTGGGCGAAGGTGTTACCAGTGTAAAAGTAGGCGATCATGTTATTCCACTGTACACCGCAGAATGTGGAAAATGTAAATTCTGTACCTCAGGAAAAACCAACCTGTGTAGCGCGGTACGTGAAACCCAAGGTAAAGGCTTAATGCCTGATGGTACAACGCGTTTTTATAAAGATGGCGAGCCTATTTTCCATTACATGGGGTGTTCCACCTTTTCTGAATACACTGTCTTGCCTGAAATATCATTAGCTAAAGTTAATAAAAATGCACCGTTAGAAGAAGTGTGCTTGCTGGGCTGTGGCGTAACCACCGGCATGGGCGCTGTGCTCAATACTGCCAAAGTACAAGCGGGCGATACTGTGGCAATTTTTGGTTTAGGTGGTATTGGTTTATCGGCCATTATTGGTGCGACCATGGCGGGTGCCGCGCGTATTATCGGCATTGACTTAAATGAATCTAAATTTGAATTAGCCAAAAAACTCGGCGCAACAGACTGCATTAACCCAAAAAACTTTGATAAGCCTATTCAAGAAGTCATTGTTGAAATGACTGATGGCGGCGTGGATTTTTCATTCGAATGTATTGGTAACGTCAATGTCATGCGCAGTGCTTTAGAGTGTTGTCATAAAGGTTGGGGCGAATCGATTATCATTGGTGTAGCAGGTGCTGGCCAAGAAATTTCAACCCGTCCATTTCAATTAGTGACAGGTCGAGTATGGAAAGGCACCGCATTTGGTGGCGTCAAAGGTCGTAGCCAATTACCAGGCATTGTTGAGCAATATCTCAATGGCGATTTTAAACTGGATCATTTCATCACTCATACTATGGGGTTAGAGGGCATTAATGAGGCTTTTGAGTTAATGCATAAAGGTGAAAGTATTCGCAGTGTGATCCATTTTAATCAGGACAAATAATCATGCTTGAA
Organism: Shewanella subflava; assembly: GCF_025971955.1. Lineage (GTDB taxonomy): Bacteria > Pseudomonadota > Gammaproteobacteria > Enterobacterales > Shewanellaceae > Shewanella > Shewanella subflava. The sequence continues at coordinate 50,268 of NZ_JAPDMX010000026.1, forward strand.
CAAGTCAGCAGCACAAAAGTGTTTGGTGGGTGGTTACGGCAATTTAATCATCAATCAGAGGTAAATAATTGCTCCATGCGCTTTGCTATTTATTTACCTCCACAGGCTGCAACCCAAAAAGTGCCTGTTTTATACTGGTTATCTGGATTAACCTGCACAGATGAAAACGTGATGCAGAAATCTGGTATTCAACGCGTGGCAGCAGAGCTAGGTATCGCCATTGTTGCCCCTGATACGAGTCCGCGTGGTGATGATGTAGCCGATGATCCAGATGCAAGTTATGACTTTGGCTTGGGTGCTGGTTTTTACGTTAATGCAAATCAAGCCCCCTTTAAGTCAAATTACCAAATGTATAGCTACATCGTCGATGAGCTACCAGCACTGATTGAAGCAAAATTTAATGTTAACCAAACTCGAAGTATTAGTGGCCATTCAATGGGAGGCCATGGTGCTATCACTATAGGGCTTAAAAACTCACTACGTTATCAATCAATTTCAGCATTTAGCCCTATCTGCAATCCGATAAATTGCCCTTGGGGACAAAAGGCATTTAATGGATATTTGGGAGCGGATCAAACAAGCTGGGCAGAATACGACAGCTGTGAGCTAATAAAGAAAACTGACGCTAAAATCCCTATGCTGGTGGATCAAGGAAATGCTGACAATTTTTTAACCGAACAACTGCAATCTGAATCGTTAAAAACGGCCGCTAATATCAATCAATATCCACTAACATTACGCATGCAGGAAGGTTACGATCACAGTTACTACTTCATTAGTAGTTTTATTGAAGAGCATTTACGTTTTCATGCAAAGTACTTAATCAAATAGGCTATTACTGACTAGACATAAAAAATGGAGTGATAATTCACTCCATTTTTTATACATCATCATTTGATAGGGTTAGTTTACCGCAGCCAATTTGGCAAAGTACTTCTTTGAAGCCTCTCTCACTTTTGGCGCTAATAAGATAGCCGATGTCATTGTAGGTATTGCCATTAATGCATAAGCTGCATCAATGATATTAACAATTTCCTGCAAGCTTGCCGTTGCGGCAAATAAAATCGCCAAAAGGTAAAAATACTGATAAAAGCGAATATGACGACGGCCAAATAAAAACGCGAAACACTGACCACCGTAAAAAGCTTGGGTAAAGATAGTACTGATACTAAAAAACACCACACACAAAATCAGTAAATAAGGCCCAACACCAGGCATAGTGACACTAAACGCCTGAGCCGATAAATTAACCCCTTCAGACTCAGTTCCTTGCCAAACACCTGATATCAAAATAATCATTGCCGTTGCAGTACACACCATTAAAGTGTCAATAGCAGGACCAAGCATTGCCACTAAACCTTCTTTAACAGGTTCATTCGTTTTAGCACTGCCATGGGCCATCACCTCCGTACCTATTCCCGCTTCATTTGAAAACGCTGCGCGACGAATACCAATTAACATTGTGCCTAAAATACCACCGCCAACCGAGTTTAATGAAAATGCTTCAGTAAAAATAAGCGCAAAGTAACCAGGTATATCAGCTAAATTGGTCGCTATAACATAAAAAGCACAGCTCATATAAATGAAGATCATCAAAGGCACAATTTTTGATGCCACGGTGGCAATACGTTTGATCCCACCTAAAATCACACTCGCCACAATCAACATCACAATGATCCCTAAGCCCAAATCCACCATAAAGGTAGATTGATCTGAGGGAAAATAACCCGGTTTAACAATTAGCCATTCACGAATAATCTGCACTAATTGATTTGAGTTAAATAAAGGAAAGTTCCCCACTAGGCCCACTACACAAAAAAATACTGCCAAAAAATGCCATTTTTTAGCCAATCCTTGGGTAATAATGTACATAGGTCCACCTTGTACATCACCGTTTTCATCTTTTCCGCGGTACATAATGGCTAAAGTACAGGTAAAAAATTTAGTTGCCATACCCACTATCGCGCTAATCCACATCCAAAAAATAGCACCTGGTCCCCCCACCATAATAGCCACTGCCACACTGCCTATATTCCCCATCCCCACAGTGCCAGCCATAGCACTCGAAAGTGCGCCAGCATGGCTAATATGACCTTCTGCACCGTCATCTGGATATTTGCCCCTAACAATATTAATGGCGTGACCAATATAACGAAAAGGCACAAAACGAGAGTAAATCAGGAAGAATAATCCGCCACCCACAAGTAGAATAAGCATATGTGGGCCCCAAGCCATATCGGCAAGTTGCTGAGTCAGTTCAACTAAAGTCATAAAAATGTTACTAAATTGTAAATTGGTTAAGCTAAAACTACTGAGTAACAACACAAGGTGCAATGAAAAATTCGTGTTTATGGGGCAAAATAGTTCAATATCTTCAATATTTTCGGAGTAAAAATGGCAAATATAGCGTTATTAGTCGGCACAACATTAGGTGGTACAGAGTATATCGCTGACGATCTTGCTGCCCAATTAGTGGCAAAAGGTCATCAAACAAGCGTAATGTTAGACCCTAATTTGGCTGAATTAGCAGATTATCCATTGTGGATCTTAGTGTGTTCGACCCATGGAGCGGGCGATCTACCCGATAATATTCAGCCTTTTTACAAACAATTGCTGCTTGAAAATCCCGATCTCAGCCAGTATCAGTTCGCTTTATGTGCAATTGGCGATTCCAGTTACGATACATTCTGCCAAGGGCCTGAAAAATTAATCTCCCTCTTTGAAGCAGCAGGAGCAAAAGCATTTGTGGATAAGATCCAAATTGATGTACAACACGATCCCATTCCTGAAGAGCCCGCTTTATCATGGTTATCTGAGTGGCAAGATCAGATCATATAGATCCTGCTAAGGATAATATTGTGATAAAAGATCATTAACCCACACTTTAGATCCAGTTTATCCACAAAATATCATTTTTATTTATAACTTTGTGGATAAGCTATTATTTTATGCGATCATAACTCTGTATTGTTCACCACCCGATCTTGAAGAAGATCCCCCCTGTGGATAACCATGCGATCTACCCACATGTTATATCAGGTTTGATCGCGAACAGATCACAGGATTAAGATCGTGTAACACACTAATTATTATTAATAATTATCGTTACCCACAGATATTGACGATCTTAATAGTAAACATAATAAGAAGATCTATATAAAGATCTTAAGATCTTTTACTCAAGCCACTTTGGATCAAACAAGCAAAAATGATCTTTCATGATCAGCCCTGCAAATGCTAAAATGATCTGCTCAATTTGAACTCGACTGATCATCGACTCAAACTGAAGAATCTTTTTACTCCCTTTATTTTTGAATAAATAAAATTAGCTAACGTAGGTCCAAGATGCATTTTCATGAACGGTTTGATGTAATTGTTGTTGGTGGTGGTCATGCCGGAACTGAAGCGGCACTTGCAGCTGCAAGAATGGGGTCAAAAACCTTATTGCTAACGCACAATATCGATACTCTAGGACAAATGTCCTGTAATCCAGCGATTGGTGGTATTGGTAAAGGTCATTTAGTCAAAGAGATCGACGCCTTAGGCGGCTCAATGGCAATTGCAACTGACTACGCAGGTATTCAATTTAGAACATTAAATTCGAGTAAAGGACCAGCGGTACGAGCAACACGGGCTCAAGCTGACCGCGCTTTGTATCGTCAAAAAATACAACAAATACTTCAAAATCAAGTTAATTTACGTATATTCCAACAAGCTGTAGATGACTTAGTTGTTGAAAATAATAAAGTTGTTGGTGTAGTTACCCAAATGGGATTGGCATTTGAAGCACCCGCTGTAGTACTTACTACAGGCACATTTTTAAGCGGTAAAATTCACATCGGTTTACAAAATTACAGCGGTGGTCGTGCTGGAGATCCACCGGCTATCGCATTAGCTCACCGTTTACGTGAATTACCAATACGTGTTGGCCGATTAAAAACCGGTACTCCACCACGTATTGATGCCAACACCATAGATTTTGACCAAATGACAGAGCAAAAAGGTGACACTCCTTTGCCTGTTATGTCTTTTTTGGGCGATGTAAGCCAGCATCCTAAGCAAATTTCGTGTTACATCACGCACACTAACGAAAAAACCCATGACATTATTCGTGGTGGATTAGACAGAAGTCCGATGTACTCTGGTGTTATCGAAGGCATTGGTCCAAGATATTGTCCATCGATTGAAGACAAAATCCACCGCTTTGCAGACAAATCCTCACATCAAATATTTATTGAACCTGAAGGATTAACAACCAACGAAATTTATCCAAATGGTATTTCAACCAGCTTGCCGTTTGATGTTCAGTTGAATTTGGTTCGATCGATCAAAGGCATGGAAAATGCTGAGATCGTTCGTCCTGGCTATGCAATTGAATATGATTATTTTGATCCACGAGATCTTAAAAACTCATTAGAGACTAAAGCAATCAATGGGTTGTTCTTTGCTGGACAAATCAATGGTACAACTGGCTATGAAGAAGCTGGCGCACAAGGTTTACTTGCGGGGATGAATGCAAGCTTACAAGTTCAAGGTAAAGATAGCTGGTGCCCACGTCGTGATGAAGCTTATCTTGGTGTTTTAGTTGATGATTTATCAACTTTAGGCACTAAAGAACCCTACAGAATGTTCACTAGTCGAGCAGAATATCGCTTACTACTTCGTGAAGATAATGCCGATTTACGATTAACTGAAAAAGGTCGTGAGCTTGGGTTAGTTGATGACGAACGTTGGGCTAAATTCAGTGAAAAACGTGAGTCTATCGAATTAGAACTGCAGCGTTTACGTAGCCAATGGGTACACCCTAATTCACCGTTACTTGATGTATTAAATCCACATTTAAATACCCCAATTTCACGGGAAGCTAAATTTGAAGATTTATTGCGTCGTCCAGAAATGGATTATTCAAAATTAATGTCTTTAGAAGGCTTTGGTCCAGGACTAGAAGATCCTCGCGCAGCAGAACAGGTGCAGATACAGGTTAAATATTCTGGTTATATTCAACGTCAACAAGATGAAGTTGATAAAGCCATTCGACATGAAAACTCATTATTACCTTTGGATCTGGATTATCAAGAGGTTCCTGGGTTATCAAATGAAGTGATCGCGAAGTTGAATAACCATAAACCTGATACAGTAGGCCAGGCATCTCGAATTTCGGGTATTACACCGGCGGCAATCTCAATTTTGTTGGTGCATTTGAAAAAACGCGGTTTATTAAGAAAAACGGCATAAAATTAAACAAACTGATCGAACTCAATAATAAGGGGAGCCATAAGGCTTCCCTTAGTGCTTTTACGGCTTCATAATAACGAAGCTTATCGTGTTAAATTAAAGAGGCATTATCTGTGTTAGCAGCTCAACTTAGTGATTATTTAGCTGAAATGGACATTTCAGCAACTGAATTACAGCAAAAACAACTTGTTGGCTTTGTTGAAATGCTTAATAAATGGAATAAAGCGTATAATTTAACCTCAGTGCGCTCACCTGAACAAATGTTAATCCGCCATGTGATGGACAGTTTGGTTGTATCCCCTTATCTTGAAGGTCAGCGGTTTATTGATGTCGGAACGGGCCCTGGACTACCAGGTATTCCCTTAGCGATTTTAAATCCTGATAAAGAATTTGTATTATTAGACAGTTTAGGGAAGCGGATCCGTTTTCAAAAACAGGTACAGTTTGAGTTAAAAATTAATAACTTTACCTCGATAGAAAGTCGGGTTGAAGCTTATCAACCGGAACAAAAGTTTGATGGCGTATTAAGCCGAGCGTTCGCCTCGATTGCTGACATGTTGAATTGGTGTCATCACTTACCTAAAGAAAATGGCCTATTTTATGCCTTAAAAGGTCAATTGACTGCAGCTGAACTCACGGCAATACCAGCAGAGTTTACACTTGTTGATACCATTACATTAGAAGTACCAAAACTTGAAGAACAGCGACATTTATTAAAATTGGTAAAAGTGTAATACTCACCAGCGAAATACGTATACCGGACATCAATAATCATAAACAGGATGACATTGTGGGTAAAATCATTGCCGTAGCTAACCAAAAAGGTGGCGTAGGAAAAACAACAACTTGCGTAAATTTAGCCGCATCACTTGCCGCCACTAAGCGTAAAGTGTTGTTGATTGATTTAGATCCTCAAGGTAATGCCACTATGGGCAGCGGAGTTGATAAATACGAAGTCGAAAATACTGCGTATGAATTATTGGTTGAAGAAAAACCTTTTGAAGAGATAGTGATCAAAAATACTGCGGGTAAATATGATCTGATTGCTGGCAACGGTGATGTGACTGCTGCTGAGATCAAATTAATGGAGTTTTATGCCCGAGAGATCCGTTTACGAAATGCATTAGCCCCTATCAGGGATCAATACGATTATATTTTCATTGATTGTCCGCCCTCATTAAACATGCTGACGGTAAATGCCATGTCTGCAGCTGATTCAGTACTTGTGCCTATGCAATGTGAATATTATGCATTGGAAGGCCTTACTGCGTTGATTGATACCATAACCAAATTGGGTGCGATGGTTAATCCAACGCTGACAATCGAAGGGATCTTACGTACCATGTATGACCCACGTAATCGATTGTCAAATGATGTGTCAGATCAATTAAAACAGCATTTTGGTGAGAAAGTGTATCGCACCGTGATCCCTAGAAATATTCGTTTAGCTGAAGCGCCAAGTTTTGGAGCACCCGCCATGTATTATGATAAAAGCAGTGCCGGCGCAAAGGCATACTTGGCCTTAGCGGGTGAAATTATTCGCCGCGCAGAACAGCAAACACCCATTCAAGAAGCGTAGGATTAAACAATGACGGTAAAAAAACGCGGTTTAGGTAAAGGACTGGATGCCTTACTGAGCCATAGCAATGCAGCAAGTCGAAAATCTGATACTCAGCAACCTGAAAATACAATCGACAATGAATTAATTCATCTTGATTTAGACTTATTGCAACCTGGCAAATATCAACCGCGTAAGGATATGTCACCTGAAGCGTTAGAAGAATTGGCTGAATCAATTCGTTCTCAGGGGATTATTCAACCGATTGTTGTACGTAAAGTCTCTGAGTTTAAATATGAAATTATTGCCGGAGAACGTCGTTGGCGAGCCGCTCAACTTGCTAAGTTAGATAAAGTCCCTTGTTTAGTTAAACAGGTTGCAGATGATGCCGCAGTGGCAATCGCTTTGATTGAAAATATTCAACGTGAAGATTTGAATGCGATGGAAGAAGCCATCGCATTACAGCGTTTATTAACCGAGTTTGAATTAACCCACCAACAAGTCGCCGATGCGGTTGGTAAATCACGTGTATCAGTATCGAATTTATTACGTTTAAATAGTTTAAATGAGCCGGTAAAACGTTTATTAGAGTACGGTGATATTGACATGGGACATGCGCGTGCACTGCTTGCTATTGAGGGCGACGAGCAAACCAATCTGGCCAGATTAGTGGCTTCAAAAGAAATGACTGTTCGTGAAACAGAACGACTAGTCAATAAAGCGTTAAATCCGCTTAAAACCCCTGAAACTTCACCTAAAGATCACGATGTAAGCCGCTTGGAGCAACAGTTAATTGAGAAATTAGGCGCTAAAGTTGCTATCAATCATGGCGCTAAAGGCAAAGGAAAAATTGTAATTAATTACCAAAACCTCGCTGAATTAGATGGTATTCTCAATAAAATTCACTAAATTTTAACAAAATTTCATTTCATCAGTAAGTTTGTGACACAGCTATATTTTTTGTTTTCGCAGTTCTAGATGCAAATCACCTTTAAAATAGCTGTTTTACACTCATCAAAGTTGCAAACAAAGCGCGAAAAGGTATACTTTGCAGGCTTTTTGTAAGTTAAGGCTGGGTTAATAAAGTTAATCTAGACTTATGCCCGCAAAAAGCACGAATGCGGAGAGAGAAAATTGAGTAATGTTTTAGCGCGTCGTGGCCGAAAATCAGCTTATAAATTAGTGATCATTCAGGCGGCGATAGTTGGGGTAACTTCAATTTTACTTTTCGCTCTGTGGGGCTTTCAGTATGGGCTTTCTGCTTTTGCAGGAGGTGTTATTGCTGTATTGCCTAATTTTGTATTCGCAACCCTAGCCTTTTCCCATGCGGGGGCAAGTGCGTCAGGAAAAGTCGTTCAAGCGTTTTTTCTGGGGGAAGCGGTAAAGTTGCTGCTTACCATTGTATTGTTTGCTATTGCTTTTGGTCTGTTGGATGTGGTGTTTGCACCACTATTTGCAACCTACGCGTTAGGATTATTAGTACCTTGGGCAGTCCCTTTATACTTCAAGCAAAATTAAGTGAGATTAATCATGGCGACAACTGGTGAAGCACTAACTGCTTCCGGGTACATCCAGCATCACCTGACTAATGCGAAAATGTGTTCTGCCGATGGCGGAGTTGCTTTTAACTATGCATGTCAAGATGCCGGGTTTTGGACTTGGCACATTGACTCACTTTTGTTTTCAGTAGGCCTTGGGGTCTTGTTTTTGTGGTTATTCCGCAAAGCAGGAAAAAAAGCAACCACGGGTGTGCCAGGCAAATTTCAATGTTTTGTTGAAATGTGTGTGGAAGGTGTCGATAAAATTGCAAAAGACTCATTTAATGGTCGTAATGCCGTTATCGCACCATTAGGTTTAACTATTTTCGTCTGGATTTTCCTGATGAACTTAATGGATCTAGTCCCTATTGACTTTATACCTGAAGCCGCAAACAGATTATTAGGTGTTCCTTACCTTAAAATTGTTCCAACAACTGATCTAAACGTCACTTTAGGCTTGTCCTTAAGCGTGTTTGTGTTAATTGTTTTTTACAGTATCAAGGTTAAGGGTATTGGCGGTTTCACTAAGGAACTGACATTACAACCTTTCAATCATTGGTTATTGATTCCAGTTAATTTAGTCTTGGAAACAGTGACTTTGATTGCGAAGCCTATTTCATTGGCGCTTCGTCTGTTTGGTAACCTGTATGCAGGTGAGTTGATTTTTATTCTGATTGCACTTATGCCTTGGTGGGCTCAGTTCGCACTTTCAGTGCCTTGGGCGATATTCCATATTTTGGTCATTGTGCTACAGGCCTTTATTTTCATGATGCTGACGATTGTTTATCTAAGCATGGCTCATGAAGAACATTAATTTAGACATTGATAATTAGATATTTATCGGAGATAAAATGGAAACTGTAATTAGTTTTACGGCAATCGCTGTTGCTATCATGATTGGCCTAGCTGCATTAGGTACTGCTATCGGCTTCGCAATCTTAGGTGGTAAGTTCTTAGAAGCTTCTGCACGTCAACCTGAGCTAGCGCCAGCGTTACAAACTAAGATGTTCATCGTAGCGGGTCTACTAGATGCGATCTCTATGATTGCAGTTGGTGTTGCATTATTCTTCGTATTCGCGAACCCATTCTTAGCTCAACTTGGCTAATCTAGCACCCTGTAAGGAGTTGACGTTATGAGTATTAACGCTACCCTGCTAGGCCAAGCAATATCTTTTGCGCTCTTTGTGTGGTTCTGCATGAAGTTTGTATGGCCGCCGTTGATGAATGCAATCGAAGAGCGCCAAAAGAAGATTGCTGATGGTCTGGCTGATGCCGGCCGTGCTGCAAAAGATCTAGAGTTAGCTCAAGCGAAAGCTACTGAGCAACTTAAAGACGCTAAAGCAACTGCTAACGAAATTATTGAGCAAGCTAACAAGCGCAAAGCTCAAATCGTTGAAGAAGCAAAAGCTGAAGCCGATGCTGAGCGGGCTAAAATTGTCGCTCAGGGTAAAGCAGAAATTGAGAACGAACGTAATCGCGTAAAAGATGACTTGCGTAAGCAAGTTGCTGCTCTAGCCATTATTGGCGCTGAGAAGATTCTTGAACGTTCGATTGACCCAGCCGCCCACAGTGACATAGTTAATAAACTTGTTGCTGAAATTTGATAAGGGAGTTGAGTAATGGCTGAATTAAGCACCATCGCTCGCCCTTACGCAAAGGCAGCTTTTGATTTTGCAGTTGAACATAAAGCAGTAGAAAGTTGGACAGAAATGTTAACTTTCGCCTCATTGGTGACTGAAAACGAATCAATGAAACCATTGCTTGATGGCACTCTAGCAAGTGCAGAACTAGCTTCACTATTTATCAAAGTATGTGGTGAGCAAGTCAATGAGCAAGGTCAAAACCTGATAAAGGTAATGGCTGAAAACGGTCGTTTAGGGATACTGCCTACAGTGTCTCTACTTTTTGCTGAATACCGCAATGAGTGGGCCAAAGAAGTAGAAGCTGATGTGGTTTCTGCTACTGAGCTAAGCGCAGAGCAACAACAGCAAATTAGTGTTTCTTTAGAGAAACGTCTCGCACGCAAAGTTAAGCTGAATTGCAGCATTGATCCATCGCTAATCGGCGGTGTGATAATTAAATCAGGCGACCTAGTCATTGATGGCTCGGTAAGCGGTAAGTTATCGCGTTTGTCTGACAAGCTGCAGTCGTAATTGGGAGTTTGAGCATGCAACTGAATTCCACTGAAATCAGCGATCTGATTAAGCAGCGGATCGAGCAGTTCGACGTCGTTAGTGAAGCTCGCAACGAAGGTACTATCGTTGCAGTAAGTGACGGCATCATTCGCATTAACGGCCTAGCCGATGTAATGCAAGGTGAAATGATCGAACTGCCTGGTGGCCGTTTTGCAATCGCGTTGAACTTAGAACGTGATTCTGTCGGTGCCGTAGTAATGGGCCCTTATGCTAATTTAGCTGAAGGCGCAAAAGTAAGAACTACTGGTCGTATTCTTGAAGTACCAGTGGGTCGTGGTCTACTTGGCCGCGTTGTTAACACTCTAGGTGAGCCAATTGACGGAAAAGGACCAATCGACAACGATGGTTTCTCTCCTGTTGAAGTTATTGCTCCAGGTGTTATTGAACGTCAGTCAGTAGATCAACCAATCCAAACGGGTTATAAAGCCGTTGATGCCATGATCCCAATCGGTCGTGGACAACGTGAATTGATCATTGGTGACCGTCAAACTGGTAAAACAGCGATGGCTATCGATGCAATCATCAACCAGAAAGATTCTGGCATTAAGTGTGTATACGTAGCGGTAGGCCAAAAAGCTTCTACCATTGCTAACGTGGTTCGCAAGCTAGAAGAACATGGTGCATTAGCTAACACTGTTGTTGTGGTTGCATCAGCTTCTGAAGCTGCAGCATTACAATACTTAGCACCTTATTCAGGTTGTTCAATGGGTGAATACTTCCGTGACCGCGGTGAAGATTCTTTAATCGTATATGATGATTTGTCTAAGCAAGCTGTTGCTTACCGTCAAATTTCATTGCTATTGAAGCGTCCACCAGGACGTGAAGCATACCCAGGTGACGTATTCTATCTACACTCTCGTTTATTAGAGCGTGCTTCACGCGTAAACGAGCACTATGTAGAAAAGTTCACTAAAGGTGCAGTAACAGGTAAAACAGGTTCTTTAACCGCATTACCTATTATTGAAACCCAAGCTGGTGACGTATCAGCGTTCGTACCGACCAACGTAATTTCTATTACCGATGGTCAGATCTTCCTTGAGACTGACTTGTTTAACTCTGGCTTACGTCCAGCTGTTAACCCAGGTATTTCTGTTTCTCGTGTTGGTGGTGCAGCGCAGACTAAGATCATCAAGAAACTGTCTGGTGGTATTCGTACCGCACTTGCACAGTATCGAGAGCTTGCAGCGTTCTCACAGTTTGCATCTGATTTAGATGATGCAACTCGTGCTCAACTTGAGCATGGTGAGCGAGTAACCGAACTAATGAAGCAAAAGCAATATGCTCCTATGAGCGTTGCTGCCCAAGCTGTGTCAATTTTCTCAGCTGAAAAAGGCTACCTAAAAGGTGTTGCTTTAAATGAAGTCGGTCGCTTCGAAGCCGCTCTGCTTTCATACATGAACAGTCAACATGCTGACCTAATGAACAACATCAACGCTACTGGCGATTATAACGCTGCTATCGAAGAAGAGTTAAAGGCAGGCATGGACAAGTTCATTGAAACCCAAACCTGGTAACAATGAACGGGGTGCCCGTGGGCACCTCAGGTCCCAGATTGGAGAGTAGAGATGGCCGGCGCTAAAGATATTAAAACCCAGATCGCGAGTATTAAAAATACTCAGAAGATCACTTCTGCTATGGGAATGGTTGCGACAAGCAAAATGCGCAAAGCGCAGGAACGCATGAAAGCAAGCCGTCCATATGCTGAAAATATGCGTAAGGTGATCGGTCACGTCGCGCAAGGTAAGCTCGAGTTTAAACACCCTATTTTAGAGGTGCGAGATGCCAAGCGGGTTGGTTACATTGTTGTGTCAACCGACCGTGGCCTTTGTGGTGGTTTGAACGTCAACCTGTTCAAAAAGGTTGTGTCAGATCTGAAAAGCTGGAAAAAACAAGGCGCAGAAATTGAGTTTTGCCCAATTGGTGCCCGTAGTGTTCAGTTTTTCAAAAGCTTTGGTGGTGAAATATCTGCCCACGCATCAGGTTTAGGCGATGCGCCTAAATTAGCCGATTTAATCGGTACCGTTCGCGTGATGTTAAAAGCTTACAACGAAGGCAAATTGGATCGTCTGTTTATTGTATTCAACAAATTTGTGAATACCATGACTCAGACTCCTGTGATCGAGCAACTGCTACCTTTGCCTAAATCGGAAGAAGATGTTGCTAAGTATCCTTGGGATTACATTTACGAGCCTGATCCAAAAGAAATTTTGGAATTATTGTTAACTCGTTATATAGAATCACAAGTATATCAAGCCGTTGTTGAAAATATTGCCTCTGAACAAGCTGCCCGTATGGTAGCAATGAAGGCGGCAACCGACAACGCAGGCGAACTAATCAACGATTTGCAATTAGTCTACAACAAAGCCCGTCAGGCTGCGATTACGCAAGAACTGTCGGAAATTGTGTCAGGCGCTGCAGCGGTTTAGGTTTTAGGTAACGAAATCAAGTTTAGAGGATTAATCATGAGCACAGGTACTGTTGTCCAAGTAATTGGCGCGGTTGTGGACGTAGAGTTTCCACAAGATTCTGTACCCAAGGTATATGACGCTCTGAAGATCACAGGTGAAGGCGCCTGTAATGGTTTGGTGCTGGAAGTTCAGCAGCAACTAGGTGGTGGTGTAGTTCGTACCATCGCTATGGGTTCTTCTGATGGTCTGCGTCGTGGTCTAGAGGTAGCAAACTCAGGTTCACCAATTTCTGTTCCGGTAGGGGTTGCAACCCTTGGCCGTATTATGAACGTATTGGGTGAGCCAATTGATGAAGCGGGCGAAATTGGTGAAGAAGAGCGTTATGAAATTCACCGTGCAGCTCCTTCATATGAAGATCAATCAAACACGACTGAGCTTTTAGAGACAGGTATCAAGGTTATCGACCTTGTTTGTCCTTTCGCTAAAGGTGGTAAAGTAGGTCTGTTTGGTGGTGCTGGTGTTGGTAAAACAGTTAACATGATGGAACTGATTAACAACATCGCTAAAGCTCACTCTGGTCTTTCTGTATTCGCTGGTGTTGGTGAGCGTACTCGTGAGGGTAACGACTTCTACTACGAAATGAAAGATTCTGGTGTACTCGACAAAGTAGCCATGGTTTATGGTCAAATGAACGAGCCTCCAGGAAACCGTTTACGTGTAGCATTGTCTGGTTTGACAATGGCTGAGAAATTCCGTGACGAAGGTCGTGACGTACTGTTATTCGTAGATAACATTTACCGTTATACCTTAGCCGGTACTGAAGTATCAGCACTACTTGGTCGTATGCCATCTGCAGTAGGTTACCAGCCTACACTAGCTGAAGAAATGGGTGTTCTACAAGAACGTATTACTTCAACTAAGTCTGGTTCTATTACCTCTGTTCAAGCGGTATATGTACCTGCGGATGACTTAACGGATCCGTCACCAGCAACAACCTTCGCTCACTTAGATGCGACTGTTGTACTGTCTCGTAACATTGCTTCGCTAGGTATTTACCCAGCGGTTGACCCATTGGATTCGACTTCTCGTCAGTTAGATCCACAAGTTGTTGGTCAAGAGCATTATGATGTTGCTAGCGGCGTGAAAACGGTTTTACAAAGCTATAAAGAGCTGAAAGACATTATTGCTATTTTGGGTATGGATGAATTATCTGACGAAGATAAAACAACTGTATACCGCGCACGTAAGATTGAGCGTTTCTTATCTCAACCTTTCTTCGTAGCAGAAGTGTTCACTGGTTCTCCAGGTAAGTACGTTTCTCTTAAAGACACAATCCGTGGCTTCAAGGGCATCTTGGATGGTGAGTTCGATCACATCCCTGAGCAAGCGTTCTACATGGTTGGTTCAATCGACGAAGCTGTCGAGAAAGCTAACAAGAAGAAATAACTAGGCCGTAACGCTTAGTTCTTTAAGGAGAGCTCAATGGCAGCCATGACAGTCAAACTTGATATTGTTAGTGCAGAGGATAGCTTATACCACGGCGAAGTAACTTTTTTTGAAGTTATGGGTGCTGAAGGTGAATTAGGTATTATGCCTAATCATGCCCCTTTGTTAACAAAGATCAAACCTGGCATGGCGCGCATGATCAAGCAAGATGGCAGTGAAGAAGTATTGTATCTTTCAGGTGGTATCCTGGAAGTGCAGCCGGCTTCAATTTCTGTTCTTGCTGATGTTGCATTGCGTGCCGATGATATTGATGAGCAAGCTGCTTTAGAAGCTAAACGCCATGCAGAAGAGAAAATTGCTAATGCAGGTGTAGACTTCGACTATGAAGCGGCAACCATTGAATTGGCTAAATCTATAGCACAGTTGAAAGTGGTTGAAACCATCAAGAAAAACATCACCAGATAAGTTGATTATTTGCTGAATAAAAAGGCGACTCATTGATGAGTCGCCTTTTTTATTGCGACTGACCCATATAATACTCATCACGATAAGTAAGTGATAAAAAATAGCATAGGAACAACGCTGTTATCGAGTGTTTTAACAAGCTAGGGTGCTCAGTTATTTATTAAGATTGGTATAAATCAGCAATTTTCCTTTTGTTGTGTTAATCAGCTAAAATAGCTGCAATTTTATTATTTAGTATTTTGAAGGAATCAATCATGTCGTTAAATGTTGTGATCTTAGCTGCAGGCAAAGGAACGCGAATGCGCTCAGATCTTCCTAAAGTGTTACATCCTATCGCCCATAAAAGTATGGTGCAGCATGTTATTGATACGGCAAATTCTTTAGGCTCACAGGCTATTCAATTGGTCTATGGTTACGGTGCCGATAAACTGCAAGCTGCATTAGGTGAGCAACCTTTAAATTGGGTATTACAGGCAGAGCAGCTTGGTACAGGCCACGCTGTCGCACAAGCAAATCCCAATATTAACGACGATGATACCGTGTTGATTCTTTATGGTGATGTGCCACTTATTCAGCAAAGTACCCTAGAAGCGTTGTTAAAAGCACGCCCTGAAAATGGTTTAGCTATTCTTACCGTTACTTTGCCTAACCCGACAGGTTATGGCCGCATCGTACGGGAAGCTGGAAAAGTTGTCGGTATTGTTGAACAAAAAGATGCCAATCCAGAACAGCTTAATATTAAAGAAGTGAATACAGGCATTATGGCTGTGCCAGGCAAGCAGTTAAAAGCTTGGCTAAACCGCTTATCAAACAATAATGCTCAGGGCGAATATTATCTTACCGACATTATCGCCATGGCAAATGCCGATGGTGTTGCAATTACCACTGCGCAACCTCAGTCAGCTATTGAGGTGGAAGGTGCCAACAACCGCGTGCAACTTGCCCAACTTGAGCGTGCTTATCAGGCTCGCGCAGCTG
Source organism: Shewanella subflava (assembly GCF_025971955.1). Classification (GTDB taxonomy): domain Bacteria; phylum Pseudomonadota; class Gammaproteobacteria; order Enterobacterales; family Shewanellaceae; genus Shewanella; species Shewanella subflava. The sequence continues at coordinate 66,091 of NZ_JAPDMX010000026.1, forward strand.
AACAGCTCATGCTAGCAGGTGCCAACTTACGTGACCCAGCCAGAATTGATATTCGTGGTGACGTTAGCGTCGGTATGGATGTGATGATCGATGTAAACGTAATTATTCAGGGTAAAGTGACTTTAGGTAATAATGTCACTATTGGTGCTGGTGCCATTTTAATTGATTGTGACATTGCTGATAACGCTGAAATTAAACCTTACTCTATTATCGAAGGTGCTAAGTTAGGTAAATCAGCGAGTGCGGGACCATTTGCGCGTTTACGTACAGGTGCTGAGTTGAAAGAAGATGCCCATATCGGTAATTTTGTGGAAATGAAAAAGGCCGTATTAGGCGTTGGTTCAAAAGCCGGTCATCTAGCCTATTTAGGCGATGCGCAAATAGGTGCGGGCGTAAACATTGGTGCTGGTACCATCACGTGTAATTATGATGGTGCTAACAAGTTTTTGACCGTTATCGAAGACGGTGTATTTGTTGGCAGTGATACACAGCTTATTGCTCCGGTCACTATTGGTAAAAATGCGACCTTAGGTGCAGGGTCAACCATAGCTAAAGATGTTGGCGAAGGTGAGTTAGTTATCACCCGTGTCAAACAGCGTCATATCACTGGCTGGCAACGTCCTGTTAAACAGCCAAAGTAATGTAAATACGCCCTAGTTTTAGGTCTGCGATATACTCGACACTAAGCGATAAATATCACTATTTATCGCTTTTTTTATGCATTTAAAACATCATAAAATAGAGTAAATATACTGTAAATTAAGTTTAATGGTAATCATTCTCATTTAAGATGTCCTCACTAAATCGGTATAACATCTTAATAGAGGTATGAATGTTAACTAAACTATCGGCTGTCGCTATTGCTGTAACAACAGGATTATTATCGTATTCAGTGCACTTTACAGTGCAAGCTGAACAGTCTACGTCATTACAAGTCACACCAGATCACGCCGCAGCTAAAAACATTGAGCGAATAGAAGTCACCGGCAGGCAGTTTAATCACTATAAAGTCGGCACCGCCACAGGTGCGATGCGCGGTAATATAGACTTAATGGATACCCCTCAATCTGTTGCCATTATTCCCGACTTTGTCACCGACGAACAACTGGCTAAAAATTTATCCGAAGTATTAGTTAATGACTCAAGTGTGACAGCCGGTAGTGAAAAGTGGAATCGTCAGGTGTTTAGTTTGCGTGGTTTTGAGCTTGATTCGGGGGCCGGTTATCTCATCAATGGCCACCAGCAGTGGTCGCACTATGTGCAGCCAATAGAAACATTACAGCAAGTTGAAGTCTTAAAAGGCCCTTCAAGTATGCTGTATGGGCAATCTGGTCCTGGTGGTTTGATTAATATGGTCACCAAAAAACCAACATATGATACTGAGATTGAGCTGGGTTTTGATACCGACGAACATGGGTCTACACGCTTTCAAGCCGATGCGGGTGGCAGTATTAATGATGCACAAACCTTGCGTTACCGTGCCGTATTAGTGAAACAGGATTCACAATACTGGCGTAATTATGCTAACACCATGGGCGTAGATGAAACCCATCAAGAACGTGATCGCTGGTTAGGCTTCATCAACTTAGAATATGACATTACAGATGATTTATTGCTGTCGTTAAAATACGATCACACCCAAGATAAAACCGGTATTGATCGTGGCGGCTGGTTAAATAGTGCTGGCGAGTTAATCGGTGGCCGAGATTTAATATGGGATATGCCATGGGCATTTACAGACAACACTATCACCAATAAAGGTGGCGATTTAACCTACCATATTAACGATAATATCCAGCTTAAAACCGGTTATAACCACCAGCAATTTAATCGTCAGCGTCTAGACACTTCACCTAACTTGTGTGGCAAAGACAGTAACAAACAAAATGTGTGTTATGACGACCCATTAACCCAAGGTTACTTTATTAGCCCGTTTGACCGTTATGACGATTGGCAGCATGAAACGGCTTATATGGACTTTACTAGCCAATTCAGCACTGCAGGTATTGAGCATCAGTTGTTACTAGGTGGCAATTTATTAAAATACTACTATGGTCAGCTAAAAGATTCTGGCCCTAAAAATCAGCATGTCATGCCCGGTGTGCCAGTGGTTAACCCTGGTTTAGATTATCATCGAGACACCACAAAGTATGAATCTGATTACAAGCATTACGGCTTTTATCTACAAGATCTGATTAGCTTTAATGATTCATGGCAGGCGTTAGTGGGTACTCGCTATGATGAGCAGAAAAAAGACGGCGAGGGTAACAACAGCTACGCGATTTCACCCAAGTTTGGGCTGATTTACTCCCCAATACAAAACGCTAGTATTTACGTTAATTATTCGCAAAGTTTTAGCCCACAAGGGATGGTTAATAACGAAGATGACATTAATAATAAAATGGATCTTGAACCTGAGTACGGCACTCAATATGAGTTAGGTACAAAGTGGGAGTTATTCGATGGCAGTTTACTGTTAACTGGCGCCATATTTGATATCACGGTATCGAACGTTACAGTACAGCAAACATTAGTTACCCCAGTTAACGGTAAAACTTATATCACCACCCAGGAAGGCGAACAGCGCCATAAAGGGGCTGAAATTGGTGCACAAGGTCAAGTCGCCGACAAGTGGTTTGTTACAGGGTCAATGATGTATTTAAATGCAGAATATTCGCGCCCTGCATCAGATAGTTTAAATGGTAAAACCCCGATAGATGCCCCAGAGTTTTCAGCAAACCTTTGGACACGTTATGAAATGACCGAAAACTTTGCTCTTAACTTTGGTGCAACCTATGTGGGCGAGCGTTATGCCGACAGTCAAAATACCATCACCAAAGATGATTATATTACGGCTGATGTTGGAGCTGCTTACACTATGCCTATTATGGGCAGCGATGTGAGTTTACGTATGAACATCAGAAACCTATTCGATAAAGATTACCTTGGCGGCGGTGGTATAACCGATGTTACCGTGGGTCAGGGGCGCAATATTAATTTGGCGCTAGAAGCTCAGTTTTAATCCTTTGAATCGATAATTTACCTCGGTGAGTATCCTTTTGGGTGATGTGTCATAAAGAAAATTGCAGATTATTATCTAAAAAAGCAGCGTTTATCGCTGCTTTTTTGTTATTTATCTTTCAATAGCACTAGAAAATGTTTCATTTGCTGCTAAAATATCTTTCGTTTCGTAACTTAAGTGAAAGATAAGCGTCAATATGAATAAACGTAATACTCAACAACGTCGTCACAGCATTATTAATCTGCTAAACCAGCAAGGTGAAGTCAGTGTTGATGAGTTATCGTTACGTTTTGAAACGTCAGAAGTGACAATTCGAAAGGATCTAGCCACTTTAGAAAAAACCGGTTTATTGCTACGCCGCTATGGTGGTGCGATAGCCGTCCCCGACGAAGTCACCCAGCAATTTAGTGCTAAAATCGCACCCAATAAGTTAGCCATAGCCAAAACTGCTGCCGCACTGATTAAAGATCATAATCGCATCATCATAGACAGTGGTAGCACAACGACCGGTATCGTGCAGCAGCTTAATGGTCTACGCGGCTTAGTGGTGATGACAAATTCATTACAATTGGCTAATGCCATCCATGAGTTAGAAAACGAACCAACATTATTGATGACCGGAGGCACATGGGATCCACATTCAGAGTCTTTCCAAGGTCAGGTTGCCGAGCAAGTATTGCGTTCATATAACTTTGATCAGCTCTTTATTGGTGCCGATGGATTAGATTTAGAGCGTGGCACCACTACATTCAATGAGTTAACCGGACTGAGCAAAGTGATGGCCGAAATGTCGCGCGAAGTTATCGTCCTGCTTGAATCATCAAAAATCGGTCGTCGAATCCCAAATTTAGAACTGCCTTGGCGCGAGATTAATGTATTGGTCACCGATGACCATATCTCAGCCGAGGCATTACAAACTATTACAGACCAAGGCGTAAAAGTGTTACTTGCGCCTTACGTTGCATAAATTCAATTTAAAACCATTTAATAGGTAAATAATCATGTGTGGAATCGTTGGCGCAGTAGCGCAAAGAGATGTAGCAGAAATTTTAGTTGAGGGGTTACGCCGCTTAGAATATCGCGGTTATGACAGCGCTGGAGTTGCGGTTATCCAAAATGGCGAGCTAAGTCGCACCCGTCGTTTAGGTAAAGTGCAAGAGCTATCATCAGCACTTGATGAAGCGCCACTGGCTGGTGGCACAGGTATTGCGCATACCCGTTGGGCAACCCACGGTGAGCCAAGCGAGCGCAATGCTCATCCACATGTGTCTGAGGGTGATATTGCCGTGGTCCATAACGGCATTATCGAAAACCACAACAAGCTGCGTGAAAAACTCAAAGGCTTGGGCTATGTGTTTGCATCAGACACTGACACCGAAGTCATTTGTCATTTAGTACATCACGAACTTAAAACCGCTGATAATTTATTAACCGCAGTGCAAGCCACAGTAAAACAACTTGAAGGCGCTTATGGCACTGTAGTTATCGACCGCCGCGATAGCGAGCGTATGGTGGTGGCCCGCAGTGGTAGTCCATTGGTGATTGGTTTTGGTTTAGGCGAAAACTTTGTTGCCTCAGATCAACTGGCCTTATTACCCGTTACCCGTTCATTCGCCTTTTTAGAAGAAGGTGATGTCGCAGAAGTCACCCGTCGCGAAGTCAATATTTATGATGTTAACTGCAACCCAGTTAAGCGTGAAGTGAAAGAATCAGAAGTCACCCATGATGCGGGTGACAAAGGTGAATACCGTCACTACATGCTTAAAGAAATTTACGAGCAGCCAACTGCAATAGCACACACCTTAGAAGGCCGTATTGCTGGAGGTAAAGTATTAGATTCCGCCTTTGGTGAAAACGCTGCAGAGTTTTTAAAAGACATCAAGCACGTACAAATTATTGCCTGTGGTACCAGTTACCATGCGGGTATGGCGGCGCGCTACTGGTTAGAAGACTGGGCTGGCGTATCGTGTAACGTTGAAATTGCTTCAGAGTTCCGTTACCGCAAATCGCACTTATTCCCTAATAGCTTATTGGTGACGATTTCACAATCGGGTGAAACCGCAGACACCCTAGCGGCGCTGCGTTTAGCCAAAGACATGGGCTATAAAGCCACCTTAACTATTTGTAACTCAGCGGGCTCATCGTTGGTGCGTGAATCTGACATGGCGTACATGATGAAAGCGGGCGCTGAAATTGGCGTGGCATCAACTAAAGCCTTTACTGTGCAATTGGCTGGTTTATTAATGTTAACCACTGCAATTGGTCGTCACAACGGCATGAGCGAAGAAATGCAAGCCGCTATTACCCAGAGCTTACAATCTATGCCAGCTAAAGTTGAACAAGCTTTGGGTTTAGATGATGCTATTGCTGAACTGGCTGAAGACTTTGCCGACAAGCACCATGCATTATTCCTAGGCCGTGGCGATCAATACCCAATCGCAATGGAAGGCGCGCTAAAACTGAAAGAAATTTCATACATTCATGCAGAAGCCTATGCTTCAGGTGAGCTAAAACATGGCCCATTAGCACTGATTGATGCCGACATGCCGGTAATCGTTGTCGCACCCAACAACGAGTTACTCGAAAAGCTTAAATCAAACGTCGAAGAAGTCCGTGCCCGTGGCGGATTAATGTATGTGTTTGCTGACAAAGATGCTGAGTTTGAATCAGATGACACTATGAAAGTGATCCCAGTGCCACATTGTGATGAGTTTATGGCACCACTGATTTACACCATTCCACTGCAGTTATTGTCATATCATGTGGCATTAATTAAAGGTACCGATGTTGACCAACCACGTAACTTGGCAAAATCGGTTACTGTTGAGTAAGTAACATGATTGCTGGTGGTTGATTTGTGAGATTATATAATAGTTTGATAATTTATATAATAGTTTGATATTTTATAAAATAGTTTGATATTTTTTTGCCTCCTGCTAATATCCATTTAGACAGGAGGCTTATTTATGCGTGATTCAGAAAGACCGCTAGATCCAAGTGATGAAAAACGACTAAAAACTAGAGGTATTGGTTCTGGTCGTTCGTATGAGCCTTTTATCAAAGTTCACGAAATAAGCAGTAAAGGTGAGAGTTTTCGTATTTTAGGAAGAAACTCAACTCGCCCACACCATTTGCTTTCTCGTCTTGAACTCTCCGCTTTTCTTGTTTTTGACCGATACCAACCAACTACTGATATTAAAGAGCAGTACCCTTTACCTATCGTTGATAGCTTAAGTATTTGTGAGCGATTGGGTATAAAGCATCCTCAGATAGCAGGAAAACTTAAGGTTGTAACTACCGACCTAGTTGTTGAACTTAAAAATAAGTCTGGTATAGCGATAGCGGTAAAATATGCTGATGAGTTAGATGACCTAAGAGTGGTTGAAAAGCTTCAAATAGAAAAGGTCTTTTGGGAACAGCAAGGTTACAAATGGGAGATATTCACTGAACAAGAAATCACACCATCAATTAAAGAAAATCTTGAATGGCTACATGCAGCAAATCAAAATTTAGACGATCTTTATTCAGAATTATCCACATTAGATATTCAACTTATATTCCAACGATTAAAAGGTATTAACAAGCGTTTATCAACAACATGTGCGGCGTTAGATGATGAATACTTGTGTGAACCAGGATTTCATATAGGTCTTTTTCGTAAAGCTGTAGCTGCAAACTTAATTGATGCCCCACTAAATACAGTTTTTAGGCAATGGTCTTGCTCAGATCTTTCTCTAACTAAAAACTTTAGCTTGATAATTGGCGGACTTTTAGATGTATCTTAATCGAGTTTACCAAGACCCACATTCTGAAGTGTTAACTCAGCTTCGTGTTGTGTTCGAGCATGTCGATTTCTTGATGCTCATTGATATTAACGATATTAATGCTTGGCCATACAGTATTACCTTATCTGAGTTTGATTCATTAGGATTTAATCTAATAGATGATCCGGTTATTTTACTAACACCAGAGCCAAATTCTAAATCTCAAGAAACAAGAGATAGAGCCTATAATGCTATTTCACCATTGCTTGATAATTATTCTGAGTTATTCGATAAAAAATTACGCAATAAACACATCAAATCACTTCTTGATACTGTAGCTGAATCTAGACTTTATATTACTCGTCAATTAAGGCGTTATTGGCAACGAGGCATGACACCAGATGCTTTATCACCTGATTATATAAATTGTGGTGCACCTGGCGAAGCACGAAGAAACCTAAAAAATAAGGTAGGTAAAAAGCGAACCATTGCATCTGGTGATGGGTTGATTATCACTGAAGAAATAGCTGGTTTTTTTCGGTTAGCGATAGAAGGTTTTTACCTTCTCAGAGATGATGTTGATTTAACTAAAGCCAGAACAAAAGCAATAGGTTATATCAAGTCAAAATACCCTAAAATACATAAAAGTGATTTACCTACAGATATGCAATTTAGGTATTTCTTTGAGAAAAATTACAGTAAGAAAGATGTTATCAAGGCGAGAACCCCAAGTATTATATACGATAAAGATATCGCTCCTCTAAAGAGTACTGCTGCAACCAATAACTTTGGCCCTGGCGCCCGATATGAAATTGACGCCACTATCTCAGATGTTTACTTAATTTCGGAACTAGATCCAGATCGTATCATCGGTCGGCCAATTATTTATAAAGTTAAAGACGTATTTAGCCGTATGACAGTTGGGTTGTATGTTGGTCTAGAAAATCCATCCTGGGCAACAGCATCAATAGCATTAGCTAATGCTTTTTGTGACAAGGTTGAATACTGCCGACGTTATGGAATTGATATTTCTTATGCTGATTGGCCAAGTATAGGTACGCCAGCAACAATAACAGCCGATAGAGGCGAGTTACTTTTCAGGCATGGTGATATCCTAGTTAATCGATTTGGAATCACACTTTCTAACACTCGCGCTTATCACGGTAATGATAAAGGTATTGTAGAGCAGTCATTTCACACAACGCATACCGATATTTTACCCTATGTTGATGGGAAGGTTGAGCCTGTCAATGGCAAAAAGAAAGCGGGTAAGCGTAATGAGCTATCTGCAAATTTAACATTATCCGATTTTACAAAAATGGTTATCGTTTCTGAGATAAACCGTAATACAACTATGCCTCTTAAGCGTTATGATTTTGAATCTGATATGCCAACTGATCTTCCGCCAATTCCCGTTCGATTATGGCAATGGGGAATAGCTAACCGAACAGGTATTTTACGGAAAATCGATGAAAAGTTAACGGCTATTAATCTCTATCCTCATGATAAAGCGACTGTTTCAACGTTAGGGATTAGCTTTAAAGGGTTGCATTACACCTGCTCAGAAGCGGTAAGTTTAGGCTGGTTTCATAAAAATAAGGCAAACCCGAGACCCTCTAGCATTGAAATCGCTTATAACCCATTAAATACCAATATTATTTATGTAAGACCTGATAATCAGTTCGATAGTGTATGGATATGCTCATTGCAATCTCGCAGTCGTCGTTATCAAGATATGAGTTTCACCGAAGCGGTCAGCATTCAACATGAATCAAAAGAGACAATCGCTTCAGCTAAGCAAGATGCAGATTATAAAGCACCAGATGTGCAGGCGGAGCTTGAAAAAATTGTTAAACATGCAACTGAAAGGCAAAAAAACACAGTGTTATCCAACAAGTCTCGCAGGCTCGAGGGGATTAAAGATAATCGTAATAACGAGAAACAATTAGAACGTCAGAAAAAACGTGATTTGGAAATAAAACAGCCTAAAGATGGCCATAAAGCGACTGTTACACCAATTCATTCAGGAGAGGTACTAGGCAAGGGATATGACTATCCTGATTTGGACGACTTCTAAGGGGCGTATGTAATATGGATATGTTTAAAACTGCGACTTATATCGATGCTGAGATTGCCGAATATGAAGGTCACCCTTTAATTAATGCTTTACCGCGAATTAACTCACCTCAACAAACTGCAGAGTTAATCCGCCGTACACCAGTGGTTCGCCAAGAAGAGGTCATGTTACCCGCTTATATTAGACGGCATGCAATGCTTCGTATTATGGATGGTTTTTTGTACCCGACTAAAGCGCACTTACAGCTTGAACAAACCATTTCATCAATGATTAGGCAAGGATATTTAAGTCGAAATATTGCAAATAAAAGCTACCAGGAAACGCTCAATAGTACTGCTGAATTTACACAGCATGTCAGTCGCAATGCTGGCAATGAGGCTCTTGTTAGCTCCGTTATTGGCTGCTCTGGAGCCGGAAAGTCTACTGCGGTAGAGGCCGTTTTAGCGGGCTATAAAGACCAAGTTATTATGCACCCAATCTATCAGCATGTGCAGTTAGTATGGTTAAAGGTTGAATGTCCTCATGATGCTTCTGTAAAAAGTCTTTGTATTAACTTTTTTAGAGCGTTAGATCTCGCATTAGACAACAATAACCAATATGAAAAACAGTATGTAAAACCCAGATCAAACGCCGAAATGTTACTTGGAGACTTTGCCCGAATAGCAGCATTACATTCTATCGGTTTATTAGTGATTGATGAAATTCAGCATCTTGAACGCTCAAATTCTGGTGTATCAGAAAGAATACTTCGATTTTTTGTACAGCTTACTAATACCATTAAACTGCCTATTTTGTTTGTCGGTACACCAAAAGCTTACGAATTGTTTTCTCCAAGTATGCGCTCAGCCAGACGTGCATCACAATTTGGCAGTATAAACTGGAATCGATTTAATACAGCAGATAAAACAGGTAAAGGCTCTGACTGGGAAAGGTTTTTTGAAAGACTTTGGTCATTACAATGGTTCAAGTCACCGCAGCCACTTACAGATGAAATCAGAAATCTATTTTGGGACTACTCTCAAGGTATTGCTCATGTCGCTGTAACGCTGTTCTATCTGAGTCAGACAAGAGCGGTGACTATTGGTAAGGAGATTATCACTAAAGAATTGGTTGATAGTGTTTTTAATGATGAACTTCATATGATCCGGCCAATGATCCGCGCCTTACAAAGTGGAGTTGAAAAAGAAATAGAAAAGTATAGCGATTTAGAAATTCCAAAGGCTGCTCTAATCCAACATGACACTGTATTTGAGGTTCATGAGGAGAGTTCAAACGCTAAAATCACTAAAAGTGAAACCCTTACAACATTGAAACAATTAACAAATATGTTAATACAAATGGGCATTGGCGAGGATATTGCTCCCGCAGTAGCTGAACAGGCTGTTTCAGAGTTACCTAATGGCAACTTATTTGACCTTGTAGCACACATTAAAAATTTAGAAGAAAAAGCACTTCCTAAGCCAGAAAAGAAAAAGGCTAAAGTTGTTAAATTAACACCCGCTTATGTTGAAAATGACTTAAGACTCATGGTTCACAGTAACGGTGGAACTTACAAGACAATGAAAAATGAAGGGGTTATACTGCGACTCTCAGATTACATATAGACATGGAATGTTATGGCCTTTAATACTAATAAATTTAATGAAGATAGCCGAGTAAAAATCCCTGCAATTCTTCATTTAATGCGTCTAGGTTATAAGTACCTGTCACTTAAAGGGCAAAGCTGGGATCTCGACACCAATATCTTCCCTGACGTATTCAAAACCGCTATCGGCAAAATTAACCCTGGTATTGAAGATGCTGAAGCCGGTCGTTTGCTGGAAGATGTCAAACTACTGCTGGATAACGAAGACTTAGGCAAAGCCTTTTTTGAGCGCCTATCTGAGCGTTCAAATACCAAGCTGATCGACTTTGAAAACTTCAATAACAACAGCTTCCATGTTGTTACCGAGCTAACTTGCCAAAACGGCGATGAAGAATTCAGGCCAGACATCACGCTGCTTATCAATGGCATGCCGTTAGTGTTTATCGAGGTGAAGAAGCCAAATAATCGCGAAGGTATCTTGGCCGAGCGCGACCGCATCAACAAACGCTTTCAAAACCCTAAGTTCAAGCGTTTTGCCAATATTACCCAGTTTATGATTTTCTCCAATAACATGGAGTACGACGACGGCGACCCAGAACCCGTGCAAGGCGCTTTCTACGCCAGTAGTTCTTACCACAAGCCGGTATTTAACTATTTCCGCGAAGAAGAAATCTTAAACTTAACCGCCTTGCTGAAGCCAGTATCGGATGATGACGAGCTAAAAGTCTTAAAAGACAACAATCTGGAAGTGATCCGCAGTAACCCAGAGTTCCAGACCAACAAGCAACCAGAGCGCCCAACCAACCGCATTTGTACCTCTTTACTCAGCCGTGAGCGCTTAGCCTTTATTTTGCGTTACGCCTTGGCGTATGTGTCCGAGTCAGACGGACTACAAAAACACATCATGCGTTACCCGCAGTTGTTTGCTACCAAAGCTATTGAGCAAAAGCTCAGCGAAGGTGTTAAAAAAGGTATTATTTGGCACACCCAAGGCAGTGGAAAAACCGCCCTAACGTTTTACAACGTACGCTTTTTAACCGACTACTTCCAAAAGCAGCAAGTCATCCCTAAGTTTTACTTTATTGTTGACCGCCTAGACCTACTGCAACAAGCGCAACGCGAATTTACCGCCCGTGGTTTAACCGTGCACACCATCAACTCACGGGATGCCTTTACCCGTGACATTAAAGCCACGCAGGTGATCCATAACCATTCTGGCAAGCCAGAAATTACCGTGGTAAACATTCAAAAATTTCAAGACGACCCAGATGTAGTCAGCACCAAAGACTACAACGTCACGATACAACGCGTGTACTTTTTAGACGAAGTACACCGCAGCTATAATCCCAAGGGCAGTTTTTTGGCCAACTTGAGTCAGTCAGACAGCAACGCCATAAAAATAGGCTTAACCGGTACGCCGCTATTGGGGGATGACTACAACTCACGCGCCTTGTTTGGTGATTACATTCACAAGTACTACTACAACGCGTCCATTGCCGACGGCTACACCTTGCGGCTCATTCGTGAGGAGATCAGCACACAATACAAAATTGAACTGCAAAAAGCCCTCGAAGAAGCCGAAGTGAAAATGGGCGATGTGGATCGCAAGCTGATTTACGCCCACCCAAGCTTTGTTGAGCCCATGCTGACTTACATCGTAAACGACTTTGAAAAAAGCCGTAGCGCATTAAACGATACCAGTATTGGCGGCATGGTTATTTGCGACAGCTCAGACCAAGCCAAGCAGATGTTTGAAATTTTCAATGGCGTTTATGCGGATACACCTATTCTGCCGCAAACATCCAATTCAAATAGCCGAGTACACGAAGTCACTGAACCTGCGCCAACCGCCTATGCCGAATCTGTTAAACAAGCACAAAAGGTAAAAAACGCCGCGCTAATCCTGCACGACATCGGCACCAAAGAAGAACGCAAAAACTGGGTAGATGACTTCAAAGCAGGCAAAATCGACTTTTTGTTTGTGTATAACATGCTACTCACTGGTTTTGACGCCAAACGCCTAAAAAAGCTTTACCTTGGTCGGGTGATCCGCAAGCACAATTTGCTGCAAGCGCTCACACGAGTGAATCGTACTTACAAAGATTTCCGCTACGGTTATGTGGTCGATTTTGCCGACATTCGTAAAGAGTTCGATGCCACCAACAAAGCCTATTTTGACGAATTACAGTCAGAACTGGGCGACGAAATGGAGCACTATTCACACCTGTTTAAATCTCAGGAAGAAATCAAGCAAGAAATCGAGCATATCAAAGACGTACTGTTCCGTTTTGATACCGACAACATGGAAGAGTTCTGCAACCAGATCAGCCAAATACAAGACCGCGATACCATACTAGCACTCAAAAAAGCCTTAGGTGATGCCCGCAGTCTGTATAATCTCATCCGCTTGCAAGGTGATTATGAGAGTCTGGGAGAGTTAGATTTTGCCAAACTTAATGTCCTGTACCGTGAAACCAGTAACCATTTGGACTTACTGAATCTTAAAAACGATTTAGAAAGCGGCCAAGACACCACTAATCTACTTAACCGCGCCTTGGAAGACGTGATCTTTAAGTTTGTAAAAATCGGCGAAGAAGAGTTGGTTCTGGCCGACAAGCTAAAAAACACCCTGCGCCAAACCCGCGAAGCACTGGCCAGCAATTTTGACCAGCAAGACCCACAGTTCATAAGCTTAAAAGAAGAGCTAGAGCGGCTGTTTAAGAAGAAAAACTTAAGCGAAGTTACCCAAGATGAAATGAATGCTAACATCGATGCCCTGAATAAAATTCACGACCGAGTAAAAGAACTAAACCGCGAAAACAACCAATTAAGGCAAAAATACCTAGGTGATGCCAAATACACCCGTATTCACAAACGCTTGCAAGAGCGCCAGCAAAGTCAAAGCGACATCAGCGAGTCAGAGCGTAAAATTTTCGAAGCATTGGCAGGCGTAAAGCAAGATGCCGACGAACAAGTGCTCAACAACAGCCAAGTGCTCGATAACGAAAGTTACTTCGAACGGCAAATGATGCCACTGGTAATAGCGCGCTTTATGAAAGAACAAAACATCAAACTCAACGCCGACGCCTCACGTTACATTAATCACCTCGTCGTCGCGGAATATTTAAAAGAATTTAATACCGGCAGCCAAGCTTGGTAACGCTGCTTAGTTGCCACTAATAAATAGCGCCGGTTAAACCCATTAGGAAATAAAAACAACATGGTTGAATTAGAGTTTCAGCAAAAAACCAAAACCCTCATTGATAGCTTAAAAAGCATCTGTGCCAACTACGGTTTAGGTAACGACGGTAACGAATTTAAAATCATTACCCAAATCTTCTTGTACAAGTTTTTAAATGACAAGTTTGCCTTTGAAGCGAAAAAGCTCGACGACAACATCGCCAACGCCGACAAATGGGAAGAAGCACTGGTTGCTATGAGCGAAGATGACCTCGACATGCTGCAACTGCAAATGGGCGGCGATACCGCACGGCTAAAACCCCAGCACTTTATCAGCTACCTGTTTAGCCAACAAAACGCGCCCGACTTTGCCAAACTGTTTGACGATACCTTAATCGACATTGCCATCACCAATAACGATGTATTCGCGGTTAAAACCGATGGTGGCGCAAAAGTGGTGCTGTTCGACCGCATCAGCCAATACATTGCTGACGATTCAAAACGCGATGCATTCTGCCGTGCCATTATCAATAAACTGGTGGAGTTCAGCTTTGAGCGAATTTTTACGCAAAAATTCGACTTCTACGCCACCATCTTTGAATACCTGATTAAAGACTACAACAGCAACTCCGGCGGTAAATACGCCGAGTATTTTACCCCCCATGCGGTGGCGCGCATTATGGCCGAAATCCTCGTACCACAAGCTGAGCGTGGTAAGGTGCGCAATGTGAGTTGTTATGATCCATCTGCGGGTTCGGGCACGTTGTTAATGAACGTGGCGCACGCCATTGGAGAAAACCGCTGTAGTATTTACACCCAGGATATTTCACAAAAATCATCCAACTTACTGCGGTTAAACCTGATCTTAAATAACTTGGTGCACTCAATCCCGAATGTAATCCAAGGTAATACCGTGCTTCATCCATATCATGTAGAGAGCACTAAAGACGGCAAAGAGCTAAAACGCTTTGACTATATCGTCTCCAACCCACCGTTTAAGCTCGATTTCAGCGACTTTAGAGATGAGCTAGACAGTAAAGAAAACAAAGAACGCTTTTTTGCCGGTATTCCAAAGATTAAAGCCAAAGCCAAGGACAAGATGGAGATTTACCAATTGTTCTTGCAGCACATCATTGCCTCACTTAAGCCAGGTGGAAAGGCTGCTGTAGTATTACCCACAGGTTTTATCACCGCACAATCGGGCATTGATAAGGGCATTCGGGAGCATTTGGTGAAAAACAAAATGCTGGCGGGTGTGGTTTCCATGCCTTCCAACATCTTCGCCACCACCGGCACTAACGTATCCATCCTGTTTATCGACGCCAGCAACGATGGCGATGTGGTACTGGTGGATGCCTCAAACTTGGGCGAAAAGGTCAAAGACGGTAAAACCCAAAAAACCGTGCTAACGGCAGGCGAAGAACAACAAATTATTGATGTGTTTAATGCCAAAGAAACCATCGAAGATCTATCGGTAGCGGTGAGTTATGACGAGATCGAAGCTAAAAACTACAGCTTGAGTGCGGGCCAGTACTTTGATGTCAAAATAGAATATATGGATATTACCCCAGAACAGTTTTCTGAAAAGATGCAGGACTTTACTAGTAAACTAGATAACCTATTTAGTCAGTCGCGTGAGTTGGAAGCTGAGATTAAAAAGCAGTTGGCGGGGTTGAAGTATGAGTAACTGGGAGGCAAAGACCTTAGGTCAGTTTCTTGCACTTCAGCGAGGCTATGACCTCACCGCAGACCAAAGAACCGATGGCAACATTCCCGTAATGGGGGCTGGAGGTAAAAACGGCACTCATGGTACTTCAAAAGCAAGTGGCCCTGGCGTCGTTATCGGTCGAAGTGGTAGTTCTTTTGGACAAGTATATTTGTCAGAGCTGGACTTTTGGCCGCATAACACTTCCATGTACGTTACTGATTACAAAGGAAACGATAAGTACTTTACCTATTATCTGCTGAAAAACCTTGATTTCAATCGACTCAACTCTGGTAGTGCACAGCCATCACTAAACAGAAATTATATTTATCCTGTGAAGGTTAAAGTCCCTAAGTCGGATGAGCAAAAGAAGATCTCTAACGTTTTACGATCACTTGATAAAAAAATCGAACTCAATAACCGCATCAACGCTGAGCTGGAAGCCATGGCCAAAACCCTGTACGACTTCTGGTTTGTACAGTTCGACTTCCCCGATGACTCACCACAAGGTCAGGGCAAACCCTACAAAACCTCCGGCGGCAAAATGGTCTACAACCCAATCCTAAAGCGGGAAATACCGGAGGGGTGGGAGGTTGCGCCTTTATCTTCAATTACTAGAGTAAGCAACGAGTCTATTAATCCCGCAGACTACCCCGAAAAACTATTTAAGCATTTCAGTATCCCCGTATTTGATGCAACAAATACTTTCGGTGTTGAGCGGGGAAATACTATTGGAAGTAACAAATTCACTGTTGAAGATACCGACTTGCTCGTATCAAAACTAAACCCTTGGTTTAACAGGGTTGTGTATGCAATGGCAGAGCCTGAACAGATTTGCTCAACTGAATTTGTTGTTTGGCGTTGTCCGAATGCCTCTATCAAAAACTTTATGTATATGATCGCAACATCCCCGCAATTTATTGCGCATTGCACTCAATCGGCGACAGGTACATCAAATAGCCATAAGCGTGTAAATCCAAACGTGATGATGCGATTTGATCAACCATTTAACTTGAAAGTCGCTGAAAAACTCGGACAACATTTAGAACCAATATTAAAGCAACTGATTGTAAATCAGCGAGAAAATACAAAGCTAGCTTCGCTCCGCGACTGGCTACTCCCTATGCTAATGAACGGTCAAGTCACTGTGAAATAATTTAATTTAAGGATGGCGATATGGACATTGAAATTAAAAACTGTAACAACATCACGATGGCCAAAGTGGCTATCGTGCCGAGTAAGTTGAATATTAAGTTTGCCCCGAATGGAACCGGTAAAAGCACGATTTCTAAGGCCATCCAATATGCTGTAACAGGTGATGAAAAAGCGCTTTCTGAACTTTTACCGTTTAAATTTCGCAACGAAAATTTGAATAACACTAAACCTGAAGTGCTTGGCATTGAAAATATCAAAAGTGTTCTCTGTTTTAACGAAGAGTACGTGAATAAGTTTACTTTTAAGCCTGAAGAGCTAGTTAGCAATAGTTTTGATATTTTTATACGTACAGATGCTTATCAAGAAAAAGAGCGAGATATAGAAACATTTACTAGTTTAGTTAAGCAACAATTTGCGAACAACTCAGAACTGGAAGCGCTTATATCAAATTTAAATGAACTGTCACGGGCATTTAAAGTTACAGCTAGTGGTGGTTTGGCCAAAACATCGACCGGTGCGAAGGCGCTCTCTAGTTCAAATAAAATTGACCATATTCCTGAAGGGTTACAGCCTTATCAACCCTTTATTCAAAGTTCAAATTGTGTAAACTGGATTGATTGGCAAGCGAAAGGGCACAAGGAATTTTCTGATTTATCAGATTCTTGTCCGTTTTGTACAAGTGATTCGACAAGTAAGAAAGAGCAAATAGCAAATGTAAGTAAAGAATACGATAGAAATTTAATTAAAAATCTTGTGAGTGTTATTGATGTTATCAACAAACTTGGTGAATATTTTTCAGGTGTCTCAAAGGACAAGCTAGATGTCATCAAATCGTTAAAAAATGGCCTCGAAAAAGAGCACGAAACCTTCATAGTAACGGTGAAATCACAGATCGACGATTTGGTGGCAAAACTAGAAAAGCTCAAAGGTTTAACGGGGTTTGATTTTTATGAAGGTGAAAATGTCGGGCAAAAATTGCTAGACTACAAAATAGATCTTCAGTTTTTTGATACCTTAAATTCGATTAAAACCAACGAAACAATAGCCGTTATTAACCAGTCAATTGATGATCTGATAAAACAGGCTGGCCCGTTACAAGGCAAAATTAATCAACAGCGAACAGAGATACAACGACTTATTAAAAAGCATCAAACGAATATTAATGCTTTTCTTACTTTTGCAGGGTATCGCTATCAAGTTGCAATTGTTGGTGAAGGTGAACAGGCGCAGTTAAAATTACGACATATCGATAATTCAACTCATCTTAGCGGTGGAAGTCAGCATTTAAGTTTTGGTGAACGCAATGCCTTCTCAATAGTGCTTTTCATGTATGAATGCCTGGCTAAAAAGCCTGATTTAGTAATACTTGATGACCCGATATCGTCTTTTGATAAAAATAAAAAATATGCAATTTTAGAGATGTTGTTTCGCCGAGATGCTAGCGATTGTTTAAAAAGCAAGACAGTCTTGATGCTTACCCATGATGTTGAGCCTATCATTGATACTCTAAGGTCGGTACGTGGGCAGTTTAGCAACCAAGTTTTTGCGTCGTATTTACGCTTGCGAAGCGGAGAAATTACCGAGCAATCCATTTCTAGTGATGATATTAAAACCTTTATCCAGATCTGTGAAAATTTATTTTCATCTACGCAAGACCCAATTATCAAGCTGATATATCTACGCCGAAGATATGAAGTTTTAGGCGATCTTGAGAGTGGATACCAAATTCTATCAAATTTGTTTAAAAAACGATCTATTCCAGAAGATTTTCGAATCCCTAGAAATGAAGAAGGACTAAATACGCCGTTATCAACTATTGATTTAAGTGCTGGTATTAATGATATACAACGCTTTATTTCTGAGCTTCCAGTTGACTATCCATCCTTAGTTGCTCTGTTCAGTAATAACGAGAAAATAAATGAGCTGTACCTGCAAAGTAATAATGGCTATGAGAAATTGCAACTGATCAGAATCTTGTTAGATATTGACATGGTTGAGAATTCAGTGATTAGAAAATTCATCAACGAAACTTACCATATTGAAAATGAGTTTATATTTCAGCTTGACCCAACACGCTTCGACCTTATTCCCGAGTACGTGGTGTATGAATGTGACAAAATTTTAGAAGAATTCAGCTAGGGGAGCTCGAATGGCTAAAGACCTAACCGCATCATCACATGACCGCCAGAATATCCTTAATAACCGCTACGCCCTGCAACAAGCCGAGCAGCACTTAGGTTTGGGCGGTGTGACCTTTGAAGGTGAGACAGTATTCACCAAGGCTCAGGTGGTTACCTGTACGTGGTCGCAGACGCAATGATAGAGCGTTACCTTATATCACCGGGAGAAGGTAAACTTTTAAATGGATGTTAAAGAACAAATGGATTTTGCCTATTATGCTAGGTTACAAGAAGATGTTATCAGTCAAAAAGTAAAACCTATTTATCACCAACATATTCGAGAGGGGATAAGGCTAACTGATGCGGTTGATGACAAGGAATCATTAAAAAAAGCATTACGGAGTTTTGAAAAAGCCTTAGCGTTGGCGTCTAAAAATGACTATACCAAAGCTTCTGCTTGCCATGAGTTAGGAGTGTTTTATTTTACTCATTTTGCGCACTTACCTGGTGCGCCTCATTCAAACTTGAATAAAGCGGTTTCATTCTTTTCTCGCGCAATTGAAAGCAAGCCGCGACAACAATTTCCTGATAAACATGCATCAAGTTTATCCCAGTTAGGTGCAACATATAGAAGAGCTGCCAATGAGCATTTATTTTCTTTAAGCAAGCAGGATTGCCTAATAAAGTCACAACAGTTACATGAGTCTGCTATTAGGATATTAGAGGGGAATATTCCAATATTTATTCGGTTAAATCAGCTCTCTATCGCCTATTTTAATTTAGCTGCAACTCTACTCGATGCCGGAAAAGTTGCTGAAGCTTGTGATGCTCAAGCTAAGGCTTTCCATTGCTTCATGGGGGCTATTGAGTGGGCTCAAGCAAATGTACCTCATCTAGGTTTACAGGGCTCAATGTCCTTGAAGCCAGATCAAATATTACCTGTTACTTTTACCCGCTTGAGTCATTTTTCTAACAATGAGGAACACAAACAACTTTGTCATTTTATTGGAGAAATTGCACCAAAGTTTGGCCTTGATCCTTTAGATTTTATGAGGGTGAATCCATTCGCTGATGTATCAAACCCTATTGTTGAAATTAAACAACTTGTAAATGAAGCTGAGAGAAACAGCAATGCTGCAAATATTGATAAACTATCAAATAAACTGCATTCATTGATGATGAGTCGGCAGTCTACTGAGACGGACCAAGAGTCCGATAGAGTTGGCGTATTGATCCAGCAGGCAAGTTCAGGCTTAGCCCGTATATTAGCAAAAAATGAAGACTTTTTACGTGCATTTATCACGCTTGAAAATACCAGTGGAATGCGATTTTGCGAAAGCGCCAGTTCGTGCTGGCTCCACCCTAAAAATCCTGTCGCGCAAGTGTTGTTGGATGCTTTGAGAAAACTGGGTAGTACGTACTATGGCTTGAATGAACTTGCGCTTATGGTTGGTGTCGTGGACAAGGATAAATTACATCAATCTCTTGCTGAGAGTGCTAATTTACTAAAATCACAAGGCACCCAAAAACTGACTAATATTAATGAGCATGTATTCGATGATAATCGATATGCAAGCATTGTCGATATGGCGAGCCGAGCCAGAGACCCAATCAGCTATTTACACGAACAAGCAAGCTTGTGTTTAAATGATTTCTTAACCTTAGGTGATTATACAGACAAGTTAGACCCTGATTATTTCAAAGCAAGGCAGCGAACTTATCAAATTACCTTTGATGATTTAACCGAGGCTTTAAATGCTCATCCTGAGCAAGTAATCGTTAAGATAGATATTGAAGATCACTATGATGATGCTCTGATTATCGTTGTTTATCTGCAAAATAACGAAATAATTGCTAATGGTTATTCTTTCAACTTACCCAAAAATCTAATTAATAATGTTGCTGCATTTGTTGCCAATAACAAAGAAATTAGTACAAATTGGGATTTAGACTTTATTGATTGGAAAAAGATACTTCCGAATCACTTAAGTAAAATTTCGCTGCTACCTTCATTTTTTGCTTCACATATACCTTGGATAGCAACAGGTAAAGCAGGAGAAAAGCTATATCAATTAGTTAGCGAGATAAATTGGCTACCTTCACTGATGTATTTATATCAACAAGTAAAATACTCAGATGCGAAAAGCCTGCGTACTAGCCTGTGTGGTGGTGATACTTTATTTGAACAACTCGCGGCTCAAGCTCATTCAGAAAATATTGTTACTCAATCTATGGATGAAGTTGTTAATCAGCTAACCCAGTCTAGTGTTTTTAGTTTCTATGGGCATTGCGAACATAAACATCCAGACAGACCTTCGTTATTATTTAAAGATTATGTTATTCGAGATGTTGAGATGCGTCTAGGTGTAAGAGGGGCTGAGCGTATAGAGTTGTGGGCGTGCCAAAGCGGTTCAAACATTCCTCTACACTTTTTACCTAGCCAGGTTAATGAAGCCTTCGGTATGGACATGAGGATGCTAGAGTATGGTGCTAAAACTGCAATAGGCTCTTTATGGGCGGTTCCCGAGTTAGTGACGGCCCATATAAAGGCAGAATACGATAAGCTTGTTTCAAGCGGCTTAGGGGCATCTGAAGCACTGCTTAGTGCTCAACGTTGGTGGGTTGAAAGTGGTGCCGATGACGAGTTAAATAAAATCACAACTATTGGTGAAAAAGAGTACCTAAAAACGCTTGGTTGCCATTATGAAAAAAAACAAGCATTGAAAGCGCTTATGGGACCAGTGCTTGCTAGTAGTGCTAATAAGTCCAATTTTGATATAAGCGTTTTGGAGGACTCATTTAAGCATCCTTCAGCCTGGTCAGGCATGCGTTTTTGTGGTTTAAGCGAGCAGCAAAATGTTTTTATCCCTAGAGTAGAGCTGTCTGCGGCTAAAAAGCAGGAAATGAGAGATTTAATTTTAAAAATGAATTTACAAGCAGGCTTTGCAAAGCATGCGTGATAGCGACTTACCCATTACCGATTGGTCCCATGTAGGACGTCAAAAATATGTGGATAAAAATCGACAAGTTATAGAGTTAGTTATTGAGCATGCGCTAGAAAACTTTGATGAGAAAGCCATCTCTTTGGCATTTCAGAGTCAAGCTAGCGCGGTCTCCAAGATTATAAACTTATTTCTGTTAAGCCATTTTAGTGGTGAACGATTGAATAGCGGTATCGCCAAAGATATAAACCTGTTCAGTCAGTTGGCATTCTGGATCCGATTCAAATCTGCTGGGAGTATCCATGTTGGATATGCGCCTTATAAGCAGGCTTTGGTTGAAAGCGTGCACGAACAGTCGGGATCTAAACAGGTCGATATCGATTTCCATGTGCAAAAGTTGGCAAGAAATCTGAGTGAACTCAATCAACACGTTGCCCCTGATTTGATTGGTTATTGGCTACAAGCTAATAAAAAACTTTTAAATGAATTAGCTGTATCTGATGATTTATCGTGGGACATCGAAATAGAAAACGAGGTGTCAGCCCCTCAAATAACCCGCTATAAGGTAGATGCCTCCTTTCGGTACTTGTATCAGTTCCTCAATATTAAAGAACACATAAATTCTGTGGAACTCTATGAAAATAAATACTTTGTCAAAGGCCTTAATCGTCCCCAGTATGTCGCAGAACAGTCAGAGACCCATCAAACTAAGCATCAAGTCAGGCAGAAAATTAAGCAAATAATCAATCGATTTCATTCAATCCACACTCAGACAGGTGATAATGATTTTCTAACTCGAGCATTGTTTAAGGCCATTGCCAAAAAAGCAGTGCTTGATGTGTATGAGATAAATAAGAATGAGCGAAACTATTCAGATTATGCTCACAAGCTGAAGCAACTAAAAAATAAGCCATCAACAATATTGGAGCAAGTATCATGACATTGGATAAGTTATCACTCGATGAAATGGTCCAAGGTGTAGAAAGTGCTGATGAAAACTGGGTTAAGTTGTTACAACATCCAGATGCTGAAAGGGTTTGGGCTGATGCAGTTAAGCGGCGGGAGAGTTTGAATGCGTTTTGCAGTCTAGCGGCAAGATGGCCTGCGGTAGTTCATCAATATAAAAAATTAAAATCTTTTACTAAAAAAAGTACCAACGCCCCACAAGTTAGTCTTTTTAGTCCTAGCTACCAACCATTTAGTGCTGCTTTGAGTGGCATACCTGATGAAGAGCAAGCCTTTTCCATAGAGGTCATATGGGGAGAGCACCAAATAGTATCGCTAGAGAAAGATATTCTGATTCAGTTCAATGGGGGCAGAGATATTAATGTTTATTACTCTTTTTCTGATGGCGATGGTGTCATTGGTATTGATGACTCATGGGACTTTAAGCTTGAAGAAGGTGCTGTATTACTTACTTTTGTTGAAGGTGAGCGTTTAAGCAATGATTTTGAGTCGATGTTAGACAATGCAGAATCAGTTGGGAGTGTTGTACTGCTACCGTCAAAATAAAAAGCGAAAAAAAATTAATTAACCTGCGTATAGAAGCACCCATAACAAAAAAGGTGCTTCAAAATGTCAACAAAACAATATGTTTTTCCCTTCACAGAACAGTCTGCTCAAGCGAATACAATTTCATCGCTAGTGTGTCGTATAAACGCTAGAGTGTGGCAAAGTTTATCTTCGAATCAACAGGTTCAAACTATGAGCCTGATTAATGAGATTGCATCAGGTAAACCTTATCCGCTTTTAGGTGGTCGAAAGGTCAAATGTAACAACTCTCTTGTTCGTTTTCGTATAGGCCGAAATCATCGACTTATATTGAGCCGTACTTCAACGAATTTCATTTTTCAGCTATTTAACCGACAAAATTATGAGCGAAACTTTAATAAAAAGTTCAGTTCATTAACTGTTGAAGGTTAAGGGGCTGAGTCATGACATTTATCAATGAAGAAAATAAAAATATTAAAGAATTGGTCATCAACTGGCATATCACAGAAGTGTGCAATTATGACTGCAAGTACTGCTTTGCAAAGTGGGGCCGCCCCAAAGAATTGCATCGTTCTCTTGAGGAAATTGAAAAGCTGCTTGATAACTTAGCTTCATATTTTATCAAAGGCCACTCACCGTTAAAGAGTGGACTCGGTTACGACACTGTACGCCTTAATTTAGCTGGCGGAGAGCCAATGATGCTTGGCAGTACGTTTTTTATTGTACTGATGCTGGCGAAACAAAAAGGCTTTAAAACCTCAATCATTACTAATGGGCATTACCTAATCAATAGCCGCTTAGATTTCCCTAAAAATGTGCTGGATATGGTTGGTATCAGCTTTGATAGTCAGGACTTAAGCACTCGAAAGGCGATTGGCCGAATTGATCGTAAAGGCAATTCGCTGAGCGCTGATGATTTAAAAATTGCGTTAGGGGGTCTAATAGGAACTCAAAAAGGCATCAAAACCAAGATCAATACTGTTGTTAATGGCTTAAATTATGAGGAGGACTTTTCATCACTGATTGGCGAGTTAAAACCTTATAAATGGAAAGTCTTACAAGTGATGCCCTATGGTGATGATGAATTACTGATTTCAGATGACAAATTTAACCAGTTTGTTGAGCGCCACAGTGGTCTGGGGCTCCCAATATTTGCTGAATCGAATTCAACGATGACCGAGTCATATTTAATGATCGACCCTTTGGGACGCTTCTATCAGAACTCAAAAAATGCCAGCGGTTATCAATACAGTGACAGCATTAATCAGTGTGGTGTAGAAAGTGCGCTTGCACAGATAGCCTTTAATCCTAAAACATTTTTATCGAGATATCGTCCAATTGATATCGATGTTATTGAGTCTTAGGAGGCAAACATGAAAAGTGAAACTTGTTTTGGAAAGGCCTCCGGTAAGGCATTAACACAATATTATTCTGAGGAAGAGGCACAAGATGCTGCGGAATACTCAAAAGAATATTATGGTAACGATTTGAGTCCGTATCATTGTGATAAATGTGATTTATGGCATTTGTCGCCTAAAAGTCGACAAACTCCCAGCCAAAAATGCACTCGTTGCACAGGAGGCTATGGTGTTGAAAAAGCATCATATCGCTCCAAATGCGAGGCACGCTTGAGAGCAGATATTATCTATGATGAACAAGGTATTAGCTTACGAGTTTATAAATGCAAGTATGGTTCTGGGTGGCATTTGACCAAGAGTCATTTCTAATCAATTCGCGATACGTGTCGATTAAGCATAGATCAGATAGCTCGATAGAATTTGTGATTTAAACGACGACAATACCAGCTCATCAACTTGGTTTTTACTCCCAAGTTGATGAGCGTTGGTGTTGAGCGAATCAAAATTAAGCCCTGTACTCGTTTTGCTATTGTCAGACGAAGAAGTTTTGTTTGGTAACTCCTTAGATGTTGAATTATCGATGCTATCGAGTAAATGAGCAGATTTTTGATAGGTGTAGGTTCCCGGTACGGCTTCGTCTAACCGTTTCGCATACTCAACTAATTGGGGCTCTGCTAGCATGAACATATAAGCAAAATTACTCTGTGCTTGTGTTACACGAAGTACCCGGCCTAGAATTTGCCGAAAGTACAGCTCAGTAGTGACATCAGTAAGATTGCAGCAAACTTGTAGCCTTGGTATATCTGTTCCTTCACTTATCATTGCGATGCTAATAATCCATTCTGACTGGCTATTTTTAAAGTATTCAATTAATTCAGGCGAGTCATCTAGTCTGCAAGACACTAAGGTCGATTCTTTACCGAATTGGCCAGATAAAATAGATTGGATTTGCAACGCATGAAGGTATGAAGATGCAACAATTAAGCCGCCGGCATTAGGTGAAGTCCTCCTAAGACTATCGAGTTGCTCAACACTTTGAGACAACAAATGTTTGATTACCTCTGGGTGTTTAATGATGGACTGATAGCTAACATCGCCTTCTTCCAGAAGGTTTTGTAGATTGTCATATGTTTGAAGTTGATGATTTTTCTTTACCACAACATGTTGAAGATCTATCGCAGTTATTTGTGGCATACGGCATACCTTATCCTTAATCGCATCAACAATGTCGTATGAGAAATCACACAAAATATTACCGTCTGGGTCAGTATATTTTGCAAAAGGGATTGGCAGAGTATCGGTACGCCAGGGCGTTCCGGTAAGTGATAATGTGTAAGTGGCTAGATTTTGGATTGTTACCAGTAGCTGCATTCCCCAGACATTTGAAGGAGAATCACCATCGCCGGCACAATGATGTATTTCATCAAAAATCACTAAAACCCTACTGTTACTTAAATTACTAATTAATTCAGTAGTATTGCTTAAGGAATGATAAGTTTTTGACATCCCTAAAGCGCCTAAGTGACCATTAAATTTTCTGCTTAAAACATGCTCAAAAGTTTGTTCAATGCTTTGACAAACTATACGAGATGGTGAAAAGCAAACGACATAATCCACTTTATTATTGTCGATAAGTGATTTAGCAATATGAGCCGCAGCTATCGTTTTTCCTGCACCTGGGCAAGCCAGCATAAGATACCCTGCCTGTTTGCTAAAGGTGTCTGTCGCGTGTTTGATACAGCGATTTTGCCAGTCCCTTAACATGTCATGTTGTCCTCTATCTCAGTAGCCTTAATTATTTTGTTAATAGCGCTGAGGCGACCATATAGGTCTGATGCATGATCTCTGGTTTTGTTAAGCAGTGACAATATGGTTTTGTTTTGTTGAGGAAATTGTTCTAGATAATCTTGATAAGCTTGGATTTCACCTAATACCATTTTCAATTCAGTACTTGTCTTGGTTTCTTCTGTCATTAATTTATTAGTGGATACACCTTTTTCATCATGAGGTTTAGTTGTTATTTTGTACTCGTTACTTTGTAAAATTGTCCGAAGTTCGGGGGTAACTTGATAAATCCTTGCATTGCTTTTACCTGTTGCAACGATTAAATCTTTTGTTGTAAGGGCATGAATATTTCTCGCAACCAAGCGCTCTGCTTGTATCTTAGATAAGCTAAATAGATTTTCTGCTAATTCAATAAGTTGTTTTCTGCCTATTGAGCTTCCATCAACCCGCATCAATAGTTTTCTGAATTTTTGGTTCAAAGAAATAGTTTCGTTAGTCATGTTCCGATCTTAAAAATAAAAACTTAGGATTGCTAAGTATACAGAAATAAGTAAAACTTAGACAATCTAAGCATGAGAGATTTTGAAGATGAATATAAATTGCATAACAATCCAATACCTGAGCGGCTTAAACAGGCTCGAAAGAAAGTGGGTATTTCGCAGAAAGAGCTGGGCGTAAGAATCGGTATGGATGAAAGTTCTGCCAGTGGTCGAATGAACCACTACGAAAAAGGTAGGCACGTACCCGATATTCAAACGCTCAGGAAAATGGCCAATGAATTGAAAGTACCATTAAATTATTTTTTTTGTGAAGATGACCAAAGTGCAGAGCTGGCTATTCTTATCGCTTCGTTAAGTGATGAAGATAAGAAATCATTAATAGCATCGCTTACTCATAGTGCAGGTGAATAGCTAATATTTCTACCGATCTCATTTAATGGGATCAGTTATGATTATGCAATTTCCAGTGGCGCATGATGATGAATTACTCGTCAGTATTCTTGCTCGCTTTGTATCAAGACAAGGTCTAAGAAATGATAAAGCGGCACTAGAATTACTTTTTGGCTCTCGAAACATTGTCCCTTCACCTCTATTGCAAGGGCATCTTCAAGCTTTACTGTCTCAGGTTGGCCATATCTGGTCTATAAGTCAAAATGAGTTGATTCAACGTCATTCTATACTTCCACTTTTTCAGTCTTTTGTTGAGCCATCGCGAGTAAATGATGTTCAAAATAGAATGATAAACAGTGATAAATCGCATGTGATGACAAGTGTTGGGATTAATGCTTCAAGCATTAAGTGGCCCCGCTATTATCGGTATTGCCCTGAATGTTTAGCTGAAGATCAAGTAAATCTCGCTTATTCGTATTGGCGAAGGTTACATCAACTTCCTGGGGTAATGGTATGTCCTAAGCACCTTTGTTACCTGCAAAATAGCTCGTTTAAATTACTTCCCGATAGAAGGCATGCTTTTAAAGATGCTTCATATCTTGCGCCTCAAGCACAATTAACCTTGTTGAATGTTGAGCCAAATAGCAAATTGTTGGCTTTGGCTATTTCGATACAGCAGTTATTAATAACTAAAACACCATACGTCACACCATTGCAATGGACCACCTTTTATCAACGGTGTATAGCTGATCATGGTTTAGTTATTGGGAGTAGACCTGATCATCTTAATATTCGATTTCAAATTGAACATTTTTGGGGAACGGCTTTTTTAGAGCAACAAGGCTTAAGCGTCAGCCTAGAAAACAACTGGTTGTTAGCATTTTTTCGCAAACAAAGAAGACATTATAGTTTTCTTCACCATATCGTGTGCCATATGGCACTGTTTCCTTATCTCTCTATTTTAGATTCTATTCAAAATGCAGCATTAATCACTGATAAAATTAGAGAAAAAATGATTTATACTAATATCAAAGCAGTTGAACGATACGAAGAATATCGTGCTATCTGGTTAGTAATTTGCCCACCAACGTCAATTTTAAAAGATGTTAGAGCGACAACTGAAGGCTCAAGGGTTTACTCATGGCTTTATCGCTATGACAATGCTTGGTTACAAAAACATTTGCCAAATCGTTTCCGTAATGATGTCGGGAGGCAAATAAATTGGTGCAAGCGCGACATGGATATTGTTAGAAAACTCATCAAAATCCGCAATAAAAGTTATGACAATTTGAGCCTTCCACGAATGACTCAAACTTGGTTTATTGCCCACACTAATGTGCCTTGGGGGATTGTTAGTCACTTAGATAAATTACCTTTATGTCGAAGCTTTTTCGTAAAATACACTGAATCAATAGAGGAGTACCAAATTCGTAGAGTTCTGGCTATTATGGTGAACTGTATAAATTCACCTGAACCTTTCCCTAAACCCTATGAAATTGAACGCATTGCCGGACTTAGCAAAAAGCGTAGCCGAAAACCTGTTAAACACATTCTCAGAATGGATTTCGAAGAATTTCCCTGCTTTAAATTATCTTCCAGAAAATGTTGAACTAAAAAGAGTAAATGGCGTTTTTCGGTCAAAAAATCTTTTTAAAAATAAACAAATTTATATAGGTGTTGAGTGGCAAGATGGAAAGCTCTCGTCATTACCTATTGAAGTGGCCAACTTTGTTGCTCCTGGCAGAACTTTTTCGGGAAAAGAAATTTCGTATGAGTCTCAATGCGAACGGATTACGGTGACAATCTTAGGAAGTGAAGTCGTCGACAAATCATTAGCCCATTACCGATACTGTTATCAGACTGACAATGGATTGATTTCAATATCGGGATTTGAATTAGCGAGAACGCTTTTTTTTCATAACCGACATTTAGTGCATGCAGCGTACAGCCCTAATGGCTTGGAAGAGCTCGCTTTTGTTGGCCTAACATCTTCCCCCATAAAAATCCGCTTTCCAGAGTCAACTAGTTACCCTGTTAGTTATTTGAATACAAGAAGAGCTAGAGCTCATCTTGCTTGGCTTTTGTTAGATCATGAGGCTCGACGTAGTTTTTTTTCGATTTATCAATCCTTTCAACAGAATACTGGTTCGATCGCTTTCAACTTTACCCCACCAGATTTAGAAGGGTGGAAGCTTGAATTGTCGATTATAAGGAGTTACCAGACAAATGAATTGGAAGTTCAAAGGATTGAGTCCATTGTCGATGCTCAAATTTCTGAGAGTTTTTCTGGAGTAGAGATCCTTCATCCTAAAAGAAAGTTCCAAGCTGAATCGGCAGATAAAGAAAAAGGAAAGCTTGGTAGAACGCCGGACGTTGATATCGATCCAGATTTGGATATGGGTAATATTCCAGCATTTGGCAAACGGCTTCATACTCAAAAGGCTAGCCGTTTTTCATTTAATGTTTCTGGTATTCAGGGGGCGGTTCTTTCTGATGGGAAGGAGTCACCCAAATCTACGATGTCTGCAGGAAATGAAAAAGCGGTTCATGAGCAAGCAGGGGTTGGTTCACCTGAGTGGGGGGGAGATTCTCAGGAGTTTGACCCTGTTATAAACCAAGATGATGCTTTTGAGGGGGCTGATGTTCTGCCCCAAAAGTTCATAATATTTGAGCAAGTTGTGAATGAGCTGGGGCGCGATAAAAGGATAATACTTGAGTCTGTTAAGTGTGGAGTGTTTCCTAATCCGACAAATAAGAGCAGAGTGATATTTCAAACCAAAGATCAGCAAACGCTTAGGTTTTTCGTTGCTATTATTGAAATGCGTCAAACAAAAATTGTTGTGTTAGAGGCGGATACTGCAAGCCTAGCAAAGTCTAAAGGGGGTAGTACGTTAATGCTTGGACTTAAAGATGATGCTAATACTAATTTTAAAGAAATTATTCAGCATTTTTCTGATAGTAGTGCTCAGTGGCGGCATCAGTACATTCGGGAGCGAACTAACTGCTTTGTGTCTTGTCATCACCCAAGGCTGAAAGAAAAAGGCAGGGTTTTAAGCGAAGATGAATACAAGAGCAAGTGGGTAAATCGTTTGAGGGAAAAGCTGAACGAAACCCTTGAACAGAAAAGGTAGGGAGTTTTAGTTTGTGTTTGTAAAATCGGTCGAAGAAAAATATCAAACTATTTTATAATTTTGCTAAAACGTATTTGTAAAAAAAGATCAAACATTAGCAAATATTTGACCTTACATTGCGCCTTTTTTTATCAAACTATTATATAAACGCACATGATTTGTGCGATTATAAAATAGTTTGATACTTTGGCTATTGGATGAGAGTCAAGTTTAAGGACGCGACATACTTTACCCCAAGGTGTGTCATGCTTTAAATTAACCGCCCTTTTTTGTCTTATTCTTTGGATACAACAAGTAAGACTTGTCGATGAGAATGTCAAAAGTCGTTACTATAAACCAGACTTGTCTCGTCTGGTTTATAGGCTAGCGTCAGCAATATGATAAATTTTAGTCTTTAAAGTCTGGTGCCAATACTATTTGCTTAGGCAGTGAATCCTTTACCTCTAAAGCCCAAATGCTGTTTCTTTCACCGTTGAATGCTCTATATTTTGCTTTTTTTGCCGCAATAAAAAATATCATAGCGAAAAATAAAGCCATTACATCAACAATAATGGTGTTGTTATCAAAGGAGTGGGTTGCGTTATTTGTCATTACTGAAAATATTAGTGTTGTCAGTGGGATAGATAAACAAGCTATTGTCAGTGCATGAAGCAAGGTAATTGCTGCACCAGCACCTCCACGATAAAAGCTGTATCCAATAGCGGCAAAAAACAATCCATAATAACAAATTAGGTAAAACTGATTGATAGGTACTGCAAATAAATACAGCCATTTACTTGCTGATAGCGTTGTAGCTACACCAAGCATGGATCCCAAGCATACACCAATTGTTAACGATGCCATGAATCTAACCGAGCGACGCTGTTGTGGTTGTTTTTCTCTTCGTTTTTCAAGCCATAATAGATTACCGCTATAAAACAAGAATGCCCCAAGTAAACCTAAAATGAAGTACATCCAACGACCATAGTTACCCGCATAATTACCAAAATGTAATGAAAAAAAGCTATTGACCAGTGGTCCAAATACACCTTCTTCAACTTTGTTTAAGCTGGAGTAATCAATATTAAAGGTGTAAGGGTGCATAAAAATAATATCGGTAACAGCACCACGTTTCATTGCGCCTTCTGATGCAAGTTGGATAGCCAGTGAAGGAGTGGTAGTCGATAATTGGCTAAACTCCAAAGAGCGCACTTGGTAATTGGGCGCAACAACCTTTATATGATCTAGGTAGTCTTGAATTACAGGTAAGCTATTTACGTTATAGCTTATTGTAGATTTGGGTTGTGATTCAAATAAAGGCTGATCCCCGTATACTAAGGTTAGCCCACCATAAAATGGATCGTGAAAGGCAAAAACACAGGCTGTCCAAGCAATAATGATATGAAAAGGTAAGCTGAATACACCTACAAGGTTATGACTATCAAGCCAAAAACGTTTATTTCCTTTGTGGGTTCTGAGCGCTAATAAATGTTTTACCAGTGTTGGAAGTAAAATAATGACTCCAGACACAAGCGCAATAAAATAAAGTGCACAAGCCACTCCAATAATGAGTACTCCTATATCTTCATGCCCTAAAGTACCGGGTATCCCACCTGTTCTGTGCAGTTTGTCAATTAAGGCGCCTAATGCATTTTTATCACTTGTTTGAGTAACGAGGTTGCCCTTGTCATCCCTTTGGGCAAAGGTAAGGCTATCGTCTAATCTTAAACCTCTGCCACCCCCTTTTTCATACCATGATAGTGATGAGTATTGGTCATCAATGTTAACTATAAATCCATCTGTGGCTTTAGGATATTGCATTACCGCTTGATCGATTAATGTGTCCATTTCTACCAGGGGGGTATTATTGGCATACACTGAACTTGGACTTGCCCATTGGGTGATTTGGGGCTTAAACATGGTTAGGGCACCAGCATAAAATGCAATAAATAGCACTAATCCTGCGGTAATACCTGTCCATGTATGGAGCGATTGATAGGTTCGCAGTACATCGGAGCGAATTTTCATTGTATCCACCATAAACCACTAAAAATTAAATAAATTAATGTATTAATAAGAGCCATGCTGATAAAAGCAGACTTTGTCGATTTGAATAAATAAATAAAAGCAAGGATAGGCAACCAAATTGCGCTTATTAGCCACATATTGAGTTGTACTTTCATTGGTGCGCTGATTCCACCAGGGCCAAACCAGGCAAAGATAGCGACAATGCCATAGCTCAATGTTAACCCCATCACTATCGCGACCAGCGTTTTTGACCACCAATGTGGTTGAATTTTATCATTCGGGTTTAATTGGGTCATGACAGCCTCTTTCTTTTAAGAATAAGGGTCATAAAAGGCAAGCAAATCATGCATATCACTAACGAAAAAAACCATGTAAAAATCGCTGCAGCAGCGCTGAGATGCTGTAACCAGCCATAAAGTGCTAACAGTAAAATCCCTATACCAAGCATTGTGTATTTCATTGATAAATGATGCGCCATAACCCGCTGCTGTTGACTTGTCATGTAACATAGCGCGGCACCGATAATGGTTAGCGCGATGACGGATATTTGAGTTAATACCATCTAATAATCTCCCTTTATTATGTTAATTTATATATGATAATGTAAATGCGAATTGTTCGCAATTGCATTAAGTGTTTGTTTAATGTAAGTTGTGCGTGTTTTTACTTATGACATGAGTTTTATTGTGAAGGGGCGATTCCCAAGGAGAACAGGGTGTTTAATAAGAGTTATTTAGCGCTGATACTATCAAGTACATTGTCATCGGTTACTTATGCAGCAGTCGACAGTGAGCCAAAGCAATCAATTGAAATCATTAAGGTATATGGTGAAAAAATTGAGCGAAGTTTAAAAGATACTACCTCATCTGTTTCGGTCATTGATAAAGACACTTTAGAAAGTGGTCAATATCAGTCACTTTCCAGTGCCGTTAGTGATGTGCCTAACGTTGTCGTATTAACAGGATCAGTGCCTGATATTCGTGGTGTAAGTGGTAATGGTGCGGCAACGGGGTTCAATTCATTTAGTGGTGGTGCTAAGGCGCGGGTTTCTACATTAATTGATGGCGTTGCAGAGCCATTTGTTGCTGATTTAACGGGTGATACTGGTTTGTGGGATATATCACAAGTCGAGGTATTTAGAGGGCCGCAATCAACCATCAACGGTCGCAACAGTATTGGTGGAACCGTTTTTATTAAGACTGAAGATCCTACTTTTGATTGGCAAGGTGCAGCAAGGGTGGGTTACCGAAATCAAGACAGTTATCTTGATACCGCAGTGATGTTATCGGGTCCCATTTTAGAAGATCAATTAGCGTTTAGGATCAGTGGTCAGCAAGTTAATGGTCAAACCTATAATAATGGTTTGGTATATGACACTTCACCTAAAACATTTGATCAAAATGATTTAGATACTCAACGCTGGCGAGGTAAGCTCCTATGGAATCCCTTAGCGTTTAAAAATCTCAGTGTTGGCTATAATTTTAGTTATAACAAAGAGCAAGGAGATTCTGGTCGTAATTATTTTGTTGGTGACGATCCTTGGGCTTATATCCCCTTATTTCAACGCGACATTGATACCCAATCGAATACCCATTCTTTAACGTTCGACTATGCCATTAATGATAGCCAATCCTTTGATTTGATAGTGTCATATATGGACTATGATTGGGGTTTTGTGTCCTATGAACCTCAACCGATAGATACTCAAGTTGTTGCGATGAATGATAAAAGCTACACGGTTGATGGTAAGTACAGTTTTGGTTTGAATAACCGCAATTTCAATGGCTTTATCGGCTTGGCATATTTTAAGAGAGAACAAGTTTTTGATGCCACTGGGGGGTATGTATATGGGGGCGATGACGAGAGCTCATCAAATGCAATTTATGGTGAAATAACCTATGCACTGGCTGACAATGTTTGGTTAACAGCGGGTGGACGCGTTATGCGTGATGAACAAACTCGAAATTTTGACATGGCTTTAGGGGCGCGTTTAATTGATGAGCAACTGAATAATGACAAAACCATTAGTTTGCCAAAGTTAGTGCTGCAATATGGATTAAATGACAACACCACCTTAGGCGTAAGTGCAAGACAAGGTTACAACGCAGGAGGTGGAGCGTTGTCTTTGGCGCAAGCAGTGAGCGAATATTATTATTATGATCAAGAAACCGTTAATACATACGAACTCACTTCGCGCAGTAACTTTGATAGCGGTAATATTAATTTAAACACCAACATCTTCTATAACGACTACGATGGTTATCAAGCGTCAAATAGCTTACGTAAAATCACCAATATTGACAACGCGATAACTTACGGTGTTGAAGTCGAATTTACTTCAATGTTAGGTGATGATTTTCAATTTATGTCAGGCTTAGGCTGGTTAGAAAGTGAAATAAAAAATGCCGATCCCAACTTTGGTGACATCATAGGTAATGAGCTTAATTCAGCACCTAATTTAACCGCCAATTTAGGGCTTAAGTATTGGCTTAACGATGCGTTTACATTTGCGGTTTCAAGCCATTATGTAGGCGAGTACTTCGATAGTATTGCCAATACTGCAGAACAAGTTGCGGGGGATTACATTACAAGTCGTTTTAATGTTGATTATCAAAATGACGCATGGCGAGTAAGTGCGTTTATTAACAATATATTTGATGAAAAAGGCTTAACGGTTAACGATCCACCAAGTCGAGCTTATCCTGAGGGATATGCTGCTGTAATTGACCCAAGAAACTTTGGAGTATCGGTTAAATACAGTTTTTAAGTTGGTTTTTAAGCAATAATGCTATCGGTTTAGAGCACCTAACATATTCAGGTTCGGTGCTTTATACCTAACTGTCACCATCTAAAATACAATAATACTAACCTTTGGCAGGCGTTTTTGTTATTACCAGTCTATAGCGCAAAGATCTTGTTGATTATTGGCTGAGAGCTGCTTTGCTTGATCAATCATGTATTCTAATGCCGCTAACTCACCATAATCTATATTTAACGATAACCAGTCTCCGGTTCTTTTTCGGCTTCGAAGCACCATGTTCATAGCAATGTTTGCTTCTTCATTAAAAGTATCAAACGCTTTTTGTGCAGAGCTATTATTAGCTATCCCTTCAGAATCACCATATTTTTCCAACATGCTCTTTTGTATTGATAAACCCATTTGATGAGTCAATAGCCCACCTTTCGATTCAATTAATCTTTCACTGGTTTGTAAACATATATTCAATAATGCCGCATTGTCCGTATCTGTTTTTCTACATAGCTTAATCAGCGGTGCAAAATTTGTTTGATATCTTGTCGCGGCAATACCAAGCAATGCTATTTTTAACGATAAATCATCATTCGCTCCAGCGGCTTTAAGAGCTAAATCGATGGTAGAGAAAAAGTCTCCGGAATATTCGTTATAACCTTGTGATTGGATAAATTGCATCAACGACAGTTGAGCTCTTTCTATGTTGTCAGCTTTGAGTTGATAGAGTGCCATTTGCAACCATAAAGCACCGTTTTCTGTGTCAGTATCTAATGATCTTTGCATCATTTGATCATCACAGACGTTTGCCGTGGAATTGTTGCAATGTAGCATAAGGTTGAACGCGATTAACTTATTGCTCGGATATGTTTTTGATAACATGTCAAAATTTTCTATATCGGTTTCAATTGATTTGTTTTTGTTGATAAAAGCTGAGGCAATTCGTGATTGTTGAGTTTGCTGTTGCTTAATATTGTCGAAGAAAATGTCTTGGTTAGCTGAATACCAATTAAAGCTATCTTCGATTATGGGGTTGGTAAACATTTCGGCTATGTCATTGCAACGTACCATTTTTTGAGGGGAGATAGTTGATAAAATGCTATCGGTTTGATTTATGGTTTGCGTTTGTTGAGCTGTTTGTGAATGAGATAGTTGCTGCTTATTATTGGCTTTAGTGAGTGGCACAGTTTCAGTTGGCGTTGTGTTTTTATTACAGAAAAAAAGGAATGCCGATATAAGAATTGCTGTTCCAACAAGCATAAGCTTTTGTTTCATTCAAAAGTCCGTTTTAATGTCATTATTCTATGTTGATGAATTAATGGTTTATTTTCAATGAGTATTTAATGGGGCAGAATAAACTTGATAAAAATTTAAGTTCTAACTCGCTTTTATCCCCCAATAATATAGATAAGTACTAAAATGCTTCGACAGTTACACTAAGCCAAAACCAACAAAAAAGGAAACACTTAGGTTCCCTTTTTGCAGCTTATAGCTTAACTATCAATATATGACTTAAACCTGAATGAGTCGGTGTTTACCACACTCTGGCAACTAACCCTTTCAAATAATATCCTTCAGGGAATGCGCTGCTGATGGGATGATCGCTTGCTTGGTGCATACGTTCAACAAACTGCACTTCACGCTTGGCATCTAATGCGGCGTCGGCAACCACTTTTTGGAATAGGTCTGACTGCATTAAACCCGAACATGAGAAAGTTAATAAAATCCCACCAGGTTTGAGTAACTGCATGGCAATCATGTTGATGTCTTTGTAACCACGACACGCACCATCTAATTGGGCTTTATTATCGGCAAATTTAGGTGGGTCTAACACGATAACATCAAAGGTTTTACCCTCGTCGCGATACTGTCTTAATAGCTTAAACACATCGGCTTCATTGTAGTTAACGTGATCGTCGTTTAGGCCATTAATCGCCATATTGTCGCGGGCGGTTTGTAGGGCTAATGATGAGACATCGACGTTTTCGATGCTGGCAGCGCCCGCTTTTGCGGCGTACAAACCAAAGGTGCCTGTGTAGCAAAAACAGTTGAGTACCGATTTTCCTTTAACAAAACGGGCTGCCATAGCGCGGTTATCACGTTGGTCTAAGTAAAATCCAGTTTTATGACCTTTTACCACATCAACCGCGATTTTTATGCCGTTTTCTTCAATAATGACCGGCATGGGTGGTAATTCGCCGTGCAGTAAACCCGTGACTGGCAATAAGCCTTCTTTTTTGCGTGAATCAACATCAGAGCGTTCATAGATGGCGCAATCAGGAAATTGAATAGCTAATTGCTCAACAATGGTGTCTCGCCACTTTTCCGCACCAGCGCTAAGCAGTTGGCACACTAATACATTGGCGTAACGATCAATCGTAATACCCGGTAAACCATCAGATTCAGCGGCGATTAAACGATAACCCGTTAGGCCTTGCTCACGGATTAAATCTTCACGCCCTGCTTGGGCTCGTTGAATACGGCGGGCAAAAAAGTCTGCGTCGATAGCTTCTTCTTTGTCGAAGGTCCATACGCGAACCTGAATTTGTGACTCGGGTGACCATGCTCCGCGTGCTAACCAGCGGCCGTCGTGACCCACAACATCAACCGTGTCGCCCGCTTGTGGCTTGCCGCCATTGACGTTATGAATACCGTTTGAAAACACCCAAGGGTGGCGACGCTCTAATGAGCGCTCGCGTCCAGGTTTAAGTTTTATTCTGATAGCCATGGTGTTGCCTAATGTAATTGTAAAAGTGATAAATGGGGTTCAGTTCATTACGCATTAACAATGCTGGTGGCGTTGCTCAAAAACGAATGCTGTATGGATGCGGATCATAGCGTGTTTTGAGCTTAAAAACCTGCCAAATAGCAAAATGATCCCCCTTAACTGATGTTTGTTTTCGGTAAAGGCCGAAGTACAACTATACAGTGACCATATTTTATTCGTATATTGACTCCGCCTTATTGTGGTATTCACAACAAGGGAACATGGCAACACTATGCAGTCTATTAGGTGCATAAACCGCAAGCATATTTTATTGAACATCAAATAAGGTCGCTGCTACATGAAAACAATTGGCCTGATCGGTGGAATGAGTTGGGAATCGACCGTGAGTTATTACCAAGCAATAAACCAAGGTGTGAAGCTGGCATTAGGCGGTTTGCACTCAGCTAAGGTGTGCCTTTACAGTGTTGATTTTGATGAGATAGAAAAGCTGCAACGTGAAAATCGTTGGCATGATAGCGCAATTCTGTTGGCAAAAGCGGCGCAGGCTGTTGAGGCCGCAGGTGCTGACTTTGTGCTTATTTGTACTAATACCATGCATAAAGTGGCTGATGAGGTTCAAGCGGCCGTGAATATTCCATTAGTGCACATTGCCGATGCGACAGCGGAGCAATTGGTTAAGGATGGCATAAAACGCGTAGGGTTATTAGGCACTAAATTTACCATGCAGGAGGATTTTTACAAAAATCGCCTCACAGAGCGATTTGGTATTGAAGTACTGGTGCCTAGCAGCACTGAGCAAGATAGGGTTCATGATGTTATTTATAACGAATTGTGCCTTGGGACGATTAATAGCCAATCTCGAGAACAGTATCTTTCTGTCATCAATCATCTCTATCAACAAGGCGCCGAGGCGGTGATTTTGGGGTGTACTGAAATTGCGTTATTGGTTAAACCACAACACACGGATGTCCCCTTGTACGACACTACTCAAATTCATGCAGCTTGTGCGGTCTCGTTAGCAATTCAGTCATAAAACACTTTACATACAATATTTCATATATACACTATTTCACATGTTTTTGGTTTGGCTTAAATGAAATATGAATATGACAAAATCTCGGGTGTTGTTTCTATGCACTGGTAATTCAGCAAGATCACAGATGGCTGAAGTGTTGTTAAAGCATCGCGCAGGTGATCGCTTTGAGGTTTTTAGTGCTGGTACTCATCCGGAAGTTGTTGATAGTCGCACGGTTGATGCGTTAAATCGCTTTGGTATTGATACCAAAGAGTTAGTCTCTAATCATGTTGATGATTATCAGGGCCAAGTATTCGATTACGTGATCACCCTTTGCGACAAAGCCAGCCACGAGTGTAGAAGCTACCCCGGTGCGGCTAAGCAATATGCCTGGGACTTCCCCGATCCTAAATCACGTTTAGGCCATAACCCTTTCTCAGCCACCTTAAGTGAAATCAATAATCGTTTGTCGATGTTTTTACTGGTTGAAAACGCCGCTGGTACTGTGCTGAATGATGAAGCCACCTCAGATTTTTATCTCGACCCGACAGTCTTTTTTAAATGCTTAACCGATGATATTCGCCTAAAAACTTTAATGTTGACCCATTACCACGGCGAGTTGTGCGTATGCGAGTTAATGCAAGCATTGGCAGAAGACAGCCAACCTAAGGTTTCGCGCAATTTAGCCGTGTTAAAAAAGGCCAACATCATTACCGACAGAAAACAGGGGCAATGGGTATTTTATCGTATTCATCCCGATTTACCTTTGTGGGCAAAGTCGGTATTAGCCCAAACCACCGAGAACAATATTCCCCTGATTGATATCCCGTTAACTCGGCTAGCCGATATGCAAGGTCGACCGAATAAAGCGAGTTTTTGTCAGTAATCCCGCATCGGGCTGAACGGTGTAGATAACAATAGAAGGTTTATAGTATGGGTATTTTTGAACGTTATCTGTCGGTATGGGTAAGCTTGTGCATTATGATTGGCGTGGTGTTAGGTTTATTGCAACCCCAAGCGTTTCAGGCGATAGCGAGTCTTGAAGTAGCCCATGTGAATATCGTAGTGGCGGTATTTATTTGGGTGATGATTTACCCCATGATGTTGCAAATCGACTTTTCAGCCGTTAAAGATATAGGTAAAAACGCTCAGGGTTTATTGCTGACTATAGTGATTAACTGGTTGATTAAACCTTT
The DNA here is from genome assembly GCF_025971955.1 of Shewanella subflava. Lineage (GTDB taxonomy): Bacteria > Pseudomonadota > Gammaproteobacteria > Enterobacterales > Shewanellaceae > Shewanella > Shewanella subflava. Next base: position 105,991 of record NZ_JAPDMX010000026.1, read on the forward strand.
TACGATGGCTGCACTGGGCTGGCTGTTTTTTAATGTTTTATTTGCAGAATGGGTCGATCCTGCTTCGGCGCAAGAATACATTGCGGGCATGATTCTACTTGGGGTTGCACCTTGTACCGCGATGGTATTTGTGTGGTCACAACTGACAAAAGGCGATCCTAATTACACCTTAGTGCAGGTATCGGTAAATGATGTGATTATGATTTTTGCATTTGCACCAATCTCAGCTTTTTTACTGGGGGTTAGCGACATTCAAGTGCCTTGGCAAACCTTACTTATCTCTGTGCTTTTGTATGTGTTGTTGCCATTAATCGCTGGTGTGCTCACAAGGCAGTGGCTCAATAAGCGACGTGGCGAGCAGGGGATTAATCAATTTTTAGCTAAGTTAAAGCCCTGGTCAGTGATTGGTTTATTAGCCACAGTAGTGCTTCTGTTTGGTTTTCAGGCCAATACTATCTTGTCAGAACCGCAGATTATTGTGCTTATTGCCATTCCATTACTACTGCAAACCTATGGCATTTTCTATCTGACGTTTATAGCCGCTAAACGTTTAAAGTTACCGCACAATATTGCAGCTCCAGCTTGTTTAATTGGTACGTCTAACTTTTTCGAACTCGCGGTCGCGGTGGCTATTTCATTGTTTGGCTTACATTCTGGCGCAGCACTGGCAACGGTTGTTGGGGTGCTGGTGGAAGTGCCGGTAATGCTGTCTTTAGTGGCATTTTTAAATAACCGTGCCCATCGCCAAACTGCGAAAAACGCATTCAAATACTAATGGAAATAACACTATGACGATGCAATCACATCCTTTTGACACATTAACTTTAGATAATGGCGCTAGGCTGATTTTTACGCCTTGCCCCGGAACTAAAACCGCTAATTTGACCGACTCGATCGCCAGTTTAAAGCAGGCGGGTACAGACATGTTACTCACGCTAATGTTTGATGCCGAAATGGCTGAGAATAATGCCAGTGATTTGGCAAAGGTGTGTGCCGAACAAAATGTACAGTGGTTACAGTTACCTATTGCTGATGATGCTGCGCCCGATAGTGTGTTTGAAACCCAGTGGCAATTACATAAAGCGGCTATCTTGGCTGTGCTGGAACAACAGGGTTGTGTAGCAGTGCATTGTCGTGGTGGTTCGGGCAGAACGGGGTTGGTGATTGGTTTGATACTGCTTGCCTATGGTTGGCCTGCCCCAAAGGTTATACAACAGGTACAGCAAATTAGACCTAAGGCGCTGAAACATCCTGTGCAATATGATTATTTCAATTCAAAACGATAAACGAGGGTGAAACATGACGATTAAAATCGGTATTAATGGCTTTGGCCGTATGGGACGTTTATCAATGCGCGCCGCATTTGATTGGGATGACATTGAAATTGTGCACATCAATGATCCCGCGGGCGATGCGGCAACTTTAGCGCACTTAATGACTTTTGATTCAGTGCATGGCCGTTGGCACCATGAAGCAAGCCACACCGAAGTGAATGGACATCAAGCCATGCTGATTAATGGCAAAACAATTCCATGCACACAAAATGTGGCGACTCAAGATACTGATTGGTCAAAGTGTGATGTGGTTATTGAGGCGTCAGGCAAGATTAAAACCAAAGCTTTGTTGCAAGCTTATTTAGATCAAGGCGTAAAGCGGGTGGTGGTTACCGCACCCGTTAAAGAAGAGGGTGTGCTTAATATTGTGATGGGCGTGAATGAAGCGTTATACAACAAAGATATCCACCCTATCGTGACCGCAGCTTCTTGTACTACCAACTGTTTAGCGCCTGTGGTCAAAGTTATCCATGAAAAAATCGGTATTAAGCATGGCTCAATGACCACCATTCATGACATTACTAATACCCAAACCATTATCGATGCGCCGCATCAGGATTTGCGCCGCGCCCGTGCCTGTGGCACTAGCTTAATCCCCACTACCACAGGTTCAGCCACCGCGATTACCCATATTTTTCCTGAGTTAAAAGGCAAGCTAAATGGCCACGCGATTCGTGTGCCATTAACCAATGCATCGTTAACTGACTGTGTATTTGAAGTTGAGCGTAAAACCGATGCGGCAGAGGTTAATCAATTCTTGAAACAGGCGGCTGAAAATGAGCTTAAAGACATATTAGGCTATGAAACTCGCCCGCTAGTGTCGATTGATTATAAAACCGATCCGCGCTCAAGCATTATTGATGCCTTATCCACCATGGTGGTCAATGACACTCAGGTGAAATTGTATGTGTGGTATGACAATGAGTGGGGCTATGCCAATCGCACCGCAGAGTTAGCCCGTATGGTTGGCTTGGCTGATAAAAACTAAATAAGGTTATGAGTAAATGGGGCTTTTATCGTTAAGCAATTTATCACCACAAATTAAGCAGTACTTGGTGATTACAGGCAATTATTGGGCATTTACCTTAACCGATGGTGCGCTGCGAATGCTGGTGGTGTTGTATTTTCATCACCTAGGGTATAGCCCGATTAATATTGCTATGTTGTTTTTGTTTTATGAAATCTTTGGGGTGGTGACTAATTTAGCCGGCGGTTGGCTTGGGGCGCGTTTGGGGCTTAATAAAACCATGAACATTGGTTTGGGGCTGCAAATCATTGCTTTAAGCATGCTAACCGTACCCGCTGATATGCTCAGTGTGGCTTATGTTATGGCAGCGCAAGCTTTGTCTGGTATCGCTAAAGATTTGAATAAAATGAGTGCTAAAAGTGCCATTAAGCTATTGGTGCCAGCGGGTGCTGAGGGCACGCTATATCAGTGGGTAGCAGCGCTAACAGGGTCTAAGAATGCCCTAAAAGGTGTCGGTTTCTTTTTGGGCGGTGCATTACTCACTTTGCTTGAATTTAGAGGTGCGATCATCTTAATGGCATCACTGCTGGTGGTGGTGTGGTTATTCAGTTTGGTTGCGTTAAAACACGATCTTGGAAAAGCGAAAAATAAACCTAAATTTAAAGAAGTGTTTTCTAAAAGCCGCGCGATTAATATTTTGTCGGCCGCACGACTGTTTTTGTTTGGTGCCCGTGATGTGTGGTTTGTAGTGGCGTTGCCCGTTTTTTTGGCGGTTACCTTTAACTGGGATCATTGGTGGGTGGGCGGCTTTATGGCGTGCTGGGTGATTGGCTACGGGATTGTGCAATCATTTGCGCCTTATATAACAGGTAAAAAACAGGGGCGAGTCCCGACGGGTCGCACGGCTTTTGTGTGGGCGATCTACTTATCCATAGTTCCTGTCGCAATTGCATTAGCGTTGCATTTTGATGTTTATGTACAAGTATCTGTGGTGGTCGGTTTATTGATTTTTGGGGTTGTATTTGCGATTAATTCATCACTGCACAGTTACTTAATTGTCAGTTATGCCGATGCTGATGGGGTTTCACTTGATGTGGGCTTTTACTATATGGCCAATGCGATGGGGCGATTAATTGGCACTGTGTTATCGGGCTGGGTTTATCAGTTTTATGGGCTAGAAGCTTGCTTGTGGATCTCAGCGTTGTTTGTTGCCCTTGCGGCCATGTTATCAATTAAGTTACCAATGTCATTGATGAAGTGAAGCAGTAAAAAGCCAACAGCTTAGTCTTGTTTGATTTAATGGCGTTCGACTACCCAGGTTGTGACACTCCATTTATACTTTTTGTACCCCAAACCTTACCGCTTTATCGATGTGATATTCAGCAGGTATAAGCCATTGCGTAACGCTATATTGCTGAGTTTCTTTTACAAAAATGGCAGTCTTATTTCATCGTCACTTTACCGCCAATCATTTTATAAGCGGGAGCGCCACGTATTAAGGTTTCTCTAGCAAAGGTGGTTTCACACTGGGGACACACGCAAGGCGTGGTGGTTAAGTCATCTGCAATTCGTTCCTTAAAGCATTTCACTAATGCGCCTTTGCCGCCCTTGCGATATTTGAACAACTGGCTCTTGCATTTCGCGCAAAAAATATCGACGGTGCGGGTTGGGCCTTTGGGATTGGGTTTTGCCAAAATATGCTCATATTGTGTTGAGATGCTTGAGCAAATGGTAAAGCAAAAGGCCTACAGAGTAATCCTATTTAACCTTCGTGCGGGTTGTTCAATCCATATCAAACAGCGCTTTGCTTTTGTTTCATGCAAGAGTATTTGCCGCAGACAACTGTTGTTGGACAAGTAGACCTTGTGAACCGTGTAAGGTTCGCGTTTGAGTGTAAGCGCTGCTTCTATCCAGGTTTTTTCTATTACCTTCCAATTGGTTATTTTGTCCCAGTGACAACTTAACTGCCGATTGCGATAATTAATCTGAGCGCAGCAGATCAATTAGCTTGCTGCCTTTGTTCGATGGCAATGATCTCATCGTTAATTTTCTCAGCTTCAGCCGTAAGCATCGAATAAGAGCGAATATCCCCCTTACGCTGGGCATGCATGGCTTGCTCAAGCTTAGCTTCATATTGCTTGGTTAATTTTTTGATGGGATTTTTATTAAAAAATGAAAACATATAAATCACTTTAGTTGGCTATCAGATACTGTTGATACGCAGATGAAAGGCTTTTGGTTGCGATTAATTTTATTACTAGGCATGAGTGGTGCAGTGGCGAGATTTAGCGAGTATTAAAGCCAGTTGGAAAAACGATTGTTTATCTCGCTGTATCATTGACCGGCTTTCAAAGGTGTAATATCCATTGTGTTTGCATTTACCCCAGCTGTTAGTGTGCTTGGCTCAATCAGGGTGTTTTTTTCAGTTTATTCAAGGCGGAGCTATTGCGCCATTAGCCTGCTAACTTGGATTAGAGCAAAAAATAACGAGCCTGATGCTGTCTTTCCTTTTTAGCGCTAGCTTAAATTGTCACAGTGTTTGAGCTAGTGAGTAATTGAGCAGCTTTTGCCGCTTCAATTTTAGACCAAACCTTATCATGAAAATAAAACACTACAGTATTCACCGCTGGCTCTATTAACGCTACAGCACCACCAATGACTATGCTGCCAGTGAGCAAATAGGTAATGGTGAATGCGACACTGAAATGTAAAATCGCAAAACTGATGGTTTTTTTCATAATCGCCTCAACATAAACAAATCGGATAATTGTTCTAACCATTAGATGATAACAGTTCTTATTTGCATTTAAAGCGATATTTATCAATTAGGTTAAAAGACTGACTCGATTAGCTTTGTACATGCAAAAAAATAGACCTATAAAGGTCCATTTTCAGCCATTCTGCGCGCTAATTCACATATATTAGCGGGCTAATCGGCGTTCATTTGTGATTGCCTGCCAGAAATATAGTCTTAAGCATAATTTCTCAACAAAGCTAAACATACCCTAGTAATGCCAAGGAAACTTTGTGAAATCCTGATCGCGTTTTTCTAAAAAGGCATCGCGTCCTTCTTGGGCTTCGTCAGTACCATAAGCTAAACGTGTCGCTTCTCCAGCAAACAGTTGTTGGCCAACTAATCCATCGTCAGGCAAATTGAATCCGTATTTAAGCATGCGCATTGCCGTAGGTGATTTACTGTTAATCTCCTTTGCCCAGACTAACGCTTCTGTTTCGAGTTCCGCATGGGGAATAGAGCGGTTCACCATGCCCATTTGAACAGCCTCATCTGCAGAGTAGTTAAAGCCTAAAAAGAAAATTTCTCGGGCACGTTTTTGACCCACCATTTTTGCTAAGTAAGCACTGCCGTAGCCTGAGTCAAAGCTACCTACATCAGGATCGGTTTGCTTAAATATGGCATGTTCTTTAGACGCTAGGGTCAGATCGCACACCACATGTAAGCTGTGGCCGCCGCCAACAGCCCAACCAGGTACAACGGCAATCACCACTTTAGGCATAAAACGGATAAGACGTTGTACTTCTAATATATGCAGACGCCCCATTCTGGCAATATCAGGTTTACCGTCTTCTGCGCCTTCATACTTATAGCCATCTTTACCACGAATGCGTTGGTCACCGCCGGCACAAAAAGAGTATTGCCCCTTAGCTGATGGACCATTACCTGTAATCAATACGCAGCCCACATCTGACCATTGTCTAGCATGGTCTAACGCCAGATAGAGTTCATCTACTGTCTTAGGTCGAAATGAGTTCAAGCAATCAGGACGATTAATCGCAATCCTTACCGTTCCCTGATCTTTTGCGCGGTGATAAGTGATATCTTCAAAATTGAAACCACTCACTGTGTCCCAAAGCGATGGGTCAAATATATCAGAAACCTGTTCAGTCATTGTTTATTAGCCTTTTTCAATCAATTATCCAAAGACTAGGCTGTATTAATAGGCAGGTCAATCTAGCGAGGATAAATCTGTTAACTAAATCTTATCGCAAATAAATTGCAAATTTTCGCGACTAAACACAGGATGACTCGCTTTAGAGTTTGAGCAATATTCATCTTTAAAGTCAGCGATAGATTCATTGTCAGTAAAGACACCATCGAGTTCACGAATTTCTATGGTCGATAAGCGCTCATAGATTTTTTCTTTTAGTGCAGGAATTTTAGTATCAATTCTCTGAATTTTTGTCCCTGTCATCGAAGATAATTTTTTTTCAGCAGCCGTAAAAATACCTTGAAAATATTCAATAGGCTCGTCGAGCTTATTTGTTTCTGTTGCAAAGTAATAAATTATGCCAGCGATGATGGCTAAACCTATCCAACCTCTCATTTTTCTGTCCGAGTTAATGTTAGAAAGGTATATACTATTCCAGTTTCTTTGTAATGTTAATGTAGTAAGGCTGTAAAATGACAATAGAATCGAAGCCCAAAGATTATTCGAAACAAAATCGAATAAAGATTCATCAACCTGACGCCAGTAAAGCGGACCGTTTCAACCCCAGTAATAGCATCTATGTGCGTGCTGTCGACGGGCTGTGGACTCGTGTTCGTCGTCGTATGGGATGGGTTTCCATGTTGTTCTTTTTAATACTGCCTTGGATCCCATGGGGTGACCGTCAAGCAGTTTGGTTCAATCTTGCAGAGCAAAAGTTTCATGTATTCGGTTTAACCATCTGGCCGCAAGACCTTACCTTATTAGCAGCGTTATTTATGATAGCAGCCTTCGGCTTGTTTTTTGTGACGACATATCTAGGGCGAGTATGGTGCGGCTATACTTGTCCGCAAACGGTATGGACATTTATATTCATTTGGTTTGAAGAGAAGTTTGAAGGCGCGCGCAATAAGCGAATTAAGCTAGATCAAATGCCATGGAGTTTTGACAAACTATGGCGTAAAACAGCCAAGCATACCGCCTGGGTGTTAGTGGCCTTACTTACTGCCATGACATTCGTGTCTTATTTCGTACCTTCTCGTGAAGTGTACATTGATGTATTTACGCTTAATGCTGACGGTAGTATCTATTTTTGGGTGATTTTCTTTACCCTAGCAACCTATGGTAATGCTGGTTGGATGCGCGAAATCATGTGCATTCATATGTGCCCCTATGCACGATTTCAGGCTGCCATGTTCGATAAGAATACTTATATAGTTGGTTATGATACCAAACGGGGTGAAACCCGCGGTCCTCGTTCGCGTAAAGCGGACCCCAAAGAAATGGGCTTGGGTGACTGTATTGATTGCGACTTATGTGTACAAGTGTGTCCAACAGGAATAGATATTCGCAATGGTCTGCAATATGAATGCATCAATTGCGGGGCTTGTATTGATGCATGCGATACCACAATGGAACGTATGGGATATGACAAGGGCTTAATCAGTTATACCACCGAAAACAAATTAGATAATGTTCAAGAAAAGGTCTTAAGGCCTAAACTTGTGGGCTACGGGGTAGTATTAACGGTAATGGTACTCTTGTTCATTTATGCAAGCGCCACCATAGCACCTGTCAGGATGGATGTGATTAGAGATCGTAATGCGTTATATCGTGAAAATAGTCGTGGTGAGATAGAAAATACCTTCACGATTAAAATACTCAACAAAACCGAATATCAACACGATTACAAGTTAAGTGTCGATGGGCTTGATGATGCTAAGTGGATAGGACCAGACAACGTCAGTATTGCTGCCGGTGAAGTATTAACCCTGCCAATTAGTGTTGCAGTTGACCCAGTTGGCTTAAAACGTAGCGTAACTAATATTAATATCGTAGTTGAAACTGAAATTAATGGCGAAAAAGTGATTACCACCCAGGAAACACGCTTCTTTGGTGAATAATAAACAATGATAAATATGCAATAATCAGCATAAAAAGGGACAAATAGTCCCTTTTTTGCGCGTTATGGCCAATATTTACGCCATCGCCTTCATTTTTGCAAAAAACTTCAAAAAAGGGGTTGCGCAAAAATCTTAGCTCCCTATAATGCGCATCCACTGACACGGCACAGCGCGAAAGCAAAGCGC
>NZ_JAPDMX010000031.1 GCF_025971955.1 Shewanella subflava
CATAGTACCTCCGGTGAAAAAGGTACTATATTAAAGCGTGAGTATTATTGGTATGTGGGGTTTATTGACCGCTTACATTACGCTGTACAAATGGATATGTGCCAGAAATGTCTTTTGCTTGCGCACACGCCGCATTAGGTGGTGTGCCAGACCACAGTCCACCTTGCTCATAACAGATTGATTGTCGCGCCTCAGGAAATTCGGTCCAACCATGCGCATGAGCTTGTTGTTCAGGGAGGGTAACCTGCATTGCGGTTAACGCAAATGTAGCACCCAGTAATGTTGTACTTTTCATTAAAAAGTCCTTTATTATTTTTGAGAAAAACTGTGATTTTTTCAATTTCTCACATGAGGTAAATCACAGCCCGACATTATAAAACGACTTCAAATGAATTTAATTTAAGTTTATGAATAATTTACTATTTAATGCATCATATGCTTACTTTATATGCATAGTTTTTTTATTTAGTATCCCGCAACGATACACCTGTTATCAGTTTACCTGACAACGATGTTAACCATGTTCTAAATCTTGAGGGTTTGTTAAAAATAATATTATGAACATGATTAAAGAAACCATTGCAGTCAGTAGGCATCAAACATGAGCGCGTAAAATGCAGCGCTATCTATTAACCCACTTACTGGAAATTGAGTGCTTAAGGACAAGTAGATAAGTTTGGCACATGCCTATACTAGCGAAATAGACTGGCTGAACAATTAACTGTGTAAGGCTATCTGACGAGCTAAAACGAAACATATTGCTATGAGTGATAGGTTTATAAATGCTCTAACCAGCCAATGATAATCGCTATATGAAATACCAAAATGCTTAGTCGCTAAAACAATTAAACTCATCAAAGAAAACCACGGTGTAAACAAAAACGTTAGCTTCCACTTTACCAACGTTATCGCTAAATCATGTAATGCACCACTCACAGCAAAAGTCATCATCACGGCTACCCATATGGGAAATAGGTGACTTAATGGCTTCATTACCTTGCGTGAAAGATAGTAACCCCAGATTGGATTCCAATAGTGCCAAAATAAATAAAATGAACTAGCACCTAACGAACGCTTGAGCATATTTGACATTGATCCCGATGCCCCAAGAGCGACACCATTACGATTTTTTACATACTCTGATAATGTAATCGTTCTAGGCATGCTGACCTTATACTCTTCAAGATTAATGTTAGACTCGGGATAAAGTCTGACATTTTAAAAATCGGTTAAACCTTATGCTATATTTACTATGTGATTGATTGCTCGCCAAGCCTCATAGCCGCTAACGCCTATTGCCAATGCCCAAAGAAATAATTCACTTAAAATGAAATGATCAGCTAGCTGAAACAAGCTATTGGCCAATCATCAAACAATTGACCGAATACAACACTCAATTGAATTAGCTTAACCTCAACTCGGGTTAACAGATGGGCTCAATAAGCACAATTCAACAGATTGAGCTTATTTTTTCGCAAACTTGTCATTTGTTTTGAAAACAAGGCGCATCAACACGTCAATAGCTTACCTATTACACGTTAATAAAGCAGTTAGCAAGACAAAGGTCTGTTTGCTAGACGTTTATGACACCGTGCTCATGTTAGGTTAATAACGCTAACCAAAAACTGAAACTCAATACCGATAACAACGTCGATAACACCACTGTCGTACCAAGCGTTGTCTCATGCTGTTTAAGTTCTGTTGCAATTAAATAAGCATTCACCCCAAGGGGGGAGGCACTCAGTAATACCAGCATTGTTAGAGTTTGTGAGGGAAGTACCAATAGCCATTGACCTGTAATAAACACCAATGCTGGCAACAGTATTATTTTCAAAAAACTGGCGCATAATGCGAATGGCCAATCTTGGCTGATTTGATAAAAACTTAAATTTGCGCCCAAAACAAATAACGCACTGGCAAGTGCGGGTTTAGCAAGTAACATTAATCCCGCTTCTAAGGCAGAAAATAAACTCAGTCCGACTGCATTTGCAATCATACCCAGGGTGATACTTAGCACCACAGGATTCAGCAGCATATTGCGTGTAAAACTGCCCCATGAAAAACCCTGCCCCCCTACTCGCGCGGCCAAAATAAACGTGATAGCAAATAATAAGGCACTGTGAAATGTAATGATCATAAACACTTGACCTATCATTTCCTCACCAATAGCTGCCACAATGATAGGCAAGCCAACCAATACAGTATTTGAATAACTTGAACCTAGGGCAAATACCGCACTGGCATCTCGGCTTTTAAGTTCTAGTTTGGCAAACTGACGATTAAAACGATACCCCAGTGTATATACCGCTAACACGGGTAGATAAAACACCAGTAATGATGATACATCAAAGCTTTGAGATAGCGGCGCGGCTAACATATTGATAAACAAAAATGCAGGAATACTGACATAAAAAGTGAATTTACTGATGCCGCTTATCTGCTCTTTATTAAAAAAGGCCAGTCGTGTGAGTAAATAGCCCAACGACACCATAAAAATGAGCGGGAAAATTATACTAAAAATGGCCATAATCACTCAACAATCAAACTAAATATCAATATCTTGCCAGTAAATAATCCACCTTATGAAGAAACTGGCTTTGATATCACGCCCTAAAAGGGCGCTTTCCTACCGTGCGTGACAAGACGCCGTAAATATATCCCTATTGGCTCTACTAAATCATCCCTGATTTAGAAGCTTGTACCGCACCATTAGCAAAGCTCACCTATCACTTATGTTAATCAGCTATTGAACGTACTTCAGGCAGAGCCTAATTGATGATAACCACCTACTGAAGTAGGTGGATCAGGGCTGAAAATAAAAAAGGCGCCTAAGCGCCTTTTCATCAGGAGGGTAAAATTACCAACCAGTACGAGTACGTAATGCTTTACCGATGTCAGCTAAAGAGCGAACAGTCGTTACGCCTGCAGCTTCTAAAGCAGCAAATTTATCAGCAGCAGTACCTTTACCGCCAGCGATAATTGCGCCAGCATGGCCCATACGCTTACCTTCTGGTGCAGTCACACCAGCAATATAAGATACAACAGGCTTAGTCACGTGTGCTTTGATATATTCAGCCGCTTCTTCTTCAGCATTACCACCAATTTCACCGATCATAACAATCGCTTCAGTTTGTGGATCGTTTTGGAACATTTCCAATACGTCGATGAAGTTAGTACCAGGAATTGGGTCACCACCAATACCGACACAAGTAGATTGGCCGAAACCTTCGTCAGTGGTTTGCTTAACCGCTTCGTACGTTAATGTACCGCTGCGAGAAACAATACCGACTTTACCAGGCTTGTGGATGTGACCTGGCATGATACCAATCTTACATTCACCAGGAGTGATCACACCTGGACAGTTAGGACCGATCATACGTGTGCCAGTTTCTTCTAGCTTCACTTTCACTTGAAGCATATCAAGTGTTGGGATGCCTTCAGTGATACAAACGATTAGCTCTAGGCCAGCATCGATTGCTTCAAGAATGGCATCTTTACAAAATGGTGCTGGAACGTAGATAACAGTTGCCGTTGCACCTGTTGCTGCTACCGCATCTTTAACAGTGTTAAATACTGGTAGACCTAGGTGAGTTTGACCACCTTTACCAGGAGAAACACCACCAACCATTTGCGTGCCATAAGCAATCGCCTGCTCAGAGTGGAAAGTACCCTGACCGCCAGTGAAACCTTGACAGATTACCTTGGTATCTTTGTTAATTAAAACAGACATTATTTGCCCTCCGCAGCTTTAACAACTTGCTCAGCCGCGTCAGTTAGACTTGTTGCCGCGATGATATCAAGACCAGACTTAGCCAATACTTCACGACCTAATTCGGCGTTAGTACCTTCAAGACGCACAACCACTGGCACTTTAACGCCAACTTCTTTCACAGCACCGATAATACCTTCAGCGATCATATCGCAACGTACGATACCACCAAAGATGTTAACCAATACGGCTTTAACATTGCTGTCAGAAAGAATGATCTTAAATGCTTCAGCAACACGTTCTTTCGTTGCTCCGCCGCCAACGTCTAAGAAGTTAGCTGGCTTGCCACCGTGTAGGTTTACGATGTCCATAGTACCCATTGCTAGGCCAGCACCGTTAACCATACAACCTACGTTGCCATCTAATGCTACATAGTTTAATTCAAACTTAGCTGCGTGCGCTTCACGAGCGTCATCTTGAGATGGATCGTGCATCGCTTTGATTTTTGGTTGACGGAATAATGCGTTGCCATCAATACCAATCTTGCCATCTAAACAGTGAAGGTTGCCTTCAGTGGTGATAACAAGTGGGTTGATTTCTAATAACGCAAAATCATGGTCATTGAACATGTTAGCTAGACCCATAAAGATCTTAGTGAACTGCTTCATTTGCGTTGGGTTTAAACCTAACTTGAAGCCAAGATCACGTGCTTGGTATGCTTGAGGACCGGTTAACGGGTCGATGATCGCTGTGTGAATAAGCTCTGGAGATTCTTCAGCCACTTTTTCAATTTCAACGCCACCTTCAGTCGATGCCATAAAGACAACGCGACGAGTGCTACGGTCAACAACTGCACCTAAGTACAATTCATTGGCGATATCAGTACAGCTTTCAACTAGGATTTTAGCAACTGGCTGACCTTTAGCATCAGTCTGATATGTCACTAAGTTTTTACCTAACCAGTTTTCAGCAAATGCTCTGATTTCGTCTTTATTGCCGGTAACTTTAACGCCACCTGCTTTACCACGGCCGCCTGCGTGTACTTGACACTTAACAACCCACATATTTCCGCCAATGTGGCCAGCCGCTTCAACTGCTTCTTGAGCAGTATCACATGCAAAGCCTTCAGAGACTGGTAAACCATATTCGGCAAATAAAGATTTTGCCTGATACTCATGCAAATTCATGATGATCTATCCATATACTTCTAATCAAATCCTACTGGCTCAATGTGAGCCAGCGACGAGGGTGTGTCTAGTTGACTCTTATAGGTCAAGCAATAGACGAGTTGGATCTTCTAAGAAGTCTTTAATAGCGACTAAGAAGCCAACTGACTCACGGCCATCAACAATACGATGGTCATAAGAGAGTGCTAGGTACATCATAGGCAGGATTTCAACCTGACCATTGACTGCCATTGGGCGATCTTTAATAGCATGCATGCCTAAGATTGCGCTTTGTGGCAGGTTCAAAATTGGCGTTGACATAAGCGAACCGAAAACACCACCGTTAGTTACGGTGAAGTTGCCACCTGTCATGTCTGCAACAGATAATTTTCCGTCACGGCCTTTGATGGCTAATTCACGCACGGCTTTTTCAATTTCAGCAAGATTCATGGTATCAGTATCACGTAATACTGGTGTTACCAGACCACGTGGAGTAGATACAGCAATGCTGATATCAAAATAGTTGTGGTAAACAATATCGTCACCATCAATTGAAGCGTTAACTTCAGGGAAACGCTTAAGCGCTTCAGTGACCGCTTTGATGTAGAAAGACATAAAGCCTAAACGAATACCGTGGCGCTTTTCAAAGATATCTTGATATTGCTTACGGATATCCATGATTGGCTTCATGTTAACTTCGTTAAACGTGGTTAACATTGCAGTCGAGTTTTTCGCTTCTAATAAACGTGTAGCGATAGTTTTACGTAAACGGGTCATAGGTACGCGTTTTTCACTGCGGCCTTCTAAAGGCGCAACAGGTGCTGCAGCAGGTTTAGCTGCTGGTGCTGATTTAGCAAATGCTTCAACGTCTTCTTTAGTGATACGTCCACCCACACCTGTGCCTTTAATTTTTTCAGCATCAAGATTATGCTCAGCGATTAAACGACGTACAGATGGGCTTAGTGCATCATTTGACTCGTCTGAAGCCGGTGCAGCATCTGCAGCAGGAGCTTGCGCATCCGCTTTAGTCACTTCTTGACCAGCAACAACACCTGCGATGAACTTAGCAATCACTTGCTCACCTAAAACGGTGTCGCCTTCTTGGAACAATAACTCAGAAATTGAACCATCTTCAGGCGCAACCACTTCTAGAACAACTTTATCGGTCTCAATATCAACTAAGTTTTGATCACGAGATACCTGTTCGCCAGGTTGAACGTGCCAAGTTGCAATAGTTGCATCAGCAACTGATTCTGGTAATACCGGTACCTTAATTTCGATACTCATGGAAAGCTTCCCTTTATATAAATTATCTTTACGACAGTTTTAATGCGCTATTCAATAATGATTCTTGCTGTTGTACATGCAACCCTGGATAACCACAAGCCGGTGCAGCTGACGCTTCACGACCCGCATAAGTTAATTGAGCGCCTGCTGGAATATTAGCCCAGAAGTGATGCTGACTACAGTACCATGCACCTTGGTTTTGAGGCTCTTCCTGACACCAAACAAAATCAGTAACATGTTGATATGTTTCTAATGCTGCACGCATTTCCACATCAGGGAACGGATACAACTGCTCAACACGAATGATTGCAATATTAGTGATGTTTTCTTTGCGACGTCTTTCGAGTAACTCGAAGTACACTTTACCGCTACAGAACACCACGCGATCAACTTTGCTTGCCTCTAAGGTATCGATCTCACCAATGATATTTTGGAAAGTCCCTTCGGCAAGCTCTTGCATGCTAGATACGGCTAATGGGTGACGTAACAATGATTTTGGTGACATCACAACCAATGGACGACGCATTGGACGCACCACTTGACGACGCAGCATATGATAAACCTGTGCAGGTGTTGATGGAACACACACTTGCATGTTGTGGTTTGCACATAACTGTAAGAAACGCTCTAAACGGGCACTTGAATGCTCTGGACCTTGACCCTCATAGCCATGGGGTAACAACATAGTTAGGCCACATAAACGGCCCCACTTTTGCTCACCAGACGATAAGAATTGGTCAATCACCACTTGGGCACAGTTTACGAAGTCACCAAATTGGGCTTCCCAAATGGTTAATCCGCCTGGCTCTGCCGTAGCATAGCCGTACTCGAATGCTAATACTGAGGCTTCTGATAAAACTGAGTCAGTGATATCTATCGGTGCTTGTTCATCAGCAATATTGCGTAACGGCATGTAGGTAGATGCATCTTTTTGGTTATGCAATACCGCATGACGGTGGAAGAAAGTACCACGGCCAGAATCTTGACCTGTAATTCGCACGCGCTTTTTGTCTTCAAGAATTGAAGCATAGGCTAAGGTTTCTGCAAAACCCCAGTCAAGTAACTTCTCGCCTTTAGCCATTAACACGCGATCACCGTAAATCTTTTCAACACGTGATTGTAATTTATGATTTTCAGGAATATCCACTAACTTATTGGCTAAGTTTTGTAGACGCTCCATTGACATTGCTGCGGCGTATTCTTCATCCCATTCGCGATTCAAATACGGTGTCCAGTCAACAGTATGTAGCGTCATTGGGCGCCACTCTTTAACTACACAATCACCCGCATCCAACGCATCACGGTAATGGTTAATTAAACCTGTTACTTCATCTGCAGGAATGCTGTTTTCAGCAATCAGCTTGTCAGCGTAGATTTTACGTGGTGTTGGGTGTTTTTTGATTTTGGCATACATAAGCGGCTGTGTTGCACTAGGCTCATCCGCTTCGTTATGGCCATGACGGCGATAACACACTAAATCAATCACTACATCACGTTTAAACTCGTTACGGTAATCAACCGCTAGTTGCGAAATAAACGCAACCGCTTCTGGATCGTCTGAGTTGACATGGAAAATAGGCGCCTGCACCATTTTAGCAATGTCAGTACAGTATTCAGTTGAACGCACATCAGCATGGTTTGAAGTAGTAAAACCAACTTGGTTATTGACTACGATGCGGATGCTACCACCCACTTTGAAACCACGGGTTTGAGACATGTTAAATGTCTCTTGTACGATACCCTGACCTGTAATTGCCGAGTCACCATGAATAGTGATAGGCATAACTTGCAAGCCATCTTTACAGCCGCGACGATCTTGACGTGCGCGCACAGAACCAATCACCACTGGGTTAACAATTTCTAAGTGAGATGGGTTAAAGGCTAACGCTAAGTGAACATTGCCACCTGGCGTTTCAAAATCCGATGAGAAACCTTGGTGATATTTAACGTCACCTGAACCGTGAGTGTCTGCGTGTTTGCCAGCAAACTCGTCAAATAACTCTCCTGGACGTTTACCTAGAATGTTAACTAATAGATTTAGTCGACCACGGTGAGCCATACCCACAACAATTTCTTTAGTGCCCGCTTCACCTGCGCGATAAATAATTTCACGCATCATTGGCACTAATGCATCACCACCTTCTAGCGAAAAACGTTTAGCGCCTGGGAATTTAGCACCAAGATATTTTTCAATACCTTCTGCGGCATTCAGGCCTTCAAGAATACGTTTCTTGACTGCTGGACTGTAGTTAGCTTTACCTAAAGTTGGCTCAAGACGTTGTTGGATCCAGCGTTTCTCGTCTGTGTCGGTAATGTGCATATATTCTGCACCGATAGAGCCGCAGTAACTGCTCTTAAGGGCAGAAATAATATCCGCAAGTTTCATGGTTTCACCGCCTAAGGCGAATGACCCCGTATTAAACTCACGTTGCATGTCTTCTGCAGTTAACCCATGATAAGCCGGATCGAGTTCCTGAACTTCATCACGCTTCCACAATCCTAGTGGATCAAGTTTGGCATTTTGGTGGCCACGGAAACGATGAGCATTAATTAACTGAAGGACTTTAACCTGTTTTGCATCTAACTCTGGGTCGCTTACGCGAGCAGCGCCTTTGGCACGACTTTCTAGAGCTAAACTACGGAAATAGTCACGAACTTTAGAGTGGGCAGCCTCCGGTGCATCTTTTGCGACACCGTTAACGGGAGGGAGGTTATCAAAAACAAGCTGCCAATCAGCAGATACTGATTGCGGATCTTCTTGATAGGCTTCATACATCTCTTCTACATAGGTCGCGTTCGAACCACTTAAGTGAGACGACTCGAGCCAGGCTTTCATGATGCCTTGGTGCATTGTTATTCCTTTCAAACTTGATACACGTGCTAGCCATAATGCATAACAATGAATGTCATCGCCATGCTTAACTTTCTATCTCTGCCAAAGACTTGTACTCAATAACGAATTTCACAAACTCATGACAAAGGTAATCCATAAACACACAAAAGAGCCATCTCCTACTAAGCAGATGGCTCTCAAAAAGAGCTAATTAACCAGGTTAAAAGGCTCTTCTATGTTCATTAAACCGCTCGCTTCAGTAGCATTGACTTAATATGGCCAATGGCTTTAGTTGGGTTTAATCCTTTAGGACAAACATCAACACAGTTCATGATACCGTGACAACGGAACACACTGTAAGCATCGTCAAGCTCAGATAAACGCTCTTCTGTAGCGGTATCACGGCTGTCGATTAGGAAGCGATAAGCATGTAATAAACCACTTGGTCCGATAAATTTATCTGGGTTCCACCAGAAAGACGGACAAGCAGTCGAACAACATGCACACATGATACATTCATATAAACCATCTAAGTGCTCGCGCTCTTCAGGTGATTGTAAGTGTTCACGTGCTGGTGTTTTTTCATCATTGATCAAGAAAGGTTTGATTTTCTCATACTGTTTATAGAATTGAGTTAAATCAACCACAAGATCTCGTACTACTGGCATACCAGGTAACGGACGAATTTCAAGCTTTTTACCCTTGAAGGTAGAAACAGGCGTGATACACGCTAGTCCATTTTTACCGTTCATGTTGATACCGTCACTGCCACACACACCTTCACGGCATGAACGACGGAACGCTAATGTTGGGTCTTGTTCTTTAAGCTTAATTAATGCATCTAACACCATCATATCAGTGCCATCTTGCACTTCAAGGGTGTAATCCTTCATGTATGGCTTAGTATCTACATCAGGATTATAACGATACACTGCAAATGTTAATTTCATCTTTGCAACTCCTGCTTAGTAAGTACGTTTCTTCGGAGGGAAGGCTTCACGTAACTTAGGCGCCATATTCACATCACGTTTGGTCATTGATGTATCAGCTGGGTCGAACAAACTGTGACATAACCAGTTGTCATCATCACGCTCTAAGAAGTCTTCACGAGAATGCGCACCACGACTTTCTGTACGGAAGTTAGCAGCATATGCTGTTGCTAACGCAGTAGCCATAAGGTTATCTAGCTCTAAACATTCAATACGTTGAGTGTTGAACTCTCTTGAGTTATCAGAAAGTTTGGCATTATTTAAACGTTTTTGAATTGCTTGAAGTTGCTCTAAACCTTCAGCCATTGCATCACCAGTACGGAATACAGAGAAGTTTAGTTGCATACAAAGTTGTAAATCTTTACGAATTACCGCTGGATCTTCACCGTCTTTGTTACTTTCCCAGCGATTTAAACGCGCGAGTGAAGCATTAATATTTGCGGTAGAAGCATCTTTAGGATCAGCAGTTGCATCAAGTGCTTTACCTAAATGTTGACCTGCTGCACGTCCAAATACCACTAAGTCTAGTAGTGAGTTACCACCAAGACGGTTAGCACCGTGAACAGATACACAAGCAATTTCACCTACAGCGAATAAACCAACAACTTCAGACTCAGTGCCGTCTTTATCCATACGAATAACTTGACCGCTCACTTTAGTTGGTAGGCCACCCATCATGTAGTGACAAGTAGGTAATACTGGAATTGGACCATCAGCCGGATCAATGTGCGCAAACGTGCGTGATAATTCACAAACACCTGGTAAACGCGCTTCTAGGGTTTCTTTACCTAAATGATCCAGTTTGAGTAAACAGTGTGGACCTAAAGGACCATCAAGACCGCGGCCTTCACGAATTTCAGTCATCATTGAACGCGCTACCACGTCACGAGAGGCTAAATCTTTCGCGTTTGGCGCATAACGTTCCATGAAACGTTCGCCATCTTTATTTAATAAGTATCCGCCTTCACCACGACAACCTTCAGTAACAAGTACACCTGCGCCAGCAATACCCGTTGGGTGGAACTGCCACATTTCCATGTCTTGTAATTGAACGCCAGCACGTGCTGCCATACCCACGCCATCACCCGTGTTGATATGTGCGTTAGTGGTTGAAGCATAAATACGCCCTGCACCACCTGTAGCTAAAATCGTCGCTTTAGCTTTGAAATAAACAATATCACCGGTTTCGATTTCGATTGCAGTACAACCGACAATCACGCCGTCATCGTTTTTAACAAGATCTAATGCATACCACTCAGAAAACACTTGAGTTTTATGCTTAACATTTTGTTGATATAAACAGTGTAACAATGCATGACCGGTACGGTCAGCTGCTGCCGCTGTACGTGCCGCTTGCTCGCCACCAAAGTTTCTTGATTGACCACCAAAAGGACGTTGATAAATGGTGCCGTTTTCAAAACGAGAGAATGGTAAACCCATGTGCTCAAGTTCGATAATGGCTTCTGGACCGGTTTGACACATAAATTCGATAGCGTCTTGGTCACCGATAAAATCAGAACCTTTAACCGTATCGTACATGTGCTGTTCCCAGTGATCTTCATGCGCGTTACCTAACGCAACAGTAATACCACCTTGCGCAGACACAGTATGAGAACGTGTTGGGAAAACCTTTGATAAAAGCGCACAGCTTTTACCTTCTTTAGAAATCTGTAATGCTGCTCGCATACCAGCGCCACCGGCACCAATAACGATTGCATCAAATTCGCGTACTGGAATACTCACTTATACACCCCACACTATTACGATGCCGGCCGCTAAATAACTGAATGCGGTCACAACAAAGGTAAACTGTAATACACCACGTAACGACGTGCATTTAACATAGTCAGTTAATACTTGCCACACACCAATCCATGCATGGACTAGTAGCGCAACTAAAGCTAACAAGGTAAATACCTTCATTGGCAATGTGCTAAATAAGCCGTGCCAAATGTCGAAAGTCAATGGTGAACTACACGCGATAAATCCAACCAAGAAGATTGTATAACAAGCTAGGATCACCGCACTGGCGCGTAGTAAAATAAAGTCATGGACACCGCTGCGTCCAAAACTTGCTGCGTTAGTTACCATACCCAAATCCCCGCTATGATTGAAATGGCTGCGGCTAAAGCAAATGTTACTTTAGCAGAAGCAATACCTGAAGCTAACTCTTCCCAACGACCTGTATCCATAATCAAGTGACGGATGCCACCTAATAAGTGATAACCAAGTGCGGTTAGAATGCCCCAAAGGATGAACTTCATTACGAAACCATCGAACAAGGATTGGACGCTAGCGAAGCCTTCAGCAGAGGTTAAAGTCGAATTTAACAACCACAAAAGAATACCAATAGCGAATAGCATGATGACACCGGAAATGCGGTGTAGGATTGATGCGATAGCTGTCGCAGGGAAGCGTATCGTCTGCAGGTCTAGATGGACAGGTCTTTGCTTTTTCACGTTCTGCTCACTCAGCTCCATTGAGCATTATTTTTGTTATGTATTTCTTTTTTGCTTAAAACATCAACGCCAAAAAAGTGTTAACAACATGTTTAAGCAAAAAACAAACTACTATCAAACACCTAACTAATTGAGAAATCACTAATTTAGATTGTAAAATAATCATTTCGAAAGTGTGATGTCTGTCGCCCTTAAGGACGCAGGCAAGTATACTCGCGAGAATTGTCAAATACAAACATCACATTATGCAAATTAAGTTTTTTTATGAATTTTTTATTCTAAAGCGCGTAGCTAAAGGCTTTTAACAGGGTATATACCATGGTCTAACAAATTTAAACGCTTATTTAAATTGATCTAGTGTCCCGATCCACTGTAAAGTAATGTCCGCTTAACATGCCGCACTCATATAAAGAATGACGTAAGGAGAACGGGGTATGGCTGATAATATAGCCAAATTAGAGTTACCAGGTAACGATTCAATCGACTTACCAATTAAGAAAGGTACTGAAGGGTTTGATGTAATTGACATCAGTACGTTGGGGAAAAAAGGCTATTTCACTTTTGATCCAGGCTTTCTAGCAACAGCATCTTGTGAGTCTGCAATCACATATATCGATGGTGACCAAGGTATTTTATTACACCGTGGCTATCCAATTGAGCAACTTGCAACTGAATCAAGTTATTTAGATTTATGCTACTTGCTACTTTACGGAGAATTGCCGTCTAAAGCTGATTTCGACAAATTCGAAACCACAGTAAAAGAACACACTATGGTTCACGAGCAAATCGCATTCTTCTTCCGAGGCTTCCGTCGTGACGCTCACCCAATGGCAATGCTATGTGGTGTGACAGGTGCACTTTCTGCTTTCTATCAAGATTCTCTTGATGTGAACAATTCAAAGCATCGTGAAATTGCCGCTTACCGTTTGGTGTCAAAAATGCCAACCATCGCAGCAATGTGTTACAAGTACTCAATGGGCCAACCTTTTGTGTATCCTCGTAACGAATTAAGCTATGCGGGTAACTTCTTATCTATGATGTTCGCAACACCATGCGAAGAATATAAAGTTAACCCAGTAGTTGAACGTGCAATGGATCGTATCTTTGTTCTTCACGCAGATCATGAACAAAATGCTTCAACGTCTACAGTACGTTTAGCAGGTTCTTCTGGTGCTAACCCATTTGCATGTATCGCAGCGGGTATTGCTTCATTATGGGGCCCTGCTCACGGTGGTGCTAACGAAGCTTGTCTTGCCATGCTTGAAGAAATTGGTTCTGTGGATCGTATCCCTGAATTTATTGAAAAAGCAAAAGATAAGAACGACCCATTCCGTTTAATGGGCTTCGGACATCGCGTTTACAAAAACTTCGACCCTCGCGCGAAAGTTATGCGTGAAACATGTCATGAAGTATTAAAAGAACTTAAAGTGGTTGATCCATTACTAGACGTAGCAATGGAGCTTGAGCGTATAGCACTTGAAGATGAATACTTTATCTCTAAGAAGCTTTACCCGAACGTTGACTTCTACTCTGGCCTAATCATGAAAGCCATTGGTATCCCTAATGATATGTTTACAGTGCTATTCGCATTGTCACGTACCGTTGGTTGGATTTCACACTGGAAAGAAATGTTAGACCAACCTGGCCACAAAATTAGCCGTCCTCGTCAGTTATATACTGGTGAATCAGCGCGTAATTTTGTCAGCTTAGATAAACGTTAATCAATTAATTAACGTTTATCACGAAAAAGCGCCCTAGGGCGCTTTTTTATATTCTGTCATTTTTTAATACACGCTTTATTGTTTATTTTCATTAGACTTAAGCAATCCTATCAGTCTATTTCAAACAAATTTGCCATTCTTTGGATCTGTTTCAGTGGTACATGATGCTTATTTCTTTGTGAACATATCACTTGATGCGCCGCAGATTTAGGATCGCCCACTAGCACAACTTTCACTTGGTACCCAAGTGCGACTGCAGCCGTTTTATAAGCGAGATATTCCCAATGACACACGTTGGTATTATCACAAATCACCACAGGCTCAGCCCTTGCTAATGCTTCAATGAATAAACTCAGATTAAGTTGATGGTTTTGCGATAGCTTATTGACGTCAAATCGATATTCACCATCGATAAAAAACAGGTTGTCAGTTGAGTAATAGCCATATTGCTTAATCCGCGTAGCCAAGGGTAATGGCTGAGATTGAATAAATTGTTCCACCCAGTAGGATTTTCCGCTACCGGGTAAACCACGCATAATAATGGCTAATTTACTGTCATATTGACACGATATTGCCTCACTCATGATGCAATCGATTCGCTGCCGAGTGTTTTTCCATTGAGAATATCTTCAACCAGTTTAGGCACAATATCCCCTGCTTTACCGGTAAAATGATATTGAAATTGGCTGTGTCTGTCTGGCGCGACTAAATTCACCTCAACAGTTTGTGCGCCGTGATGATTGGCGCTATCTACAAAACCTGCGGCAGGATACACTGTACCTGATGTGCCAATCGCTATAAATAAATCACATTGGTCAAGTGCGTCATGAATCCGGTCCATGCCAAAGGGCATCTCTCCAAACCACACGATGTGTGGCCTTAAGCGCATTGCAGGAATGCAACAAGTACAGCAGTTATCTGGCCCGAAGGGTTCACGCAGGATAAAGGTTTGCAAAGACTTTGGACAGCGGCCCTTAGACAACTCGCCATGCATATGCAATAAACGACGTGAACCTGCTCTTTCATGCAGATCATCCACGTTTTGCGTAATGACTAATAGATTGCCATCAAATTCAGCTTCTAATTTAGCTAAGGCAATATGCGCTAGGTTTTCACAGACTTCATCAGAATGCAGCTGTTGCCAGCGATTATTATAAAAGCGTTCAACCAATTCGATATCTTTAGCATAACCCTCAGGTGTAGCAACATCTTCAATATGATGTTGTTCCCATAATCCATTTTGATCGCGAAATGTACGAATTCCTGATTCTGCAGAAATGCCTGCGCCGGTTAACACGACAATATTCCGGTACATGGTGCTTCCTTTTTATTATAGGCTGGTAATCATAAATCCATACCATAGCCGAATTGAGCTAATAAGCTACACTAGCAAAAACTGCGATTCATCCGCAATCGCTTGCTGTAGTAATCTTCAAAAATTGGTTATATCTGGCGTAAAATGTTTTCACTTTCGCGTCACGAGAGACACGTGCTAGACATTTTACCTATTAATACTCAGTGTCGCTCGCGTCAGAAGATATCGCAATAATCCCTTAGTATAAGTAAGTTTATTATCACAATTAGGAAGTCTTTTATTGCAATCTGGACAAATTTTAGATTAATAACCAGATTAAACCACTTAGAGGTTTAAGTTTTCATATTCAACACATATAATGATTTTATTATCCACGGACGAACCGATTGGTTCTGCAATCAAGAGATTAGCAATGACAGATGGAAATCAAGCCCTTAAAAAAGCCGGTTTAAAAATTACCCTGCCGCGAGTGAAAATTCTTGAGCTAATGCAAAATCCTGAAAACCAGCACATTAGCGCTGAAGACTTATACAAGAAATTGTTAGAAGTGGGTGAAGAAATTGGCTTAGCCACTGTATATCGTGTTCTGAACCAATTTGATGATGCAGGCATTCTTAATCGTCACCATTTTGAATCTGGCAAAGCCGTTTTTGAAATGTCGACGCAAAAGCATCATGATCATTTAGTGTGTTTAACCTGCGATAAAGTTATCGAGTTTTCTGATGAAGTGATTGAGCGTCGTCAAGATGAAATTGCTATGCGTCATAACATTAAACTGACTCATCACAGCTTGTATTTATATGGTCACTGCACTAATGATAGCTGTGACCACGCTGACGAATAAACTGTTATCCATAAAAAAACCAGCTGAAAGGCTGGTTTTTTATTGCCTACAAAAGACTAGATCATTTAAATTTACGTTGATATACATGCACTTTATGACCCAAATATTCACTTTGGTCAAATAACGACATACCGACTTTTTTAGCCACGCCTTCAGACCCTTGATTACCATGTAAAATCAGCGCGATAAATAAATCAATATTAAATCTTGGTTGAAAAGTATCGACTGCAGCTTGTGCCGCTTCATAACCAATGCCCTTGCCCCAATATTCAGGGAAATAGCGATAACCAAGCTCGACCTTATCAAACTCGGGTAAAAACTTAGGGCCACAAAAGCCAATGACTTTGTTATCCTGTTTATGGTGTACAGCCCAGCGGCCAAAACCATGCTTGGCGTAATCTGCGAGGATCACATTATGGTAAATATCCGCAGCTTGAGACTCTTCAGTAAAAGGCTCCATCGGGATATAGGTGAGCATTTCGGGCAAACTGTTCATCAAAAACAGAGCAGGAATATCTTCTTCGGTAAATGGCCTCAAAATAAGCCTGTTAGTTTCAGTAATTTTTTCAGATATAAATTGATGATAATCAACCATGATGGTGTTTCCATGTTATCAAATATCGACAAAATCATGTTAACACAAAGCAAAACGTAAATAGGTAGAGTTAAACTATTTTATTGATTTTATTCAGAAGTCGCATTAATTCATCTTGTTCATCTACAGTTAATAAAGCTAAATACTGCTCGTTGACCCACTCGGCCTCATGCACTAAATCATGCTCTAATGCTTTACCATCGTCGGTGAGAAATATTTGAAATGCACGTCGATTATCTGCCTCTTGATGGCGGGTGATCAATCCCTGCACTTGCAGTTGGTCAAGCAAGCGGGTCATGGTGTAGTTGGCAACATCACAGCGTTTAGATAACTCTGTTTGGCTCAGACCCTCTTCTTGCCATAAGGTGAATAACACAGGCCAAAGCTTGATATCTAATTCATAGCGTTTCAAACGAGTATCTAGCGCTTGCTGTAAGGTCAAATTAAGGTGCGATACCAAATAATTTAAACTTTCAAAACGTTTCATTGATACCTCCTCAGTACATCAATTTATATTACTGATTTGAATTTAGATTACTAGGGCATGTTCAAGTCAGACAATATCATTAGCATACGCTAGAAAGCCAATTTTTAGTCAAAAGATAAATACTCATTAATATAGCGATAATAACAAGCGCGGTTTAAGCTACCCACTAATCCTTTGTTACATTTAACAAAAATACCTGTTTCTTCAACGATAACGGCTACTTTTGAAACCTGAATTTTTGTATCTAAGCTCGTTTTAAAACAAAACCCAGCCTCGTTTTCTTCAACATCAACCAATAACAAGGGCCACGAATCAACTGCGACTCTAACCTTTTCTACCGGTGTAATTAAAAAATACTCATCATTGATATTATGCAGAATATGACTGAACATACGGGCAAACTTTGTGGGTAAAGGGCTGTTTTGATAAAGCCAACTGCCGTCAGATAAAATACGAAATAATGCCTCTTCACTGCACAATTTTACCCCTGAATGCTGGGTAAATTGTGCAATTGACTTTGCAGCTTGTGTATCCTTATCCGTCATACACTGTTTAACCTTAATTGTTATTCAATAACCCTAAAAGTGCTTCAATAGGATGTTTAGGACTGAATTTAGCAAAACGTTTCACCTGACTCCGACAGGAATAGCCCGACACTAATATTTGCGCTTTTTCGGCTACATTATCGATGCTTGATTGCCATGACATTTCAAATAAGGCTTTAGATCGTTCAAGGTTTTCAAGCTCGTGGCCATACGTTCCTGCCATGCCACAACACCCAAGGTTTAAACTAGTTAATTTGGCGCCAAAATGGTTAAAAATAGTTTGCCATTCTTTCGCTGTATTGGGCTTGGCGGTCGATTCAGTACAATGACTAAACCAAGTGAACTGCTCAGGTACTTCTTTGCTTATTGGCGGATAATACTCAATGGCGTTAACGAGCCATTCATTTGCCAATTTCACTTCAAAATTGCCGCGTTTTTGCCCTAAAGCTTCTTTATATTCATCGCGATAACAAAGTACTAAAGCAGGGTCTAAACCCACCATTGGCATGCCAAGTGCGTGCAACTTATTTAAAAAGTCAGCACTATTTTGTGCGGTTTTGGCAAATTTGGTTAAAAACCCTTTAATATGACTAGGTTTGCCATTGGGTTTAAAAGGTAATAACACAGGTTTAAAACCTAGTTTTTCAATTAATTGAATAAATCGAAATACAATGTCAGCGTCGTAAAATGAATTAAACGGGTCTTGAACCACTAATACATATTGATTGCGATCTGCCTCAGGTACGGCATATAAATCATCTAATTCATAACCACGGCTCGGATGACCATCTAAACGTTGTTTCAATGTTGGTACAGAAAGCTTAGGTGAATCGACATAACCAATTGTCTTCTTGATAACCCACTGACTCAGGGGGTTTTGTGAAGCAAAGTTAGTCACTTTTGGCATTGTTGCCATCAATGGCAATGAATCTTCAATACCTGCGACTAAATAATCTTTTGCTGGACGTAAGTATCGTTTGTAGTAAATATCGAAAAATTGGGCTCGAAACTTTGGTACATCCACTTTTACAGGGCATTGGCTTGAACACGCTTTACAGGCCAAACACCCTTTCAAAGAGGCCATCACTTCATGGGAATAATCATAATCGCGTTTTGCATTTAAAGTGTTTTGTACCCGTTGCAGCAAGCTTGAAGATTTAGACGCCGCTAATTCATTAATATCAACACCCTCCGCTTCAAGTAGTCTTAACCATTCACGCATTAATCCGGCGCGGCCTTTAGGTGATTGAATACGATCGCCAGTCACTTTAAACGAGGGACACATTGGTGAATAAGCGCTGTAATTGAAACATAAACCGTTACCATTACAGTTCATCACATCAGGAAATGCATCACGCACGTTAATGGGGATTTGACGGTCAAAACTGCCGCGCTTGGCACTGTCTACGTTAAACATTAACGGTGCTGATTTTGGCGGCGCAACTAATTTACCTGGGTTCAAACGGTTATCGGGATCAAATAAACCTTTAATTTGCTCAAGTACGCCGTAAAGTTCATCGCCAAATACCGCTGGGCCATACTCTCCGCGCACCCCTTTTCCGTGTTCGCCCCACATTAATCCCCCATATTTAAGGGTTAATGCGGCCACTTCATCAGAAATGACTTTCAATAATTTTTCATCTGCCTCATCACACATATCTAGCGATGGACGCACATGCAACACGCCAGCATCAACATGTCCAAACATGCCATATTGCAATTGATGACCATCTAACAGTGCACGAAACTCCATGATAAAATCTGCTAGGTTTTCAGGGGGGACAGCGGTATCTTCTGCAAATGCAATAGGCTTACGTCGACCTTTTGTCGCGCCCAATAACCCAACCGCTTTTTTACGCATTGCATATATCTGTTCAATGCTCGGTTTATCGCTAGTCACTTGAAAACCCACTAAACCATAAAGTTGATCATTTAATTGCTGGGTTAAGACTGTTTCTAACTTGGCTACTTTTGCTTTGACTTCAGCATCATCCCCTGCAAACTCCACCATGTTTAGGCCTTCAATAACCTTATTGGGGACATCTTGTATTAAATCAGCGACCGAATGCCAAATAATATCTTGTTTAGCCAAATTAAGTACTTTTGAATCAACGGTTTCAACTACTGTGGCTTTGGCTTCAACTAACGATGGTGCATGGCGCAATGCCGATTCAAACGAATCATATTTTATGTTCACCATCATCCGGGTTTTAGGCAGTGGCGTAATGTTCAATTTCGCCTCAGTGATCACAGCCAAAGTACCCTCAGAACCGGTTAATATGCGCGATATATCAAACTGAGTTAAATCATCATTCCAAACATGTTTTAAATCATAACCGGTTAAGAAACGATTTAATTTCGGAAAGCGGCTTTCAATTAATGCGCGCTTGTCTAGGCACACATTTGAAATGGTGGCAATAATGGCATCGGCTAGTGAATTTTCGGTTGGCGAAGCGTTAACAGCCTCTTTGTTAATTGGCCGTGATGTTAATACACTGCCATCTATTAACACACTGGTAAGTCCTAAAACATGATCTGATGTTTTACCATAGACTAACGAGCCTGCGCCTGAAGCATCGGTGTTGATCATCCCGCCTACAGTCGCTCGATTTGATGTCGATAAATCGGGACTAAAGAAAAATCCGTGGGGACGCAAGGCATCATTAAGTGCATCTTTTACCACACCCGCTTGCACTTTAACCCAGCCTTCTGTGGCGTTCACTTCGATAACTTTATTCATGTGACGTGACACATCGAGTATCAGACCGTGTGTTAAAGATTGACCATTGGTCCCCGTGCCGCCGCCGCGGGCGCTGAATGTCACGGTTTTGAACTCAGGCTTTGCAGCTAAGCGTAATACCAGTTCAACATCTTTTTGACTAGCTGGATAAATAACTGCCTGAGGTAAGAATTGATACACTGAGTTA
This sequence comes from Shewanella subflava, assembly GCF_025971955.1. Classification (GTDB taxonomy): domain Bacteria; phylum Pseudomonadota; class Gammaproteobacteria; order Enterobacterales; family Shewanellaceae; genus Shewanella; species Shewanella subflava. The sequence continues at coordinate 20,878 of NZ_JAPDMX010000031.1, forward strand.
TCAGTGGCTTGGATAAGTCTGGCACTATAACGCTTGTCAATTTCACCATTAAAGTCACTTTGCTCTAACGCAGCTAAATACGCTAAATAAACCGGTTCTAATGTTTGTTTGTGTGAGAGTAAAGGTAACATGGCAGACTTATTATTGATTTTGAGTTACCGCCATTATAAACAAAAAAAAGCCGCTAAAAAGCGGCTTTTATAACAAGTTGATAAAAATACGTGTTCTGAAATTAACTTAAATGCTTAATCGCATTCAAAGCACGTACTTTAACAAGTTGAATTGATTAAGCGTGTTCTTTGGCTAAGTACAACCAAGTATCAATCACAGTATCTGGGTTTAACGATACGGTATCAATACCTTGTTCAACTAACCATTGAGCAAAATCTGCATGGTCAGATGGGCCTTGACCACATATACCAACATAAGCTCCTTTGGCTTTAGCGGCTTTAATCGCCATCGCTAATAGTGCTTTAACCGCTTCATTACGCTCATCAAACAAGTGGCTAATAATGCCTGAGTCACGATCTAAGCCTAACGTTAACTGGGTTAAATCGTTTGAACCAATTGAAAAACCGTCAAAGTACTCGAGGAACTGCTCAGCAAGAATGGCATTTGACGGTAATTCACACATCATAATCACGCGCAAACCATCTTTACCACGCTCTAAACCTTGCTCTTTAAGCAGCTCGATTACCTGTGACGCTTCGCCTAAAGTACGTACGAATGGGATCATCACTTCCACGTTAGTTAAGCCCATTTGGTTACGAACACGTTTAATCGCTTCACACTCTAGCGCGAAACAATCGCGGAATGATTCAGAGATGTAACGGCTTGCACCACGGAAGCCCAACATTGGGTTTTCTTCTTCTGGCTCATAATGTTCACCACCAACTAAGTTTGCGTACTCGTTAGACTTGAAGTCTGACATACGTACAATCACTTTTTTGGGGTAAAAAGCAGAAGCAATAGTCGCAATACCTTCAACTAGACGGGCAATATAAAATTCAACTGGCGATTCATAGCCTGCAATCATCTCGTTAATTTCGGTTTGCAACGCAGCATCTTGCTGATTGAATTCAAGTAATGCTTTAGGGTGAATACCAATCATACGGTTGATAATAAACTCTAAACGGGCAAGACCCACACCTTCATTTGGCAAACGAGCAAAATCAAATGCGCGATCAGGGTTACCCACGTTCATCATGATTTTCATCGGTAAGTCAGGTAATGCGTCAACACGGTTGGTGACAACTTCAAACTCTTGTTTACCCGAATAAATGATACCCGTATCGCCTTCGGCACATGACACGGTAACCACTTCACCATGTTTAACTAAATCTGTCACATTGCCACAACCTACAACCGCTGGGACACCTAATTCACGGGCAATAATTGCCGCATGGCAAGTACGGCCACCACGGTTAGTCACAATGGCACTGGCACGTTTCATGATTGGTTCCCAGTCTGGGTCCGTCATGTCTGTAATGAGCACATCACCAGGTTGGATTTGATCCATGTCTTCAATTGATGCTAATACTTTAGCGACACCGCTACCAATTTTATGACCAATGGCACGACCTTCACAGATCACATCACCTTTGGTTTTTAAATGGTAACGTTCAATTAACTGCACATCTTCACGGCTACGTACGGTTTCTGGACGTGCTTGAACAATATAAAGCTTACCATCGTTACCGTCTTTGGCCCATTCGATGTCCATCGGACGACCATAATGCTTTTCGATAATGACGGCTTGCTTAGCCAGTTCCATCACTTCAGTATCATCGATTGAGAATAAACGTCTTTGCTCTACAGACACGTCTTCAATCTTAACTTGCTTACCGTGCGACGCATCGTCAGAGTAAACCATTTGAATTAACTTGCTGCCGATATTACGGCGCACAACGGCTTGGTGCCCTTGCGCTAAAATCGGTTTATGAACATAAAACTCATCAGGGTTAACGGCACCTTGTACGACCATTTCACCTAAACCGAATGAAGACGTGATAAACACAACGTCGTTATTACCTGATTCAGTGTCCATGGTGAACATCACGCCCGATGCAGCTTTATCTGAACGAACCATGCGCTGAACGCCAGCCGATAAAGCGACACCTTGGTGTTCATAACCTTGGTGAACACGATAAGAAATAGCACGGTCATTAAATAGCGAAGCAAATACGTGCTTAATCGCTAAAATAACGGCATCGTAACCCTTAACGTTTAGGAAAGTTTCTTGCTGACCCGCAAATGAAGCGTCTGGCATGTCTTCAGCAGTAGCTGATGAACGTACAGCAAATGAAGCATCTGAGGTTTCGCTGGCTAATTTTTCATAGGCTTCACGCACTGCGGCTTCAAATTCTGGATGAAATGGGGTTTCAATAACCCATTGTCTGATCTGTGCACCGGCTTTCGCTAGCGCGGTTACATCGTCTACATCTAAGGTTTCTAAAAGATCGTAAATTTTTTGATTTACGCCACTTTGCTCGAGGAATTCATTAAACGCATGAGAGGTAGTTGCAAAACCACCAGGTACTTGAACGCCTGCATTGGCAAGATTACTTATCATCTCTCCAAGGGATGCGTTTTTACCGCCAACCTTGTTTACATCACCCATGCCTAATTCTTGATACCAGAGTACGTATTGCTGCACAGTTTTATCTCCGCAAGTTTTTTATTTCAGTGGCCACTTCACATGAGGGCAAGGGCATTCTACACTCCCCAATAACACGCGTAAATCTATAATTTTATTTGTAATTTTATTACTACAAGAGGTCATAATGGCACCAAAAGTATTTTATATCTCAGATGGGACGGCGATCACAGCAGAGGTTTTTGGTCATGCAGTGCTTTCTCAATTTCCTATTCAATTTGAAGCACTTACCATTCCGTTCGTTGAAACGTTACAGCGTGCAGAAAAAGTAAAACAGCAAATAAATGATTGTTTTATTACAACAGGTGAAAGGCCACTGGTATTTCATTCCATCGTAAACCCGGATATTCGCAATGTCATTTATTCCTCTGAAGGCATGGATTATGACTTTTTAAATACCTTTGTTGCGCCATTAGAACAACATTTGGGGGTTGAAGCTAAACCTGTTTTGCATCGTACCCATGGTAAAGCCAACCACAGTTATGAAGCGCGAATAGATGCGATTAACTTCTCAATGGAAAACGATGATGGCCAAACCATGAAGCATATGGACAAAGCCGATATCATTTTATTAGGGGTTTCGCGTTGTGGAAAAACGCCATCAAGTCTCTATTTATCAATGCAATTTGGTATTAAAGCCGCCAATTACCCCTTTACCGAAGATGACATGGACAACCTCAAATTGCCTGATGCGTTAAAGCGAAACAAATCGAAATTATTCGGTTTGACGATTGATCCGATGCGATTACATGAAATTCGTCAGAGCCGGATGGAAAATAGCCGTTACTCATCGCTCCGGCAGTGCCGGATAGAGGTTAAAGAGGTTGAAATGCTTTACAAAAAAGAACGCATCCCCTTTGTGAATACCACGAATCATTCGGTAGAAGAAATCGCCACCAAAATATTAGATGTCACCGGACTAGAACGTCACATGTTCTAAAGTCTGTTCCGATATTTGAACAATCTTATTGAGTGCTTATGGCGTTTATTTTCAACTTTAAGGGTTAGTAAAATAAACGTCCCCCCTCACTTTATTTGTACCTATATAAATTAATCAATTGAGTTAATCGATTATTTTCAAGTACAAGTTAGCCTTGAAACTCGCAAAGCCTGCATATTTGGGGTTATAATCGCCCACATTATGATGCGAATAAGCACCTCACGATTTAGCGGTAAGATGAATGACCATTAAAACAGACGAACTACGTACATCCCTTTTATGTAAAGTAATTTCACCCGCACAACTTGCGTCTGAATATCCGCTTACTCAGGATGCTGCCGATTATCTTGTGCAGCAGCGCAGAGAAGTAGAAGCTATTATTTCTGGTGAAGACCAGCGTTTATTAGTCATTATTGGACCTTGTTCAATACATGATACTAAAGCGGCATTAGAATACGCGCAGCGCTTATCTGCCCTGCACCATGAATTAAAAGATGATTTATGTATTTTAATGCGGGTTTACTTTGAAAAACCTCGCACCATTGTGGGCTGGAAAGGCTTAATTTCAGATCCAGATTTAGACGGCAGCTTTAGTCCAAATAAAGGCTTACGCATGGCGCGTCAGTTGTTACAGCAAATAACTGAATTAAAGCTACCAATTGCGACTGAGTTTTTAGACATGGTCAACGGCCAATATATTGCTGACTTGATCACCTGGGGCGCAATTGGCGCTCGCACCACAGAAAGCCAAATCCACCGAGAAATGGCGTCTGCCTTGTCATGCCCTGTTGGATTTAAAAACGGCACCGATGGCAATATCAATATTGCTGTTGATGCTGTTCGTGCTGCTCAAGTGCCACACATTTTTTATTCTCCGGATAAAGATGGTGCGATGGCGGTTTACCGAACTCACGGTAACCCTTATGGCCACATCATTTTACGGGGTGGTAAGCAGCCGAATTATGAAGCCGCGGATATCGAAATTGTCCGTCAGCAATTAGAAGCTGTCGGAGTAAGTCAACGTATTGTGGTCGACTTTAGCCATGGCAACAGCCAGAAAAAACATAAAAACCAGCTCAATGTGGCCGACAGCATAATGGCCCAACTTCGTGACGGCTCAACTGCGGTTGCAGGTATTATGGCAGAAAGTTTTATGATTGAAGGCAACCAACAAGTGATTGCTGGTCAACCTTTAACTTATGGGCAGAGTATTACTGATGCCTGTTTACATTGGGAAGATTCAGAGAAGTTATTACGCGATCTTGCTCAAGCATCACGGGATCGTAAAGCAAAGCTTGCTAATCAATAAGTGTTAACGGCTTTAGCAAAAAACCAGCATCTCATGCTGGTTTTTTATTTTCAATTACCAAACTATTCAGCCAACGTTAAAACACTTATAACAATCAAGCTGTTGTCTTCGGGTTCAGTTTAGCAAAGTCTTTCTCTACCAATAAGAAAGCCCGCACAAGATTTGCATCAAATAACTTTCCTGATTGTTGAGTAATAAAGGCTACCGCCGCCTGATGCCCACTGGTCTCTTTATAGTGCCTTGGGCTTGTCATGCCATCATAAACATCGACTAAGCGCATCATCCGTGCACTTAAAGGGATCAACGAGCCGACAATATTTTGCGGATAGCCAGTACCATCCCAATTTTCATGGTGGTACAAAGCCATATCCTTCGCCATAGACAACATCTGGCAGCTGCGATCATAACCTAGCATCTCTTTTATGACATTTGCACCCAAAGCACAATGACGCTTTATCTCTTCGTAGTCATCCAATGATAGCGAATGCTCGATACACAATAATTCATCTGACATATGTTGCATTCCGACATCATGTAACATGCCGGCAAGCATTAAATTATCAATATCAGCCAGCCCATCTTTTTCATAAGGTGCTGAATGAGAGACTTGTTCTGCTAACATTTTTAGGTACATGGCAACACGATGAATATGCTGCTGAACATCAGGGTTATGTCCTTCTAATGCCACCGCTAATCCCACGACTAATGCGTAACGAGAATTAAGTGTGTGAGTTAATTTTTTTTCTGTAATCGACAGTAAATAACCACAAATCAACATGGCACAAATATTGGTCGCCATAAAAATTAAACCAATAACACACCATATAAAAAATGAATATCCCTCAATATGAGGCCAAGATAACCAATGGTAAAAATAACAAATTCCAACAATGGAAAGTGTCAAAAAATTGATAATCTGCGCAATATAACCCGATTTAGTATTCAGTAGCGCGCAGCTTAAAAGTGGGAATATAAATAACCAAAAAAGTCCTGCACCCGTTGGCCCAAGCACATATAAATAGGCCAAACCAATAATGTAAGTCATCGTGCAGCCAATGAAAAACCTTACCTTTAAAGAAATAAACTTGCCAAACGTGACACATAAGAATAGACCGTAAATAAAGGTATCGAATATCACTAGTTCCCAGTGTTTAATACTAATACACAGGTAAACACTGCTGATATAAACCGGAAAAAACAAGAGGGATAACACAGTGAACACCCGCTCGAAAATGATCTTTCGCCAATGGGAGTTCGCCGAAGTAAACACAAATTTGATTGAGTTGTGACCTTGCTGGATTATGGTTACTGGCATGTTCAATCCTTTGATACCTGTACAGAACAATATTAGCTCGATATATTTAAATCACAATTGAATAAAATTTGATTAGTGTTTCAACGTGAAGTTAATTAATCATTGAAGGAGCAAAGATGCAAAAATCCAGCGCAGCGATCCTAGGCATTATGTTAGTTATCAGCTTTACTATTATGGGCTTACTCGTAAAACAGGCATTGTTAGAAGTAAAAACCTATGATCGCAATGTCACGGTTAAAGGGCTTGCAGAAGCGGAATTCCCAGCAGACATTGTTATTTGGCCCATTCAATTTACCGCTGCAGGCAACAATCTTGAAAATTTATACAATCAAATTGATGAACAAACACAACAAATTATCGGTTTTTTAGCTTCACAAAATATCGCCGCCAATGAAATCAGTTTTTCATCCCCAAAAATTAACGACAAATTGGCACAGCAATATGGCGGACAACAAGACTTTGAATATCGATATACTGCGCTACAAACCATCACGGTTTATTCAAGTAGTATTCAATTAGTGCGTGATGCTATGCCTAAAATCACCGAATTGGGTAAAAGAGGCATTGTCTTTAGTCAAAATGATTACAACGCTCAAGTTGAATATATTTTTAGCCGTTTAAACGATGTCAAACCGCAGATGATTGAGCAATCCACCATGAATGCCCGTATGGTTGCCGAAAAGTTTGCATCGGATTCCAATAGCAGACTCGGTAAAATTAAAAGTGCCTCCCAAGGTCAATTTTCTATAGACGATCGTGATAAGAATAATCCACACATCAAACGCGTAAGAGTGGTATCAACCATTGCTTACTACTTAGCCGATTAATAGATGTAAAGAAGCCACCTTCTGAAGAAGGTAGCTTTGATATCACTCCCTAAAGAGGAGCTTTCCTACCGTGCGTTAACAAGACGCCGTAAATATATCCCTATAGGCTTCTACTAAATCATCCCTGATTTAAAAGCTTGTACCGCACCATTAGCAAAACTCACGTATCACTTGAGTTAATCAGCTATTGAACATACTTCAGGCAAAGCCTAATTAATGATAATCACCTACTGAAGTAGATGGTTTATGGGCTGAAAAAAAGCTCTTAATACCAGAGCTTTACACACTTATCGCATACTTTAAGCTGTTCGATACTGAGTTAATATCTGACTTAGCCCCTTAGAGGACACATTTAAATCTTTAGCGATCACCAGAGCCTGATCCGCATTGGCTAAAATAGTATTTGATTGACTTCTGACTTCATTGACTTGCGATACAATATCGGCAGAAGCCACGCTTTGTTCTTCAGCTGAAGCAGCAATTTGACTGCTCATATCAAAAACCGCATTGATTGAGTCAGCCATATGAGTGATTTCTTCACCCACGGCCGTGATACTGGCACTCCCCTCATCGGCTTGTTCGACAATTTCATTGGTAATTTGTGTTAACTTAGATGAGCCTTTTTGTAACCCTTCAATCATGGTTTGAATTTCAACTGTTGCTTTTTGTGTTCTGCCAGCAAGCGTGCGCACTTCATCAGCAACCACAGCAAAGCCTCGACCTTGCTCACCGGCTCGGGCCGCTTCAATTGCCGCATTTAACGCTAATAAGTTAGTTTGTTCAGAAATACCATTAATGGTGGTCACCACAGCATTAATTTGAGTCGCATCTTTAGATAGCTGCTCGACGGATGCGAATGCGTCTGAAATTCTCGCCGTTAAAAAACTGATACGTTGTTCAGCATCTTTAATTTTCTTACGACTTTCATTGACCTGATTAGCATTTTCTTTTGTATGACCAGACGTAGTGGAAGCATGATGAGACACATCTGAAATGGCCGCCGTCATTTGCTCCATTGAATGTGAAACTGAATCTAAAAAATGATGTTGTTGTTTGATTAATTCATCATTGGTAGTGGCTTGTTGGCTAAATGTGCTTGCGGCCATAGCTAAGGTTTTAGCATTTTCACCAATCGCGGTAACCATCTCACTCATATTATCAGCGCAACGGTCAATCTCTTTCGCTATCAAGCTAAAATCATCAGAACCGAAAAAATTAAGACGTTGAGTTAAGTTCCCGTCTGCTAAACGCTTAATCGCAACATACATGTCCCATAAGCCACCGCCTAATGAAGTCGAGATCCAGTAGCACAATTGAAATAATGGCAATAAACCTAATAAGGCATACCAAAATAGACTGCTATCAGATTGAGTGGCTTCCCATTGCGCTACATTTTGGGTTAACGATAAATACTCATTCCCCATTGGCGCAGTAGCGGTAATCATATCGCCCTGACGAATTGACGCGGAACGTGATACCAATGACAACTGGTTATCACGAGCAAATTGATCTAATTGTTCCGAAGTTAATTGTTGCTGAGTTGCTGCCGCTGCAAATGCCTGCACACTGGCGGTGACTTGAGCCATCGAGCCAGCTTGAATGACTTTTTGATTATGTTGTTGATTCAACACTGCTATAGCAAGTGTTATGAGTGTGACTAATGAGCAAATCACCCAAAATTTACCGTTCAAACTGAGTTTGATCAGCATGGCATCGACTTTACGAAACTGAATTTGTTTCATAAGATTTCCCTAGTAATTATTATTCAACTAAAAAAGCTGAACCAAAGTATAGTGTATTATTTTTTTACTTTACGCTGCGTAGCGAGTTATTTTTCAACAGTCCAATACGCCTTTTAAAACAAATAAAGCCTAAGTGCTGCCCCTTAACACTTAGGCTTTTATTATCGACCAGACTAGCATAAACGTGAGTCGATTGGCTCACAGTTTTAGGTTTAGTCTTACAGAGAAAATTACTCCCTAAATGGTGAGCCCTTTTGTTGTTAGGATTAACTCTTTAGCCGCATTAAAATACTTTACATAACCCGTGCAACGACAAACATGATCACCTAAGGTTTCTTCGATCACGGTTTCCACTTGGTCTTTAGCAATAGGTTGCTTCTTCAGTTTTTCCATCAATGCCACTGTTTCATTGGTAAAACCCGGCGCGCACCAGCCACATTGAAACGAGAAATTTTTAATGAATGCATCTTGTACCGGATGAAGCGCAATGATTTCGCCTACCTTATTTTTTTCCGCATGGCCCTCAATAGTTCTTACACGCTGATTATTAAATAACATCACATTTGAAATGCAGGTTCTATGAGTGGTCGATGTACCATCATCATTATCAATAATCACGACACAGGCATGGCAAACTCCTTCACCACAACCAAATTTAGTACCGGTCAAATTAACGTATTCATGTAAAAAGTTAATCATCGGCATACCGGGTTCTACATCAAATGGACCATAAGGTTTACCGTTTATGGTTAAATTTAATATACTCATTTTTTTAGGGCCTCGATAATGTCTTTGGGCGTGATTGGCAAATGGTAAAAACGTTTTTTAGTGGCTTGATATATAGCCTCAACCACTGCAGGAACAATGGGTATCATTACCACTTCAGCAAGACCTTTTGATTCATCGCTACCTGCAATCGCAGGTAACATAGTGTAATTAATATTCCAGACACCATTATCTTTAGCAAACGGCACTTTGTAGCGATCAATATTCCATTCACCATTCCCTGCTCCCGTTTCATCCGCGGGTAAATACTCATGCAGCACATGACCCACGCCCATAGTGAGTCCACCTTCTATTTGCCCTTCAACTAATTGTTTAACATGTACTTTTCCGGGTTCAATCCAAGTGTGACTTTGTAAAATGTCAACAACCCCTGAAACCTTATGAACAGCAATTTCAACCATAGTTAAACAGGGGGTATAGTAACGAACCATTGCACTATTAAGTTGTACTTTGGGATAGCGCACAGATTGCCTTGGAATGACTTTAAAACCTTGTTTATTGAGTGTGGCTTTAGTGGCTTTACTGGCACCTATGCCGTATTCAACAGCAATGGCATCTAATGGGTAATTTTTGAGTTGGGTGTTAATTTTAAAATCACCATCAGCCCACTCCCAACGATTAAATGCATGGGTCATCACCCCTGTCACTAAGCCCAATGAATGCGCTTTTTTACACAGTAAACTAAAATCAATCGGCGCAAATCCGGCTAGGGTCAACTGTCCATTTTGCCATTGAGCATGCTCAATTAATATTGTCTCGGTACTCGTGCCCGCTTCTTGCCAAATAGCTTTAGCCGCGGGAAATAAAGACTCTTCAAATAATATTTTTGCTGCATGTTTAGTAGCATGACTTTGAAAAAAGGCAGATTGGCTAGCAGACGATGCCGAAACCACAACAGGTGTCCAACGAGGATCCTTGGCCATTTTATCCTGGTGCTCTTGGCTCATAATGTAGGGGTTATCATCCTCATAAAGCTCCAAGGCTTCAAAGAGTTTAATTTGGGCAATTTCAACTGAGTCAGCCGCTTTGCCTAAATAATCAGCCACTAATGATGCTTGTGATGTATCAGTCCCCGTTCCCATTTCAACCGAAAATATTTTTACAATAAGCTTACCTTCAGGGGTGACACCCGCATAGGCCGAAGGGGCATTAGCGCCAGTGCCATAATCTTTACTGACAAATCCAAATCCAACACCAAATGATTTATCAGGGTTAGCTTTATCAAACTTTACTTTATTAGCATGTCGTTGCTGCCAAATAGGGTGTTTTTCAGCTAAATCTAACATTTCTAAATAACGGATTTTCCCCAGCGGCGTGGCACCTTGGGTATTTTTATCACCATCCACCATGGCATTGGCTCGGCGGAGTTTGAATGGGTCAACATCTAATGCGTCTGCCGCCTCATTCATCATCATTTCCATTGCTGCCATAGTTTGTAATGAGCCATAACCTCGCATTGACCCCGCGGTAGGCAAATGTGAAGGTAAACACCATGCTTGAATATCATTTCGAGGGATATAATAAATGCCCTGACTTGCGCTAGCGCCTACGGAAGTCACAGAAGCAGAGAAGTTTTCTCGTCCTCCACCATCAACTTCAATATCTGACACAAACCCTTTTATTTTAAGGGTGTATTTGTCGAACGCCAGTTTACTTGAAATGCTAAAGGGATGACGTTTTAAACCGGATTGAAATTGCTCAAATCGATTATTAGCTAAGCGCACAGGTGCTGTCGCAAAAAGTGATGCTATTACGCCATAATAAGGAAAAATAGTATGATCTTTTGCACCAAAGCCACCACCGATATAAGGTGAATGCACAACCAAATTAGTAATGCCTTTTGTTAATGGACTTTGTGCAAGCACCTTACCCGCCTGTTGAAAAAAATCCTGCGGTGATTGGGTGGTAATGACCACATGCAGAGTTTGACTTTTCTTGTCATAAAATCCATTAAATGCTTCAGGTTCAAGCATCATAGGTTCTATTGATTGAGTTTGATAATGTTTATCTAATACAAACCAATCATTATTTTCAGCCATATCCTGACGAAGTGCATTGGCTAAAAACATGCCTCTTTCGCCCACATCTTTACTGTCACTTATTGCTTTTGGCCATTCGAGTTTTTGGCCTTTGTATTGTGGAAAAAACTGCCCATGGCTGAATGTGCTGTATTGATCTTCACCCGCCACACCTTGAGCGGATTCTTGACGAATGATACGCCAGGCTGCGTAAGGGGGTCGCGATAATGCGGTATAAGGAACGATATCATCGCCGTATTTGACAAATTTTTCATGAAATTGCAGCAGCAGTTTGGCTTTCATAAAATCTTCAAATTTGTCAAATAGCAGAATAGCCAATTCATGCCCTAAGTAGTCTGGGACTTTGCCAACATCCAGCAACATGTTATCGCCATAAAATGGCGGCAAAGTGAGTGCATTATTTTTAAGATCTTCCGCTGTAATGATTTTGTAGGGTTTTATATCTGCTGGGATCAGGTCTAAATCAAGTCCAAGATACACTTTGTTGGCAATATGGGCCCTAATGATAAAAGCATGGTGCTGCGTATCTGGCCATGAAGGAATATCAACCGCTCGATAATCACGGCCATAAATTTTTTGCCCAGTAATTTTTTCGATGGCATCAAATCGAAACGCTGGTTTACCCTCTTGATACCAACTTTGTGCCAAAGACTCTTTTACACCCGCGGCAATCGCTATATCTGGCTTAAATAACATAGGTGCACTGTAAACAGTCACCCCACCTATTACACATTTTTTAATAAAATCCCGGCGGGATAAAGCCCAATCCTTCATACGTGTCTCCATTTACCCTTAACCAACATCACTGTTTTTACTTCAAAAACAATAGCATAAATTTCAACCATCCAATCAGAATAATCACTTTTTTACGTCACAAGTATTTTATCCATTAGGGCGGATAATTTTCACAGGTTGAATATTTAACAACCATCAAAGTAAATAAATGTTCAGAAATCGCAGATGAAAATTGCATGGTAACAAGGCAGACTTTTAAGATAAGTCATTATTTTGCAATCTAAAAATCCAGCACTGTTATCGTGTATTCTTCAAACTAAAAGGAGCATTTATGTATTACCATGAACATAATTAAAAACGTTTAATTTAAATACATCAGAGCGTATTTATGCCCAGTCAGCTTGGAAAAAGACCATTCCAAAACCATAAAACGTTTTTAGCCCCCCCACCTTGAAGCTTTTGTGGCACAAACGCGACCGTCAACTGGCGCTAATGACCACCGATGACTACTCCCCTGTCATTCAAGTTTTTCCTTAAACAGACAGCACCTTATTTAACGGTAAGTCACGATATCGAGTTCCCGTCGCGGCAAAAATTGCATTGGTTAAACTTGGCGCTACCGGTGGAACACCAGGCTCACCGACACCTGCTGGTTTGGCATTTGACTCAACTAATATCACTTCAATATCGGGACATTGTGGCAATCTAAGTAAAGGATAATCATGGAAGTTTGACTGGGTAACCTTGCCATTTTTAAAGCTAATTTCCCCCATCATGGCTAAACTTAACCCAAAAATTATCGCGCCTTCGGTTTGTGATTTCACCCTATCAGGGTTAACCACTAAACCAGCATCAATAGCGGCTATCGATTTCAAAACCTGTAATTGGTTATCCACTACTTCCACTAAAGTTGCCACGGCAACATAACTGACAAAACTGCGATGAATGGCAAATCCCCAGCCTTGATTTTTAGTCACTTTAGGCTGTTTGGCTAACGTGGCTTCCATTATATCCAAAAGGTGGTGATATCGCGCCACATCAACGGGATGATCAGCGAGTTCTTCACCGTAATTGCCATAGCTAAAACCTTGGTCGGCAAAGGTTTCTTTACGGTCTGCACCAAGCATTTCACGCCACATTTGAATGCACGGTTTGTTGGCTTTTACGGCTAACTCATCAACAAAACTGCCAATACCAAAAGCATGCTGAATATTACACACTGAGCGCATCCAACCGATGCGAGTACGGGCAACCGCTTTCACAGCTTCCAATCGAATTTGAGGTAGTGCTAATGGCACATCGGTAAAGCCAAGATCCAACTCACCTGCTGAGGGCATATCAACCCCTTCAGCAAAGGTTGAACTAATAGACGGGAATCCGGTTCGTGCCAATAGCGCATCAACTTTATTGTTGTCATCAAACTTGGCTTGGTAAAATTGCGAACTGATAGCGTGATAATAACCGTGTTGGATTTCATCTTCACGAGTCCAAGACACTTTAACAGGCAAATTAAGACGTTGTGACAACATAGCCGCTTCAACACTATAGTCAGGTTTTGATTTACGCCCAAAACCGCCGCCTAATAAAGTGACGTTTACTTTGACATTATCTTCTTTTAGCCCCAATAGCGCTGCGACAGTTTGCTGCGTACTTTGTGGTGTTTGAGTGGATGACCACAGTTCGCACCCTTGTGCGGTCACATTCGCGGTAGCAACCGGGGGCTCCATCATTGCATGGGTCAGATAAGGCACGGTATACACGGCATTGACAGTGGACTGCTTTGGCCAATTTTTAACGCTATCGCCTAGTTGACGCATCACTTTACCCGGCTGTTTCACTTTATCCACTAATTCAGCCATATATTTGTCGGTGTCATGGCGATCATTAACTGAAGCCGTCCAGCTCACTTTGAGTGCCTTTCGCCCTTGCATAGCACTCCAAGTGTTGGTTGCAATAACAGCAACACCACCCAGCGCTTGAAATACAGGAGCCCCTTTAGGAACAGGCAATTGAATAACATCAATAACACCAACCACTTTACGAGCTTCACTGTCATCAAGACTCGCCACATCACTGCCTAATACGGGTGGTCGGCTAATACTGGCATACACCATGCCATCTAACTTGATGTCAAATCCATAAATAGCTTTGCCATTGAGCATGTCTTGCATATCTACAATGGTTTTGGACTGGCCAATATGGGTAAAATCATTGTCCGACTTTAACGAGAGTGACTCAATTGCCGGGACGGTTTGTTTACCCGCATCTATCGCTAACTCGCCAAATGTCAGACTTTTATTTGAGCCTTTATGAAATACCTTACTTGATTTGGCATAGACTTCAGACACTGGCACTTGCCACTTAGCCGCCGCGGTTTGTTCAAGCATGGTACGCGCGAGCGCACCCATTTGACGCATACGAGTATAATGCTTACGAATACTGCGACTACCATCGGTATTTTGACTACCATAGCGCTTGTCCGCTAAACCTTGAATAACGACGACATTATCCCAATCTGCTTCTAATTCATCAGCTAAAACCTGCGAAATACCAGTGCGGATCCCCTGACCCATTTCAGATCTATGGCAGGTTAAATACACTTTATTATCTTCACCTATGGCGATAAAAAGATTCATCATGGCTTGCTTGTCTTGCGCCAGTGCCATAGGGCTCCACGCGAGCCCTGTTGCGCCCAAAGCTAAACCACCACCCGCGGCGCCAAATAGTTTTAACACATTGCGTCGACTGATATTTTCAACAGCTGTAAATGTTGTCATGTTAAGCCTCCGCATTTTCGGTAACGGCAGCTTTAATCGCAGCCTTAATCCTTGGATAAGTGCCGCAGCGACAAATGTTACCCGACATCGCCTCGTCAATTTGGCCATCTGTCGGTTGAGGAGTTTTGGCTAACAAAGCGGCTGCTGACATTATTTGCCCTGCTTGACAATAACCGCATTGCGGGACGTTATGCTCGGCCCACTTTTCCTTTAACCGCTCAGCCTCAACGCCCTCAATCGTGGTCACCTGCTTACCAACAACATGTTTCAAGCTGGTTAAACAGCCGCGCATTGGTGCGCCATCGACATGAATAGTGCAAGCACCGCAAAGACCGGAACCACAACCGAATTTCGTGCCACTTAATCCTATAATGTCACGCAATACCCATAACACAGGCATATTCGGGTCAGCGTTAATGGTAAAGTTTTTACCATTAACCAGTAATGTTTGGGTGGGAATGGTCATTTGTTACTCCTTGTTTGCCAACCACATGGTGAGATCGGCTTGGGTATCAATATCAATACTTGCTTGCGGTAGGTCGACACACACTAAGCGATTCGTTTGCTGCTTGCTTCTTAATATTTTTTTAGCACCTACGTCACCGGTTAACGCCAATAACGGCTTAAAATCGTCCTTTAAAAATATAGCTGGAACCCCCACATCCTGCTGATAAAATGCACAGGTTGTTTGTTTTTTATCGATAAATGTTTGCCAAATTGCAAGGTAATCATCTGATTTCACCGCAACTTGATCCGCTAACACTAACATTAATGCATCTGCTTGTTCGCTTTGGGCAAAATGTACCGCACAATGGACAGAGCTTGATAATCCCTGTTGCCACTGATGATTATGAATCACATCAACACCTTTTAGTGGAGTCATTAAAGAGGGATGAGAGGTAATTTGCTGTTGATGCCTACCTAATACAAGGGCGATTTTGGTCTGGATGATATGTAATGACTCATCCGCAGCACATTGCTGATGAATCATACTCTGCATTTGCTTGACCGCATCGAGTGTATGAGCAAGCATAAGCTGGCTAGCTCCTAACGCGGCCAACTGCTTGATCCCGCCAAAACGTCGACTTTCACCCGCAGCTAAAATCACCGCCACCAGCTTCTTGTGAGGATTATCAATAGATAAGAGAGCTTGGTTGGATTTCATTATTTCAGCATCACTTTGTCTAAACTGATGGTATTGCTACCGTGCAATATGCCATGGCACTGAGCCAAAATACTCAACCCCACTGAGCTGGGTAATTCCCCCCCCAATGCTAAACCAGCAGGAGCTGAAAAATAGCCGCTAAAATCGGTCAAACACAATTGCGCTAACTGTAATACTTTATCTCGACGATGAACCGGCCCAAGTAATGCTATATAGCCAAGGTCAAACCTAACCAATTGCTTCAATGCTTTTGCATCTAAATTAACATTATGATTCATCACAAATGCCGCATCTAAGCTTTGATAAACGTCAGCATTAACAACATCGCAAGGCATTTTCATAATATTGGCACTGGGAAAATCATATTGGCGTGCGTAAGCTGTGCGCTCATCAAAAATGGTGACTTTCCAGCCTAAGGTTTGCGCCATTTGGGCTATAGGCTCTGCATCAAGGCCACCACCAAAAATCCCCAAATGTATGGGAGGAGAAATGGGGATAATTAAATGCCCTTCACATTCCGCTGAATCACTTTGCGCGGCAATTTTTGTCTTCGTTTGGATAGCTTCAACATATTGAGCCTGATTGAGGTGAGGATTTATTGCTTTACGCTTTGATAACTCAATAGAAGAAGGCGCATCACCATGAGAGTCTGCAGCTACATCTTGGGGATCACTTTCTGGGATGACTAACGATTTAGAGGGATTGAATTTCGCTGCAATATAAGTTGTTTTGTTAATTTGTTCCGCTTTAGCTTTTACCCGCCACCGAGCTTTCACCCTTGCTGCTGATGTGCCGTGATTGACAATATCAATTTCAAACTCACCCGACTTGCCACTATTGAGATCATGGTAAAGTTTCTGTAATCCAAGGTAATGATTAGCAGAGATAAGCGGCAACATCATGATGTTAACGATGCCACCGCAACCTAATTGATAACTAGTATCAGACTCATCGGTAGCATCATAAGTGAGTTGAATGACTTGCTGAGATTGAATCGCGCGCTGGGCATGGCGACGTAAATCCGCTTCTAAACATCCACCGCTTAACATGCCAAGGCTTTTACCTAATGGGTGAAAAAACATCATCGCACCCGGTTTTCGATAAGAAGAACCTTGCACATGAGTAAGGATCGCAACAACCCAATCATCTTGATAATCAGCTTGCCAGACATCTAATAAATCGACCAAATGTTGACGCATGCATAACCCAAGTCATTCTATTATGTTTAGTTAACCTAACAGAGTGCACCAAGGATGAGAAGCCTAAGCAGGGTTAATATACAATGAGTATAAGATTAAGATCCTGATAATCCACTGCTAACCCAGCAACTGATCGGCGACAAACGGGTTATGTTCACGTTCTTCAGCAAATGTAGACATGGGTCCATGGCCTGGAATAAAACGCACATGGTTACCTAAAGGCCAAAGTTTTTGGGTAATGGATTTAACTAAATCTTGATGATTTGATTGCGGAAAATCAGTACGACCAATCGAGCTTCTAAAAAGCACATCACCGACCCAAGCAAGACCTGACACTTCTGAATAAAACACAACATGTCCCGGGGTATGGCCTGGGCAATGGATCACGCCTAAAGACTGCTCACCAACGCTCACCTCTTCACCTTCATCTAAATACTTTGTAGGTTCAAACACTTCAACCGCAGGAAAGCCAAAGTTCTGACTTTGCTTAGGTAAGCTGTCTAACCAGAACTTATCCGCAATATGGGGGCCAACAATGGGCACATTTAATTGCTGCGAAAGTTTTTGGGCACCGCCAACATGGTCAATGTGGCCATGGGTTAACAATATTTTTTCAACCGTTAGACCAAGTTTATTCACTTCAGTTAACACACGTTCAATATCGCCACCTGGGTCAACAACCGCAGCTTTAAGGGTAGTTTCACACCAAATCACACTACAATTTTGCTGAAACGGGGTAACCGGTATGATTTGATACTTCATAAAAAACACTCCTAAATGCAATTATTAACATTTTATTATTAGCTAATTTTACCTTTGCTAACTTGATCTTGATACCAATTTACTTAAATTTAATCCACCAGACTGATTGTGATAAACAAGACAGCCACATACAATCATCCCAAAATCAATAACCAAAAGCTTATATGAATATTTCCCAGACCTTAAGTGACATTATCGTACACAAACACACCTTTTCAGTCCCGCTAGATTATCAACAAAGTCCCAGTGAACAAATTTCCATATTTGCCCGTGAAATTGTCAGTGTCGAAAACCAACATAAAGCATTACCCTACTTGGTGTTTTTTCAAGGTGGTCCTGGGTTTGGTGCAGCAAGACCTATCAATAACAGCGGCTGGATAAAACGCGCTTTACAGGAATACCGCGTTTTATTGCTTGATCAACGCGGAACAGGGCTGTCAACGCCCGTCAATGCAGTCTCATTAAGCTATTTAAATGCTAGCCAGCAAGCTGAATATTTAAGCCACTTCCGTGCTGATAATATTATTCGTGACGCAGAGCTCATTCGCACCAAATTGTCAGCAAACGAGCCTTGGACTATTTTAGGCCAAAGCTTTGGGGGATTTTGCGTATTACATTACTTATCCGCTGCACCTGAAGGTGTAAAAGAAGCCTATATCACTGGTGGGATTCCGTCTTTAACTCGCAGCGCGGATGAAGTGTATCAGGCAACATACCAAAGAGTACTGGCCAAAAATGCCGATTTTTTTAAACGTTTTGCCGATGCAAGAACACTGGTAGATAACATAGCTCAACACTTATATGAACATAAAGTGTATTTAGCCACTGGAGAGCAACTCACGGTTGAAATGTTCCAATTACTGGGCATTAATCTCGGCATGGAACAAGGCCCTGAAGCCGTTTATTATTTATTAGAGCAAGCGCTTATCAACACTCGCCATGGCATTGAGGTTAATCCGTTATTCTTACATCAATTTAGCCAATTTTTAGATTACAACACCAACCCCATTTTTGCGCTATTGCATGAGTCAATCTATTGCCAACAACACGCCTCTAAATGGGCTGCTCATCGAGTACGTGACCACTATCCTGAATTTCACTATCAGCCAAACAAACCGTTATTATTTACCGGTGAAATGATTTATCCGTGGATGTTTAATCAATTTGAAGGGCTGCAACCCTTAAACGCTGCGGCAGACATTTTGGCCGCCAAAAAAGATTGGCCAGCACTGTATAATTTAGCGCAACTGGCCAACAACAAAGTGCCACTGGCCGCGGCAATTTACAGCGAAGATATGTTTGTTGAAATGCAATATAGCTTAGAAACCGCAAAACAGGTTGCAAACTTAAAATACTGGTTAACGTCAGAATATGAACACAATGGTATCCGTATGGATGGTGAGTATATTTTGGATAAATTAATCAAATTGAATCGTGGTCAATGTTTACGTTAATCTTGATCTGCCCCAAGTATCATGATTAACAAAAAGTGAATTAATTAACCGTAATCTAACCTACTTAATATCTGATTAATCGTCATTTAAGTAATAGATTGTACGATGTAACTGTTCTACACACTCTTTTATACATCTATGTGTTTAATCAATGATATTTGACCCATCATTTTAACTTTTAAACCTTTCCCGTATGCAGGTAAACCGAATTGGTTTACCTTTTTTTTATTGACTAACGTCAGCTGAAGTTAATACCAATGTTAGTACCAATGTTAGTACCAATGTTAGTACCAATGTTAATAAATAACCACTAATACTAGCGTTTGAGCACACTCGATAACGAGGTTACACTTTCAGATTGTAGAATAATGACTTTTCATCACAATCTTTCTGGTTATCATGCATTTTTGCTTCGCTATTGCTAAGCGCTTATTTAATGTGACGGAGCGTGGTCAATTTATCGGTTAATTTGACTATAGCCACAACGCATTTTTTACAGCTTAGTGGAGCGTATTTTCTTTGTTAATGAATAATGCACTGGGCTATTTTTCTGTAAGTTAATAAATGCCAAATCCCCTAATTATTTTTTAATGCTTAAATCGAATAACAAGCTCATGCAAATCATCTGCAGTGTCTTTTAAAAGAGTAATCGATTCCGATGTTTGTGATGCATTATCCGCACTGGTGTTAGATAAGTCCGATATATTAACAATTTGCTTATTAATATCCTCAGCAACATGGGCCTGTTCTTCCACTGCCGCGGCCATTTGTGTAGACATTTGCGCAATTTTTTCTACTGCACTGAATATCCCCTCTAGCATTTGACCACTGTCCACAACCTTCGCTAACCCCTCATCCGCAGCCTTAGTGCCAAGTTTGGCAGTATCTACTGCATTTTGGGCTTTATCGGTTAACTCTTTGACTATCGAATATATATCTTTGGTTGAATCTTGAGTTCGTTTGGCTAAATTTCTTACTTCATCAGCAACCACAGCAAACCCCCTCCCTTGCTCACCCGCTCTTGCCGCCTCAATAGCGGCATTAAGTGCTAACAAATTAGTTTGGTCCGCTATTTGTTCAATAATCTGTGCCGCTTGGGCAATACAGGCAGTTTGTGAAGAAACATCAGCCACTGAAATACTGATATCAGATACAGTATCCCGTAAATTCTGAATCGATTGACGGGTTACATCTGAAATTTCAACACCTTTAGTGGCTAAACCATTTGCGGTTTCGGCTTGATTTGCAGTATCAGTAACATGTTGGGATACCTCAGTAATCGCTGTTGTCATTTGATTCATGGCTGTTGCAACCTGAAATGTCTCAGCTTTTTGTCTTTCAATTTCACCACAAGTTTCAACGGTTAATTCCAATCCACGTTCTGATACCTGTGATACTTTAGATGCTGAATTTTCTATACGAGTCAAAACTGTACCCAAATGGGATTGTTGACTTAAGATTGCAACCTTTAACAATCCCAACTCTCCATTAGAATTAGTGTATGTTTTCGCAGCTAATTCATGAGAAAAACTCGCTTTCAACATTTGATTTAGGGAGGCAATAATGGCATTACTTTTATAGGAGCTGAATAACGCAAAGCTAACGACACCAATTAACAGCATTATTTCGGATAAAGCTTGATAGTTAAACCAATAAAGTAAAGCCGTTAATAATATTGAAAACGTGAGTATTAAATACTCTGTAGGTATGCGTAACGATTGAGTGTTTTTTTTCCCTTTATTGATTTTGTCGTATAATAATTCTGCTCTAGCGACATCCTCGCGACTAGGGCATGAACGAACAGATTCATAACCGACAATTTTACCCTTTTTAGTTATCGGCGTAACATAGGCATCTACCCAATAAAAATCGCCATTTTTACAACGATTTTTAACATGCCCCATCCAAGGTTTACCCTCTTTTATGTGAGACCACATAATTTCAAAAGCCGCTGCTGGCATGTCAGGATGCCTAACAATATTGTGCGGTTTACCAATAAGTTCTTCTTTTTCAAACCCACTTATTTTAACGAAGGCATCATTACATTCAATGATAGTGCCTTTAATGTCAGTAACTGAAATCAGTTTAGTGTCTGGAGAAAAGTGCCTTTCAACTTTGGTTAACGGACTGTTGACTCTCATTAGTTCACTTCCCTGCTTTAACATTTCCATTTAATTCATTTGATACTAGTCGCTACAAAGTATTAGTCAAAAATAAAATTCAACTTTATTAAAGATAAAAAACAAACAAGTTTTAATATCTAAAAAAAATCACATCGAAAGTTTATTTCACCATAAAACCAAATAAAGACAACGCAAAAAACTAGATTAAAAATAATTGGTTACAATCGCCAATTTAAACAAGGACGCCGTTATCAAGGCTGCAATTGGAAACAGAAAATAAATGTCAAAAATTTTAACGTGTTATTTCCAAATATTGAAACCCGTACTAGTCTTAGGAAAGACTGTTAATTCTTATCGCTGCTCGGAAGATATCAATCATATCTATGATAAGAATAAGCATATTATAACAGGGAGAGTGTATGTTAGCTTCGATGCTTTATAGGCAACGTATCCTCATCATTGATGATGATATCAACCAAATCAAAGTGTTAAAAAAAGCGTTATCATCAACAGGGGATGTGTTTTTTGAACAAAACGGCTTATTAGCTTTGCAGCAAGCGCTGGTAACATTGCCAGACCTGATTTTGCTCGATATTGAAATGCCTAACATCAATGGCCATCAAGTATTGGAGCAGTTAAAGCTTCACGAGCAAACCTGCCACATTCCAGTGATATTTATTACCGCGCATCATTCAGAAACTGAGCAAATAAAATGCCTTAGTGCTGGTGCGGTTGATTTTATTTCTAAACCGCTGCAGCCAGAAATTGTGGTTGCGCGCGTGAACACCCACTTAGCGCTTCGTCGCAGAGAGCTTGAGTTATTAGCATTATCCCAGAAATACCAAATCACATTGAATTCTATTGGTGATGGGGTCGTCACTACAGATAAAAATGGTGCTGTCACCTATATCAACCCTGCCGCTGAATTATTAATAGGAATTACAGAACAAAAGGCCATTGGGCTAATAATTGAAGAGCTGATGCCGTTAAGAATTGGCAATGATGGCCCTCCACATATCAACCCCATCCGCATTTGCATAGACGAAAACAGACAGGTAGGAATGGCGGTTAACTGCCAAATGATGAGACAAAATGGCCATTGGGTTTGCGTTGAACACAGTGCAGCACCGCTTATTGAACCAGACGATAAAGTAACCGGAGCCGTGATTGTGTTCCATGACATTAATGAAATTAATGCCATGGGACGAATAATGACCCATAGTTTACAGTACGACCAACTTACCAACCTCCCTAATCGTTTTTTATTCTTGGATATGTTGAACGCCGAGATATCCCTTACCCCAAAAAAGCCTCGCAAAATTGGATTAATTCAATTTGATATTGATAATTTTAAATCAATAAATCAAGAGTTCGGATTTGAAGTTGGCGATGAAATACTTAAAAAAACAGCCCAAATAATACAATCTACACTGCAGAGTAATGAAATACTTAGCCGCCACAATGCAGATGAATTTAGAGTGCTGGCGTCTAATTTAACAAAGCCAAGTGACTTGGCTAATTTGGCGATGGTGATCAGAGAGCAGGTTAAAGAAATTATCTCTGCTTACCCCGATATGGAACATTTTTCAATCAGCGCGGGGATCAGCATTTTTCCCGACGATGCGAATAACGGTGAGTTATTGATGTTACACGCTGATGCCGCCTTGCAACGGGCAAAACAAAATGCTTCCAATCAAGGTTGTTGTTTTTATTCTCAGGAAATGGAGTCTGAATATATTTTAAGAAAACACTGTTACAGCCTGTTAAAAAAGGCCATCACAGATAATAGTGTCATTACTTTATATCAGCCGATAGTTGACGCCCACAGTGGCCAATTAAAGGCTGTTGAAGCACTGATGCGTATTCAAGATGAAGATGGTCAGCTTATATCCCCTGACAATTTCATCCCTATTGCTGAAGAAACGCGCCTAATTATTCCATTAGGAGAACAAATGATTCAGCGCATATTTGAACAGTTACACCACTGGTCACAAGACGGATTAGCACCGCGAGTGTGTATCAATATATCGGTAATACAATTTGTCGATCCCAATTTTGTCCCTTTTTTACTTAACGCTATTGAGCAATACCAAGTCAGTCCCAATGTGATTGAACTTGAAGTCACAGAAAGCCTAATGATTGAAAATATCGACCATATACAGCAAGACATGCACACACTCCGTGCACTAGGCATAACCATCTCTATTGACGATTTTGGTACGGGTTTTTCCTGCTTGAGTTATCTTAAAGACTTACCCATTGATGTTGTGAAAATTGATAAATCATTCGTGGCACAACTTAGTGCGATTAACACCCAAGACATACTCATCAGTACAATTATTAGCCTGGCACAGAATATGAATTTAGCTTCGATAGCAGAAGGGGTTGAGACAATTGAACAGGCAAAAGCGCTTAAACAACTGGGGGCGACATGTTTGCAAGGCTATTATTTTTCTCGCCCTGTGGCTGCCAGTGAAATAAAAGATAATTACAACATATGAAGAATAAAAAAATAGCTCACTTTACCTTTAAAAACAGCTGGCTTGCGTTATGCGTCGGTATACTCATCACCGCTATATGTGCTTGGCTAGGTTATTATAACAATCAATATACTATCAAACATCACTTAGCTGAGCTTGCAGATAAAACCGAAAATCTTATCGAGCAACGATTTCTAGATTATGAATACGGCCTTATTGGCACTAAAGCAGCAATCAACACTATTGGGGTGCGCAATATCACCCGCAAACAATTTGAAAATTACATCAATAGCCGTAATCTAGCCAAGGAGTTTCCAGGATCGCTTGGTTTTGGCTTTATCCGCAGAGTACCTGTAAATCAAGAAGCTGAGTTTTTGGCAAAAGCCCGTGCAGACGGGGCGCCAGATTTTAACATAAAAACACTCACCCCCCATGAAACCGACCGCTTCATAATACAATATATATACCCAATAGCAGGTAATCAGCAGGCTGTTGGCCTAGATATTGGTTCAGAAAAAAATCGCCGCACAGCCGCGATTGCATCTGCCAGATATGACAGGCCTTTTCTAACCGCCCCTATTACACTCGTTCAAGCAAATAAAAAAAAGCGTATGGGCATACTCGCCCTACTGCCAATATATGCTGATGATGCAATTTTAGATTCACCTGAATCACGCGTTGACGCCGTTGTCGGCTGGTCGTATACACCATTAGTGATTGCTGATGTACTTGCCGATCTAGAATCGTTAACCGATGGCGCGGTTGTCTCTTTGACCCATAAA
This sequence comes from Shewanella subflava, assembly GCF_025971955.1. Classification (GTDB taxonomy): domain Bacteria; phylum Pseudomonadota; class Gammaproteobacteria; order Enterobacterales; family Shewanellaceae; genus Shewanella; species Shewanella subflava. Next base: position 45,969 of record NZ_JAPDMX010000031.1, read on the forward strand.
TCAGAAGATGAGGCGTTTTTTCAAAGCCGAACCAAACCCTCTGCCCCCGCTGCGGAATATAGCTTCAAACGTGATATCACTATATTAGGTCAACATTGGCAAATGGCAGTGGGAATATCGACCCAATCAATAAACAAATTGGGGCTATACAATGTCGGTTTGATTGCTATTTTTGGCTTATTACTTACCGCCCTCGGTCTTTTTATTATTAGTTTAATCCATAGCCAGGCGATTAATAAAGATGAGTTAAGCGATATTAATCAATTTAATTCATTAAAAAGTATTGTGAGTTTCTTAAGCAGCGCTCAATTTAAACGCACAGGCCAACTAGGCATGTTATTGCTACTTTTTATATTTTTAATTTCTAGTTGGATGATTATAAAATATCATACAGCGGCATTAAAAAATAATCTCGAAAACACCAAAAACTCAGCAATTTCAATGCTCAGTGAAGTATCAAATCAATATCAACAAGACACACTTTTCCTTGCCAATTCGACATCACAATTAATCAATGCCTTGATGGTAGACGACTCAAACCCCACGCCATCAAAGCAAGATCTGAAACAAATCATTAAAGCAAACAAACATATCAAAGATATGTTTAGAGCCTATATGTTGGCAAATTCCAATGTATATCAAGTCCGTTTTATCACTGCCAGTAATGATTGGAATGAAACAGTAAAAGTACAGCGAACAGGTGAAGACTTAAAGGTTTTTACTGAGCAGGAACTACAATCAAAAAAACATGAACCTTACATAAATCAATCACTGCTCGTTGGAGAGGGGAATGTTTATCAATCTAACATCAATCTTAATCGTGAATTCGGTAAAATAGAGCAACCTCAACGCCCTGTTTGGCGATTCTCGACACCACTACTTTATAATGATGGTAGCCCATTGGGCATTCTCATCATTAATGTTAATGCTGATTTAATCTTACCGTCTTTAACTGATGATATTGCTAATCACATTCAATTATATGTAACCGATCAAGATGAACATTTTCTGGTTCACCCTAACACGGATAAAGCCTTCGCCCATGAGTATGGTGATAGTGAGTCGTGGTTGAGTACATTTCCGCTCGCTTCGCATGGGTGGCAAGCTTGGTTTGGTTTAGTCGGTTATCAAAACCAGCAAGAATCGGTACTGGTGAGTGAAGGGCAATTTTTACTTGATGATAAAGATGGAAGAGCACTACACGTATATAGCACGTCCTCAGAATGGTTATTTTTAACAAAGGCACTAAAAGATACAACAAAAGTGTTTATGGCATTAGTGTGCCTGTTCTTATCGGGCATGTTCATTCAATACTGGCTATGGCTTAAGCACAAAATAGCCCACCGTAATTTCATCATGGCACAAAACGAAGAATTACAGGCCAAGGAGTTATTAAGATTTAAGGGATTATTGGAGGCGGCGCCTGATGCAACCTTGGTGGTCAACGAGCTAGGTATGATTGAAATGGCCAATGCCGCAGCAGTGTATTTATTTGGCTATAAGCCTGCAGAGTTAGAGGGGCAACCCATCGATAAACTCATCCCAACGGAGCACAGACAACAACACAAAGGCAACGTTACAAGTTATGTACAACAACCCCAAAAGAGAATAATGGCTGAAAAAAGGGAAATACAAGCGCTTTCTGCTGATGGACAAACATTCCCTGTAGAAATCAGTTTAAGCTCATCCACTATGGATGGAAAACTGCTTGTAATCGCTTCACTGCGTGATGTTACCATCAGAGTAATGGAGCAACAAAAACTGACCAAAGCATTAGCCGACGCTGAATTGGCTACCCAAGCAAAAAGCCAATTCTTAGCAAACACCAGCCATGAAATCCGCACGCCATTAAACGCCATTATAGGCTTAAGTTATTTATTGGCGGATGAAAAACTCACAAATCAACAACAACAATTAGTCTCAAAAATCCAAATTTCAGGTAAGTCCCTGTTAGGTATTATTAATGATGTGTTAGACCTTGCTAAAATAGAAGCTAACGAAATGACGCTTGAAGAAGAACCAATTGCATTACATGAGTTTTTAGATGAAATCGGCGACATTTTTGCTATACAAGCCGATGCCAAAAAACTCATGTTCAAATCAGAGTTTGCTAAAGATTTACCGCTTTGGGTGAATGGTGACAGTACCAGACTTCGACAAATTTTAATGAATTTACTCAGCAATGCCATTAAATTCACCAATATCGGCAACGTGTCTCTGTCTGCACAGGTGTTACATAATGTGCCAGAGTTACCTGACGATAAAAAAATGGAGCGAATATCCGTTAGAGATACAGGAATAGGAATATCTTCGGAAACACAAACCCGTTTATTTAAGCCCTTTTCCCAAGCGGATGAATCAACAACGCGTCGGTTTGGGGGAACCGGTTTAGGATTGTCTATTGTGCTAGAGTTAGTTGAGTTAATGCAAGGTACGGTTGGCGTAGATAGTGCTAAGGATGTTGGCAGTCAGTTTTGGGTTGATATTCCCCTCAAAGATGTTACCAAAAAACAGCTATCAAATCTTAACAGCGTTAATCAAATGATATTTGTCTTGATTGCTGAAGACGATCCCACTGATGCCAATCTGTTGAGAAAAATGACCAATGCGCTGGGCTGGCGATCTGAAGTCGTGACCAACGGTGTCGAACTAGTCGATACCTATATTGCACGTCACAATAAAAAGCTAAGACAACCAGATGCCATTATCGTTGACTGGCAAATGCCTATTATGGATGGGTTAAATGCGATAAAAACGCTAACCAATCAATTTGGGCGTGAAAACCTGCCCGCTGTATTAATGCTTTCTGCACATGATAAAGAAGTGATTAGTCAACATGACCCAGAAAATTTAGTCAACCGTTTCTTGTTAAAACCGGTCAATTCATCATCACTGTTTAATGCCGTTAATGATATTGTTAGCCTCCATACTGGTAATAAAAAGCGGGTATTCCAATCTAGCCTTATGGAAGCGGTTAAGGTCAAATGGTTAAATAACATGAGTATACTTGTAGTCGATGATCGGCCTATTAATCTCGATGTCATCACGAACATTTTAAAACGCAATGGCGCCATTGTTGATGAGGCATTAAGCGGTGAAGATGCCTTAATACTCCTTAAAGATAACGCTAATGATTACGATGCGGTCTTAATGGATATTCAAATGCCAGGAATTGGCGGGCTTGAAGCAGCGCGGCAAGCGCGCAATCAATTAGGATTAACTTCTTTGCCCATTATAGCCTTAACTGCTGGCGCGTTAATCAAAGAGAAAAACCAAGCTTTTGCGGCTGGTATGACCGAGTTTTTAACTAAACCCATCAACCCATCTCAGGTGATTAATGTATTACGTATGGCTTATGAATCCTATCGAGGTAAAGAAGCGCCCTACACACCATTAGATGCAGCAACCGAAACTGATTTAGATGAATGGCCAGAAGTGGCAGGGTTGAACCAGGAACAAGCGAAGCAGATTTTACTTAACGATAAAGCACTTTTCATGAAAGTTCTCAATAGTTTGCTGCTTGATTTTGCTAATTTAATGTTACCACCTGATGAAGATATCGATAATGCGAACACTGATGTCAGAAAACAATTTGCATCTCAAACTCACAAGTTAAAAAGTGTTTCTGGAATGATTGGTGCGCAAAACATCCAGCAACTGGCCACTGAAGCAGAAAGTCTATTGCACACAACAGATGCACCTGTAAAAGATACGTTAACAGCACTTTCTGTTGAATTAAAAAAATTACATCAAGCCAGTCAAAAAGTACTCTGTGAATGGGAAAAAACACAGCTTGATGCACAACAACCCTTAGGCGCAGCGACGACTCTGCACAATGAGACGCTAACAGATATAGTTCAACGTCTTCAAAAGCAGGATTTAAGTGCCATAGACATATTTGATCAACACAGCGCATCATTTCGACAAGCCCTAGGCAATGAGCAATTTATTCAACTTCAAGCTAATTTAGATAACTTGCAGTTTAAGCTTGCCGCCGAAATACTCTTGCCGCTTATAAAATCAGCGAATAGTTAAACAGCTTGTATTGGCAACCTACTCTTTCTAGCCCTAATAGAAACCTAGCCAGCGGTGCGCTTCCCCCAATTGTAATCCCATTACCCCATGAGATAATGGGATTACACTGTCAGTGCCAACATGTTTAGCACTAAATAGGCGCAAAACCGAAATGACATGACATGACATAACTTAAGATAAAGTGAAACTTTGAATAAATTAATTTGCCAATGATGAAATTTATATAAAAAATATGAGCTAATGGAATTTAATAAGTTTTTGGCACCAATCTTAATCGGTTTGCCACAACATTAATTTTGATAACAAGAGAGTTTTAGAGGTAAGAGTTTGATATTGAAAAAGAAATGGTACACCCGAGTGGACTCGAACCACCGACCCCTACCATGTCAAGGTAGTGCTCTAACCAGCTGAGCTACGGGTGTATTTTGGGATGCTTAAGGAAATAAAACTGGTACACCCGAGTGGACTCGAACCACCGACCCCTACCATGTCAAGACGTTATAAACCCAGCGACGATAACTCCCTCAAAACTTCATTTTACAGCCATACTCCTTTATATATCTAGTTTTAACATCGAAATCAGCATCTCATTTTCGTTAATTTAAGAGAAAAAACGCAATTGTTACACTTGATCTAGGCACAAATTAGGCACAATATAGAAATTTCCAAATTGACCACTATTCGTCGCTTAGGGGGCATGATGAATGCACATGCTGAACATTTCAATAAGAGTCTAGAAAAGTTGTTAGTCGACGTGAAATTAGAAATGATTGCATTTAATCAACTTCAACTTGAGCGATCGCTAAAAAGCTTTTGTGAGTCATTTAATCTTCTTAGTACCTTAAAACCAAGCTCGGATGATGACGTCGAATCACCAGCATCAATATTGCTCGACTCATATCAAGCCCCCTTGTTAGCAAGTAAAACTGAGGCTGGTTATTATCGTTTAATTTCTGGATTATTGACTTATCAAAAGCTATGTAAAATATATGCTGGTGATGCCAAAGCTCTAGTACCATGTATTGTATTACCTCGGCGCCCTAATAAAGACATACTCCATTTATTAATGCTCAATGATATTGTTAGGCCTTTATTAAAACAGTTTGTTAATGTCACTGGAGATTCAATCACTCAATCTCTATCTGCGTGGTTTGTCACTGATGAACACCCATCAATATTTAACTCCCCACAATGGCAGTCGCTGTTTCCCATGATAAAAACCAAAAAACAATTGTGCGAGTGGTTACATGTCAGCACTAAAACGGTCAGATTAAAATGACAAGTCTCAAGCAATATCTAGTAGAGCATATTTGTCGATATTGCGAACTCAAAATGCCGCAAATTGGCAAAGACGAAGTGTGTGAAGATCTTGATGAATTTGTTGATCGTATATTTGCCCCAGAATCTCTCGGAGGACTCAAACAACTTATTCAAATGATAGTCCGTATTCGAAATATATCCTTTCACTCAGCACACACCATAATGAAAGAGTTGCATTTGCCAACCTATATTTTTGATGCCTTACACAACTATAGTTTTGACGTTGATGACCGTTATATCAGCAATGAATACCATCGGACTAAGTATCAAAAAGGATGGTGTAGTGAATATCCTTTCTATGTTGTATTACTTAAATCTTATGAGTACAACCTGACAATAAAATCATGCGAATTATTCGCTGCATTCATCAAGCACTATTATTCAGTGTTAGATACCCTCAGAGATAAAGACTTAGCAAGGGAATCGTCAACCAGAGAAGAAGATGCCTGCTCAAATTTCAGGCTTTTCATGAGAACCAATGTTTCTGAACTGAATTATGTACGAGAGACAATTCCCAATACAACAGGCGATTCACCTACGGCTATTGCTCACCAACTAGATCAATATCTTAATAGTAAAGAAACATGGCCATATCTACCGCATAAAAATTATCTTCGAACACTGTGCCATTTTTTTTCCAATGATTGGAGGCCACCAAAGCATATCCGTCGTCGCAGAGCATCAATTGACAGATTACCCAAACGTTATGCTGATCCAATAGCCATTCCGATTGTTGGTGCTCACAATGACATTTTTGCATTAATTCCCGATGAACCATTAATACCTAACAGTGAAGGTTTAAATGAAGATGACCAATATGCTGCTCAGACATTTGTGATCAATAACCGCGATGTTGATACTAAACGTGACAAAACCGAACTACTAGATACTGCAATTCCATTCAATAAGCATGTACAAAAGCGAACGGCAATTGACGTCACCGCAAGTGTTCGTCGCTCTCATAATATGGGCATACAAAATACACAGTTATTAATGCCTGAAGAGCTTAACTTCCTCGCTGGAAAGTTAATTCTGATGAGTCATCAAGCTGAAAACAGCGAAATGGTGATAGTGATTTGGCTAATGTTGTTATTGAGTAAATCTGTAGAAGAAGTACAAAGCTTAGTGGTGTTCACCGATTTATCTAGCAAACAGCAAGGCTTGTATATTGATGAACTTGGTCAAGGGTGGTGGTTCTTCTATGTTAGCCATTCCGCAAAAGCTAAGCTAAATAACGAAGGACTAAGAGAAGTCAAAGAAGAGGTTTTTACGTCATGCCCAGAGTTTTTACAAAAACTAATAGTTGCAAATAGAGGGGCTCAGTTAACTGGACCAATCCTTAAGGAAAAAGATCCAAAAGTAATCACACAATCAGTAGTTCGAAAACTAAAAAAGCTATCAGATCGCCATGCTTCAGGCCGCGTGAGTGTTCGACGCTTGGTTAACTTTGTAAGTTATTATCTTAATTCAACAGAAGTTATCGATCCTATTTTTATCGACTATAGCTATGCTGTGCATATGTACATGACTCGAGTTGCGAGAAGTTACGCGAATGTAAGTGATCATTTTCGAAGCGTACAACTCGAGAAACTCTGGCGAAATGTTGAACAAGATATTGAAAGCTACACCGGCAACGTCCTACCGATTTCATTATTTGAGCTTCGACATTTTGATCAAGCAGATTTATTCATAGGGTCATCGTTCACGCCGACAAATGATGCCATATCAACATTAATTAACTCATTAACAAGGCGAATCTCGGCATCTATGCCCAGTTTTCAACATAGATTAATAGATATAGTTGATTATCATAATGCATTCACAGCTTATACTGCGTGGATGTTGCTATTTGGAACGGGTTATAGAGCGGCTTGGAATCCGTTACCGACTTTCGCCTTATTTTTACCGTCATTAAATTTAATGGGGATAAGTGATAAAGACGATTCTGATTTTAGTCATTCTCGTATCGTCGCCGTTCCCAATGTTTTAGCGTCACAACTTAAAGAATATAAACGTCACTTAGGGTGTTTACGTTCACTATTGCGCGTGTTATTGCCAAAGTTATGTAGCACGATTGACAATATCGTAGATGTTGAGCAAAACATACTGAGCTTTAATCATTCTCAGGCAACACAATGGTACAAAGTCATCCGTAATTCACGTAAAGAACAAGGTCCTTTCTTTTTTTTAAATAGGCAAGGCAATAGTGTTGTAGCCACGAATTTATCTCCTTCAGAACTTGTGAACTATTGTAAAAATGAAATACAACTGCCAGCTAATGCTGGACGCCATTGGTTGAAATCCCATTTACTAGAGAAAAACATTTGTCCTGAGTTAATCAATTTCCAAATGGGTCATTGGCAAGCCGGAGAAGTGCCATTAGGCCATTATTCAGCGTTAAGTCATGTTGAAGCCATAAATGAAATGGTCCCTGTACTTGATGAATTATTTGAGGAGGTGGGATGGAAAACATTAAAGTCCGTCATTTCATAAAAAGACTCATTGAAACTGGAAAATTACACCCTTTGTATCGAGAAGTGTTTGATGCTTTCGTTGAACAAAATGAACATGCAGTTGAAGACGATACTGAAAGTAAAGTTGATGATGCTCAAAGTAAAGTTGAAGCGGATTTTTATCAATCTTATAAAAACTTACTTGGGCATTTAAAAAAACGATTCATTCTGTCGGAAACAAAAATTTTACCTGATGAGTTAGAGGCGTTAATTGCGCAACTAAAACCAGCTGTTTTGAGTAAGCAAACACAGTTGTTGATTTTGCAGTCGATACTCAACTATGCCAAAAAACATCATGGCATAGATTCTCCTAACATACCGTCTATTGTCACTCTTAAACGTGATAAACCTATTTTAACGCCGGTTGAACTCGTCCAACTACCAATTGTTGATATGCTTTACACGCTACTCGATAAAGAATTAATTAGCCCAAATAGAGCGCTATCTATAAACGAAAAACTAGGACGAGCTGCACTGTTAGTCTATTTAACAGTTAATGTGAGCAAGACTCAGGAACTTCTGTCGATTCTTGAACATCCCAAGGATGTGTTTTATGTCGGGGGAATTTGTTATTGGCAAAAACAACAGACAATAACAGCTCCAAAAAGATATATATTGAGTGATGTTGCGGTAATGGCATTACAGCAATGGGTTAACGTCAATCAGAGTTCATCAAAGATCCAAGTATGTATCGTAAAGTACTTAAACACCACATCTGAATTTGATTGGTCAGATTTATCAATTCTAAAATTACGGACTCTTAGAAAAATTCACAACATCCTGCATTTAGGGCCAGTACAGTATCAGATGTATTTTTTGCCCAGTGTGAGCCAAGCACTACCAGAACATCCTTTTATGCGGATACTAACAAATAAAGCATGCTTACATTCAGAGCCTCATTTGTTAGGGGTAAGTGAGCTAGGCACAAGCAAATTTAACCAATGGCGACATATGGTCAATAACAACCATTGCTTTATTGCTATTGATATCACCTTAAAACAACTCGATGACATATTTTTTAAACTCAATCAGCTCAAAGAACGCAATGAGCCACGAGTAACATGTTTAGCTTTTATGAGTGATATGCTTCAATCATCTGAATTGACAGCTAATCCTTATCTTTGGTTGTTATGCTCTTGGTTATTCTCGCTGTTAAAAGATGGAGGTACTTATAAAAGCCGTTTAAAGTTGGCTACTACAGTGGACTACGTTAGAAGCTTGAGTAAACCGTTTCTTGCCGTATTTAGTACTTGTGATTTAGGGTTATTATCGGGTGAAGATTGGGCGAATAAACTGAATGATTCCGCTGAAGCCTTTACCTCAGCTCAACGAAAAAAATATATTTATTATTTTGCACAGTTTTTAGTTGAAACAAACTTAGTTCGAGATCTCTGCCTATCCGATATCGATGTTGTTGGAAGTTCTAGTGAAGTTGACGCGAATTTAATTTCTCCAAGTCATATTGATGAAGTATTGGGGTATATTACAGAACATGTTGAAGATGATGTAGTCTATCAATATGCTTTTTTTTTGTTATGTTTTTGCTTTTACAGCGGCTTACGCAGGAATGAAGCTTCAAAATTAACCTGGGCTGACTTTTCATTTGCAGTCAAGGCACCAACCACAGATGCATTTGACTATGTGCAACTTTCGGTTAGACCAAATCAACATCGCTCGCTGAAAACGACTTCTGCTCGTCGTGAGTTACCATTAGATGCTCTTTGGCCAAAAACAGCCATAGAAAAGTTGCGGGTGAGATATCAAATACAACAACACTCAGGAACAAACAAAAAGGCGCTATTGTTTGATGATGCAAATCGAGTCAATCAAGCTTATGAGTTAATAACAGATTTAATCCGCCACTTTACAAAAGATTATACTTTACGAATTCATCATCTTCGTCATAGCTTTGCTAATTGGTCTTGGTGCCGCTTCAATCCAAGAATCATCAAGCAAGGGCGTGCACAATTAACGATACTCGATCATCAAATGTTTGATGATGATTACCTACAACGATTACAAACTCGATTACGCTACAATATGAATAGCCGTAAAAAGATGTTCATTTTGGCTCATCTAATGGGGCATAAAGATGTTCAATCAACTTTAAATAGCTATTTACACCTTAAAGATATTTTGTATTACCTAGAGTTAAAGCCACACTTTAATTTAACTAAGTATTTTACCTCTGAATGTGTCGGACGCGTATCTTGGCTAGAACCTGAACAGGGCTTAAGTTTGGCAGAAAGGTTAAATTATTACACTAGAGATACTGACGCGAAATTAGCGATTCAACCAGCACCATTAACGTCATCCTTGTCGGTTCCTACATTTTCAACTTATGTCAGAGAAATAAAACCCAATTGTGAGATAAGCAGTATGACTTGGGCTAGAGCACTGAACGCTTTAAAAGTCAGTTCGGTTATCGAGTCTTCTCAATATTACAATGTTCCCCTAGAAGAATTACAGCAACTGCTTAATAATGCTAAGCAAGTTCATCAGCACTACCCGCGCGTGAGTAAGCGACTTCCATTAATACCAGCCTTTCCAAGATTACATCACGCCGACGATGCTGCCAAAGTTGATGTTTTCGTCGCTAAATCGAGTAAAGTCTTTATGTATCTTTGCAACAAATTCGACAAGAGTATTGGAGTTGAACCGTTAACCTTATCTAATGTCAGGTTGAGCATGGAAATATTGAATTACGCCGTACCTGGAAAGGATTATGCTTTAAGGTGTCCCGACTCAACAGTGTCAAGAATATTTATTCGTTTTTGTCAGCTAATGGGCTTAAAAGATAGACATTTAAAATTCAGGTTTCATCGAGCAGATTTAACTAAAGATAAAGAGCAATCAAAGGCTATTGAATATCGATGGAAAAAAACCATCACAGATTACGGATTTAGTGAAAACAATTTTGTAGTAGCAAGTGAGAGTGAAGGACGCTTTTTAGGTAAACATGACGGTAATGGCTTTTTAGAAATCGCATTGGTCAACAATCGATATCAGCGGGTTCAACGACATAAAAGCCTGTTTAGTTTTTTACACTTTTTGCTTATTTTGAGCTACCAAGAAAAATAAATTGTACTAGCTTACCCTATCTAACACTTTATTGTTGGTAAGCTGTTACCTTCTAGCAATCCACACCTAGCCTAATCAATCTGAGTATTTCCACAATGAAAAAACAGTGTTTAACAGATGGCACACGTAAACGCGAACGTTCAAGCAGAATGAGTATGAGTGAAATAATGACTATTATCATACTCTTCCATACGTCTCATCATCGTGATTTCAAAAATTACTACACTGGATATTTTGCTCGACTGAAGTGTGCATGGATTTATGTAGAATATGATTAGCGGTTTAATCGCATATCAAAATCAAAGAAAGTAAGCCACAACTTAATATCACTGACATTGATTTCAATGCAATTTCTGTGATGGCTTAAACCGATCTGAGGTTAACTTTGTTTATTGCCAATACAGTCCTCTTCTAATTTCGCAAACCAACAGCCGAACTTTGATTGTTTGGGCAACTCTGTTAACAGATGACAGAAGGTGTCATTGCAACGCGTCCATCCTGAGCTTCATTTAGCTCGATTGTCACGAGTAAGGTTAGCAAAAACATGGGTGGAACCGACTCAGAGAGTGGTTGAGGTTGTTCATCGAAAACTATACTCTGTAATGTTTGCTCGGTATCGGTTGAAAGTAGTAGTTTGGTTTAGATCAATAAAAGAAGGTCTGAGCTGAGCTACTACAAGGCTTCAACGTCCTAAGCAAAAGCAATCATTCTCAGTAAATGAGAGAGCAACCCAATCGACACATATAACGTGTCGTGATGTTCCCCCCTAGCCTCAAAGTATTTTATCTTAACTCATATCATAGACAGGATATTTAGCAATAAACCTATATTTTATATAGAAAAAAGGCCTTATTTATGATCTGATAATTGTCGTTAAACAAATCAACATGAGCAATAAATAAAGTTGGTGACAATTATCACCTTAAAAAAGCAATTTATGCAATTATTCAATACAGACATCCTTCAAAAAATGGCTAAGCGCACAGGGTTTGTACAACGAAATCGCGCTGTTCTACCTGAGTTACTGGTGCCGAGCCAGGTCTCTGCGTTGAGCAAAGGGAACTGCCATGCCATTGCTGACTTACATCGTCAGTTTAATGCTATGTGCCTGACAGAAAATGATAATGTGGCTTACAAACCTTTTCATAATCAGCTCCGCAAAGCAGCCTTTGCCGATTTTATGAAGCAACTGGTTCAGTTGGCTATCGCCCAATTTGCGCGCCAATAATGCGCGCTGTTACCGAAGAAGTTGTCTGACTTTGATGATATTTTGCTTTAGGACGGTAGTTCTTTTCATGTCCACAAGACGTTAGCAGACGTGTACCCAAGCCGCTTTAAGCGTAATCCCACCGCGATTGAGTGTCATATGACCATGTCATTGCGCATATTTAACCCGATGGCAATGGCGATAATTGCTGATACAGCTTCAGAAAGAACCTATCTTCCCATGGCCTTTAGGATGAAAAATACACTGCTTCTGGTTGATGCGGGCTATCCTGAATTCAAGTATTTTGCCAATGTGGAACAGCGTAAGACTTCTATATTTTTCGGGGGAAAAAAATCACTAAACCCAAGAATAGTTGAAGCTAGATATGTTAAGGGGAGGCGGCTGCCTAAGCTTAAAGACATCACGCGTCGCACCAACCGCTCTGAAGTGCTTGACCTAAAAGTTCGGCGAGGGACGCAGGAATTTCGAGTGATAAGAAGTTGGTTTGCAGAAGAAAAACGATTTTGCATCTGGTTAACCAACTTACCGACAGAGTCTTATTCAGCCGATGACATTATGGCGATTTACCGCTGCCGCTGGCAGGTTGAGCTGCTGTTCAAAGAGTTGAAATCACATACAAACTGGCAAAGATTTGCCACCGCGCAGAAAGCGATAGTTGACGGCCTAGTATGGACCAGCCTGCTGGCACTTATTATCAGACGCAGCACAGCGATGCGCATCATGCCCTCAGTTTCGCTGTTCAAAGCAGCAAAGAATGTGGACGTTTGGCTGCTGCCGATTTTTGAATGTATCTGTCATCGGGCTTGGTCAGAAATAACAGAAAAGATAGCCTGGGCGGTCTGCTACATAACAAGAAACGCAAAAAAGTCACAGCAAAAAATCTATAAAAGACATAACGTTAGATGGAATTTTTGCAGGCCTTAATGCTTAAGGTCCAGTGTATGTAACTCATATAGACAACGTTACCATTGCCATTCTATATATTTCATCATTTGCTAGCACACTTTAAAATATACAAAACTCCTGTTATGGTGAGTTTTTATGTTAATTATCTCTATGAATATCGAGCCTCATCCATTTTCAGCCTGAGCCGTGTCTAATTAACACATGCCTGTATATTTAACCTCAATAACACCCATTAATTACCATTATTTTTCAAATAGATAGCCATTTAACAAAAACTTCTTAAACATAGGCACGATTGTTGCTTTGTACTATTCAAATAGTTTACCTCTGAAGGTGATACATGTCGCCACTTGCCATTATCGATGAACAGGCTCGTTTATCTACACATCACTCATATCAACAACCATGTCAGGTATCAAACGCTACAGCACCCGAGACTAGGCTACCCGGTGACATTGCTATGTGGTTTGTCATCATGATGGAGTTAACCGTGTTTGCGCTATTTTTTATCGGTTTTGCGGTAATGAAACGCTTAGAGCCACAAATGTTTGCCCAAGGGCAAGAGATTATACATATCAGCATAGGACTTGCTTGTACGATAAGTTTATTGATCAGCAGCTATTTTGTCGCGCTAGCGCTCGACGCGGCAAAGTGCGGCGACAACCCTAAAGTAGGTAAACACATTATTGCCAGCTTATGTTTTGCTTTTATCTATTTGATTGCTAAAAGCTATGAGTACTCTTTACTGGTTAATGCCGGTTTTAGTCTGTCTACTAATGATTTTTTCACCTTGTATTTTTTGATCACCGCATTCCACTTTATGCACGTAGTATTAGGTTGTGGAATTTTATTTTATTTGTATAAACAAAGCCGTAAACACTTTTATAGCACCAATGAAAATCAAGGTTTTGAAGCCGCGGCGACCTACTGGCACATGGTCGACCTAGTATGGATTTTAGTCTTTTTCTTAATTTATATTGCCCATTAAGACTTTACTTAAAAATGACAGGAATACCCCTATGAATGCATATGTCAGTAATACTAAATCTATACATGTTGCCGCCATTATCTTGGTCGGACTAACCTGCTTTACTACGTTTATTAGTTATTACCCCGCAGCTTTACTGTCTTCAAATGCGTTGTCTTTAGAAAGCATACGACCCAGCGTGCGGCTTATTGGCATTTTAATCATCGTATTAATGACCATAGTTAAAGGTGTGCAAATTGTAGATACATTTATGGAAATGCGTCACGCGCCTAAACACTGGCGTTGGTTAGCGTTAAGTTATCCCATTATTATCCCGCTACTGCTTACCTTAATTCTTTACCTTTAAATATGACACGGTATGAATCCATAGCGGAACCAATACAGGAGTCATTAAGTCACCCGATAAAACTGTGCAGTTGTTCACACTCTATCGGTTTATTGCAGGACAAAATCTTAGGCGTTGATATATTGACAACATAAAATCGCGGCATAGCTATTTTGTTGTCAATTACCCCACGGAGCCTGTCATGTTAGCGCAAACCTTACTGGATATTGCATTAGATCTTAGCCAAAGCTTGCCTAAAAAAGCGCTTTATCAACGCTTTATGACTGCAGTTAATCAAGTCATGCCCTGTGATGCGGTTGCCTTATTAGAATACCAAGGCAATGAACTTGTACCTGTTGCGGTTGACGGCCTATTACCTGAAGTGCTTGGTATGGGCTTTGCGCCCCATGAGCACCCAAGGTTAGAAGCCATTATGGCCTCCCGCCACCCTATTCGTTTTAATGCAGATTCAGAACTTGCCGATCCCTATGATGGTTACCTAGTCATCGATCCCAAACGCGTGTTAGATGTTCATGCCTGTATCGGCTGTAGCTTATATGTAGAAGATACACTAGTAGGTGTACTCACCTTAGATTCGCTCAACGTCGGCGCATTTGATACCACAAGCGATATCAGCATTGCCACTTTAGCCGCCCTTGCCGCAGCCACTATACGTAACGTTAACTTGCTTACCCTACTTGAGCGTCAAGAAAGTCATTCGGCCAATGATATTGAAAGCTCGTTTAAACAAAAACCATTAAAGAAGTCAGATTTTATTGGTGAAACCCCTTGTATGCTGTCGCTTAAAGACGATATTCGCATTGTGGCTAATTCCGATTTATGCGTGTTGATCAGTGGTGAAACCGGTGTTGGGAAGGAAGTAGTCGCCCGTACTTTGCACGCCCAATCTAAGCGTAAACAGCAAGCTTTAGTACAATTGAACTGCGCTGCATTGCCAGAAACTTTGGCTGAAAGTGAGCTGTTTGGTCATGTTAAAGGGGCGTTTACCGGTGCGACTAAAGATCGTATGGGTAAATTTGAATTAGCCCACCAGGGCACCTTGTTTTTAGACGAAGTAGGTGAATTATCTTTAGAGTTACAGGCAAAACTGCTGCGGGTTATTCAAGATGGTGAAATTCAGCGTTTGGGGCTAGATCGCAACATCCATGTTGATGTGCGTATTATAGCTGCCAGTAACCGTAATTTACTTCATGCGGTGAGTGAAGGTCATTTTCGTGAAGATTTATACCATAGGTTATGTGTTTATCCGCTGCATGTACCACCACTACGTGAACGCCAAGGCGACATTCCGCCCCTGTGCGGCAACATAGTCACCAACCTAAAACACAAAATAGGCTTAAGTAGCGCTAAAACCGTGCGCCTAAGTGAAGATGCCATGCAAATATTGTTAACTTATTCATGGCCAGGTAACGTTCGTGAATTACAAAATGTGTTGATGCGCGCCGCCCTCAAAGCCAGTGCCGAAGGCAAAAGTGTCACCATCATTCAACGTCATCACTTAACTTTTGCAGGTGAACAATTTAAACAAGTATCCATCCAGCCAAGGAGCTCTTTATCAGTCGCATCAGCAGCTCAATTTTCTTCATCAGCACCTTTAAAGCCAGAGACTTTAAAGTCAGAGCAGTTTAAGCAAGGGCTTACCAATCAAGACATTGTTAAATCAGAGCCGGCTATCTCTGTCGTAACATCCGCAACAGCAACCGATAACGCAAATGGTGATAACCAACTAAATAATAGTGAGAATACTCATTCACTATTTTTAAACAAAGGTCAGTCTTTTAACGACAAGGTGGCAGAGTTTCAACGCCACGTCATACGCCAAAGTCTTGAGGACAATAACCACGTTTGGGCTAAAGCCGCACGACAATTACAATTAGATAGGGGAAATCTGCACCGCCAAGCCAAGCGATTAGGGTTGATATCTTAAGGTGAGTATTTTATTAAATGCTCAAACGTTACGTATACACCCATGTAGATATTAGTTATCTAAGTAAATTGATAATGAAAGATAAAGCTTGGAAGAGATTAATTAATACAAAATAAAACATCCGCCAATCAACAATAGAACTAGCACAAGGTAGCTTTTCATTATTCGTTGTGGCCAGCCTTGGGTGTGTTTAAGTCCCATAAAGTAGTCAATGACTAATGAACCTTTGGCCAACACTATTCCCAATACCAGCAGTAAGCTTAATTGATTGATGTGATTTATGTGGATTAATTGCTTAACGTCAATGAGTTGAATGTTATTTTCAACTGCGGGCTTTATCAAAGTCCCTTCGGCAATCGCGGCGCTTAATAGGGTTAATAACACTAAAATGACCCACACCCAAATAGGTCGAATGCGAGTGCTAATGTTAACGCTAAGTGCTGGAGTCAATCGTAGCTTAATGTGCGACTTTAACCTTTGCATAAGTGACTTTAATAATCTATTTGTCATATCCACTCGATTTTTCTAGCCATTACCGCTTTAGCGCAGTACATGCATTAATGCAGTACGTACAAAAGCGGAAAGATGATAATCCACACCATATCAATCATATGCCAATAGGTTGCTGCGCTTTCTAATCCCTCATGGTTTTTAGCGTCATAAAAGCCAAAAGCGGTTAATAATGCCACAAAACCTAGGGTGGCCATGCCTATCAACACATGCAATAAATGATTAAAACCAATGTAATAGTAAGCGGCAATAAAGTAGTCATCTCTGGGGCTAATTCCCAAGGCTTCATTACGGCCGAACTCCAAATATTTAACGCCGCAATACAAGGCGCCTGCAGTGATGGTGAGCAGTAACCAATTAATTGTACTTTTAGTATTGCCAAGCTTAATCGCTGCCATGGCTTTAACCACGCATAAACTGCTTGAAAGTAATATCAGTGTATTAGTAAGGCCAGAAAGCGTGCTGAGCTTTTGTGGGCCTTGGCTAAAGTCTGCCGGGAAATAGGCTTTAGCCACTAAAAATAAGATAAAAAACAGCCCGAATTCAGTCAGTTCAGCGTAAATAAATACCCATACCGCTAATGAACCCGGCGCTTTTGGCGTCGGGTTCTGTTCAGCTAGGCCACCTTGACTATCTACCTGGTGATCACCAAGTTCCTGCAGACTCAGCAATGATGCAGATTCTGCCTTATGTTCAAGTTCGGGCATCATTTTAACCGTAGAGTCAGTCGTGATTGCGGCTTAAAAATGGGCATTAACAAGGGTAGATAACGCTTTATTGGTTTCAGTTTCATCGGTTAATGGCTCGATAATACAATGCAAACAGGCCATTTGAGCGTGACAGCCACTGGACATCATTTTTGCTGCATAGATCAATAAACGGGTCGATACCGCGGCTTTTAAATCGATATCACTTAAACGGCGAATATCGGCACCTAATTTGACCAAGGTTTTAGCCAATTCAAGGCTGATCCCCGCTTCATGTACTAGAATATCAGCCTCGTTTTCTGGGGTTGGATAGTCAAAAGACATCGCCACAAAACGCTGACGGGTACTAGGCTTAAGCCCTTTCATCATATTTTGATAACCTGGGTTATACGACACCACCAACATAAAGTCTTTATGGGCTTTAATCACCTCACCTGTGCGTTCAAGATACAGCTCGCGGCGATGATCGGATAACGAATGCAAGACTACAGTGGTGTCTTTACGCGCCTCAATAATTTCATCTAAGTAACAAATACCACCATTACGCACCGCACGAGTTAACGGGCCATCTTGCCAAAATGTGCCGTCAGAACTGACTAAATGACGTCCAAGTAAATCGGCAGCGGTTAAGTCATCATGGCAAGACACTGTCACTAATTCGCGCTCAAGTTCTTGTGCCATATATTCTACAAAACGCGTTTTGCCACAGCCGGTTGGTCCCTTAATAAGGATCGGTAAATTGTGTGCCATGGCAAAGTTAAAAATGTCGACTTCGTTGTCTTGCACTTGGTAGTAACAGCTGTTGGCTTTTTTAGTCATTGCTTCTGTCGCTGTTTCAATGCGGGTGTCTAAGGTCATAACGGGCTCTCTTATCGCGCAAAATGGATAAATTAAATAAAGTTTAGGCTAACTTAAGGCTCACATTAAAAGTGACTAATGCACTGCTGTAAGATGCAGGTAAATTTTAGGTAATACTCGCGGTAACTCACTGGCGTTACTCACAATAGCAAAGCCATTACTGCCAAATAGATAAGGCAAGTAATCATGGCCTTTTTTATCTATGGTGACGCAATAGGGGACTAAACCTAATAGTTTGGCTTCAACTATCGCTTGGCGAGTATCTTCAATACCGTAACGGCCTTCATACTGGTCTAAATCGTTTGGTTTACCGTCGGTGATGATCAATAACACCTTGTTCGCTCCGCCGCGCTGCGACAATAACTGACTCGACTGGCGAATAGCGGCGCCCATACGGGTGTAATAACCAGGTTCGATGCGGGCTATGCGGCCACGCACATGATCGCTATGGGGCATGTCGAAATTTTTAAAAATATGAAAACGAACATGTTGACTGCGCACCGATGAAAAACCATACAAAGCAAAGTCATCACCCAGACGCGTCAATGCTTCACTGAACACCATTAAACTGTCACGAATAACATCAATGACCCTTTGTTTATCATCAATATAGGCTTCGGTAGATAGTGATAGGTCTGCCAGAATAAGACAATTCACATCTCTGTTTTGGTGCTGAGTATCAATATAAAATGCTTGTTTACTGCTGTCTTTAACCGGTAAAGCAAAATTATCAATCCAGGCATCAAGATCGATTTCATCACCACTTGGCTGGGCTTTTCGACGATTTGGGGTTAAGCCTATGTGCGCAAACAATGCCAGAATATCTTGGCTAAGTTTTTGGTATTCACTGGATAACGCCATCGGCTCAACATCATCACTTATCATGGTTTGCAGCACACAAGCATTGTCAACTAAACGTTGCTGCTTATAGTCCCATTCAGGTAATAGAATACCGTCGCCAAGACGTAAATCATCTTGAGCGGCTGCGGGTAAATCTAAGTCGAATCGAATCCGAGCCGCATTGGCTTTTCTGTGACGAGACAAACTAATGATATCTAAATCTTTGGCTATTTGAGTGACATCGGCATCATCATCTTCATCGCTTTGGCAGCGATCTAAATTTATCTGTTCAGTCCAGGTCATCAAGGCTTCAGCTTGAAACACTAAAAGACCATCGGTTTTACGATTGTCGTCTGCGTATTGCGCTTTCTTGCGTTGCTCAATTTCTTGCAGTTCGCCCGGTTTTCGTTTGCTGTTTTTCTGATTATTTTTTTCGTCCATAGGGTCAAAATTAGCCCCTTGACCTTGTACATCTATTGGCGGATAAAGCCATAAAGGCACAGGCAGCACGTCTTTACTGCAAGGGGGATATTGATTAATGACCCCAGGAATTTTAAGCACTGTGGCAATGGCTTTCTCTGCTTGCTCTAAGTCATTATCTTTATTGAAAAAATCGCCTTTAAATAAATGGTGACTTAGTGAAGAGGTTGGTTGTTTTTTAAGGGATGCGTCAATTTCGATACTGCGCAGACGCAGTACTTCGTGCGCTAAGGTACTGTAAAGTCGTCTTAGGCCCGCATATTCAGTTATTAAATGACAAGTGGCCTGCTGATTGTCATTAAACCAATCATTTTGATTAAGTACAGAGCCGCTATTATTTGCATCATGGTTATTGGTATCATGAGTGTTTAGCTGAGCACTGCGGCGCTGTTTATCTAGTTGGGCTGCTAATGCCGTGAGCCAAAAATATAGCGACTGATTAAGATTTTTATCGGTAAATAAGGCGATATAAGGCGGTAATCTAAGGCTGCGCTCATCCTGCCAACTTACATAGAATTGCTTATGGCTGCCAGCAATTTTTTGCATTGTGCTGCGATGAATATTAAGCTCACGCTTTTCAGCCATTTCAATACTTTTTGCGCCATCGCCGCCCATTGCACGGTAATAAATTAACAACTGTGATTGTAATTCACTGAAATGAACCTTGGTATCAACATGGTCAGTAGTCACTTGGGATGTTATCCATTTGTCCCATATTTTGCCAACGACTTCTTCCATTTTTACCTCGATAATTAAATAGTGAATCGTTTATGTTATGTGAGATTAAAAACGCTGATACTAATCAATAAAATCCAGCCAAGTAAAAGGGTGGGCACTTACCCAGCTGGCAAAAACTAGCTCACCTTCTCAAGCATTAAAATGGGACAGCCATCAATAACCTGCCGTCCCATCACCTTACTTAATTGACACGTTTAAATCGTTTTCGCAGCTAAATTAGACTACCGCTAAGCTGTTTTTTACCATCATTATTAGCGATGACAAAGCTGGTAAAATACGTTACAACACCTGCGGTGAAGATTAATGCAAACCCAAGTCGTACCACATAAAATGGGGTTAACTCGGTTTGAGTTGCCATAAAGCCTAACGCTTCACCTGCTTCAGGTAATCGTTGTAACGCTACTTGCCAAATCCCTGCTGCGGTAAGCGCAAAGGTAATGCCAAGCATGCCGATACACATTAACCAAAAACTAATGCGCTCGACTTTTTGTGCTCTAGCACTGTTACCTTGCAGACGACCGTTCATTACAGGCATAGAGTAAGAAATCATACACATCACTACCATGGCATAAGCACCAAAGAAGGCTAGATGACCGTGTGCCGCAGTTAATTGTGAACCGTGTGTATAGTAATTTACAGGTGCTAAGGTATGTAAGAATCCCCATACGCCTGCACCTAAAAAAGCCATAACAGCAGTACCTTGAGCCCAAGTGGTGGCTATCTTGTTACCATGATCACGACGACGTTCTTTCACTACTTTGAAGGCGAATACCACCATCATGAAGAAAGGCACCGGCTCTAAAGCTGAGAATAGCGATCCCATCCATAACCAGTATCGTGGTGGGCCAACCCAGAAATAGTGGTGTCCCATACCAATAAGACCTGAGATCAGTGCCATAGCGATAATGACATAAAGCCACTTTTCAATATGCTCGCGATCAACTCCAGTAACCTTAATGAGCACGAAGGCTAATAGCGCACCTAAAATAAGCTCCCACACACCTTCAACCCATAAATGCACCACAAACCACCAGAAGTATTTATCTAGGGTTAAGCTGTCAGGATTATAAAAAGAGAATAAATAGAACACCGCCAAGCCAACTAGACCGGTTAGCAGTACCATGTTTATCACCGTTTTGCGGCCTCTTAATATCGTCATACCGATATTAAATACAAAGGACAAACAAACTAATACGATACCTATTTTAGTGATGGTGGGTTGTTCTAAAAACTCACGTCCCATAGTAGGGAATAGCTCATTTTGGGTGATCCTAGCCAACTCAGCATAAGGGACAAGTAAGTAGCCTAAGATGGTTGCTATACCTGCGAAAGCAAACACCCAGAAGGTTATTTTTGCCAACAAGGGGCTATACAGCTCAGTTTCCGCTTCTTCCGGTACCAAGAAATAGCTGGCACCCATAAAACCAAATAACATCCAAACTATTAATAAATTGGTGTGTACCATTCGGGCGGCATTAAATGGGATGTAAGGAAAACCGGCATCACCATTAATGTATTGCAGCCCCATAAGTAAGCCAAAAATCACTTGGCCAGCAAATAAAATCATCGCAAAAATAAAATACGGTTTTGCAATTAATTGAGATTCATACTTCATATTTCGCTCCTCTCCTTAACCTTCGATATTAGGTGGCCAATTGTTATCATCAATTCTGGATGTCCAGATCAGAAACTCTGCCAAACTATCGATTTCTTCATCGGTTAAATTAAATTGCGGCATCTTACGGCGATGAGGTATGGGCAAAGGCTGGGCATTCATCCATCCACGCATATAACTCTTAAATGCAGCCTCGTTACCGGCTCCACGACGATCAAACACGTTAGCAAGTTCAGGAGCATAATAAGCCCCCTCACCCATCAAACTGTGACAACCGATACAATTGTTGGTTTCCCATAATCCCTTACCGGCAATCACTTGTTCAGTCAGCGCATCTCTATTTTCTCGCTTAGGCAGTTGGCGGACTGTGTCCACCGACAATCCTAGTAGCAGCAACAAAAAGAAAAAGCTGCCGCCATAGTAAATATTACGGGCCATACTTTTTGTAAATTTCTCAGCCATTAACGACTCCTTGATAAAAGATTTCACTCACTGCAAAGCAATCCTCAAGCCAACTATGTAACTAATTGATATTAAAGAAGTTAAGATTGCATTTTTTGTTATGCAAATAGTGGAGAAGTCCAATTAACAACATGCACGTTGTTAATTGGATAACGATAATCGAAAGGTGATGTTAATAAAACAAGACTAATTAATGTCTAAGTGATTCATTTACTGAATTTTTGAGGATTTTTTAACCAAGGTCGAATATCAACACTCACCACTCAATACTGCGGGGTGAGCAGATACGATATGACGCCAAGATAGTGCATTGTTGTAAATTATGGTCGACATAATTCCTGCCATAATAAGTTCGCATCTGGATCATCATTTTTAAAACCAATGTAGGTATTTAATTTTTTGCTTATATCACTTTGATGCTCAGGCTCAATTGAGGTTGGTATTTCAATTAAATGCATTCCACCTTTAGCGGTAATTGTTAATGTTGCCATAAACTCAGCAATTGTTTCACAGTAATGCCCTTTTCCACCATAGGCTTGAATCAGCATTTTAGGGTCAAAGCCATTATCATTGCAGGCATAAATAGGGGCATCACCAGCTTTACCTAAATGAAATACATTGTTGCGCATATATATAATGGTAATGTCAGCATGCTGCTTCTGTAGGTTGATGAGCTCATTGGCCTGAAAGTTAAATCCACCATCGCCTGTAATTACCACAATTGTTTGTTTAATTTGCTGCTGCTTCAGTTCATCCGCAATCGCTCTAGCATAAGGTAAACTGGTGCCCATTGCGGCGTACCAAGGGTTAGCAAAAAAACTGCGCCCTAGCTTGTTATTAATGGTTTTTAATTCAAAACTAGCAAAAAAAGCATTACCAACTTCTGGCACAAAAATGAAGGGACAAACTAAGCTATCTTGCACCGTGTTAATAACACTCGCCAGATTGGCGTAACTTATTTTGCCCTCTATTGTAAAACTATTGTCAACGCCATTCGGTAATGGCCTTATCTGCGTTTGCAGTAACTCTATTCTTCTATCTCGCTCAAGTGCCAATGGGACTTCAAGTTTAGGCTCTAGTAATGCTACAACAGCCTGTATATCTTGCTCCCAACGTGCGGTTCCTTTAAGCATGGTTTTATTTTGATGATTATCAATCGAATGGGTTTGACTGCCAAAAGCATTATTGGTGTCAGAAGGAAAAATAGCTGTGCCAATTTCCAGTACATAATCAACCACTGTCTCTATATATGACTGAAATGGTGTGTTACTAAAAACACCATTATAACTACCAAGGCAAAGTGGATCGTTTTCATCAACCATTCCCTTTGCAAACCAAGTAGTTCCATACGAAATGTGATGTCGATGGCATAACTTAATAAGCCTCTCTAATAATGCCGAATTAAGACGAAGTTTCTCACCCAAAAACATAAAAGGCGCTTTAGCCTGGGTAAGCTTGTAATGAATTTCATTGGCGATTAAATCTGCACCACTCAAGTTAAGATGCTGAACACGTAAAGATTCAAGCGTGGTCGGCAACGATAAAACCTGTGTCGGTCGATAAATTAAATCCCTTGGAATTTCTATATATACCGGCTGACGATTTAAATACGCGTCTGTCAATAATTCAAAAAATTGCTGCGCGGCGATATTAGGCTGCCCCGTATGACGCTGCCCTTGCAAACGTTCGGCTCGTATACCTAGTGCTTTAAATGCATTTAACGCAGCATTAAGATCTGAATTCCACGCAGTATGGGGATGAATTGTATGATGAAGTGCATGCTGTGCAATTTCATTTTCACCCGGCGCGCCTGATATAAATATAACCGGTAATCCTTCAGTGCGCGCAAGGGCTGCGGCAGAAATACAAGGTAAACTCCCTACGGTATAAGTGCTAAGACAAACGCCGAACCCTGTAACTTCTGCTTGTGCACAGGCACTAAATCCCGCATGCATCTCATTACTAGAAGGTAATACATCTACATAGGGCTCAAGTGAATTAATCAAATTGGCAACAAAGTCACCTCCGACACCATAAACACGCTTTACTCCAAAAAACTGTAATATCTGACCAATACTGTGCCCAAGTTGTGGCAGGCTATTATGGTACTCTTGACCAAAATTTTGCTTAATAGATGAATTCACAAATCATTCCTATAATCATTAATGATGCTCAGAGTAAAAGGAAGTGTGAGATGGAATATTGTTCAAGATCAATTTTGTAAAATTATTCAAAAAGTGTATTTGTCACACTTTATAGACAGCAAATGTTTTATTGATATAAGCACTTGATAAAAATGGTTTTTATGTGTATTTATTTAGACACGCCAGTTAGGGAACATTGTTAAAAAGATCTGTTTAATAAAAGTAATTTTTGAGCTGAATGCCATTGTTGCCTAAATAAACTTTTTAAGCATGTTGGGTTCTGAACCTGTGAACACATAATAGGAATCGATATTAGATGAGAAAATCTAAGCACCACATCACTAAATGGCATGAATACAACAAAGCCATAATAAATCGAATTTCACTCACTTTTTGATATATGAACAAGCGATAAAACCGTGGTATCGTTCCGAGCATCATGGTGGCCGAGGTCAAGGTTTGTAGTATAGAGATACTTCTCTAGAAACAGCTTTAATGCTCAAAGATGTGTTTCATCTGCGTTGATGAGCCAGGAAGGCATCATGAATTCAACGTTCTTCTCAGAAGAGTGTGCCTTTGTCTTCCCCAGATTACAGCTGTATTAAAAAGCGAGCTCAAACTGTCGATATCAAGGATACCCCCTACTGTGGAGCATTTTCCCACTTAGTTGTTTATTACACAAAGCTAAAAATTTACTAGGACGTTGAATGCTTTGAAGAATAATGCATTCAAACCGTAGAAGAAAGATAATGATTAGCGTCAACGTTTACTCTCGGAAACGAGTATGTAACGTTATAAATGTAGGGGTCAAGTAAAATTGAGTCTGCGAATTTATAGCGACCAAGTCGATGAGGCATTAGCTGTGGAGATCATGAAAAAGTCATAAGACTCGGTATACCTATCCGGCAGCAGATCAATTAATACTATCAAAAAACTATAGAACTGCCTTGTCTAGTAAATGATTTGATCAACAAAGCCACTTATGATAACTAATATTATCAATATTTAATGACTAATTCTCGTTGTGTTTTTATCCCCATAGCGAGTAGTCTTGGCAGTATTCCTTGAACTGAAATAAAGTCTGCTTTATTACGCCAGTCAAAACCTTGCACATTAATTATAGCCTGCGCTACTGGTCCTCCTAAGGTATTTCCAGGACCAAGAATGATCACTTTGTCCGGTGCAAATTCTTTTATTCCTACCGCGATGGCGACGGTAAAATCGTAGGGGGCCAATACTTGCTCCACTAATGTGTACTCATGTAGTTTTTGAAGATCTGTGCTGTACTGAGTCCAGATGTTGCCCTCGCCATCTATCATAGGTATTTGCGGCTGGTGAAATAACTCTTGTGGCAAAAGTGCTTTAGCCTTGTTTGAAATTTGCTGCAGTAAAGGTGAATGAAATGCAGCGTGATTATAAAGCCTCATTGGGTATCTGCCGTCAATATTGGGCAGTAGGATTTCGGCAAGTTTTAGACCTGCTTCATTCCCAGCCAAAACACGATATCCCCCTAAATAAATGGAGCTAAATAGCTCACAGCCTTCGCTATTATTCACCTTGGCAATGACGTCATCAATAATCATTGTTTTAGTGCAGTCCTGAAGCCAGTGCTCGTCCATTTCGGGATAAATCAGCTGACCGCCAATTAAGCCATCGGCCATCATTGAACCCATAGTATTAATTACTTCAATTGCACCTTGTTCATTCAGGCTCCCCGCTAACGCTAAGGCTATATACCAACCCATGGAGTTGCCTGTCACAGCAACTATCTCATACTGTTCTCGATCTATGTCCTTAAAATCACTCATAGCGCAAGCGTAAATCAGCGCCGAGGCGTTTTCCCCCGTAGTATGCAACTTAAAGGAATACTTAGCTTGGCCATCTAGCTGAGTAATGCCTTGCTGATTAAGGCTTTTTCTATATGTATCTATACTAGCTATAAAGTCTTTTTTATCCGTATGAAAGCGCTGTAAATAACCTAACTCGTCTTTGTTATAACAGCCACGCCCTGGTGCTACCACTAGCACTCTTTGCTTGGATATATTCACCTTGTTTGCTAACTGATTATGATCAACTTGGCTCACTGTAGAAATTCCTTAAATAGTCGCTAATTTTATTATTGATGACTTAACCAAGCTTAGCGCCGCTGTAACAATCGAGTCTCGCGTTGGCAAAGGTAAAGTTGCTGCATCAGCTAAGGGAATAAAACAATCCTCAGCTGTGATACGGGCTATTTTAGGGCAAGCCTCGCCTAATATTTCATGCAAGCTTGCCATAATCGCCTCACTTACCGAGCCACTGCGACGACACTCATCGACAATCAGCACATGCTCACACTCGCCAGCATACTGGGCAATGGCAGCGTGATTTAATGGCGCTAAGTATCGTAAATCAACCACTGTGGTCTTGATCCCTTGCTCAGCGAGGATTTTCTCTGCCTGACGACTCAAGTAATATCCATTGGCATAACTTATGATGCACAGATCTTTACCTTCGCCGTATTTACCCAATTCGCCAAAGGCAAGCCTTGTGGCCTGAGTTTGACTGACATATATCCCTGCCCAAAGATTATCGCCAACCTCGTGCAAGTCTCTAGTCATATACAAGGCTATCGGTTCCAAAAATACCACTATACGCTGCTCTTCCTGAGCTAAGCGCACGCATTCTCGAAGCATGGCCATGGCATCCTCACCATTTGAGGGAGAGGCCAAGATAAGGCCGGGAATATCCCTAAACAGGGTGAAGGAATTGTCATTATGAAAGTGTCCACCAAAACCTTTTTGATAAGCTAGACCTGCAATGCGGATAACCATAGGGTTAGTGAATTGACCATTAGAAAAGAACGGTAAGGTGGCCGCTTCGCCGCGTATTTGATCTTCGGCGTTATGCACATAGGCTAGAAATTGGATCTCTGGGATTGGCAGAATACCATTGTGGGCCATGCCGATGGCAAGCCCTAAAATAGAGGTTTCATCTAATAAAGTATTAATTACCCTATTTGGTCCAAAGCGTTCCACTAAGCGCGATGTCACATGGTACACGCCACCCTTTTTACCTACATCTTCGCCGCACACCACAATATTGCTATGCCTTGCCATTAACTCTGTGAGGGTCAGGTTAATCAACTTGCCCATGTGCACGGGTTTATCGAGCGAAAGCTTATCGGCAATCATTAAGGCCTTGTAGTCGTCTTCACTCAATGGTGTGGTTGGCACTTGCTCTGGTAGCAGATTAGGCGGCACAATAGAGGCCATTGCTTGCTCCGCGGTTTGCAACTTTGGCCTGTGTATTACCTGCATGGCGATGGCAGTGATGCGCGCTTTTAGCTCGTGGTAGAGGTCAATTACACCTTGGGGGGTTAACAACTTAGCTTCAATGATCTGCTGAGCCGTAACCAGCAAGGGATCTTGGGCTTCGTTTTGTAAAATATAGTCTCTTTTCATGTAGGCGATTTCGGCGTCGCTGCCGGCGTGGCCCATAAGGCGCACTGTGCGCACATGCAAAAATACCGGCTTGCGATAACGCCTAGCGAAGTCGGCGGCCTGCTTAGAAACACGATAGGTGTCTAGCAAATCACGGCCATCGCAATAGAAATATTTAAGCCCTGGACGCAGGCTAAAGTTAGCGTTGATCCAGCCTTTAGGCGTACGGGTAGATATACCTATGCCATTGTCTTCACAAACAAATATCAACGGCAATGGCACCTGCTGATAGGCGGTCCAACAGGCAGCATTAATGGCAGTTTGGGCACTGGCATGGTTGGCCGAGGCATCACCAAAATTACAAATAACGATACTGTCACAGGGCATCTTAGCGTCAATACCGATTCTATCTGTCAGTGGAATACTTAAGGCGGCGCCAACGGCTTTGGGTAAATGAGAGGCTATGGTGGAGGTCTGTGGCGGAATAAACAGTGTTTTGCTGCCCAATACTTTATGACGGCCGCCTGAAATAGGGTCATCGCTGGATGCGGCAAAAGACAGTAGCATGTCCCACAGCTGAGTTTCACCACTGACATGGCGGCCGCGCTCTATCATAAAGGCGGCGCTGCGATAATGTAGAAAGGCCATGTCCGTTGGACGCGTTGCCATACCGTAGGCAGCATTACCTTCGTGCCCCGAACTGCCAATAGTATAAAAACCTTGATTACGGGCGCGCATACGCCGGGATTCTAAATCTAATAGGCGACTCTTTAATTGGGATTCAAACATGCCCAAAAAATCTGCATCAGACAAGCCCAGTTTTTTGTGATCCCAGCCCTCGCCTATTTCTTCAAAATCTTGCTGTAATACCCTGTTTATAAACAGCCTTTCTAAGGCTATCGCTCTGTCTTCCATTGCCGTCACCGTCAGTGAAAAGCCACCTTTACACTGCGTTATTGAATCTCATCTTATGACTTAATTCGTGTTACTCAAACAGCACAAGTCCTTACAGGCTGGGCTGCAATACATTAAGTAATGTCACTTATACTAAAATAGTTAAGTGACTTAAGGAGTAAAGTGGATGTTGATGTTAGCCGAAGGCTTGAAGTCCTGTTTGGGCACGACCTAAAATCAGCGCGTGAATGTCATGGGTGCCTTCATAGGTGTTAACCGCTTCAAGATTCATCACATGGCGAATAACATGAAACTCATCACTGATACCGTTGCCGCCGTGCATGTCACGGGCCATACGGGCGATATCTAGGGCTTTGCCGCAGGAGTTACGCTTGATCATGGAAATCGCTTCCACAGGCAAAGCATTATTGTCCATTAGGCGGCCCGCTTGTAAGCAGGCAAATAGCCCCATGGTGATGTCAGTTTGCATGTCGGCCAGTTTTTTCTGAATAAGCTGAGTGGCTGCCAATGGGCGATTGAACTGAATTCGGTCTAGACTGTATTGACGCGCCGCATGCCAGCAAAATTCAGCGGCACCAAGGGCTCCCCAGGCTATGCCATAGCGGGCCTTGTTCAAGCAGCCAAACGGGCCTTTTAAACCCGACACATTAGGCAATAGAGCATCTTCGCCAACTTCGACATTGTCCATCACGATTTCACCTGTGATAGAGGCGCGAAGCGAAAACTTACCTTCAATCTTAGGTGCGCTCAGGCCCTTCATGCCTTTTTCTAGCACAAAGCCGCGAATGTCACCGTCAAGCTTGGCCCACACCACAAACACATCGGCAATCGGCGAGTTGGTGATCCACATTTTAGCGCCAACAAGACGATAACCGCCGTCAATTCGGGTGGCGCGAGTTTTCATGCCGCCAGGATCAGAGCCCACATCAGGTTCAGTCAAACCAAAACAGCCTACCCATTCACCGCTAGCCAGCTTAGGTAAATATTTCATCCGCTGCACTTCGCTGCCATATTCATAAATGGGATGCATCACTAAGGATGACTGCACACTCATGGCCGAGCGATAACCGCTATCAACGCGTTCGATTTCACGGGCAACTAGACCGTAGCTAACATAGTTTGCACCGCTGCCGCCATATTGCTCAGGCAAGGTAGCACCTAATAAACCTAAACCACCAAGCTCGGGCATTATTTCACGATCAAAATGTTCATGACGGTTGGCCATTAACACTCGGCTCATTAAATTATCTTGAGCGTAGTCATGTACCATACCGCGGATCATTCGCTCTTCTTCAGTTAACAGGCTGTCAAATTGTAATGGGTCTTGCCAATCAAATTTCACGCGGGACATGAGTTTTCCTTTCATTAGTTGGCTAACAGCCCCTTCATCTATGATTGATAAGACACATAGTTGATTAGGCTGCTGAACAGTTAAACATTGATAATAAATACTGCTTTAAATTTGACTTAATATAAGCCTAATACTATCTTAGGAAAAATATTCTTTTCCTTTAACACCTATAGCTTTTAGCTATGCGCCGCGAGCAGGTAAAATGAACCTCAGAGCCTTGAATTATTTTGTCTCTGTCATTGAAAAAGGCAGTATTAGTGGTGCAGCCAAGCATTGCTATATTTCCCAGCCATCCATTTCGGCGGCTATCGCCTCATTAGAGGCCGAGCTTAACACTCAGCTATTCCTGCGCCACGGAAAAGGAGTCAGTCCTACCGATGCTGGTACACGTTTGTATCCTTTGGCTAAACGCCTACTTAACGAGTCTAAAGCCATTCAGGCTTTATTCAGCAAACCTGAAATTCAAGTGCCGTTTAAGCTTGGTTTGATCCGCTCTCTGGGTGTACGACGAATGAGCATGCTGTTAAAAGATTTCACCGCAGCTTGTCCTGATATGGATCTGACTTTGGTGGAGCCAACAGAATATGCCAATGCCAGAATAGTTAGCACTCGCGATATCACCACACATGAAAACTTTCAGCCCATTTGGCACGACACTTTTTTATTGGCGATACCACCATCGTTAAGTTTAAGCTTGAAATCGTCCATCGAATTAATCGATTTACAGCAGCAGCCCTTTATTCACCGCGCTCCCTGTGAGGCTCTCACCAGTTTGCAGCAATTGTTGGATATGGAAGGAGTTAAATTGCAAATAAGGGCGCGTATTCAAACGGTAGAATATGCGGTTGGTCTTGTGGCAGCAGGTTTAGGTATTGCTTTAGTTCCTGCAATACCTGCTATTTTAGAGGATAAAAATATTGTTTGTAGACCACTCGCTGACATTTCGCTTAAACGCACCATTGGCCTAGCATTACCTTTGGGGCAAGCTCATACTGAACAACAAAAGCTACTTGCTATCGTGTGCAGTAAACAACATTAGTTTGAGTTGAACGCTATTCATTGAAAATGGGGTTGGCTTAATCGACCACCCCATTAACGACTGCGATAACCTTTATAGTAGCTCTTACTACTGACTTTTACTGCATCAGCGGACTGGCATCAACATTAAAATCAAAGCCATCAATCTTAGCTTGACTAATTAGATGCCTAATGTATTGTGCTATGGCTTTGCGTTTCACTTTTTCATTTAAATAAGTGGTAATACGTTGCTCAACAAATTCAAAAGGTAATTGATTACCAGCCACTTTCATGTCAACAAACACCACATGAAACCCATAACGCGACTCTACCGCATGGCTTATTAACCCTTCATTAGCAGCAAACACTTGGCGCTCAAACTCTGCCACGGTTTGGCCTTTACTCAATTGACCTAAAGCACCGCCGTGTTTTGACGAGTCACACTTAGAATGCGCTAAAGCTAACTCGCTAAAGCTTTCACCTTGCTGTAATTGATTAATAATGGCATCAGCAAGAGTCTTAGCCTCGAGTCTGGCAGTAACATTATCTGTAGGAGCCGGTAATAGAATGTGTTTTGCCGCAATTAACGGTGATGTTGAAAACTTGGATAAATTAGCTTGGTAATACTGAAAACATTCTGCTGCTGTTGCATGAGGGAATTGAATATCTTGGTTAACTAGCTGTTCGAGTAATGCATCATGGTAAGCTTTCTCGTCTTGATACTCAGTCACATCATCCTTTTTTGTAATGTCTAATTCGTTGGCTCGTTGGAATAATAATTTTCCAATAATCAAGCTTTGTGCTGCGCTTATCATGGCAGAACGATGATCTTCTGCTGGATGGTACTGCATCTCACTCAATATGTCTTGTTCAGAGATAGGCTCTAGATTAACGCTGATCATAAGGTATCCTCAGTAGTGATAAATGCCCTGAGACTGGCTCAGGGCAATATATATCATTAACGTTTCACACGAACGATTTGATAGTTACGGGTTAAGTATTGAACTGGCACACTGGCGATATGCACTAAACGGCTGAATGGGAACAACACAAACAAACTCATACCTAAAAATATATGAAGTTTAAAGATAATATTCACATTTGCGATAGCCGCGGTTGCTTCAGCTACGTCAAATGTCACCACATTTTGAGCCCAGCTCATTAGCAATAACATTTCTGAGCCATCAAGATGACCTAATGAAACTATGATTGAAATTAGTCCCAATACAAGTTGTACATAAAGCACCAACAAAATAGCGATATCCATATTGCTGCTTGTCGCTCTAACCCTTGGGTTATACAAACGTCGTTTTATTAGAATCGTTAATCCATACAAGCAGATTAAACCAAACAATCCACCTGCACCCATTGCAATTAACTGCTTATCGCTCGCTTCTATCCCGAACAGATGCCATACTTCTGCTGGCGTTAATAAGCCAACAAAATGACCCAGTAAAATAGCGATGATACCAATGTGAAAAGCACGACTTCCTCTTTTTAACTCCTTGCCTTCAAGTAACTGGCTTGAACCTGTTTTCCACGTATATTGCTCTCTGTCGTAACGGACGATAGAGCCAACGATAAAAATAGCTATGGCAATATAAGGGTAAATGCCAAAAAACAGCGTGTTTAAATAACTCATGGTTTACTCCTAACTGGCGCGTTTGTCAAAACCAGTCCAGGTGACTGGCACAAACTGATCTTTTCGTTGACTTTCACTTGGACGATTAACAGAGCTTGGGCAGTTTTCTGCATCAGGGGCACCAAAGGTTACCGCTTCTTCTTCCCATTCTTTATCAATTGCTTGTTTGGTATCATCGCGTTTTTCATTAACGAGTTGCGCCCGAATCGGCGCCAAATCTACCTGGTTTTGCGCTATATGAAGCAAGGCATCAAGCAACACCGCATAGTCACTTTGACGCTTTTCTAAGCGACAAAATAATAGGGCGATAATATGTTCAACTTCTTGCAAACCCGCCCTTGCGTTGTCATCACCCTGGCTTGATAAAAACTCAAGAAATAATGGAACATAATCAGGTAATTCCTTCTGATCAAGCTCTAATCCCGCCTGTTTATATTGACCGACTAAATCAACCATTGCCTGACCACGATCACGGCTTTCGCCATGAATATGTTCAAATAACCACAAACCAAGCGCACGGCCACGTTCAAATAAACCGTCATATTCGGCCTGCCAGTCCATCAAATCACCAGCAAAACGTTGCTCTATAAAGCCAATCACAGCGGTTTGATGTTCTTGATTTAGTGGGCTTTGTTGTACTACGTCAATTAGTTCATCACATGCTGAGATCATCTCCTGTTTGGGGTAATCCAGTAGATGAGATATCACACTCAATACTTGCATGTTCTACTCCTTACTTAATTTCTACTGGAATAATTTGGCGAACAGTTTGTTTTTTATTGCCAAACAAATTCACGCTATTGCCACCATCGCTACAACCATTACCAAAGCTAAATCCACAACCGTTTTTCATGTCGTAAGCATTAGCGGCATAGGCTTTATGACTTGTTGGGATAACAAAGCGATCTTCATAATTAGCAATCGCCATATAGCGGTACATTTCTTCAACTTGGTTTACAGTTAAACCTACTTGCTTAAGTACGGCTAAGTCTTCTACCCCTTCAACTTGCTGAGCACGTTTAAAAGCACGCATCGCTATCATTCGCTCTAGAGCATGAATAACAGGACGTTCATCACCTGCGGTAAGTAAGTTAGCTAAATAACGCATTGGAATACGCTGAGATTTTAAGTCAGGGATCACGCCATTCATGCCAATGTGACCCGCTTTAACCGCACTTTGAATAGGCGATAAAGGTGGGACATACCACACCATTGGCAAGGTGCGATATTCAGGGTGTAATGGCAGTGCGACTTTCCAATCTACTGCCATTTTATACACTGGCGATTGACGTGCTGACTCTAACCAATGTTCAGGGATACCTTCGGATTTTGCTGCGGCAATCACTTCAGGATCGCTTGGGTCAAGGAACAAACTTAATTGAGCTGGATATAAATCGTGCTCATTAGGTACGCTTGCCACTTCTTCCACTCTGTCGGCATCATATAAAAGCACGCCTAAGTAGCGAATACGGCCTACACAGGTTTCTGCGCATACGGTTGGTTGCCCGGCTTCAATACGGGGGAAACAGAAGATACATTTCTCTGATTTGCCTGATTTCCAATTGTAGTAAATCTTTTTATATGGACAACCTGACACACACATCCGCCAGCCACGACATTTATCTTGGTCAATCAATACAATACCGTCTTCTTCACGTTTGTAGATTGCCCCTGATGGACAACTGGCCACACAAGCAGGATTAATGCAGTGCTCACACAAGCGTGGCAAATACATCATGAAGGTTTTTTCAAACTGGCCGTATATGTCTTTTTGCACAACTTCATCAAAATTTTTATCTTTTTTGCGCTCAGAGAATTCGGTGCCAAGAATTTCTTCCCAGTTAGGACCCCAATTAATTTTCTCCATGCGTTGACCAGTAATCAAAGAACGAGGACGCGCTACTGGCTGATGCTTACTTTCAGGTGCATTGTGCAAATGCTGATAATCAAAATCGAATGGCTCGTAATAGTCATCAATTTCAGGTAAATCAGGGTTAGCAAAAATATTGGCTAACAACCTACGTCGATTGCCTTGACGAGGCTCTAAAGAACCATTTTTGTTGCGTTTCCAACCACCATTGTATTTATCTTGGTTTTCCCATTCTTTGGGATAACCAATACCGGGCTTGGTTTCTACATTATTGAACCAAGCGTATTCAACACCTTCGCGACTGGTCCAAACGTTCTTACAAGTAATAGAGCAAGTGTGGCAGCCGATACATTTATCTAGGTTTAACACCATGCCAATTTGTGCACGTACTTTCATAATTTTATCCTCGACCTACTCTTCGTCTAACCAGTCAACATTGTCCATCTTGCGGACAATAACGAATTCATCTCGGTTACAACCCACGGTACCGTAATAGTTAAAACCGTATGACTGCTGTGCATAACCGCCAATCATATGGGTTGGTTTCATCACTGCACGCGTTACTGAGTTGTGAATACCACCTCGGGTACCTGTTGTTTCAGCACCGGGAGTGTTAACTATTCGCTCTTGGGCGTGATACATCATACTCATACCCTGTGGTACACGTTGTGATACAACTGCACGACAGGCGATAGCGCCGTTTACGTTAAAAACTTCAATCCAGTCGTTATCTTTAATGCCGGCATCTTTGGCGTCGATTTCGCTTAGCCACACAATTGGGCCACCACGGCTTAAGGTGAGCATCAGTAAATTGTCAGAATAGGTTGAGTGAATACCCCACTTTTGGTGTGGCGTGATCCAGTTCAAGACAATTTCTTTATTTCCATTTGGTTTTTTACCCAACATTGGTTGAGTGGTTTTTAAGTTTACAGGTGGCTTATAGCTTACAAAGGTTTCACCAAAATCACGCATCCATTGATGATCTTGATAGAACTGCTGACGTCCCGTCACAGTACGCCAAGGGATAAACTCATGCACGTTGGTATAACCAGCGTTGTAAGACACATGTTCATCTTCAAGACCAGACCAAGTAGGTGAACTAATAATTTTACGCGGTTGTGCTTGAATATCGCGAAAACGGATTTTCTCTTCTTCTTTAGGTTTAGCTAAATGACTGTGATCAAGACCAGTAAACTCACTCAACGCCGCCCACGCTTTAACAGCAACTTGACCATTTGTTTCTGGTGCTAGACTTAAAATCACTTCTGCCGCATCAATAGATGACTCAATTTTGGGTCGACCTTTCTGTGGGCCTTCCGTCGTGTGCAAGTAGTTTAACTCACCGAGGAATGCAACTTCTTTTTCAGTATTCCAGTTAATACCTTTACCACCATTGCCTTGGCTTTCTAACAATGGCCCAAGCGAAGTAAAGCGGTTATAGGTATTTGGATAATCACGTTCAACTACTACAAAGTTAGGAGCAGTTTTACCCGGAATAAGATCACACTCGCCCTTCCACCACATTTTAACGCCATCAGGCTGAGCTAATTCCGATGGTGTATCATGCATTAACGGCACAGAAACAAGATCTTGCTCGATACCTAAATGACCAACGCATAGGGTTGAGAATGTTTTTGCAAGACCTTTAAAGATGTCCCAGTCAGAGCGAGACTCCCAAACAGGGTCAACCGCTTTAGATAAAGGATGAATAAAGGGATGCATGTCTGAGGTATTCATATCGTCTTTTTCATACCAAGTAGCGGTAGGTAAAACGATGTCAGAGTACAAACAGGTCGTTGACATACGAAAATCTAATGTTACCCACAAATCAACTTTGCCTTCTGGTGCTTTGTCATGCCAGACCACATCTTCAGGCTTTTTATCACCGCTTTCGCCTAAGTCTTTACCCTGTAGGCCATGTTTTGTGCCGAGGAAATGTCGCAACATGTACTCATGGCCCTTTCCTGATGAACCGAGCAAGTTTGAACGCCAAATAAACATGTTATGTGGGAAGTTTTTAGGATTATCAGGGTCTAAACAGGCAAATTGCATATCACCTGATTTTAACTGCTGCACGGTATAATCTTTAGGTGACATACCGGCTTTCACCGCTGCTTTACATAATTCCAGTGGATTAGTGTTGAACTGTGGAGCCGATGGCAACCAGCCCATACGTTCTGCACGGGTGTTGTAATCAAGCACCGATGCTGTCCACTTACTTTTATCTGCCAATGGCGATAACACTTCAGTCATTTCAAGTTTTTCATAACGCCATTGATCAGAATGGTTGTAGAAAAATGAGGTACCGTTCATTTGACGTGGTGGTTTTTGCCAATCTGAACCAAAGGCCAAAGGTAACCAACCACATTGTGGACGGAGCTTTTCTTGACCAACATAATGTGCCCAACCGCCACCTGATTGACCAACACAACCACACATCATTAACATATTGATTAGGCCACGATAGTTCATGTCCATGTTGTACCAGTGGTTTAACCCTGCTCCAACAATCACCATGCTACGACCATTGGTTTTATGAGCATTATCAGCAAACTCACGGGCAACTTGAATCACATGATCTGCATCTACGCCGGTTATTTGTTGTTGCCAACCCGGTGTATAAGGCACGTCATCATGAAAAGACTTCGCGGTATTGTCATCACCAAGACCATTATCAACACCATAATGGGCAATCATTAAATCAAATACGCTGGCAACAAAAATGCTAGAGCCATCTTTTAGCATCACATTTTTAACAGGTACTTTACGGATCTGAATTTCGTCATGTTCAGTATGTTGGAAGTAACCTAGCTCGTGGGCTTTACTGCCAAAATAGGGGAATTGAACATCTACAACACTGTCGCCATGCTGCTTCAAACTTAGCGCAAACTTATGCTTTTCGCCTGAGCCACCATTTCGCTGCTCAATGTTCCATTTGCCTTTTTCTCCCCAACGATAACCAATTGATCCTGTAGGTGAAATTAGTTCGCCTGTATTTTCATCAAGTGCAATGGTTTTCCATTCTGGATTATTATCTTGACCTAGATTGTCAGCTAAATCTGATGCGCGTAAAAATGCACCTTGAACTAAGCCTGTGTCATTTTCATCGAGCCTAACTAGCATTGGCATATCGGTGTAACTTCGCACGTACTCAGCGAAGTATTCACTTGGTTTATCAATGTGGAATTCTTTTAAAATGACATGTCCAAAAGCCATCGCAAGTGCAGCATCTGTACCCTGTTTGGGTGCTAACCAAATATCAGATAATTTTGAACATTCAGAGTAATCTGAAGTGATAACAACTGTTTTAGTACCTTTGTAACGCACTTCTGTAAAGAAGTGAGCATCAGGGGTACGAGTTTGAGGTACGTTAGAGCCCCAAGCAATAATGTAATTAGAGTTATACCAATCGGCAGACTCAGGAACATCCGTTTGCTCGCCCCAGACTTGAGGTGACGAAGGCGGTAAATCACAGTACCAATCATAGAAACTTAAACAGTTACCACCAATAAGCGACAAGTAACGCGAACCGGCAGCGTAGCTCACCATGCTCATGGCCGGAATGGGCGAGAACCCCATAATACGGTCAGGGCCATATTCTTTGGCGGTGTAGATGTTTGACGCGGCAATAATTTCGTTTACTTCATCCCATTCAGAACGAATAAAACCACCTAATCCGCGTTTTGTTTTATAGCTTTTAGCTTTAACAGGGTCATTAACGATTGAAGCCCATGCATCAACTGGATCGCTAAACTGGATTTTGGCTTCACGCCACAGTTTGAGTAAGGCTTGACGTACTTTTGGATATTTTAAGCGGTTAGCACTATAGATATACCAAGAGTAACTCGCACCGCGTGGACAACCTCGAGGTTCATGATTTGGCAAATCAGGACGAGTTCTAGGGTAATCGGTTTGTTGGGTTTCCCAGGTGACTAAACCGTCTTTCACGTATATTTTCCAGCTACACGAGCCAGTACAGTTAACGCCATGGGTAGAGCGCACAATTTTATCATGCTGCCAACGACGTCGATATCCATCTTCCCACTCACGACTTTCATCAGTAGTCACGCCGTGCTCATTGGAAAACGATTGCTTATTAGTCTTAAAGAAGCGCATTTTATTTAAGAAATGGCTCATGTTTACATCTCCTCACCTGCTCGGTAGTTGGCCTATTACTCTTTTTACTTATGCCAAAACAAGTTTGTATTATGCTCAGCGATAGACTGTAATATATGATTACAAAGCAGACTTTAATTTGACCCAGATCACGTCAAAATCAGTCAAAAATGTGATGTATAACAGATAAATACCCTATTATGGGTAGTGTGGAGTATGGCTATTTTCAGCAGCAATACTGGTGGGCGTAACCTGTTATGACTAGATAGAAATACAATTATCTAGTAATGAATTCTTTGTGGGTAATTAGATGAAAAAACATTTTCTTGGTTCGGTGATGTTCTACATCACTATGTCGTTAACTAGCATCATCGCCATTGCTATAATGACAATGTTTGCGTCTTATTGGATTACTGAACAAGCCGATATCGACGCCTACGCAATCAATATTAGCGGTTCGCTTAGAATGCAAACCTATCAACTGGGTTTTTATACCAACGCGGGCCTAACCTATGAGGCCAACCAAACAATTTTATTATTTGAAGATAAGCTCAACTCGCCTATTTTTAATAAACTAAGACAATCACCCGAAGTTACCTCTTTACTAAAAGAATTAACGGCATTTTGGTATCAGGAGGTTAAGCCAAACCTTACCTCTGGTGACCCCGCATTAACACAATACCTCGCAACCCAGACTTCATTGGCAGATCAAATTGTCAACCTACTACAGCAGAATGCAGAACATAGAATTGTATTACTGAGAACCATTCAACTGGTGGCGGTATTTATCACGCTTATTTTAGGCTTATTAATTCTTTATTTAATGAAGTTATGGGTGCAAATTCCAATGGCACAACTCACTAAAGCAGCCCATGCCATAGGTAAAGGTGACTTTACCCAAAGAGTACATGTAAAAGGTGACGATGAACTCGCTTTGCTTGCCGCGACTCTTAACCATACTTGCGATGCGATAGCGACCATGTATGGTCAACTTGAAAAAAGGGTAAAGGAACAAACTCAAGAATTAAAAAGAAACAATAAAGCACTGTTATTTTTATTTACTACAGTAAGAACTATGTTAGAGAAACAAGAGCATAAAATTGATTATCAAAAACTACTCGATGAGCTGGCTGAATTAATTAGCATTGATAACATTGAACTATGTTTGATGACAGCCGAAGGGAATAACCCTTATTTACAAGTGCAGAACCATCAATTGGCTAGTCATCTATGCGCTACAAAAAACTGCAATAAGTGCCATGGAGATGCAGTATTTATCAATATAGCTGAACCCAAAGATACACTTTATCCGCTCGTTTATAATGACATTAATTATGGAGTGTTAGTAGTTACCAATAACTTAAACATGAGCCAGCATAGTTGGCAAAATCAGTTGATTCAGTCGGTGGCCGACCAAGTCGCTTTATCATTGAATTTAGCAGATCAACATAACAAAGAAAGGCGTATCGCATTACTGCAAGAACGCACCGTAATAGCAAGGGAGCTACATGACTCTTTGGCGCAGGCATTATCTTATTTAAAAATTCAAGTTACCCGTTTAGATTTTAGCCAACAAAGACAACAATATGAACAACAGCAACCAATTATTGATGAATTAAGATTGGGACTGGATGCCGCTTATCGCCAATTAAGGGAGCTGCTGACAACATTCAGATTAAAAGTCCTCGATGAAGGGCTACATCCAGCATTAAATAAAACTTTAGAATTACTGACTGAACAAAGTGAAATGCATTTCAGTCTAAATTTTGCCATTCAACAAGTTCCACTCTCCCCTATGGAAGAGATTCATTTACTGCAAATTGCCCGTGAAGCTTGTCAAAACACGATACACCATAGTCATGGAGAACACGTTTGGATAAACATAACACAACCCGAAGTTAGCAAAGTCGTGTTAACTGTAGCAGATGACGGTATTGGCATCACTAATACCGCTAAACTTAACCACTACGGTATGGCGATTATGCAAGAGCGGGCAAAACAATTGAATGGTGAGTTAAATGTGAGGGATAGATTAGGGGGAGGGACTGAAGTAGAGCTTATTTTTACGCCACACAGTACTTTGTCACAAGCCATATAGATAATAGTAAATGTGCTCAAAAACCTATGAAAACTGACTTAAGGAAAAAGACATGGTCGCGTTGATGATCGGGAATTGCATGTACTGGATGGGGTAGATGTCACCGAGGTTCCCCCTGGCTGGGCTGGTTTAAAAACGATTGGTATGGCGATAAACTATCAAAGTGATGGTCAAAAAGCATCATTGGAATGCTGCTATTAGATCAGTTCTGCTCTACTATTTGGTAAAACGGCACGAGGGCCTCAGGGGGATTTAAAGTAAACTGCACTGGGTATTAGACACCGCTATGCGGGAAGAAAACTCCCGGATACATCGAGGTGTCGGTGCAGGGAATATTGCTGGTTTACGGCACATTGGAGCAAATATAATAAAGTTTGACACAAACAGAGCCGTCAGTATTAGGCGTAAACTGTTGTCTGCTTTTCTATCTTCAAATTCGATAGTAAAGCGATTTAGTGCTGGTTTCCAGTTTCTTATCGGCATCGTCCACTTCTTAGATGCTTGCATAATTGCCAAGTAAACAACTTTTTTAGTTGAGTCATCATTTGGCTGCTGTGGATACCGACTATCTTGAAGTTATATTTTTAGCGGGGTGTACTCAATTGAGTGAAAATTATGCATTCATGCTCTTGCTGTAAGGTGAGTACAACTTAAATAAGCAATCATTTACAGTCATTCATCTGTGTTAACAACCTCATTCTCCCTAGATTAATCCCATCGCAATAATCCTCAATAGCTTGATCTTGATCAAACTTTTATTTATCTATCTCGATATTATAAAAACACAATATATAGTACAAATAATATAATTAGGCACAATATATGGTTAAGTTGGAATTCAATAGCCTTGCACCACAGATCTGTTTTCAAGAGGTTCCTGATGAGGTGTCGTTAGCATTTACCATCACCGGTTGCCCACTACGTTGCCAAGGGTGCCATAGCCAAGATACATGGGATTCAGAAACGGGTACTCAGTTAAATAATGATAGTTTTCAACATTATTTAATACGCTATCAGGGTCTGGTGAGTTGTGTTTTATTTTTTGGTGGCGAATGGAACTCTCCTGCATTACACGACAAGTTATCACTCGCAAAAAAACACGGTCTTAAAACCTGTCTTTACACTGGAAAAAATAAGGTGTCACGGCATCTGATTGCACAGTTGGATTACCTCAAAACGGGGGCTTGGCGACCAAATCAAGGAGGATTAGAAAAGGAGAAAACCAATCAACGCTTTATTGAATTAGCAACGGGAAATCTACTCAACTTTAAATTTAGGGAACATCACCATGCCATCTCTTAACCCACAGCAATTACAAAAAAAATTAGCTTTCATTAAGCAATATCAACAATCCAATAATGCAGCTGATGCTTCGCATTTAGATGCGAATGCGAATGTGACCCATAAGAACATTGCCACCTTAGAAACCGAGTTAATGAAAGATTATTTTATTGATATTAATCGTGAATTAGTAAAACAAAAAATAACTGAATTATATGGTGTAGATTTAGCGAAAGAATACGAGAGACAAATAACAGAACATGAAATTTACGTTCATGATGAAACCAGTTTAAAACCCTATTGTGCTTCTATTTCAATGTACCCATTTTTACTCAGCGGATTAACTCAATTAGGCGGCGAATCACAAGCGCCAAAACACTTAGAGTCTTTTTGTGGCAGCTTTGTTAATTTAGTATTTGCTATCAGCGCGCAATTTGCTGGTGCAATTGCGACTGTCGAATTTTTAATGTATTTCGATTACTTTGCCCGTAAAGATTTTGGAGATGATTATCTCACCGAGCATAAACACGCAATAGAGAACCACCTGCAACACGTTGTGTATGCGTTAAATCAACCTGCAGCAGCAAGAGGATACCAAAGTGTATTTTGGAATATCTCTCTTTATGATCAATATTATTTTGAGGCCATGTTTGGGCAATTTGTATTTCCTGACTTTACCCATCCAGATTGGCACTCTTTAAAACAGTTACAAGTCTTTTTTCTAGATTGGTTTAATCAAGAACGGAATAAAGCCATTTTAACTTTTCCAGTGATCACCGCGGCAATGTTAACCGCTGATGATAAAGTTAAAGATACTGAGTTTGCTCATGTTTGTGCCAAAAATATGAGCGAAGGCGGTGCATTTTTTATTTATCAATCTAAAAATGCTGACTCTTTAGCCTCATGCTGTCGTTTACGTAATGAAATAAGCGATCACACATTCTCTTACAGCTTAGGTGCTGGTGGCGTCGCTACGGGTTCAATTAATGTTATCACTATTAATATGAA
Source organism: Shewanella subflava (assembly GCF_025971955.1). Classification (GTDB taxonomy): domain Bacteria; phylum Pseudomonadota; class Gammaproteobacteria; order Enterobacterales; family Shewanellaceae; genus Shewanella; species Shewanella subflava. The sequence goes on from NZ_JAPDMX010000031.1 coordinate 89,387, forward strand.
TCGCTTAATCCAAGATAAACGCGATCTTAAAATCGAAGTTGAAAAGATTCATCAATATCAAATTTCCTATCGTAAACTAATGGAAGAACAATTGACCAATGGTATGTTACCAGTCTATACCGCAGGGTTTATCTCTCTGGATAAACAATTTATGACGATTGGTATTAATGGCATGGTAGAAGCTGCTGAATCCTTAGGTCTAGAGGCTAACACTAATAATGATTACCAAACCTTTGTCGACCAACAATTACAGATTATTTATAGGGCTAACCGAGAAGCTACTCAAAAATTTGGCTACAAATTTAATACTGAGTTTGTTCCAGCAGAAAACTTAGGTATAAAGAATGCGGCTTGGGATAGAAAGGCAGGCTACTTTGTTAATCGAAGTTGCTATAACAGTTACTTTTATCCGGTAGAAGACACTAACATTAATTATCTTGATAAATTTATTATGCACGGTGAAAAAATGACCCGCTACTTAGATGGGGGCTCAGCATTACATTTAAATTTAGATGAAAAGTTATCAGTAAAAAATTATCTTAATTTATATAATGTCGCTGCGCGTACAGGGTGTAATTATTTTTGTGTCAATGTGAAAATTACTATCTGTAACGAATGCCAGCATATAGATAAACAAACTCAGCAATATTGCCACCATTGCGGTTCAAAAAATATTGATTATGGCACCCGTGTTATTGGTTATTTAAAGCGCGTCTCAGCCTTCAGTCAAGGACGTCGAACGGAACACGATTTACGTTATTATCACCAGTCACCGGCACAAACTCATACGCTGTAAAGGAATATTTAGAACAATAGCCTATGCGGTAAATAACAAGCGATTGATGCCGGCATGTTTATGAATGTTCGGCATTTAAGTACCACTAGAAAATCATGGAACAATAAATTACTGAACAAACAAATGTAGTTGTAAAAATATACAAGTAAAGTGTTTGGAAACGTTCGCGTTTTCGCCCCTAAATCCTAATAGGCTTATCTAATATTTAAAACCAGTTAACTTATTTATACAGATTTTTAAATTTAAACATTAATTCAACCTTTTTTATTACAATCATTAAGAATCTCTTAAACCACATTGATAGTTTATTAAGAAAGTCTTAAAGAACTATCATATGTATGTTTTTTATTTTAAACAGTAAGATAGATAATGGTTGCGATCCTAATTTTGTAAATTAAAATCAATACTATTTATTTAAAGTACTACTTTTGTTGATGTAACATCCATACAGCGGCTTCAACACGGGAACGCATTCCTAGTTTTTTAAGTAGATGCTTAACATGAACTTTCACAGTACCATCGGTAATGTCGAGCTCTCTGGCGATTAATTTATTGGTTAACCCTTTGGCTATTTGCTTCAATATTTCAAATTCGCGACTCGTTAGTGAATTTAACAATAACGCCTTTTGTGACACGTCAGGCTTACGAATCGCCTTTGCCAGAATGGTGGCCAGCTTATCTGATATCACCATTTCCCCGCTAACCGCCTGTTTAATTTTTTCTAGGATCAACACAGGGTCCATATCTTTTAACAAGTATCCGTCTGCGCCAAAGCTGATCGCTTGGATAACATCTTCATCATTGTCAGAAACCGTTAACATAATAATTCGCGATGTTACGCCTTCAGCACGCAAGATACGTAGAGTCTCGAGCCCATCTAAACCATGCATATTTAAATCTAAAATAATTAAATCAGGGTCTAACTCCCTAGCAAGTTCAATACCTTTAGTGCCGTTATCTGCCTCCCCCACTACTTCTAAGCCGTCTTCTAAAGCAATCAATTGTGTTAAGCCTTTACGTAATAGTGGGTGATCATCAATCAATAATATAGTCGCTGTATCCATGTTCATTTTGTAGCCCTTCGCTGCTTATAAAATAAAACCCAGACCATAGTAAGTAACATTGATGAAACAAAAGTTGATTTACATCATAAGCAAGAGAGAATGTTTGTTAGGCCAACTGAATCAAAAATACTTAAGGCATCTCAAATAAAAATAATATATAGGCAATAAAAACAACACTATAAAATAAAAAATACTCATTAATAGGCATTGGATTTTACAATCAAGCCACTCAAACTTACCCACGAATGTGCATTGTTTCGATGGCTAACTCTCACCATAGTTATGCTGAATTTCATACACGTGGATGAGTAAAATGACAGATATAAACAGATGGGAACCAGAAAACGAGCAATTCTGGCAAACCAGCGGTAAATCAATTGCTCGGCGAAATCTGTGGATTTCAATACCCAGCTTGTTATGTGGTTTTGCTGTATGGCTATATTGGGGAATTCTAACCGTACAAATGATGAATGCGGGTTTTAATTTCACCTCTGATGAACTATTTACATTAACCGCAATAGCGGGATTATCAGGAGCGACTTTACGCATTCCCAGCAGTTTCTTCATTCGTTTTTGTGGTGGTAGAAACACAATTTTCTTTACCACATCTTTATTACTTATTCCGGCATTCTTTACTGGGGTAGCATTACAAAATCCTGATACTCCATTATGGCAATATCAACTTCTTGCACTATTGTCTGGTTTTGGTGGCGGTAATTTTGCTTCTTCAATGTCTAACATCAGTTATTTCTACCCTAAAAGCCAACAAGGATTAGCACTAGGATTAAATGCAGGCTTGGGTAACTTTGGCGTAACCTCGATGCAAATTTTAATACCGCTATTTATGACCTACGGTATTTTTGGTGCCTTTGGTGGCGACCCGGTTACGTTAATCAGTCCATCTGGAAGTTTAATCGGTAAAGTGCCTGCTGGGTCTGATACTTGGATCCAAAATGGCGGCTATTTATGGCTGCTCATATTAGTGCCATTATTTTTTGCGACTTGGTTTGGTATGGATAACATTCGCACCAAAGAAGTGTCACCCGATGTCGGTTCTCCGTTGAGTGCTATCGCGATGATCAGCATCATGTTAAGCATTGGACTTGTCACCGCGGCTGCCGGATTATGGCTCATACTACCTGAATCGGCAAATGGTTCAGGCTGGGGGATCCCTAAAGAATTGGTTTTAGTATTAGTCGTCGCCACGACAGTATTTTGCTTAAAAATGTTGCCTGGTGCGATAGGCGATAGCTTATCAAAGCAATATCAAATTTTTAATAACAAACACACTTGGGTGATGAGTGTTATTTACACCATGACATTTGGTTCTTTCATTGGCTTTTCTGCTGCTTTTCCATTAGCGATTAAAGTTATTTTTGGTTTTCAGCATGTGCTTGTAGACGGCCAAATGACCCACAACATCGTTAATCCTAATGGACCCAGTGCATTAATGTATGCGTGGATGGCACCTTTTATTGGAGCGTTAATCCGTCCAGTGGGCGGCTGGATTGCGGATAAGTTTGGTGGCGCCTTAGTAACACAAGTGTGTTCGGCCATAATGGTGGTTTCAAGCTTAGGCGCAGCATATTATATGAAGCAGGCTTACACCTCGGCAACACCTGAAGAATTCTTTATGCCTTTCTTTATCATCTTTTTAGTGTTATTTGCCGCCACCGGAATAGGTAACGGCTCCACGTTCAGAACCATCGCAATGGTGTTTCCAAAAGAACAAGCTGGACCAGTACTAGGTTGGACGTCGGCAGTTGCTGCTTATGGTGCTTTTTACATTCCCATGGTGTTTGGTCAGCAAATAAAATCTGGGACTCCTGATATTGCATTAATTGGTTTCGCTGTATTTTATGCCGTATGTCTATTAGTTAATTGGTGGTTTTATCTGCGTAAAGATGGTGAGTTTTATAACCCATAAAGTCGACGTTTCTCAGGCTTGTACTTACGAATAAGCCTGAGAGAATTCATATTAAAACAGATATTTATATTAGAGTAATACTATGAGCGCATTAAAAGAGTTAATTACCATGGCAAGCTACCAGGGTGAACCTGTAAAGCTATTATTTTTGTTTGCCAAAGCGGAATATGAACAGTCAGAAAAAGGCACAAATAAAGACGAAAACAAGGGCCATATGATGCCGGTTATGTGTGTAGATAAACTGCCCGCTGAACTAACCAACTTTGCAGACCTATGCAGTGAAGCAGATAATATTAATCCAGAGTGGGAGTTTATTTTTGTCACCAGTATGTTTGCTGAAGTAGATAAAGAAGCGTTAGATGGTGGGCTAAAGCGCATGGCAAGTGACATTGAGAATGGCGAAAATACAGCTATGTACGTTGTGCTAGACAGGCAAGAAAATGTCATTGAAATGATGCGCAGTTAACCCATGTCAGTTACGACTTAACCGCCCGCGCCTTGCCAGTAATCATTAAGTATCACTGGCAAGAAGTGTCAAAATTTATCATAGTCAAAAATAATTTTGCAATGTCGTCTTTGGGCAGTGCTTCGTCGATTGTCGGAAAAAAAATACTCTCTTTCTTGATATTCAGCTGCAGGAGTAAGTCCTCTAGCTCATCAAAAATCTCTAATAAAGCATCTATTTTTGAATTAATCGCGAGTTTAGCCTTATTGCTTGGTGCTTGTAAAGGCTGGATAAGTTGTAAAAACCCTTGGTCGATATGCTCCATTAATATTTTACTGTGCTGTAATTCTAGCAGTAATGAATAAGTGGGATAGGTTTCAAATAGTGGGCTATTTTTATCTTCAAATAGTGGCAGCAACACAGCTTCTTCCCATCTAATAAAAAACATTAAATCAGTCTTTACCCGATAGAATACCTGTTGTGCCTGAGTCATATTTTTTGTTATCAGACTTTTGGCATAATAAAATAATAGGCTTTGCTTATCATGTGTGGCTGAAAAGTAATTGGTCATTAATCCCTGCATTGTAGTGCCTCCTTGATAAATACTAACGACCTTCACAAATCAGCTGGTTTGGCTGAATAGATAGATAACAACCATCAATGTTACAAACCAGAAACCACTGACTAACTTCCAAAAAAATAGGCTATTAGATTGCTTAACTTCGGGTTCAGGTTTTAAAAAAACAGGATTAGGCTGGGTCAAATCCGTCATAAATTCCGCGACCGTGTTATAACGCTCGTTTAAATCAAATTTAACCCCTTTTTCTAATGCTTTATCAAACCATATTGGAATAATGGGATTAATGTTGGCTGCTGATATATAACGTAACTTGTCGTAGTCCCTCATGTTTTGGCAATCTTCCACCTGTTTACCATAGGGTAGACAATGAGTAAAAATCTCATAACACAGGGTAGCTAGGCTATAAATATCACCTTGTATTCCTGGGTTTTTACCTTGTAAGTAATTAGGATCAGAATAGCTTGCTGTACCGAGTATACCTTGGTATTCAATAGGGCTGTAAAGTTCAGCAACACCGGCAACAAATACTGAGCCAAAATCGACAATTTTCACCCTATCCTGATCTAGAATCATAATGTTGGCCGGCTTTATATCCTGATGAACTGCATCATGTTGATGAAATGCATCCAGTGCTAATGCTATTTTTTTCACCAGCTCAATCGCTCTTTTAGGTGAAATAGGGAAATGCAGATCAAGCCATTTATCTAAGCTGATGCCAGGTAGCCACTCCATCAGATAATACAGCCCAGTTCTGGGACGATTGTGTTGAATAATTTTAACCACATATTCTGATTCGATACGGCTACCAATCCACTGTTCACGTATAAATCGGTCGATATAATGAATATCATCAATAAAGTTTTTCGAAGGGACTTTCATGGCAAACTGTTCTTGAGTTTCCATGTCTTCCACTAGGTATAAATGGCTTCTGCTTGATGCAAATACTTCACTTATAATTCGATATCCATCCAGCTTCATTCCCGCCTTTAAAATTGGCGGAAAAGGTAAGCGAGTAAGCTCGACATTTAAATCATCTATGTGCTGTTGCTGTAAGGATTTGATATGCAGAACTAAACAACTCATGTTGTCATCGCTATTGCCTTTTTCTGCTGCCTCAATAAGCTGCTTACAAATTTGGCTCATGGGTAGCGGTAGACCTAATAGCCGGGTGAGTTCATTTTCTGCAATAAAGTCATGCACGCCATCTGAGCACAGTAAAAAACGGTCCTGTTGTTGTAACACAAAGCTGCTGAAATCAATGTGTAATTTATTATCCATCCCCACAGCGCGGGTGAGAAATGTTTTATCTTTTTCAATACTGGCACAATGATCCTGCGTTAACTGCGTAAGCTTATTGTCTCGAAGGAGGTAGATTCTGCTATCACCTACATGAAAAAAATAGCCTTTATGCCCTTTTAACACTAACGCGCTAAGGGTTGTAAGATACCCTTTATGGTCATTTTTATACTGATGACTTTTACGAAATAAACGCAGGTTAATGGCGGATAATACTTGTTCTCCGCTTTTACCCACTGACCAAGTATCTGGTGTTTGATAGTACTCAACTAAAAAACGTTCAACTGCGATATGACTCGCTTCACGCCCCGCTTCTGCAGAGCTGACCCCATCAGCAACAATAAAAGCATACCCTTTTACTTGCTGTAAATAGGACTCTTCAGGCAATAACAGTTCTGTGGCATCTTCGTTAATGCCCTTAACCCCCGCATGGGATTCAAATGCAACGTCAATGTCAAACTCACTAACTGCCATAAATAAACCTTTTATATAGATTTATAAAAATAATGATAACCATAACCGACTTGTTCAAATATCGATATGGTGTTTGAGCTGTTGAAGCGGTATAACGGTTAGCAGAAACAATGCCAAACTACTCAACCTTCAACTGAACACCTTATTTTTTCCTGCTGTATTAACAACAGCATAACTAAATTAATACCTAATGATGGGCAAGTATAATCGCCAAAAAAAATCTCACTGGATATTAAAGAGTAGTGTGATCAAACACGTCATAACTTAGTTAAACTCAGAGGGAGTAATTGCTGGCATATGGGAGAGTCATGGCAAATCAACATTCTAAAGCTTGGCGAGCTTTATTGTTTGCGACGTTAGCTTTTGCGGCCAACTTTTCAGTATGGACTTTATATGCTGCTGCAGTGATCCCCTTTACCGAACAGCTTGGATTTTCACTGACTCAATTGGGGGTATTGCTCGCCTCACCTATGCTTACCGGTGCACTTAGTCGCATTCCTGCGGGATTACTGGTTGGTCAATTTAATGCTAAAAAGTTATTCAGTTTGCAAATGCTACTTTGTATACCGCCATTAGTATTGTTGCCATTGGCAACGGATTACACCAACTTGCTATTAGTTGGACTATGGATAGGGCTAAGTGGCAGCTCGTTCACCTTTGGGATTAATTATATTAATGATTTTTTTTCCCGAAAAATCCAAGGCACAATAATGGGGGTATTCGGTGTAGGTAATGCTGGAGCGGCAATTAATTTGGTGTTTGCCCCTATAATCATTGAGCTTTGGGGCTGGTCATATCTTGGCCCCGTTTACGCCGTAGGATTAGTGATTATTGCCTGGTTATTCTTCTGGTTAGCTCCTAATCCTTCAGAGCAAGTTCAACAATTAACCGCCAAGACTCACCCTAGGGCAGGCACTGGTATTAGCAACATTATCAGTACGATGAAAAACCTGCACGTTTGGGCTTTAGGACTTTACTATTACTTTGTTTTTGGCTCTTTTTTGGCATTATTAATGTGGCTGCCTTATTATTACATGCAAGCTTATCAGCTTAACATAAAGCAAGCCATGGCCTTTACTTTATTCTTTGTCGCCACATCCTCTGTTGTCAGAGCGCTTGGCGGCTGGTTCGCCGATAAATACGGTGGAAGAACTGTCAATTGGAGTGTTTTTTGGGTCTGTTTAGTGTGTTTGTTTTTTTTAAGCTACCCTCCCACAACCATGACAATACATGGCGTAAATCAAGATGTTCACTTAACTGTTTCAATTAATGTTTGGGTGTTTACCGGCTTACTATTCATTATTGGTGTGGCGCAGGGTTTTGGCCGAGCCAGTGTGTTTAAAGTGATTCACGATCAATACCCAAACAATATTGGCGTTGTAGGTGGCGTTGTAGCAGCAATTGGAGCTTTAGGTGGATGTAGCTTACCTATTTTGTTTGGTTTATCCGTCGATCTAATCGGTATTTATAGCGCTAGCTTTATGGTGCTATATGGCATTTTAGCCCTTTGCATGATGGCAATGTATATGGCTATTCAAGCAGAAACCCACCAAAAACGAATTGCAGAAGCAAAAAAATATAATTTCCTAGAGGATGATAATCTATGAGTCAGATAATTAATAATGGTGATTTACCCTTAGTGTATTCATGTTCTGGTTGCTCTAATGTTGCACAATTAGCCAATAATTTGGCCATCGAACTAAATGTTTTGGGCATTGCTGAAATGTCTTGTATTTCCGGTGTAGGAGGACATGTACGGCCTTTGGTTAAATTGGCTAAATCAGGTAGGCCTATCATTGCGATTGATGGCTGCCCATTAAATTGTGCCGCATCATGCTTAAATCAGCATAATATTAAAGCTACATATCATTTTGAGTTAACTAATACTATGAACTTACAAAAGCGTCAAAATAGCCAATGTGCAAAAACAGATTTACAAAGTGCTTTGGCAATGATTATCTTAAAAATAAGCCATTAAATAACCCCGAATTCAACTCAGAAGTGCGATACTCACCAAATTAAGCAGCTAATTGTTTAAACACAACAGCAGGCTGCTTAAACTTAAGGCATTTCTTAGGACGATTGTTAATCCTGTTTTGCGCAAACAAGATAATCTCATCGCTTTCAGTCCTTAAGTCAGTCCCTTTTTTACATATTACCTTAATAAGCCGTTGGCATTTTCATTAGCACCACGTTCCCAAGAACTATTCGGATGTGTAAAGTAAAACGCTGTGTCTAGTGTATTGGCTATGATTTAGTGGTTAGCAAACTCTCGACCATTATCGGCACTTATAGTGTGCACATATTGCTTATAGGGCATCAATAATTAGATAGTCGCTTTAGCCACATTTTCAGAAGATTTTGACGCCATTATCTTTATTAAAGAAAAACGGGTTTTGCGCTCTAAAATGGTCACGATTGAACCTGTCCCATTCTTCCCTAATACGGTATCAATTTCCCAATCACAGACACGTTCACGGGTATCAACAAAGGCAGTTCTAGACTCAAAAGCGGTGCCATTTTTAATCGCTGGCGTTTTCTCTTTTTTACCTCGGCGATAACGCTTATGGCCTTGCCGTAAATGGCGATATAATTTGCCGCTTTGACGCTTATTCCTTGCCAATAAGTAAGCGGTAAATGAAGCTGTGAAACGTTAATGCAAATTGCTCAAATCAACATTCCACGGCATTAAATCGGTCAAATCGTCGGTAGAAAGACGCTTGGGTAACTCGGTAAACAAGTGTCTGAAGTAATAATATGGACTGATATCATTGGCGCGACAGGTCATCACTAAACTGTATAAGTTCGCACTGGCATGTGCGCCATTGACTGACGTTGAGAACATCCAGTTTTTACGCACCGTTGTGAACGGGCGAATATCTCGTTCGGTAACATTGTTGTCGATGCTAATATCACCATCATCAAGATACGTTAATAATTTTGGCCATTGGTTGGTCTAACAGGACTGACATCTGATATTTTCCCTTAGTCAACAGCTGATAACTCATAGTGACACTCTTTTTCTTTGGTGAGATAAAGCCTACCACCTTCAGCAGTCGGCTTCTTCTATGCCTCAATTAAGAGTGTCACAGTTATTATCTTAATTCGGTACAAACTAAATAAGCAACTTTATGATTTTATGAAACTAGAATAATTTATTACGCTTATTTTATACCATGTACTTTTAGTACAAGAGCATTTTGAATATCAAACACCAAATGCTCGACTTCTCTTTTACAAGATATCCATAGACAGGATCTTTAGCTATAAACCTATATTTTAAATAGAAAAAAGGCCTTATTTATGATCTGATAATTGTCGCCAAACAAATCAACATGACCAATAAATAAAGCCGATGACAATTATCACCTTAAAAAAGCAGTTTATGCAATTCTTCAATGTAGACATCCTTCAAAAAATGGCTAAGCGCACTGGGTTTATACAGCGAAATCGCGCTGTTCTTCCTGAACAACTGGTTCCGTGTTTGGTCTCTGCGTTGAGCAAAGGTAACTGCCATGCCATTGCTGACTTATATCGTCAGTTTAATGGTATGTGTCTGACAGAAACAGATAATGTGGCTTATAAGCCTTTTCATAACCAGCTCCGTAAAGCAGCCTTTGCTGATTTTATGAAGCAACTGGTTCAGTTGGCTATCGCCCAATTTGCGCGCCAACAATGCGCTTTACTCCCGAAGAGGTTGTCTTGCTTTGATGATATCTTGCTTCAGGACGGCAGTTCTTTTCATGTCCACAAGGCGTTAGCAGACGTGTACCCAAGCCGTTTTAAGCGAAATCCTGCCGCGATAGAGTGTCATATGACTATGTCATTGCGCACATTTAACCCGGTGGCAATGGCGATAAGTGCTGATACCGCTTCAGAAAGAACCTATCTCCCCAAGGCCTTTAGGATGAAAAACAAACTGCTTCTGGCTGATGCGGGCTATCCTGATTTTGATTATTTTGCCGATGTGGAACGCCATAATGGTTTCTATCTTTTTCGAGGGGCAAAGTCACTCAACCCAAGGATTGTTGAAGCTAGAAATGGCAAGGGTCGGGTGCTGCCTAAGCTTGCAGGAATGAAGCTTAAAGACATCACGCGTCGTACCAATCGCTCAGAAGTGCTTGACCTAAAGGTCTGCCGAGGAACACAGGAATGTCGAGTGATAAGGCGTTGGTTTGCAGAAGAAAAGAGATTTTGCATCTGCCTAACCAACTTACCGGCAGAGTCTTACTCAGCCGATGACATTATGGCAATTTACCGCTGCCGCTGGCAGGTTGAGTTGCTGTTCAAAGAGTTGAAATCACATACAAACTGGCAGAAATTTGTCACCGCGCAGAAAGCGATAGTTGACGGTCTCGTATGGGCCAGCCTGCTGGCACTTATCATCAGACGCAGTACCGCGATGCGCATCATGCCCTCAGTTTCGCTGTTCAAAGCAGCAAAGAATGTGGACGTTTGGCTGCTGCCGATTTTTGAATGTATCTGTCATCGGTCTTGGTCAGAAATAACAGAAAAGATAGACTGGGCGGTCTGCTATATAACAATAAATGCAAAAAAGTCATAACAAAGAAAATCTAGGAAAGACATCACGTTAGATGGGATTTATGCAGGACTTAATGCTTAAGGTCCAGTATAGGACAAGATATCAAAGAAATTATGTTGAATTCATTTTTTATAATTTCAATAAAAATACCTAAAACATTTTAATAATTTATCTCTGATCTATTCCTTTAAAGTCAACTTACATCAAACACCAAAAACAACATACTCACTTGTGGATACAAAATCAGCAGCACAAACCTTTCTACAGCATAATAAATTTTAAAAGTGAGTAGGTGATTCTTAAGGCTAAAATAATGTTCTTGAATTAAATGACATACATCAACTTTTTTATTGATGAATCAGCCAAAATAATTTATCTCAGCATTATTGGAGTTTGAAATGGCTACTGAAAAATTTAACCTTTTTACTTTCAAAGACAAGATGAAAGTTTTACATCTTAGTTGGATGGCATTTTTTATTACATTTTTGGTCTGGTTTAACTTCGCGCCCATGTTAATGGCTGTTAAAGAGTCGCTTGGATTAACGACGGATCAAATTAAAACGTTATTAATTTTAAATGTCGCCCTAACAATTCCCGCTCGGGTAATTATTGGAATGTTAACGGATAAATATGGTCCTAAAATTGTTTATTCTGCCTTGCTAATCTTTTGTTCAATTCCTTGTTTTATGTTTGCGTTAGCAGATAATTTTATTCAAGCAGCTATAGCTAGATTCTTACTTGGCTTTATAGGTGCAGGGTTTGTCATTGGCATTAGGATGGTATCTGAATGGTTTCCACATAACGAACTGGGAACGGCAGAAGGGATTTATGGTGGCTGGGGGAATTTTGGTTCTGCTGCAGCAGCTTTCACTTTACCTTCAATTGCACTCTTATTTGGTGGAGAAGATGGTTGGCGCTACGCCATCGGGATCACCGGCTTAATTAGTTTGCTATTTGGTTTTATCTACTACTTCAATGTAACCAATACACCGAAAGGGTCGACCTATTTTCGCCCCAAAAGCTCAGTGGCTATGGAAGTTACTTCAATAGGTGATTTTTATTTGCTATTAGTTATGAAAATACCAATGTATGCAGCCCTCTCACTCTTAACATGGAAATTGTCTCCTCAAGGCGTTAACCTGATCAGCAACCTGGCAACCTACTTTATCTACGCGGGTTTGTTACTGCTTTACCTATTCGAAGTATATAAGGTATGGAGTGTTAATAAACATATTTTCAGCGAAGATGTTCCTGAAATACACAGATATAGCTTTAAACAGGTCGCTGTACTCGATATTTTATATTTTACCAATTTTGGTTCAGAGCTTGCGGTTGTATCAATGTTGCCGCTGTTTTTTTTAGACACCTTCTCACTAGATCCTGTCTTAGCAGGTATGGTCGCAGGAGCTTATGCATTCATGAATCTAATGTCACGCCCTGCGGGTGGATGGTTCTCTGATAGATTCGGGCGAAAATCTACATTACTCATATTGACTGCTGGTTTAGCTATAGGTTACTTTTTAATGGGCCAAGTCAACAGTAATTGGCCGCTATGGTTAGCGGTTGTAACGGCAATGGGTTGCTCTTTCTTTGTTCAATCTGGTGAAGGTGCCGTATTTGCTGTAGTACCATTAATTAAAAGAAGATTAACAGGACAAATAGCGGGAATGACTGGCGCATATGGTAATGTTGGCGCAGTAACCTTTCTAACTATTTTATCGTTCGTTGATTATAAATCATTTTTTCTAGTAATATCCGCAACAGCTATGGTTGGCTTTATCACCTTGTTTTTCATGAAAGAACCACGTGGTCAAATTGCCGAAATCAAAGAAGATGGTACAGTTGAATTAATAGATGTATCTAATAAGGGATTAATGAAAAGTTAAGCGAAATAATAAAAACTACAAGCACCTGATAAAATAAGGTGCTTGTTGCAATCAAAAATACACTAATGAAGTTTAATCGATATCTCCAGAAATCGCCCAAACACCCCTAAATATCATTATAGTAAGGCACGCAAGTGTTAGTTGACAGATTCAATTTCGTTAGAAGCTAAATTGTTTATTTATCATTAGCCATAAACTTAGATAAAAGCGTAAACACAAAAAGTATCGAGTTATTATCTGAATTCGGGAATAATAATCCAAAGTAGCAGTAGCTATCTGTATAACTTAGAAATGGAAATAAATTAGTTACTCATAACATATTTTCTGCTTGAGTCTAATTTTTAGTTACATATACATTTTTATGAACTTGACCATATATGGACGCCTCAGCTTTTACAACACTTTTGAATGATTGGTTCACTACCATATATTCGGCGTCTAAATAGGCTTTTTACCCGCGCCATGATGTAAATCCGAAACCTATTACCTTATCAGTACATCGGCATTTAATGCCTTGGTCAAGTCAGGCTCTAATAGGTACGGTTGACCGTTTATTCATCAGTGCATGTAAACTTTTAGGTGATACTTAACGTCTTACGCAAACGCTTTATTAACGTCGAAATTATTGTTACTCGTGAGGATCCGCCATCCTATACGCGCTATTTTATTAGCCAATGCGACAACGGCTTTGTGTCGACCTTGCCTTAACGCAAGCGCATTAAACCACCGTCCAAGTCTATCATCACGTTTGCTCGCAAATCGGCCAACGGCTCTGGAACCATGGATGAGTAAAACGCGTAGTTCTGAGCTGCCATTTTTCGTGATCGATCCTAGTCGTACTTTTCCACCGGAACTCGCTTGTGATGTTCAAAATGCCCCCATTTTTCTTCGTCTTTGTTGGATAGTATTACGATTTTATCAAAAGCTTACTTTGATTTAGTCGCAATTGAACTGATTGCGGCATGTTCATCGTTAAGCATGTTATCTAGGTCTTTTGTACCTAGCCAAGTTAGAAGAATATGCATCCATGGGTACTCATAAAAAGGAATTGTAAATAATCTTACATTAAACAATTAATTTTACTATGAAGATTTAATTATTCCTCAACATAATCAATGACATCCTCAACTTTACAACCAAAGTATTGGCATAAAGAATCAATCGCTTTTGTCGTTGTTGAATACTCATAACTTGGATTTATCATCTTAGATAATGCGGTTCTATTTACGCTAGCGGAGTCAGCAACCTCTTGAAGGGTAATCTTCCTTCTTTCTTTAAATTCTTTTTCTGCTATTAACTCTTTGATTTTAAACCTAATCAATTTTATTCACCCTTAAATGATGTAAAAACACCAAAATGTTCCTTGCAGGAACGAAAAACAAATGCTTAAATGTTCTTACATAGAACACAACGAACACATTAAGAACATTTGGAGCTACTATGGAACAAACGTTACTCAATGCTAAAGAACTTTCTCAAAGAATAAAGTTTAGTGCACCATATATCAACCATACATTGAAAGATAATGTTTTCATTGAGGGGGTTCATTACATTAAACCTTTTGGTGGTCGTAAGATTTTTTATATTTGGGAGGAAATAGAAAGGGAACTATTTAAAAAACCTAAGTCTGTTCAAGTGCTTGTTCCAATGGCCAGGGGAGGTATTTGTCATGGCTAGCATTAGAGCTCGCAGTGGAAAATTATTTTTTGATTTCACTTATCAAGGCATTCGATGTCGTGAACAAACACTTTTAATTGATAACCGCCAAAATCGAGTCAAGCTAAACAGCATTTTAACTACTATAGAAGCTGAAATACGCTTAAACAGGTTTGTTTTTAAGAACTATTTCCCCTCAAGTTCGAAGTGTGCTGCATTTTTGGAATATGATTTAAAAGTCGAGCAATACATATCAGAAAATACTGCCCCTTTAACCACTCACATTTTATCTAACATTCCAAAATTTGGAGAATTTGCAGACGAGTGGCTTGCTGAAAATAAAATCCAATGGAAGAACAGTCATTACAAGAATGTGGTAATGATTGTTTATAATTATTTATTACCTGTGTTTGGTCAAGCTAGGCTTGATGAGATTACTCGCGCTCAAATAATCAAATTTAGGGCGGCAATTGCTAGCCCCAAACGCTCTAACGTAAAAGATAAACTCAGTAATGACTGGATCAACCATGTGATGACACCTTTACGAGGTATTTTGAATGAAGCGGCAATGCGTTATGAGTTTCCTACACCGTTCATCAATATTAAACCATTGAAAATTGATAAGACTCCGATTGAGCCCTTTAGCCTAATTGAAGTCCAACGTTTCCTTGCTAACGTCCGTGCTGATTTCCGTGATTACTATATTGTGCGTTTTTTTACTGCCATGAGAACAGCAGAGATTGATGGTTTGAAATGGCAATTTGTCAATTTTGAACGAAAGGAAATACTCATTCAAGAAACACTCGTTGACGGCAATGTGGAAACGCCCAAGACATCGGCATCTTATCGCTGTATTCAACTGTCTCAACCGGTTGTGGATGCGTTAAAGCGCCAATACTCTATAACAGGCAATAATGCTTATGTTTTTTGCAATGCAAATGGTAATCCTCTGGAACACAGGAATGTAACCAAACGCATATGGTATCCGGCTCTCATTGAGATGAACTTGAAAAGAAGAAGGCCTTATCAAACTCGACATACCTGTGCCACCTTGTGGTTGGCCGCTGGCGAAAACCCTGAATGGATAGCAAAACAAATGGGTCACAGCACCACCAAGATGCTTTTTGAAGTCTACAGCCGCTATGTGCCGAATGCTACACGACAAGATGGTAGCGCCTTTGACCTACTGATTAAACAAACAGACTTTATCGCTATTGAGGAGCTGTGTGATGAATAACGCAATTTTTGTATGGATTAAAGACATTAAAATAAGTGGCTCGTTACCAACTGCTAACTGTCAATTTATCTCTAATTATAAAACGATGCATGCTATCACTTCAGCCGAAATAGCAAGAACTAGTCAAACAAGCTGTGGATTGGCTCAAATAGTATTCGCTCACGATAGTCAGGGAAATATCGTGATTTGCTCTATTAAACCAATTTATACCCAATGCTCTGAAAATGAATATTTTAAGTTAGTTAACATGGTTGGTCCAAACAATGAAAACTTAGTTGGTCGGTTTTTAAAACTCATCAGTTTTATCACTTACTC
The DNA here is from genome assembly GCF_025971955.1 of Shewanella subflava. Lineage (GTDB taxonomy): Bacteria > Pseudomonadota > Gammaproteobacteria > Enterobacterales > Shewanellaceae > Shewanella > Shewanella subflava. Next base: position 105,606 of record NZ_JAPDMX010000031.1, read on the forward strand.
AGAACTTCAGCCATTTACTGACTTTATTCTAAGTAACGCAAGAATTCTAAATGCATTTATGCAATCACAAGCCAGCTATTCTCATCATCATGCAAATAAAAACGGCTTGTTTGAACACAGTATTGAGGTCGCTGAAATGACTTATCATAATGCAAAGCACTTGAAGCATTCCGATATAGAATGTCAGACAGGCTTAATTGCTGGGCTATTTCATGATATAGGTAAAATCTATCCCGTCTTACACAATAAAACTGATTCCTATGTTGCTGGCCCCCATGAAAGTTTTAACTTTGCTATTCTTGCAAAACCTTTAGGGGAACTAGGCACTCTAAATAGTAAGGTTTTTGCACTATTAAGTGATTTACTTGCGGCAAAACCATATGGCCATAAAACTCGATACGCAATGGAGCATGTTCTTAAGCAGGCTGACCGTACCTCAGCAGAATCGAACTTTGTAAAAAAGCAATTCGAAGAACTACCAACGCATTACTTTTTCACTAAAAAAAATGGCAAGCTAATATACAGACTTAACAGTCTTTAACTAATGCTTTGGAGAATTTAAAGATGATAAACAAATACATAGGCTATGCAGAATACTTTGCGACTGGCGAGGGCTTAACAAAGTTTGTTGCTTCCGGAACAAAAGAAGAAATCATGAACTCCGCTGAACCTTTTATGTCTCGTTGTTTGACGTATTTCTCTATCAATGAAATACGTGATGCTCTAGAAGACGTTCAGAAAGATGAAGAATGTATTAAAAACCATAAAAATATAAATTATGAAGCTATAAGAGTAGCTTACTTTCTAAGGGGACATGCACCTATTGTCGCTCAAACAATTCATGAGAATACTGGATATTATTCCTTCTCTTACAAGTTTTATATAAATTTTTCCTAACAATAATTTCACTCGTTTCATGGATTATATTTATATCGATAAAGCAACTACTGGCTTGCTCTAAGTACAGGTAATTGTATTATTTTAGTTCCTGTTAAATCAGCTCTTAAAATGACCAATTAATTTATCATATACTGGACCTTAAGCATTAAGTCCTGCATAAATTCCATCTAACGTGATGTCTTTCCTAGATTTTCTTTGTTATGACTTTTTGCATTTATTGTTATATAGCAGACCACCCAGTCTATCTTTTCTGTTATTTCTGACCAAGACCGATGACAGATACATTCAAAAATCGGCAGCAGCCAAACGTCCACATTCTTTGCTGCTTTGAACAGCGAAACTGAGGGCATGATGCGCATCGCGGTACTGCGTCTGATGATAAGTGCCAGCAGGCTGGCCCATACGAGACCGTCAACTATCGCTTTCTGCGCGGTGGCAAATTTCTGCCAGTTTGTATGTGATTTCAACTCTTTGAACAGCAACTCAACCTGCCAGCGGCAGCGGTAAATTGCCATAATGTCATCGGCTGAGTAAGACTCTGTCTGACGTGGTTTAATTGATACGACTAACCCAGTTAAGACATAATTGATTTAACTGGAGATTCAAATGCAAACACGTAAATCCTATTCAAAAGAATTCAAGCTTGATGCCATTGCACTGGTAAGGGAGCAAAATTACAGTATTGCTGAAGCCGCTAGAAATTTAGAGGTCACTCCTCAGCTACTCGGCCGCTGGATAAAAGAATCAGAAAATGATGATAGTCATGCATTTAGAGGCAATGGCAAGCTGACACCTGAGCTGGAAGAGATCCGCAAGCTAAAAGCACAAGTAAAACGCTTAAAAATGGAGCGTGAAATATTAAAAAAAACGACGGTCTTCTTTGCCAAAGAAACGAAGTAAAATACGCGTTTATTGCCCAAAAAAAGAAGATCTGGCCAGTGATATTAATGTGTCATACCAATCCGCATTGAATTGTGATCTAATGTGTTCATCATTTCTAAATCATTTTATTCTTTGAAAAACTACACACCTGTTCAACTAGCTAAATTATCAAAGTCAGAAAAAGATGCTCGTATGCGCATTCGCATATTGGCCATTTCATGCTTTTTGGAATGCCACAATCGCGCTCAAGTTGCTCGCCAGTTAAAGGTAAGTCGTCGCAGTGTCAATGAATGGGTTAAAAACTACTTAAATACTGGCATTGATGGTTTAAAAGCTAATATGAACTCGACAAATGCGAATAAACTCGACGACCAGCAAAGCAAGCCCTCTATCAATATATAGACGAGTTAAGCCGCTCTGAACAAGGTGGAAGATTAACGGGTATAGATATTCAATCTTATATAGAACAGCAGTTTGGGATCCATTATCATCTAAATCATGTATATAAAATATTGAAAAGTATTGGCTTAAGCTGGATTACAAGTCGCTCTAGGCACCCAAAAAAATCCTTAGAAGCTCAAGCAGAGTTTAAAAAAACTCATTTCTAAAACGATCGCAACGATCCCAGTGTATATCCCTTTAGACACTGTCGATATTTGGTTTCAAGATGAAGCTCGATTTGGCCAACAAAATACAACAACCAAACTTTGGGCTCCAAAAGGTTCTCGACCCAGAGTCGTAAAACAGCAGCAATTTGAATATGCTTATTTGTTTGGTGCTGTCTGCCCCGCAACTGGGGCAACAGAAGCCTTGGTCACCCCTTTTGTTGTAAGCGGTCAATAAACCCCACATACCAATAATACTCACGCTTTAATATAGTACCTTTTTCACCGGAGGTACTATG
>NZ_JAPDMX010000020.1 GCF_025971955.1 Shewanella subflava
TCCAAGGCAAGTGAAACGAAAAATCAGTAAATATCCACACAAAAAATAACGCCAGTCAGCTTATCTGACTGGCATTACAGCGAAAGCTGGGTTTTTTTTAGGAGGATTTTGTGGAATTGCATGAAAAAATTACGTGGTACATTGAGAAAGAGGCGGAGAAATTAGCTCTTCGCCATCACGCATATCACAACGCTTTACATGTTGAGAATAAGAGAAAGCATCAACGATCTTCATCACCTACAAACTTGAAAGTTGTCGCGAAACCACCGCACTGGTCACAAGATAAAAAGTTCGATCCTTTTTATGTAAAAAAACACGCTAAGACAATAGCATATTCAATTGCTAAGAAAATTGAGTCTCAAACCTATGAGCCATTTAAACCAGCGAAAAACAAGGTGGCAAAGTCGTCAGGAGGTTATAGGGAAGTAGCAATGTATCAGATTCCAGATGCAGCCATATCAACCTTTTTTTATCACCGGTTACTGTCTAAGAATAAGCACCGCTTTAGCTCATTTTCATATGCTTATCGTGATGATCGAAATGTGCACTTTGCAATTCAAGATATTGCAGTAGAGTTATCTCAAAACTCAAGGTTGTTTGTTGCGGAATTCGACTTTTCAAAATTTTTTGATGCAATTTCACATGAATTTTTGTTCGAACAATTCGACAAAAACGGTTTCTTCATTAGCCAAGAAGAAAGAGTTGTAATTAAAGCGTTCTTAAAAGGACGTGAAAGAGGCATTCCTCAAGGTACATCTATTTCACTTTTCTTAGCAAACCTTGCTTGCTGGCAGCTTGATAAACAACTAGAAAAAGAGGGATTACAGTTCGCTAGATATGCCGACGATACTATTGTATGGTCACAGGACTATACAAAAATCACTAAAGCATTAGATATTATGAGTAATTTCTCTAAAGACGTTGGCGTTGCGTTAAACGCTGAAAAGTCTGAAGGGATCAGTATTCTTTGCCCTAACGGAATGAAGTCAGAGTTTCATAAAAGCAAAGATAAAGTTGAGTTCTTAGGTTACTCGATATCTATTGATAAAGTTTCAATCAAAGACTCGTCAGTTGAAAAAATAAAACGAGAAATCTCATACATTTTGTATAAGCACCTGATTCAACCTCTAAAGTCTTCACCACTAAAAGCCCTAAAAATACCAGCTAACAATCAGGATGAGGCTCTATTGAGTGCCATTTGTGAAATACGCCGATATATGTACGGTAACCTATCTGAAGATATGCTGTCAGCATATCTTAGCGGTCGCAGTAATCGGATCTTTTTTAAAGGGATAATGAGTTTTTATCCTTTGATTAACGATGAAGCTCAAATGAAGTCTTTGGATGGCTGGTTGGTTAATGCAATTTTTAAAGCTGTACGACAGCGTGCGGTTCTTCTTGCATTTCATCGTCAACCCCGAAATCATATTTTCCCATTTAACGTATCAAGAAGAGAACTCTTGAAAGGTTGTAATCGAACTCGCATCAAAGAAATGAGGCTTCTTAAATACCCAAGCTTTTTAACTATATATAAAGCGATGCAGAAAGGCCTGGTAGAAGTTGGTATTGCGGGTGTAACTGATTCCAAAGCCAATACTTATAACTACATGTAGTAAAGATACTTAAAAAGTGTTTAAGGTTTTAATATACTTTTTCTAAGGTGAACGTTCCAAGTTAGAGTCAGAGATCTAACCCATTTCTGCCCAAAAGTGAGTTAACTTTTCCGATTTAGCTTTTGCTACAGTCATCAATGAAGCTTAATCGAAGAAACAAAAAATCAGGTGCTGATGAGCCTGCGAGTATCCAAAACAAGGATGTTTTGGTTAAGCCCACACGGACGTGCTTGCGGCGTCTCGCTGGATCATTTGCACTTGAAGCCAATCTGACACCTAAGAATTTAATTGTATCTGGTTATACTCTAATAAAATGAAACCTTCCAGCCCGCTTTTATTAAAATTTGATATTCGGTGTGTCAATTAGGGCTAGGATGCTAAATATTGGTTTGATTTGTCATGCCTGCTGGTAACCAAATATTGTAAAGGTAAACCATAAGCGATTTATGCTCAAAAACAGATAGGCGATAATATAAAGCCCCAACAAGCATTGCTTGTTGGGGCTTAAATTTGATTGCTTATACGCTAACAAGTCAATCAATGTGCTCGAGGAGGCGAGCGAAGCTTTTGGAGGTACTTGGACTGCAAAAACAATCCTAAAAAGTGTCAACAAAAACCGTCTACGGAAGTGAATAAATGTAGTCGACTCAGCTAAGCTTTGCCTGTTTTTTTAAACAATAATTAACCATTTTTTGGTAGTTATTGAAATATCAGATGGTTACCAACAAATTATTTTTTACAACGTGGCGATTAAATTTCGTAATGCAGACCACATTCTCGTTTCATGCCGTTAAAACGAGTGTCTTCTTCACTCATACCTAATTCTAAAGGCTTAGTTGAATGAGTATCCCCCACCGACACATAGCCTTGTTCCCACAATGGATGATATGGCAAATTGTGCTCAGTTAAATACTCATGCACATCTTTGTTGCTCCACTCAATTATTGGTAACAGCTTAAAACGGTTACCGTGGATTGCCAGTATCGGCAAAGCTTCACGGGTGCTGGCTTGTGTGCGACGTAAACCTGCAAACCAGGTGCCGACATTCAATTCAGCTAATGCCCGCTGCATAGGCTCAACTTTATTTAAACGGTTATATTGCTCAAGCCCTTCGAGGCCTTTTTCCCACAACTTACCATAGCGTGCTTCTTGCCATGCTGGGGTTTGTGCGGCTCGATAAACCTGTAAATTCAGTTTTAACCGCTCGGTTAACTCATCGATAAATTGATAGGTTTCAGCAAACAAGTAACCTGTGTCCGTTAATATAACTGGGATATCGGCTTGCACTTGGCTGACCATATGCAGCATCACCGCGGCTTGAATACCAAAGCTAGACGATAAAGCATGCTCACCAGGCAAAAATGCCAGCCCCCATGCCACACGTTGTTGCGCTGTCAGCCCTGACAAAAACTGGTTTATGTTATCCAGTTCTGCCTTTTGTACCTCTTTTGGCTGACTGAGCAATTGTACTAATTGCTCAGGGCTAATAAAGGTTTGGGCTGTAGCATTGGCTACAGTATTCATCATAAATCACCCATGAAAGTCTTTAGCGGCATCAACAACCGCCTTTACAACACCAATACGGACCGTAAAGTTACCAAAGGTCTCGCCGGCGTCGCGCTCTGCGGCATAACGGCCAAACAAACCATCCAACTCAGCTAAAATTTCCGCTTCTTGGATGTTTTCTTTGTGCATTTTGTTTAAACGCGTGCCTTCAAAGCTCGCGCCTAAATACAAGTTATAGCGACCAGGTGCTTTACCCACTAAACCGATCTCTGCGGCAAATGGACGCGCACAACCGTTTGGACACCCCGTCATACGCACTACAATGGCTTGGTCTGCGATACCGTGCTTTTGTTGTAATGCATCAATATGATCAATAAATGCGGGGAAATAGCGCTCGGCTTCTGCCATCGCGAGGGCGCAGGTTGGCAATGCCACACAGGCAATAGAGTGACCGCGAGTGGCCGATAACACTTCACCAAGTAAGCCATGCTTACGGGCTAAGCCTTCTATTTCAGCTTTGTCTTCAGCCGCAACGCTGGCAATAATCATATTTTGATTAGAGGTCATGCGGAAATCACCTTTGTGGATCTTGGCAATTTCACGTAAACCGGTTTGTAAGGTTTTACCCGGTGTATCTTTAATACGGCCGCTTTCAATGAATAACGTTAAGTGCCACTTGTTGTCGATACCTTCAACCCAGCCGTAACGATCGCCGCGATCGCCGATCACTACGTCGCGCTTAGGTTCGAACTTAATACCTGTACGCTTTTCAACTTCCGCTTTAAAGGCATCGTAGCCATGATCAACTATGGTGTATTTAAGACGTGAACGTTTACGGTTTACTCGGTTACCCCAGTCACGTTGTACTGTCATCACGGCTTCGGCAAATTTGATCACATCAGCAGTTTTAATATAACCAAAGTCATCGGCTAAACGCGGGAAGGTTTCTACTTCACCGTGAGTTGACCCCATACCGCCACCAGCAACTAAGTTAAAGCCGATTAGCTCACCATTTTCTTCAATGGCAATAAAGCCCAGATCATTGGTGTAAACATCAACGTCATTATCTGGCGGCACTGACACAGCCATTTTAAATTTACGCGGTAAATACGTTTTGCCATAAACCGGTTCATTGGTTTCGGTGTCTAATAGCTTTTCTTCATCTAACCAAATCTCGGCATAAGCGCGAGTATGCGGCAGTAAATGATCAGATAGCTCTTTCGCCACTGCGTAAGCTTGTTGATGTAACTTAGACTCTACCGGGTTTGGGTTACACATCACGTTACGGTTAACGTCGCCACAGGCGGCAATCGAATCCAGTGCGGCTCTGTCTAACCCTTGGATCAAGGTCTTTAGATTACGCTTTGGAATGCCGTGGTACTGAAACGTTTGACGCGTAGTTAAACGAATACTGTTTGAGGTGGTTAAGGTGGATGAAATTTTATCCACATCTAACCACTGTGCAGGCGAACAAATCCCCCCTGGCACACGGGCACGTAGCATAAAGCTATATAAAGGCTCTAATTTTTGTTCTTTACGTTCATTGCGTAAATCACGGTCATCTTGTTGGTAAAAACCGTGGAATTTAATTAACTGCTGATCGCCATCGCTAAACGATCCCGTCACTTGGGTATCTAAGCCTTCTTTGATGGTACCGCGCAGATAATCACTGTCGATTTTTAAATATTCGTTTACTGCTAACTTTTGCTCACTCATGGTGACCGCCTCTTATTCGATAATCACTTAGCTGCAATATTGCTGTGTTATGACTCATCAAGTCGCAATTTTCACTCGGCAGCTAAGCCTAATACGTTGTTTGAATTAACCTTGACGATTAATACACGTCTTTCTGATAACGCTTGCTGCTGCGTAACTCTTCAAAATAAGTTTCAGCGGCTTCTGGTGTTAATCCACCCTCGGTAACGGCTACATTCAACAATGCTTGGTGAACATCTTTTGCCATACGCTCGGCGTCACCACAAATATAAACGTGAGCACCATCTTGTAACCACTGCCACACTTGTTTGGCTTGCTCAGTAATACGATGTTGCACATAGATTTTGTCGGCTTGATCGCGAGAAAACGCCACATCTAAACGGCTTAAATCGCCATTTTTCAAATACTGCTGCCACTCAACTTGATACAAGAAGTCCTGTTCAAAGTGAGGATTACCGAAGAATAACCAGCTATTGCCCTCTACCCCATCAGCAACGCGTTGCTGCATAAAGGCGCGAAAAGGTGCCACACCCGTACCAGGACCAACCATAATCACAGGTGTTTGTGGGTTTTCTGGTAAACGGAAATGGTTATTTGGCTCAACATACACCTTCACGGCTTGGCCTTCTTCTGCTGAGGCTAAGAAATGTGATGCACCGCCAAATCGTGCCTGTCCTTGACGCTCATCTTCAACCAAGGCCACCGTTAAATGTACTTCAGTTTCGACTTCAGCCTGACTAGAAGCAATGGAGTATAAACGTGGCGTTAATGGACGTAACACCTCAATTAATTGCTCTGCTGTCACGTTAGCGGGATAGATTTTGACTAAATCAGCCAGTTGATGCTTAAGAATAAACTGACGCGTTTGCTCTTTATCTTCACTTAATGCCAGTAAATCCGCATTGGCGCTAAATTCTGCCCAAGCTTTAACAAGACCTGGATATAATTGCGTTAACTCTTTCTTGTCAGTTAATGCCGCTTGCAGACTTAACGCTTCTTTGCCAACGGTCACTTCAGTGGCAGGATTTAACCCTAAACCTGAAATAATTTCATTCACTAAATTTTGGTTGTTACTAAACCAAATACCTAATGCATCGCCGACTTGATAAGTTATCCCTGATTCGCCTAAATCAATTTCAACGTGGCGAACATCACGGTCTGAATCACGACCGGTGAGTTTTTGACTCACTAAGACTTCAGCGGTATACGGGTTTTGCTTAGTAAATTCGCTACTTGAAGCTTGTGCTGGCGCGAAAGACACCACACTTGCCCCCGCAGTTTGAATATGCGGTTTAACGGCTTCAACCACACTGTCTTGCCAATCGGCAGCGGTTTGCTCGTAATCGACATCACATTCAGCTAACGGTAATAATTGTTTGGCCCCTAATGCAGCAAAACGCGCATCAAAGTCTTTACCGGTTTGGCAATAAAACTCATAACTGGAATCGCCCAATGCCAATACCGAATAATGCAAATTATCTAATTTGGGTGCGCGCTTTGATGCTAAAAACTTATGCAGTTCCATCGCGTCATCAGGTGCTTCACCTTCACCATGGGTGCTCACCACTGCCAATAATAAGGTTTCTTGTTTCAACTGGCGCACATTGTAATCGCTCATTGATGCTAGGTTGACCGTGTAACCTTGTGCCTGTGCTTTAGCGGCTAATTCTGTTGCCACTCCACGCCCGTTACCGGTTTGGCTGCCATAAAGAATGGTGATTGTTTGGCTTGCGCTAGTTTGCGCCGCGCCGTCAGATGTAACTACCTGACCTTGGTTAGCGCTTGCGGCTAAGTAACCGCTCACCCAAGCAAGTTGCACAGCGGATAACTCTGAGGTGAGTTGTTTTAGCTTATCAACTTGCCCTTGTGACAATGGTGAAGCTAATGCAGAGAGTTCTTTTAACAACATAAGACGGCCTTATAACAGTGTAATGTGGTCAAGCTTACTCCTGTCAACTAAAAGCAAAAAAGAATAAAAGATAATTTTTTATTCCATTTAGGAATATGCAAAGGTGTTTTTTTAAGCTACAAAAGTGTGGGTTAGTTAAAACTTTTTAATTTCCCTTAATTAAAACAGCGTTTATTAACCTTGTAGCACTTGTGTGATTGCAGTGACTGCAGCAAGCTAGACAGTTGGATTAACTATTGATTATCTATCAGGTTAATTGTTCTCTGAAAAAGACAATAAAAACCATTCCCAGAAGGAATCGTTAACAGAGACGCATTGATGTTCATCAAGCCACATCAATGCCAGCCAAATTCGATGATTTGTTGATTACGACCGTTAACACATCATCATGTAAACCTATCATGCAATATTAGCTGGGGAGCTTTATTGCATTTTAATCATTAACCATCAGGGATCAGTCATGCAGATTGGAATACCGAGAGAAAGTATCGCAGGTGAAACGCGCGCAGCAGCGACGCCAGCAACCGTGGTACAACTAAAAAAACTCGGCTTTAGTGTGGCCATAGAGGCGGATGTGGGTAAATTATCAAGTTTTGATAATGCCGCATTTGAACACGCTGGGGCCGAAATTGTAGAAGATGCGTTTCAAGCTGACTTTATTTTTAAAGTTAACGCACCTACAAATGATGAAATTGAGAAAATGAAGCCGGGCACCACGATTGTCAGCTTTATTTGGCCTGCTCAAAATCCTGAATTGGTTGAAAAGTTAGCTCAGAAAAAAATCACCGTAATGGCAATGGACATGGTGCCACGTATTTCACGTGCCCAGTCATTAGATGCCCTATCATCTATGGCCAATATTGGTGGTTATCGTGCAGTTGTTGAAGCCGCCCATGAATTTGGACGCTTTTTTACTGGCCAAATTACCGCTGCTGGTAAAGTGCCACCAGCCAAAGTGTTAGTCATTGGCGCAGGTGTCGCAGGACTTGCTGCAATTGGTGCCGCGGGTTCTTTAGGCGCGATAGTACGCGCATTTGATACTCGCCTTGAAGTAGCCGAGCAAATCGAATCTATGGGAGGCGAGTTTTTAAAACTCGAGTTTGAAAACACCGAAGGTGGCTCATCTGACGGTTACGCTAAAGTGATGTCTGACGAGTTTATTGCTGCTGAAATGGCACTCTTTGCCGAGCAGGCAAAAGAAGTGGATATTATTATCACCACCGCGCTTATCCCAGGCCGCCCTGCACCTAAGCTTATCACCAAAGACATGGTTGATAGCATGAAACCTGGTTCAGTGATTGTCGATTTAGCCGCAGCCACTGGAGGTAACTGTGAATATACCGTCAGCGGTGAGAAGCTCATTACCGACAATGGCGTTAAGATTTTAGGTTATACCGACTTGCCGGGGCGCTTACCTGCACAGTCATCACAGCTTTACGGCACAAACTTAGTTAACTTAATGAAGCTAATGTGCAAAGAAAAAGACGGCAATGCCGTGCTAAATCTTGATGATGTTGTGATGCGTAATATGACCGTCACCCATAATGGCGAGATCACCTTCCCACCACCACCGATTTCGGTATCTGCAGCACCAGCTAAACCCGCGGCACCAGCACCGGTTCAAGTGGAAGAAAAAGCCCCATCGAAACTGAAATACATTTTAGGCGCAGCCGGTATTGCCGCTTTTGGTATGATTGCTTCAGTTGCACCTGCCGAGTTCTTATCGCACTTTACGGTATTTGTACTGTCCTGTGTGGTGGGTTACTACGTGGTATGGAACGTTTCTCATTCACTGCATACCCCATTGATGTCTGTAACCAATGCGATTTCAGGGATCATCGTTGTCGGTGCCTTGTTACAAATTGGTCAAGGATCCGCTTTGGTCACCGCATTAGCCTTTGTTGCTGTGCTCATTGCAAGTATTAACATCTTTGGCGGCTTTACCGTCACTCAGCGTATGCTGAAGATGTTCCGTAAAGATTAAGGGGTAATATCGTGTCTGAAGGATTGGTAACAGCATCGTATATTGTCGCTGCAGTGTTTTTTATTCTCAGCCTAGCCGGGTTGTCGAAGCAAGAAACAGCTAAAAACGGCAATTTATTTGGCATCATAGGGATGACCATTGCGCTTGGCGCAACCATTTTAAACCCAAGCACTACTGGCGTAGTGTGGATAATTTTAGCTATGGTGATTGGCGGTGCGATAGGCATACGTTTAGCACTGAAAGTTGAAATGACCGAAATGCCTGAACTAGTGGCTATACTACACAGCTTTGTGGGTATGGCGGCGGTATTAGTCGGCTACAACAGCTTTATTGATTTGCACCCACAAGCGGTCAACGAAATCGTTGTCGCCATTGGTAGCGATCTCAATAGCACCCTAGCAACCGCTGAAGCGGCCTTTATTGAAGCAAATCAAACACAACACGCCGAGCACTTAACTGGCGCCATGCTAAATATTCACCTTGTTGAAGTATTCTTAGGGGTGTTTATTGGTGCAGTGACCTTTACGGGGTCTGTTGTGGCATTTGCTAAGCTTCGTGGGCTTGTGTCATCAAAAGCCTTAATGCTGCCACATCGCCACAAGTTAAACCTAGTGGCGGTGATCGTTTCATTAATATTAATGGTGGTATTTGTGCAATCTGGCGGCACCATGACGCCAATGCTCATTATGACCTTAATTGCATTCGCTTTCGGTTGGCACTTAGTGGCATCGATTGGCGGCGCGGATATGCCAGTGGTCGTGTCTATGCTGAACTCCTATTCAGGCTGGGCAGCCGCAGCGGCAGGTTTTATGTTATCAAACGATTTGTTAATCGTTGTGGGCGCATTAGTGGGCTCGTCTGGCGCGATCCTTTCTTACATCATGTGTAAAGCAATGAACCGTTCATTTATTTCGGTCATCGCGGGCGGCTTTGGCACTGACGGCGTTGCGGCAACGGGCGATGAAGAGCAAGGTGAATACCGTGAAACCACCGCTGAAGATGTGGCTGAAATGCTCAAAAACTCAGACTCAGTGGTTATCACCCCAGGCTATGGCATGGCCGTTGCGCAAGCTCAGTACCCTGTGGCAGAAATCACCCGTAAATTACGTGATTTAGGGGTAAAAGTGCGCTTTGGTATTCACCCTGTGGCTGGCCGTTTACCGGGGCACATGAACGTACTGTTAGCGGAAGCAAAGGTACCATATGACATCGTATTAGAAATGGATGAAATCAACGAAGATTTCTCCGACACTGATACTGTGCTGGTTATTGGCGCCAATGACACAGTTAACCCTGCAGCGATGGAAGATCCAAATAGCCCTATTGCTGGCATGCCTGTACTTGAAGTGTGGAAAGCACAAAACGTGATTGGCTTTAAGCGTTCAATGAACACAGGCTATGCCGGTGTTCAAAACCCGCTATTCTTTAAAGACAACACCCAAATGCTATTTGGTGATGCCAAAGATAGCGTAGAAGCGATTCTAAAAGCACTGTAATTAGGTTTTGTAAAATCAAAAATACCAGTCAAAACGGCTGGTATTTTTTTTGGCCTTTCGGTGTTATAAATTGATGAAAATGTTATCTTAAAAATGAATCTAGGGTTCCCATTTAACCTGTTATAACAATCACAGTAAATCAGCGATCAAAAATAGCGTAAGAAAGGCTTGATAACAAAGCAGATTTTTACGATAACTTATTATTCTACAATCGAGAAATCTAACGCCGTTATCAAATATTTAATCAAGCTAGGATGCACAATGGATGTCATTTGGCTGTGTTTTCAACACTGGTATTACATTCATGAAGTCCCACTAGGTTAAAGTGACAATATGGCTATTTTTTAACGTAAAGTAGGCTGGATAATATATGTAAGGCATGTATCCTGTACTGTTCTGATTGACCCTGTAATCATGTATTAAGCGCTAACAATAAGCGGCATAATCGCAAAGATAACTGAGCTCAAAACCGCAATGAAATAAGGAAAGCTATAGAATAAATGGATAGCTCAACAAATGAGTTGCAACAGTTGCAAGCCCAAATCGCCAATCTTAAACGCGAATTAGCAGATTACCAATTACAGGTATCTGAACTACAGAAAGAAAAACTGCAACTCCAGCAAACACTCAAGCTGACTGAAGAAAAACTCCATGCGACATTAGATGGTACGGGACTGTGCCTGTGGGAGCAAGATATCCCCAGTGGTATTCTGACCATGTATAACCAAGAATGGGGAGCGCTATTAGGATATACCTTAGAGGAACGACCCGCCCATATCGATAGCTGGAAGTCACACCTTCATCCAGAAGATAAAGATTGGGTCATTAAAGCTTTTTACGACCATGTGGAAGGTAAAGAAAATGTGTACCGCGCAGTGCATCGTATGCTTCATAAAGATGGCAGTATCAGCTGGGTATCTGATCGCGGTCGGATTATTGAGTTTACCCCAAACGGTCAACCGAAGCGCATTATGGGCACTCACACTGATATCACACAAGAAAAACGCTACGAGCAGGAATTGGCACGATTAGCCCATTATGATCCCCTCACGAACTTACTTAACCGTAATGCGCTAAAAAATCACTACCAGAAAAACTTCAAACATCTGCAAGCAAAAGGTGCGTTAATTTTCATTGATTTAGATGGTTTTAAGGGCATAAATGATAAAGCGGGTCATCGCATTGGTGATTTACTCTTAATCCATGTCGCCAATACCATTAGCCAGACAGCTAACACTTTATTGGGCACGGGCCAGCATGCTATCGCGAGAATTGGCGGTGATGAATTTGTTATTTTAACCACAGTTCATCAAGCCGAAATATTAACCCCCTTTGCTCGAACCCTATTGCAACAATTTAATCAGCCCACCAGCATTGAACAACACAAAGCTCAAATTGGTTTGAGTATTGGAGTGTGTACATTTTCTGCTCCGACAACCTTTGCTCATGCTTATGAGCAAGCCGACAAAGCCATGTATCAGGTTAAACAGCAGGGTAAGCATGATGTGGCGTTTGTATCACTACTTTCATTGGAAACCTAGCATGACTCACTTTCGCTTTCAGCTTATCCTTGTCAGTTTGCTATGGGGGCTTTTTAGCCGTCCCATTGATGCCAATCCATTGCCTCCTACTGAAGCATTGACCTATGGTCATGTGTATCAGCATGATTCAATCACATTTGCACAGCCACGCCGTTTTATGGTGTCACTCCCCGAACGTTACTTTGCCAGCGATAGACAATTTCCTGTGCTGTATGTCATAGATGGCGATTTTCAATTTCAACATGTTTCAGCTGCGGTGAATAATTTAGCTCGCATGGGGAAAACACCGCCAATGATAGTGGTTGGTGTTGCAATACAAGGCCCTGAAGATTACCTGATGTCGACCACTTGGCCATCAGAAATAGAAGGCAGTGAGTTTGGCGGCGCCGCTCAATTACAAGCTTACCTCACTCATGAATTAGTGCCCTTAATTGATAAGCAATTTCGCACTACCGACGCCAAAGCATTAAGTGGATACTCATTAGGTGGGCTGTTTACCTTGTATTCTATGATGCAACAATCAACGCCTTTTAATGCATTTATGGCTTTTAGCCCTAGCGCTTGGTATGACGAATACGCCATTAATCAAAAGTTTATTGAATATTTGCAAGATAAAAAAACCGTGGCGCCGTTATTTATCTCATTAGCAAATGAGCAAGGTATGGGGGTTAATGAGTTAGTAGCGACGATAAACCAGCATGCACCTAACGGTTGGCAAGCAGGATTTGCTAGCTTTGCCAATGAGACCCATTATTCAACCGCCATGCCGTCGATATTGGCAGGTCTGGCGTACCTTGCTCCAGATTACTATACCGATTTGGATCAATTGCTCGAAATGAGTACATATCAGCAGGTATTTGATCATTTTCAAGCTAAACAATCACAGTGGGCAGGGTTTAGATTTGAATGGTTGCAGGCTTACAATTTAATTAAGTATCTGTTTATTTCGAAACAAACCGACAAAATCGATGAAGTCTTACTCGCGGCCAACAAACGTTTTCCAGAATCTTACTCTGAATTGTGCATTGGCTTTGCCAAAGGCTTTATTAAAAAACAACAACCTGAGGTTGCATTAAAAGTATTAATGTCAGCCAAAGAAGATGGCGTAAACAGTGCTGATTGGCACCAACAGGTGAGTGAGTCACAGCAATTACTTGGCCATGCCGCATTAGCACTTGAACACCATCAACAAGCGCTTAATCTGGCTAAAAAACATCAATTGGCGAGTTGGGAATACTGGGAATTAAAGCCATAAGCTAAAGCCTGCAGATCTTTATGGTTGAATGTGATTCGAGTTATAACAATCTTATCGATCAATATGCATAGACAGTAAAAGATTCACCTTCTGAAGAAGGTGGCTTTGCTAAAAGGGAGCTTTCCTACCGTGCGTTAACAAGACGCCGTAAATATATCCCTATAGGCTCTAAGCTTGTACCGCTCCATTAGCAAAGCTCACCTATCATTTGAGTTAAGACACACTCCAGGCAAACCTAATTGATGATAACCCTCTACTGAAGTAGGTGGTTTAGGGCTGACAACAAAAAGGGCTGACCATCAATTATGGTCAGCCCTTTTTAGTCAGGTTTGTTGATCATCTCAAGTCGAAATAATCACCCACTAAGGATTAAAACTTATAGCTATAACCTAGGGTTGCAGACTGTGGCTTCCCAGCAAATACTGAACCGTGTACACGGGTTGTAACGTAAGTTTCATCAAATAAGTTATCAACATTTAAGTACACTTCTGACACATCGTTAATAAAGTAACGGGCAGATAAATCAAATACCGTTTTAGAGGCAATTAACTGATCAGCAGGAATATCACCTTGACCCGCTTTAGTACGCATATCATCAGTGTATCGACCAGCAAGTGTCACTTGCCAGCTTTGCGCTGCAATACCGGCAGAAACATACAATTGGTTATCTGGTAAGTAAGTTAATGAGTCGCCTTTTTTAACATTGCCCCAGCTTTCAAAATCAGATGAGAAGTCTGAGCCGAATTCCGCATTAGTATAGGTATAAGCCATTTTCACTGGGAAAGTGAATTCGCCTTTTTGATTAAACTCATATCCTAGGCTTAGCTCAACACCACTAACATCGACTTCACCCGCATTATATTGGTTATCAATGTTGTTATCGTCACAACCTTGAGCCGCGGTGCAGTTACCATGCATATTGCTGTAGTCACCATAAAATGCAATCACTTCAGAAGTTAATGCACCTTGGTTATAACGTAAGCCAGCTTCATAGTTCCAGCTCTCTTCTTCTTTACCATCGGCATTACCCGGTGCAGCTGGAGAGAAACCTTTTTGCACGCCTGCTAATAGAATAAGCGCCTCATTAACCTGATAGGTTGCCGATAAAGAAGGCATGACAGCACTGAAACTGTTATCAACATCTTTACTTGGTTGGCCATCGCGACCAGGATTAGCTTTACCCCAATCTAAACGATTAGTGGTGACATCTTCGTAACGAAGACCTGCAGTAATGGCAAAATCGCCGATAGTCAAGCGGTCTTGTACAAACAACGCCCAAGCGTCTGCACTGTCAATACGGTTTGAGTCTGTACCTGGAATACCACTTTGAGTACGGCTCATTACTTGGTTAGTGTCTAATTGATAAATGTCCGCCCATTGGTAACGGTCCATTTCATCTTCATGATAGCGTGCGCCGAATGCGAGCTCATGATTACCCACGTAGTAATTTAGTTCAGTTTGTAAGCCTTGAGATAAATAGCTACGGTTATTCGCTTTCACACTGACATCAATCGGTGCAGTCGCTAAACCTTTATCAAAATCAGCAGCGTTTTGTACACCACCACTGCTTAAACTTGAACCGTCGACTTTGTCAGCTTTGTACCAGTTACGGTGAAAGTCGTTATAGTAAGCTGTTGTGCTCAATGACAAATCATCATTAAATTCAATCACATGGTTTAACTGAACTTGTTTATGCTCAGTGGTCATTTGATCTTTTTGTGACGCTGAATAACGCATAAATGGCGTTGCTTCATAATCTTCATCAGTTAAGCCCATGTAAGTTTCGTTAGAAACCTCATCAGCATACTTCAGCTTTAATTCTACAATTTGTTGATATTTAGCTGTTTTGTCAGTTTTGATGCTCACTTTTGCTAACGCATCATTTTTCACAAAACCAGTGTCACCACCGACACCGTTAATGTCACGGAAACCATCAGCTTGATAACGATAGATTTCAGTAACGGCACCAATACGTTCACCTTGACCGCCAGCAAAAGCGTGCACTTTACCAAAACCATCTTGACCAGCAGCAACATCGACTTTACCTGCCAATTCTGTTTCAGGAATTTGGCGAGATAACATGTTAATTACGCCACCCGTTGTACGAGGACCATATTTAACCGTTGAGCTACCCTTAAGAATTTCAACACTTTGCATACGCCCTGATGTAGGGAAATAATAAGCTGCAGGAGATGCGTAAGGCGCTGGTGCCGCCAATACACCGTCTTCCATTACGGTGATCTTTTCAGAACGATTTTGACCTGTGCCACGCATACCTAAATTTGGACGTAATCCGTAACCATCTTCTTCTTGAATATACACGCCAGGAATAGAGGCCAGTGTGCGCATGATATCGGTATATTTAAACTGCTCAATATCAGCGGCCGAGATAACGTGTGCACTGCCAGGTACTGTGTTAACAGGATTACGGCTACCAAAAATAGTGATTTGTTCAATGTTAGTGGTTGCCACTTGCGCATCTTGAGCGGCTTTTTCTGCAGCATTTGCGCCCATAGACATCAATAATGCACTTGCTAAAACACTCAAACGTAAGGTGTTTGACTGGCTCATCTTTTATCTCCCAAAACAACATTTATTTAATACTAATAAGAACTATTCTTATTAGTGTTTATAATTGTGCGTATTTTTACTTAAGCGAGCATTAAAATCAACAAATCGATACGATATATTTACAAACAAGGCGGAATTGTTATGATTCCGGTGAGTTATGTGACACAGATCACCTGCTTTTGTGTATAAAAAACATTCAGCTTGATAATAAAGACTAATGAATCTAGTCATCGGGTGAGTTAATTGCGAAATGTGCAGTAAACTGCGGTTAAAAATTATTCCTTACTATATAAGACTCAATCCATCATGTTTTTATCGCCCTATTATTCAAAAAAAGATCAAAGCGTTTTTATTTCAGCCCAACAAGCCAGTGACTTTGCCAAACAGGTTGCTGAAGATTTCAACCCCATCCATGATGTTGGAGCTAAACGTTTTTGTGTGCCAGGGGACTTATTGTTCGCGTTGGTACTAACTGAATATGGCTTGAGCTCAAACATGACCTTTAAATTTGCAGGCATGGTGGGTGATGGAATTGAGTTGAAACTGCCTGATGCAGTAGAAAATAACTTTACAATTAGCGATGACAACAATAAAGAATATATGCACGTAACCCGTCAGGGAGATATTTGCCAATGCGATGTGCAAACAGCTGCATTTATAAAAAGCTACGTGGCTTTCTCTGGTTTAAACTTCATTCATGTTTTAGTGCCTATGATGAAGCAACATCAGATGATGATAAACCCAGATCGACCATTGGTTATCTATGAAAGTATGTCATTTCACCTTGAACATTTTGACTTTGATGACATTAGCCTGCACTTAATTGACCAACAATTATTAATTAATGGTAAACGTGGTGATGTCACGCTAACGTTTGAGCTGCGTCAGAATGAGCGGTTGGTCGGTACGGGTAAGAAAACCCTGGTGCTTAGCGGCCTAAGAGAATATGACGAAGATAAAGCACAACAAATGTGTCAATCTTACGAGTCACGTAAAGTCAATTTATAACCCGCCTCGCTGTGTTGAGCAATATCGCATATTCCCTCAGGAATATGCGATATTCACTCTACATTTTTCATAATGTTAATCTTGAGTGACATTCAAGCTGAGTTATTGCTGAAGCCACAAGGAAATATTATGAAAAAACTGATGCTCATTGCCCTTTCATTTTCAGCCTCGAAACCACCTACTTCAGTAGGCGGTTATCATCAATTAGGCTCTGCCAGAAATACGTTCAATAGCTGATGAACTTAAGTGATACGTGAGCTTTGCTAATAGTGCGATACAAGCTTCTAAATCAGGGATGATTTAGTAGAGCCTATAGGGATATATTTACGGGTCTGGTAACGCACGGTAGGAAAGCGCCCTTTTAGGGCGTGATATCTAAGCCACCTTCTTCAGAAGGTGGTTTCTTTACTTTGCGTATTTAAAGCCAACGCGAACATTATTTATGCCAAAATCTTTCTTGGTGGTTTGCAACCAAAGGCCACCAAGAATATGTTTTCGTAATTTAAAAGGCGCAATAACGGTTAACTTACACCTGTGCATTTAACCCGAGCTGGGGTTATTTAAGCAGCCTGCAATGCAAAAGAGCTTTCTAATAATACTATTGCACTGTGGCCAATAAGTTGCGCCACGCATTTTTCACCCGCTTCCCCTAATTGCAGCGACGCTAATTGTTGTGCGTTACTTATGGCTTTAAAATAGGTCACGTTGTCACTATTGGTACCACAAAGGCTGAAAAAGAGTTTCAAAACAGCTTTATGCTCTGTCAGCTGTAATGCATTTTTCCAACTTGATTCTAATGAAGATAATGAATCAAAATTGAGCGCATCAACAAACAGCTGGCCAATGCGATGATCTAGACGCACTAAAAATTCAGTCTTTTTAGGAAAATGATGACTGATCCCCGTCCGACTAATCCCCGTAGCATTAGACAAAGTTGTATATGACATAGCATCAAAACCTATCGTAAGAATCTGTTTAAGCGCTTCGTCTAGAATTTGGTTTACTGTTTGCTCGGTTTCAACGCGTGAACGCTTGGCCATAGTACTCAATCTCTCTAATAATTTGGAGCGAGATCTTACCAGACCAAACCTTAAAATTCCGCTTTCGACATCAAAATTAACAACATTTTTAACCGTACATTATCCCATGTAACAGTTTATTGCACATGCAAGAATGACATGAGCAATATTTTATCCTTATAATTCAACAACTATCAGCGTAAACCTCTTCTTGAAATAACAAGAGAACAATTTAATCGCTAAGGTAATAATTAATAAAGTAAAAAATAAAAAAAGCAATGGAAGCGCTTACAAGTTGTAAGCTGGAATGAAATGTTGACTTAGCCATGTTTGGGCAGCGTTTTCTCCCATTAAATAACTTAACGTGGGTTGTAAAATTGCCGCTAAGCTGGGTTGACGCCAGAACATATAATTAGGTAAAGGTTGTACAACTCCAGCACCAAAAGTGCGCTGAATTAGACTAGAAAACTCTGCCATATCTCGGTCTGAGTAATTGGGTAAACGCGGGTAAACTTCGGTAATAAAATCCACATAATTAACCCCTGTGGCTAGGATATGTTGATCATATTGCTGCAAGAGAAACTGCAGTTGTGGTGCACTCCAATGGGACAAATTATCACTGTCGTGGATCACGGCAAGATTTCGACGATGTAATTGTTGCCATGCTAAATGCAGTTGCTTGGTCTGACCTAAACGCCAAAACACATATACATCCGCCAACCATTCATGCTGATAATCACTTAAGATTAACGGCAACACCTTACCTTGTAATCCAATAGTGTGTAAGTGCCCTAGTTCATGCCACAGACTCAGTTGCGCTTGATTAACCAACTCAATACCATAGGTGTTTAGCCCTAATGATCCTGTTTGCGATTTAGGCTCTCGCTCAGCTTGAACTATGATAATGCCAGCGATTGATTCATGTTCCACCACAAGCACCATAGCGCTTTTTAAGCCCATGGATTGACGGATATTAATCGCTGAGAGCGCGGTTTGATGCTGTAAAGATAGAGGTAAGTTACGAAGACAGGACGCTAAGTCCACTAGCTGGCAAACTAAAGCTTGCTTGTCGAGTACCGCGACCCAGGTTCCAGCTTCAGCAACTAACGTTGGCGCTTGAAAGTGAAGCGGTTCTTCAAGCGGTTGAGCAAAAACATTTAAAGTGAATAAACCAATAAAAACTGAGCCGCGGCATAATGTCATGACTCGGCTCAGCTTTACTTGCAATCCGATTAACGAACTGAAGAAACGTATTGCTAACAGCAATCGAGGCAAATTACTTATTTGCCATAATATTTTGAATAATCGCGGTTGTAGACACGCCATCTTCAAAACCAAGTACTTCCACTTGACCACCATTGGCGATGACTTCAGCACCACCGGCGATATCTTCGACCTTGTAATCACCGCCTTTCACCAAGGAATCTGGTAGCAATCGTGCAATGACACGTTGCGGGGTGTCTTCGGTAAATGGCACAACCCAATCAACAGATGCTAAGCCGGCCAATACCGCCATACGGCGATCGACAGGATTAACAGGACGACCATTACCTTTTAAGCGTTTTACTGAAGCGTCATCATTCACAGCAACAATTAAGCGATCGCCCAGTGCGCGCGCCTGCTGCAGATAACTGACATGACCCGCATGTAAAATATCAAAGCAGCCATTTGTCATTACGATTTTCTCACCGCGTAAGCGCGCTTGATCCATCGCATAAGCTAATTGATCCTCGCTCATCACACCAAAGCCTGATTCACCCTGATTCACTTTAAGTGCATTGATCAGTTCAATTCGGCTGACAGTAGAAGTACCCAATTTACCCACAACAATACCCGCTGCGGTATTGGCAATCGCACAGGCTTGCGCAAGCGTTGCCCCCGCCGCGATAGAGGTCGCTAAAGCGGATATCACAGTGTCACCCGCCCCTGTAACGTCATGCACTTCACGAGCGACTGTAGGAATATGTAATTCAGGCTCATTCTGGGTAATTAATGTCATGCCTTTTTCAGAACGAGTCACTAGAATGGCATCAAAATCATGGGCCGTTAATAAGCCTTTCGCTTTAGCGATTAAATCGTCTTCGCAGGTGACGGTACCGACTACGGCTTCAAACTCACTCATGTTGGGAGTGATCAATGAAGCACCACGATAGCGCTCAAAATCACTGCCTTTAGGATCCACTAACACGCTTACGCCTTTGGCTCTAGCCTTGGCAATAAACGCTTGTGGTTGTGAAATAGCCCCTTTGGCATAATCCGATAACACCAGCACATCGATGTTATCTAATAAGGCTTCTGTTTGATCGAATAAGCGTTGGCTATAACACGCTTCAAAGGGCTCTTCAAAGTCGAGCCTGATTAACTGTTGATTACGCGATAACACTCTCAGTTTGGTGATAGTCGGCTTACCTTCAACCGTTAACCATTGAGGCTCTACGCCTAAAGTTCTTACACCTAAAGTTAGCGCATCAGCGGTTTCATCTTTACCCACCAATCCGGCCAATTTTACTTGCCCGCCAAGGGTTGCAACGTTTAATGCGACATTGGCTGCTCCACCGGGTCGATCTTCGATTTGGTTAATCTTTACAACAGGCACCGGTGCTTCGGGAGAAATACGCCCCGTTGGGCCAACCCAATAACGGTCTAGCATCACATCGCCGAGTACCAAAACACGGGCATTTTCAAAAGCAGGAAGAGAAACCTTCATAGCGTAATCACTGTTTGTTGTAAAAAATTACCCTGATTGTACCTAATTTTTCGATAAAAATGAGTTAGAATATGAAAAATTTTAATCGATAAACGAGTCATTTGTGGTCGAAAAAGCTGAATTCACCTCTAATCTGTATCACCCTAAGTATTGGTTGCTTTGGTTAGGTGTCTTAATGATGCGTATAACTCAAGTACTGCCTTTGGCAATGCAAATGAAACTCGGTGCGGCTCTTGGACGCTTTGCAATGACATTTGCAGGCAGTCGCACCCATACAGCCAAACGTAATATTAGCCTGTGTTTTCCAGACATGCCTGAAGATCAGCAGCAAGCATTATTAAAACGCAATTTTGAAGAAACAGGTAAAGCGATATTTGATACGGTTAATGCTTGGTGGTGGTCCGACGCTAAAGTGCAGGCTCACATGACCATGACAGGACAGGAGCACGTGGAAAACAGTTTGAACAATGGTAAAGGCGTGATTTTATTTGCCGTGCATTGTTTACCCTTAGAGATGGGGGCCCGCGTTTTTGGTCAATTTCAACCTGGTATTGGGGTTTATCGACCACACAATAATCCTGTTATGGAATACTTACAGGTTAAAGGCCGTTTACGCTCAAACAAAGGGCTTGTGCCTAAACGCGATGTACGTCAGATGATCCGTAGCTTACGCGCACCGGATGTCATTTGGTACACAGCGGATCAAGATTTTGGCCGTTCAAGTGCGGTATTTATTCCTTTTTTTGCCGTGCCCGATGCAGCAACCATTACCGGTGCAACTTCACTCGCTAAACTGGGCAAAGCCAATGTACTGCCATTTGTTGTGCAAAGATGCGCTGATGATAAAGGCTATCATATTGAAATTATGCCGCCATTGGATAACTTCCCTGGGGAAAATGAGCTTGAAGATGCCATGCGTGGTAATCAAATTATTGAACAAATTATTAATAAAAATCGCGCTCAATATATGTGGCTTCATAGACGCTTTAAAACCCGTCCAGAAGAAAATGGTCCATCATTATATGATTGATAAATTGACCTCAATCTTATTGCAACACACCGTGTAGTTTCACCTGAAGTCAATTGCCTCGACTATTGATTAAATAATCAATAATGAAAACAAAAATGGGTTGATATTTTGACCTGAATAAGTGACGATGCGCCCAATTAAAAAGCATTCGCTTGTCACTCAATACCCCCTATTAAATAGGAACATCAAAGTACTATGTTAAACCTTTTAAAATCTGTCATTTTAGCCACAACAGCAACGCTTTTAAGCTTTAGCAGCGTTGCTTTGGAATATCGCTTACCCGCTAAAGGAAGTCTCCTTGTAGGAGAAAACCAATACTACGTTGTGCCTGAAGGTAAACTGACACTAGAAGAGATTGCGGCTAAATTTAAATTAGGTTTAACCAATGTATTAGAAGCGAATCCTGGCGTTGACCCCTTTTTACCCACTCCAGGTAGCACCTTGGTGATACCACATCAGTTAATTTTACCTAACACTAAACATGAAGGGATTATCATTAACGTTGCCGAAATGCGCCTGTACTACTTTCCTAAAGGCACCAATACTGTCGAAGTATTACCTATTGGTATTGGTCAAATCGGTCGAGACACCCCTGAAAACTGGGTGACAACCGTACAACGTAAACGCGCCAATCCAACGTGGACTCCCACTGCAACAACCCGCAAGATTTATGAAGCTAAAGGGATCACCTTGCCAGCAGTATGGCCGGCAGGACCGGATAACCCGATGGGTTTGCATGCTCTTTATATTGGTAACTTATTTGCAATCCACGGCACTAACGCCACTTTTGGCATTGGCCTTCGTGTAAGCCAAGGTTGTGTACGTTTACGCCATGAAGATATCGAGCATTTATTTAATACTGTTCCAGTCGGCACTCGTGTTGAATTTATCAATCAACCCGTTAAATTTACTGAAGAGCCTGATGGTAATCGTTATTTAGAAGTCCACCAGCCATTGTCTAAAACACAGAATGAATTCGAATCGAATGAGCCTGTAGCCTTAACGTTCAATAAAGAAACCACACGCTTTATTGCTCATCCAGAAACAGATTCTTTTGTTTTAAAGCGCTTGCTTGAACAACGTACAGGCATCCCAACACGGATCAATCCTTAAGCTTAAATACTGAGCATAAAAAACGGCTTACATGAATATGTAAGCCGTTTTAGTTTGTGTTAGCGCAACTAAAATGATTGGCAAAAATGCAAAAAGCAGGAAACCTTAATCACCTGAGGTAGATGGCTAGCTTAGTTGATTTAACGGGGTTAATGCTTATTCATCTAGCCATGTTCGATAGCCCTTAGTGGTGAATGCATTTAGCCCAGTCTTTGCGCCCAGTTGCCATTATTATCTTGCTGACAACTTTGTTCACTGTCATATAAAATCTGCTGGTGTTTAATCACGACATTGATGTCGAGTAACTTTTTAACAATTAACTCACCCAAGGCTTGCTGGCTTTTTGCCATGATGAATTGCTGAAGATTATCACGGGTGTCAAACACACAGACAACGCGTAAACTTTTAGGAAACTGTGCATAGTTAACTTGGTGTGTCAACCATTTAAAGCCATTAAACTCATCTAGTGCAAAATGACAAACCTCGTTTAATTGGCCTATCAGTTGGTTTTCAATTTTCTTATCCGTTTTACGCATAACCACTCTTGGCTTTAGCCATTACTCAAACAACAAAATGTCTCAAGACATCACAATCGGGCTGAATTTAACAAACGCAATAGGTAAGCTAAACGACGGTTTAGTCGTCAATTAGGGGGAACTTATTTTGCATCAATTTCATTTTCTGGCTGAGTTTCTATCGCTGCTTTAGGCTCATTATCATCGTTCATCAATGCATTGGAGGCCGCCATCGCATCTAAATCTTCCATTGCCACATCGGGATCGGCTAAACCCGCATTAACTAGTTCTTCGCGTTGCTCAATAAAAGAGTGCTCATTTTGCACATCCTTCAACAACTTGGCGGCATTGCGTTCAGTAATACTTTCAGCGACGGGTGACGGTTGGGTAAACAAAGCGGGTTCGTTGCTGGCTGGCTTAGGTGAAGCTAAAAAATCCCCCCACCCCACTTGCCACAATCCGACAGTAAACAACATAAGGGCTGTGACGCTTAATATTTTTTTATTTGATGTTTTACTAGGCTGAACTTCATCGTCAGCTGTTTCAATATTTTTTGTCGTTTGCCCCAGAGGATTGTTTTGAGCCTCTGTCACTTTGTGAATTTTGGGCGAGCTACTAAGGGGTTGCTGAGCGGCATCATGAATAACCACCTCAGTTGGTAAAGGTAACACACTGGCTTCTGGGCCCGTGGTACGCATACCGATAAACTGGCCACCATCGTAAATTTCCATCTCATGACTAGAGACATCGGCTTCTACCACGCCAGTGGCCACGATAACCAACTTATTGCAAAATAGTTTACCTTTTAATGTGCCACTTACACGTAGATCTTGGCAAAACACTTCGCCATCAATCTCCCCACCAGGCTCAATTTTAATTTGATCGCTTGAGCGGACAATGCCTGTGATTTTACCAGCAATTAACGCGGGGCCTTTAATGTCTACTTCACCATTGAGTGCCATTTCTGCACCAATATAGGTGATCCCCTTACCCTTATTATTCATTATTTTATCCTTTTCGGGTTATCACTATGTTGCAAATTTACATCAATCAGGGCATAAACGCGACCCATGATGATATAACAAGGATCAGGTATACTGGCTGCAGCTGCCCCTTAGAAAAACGATATGACACTTTCTCCCATTGCTCAGTACCAAGCGTTAAGCAAAATAAATGTATTACCTGATGATGCTCAAACAGAAGCTCTCCAAGCACTCGATTCACTTTTTCAGCAATTGCATTCAGTTGATGCAAAGTGCCAGATTAAGGGGCTTTATCTTTGGGGGGATGTCGGCAGAGGAAAAACATTTTTAATGGATTTGTTTTATCACAGCGTGGTAAATCCCCCAAAACTGAGACTACACTTTCACCGATTCATGGCAATGGTGCATCAACGTCTCAATCAAACATCAGGTATCAGAGATCCACTGACCTATATTGCTAAAGATATTGCCAAACAATATCGGCTAATTTGCTTCGATGAATTTTTTGTTGCTGACATTGGCGATGCTATTTTACTAGCCAGACTGTTCGACACCTTGTTTGCACAAGGGGTAATATTAGTCGCGACATCCAACATTGCCATTAATGATTTGTATAAAGGCGGGCTACAACGAGACCGCTTTATGCCAACAATTGAACTACTGAAACAATACACCCAAGAAATTCATTTGAGTGGCAGCATTGATCATCGACTCACTGTGCATCATAAATCAGTAAACCAACGCGCTCGTTATAACTCCCCATCAGCCCTGTTTACTTTGCCCTCATTGCAGCTCGCTGAAGAAATTTACACCTTACTACAGGATGAGTGCCTATTTATTTCATCCAGTAGCCAGGTCTGCCAATCAAACTCCATTTCAATTTGTCAGCGGTTAATTCCTGTCAAGGCGGCAATAGGCGAGTTGGCTTGGTTTGAGTTTAACGCCCTATGTGATGGCCCCAGAAGTGCTTTAGACTATATTGAACTGGCGGGAAAGTTTAAGGTGATTTTGCTCAGTCATGTACCGACCTTAGGTGGGGAAATTCGCACCTGGATTAAAGCGCGGGGGACCGAAGATGGCGTCATTGCCACCTCAACGGGTGAAAGGCAATTGGCTTATTCAATTCAGGATGATCCCACCAGACGTTTCATTAGTTTGGTCGATGAGTTATACGATCAAAAAGTCTGTCTTATTATTCATTCAGCCCACTCGCTAGAAAGCCTCTACCAAGGTGGCGCATTATCTTTTGAGTTTAAAAGAACCTATAGCCGATTAATGGAAATGAGGCATTGGCTAGGGCGTGTTGATCTTCATTGATAAATGATGCAGTAGGCTATTTTTCTGTCAGGCAATCACAAATCAACGCCGTTTAGCCCGCTAAATAAGTGAATTTGCGGGCAGAATGACTGGGAAATAGCCACTTCCCTTCGGGGTGAGGCTAAAATGACTTTATACTGCGTTGGATAATCTTGACGTAGGGCAACTATGCCCGCAATTATCCGCCTAGCCTAAAGTCATTTTATCTCTCAACATAAAAAAGAAACAAAGATAAACACGCCCTAGCAAATTAATTATTAATGTATTTCTCGACATCAGTAAAACGGGCCAAAAAATTTTCAAGTGCCTCATTATTTGGGTAATCAAACTTATATTTATTATGAAAGAAAATATCTAATCTCACCTGCGCATCACTTAAGCTAATGGTATAACCATCAAAATCGGTTACTGCATTAAGACCACACAAGCGATAAACCGATTCGGTTGAGTCAGACTGCTTATCACCTAAAGTGGTGACTTTATTAAATACACGTAATGCTCGGTGAATATCGATTTCATTTTTCATGGCTGTCTCTTTAATCAAATACGTCAGATGATACTTTTAGATACTAAGGCAGTTCAAATTCATCTTTAAGCTGAGATTTTAGATGAAAATAGTTACAGGTATTTTAGGATGTTATCTCGTTAAAAGCATTGCTATCCTATACGATAACGAGGCACAATCAGCCCACAAAATTATGCTGTTACACGTTTTTCACTTCGAGAGCTCAAATCACTATGCCTGATATTGTTATTGCTTTCTTTGCCTTAGGCTTGCTTGCTGGATTGATTAAATCAGATCTAAAAGTCCCTAAAGCCACCTATGAAACCCTCACCATTTTGCTCATGCTCACCCTAGGTTTAAAGGGGGGGATGGCGTTGCATGGTGAAACACATACACTACAAATCAGTGAGCTAATCGCCATTATTGCTTTAGGCTTTATTATCCCGCTGACCTTATACCCCATTTTACGTAAACTCATCTGCCTAGAGCAAAAAGAAGCCATCAGTATTGCGGCTCATTATGGCTCGGTGAGTGCAGGAACCTTTGCCGTTGTGCTCGCGATGGTCGATTATTCAGATTTGCCTTTACGACCAGAAACCACTCTTTACTTAGTTTTATTAGAATTACCCGCCATTATTATTATGTTATGGCTGCATCGTCATTTAGAAGCGAAAAAGAACCCTCAAATCACAACCGCCTCCCACGGCAGTGTGTTGCATGAAGCCCTTACCAGTCGCGGGGTAGTCTTATTGTGTGGTGGTGTGGTTATCGGCTGGTTATATGGCACTGAAGGCATGGCGCCATTAACGCCAATATTAATGGGTGGATTTAAAACACTACTGGCCCTATTTCTATTAGAAATGGGGATCAGCACAGCAAAAGTGTGCTTTCCATTACCTTATAAACAATGGCGTTTGCTAGCATTTGCGGCAATTGCCCCCTTCGTTTTAGCCTGGGTTGGCATAGGATTAGGCTTTATGCTTGATTTA
The DNA here is from genome assembly GCF_025971955.1 of Shewanella subflava. GTDB lineage: Bacteria > Pseudomonadota > Gammaproteobacteria > Enterobacterales > Shewanellaceae > Shewanella > Shewanella subflava. The sequence continues at coordinate 26,778 of NZ_JAPDMX010000020.1, forward strand.
CCCTCTGGCAGCATTTTAGTGTTAGCAGGATTAAGCGCCAGTGCTTCATATATTGCCGCGCCTGCAGCGATCAAAGCAGCAATCCCTGATGCGAATATTGGTTTGGCGATGCTAGCATCATTAGGCATAACCTTCCCTGTTAACGTGCTTGTTGGTTTACCTTTGTACCAAATATGGATTGAAAAACTGACACTAAATTAACCCATTTTAAGCAGGCCAATAAAAAACAGGTTAACTTTTCGTTAACCTGTTTTTTTAGGGTTTTAATCGGTATTTACAGCATCTTTGAAGATGGGTGTAAATGATTGAAGTGACTTTTGGCTGCTGAGGTTATTGATGGTGCAGCGCTTTAATTGCAAACATAGCTTTGTCTGCTTGAGCCAGATATTCATTTAATGACTGTGAGCTGTTATATGCACGGTGGGCAACGCCTGTGCTGTAAACCAGTTCATAGGGCAAATCACTTTGTTGATTATGGGCATGAACTAATGCATCAAAACGCTTTAATACGGCATCTAAATTTAGCTCTGATTCATAACTTAACAATACAACAAACTCATCTCCAGCAAATCGGGCGATAACATCTGATTCTCTAAAGCCATCTAACAATAATCCGGCAAATTGTTGTAATGCTTTATCGCCTTCAGCATGGCCAAACTCATCGTTAATTTGTTTAAAGTGATCTAAATCGAAAAATAACAGACTGGTATTAATGCCTTGTCGATCGCCATTGGCAATCACTTGGTTGGCTAACATTTCAAAGCCTCTACGGTTTGAAATGGCCGTTAAAGTATCTAAGGTCGTTTGTTGGATAGCCACAATTTCATCTTCAACTAAATGGCCTAAATCCTCTAAGGCATGGCGATCATCTTGTGAGAATTCACGCGGTTTCTCATCGATTAAACACAAGGTACCAATGCGCACTTTATTGGGCATAGTCAGTGGGTATCCTGCATAAAACCGAATATTGGGTGATTCGGTCACCAATGGATTATCCACAAAGCGCTCGTCTTTAAAGGTATCCTCCACAACAAAAACATCATGCTGCATAATCGTATGGCCGCAAAACGAAATATCTCGCCCCGTTTGTTTAACTTCAATGCCTTGTACTGATTTAAACCATTGGCGGTCTTCATCTACTATGCTAACCAAACAAATCGACACCCCAAACAAACGTTTTGCAAGACGGGTAATGCGGTCAAATCGCTCTTCTGCCACGGTGTCAAGTACATTTAAACCACGTAATGTTTCTAGCCGTGTATGTTCATTTGCAGGTATGGGGGCACATAACATTGAATCATTCACCTTATAAAATAACTCTATAAACTAAAGCAGTATTGAGTCGTTTAATCAAACGATTTACGAATTAATATCGCATTTCAAGTATTTGACGATAAATTTCAATCACAGTATCGGTTTTTTCTGCCACAACAGCAGTTTCAAGCTCACCACTCATTTGCTGTAGCGTGAGTTCGTGATTTTTATCGCGAAGCCAGCAATAGGTTTGAGTTAAATGTTGCGCCTGCATCACCGGCATTAGCTCTAAATCAGCCAATACCTCAAAAATACGCACATTGTCAGACCATATAGTAAGATCTTGATACTCATGGGAATATGCCAACACCATAAACTGGGCAATAAACTCAATATCGGCAATCCCACCAGCACTTTGCTTTAGATTGAACATGCCTTCACTAGATTGGAGTAAATGATCACGCATTTTTACACGCATCTCACGTACTGCGGTTGCCAGTTCATTTTTATCACGTTGATGTTGTAAAACTTGTGCACGTAACACGCTAAAACGATGGGCTAAATCATGATCGCCAAATACAAAGCGGGATCGCACTAAGGCTTGATGTTCCCATGTCCACGCTTCTTGATTTTGATATTCACCAAACCGCTCTATTTCGCTGACTAATAAACCTGAAGCACCTGAGGGCCGTAAACGCATATCAACTTCATACAATTCACCTGAAGTGGTTCTGGTAGCAAATAAATGCACTATACGTTGAGCAAGCTTTAAGTAGAAATGGCTGCTGTCGATTGGACGATCGCCATCTGTAATGCCTACACTGCGATTGCTATGTAAGAAAACCAGATCTAAATCAGAGCCATAACCAAGCTCAATACCGCCTAATTTGCCATAACCTATTACCGCAAAGCCCATTTCATTCTGGTTAGTACCAGGCGGCACACCGTGCCTTGCTGCAACCTGATGCCAAGCATGTAAAACCACTTGTTCAATGATCGCTTCGGCTAAAAAGGTTAAATGATCACTCACCTGCATAACAGGTAGCACCCCTGTTACGTCAGCTGCGGCAATTTTTAATTGCTGTGATAGCTTAAATTGCCGCAAAGCTTCCATCTGCTGTTCCATATCATCTTCTGGTACACGTAACAGATACTGGCGCAGCTCACTGGGGTAATCATCAATCGAGGTAATATCATATAACTGAGCCGGGTCAATCAACTCATCTAACAACATGGGGAAGTTAGCAAGCTCTTTTGCAATCCAAGGACTTGCACAACATAAACTGACTAATTGTTGACGAGCACCCGGGTTTTCACACAGTAACTCTAAATAGGTGGTACGGGTGAGAATTTTATCTAACACATTAGAAACGGGTTTAAATGCCACGCTAGGTTTGGTTTGCACCATCAATTCTTCAAGCAATTTTGGCATTAAACGGTCAAGCGTTTCTCGACCTCTTGGCCCAATTGAGCGTTTAGAAACCGTGTTACGCCAATCGCTGAGTAGCGGCCATAACTCAGGATCTTCAATTTGTTGTTCCTGTAATAGGGTATCGGCATGCTCATCTTGTTGGATATTCCAAAACAAGCTAGTCCAATGATCGCTGTGTTCGTGTGAGTCACTGCCACCTACCGTGGCATTAAAGTGACGATGAATTTTGGCCATAGCCGCTTCTATACGGGTTCGTAAATCGGTTTCGTTAGTTAAATTCATGCTGTAACACAAACGCTGCCAATCTAATGGATTATTCGGTAACGTTTGAGTTTGCTTATCATCAATGGCTTGCAGCAGGTTTTCCACACGACGCAATAAAATATATGAGTGCTTCAACTCATCAACCGCCAAATATTCGAGCTGTCCTAGGCTGTATAAAATATCAATCGCCCCAAATAAGCTTTGCTGACGTAATGCCGGTTCACGCCCGCCTCGAATTAACTGAAAACTTTGCACCACGAATTCCACTTCACGGATACCACCAGCACCAAGTTTAATGTTGTCGGTTAGCTGACGACGTCGCACCTCTTGGGCTATCATCTGTTTCATTTTGCGAAGCGATTCAATAGCAGAAAAATCAATGTAACGACGATAAACAAATGGACGTAATAAATCGTGTAATTCATCACAATAACCTGACCATGGCCCTAAAACACGGGCTTTAACCATGGCATAACGTTCCCAATCTCGACCTTGTTCTTGGTAATAATCTTCTAGGCCTGCAAAGCTCACGACTAAGGGACCACTTTCACCATAGGGACGTAAACGCATATCAACACGGAACACAAATCCATCAACGGTCACTTGATCTAACAAATTAACCAGCTTTTGCCCCATACGAATAAAAAATTGTTGATTGGCAATCGCACGCCGACCACCGATGGTTTCACCATGTTCTGGAAAAGTAAAAATCAAATCAATATCGGAAGAAAAATTCAGTTCGCGGCCACCTAACTTCCCCATGCCTAAAATCAATAAAGGTTGGGGTTTACCTTCTGCATCTGAGGGTGTCCCCAACTGTTTACATAAATCAAGGTAAAGCCAATCTCGCGCCGCAATCACTAGCGCTTCTGCTAGTGAGGATAAATCAATTAACGAGTCTTCTAGTTTTGAATAATTGGCAAAGTCTCGCCAGGCTAAACGCACCATTTGTTTATTTCGATATTGCCGTAATGCCGACTTCACTTGATCTTCTGTGGTTAATTCAGCCAATATTTGATGCAGTTCTTTATCAAAATCAGCCCTTACGACTTCATCAAGCAAGCCACCAAATAGCATTGGGATCCATTCCGGATGGCGGTTTAATTGCTCAGCAATATAATCGCTTAAACTGAAAATAGTTTTGATTTCAGATTGCTGACTATCGGTAAGTGACAAAGCCTCAGGCCAGAGGTCGATTAATCTTAACCAGTAACTTTCTGCTGTTTGTTGCATTTGTGCAGATAATACCTTGTTACTTTGTGATGGCATGGCGATAATGGTCCTTTGATTAGATTCAAGATTGGACATATTATGTCAAGAATGTTATATCTTGATGCAGAGATTTTATTTATAGTCTCAAGATACTATACCCTGTCGCAAACGCACATTAAAAATTGCACGCTATGCGCATGAATTTTATAACACTTGGAGAAAACATGGCAGGTAAGCTCCCCCGTGTATTCACGTTTTTCATCATCCTTTTTCTTGGCCTAAATTTGACTGGCTGCGGTGATGATCGACCTGAGCAAATCGCAAAATATCAACAGCTGACCACCCAACGTTTAGCGCAACTTAAGAGTGGCCTTGAGAGCCAGCAGCTACGTAATGCCACTTTATTGCAACAATATAGTGATTTACTCGCTAAAAAAAGCCCTGATCTCGCACCGCTTTTAAGAGAACTAGCGCTAGATAGCACAACGCAAGGCCCCATGTATCAATCTTTACTAAGAAGAAATAATGACCTGAGCAATGCGGCTAACTTTATCGATTTAGACCAACAACTCGCAGAAGCTGAAAATGTTTACCAAGCTGCAGATCCGAGTTTATTTAATGATATGTTATCGGATCCTGTTAACGTGATTGCTGATTTATCTGATGGAAAATTGGCAAGAGTAAACTCAATCAGCCGTGAAGCGGCCGCATTAGCAAATGGCAACGAAGATTTTGGTCCTGGTAGCCAGTTAGTTGGTAATCCTTCTTATGGCAGCTGGCAGTCTGACTCAAGCGGTACTTCCTTTTGGGCTTGGTATGGCATGTATGCTATGTTTTCTAACATCTTTCAACGTCCGATCCGTTATGACAATTGGTCAAGCCGCCGTGGTTACAGTTATTACAATGACGTAGGCAGATATCGCTATACCTCGCCAAAACAAGCAACTGCACAAAATAATACTTATCAGCAAACAAAAAAGAGTTTTGAACGCCAAGGTAAACGCTTTGACAGCCCTTATGCCAAGACCAAAACCGGCTCCACCAGCTTGTCTCGTCAAAGTGCCAGTGCACCAAAAGCAAGTACTACCACTCGCACGTCTTCGAGTAAGTTTCGTTCAAGCTATTCAAAAACCAGTAGTTTTCGTAATTCAAGTAGCCGCACCACTCGCGGCATTAGCCGTGGTAAATAGGTAGGACTGACAATGACATTTCTTCAACAATATGGCATCACAGAGCCACTATTAATAATTCTTGCAATTGATTTAGCCATTGCAATCATTCTATTAGCCTTAATGCGATACCTCCAAGGTTGGTCAATCAAGGTCAACAGCACTAAAGAGCTGGCTGAACGCGATAATTTTGCGTTTGGTATTAGCACTGCTGGCGCTGTGGCAGCACTGGGGATTGTACTGACTGGCGCCATTACGGGTGAGGCGGCATTATCTTATACCACTGAAGCAATCGGCATGACAGCCTACGGTTTATTCGGTTTAGTCCTGATTAAATTTGGTCGTTATCTTCATGATAAAATTGCTTTAAATGAGTTCCCTAAAAATGAAGAGATTCTTAAAGGCAATGTGTCAGTTGCGGTTGTCGATGCCGCTGCCGCCATTGCAACAGCAATTATCATTCGCGCAGTATTAATGTGGGCTGAAGATATTACCGTCGATACTTTTATTGCCATTTTCAGTGCGTTTTTAGTATCACAATTGATACTGGTGTTGCTAACCCGCTTACGTGAAAACCGCTATGCCAAGCGTAATCAAGACGCCTCAATGCAGCAGGCATTAAAGCAAGGTCAAACCGCTTTAGCCATTCGCCATAGTGGTTATATGATTGCCATGGCATTGAGTTTTAATGCGGCAAGCCACTTTATTTTGTATATCCCTACGGCATATTTAAACAATATTTTTGGTTGGTTAATCTTCTCATTCGTGATGCTAGTGCTAATGAGCTTAGTGATCGCCTTAGTTAAAAAATTAGTTTTGGCGGGCATCAATTTAGCCGAAGAAGTCGAAAAACAACACAACATAGGTATCGCCGCAGTTGAAATGGCGATCAGCATTGCTGTTGCCTTAATCTTAACGGCGTTAATGGCATAATATCGATGTCTGACACTTTGCTTGAAGCACAACAACCTCAATCGGCACAGGAGGCGCTCAAGCATAGTGCGACTGTGCCCTCTTCTGTCTCGCCTAGTCAACGGATAACTTGGTTTGATGATGCCTTGCTGCTAGGCATTATGGCGCTGCTGGCTGGCTGTGGTTTAATCTATGAATACCTACTATCGCACTATGCTGGACGTATATTAGGCGCGTTAGAAGCTGCGATTTACACCATGATCGGCCTAATGATCGTTTCTATGGGTATCGGTGCATTTGCAGCGCGTAAAATCAAATGCGCTTTCACAGGTTTTGCCATTTTAGAACTCTCTGTTGCTTTATGTGGCTCGTTTGCCATCATCATCACTGCAGCGGTTATTGGCTTTGGTCAACAACTCCCCTTAGCAATCGCCAACACCTTAGGCTTACCCCCAGATCAACTGCCCAATGGCGGCTTTATTGCTAGCTTACAAACCCTAAGTGAATACCTGCCTTACTTATGGGGCGTCCTATTAGGCTTGATGATTGGTATGGAAATCCCCCTTATTGCCAGAGTCAGACAATCATTATCTGAAGCCCATTTATTGCATAATGCGGGGACGATTTACGGTGCCGATTATATTGGTGCCGGTATTGGCGCTGCAATTTGGGTGTTTTTTATGTTAGCAATTGATATCCAACTTGCAGCCGCACTTACCGCCAGCGTGAACCTCATAGCTGGCGCCATATTTATTTGGCGCTTTTGGTATAACATTCATCATGCTAAATGGCTACTTGTCGGCCATATTATTGCCAGTGTTTGTATTGGACTATTGGCAACCAAAGGACCACAGTGGGAACAGCATTTCAATAACCTACTCTACAAAGATAAAGTTGTTTATGCAAAATCCACCCGCTTTCAACAACTGACTTTTACAGAGCGATTAAGGGGCAACGGATTAGCACCCGTTTATAATTTATACATTAATGGTAGACTACAATTTTCCAGTAGTGATGAACACATTTATCATCAGTTTTTAGTGCATCCCACACTGGCCGCCAGTGCGCGCCATGACAAGGTACTGATAATCGGTGGTGGAGATGGCTTAGGATTAAAGCAGGTATTATCATGGGCTCCTAAATCAGTGACATTAATGGATTTAGATAAAGACTTAGTCAGTTTATTTAAGTCGCCTCCCGAGGATATGCCAGCTTTTTTAAGCAAAGCCATGCTGGCATTAAATGGCAATAGTTTAAATGACCCTAGGTTAACACTCATCAACGATGACGCCTTTAACGGGGTAGACACCTTGATTGCTGATGGGCAGCATTTCGACGCCATCATTGTCGACTTACCCGATCCCAGTCATCCGGATTTAAATAAACTTTATTCCGATTTATTCTATCGCAAACTGAATGAACTGCTCAGTGCCGATGGTATTGTGACCGTACAATCCACCTCCCCCTACCATGCACCAAAAGCGTTTATCTCTATCGGTAAGACCTTAGCATCAGCGGGTTTTAGGGTCGATCAGTTCCATCATAATGTGCCCAGCTTTGGCGAATGGGGCTGGAGTATCGGTAGTAAACAAGGTTTATCGCCGAAAAACAGGTTAGCGTCACTTGCTCAGTTACCGATAAAAAGCGACTGGTTAACCTTAGGTTTAGTCCACGGTGCATTCGAATTTCCAGGGAATTACTATGCTGAACAACAAGATGTGAAAATTAACGAAATCGGTTCATTGCAACTTTATCATTATCATTTAGCTGCCTGGTCAGAAAATGAAGCGATGAATCTTTTTTAATGGACACGATAGTACTTGACATATTATGTCTCGATGCTATCTTTGAACACAGACATAATATGTCAATTAAGGACAACTATGAACATCCATACTATTGCTAACCATTTAAATGGTCTTTGTGACAAAAGTCGTACCGGTTTTCAATTTGATTGTTACCCGATTGACGGTGATGTAGAAGTACTTCAAGTCAATGTTGTAGGCCGAGAAGAAATCCCGGTTTTTGTCTCTGTCACTGACAACCAAATATTGTGTATCAGTTATTTGTGGGGCGAGGATGAAGTGAATCAGTCTCGTCGCGCAGAAATGTTTGAGACCATGTTAGAACTCAACATTCCGATGCCACTGTCTTCATTTGCAAAAATTGATGATAAATATGTGGTATACGGCGCATTATCAGTCGAATCTAGCATGGAAGAGATTGAACAAGAATTAGCAGTACTTTCAGACAACTGTTTGGAAGTGATCGACGAACTCTCAGAGTTTTTGAATTAAGGAGTCAATTATGGGCATTTTAAATAAAATTCTTACCGCATTTCGTGGCGGAGCAACAGAAGTAGGCCAAAGCATTGTTGACGCAAACTCAACACGTATCTTTGAACAAGAAATTCGTGATGCAGAAAAGCATTTAACCAAAGCAAAGCGTGAGTTAACTGACGTGATGGCGAAAGAAATGCAAGCTAACCGTGAAGTCGACCGCTTAAAGCGCAGCATCGCTGAGCATGAAGGTTATGTTACCCAAGCTTTAGAGAAAGAAAATGAAGCATTAGCGATTGAAATTGCTGAAAAGATCGCTCAACTTGATCAAGAGCTATCTGAGCAACAAGCGGCAAATGACAGCTTTAGTTCTCATGCAGTTCGTCTTAAAGATTTGGTGAAGAAAACTGAACGTCAGTTATCTGATTACCAGCGCCAATTAAGCATGGTAAAAACCACTGAGAGCGTACAGAAAGCGACCGCGACCATTACTGACTCATTTGCATCTAGCAACTCCAAACTGCTTAATGCTAAAGATTCATTGGAGCGCATCAAAGCACGTCAACAACAGTTTGATGATCGCCTAAAAGCCTCTGAAACCTTGGCTGAAGAAAATAGCGATAAGTCTTTGCACGCTAAACTGGCTGAGGCAGGTATTGGTGAGCAAAAATCGAGTGCTAATGCCGTGCTTGATCGCATTAAAGCAAGAAAAGGCTAATTGACTATGGGATTTTTAAGCGGCCTATTTGGCAAAAAAGAAGCCCCTAAGCGTCTGCTTGACCATCCCAGTAAACTGCTCAAGGGTGATATGATCACCCTTGATGACAGTTTTGCTCTGCCTGCACAACTGCGTGGGCAGCAGTTAAAGGTTGAAGCAATCCATACCTACGAATACCAACGCTCTCAGCAATGTGAATACCTATTACGCGGCCACAGTGACAATGCAATTTATATGTCTTATGTGGTTGAAGACGAAGCGTATTTAAGCTTTTCTATCAAAATCAATCGCGCTATCGTTGAACAGCTGTTTGACTTAGATGCCTTTGCTGAAATATTTGAAGAACCCGGTAAGGCCACCCTTACCCCACAACCTTTACCTGCTGAATTAGCTGACGCTTTCAGCCAATGGCTGGCTGACGATTATCATCAAGTGGAATTTGCGGGTTTTGGTTATTTTCATCGAGAAGATTATCGTAATCAAAAGCCTCCCCAAGATGAAAATGGCGCTAGGGGTGAAGCCTTCGAAAGTTATTCATTGATCAATAATCAGGAAACTCACGCGCTTGATATTGAAGTTTATGATGGGGGGGACACTGAAGTGATGCTAACCCTATACCGCCCATTAACCGATATTCGCGAATATTGGCCTGCGAGTTAATCTAGGAGAATCGCCTCTATGAGTAAAGGCAAACCATTACCTGAGAAATGGTTAAATAATCAAAAAGCCGCGAAAGCCACGCAAGTGGCTTTTGATATTGATGAAAAGTTTCAATACTCCATTCGCAAAGCGGCACTTGATCGCGGTGTTAGCCCTTCAGATCAAATACGTACCATTCTCGGCTTATCCGTTTCAAAGCGCCCTAAACGCCCAAGGCTAACGGTTTCCTTAAGTGGTGAAGATTATATTCTGCTAGCGGAAAAATATGGCCTACCCTCTGATTCACAACTTGAAATAAAAAAACGCGTCCTTGATGACCTAGTTCATTTTGTCGATAAAAAATAATTATCAGATAGTCCGATATTAATTATTAAAACGCGCTAGACTTTTGCCTAGCGCGTTTTTTATCATGGGGAAAGAAATTACCTCAGACTACTTATAAACGGACTTTGTCATGTTCAAAGCTAAAAGATCGTCCACAAAAATATTCAATACGCTTGAACCCATTGAATTAGCAATGATGATTTTGTCATTTTTTTCAGTCGCTATAGTGCTCGCATTAACATTTGGTAAACTCGACAAAGAAACTTATCGGCTGCTGTTATATATCGACGGTGCCATTTGCGTTATTTTTTTGAGCCGCTTCTTTTGGGGATTATATAAAGCCCGTAATAAAGCCTACTACCTGCGTCATCACTGGATAGACTTTCTAGCCAGTATTCCCGCGATAGAAGCATTACGAATTGCTCGGGTATTCCAAATTCTTCGGGTGATAAGATTAATCCGCATGAGCCGCTCAATCATTTGGCCATTATTAAAACAAAAAAAACAAACCACACTCGCAAGCCTTTTATTAGCCACAGTATTGATTTTAGCCAATGCATCAGTGCTTATTCTATTGGTTGAAAGTGGCGCTGAAGGCGCTAATATTCTCACTGCTGAACAAGCTATCTGGTGGGCATTAGTGACAATATCTACCGTTGGTTACGGAGACTTTTACCCAGTCAGCACTTTGGGTCATGTCATTGGTGGCATTGTGATCATCAGTGGTGTCAGCTTTTTCGGGGTGATATCGGGCTATATGGCTTCAGTATTTGTAGCCCCTGATGAACAAGAGCGAAAAGAGTCACAACAAGAATTAATTAGAACAGAGGTAGAACTGGTATTGTCTCGAATGGAGGCCAATCAGCATCAAATGGAAAAAAATCAAATTGAAATGTTGCATGAAATATCTCAACTTAGGGATGAATTAGCCAAGAAATAACGCAGTTGCACAGATGTGATAATAAGACAAAAAATCAACACAAGTCATTGTTATTTAATCAAAATATAACAGAGGTATCGAGTTTTTTTCCTTCAGTATTTATGAACACTTCTATACTGTGATTGGTATAAAATGTGTCTATCTCGCTTCCCAATCAAAGTTAACCTCTCTAGGTAGCAGATACCTAGAGAGGTGAATCTTCCCCAAAAGCGATAATGCTAAAGGATTACTCCCCTAACAGCTTTTGCCACCAAGACAAAGGTTCGCCACAATTAGCCGCAGGTTGATAACTCACATTGTGGGCAGGTAAATTAATCACATTGTGACAATTAGGCTGCATCGGCGCACCATTGGTGCGGTCAAAGTAGCCATTCACTATGCCCTGAACCGGTGGCATTCGTAAACTCAGCGGTGGACGTTGCTGTAAAAATGCTTGGTAAACCGCCATAGCACCGCTGCTACCGTATAAACCTGTTTTACTGTTATCGTCTTGGCCAACCCAAATAGCGGCAACATTTCGCTCATCAAAACCAGCAAACCAAGAATCACGACTATCGTTACTGGTTCCTGTTTTACCTGCTAATTTAACCCCTGGGAAGGCAGCGCCTAAACGTTTGCCGGTACCTTTGGCAACAACTTGGCTCATGGCATATTGGACAAGGTAATCTGTCGCAGGATCTATCGCCATCTCACTGGCTGAATGTGTCACCGCTAATGGGGTATTTTGACTATCTAGCACCGCCGTTATTGAGGTTAATTTACGATAACGACCTTCATCTGCAATCGTTTGATAAATCTGTGCCACCATTAATGGCGATCCATTCACTGCACCCAGTAACATAGATGGGTATGGCGCAATGGGTTCACTCCAACCTGCGTTTTGCATGGTGTTGGCCACATTTTCAACACCTATTGCCAAACCGGCGTTCACCGTAGGGACGTTCATTGAATTAGCAAAAGCCTCTAATAGAGACACTTCACCACTAAATTGTTTATCGACATTTTTCGGCGACCAAGTTTTACCTTGCTCGTTCGTTAAAGTGATTGGCTTATCCGCTAACGGGCTGGCTAAACTAAACTTATCCCCTTGAGCCAATGCAGTAGCATACACAAACGGTTTAATTAACGAGCCGATTGGTCGGCGGATCTCAACGGCGCGGTTAAAACCTTCAAAACCCGGTTGTTTGTCACCCACCATGGCGGCGATACCACCTGTATATTTATCTGTTAGCACCATCCCCACTTGCACATTTTTAGCCCGCTTGTCTAAGGATTTTAAGGTCGATAACACCGCTTTTTCTGCCGCATCTTGGGCCATTGGATCTAAAGTGGTGTATACCTTAACGCCAGATTGATTTAATAAACTGTCGCCATAGCGATTACGTAGTTCATTTTTAACCACAGCAAAAAAGGCGGGGAGTTTTTGATGCACCGACTTTTTACCGTCGCGTAATCCTAAGGGCGATTCTGCGGCGGCTTTGTACTGAGCAACCGTTAATTTATCGTTTTCCATTAATATACGTAACACCAGATCACGTCGCTCCTGAGCGCGCTCGGGATAACGCCATGGATTGTAATACGACGGACCTTTAATTACGGCCACGAGAAAAGCTTGCTGAGCAACCGTTAGCTCGGCTATTGGACGCCCAAAATAGAATTGCGATGCTAACCCCATACCATGAACACCACGGGCTTTATCTTGGCCCATGTAAACTTCATTTAAGTAAGCTTCTAAAATTTCATCTTTGCTATAGCGAAAATCAATAATAATTGCCATTAAGGCTTCTCGGACTTTACGAATAAGCGAACGCTCACTGCTTAAAAAGAAGTTTTTGGCTAATTGTTGGGTTAACGTGGAGCCCCCCTGCACTGCTCGACCTGCGGTAATGTTAACGATGGCCGCACGCGCAATCGCAAATGGATTGACGCCATGGTGCTCATAAAAGCTGCGATCTTCAACCTGCAATAGTGACTCAACAATCAAGCTCGGCATTTCGTTTTTGGGCACAAATAAACGATCTTCACCATCACCGGCGATAATGCGGTCAAGTAATACGGGTTCTAAATGAAAAACCGCTAACTCGCGTTTATCACTCATACGCTGAACAGAGTTCACCCCTAAACTATCGAAACTGATCATCACCCGCTGCTCAGCTTGATTGCCTTCTGGGTGTAAAAAAGGACGACGCCACAGCTCAATGCGCGTGCTTGACGCAGAAAATTCGCCCACTTGGCGAGGATTAGCTACCTTACGATAACCAAGTAATTTCAACTCAGCCATCAGTTGTGGATGGTTTACCGCAGCACCGGGATATAATGCCATCGAGCGGCTGAAAATTTGTGCCGGCAAATGCCACTTTTGCCCTTCAAATTTTTGAGCAATGATTTGATCCAAATAAATGGCATAAAACGTCACAAAAGCAATACCGATTAATGCGAGTTTCCATGTTAATGACCATAGGCTGCTGAGCCAACCTTTACTGTGCTTTTTAGCGTGCTTCTTTGTCGATTTAGTTTTTGCCATGTCTCTCTACAACGTCATACATTAGATAGGTTCTAACGGGCTTATAAGCCTGGGGTTTTCTTTTTAGTAAATTTGGTTGCGGTGGTATTTATAGGATCATCGGGCCATAAATGTTTTGGGTAACGGCCACGCATTTCTTTTTTTACTTCAACATAAGGTCCTTGCCAAAAGCTGGCTAAATCTGCGGTGGTGGCGAGTGGCCTGTGCGCCGGAGACAATAATTCCATGGTTACGGTTAATTTACCATTAAATAATCTCGGACTTTGTGCCATACCTAATGCTTCTTGCAGTCTGACACTAAGCAATGCTCTTGCTTGTTGATGTTCAAAATAAGCCTGACCATGCTCATCAACAGGCAACTGGTATCGAATTGGCGCATAGGTCCCTGTTGCCATTAACCAGCGGGTGGGAGCCACATCATTCAACACCTGTTGCAACTCCCACGTTAAATGATTTAGCAACAGTTTACTGCAATCCAATTTGGCTAATTGTGCCAGATTACGCACATCGGTAAGATAAGGCGTTAGCCATTTATCGATGTTTTCCATCAAACCATTATCACTGTAATCGGGCCAAGCTAAATGCTCTAACAAATAACTCGCCATAATGACCCGCCGTTGCAACTGCTTAACACTGTCATCAAGATTTAACACAGATAGGCCATTTTGCTGCAACAACGCCACAAGAGCACAGCGAATATCATCAGTGCTGACGCTATTATCCCTCACCGATTTCAATACAATACTGCCGACTTGGGTTTGGGTTTCAGCAAAAAAACGCCCCTTGGCTTCATCCCAACCACTGACTCTTTGAGTTGTAACGAGATGTGCAAGTTCATCACTTATTAAGCGCTCATCCAACGCACAGGCAAGATAAACTCTGCCAGCCGTACGACCTTGGGTTTCTTGAAAATCAGCCACCACTAACCAGGGTGCATGGCAAAGGGGATCTTGTGGGTCAAGGGTAACGCCCGTGCCGTTACTGAGCAAAAAACCCAACTTACCACGAGCTTTCGCTATTCTATCTGGATACGCTAACCCTAAAAGGTGGCCAATATCGTAATCATTCGCTTCACTGACGGCTTGTTTCAACTCCCCCGGTAACGACAGCTTTTTTTGCCAAACTTTGGCCTGTTGCCCCATTTGACCTTGAGTTGCCATAGACAAATAACCGCTAATATCAGCCCCTTTGGCTGGCAATCCCCGCGCTTCCACAATGCTAGCCAATAAGCAGGCTAGTAATGCAAAATGTGGCGTGGCATTTATCTCAGCAAGCACTTTAGCTTGCAGCAACATATGAGCTAACCTAGGGTGACAACCTAAGTGATGCGCCTCTCGGCCAAGCGAGGTTAATTTGCGGTCTTTATCCACCAACTCCAGTTGCTGTAATAATTGCCATGCTAACTGCTCATTTACTTTAGGGGCTGGAGTCAGTAAGGCTAAATCACTAAATTGTTTTGCCCCCCAACAGGCACAATCTAAGGCGACACTGGTTAATTCGGACAATACAATTTCGGGAGGCGTGACTTTTAATAATCGGCCTTGCTCTTCCTGACTCCATAACCTCAGTGCTTTACCCGCTGATAATCGCCCAGCTCGGCCACTTCTTTGTATCGCCGATGACTGACTAATTCGGGTTAAACTGAGTTTTGATACCCCGGTTTTGGGATTAAAAGTAGCACTGCGTTGATAGCCACTATCGACGACTATGGTAATGCCTTCGATGGTTAAACTCGACTCAGCAACGTTAGTGGCTAACACCACTTTTCGCCATCCCGCTGGCGCAACTTGAATGGCTTTATCTTGCTCTGCTGGACTTAAATCGCCATACAAGCTGCACAATAAAATATCATCCGCCAATTTAGGTGCCAGTATTGCAGCAAGCCGGTTGATTTCGCCTTTACCTGGCAAAAAAGCCAATAACGAACCGCAATCACCAGTGAGGCGACTTGAGTCGGTCATCTGATCAACAATCACTGTCGCCATATGGCTTAACCAATCGGCTGACGCCCCCATCGGGGCATATTCAATTTCAACTGGAAAACTGCGACCTTCACTGAATATTACTTGCGCATTAGGCATGATATCTTGCAGTGGTAACCCTGATAATGAAGCCGACATCGCCAATATAATCAGATCATCACGTAAAGAAGATTGCACCTCTAATGCAAGCGCCAAACCGATGTCGGTGGGTAAATGACGCTCATGGATTTCATCAAAAATGATCATACCAATGCCATCTAACTCAGGATCATCCTGGATCATTCTGGTTAAAATACCTTCGGTCACCACTTCTAATTGAGTTTGTGCACTCACCTGACTGTCACCACGAACTCGATATCCCACTTGCTGGCCAACAGGTTGTTTTAGTTGCTTGGCAATGAATTTAGCAATATTGCGCGTAGCCACTCGCCGCGGCTCCAACATTAATATTTTGCCCTTAATAAGGCCAGATTGAAGCAAGGCTAATGGTAAGGCTGTCGATTTACCTGCGCCTGTCGGTGCTTGGAGAATAATTTGATTAGCGCTCTCGACCGCTTGAAGCATTTTGGGAAGTATTGCCGTAATAGGAATATCGAAAGCTGAAAGGGTCATATTGGTTACATCAGTCATTGGGGAACTTGAAAATAAATAGCTGTTAATGCCGTTTGGGCTTAGTACTTTACGGGATACAGGAATATCACTGCAGGTAAGTTTACTGACACTGACACTGATTGCAAATAACAAGCAGATTAACTATCGTTATTCACTTTATCTGTTGAATGTAGCGCTAACCAAGGAGAACGGATCCCCGACTCTAGAGTGGATAAAGGGCAAGGTTTATTGATAGCATAACCTTGGGCATAGTCGACCCCTAACGATTTAAGTTTTAAGCCAATATCAGCGGTTTCGACAAATTCAGCAATCACCTCAAAATCCATGTCTTTTGCTAACTGGCAAATGGCTGAGACAATCGCTTTATCGCTGCGATCTGAGCAAATGTTAACCACAAACTGACCATCAATTTTGACAAAATCCACATCTAACGTTTTTAAATAGGCAAAGCTAGAAAAGCCTGAACCGAAGTCATCTAGGGCTAATTTACAGCCTAATGGACGCAATAAATCAATTAAAGCCGTAGCTTGCTCAAGTTGGCTGACTGCGGCCGTTTCAGTGATTTCAAAACACAGTTTATCGACTAATTCAGGCTCAACCATTAAGCGCATTTCAAGCCAGCCCATAAATTTTTGATCGGCTAAAGACATCGCAGATAAGTTAACGGACACCATCGACATTTCACGCCAAATATTCAGATTCGCCCCGCCCCACTTTAGCAAATTATCAATAACCCATTGATCCACTCGCGAGGCTAAATTATAACGCTCGGCTGCGGGTAAAAAGATAGCGGGTGACACAAATGTGCCATCCTCTTGCACCATTCGCAGTAAAATTTCCATGTGCAAACCATGTTCATTTTTATTAAGCGGCTCAATTAATTGATAAAATAACTCAAATTGGTTCAACGCAAGTGCGCCTGTAATATCAACCGAAGCAACCATTTGGGTATACAGGATGTGAACTTGTGGGTCATCAGAATTGAAATAATGCCAACGATTCCGGCCCTCCTCTTTTGCTAAACGACATGCTGCATCGGCTTGGCTCATCACCTCGTAGATGTCTTTAGCGTGATGATCAAATGTCGATATACCTATGCTCATGCTGACATTATGTTTAACTTTTTTCCATTTAAACTCATGCTCCGACAGCTGCTGGCATATGCGTTTGGCCACTTGTTTAGCCGATACTTCATCGGAGTAGTACATCAAAATACCAAATTCATCACCGCCTAAGCGGGCAACCACATCACCTTTGCGAACTAATTGTTTAAGCCGCTTAGAAACCTGCTGCAGCAATTCATCACCCGCTTGGTGCCCGCTGAGATCATTCACAACCTGAAACTGATCTAAATCTAAAAAGGCCACACATGCAGGAATATTTTCATCGCCAGCGAGCAGCTCATCTAACATACCTTCAAATTGCACTCGATTGGGCAGCCCCGTTAATGCATCATGATTGGAATGAAAAGTAAGCTCATCCGCCAAACGGTAACGCTCTGTGACATCTTCGACCATCAGTAATAGTTGTTTTTGCGAGTTCAAGGCATGACAAAAACTCATTTTATACCAATGAGTTGTCAATCCTAACTTTAAAGGCACTTCACACCATGCTTGGCGAAGTACACCTTGCCTTACTATGTGCAGCGTATCTTTTAATAAGGCATGGTCATCATGTCTCAAGCCATCAAATAAGCTTTGACCAATTTGAAACTTGAGCATATTTTCAGACACATGATTTTGTAACACCACTTTATCAGCAACATCAATTAGGGCGCAGGCCATTGGCAAGTGACTGAATAACTCTTGATACTGTTTCTCTTTACTGTCGAGTAAAGTCGACAATCGAGTCAGCTCAAATGCACTTGCTAACTGAAAACAATGCTCATCTAACATTGACTGCCAAAAGCTTTCACAGCTCAGCGGCTTTTCGGACATAGAAAGGGCGGTCACAGGCTGAAAAGTCGTGGCAATTAACACCATAGTGACATTGCCAACACACACAGCAGAAGTGACTTCACAATGAAGAATCTGAACGCTTTTATCTATGTGCTGACTTAAATGTTGTGATATTTTTTGAGCTTGCTGACTCACTGGGGAGGTAAGATCTTGGAAAATATGAATGGGCTGTTGATGGCTTAATAACGCGTCAATTAACACTTGATCGCTTTCAATGGCTTGGGTTAATTGACCTTGAAATGAAAAATAATCACGAAAGTGACTGACCACAGTTGTAATGGACGTATCCACTACCTCTAAACTTGCCGAAAAAGTATTATTACTATGGCAACTTTTAATCGCGAATACTGCATCACAATTTAGTTGTTTACACACAAAAGCCAACACGTCATCCAGTATCATGATGGAGGTATTTTTACTGTCCTGTAACGAACCATTCGCCAATGCTAATTTCAACAATTGTGGAGTACTTTCAGCCATTCATTAACTCAATTTAGTTAGCTTTAATATCTTCGAAAAACCTACCAAAACAGCAGATTCAATCCCTATATGCACACGATAATCTGTCCCTGAACTGCCAATCTATTTTGTTGTTATGTGACCCCAAATGCCCCTAGACACGTTTTGTTTATGGATTGATAATCACTTCAGAATAACAATAGTAGAAAACAAGGTGTTAGTCAGTAAAACATCATGTTATTTTTTAATATTATGACACTGTGTCACTCGCCACTAACAGAAAAGTAAACAAGCTGAATATGCAAAATACCACTAAAAGGTTATTTCTTGGATTTAGTGTCAAAAAAACACTAGAGCGTCAATTTTTTGATATGCAGCAAAAGCTTACATTACATATTAATACAGAAGCTTTAGCGGTTTTACAACCGGACATGCATATTACCCTTGGTTTTTTGGGTCAGGTGAAAACCTCATGTATACCAGCCCTGTTAGCTGAGATCGATGTGCTTTATAAACCGTCATTTGAACTTGTGTTATCTACATTATCTTGGTGGCCAAAACCGCAGATCATTTGCTTAGAAGGCCAAGCTGGCAAATCCCTTTTAACCATGGCACAAAATGTCCAGCAAATAGCGTTAAAACTCGGCTTACATCAAAACTTATACAGTTACCGTCCCCATGTCACTCTCTTTCGCCAAGCCACATATCTGACTTTACCTAAAGACACCAACATAGACTGGCATAACATTTTGTCCCAAGGTATTTGGGTATCACAGCTGCACTTATATGAATCGCGCCAGGTCACAGCAGGTGTGCAGTATGACATATTGCACACCTGGCCATTGATGTAAGATCTACAATCACAAAAGTAAAGAATCTACCTTCTAAAGAAGGTGGCTTTGATACCACTCCCTAAAAGGGCGCTTTCCTACCGTGCGTTAAAAGACGCCGTATATATCCCTATAGGCTCTACTAAATCATCCCTGATTTAGAAGCTTGTACCTAACCAATAGCAAAGCTCACCTATCACTTGAGTTAATCAGCTATTGAACATACATAAGGCAAAGCCTAATTGATGATAACCCCTACTGAAATAGTTGGTTTAGCGCAGAAAATAAAAGCCATCTTACGATGGCTTCAAACTTTTAAGGCTAATCTTTACACAAAGCATTAACCAATCAACACGCTCGCTTAGCGTTTTAATAGCTCAGCAACGGTGAGCACTCCGTGGGCTGTCGCACCTGCGCCCCAAAGTCCTGTAGCTGAAGATTCAAATGCAGCCGCTAAATCAATATGGAGCCAGTTTGCATCAGGTGAAACAAAGCGCCATAAGAAACCGGCTGCGTTAGAGGCACCACCCGCACCACCACCTTTAACCGGACGACTGTTTGCCGTATCAGCATACGCTGACGGACATGCATCACGATGCCAAGGATCTAATGGTAATGGCCATACATTTTCACCCACTGCGGCGGCACATTGCTGCGCCATTTTAATGGTCTCAGTTTGTGGCGAGAAAATCGCATTATATTCATTACTCACAGCCATTACGGCCGCACCGGTTAATGTGGCAGCATCAATAATGAATTTGGCACCAGATTCAGAAGCCGCTTGTAAGCCATCAGCAAGAACTAAACGGCCTTCAGCATCTGTATTAACAATTTCAACTGTAGTACCATTTTTGTAAGTCAGAATATCACCCAGCTTGAATGCATGACCGCTGACTAAGTTTTCTGCACAACATAAATACAACTTCACCCGCTTGTTTAAACCCGACTTTATCGCCAATCCCAAAGCTGCTGTTACTGTCGCGGCGCCACCCATATCGCATTTCATCGTCAACATGCCTACTGAAGATTTTAGGCTATATCCGCCCGAATCGAAGGTAATACCTTTACCTACCAACGCAGTATCCACGGGTGCGTCTGCCGATAAAGGATTAAAATCTAACTCAAGTAATGCTGGCGGACGCTCACTACCACGACCCACAGCATGAATACCTACCCACTTTTTCTCTAATAAAGCTTGGCCTTCAATAATATTGAAACTGACCTTGTCACCACCAATCGCTTTTAACCAGTTAGCAGCTTGAGTCGCTAAAGACACCGGCGAAAGATCCTCTGGTGTATCATTGGTTAATTTGCGAGCAAAATTTGCCGCTTCAAGGCGATGTGCTAAAGTTTGTTGTTGTTTTTCATCGCCACACCAAAGTACTTCATATCCTGGTTTTGCCGTGGCAAATCCTTGAGCAAACACCCATTGTAAATCTATCGTCCATAATTCCCCCTCAAGTTGAACTTGATTGATCCCTTGATTACGAATTTTACGCGCAGCCATTTGCACTTGGCGTAATGGCGCATTGCCATTTAAATGAATAAAACTCGTTTGGCCTTCAAAGGTCACATCGGCTTTGCCCCAATGCGGAGCTGGAGCAGACTGGGTTAAGATGACGGTCATTACTTGCATGATAAATTCCTTGTTTTGCAGCGACAGTGCGTGATGTCAGCAGGATAAACGCAACCACTAAACTGACATGACGAAATTGAGACTAGTATATCAGCAGTCACATTCTTTTATCTAATGCTGTATGGTTGCCATTATTTACCGTAAGAATGCACATTATGAACTTTACCCCTCCACTACAACACGGCCGTTTAATTAAACGTTATAAGCGATTTTTAACTGACATTATTTTAGATGATGGCACCGAAATCACGATCCACTGCCCCAATACGGGTTCAATGAAAAACTGCTTATACCCAGGCCAAAGCGTGTGGTTTTCACAATCTGATAATCCCAAACGTAAGTACCCCTTCACTTTTGAAATTATGCAATCAGATGAACACCATCTAATTGGCATCAATAGTAGTAGGGCCAATGCATTAGCAGAGGAAGCGATTAATAAGGGGATCATTAGCGAGTTAAGCGGCTACACAAGTTTACAAAGAGAAGTGAAATACGGAGAAGAAAATAGCCGAATTGACATTCTTTTAACTGGCCAAGACAAACCTAAGTGTTATATTGAAATCAAGAGTTGTACTTTGCTAGAAGAAGGGGTCGGATATTTTCCTGATGCTGTGACAACGCGGGGACAAAAGCATCTGCGAGAACTGATCCAAATGGTACAACAGGGTCACCGTGCGGTATTGTTGTTTGTGGTGCAGCACAGTGGGATCTCAATAGTAAAACCCGCTGAACATATCGATCCTCATTACGCAGACTTACTCAAACAAGCAATTAAATTAGGCGTTGAAGTTCTGGCATACCAAAGCTCCATTTCACCCCATGCCAGTGGCATTACCGGCCCATGCAAAGTGATTGTGTAGATCAAATAAACAGGATTTATCCAGTAAAAAGTTTGCCTCACTATACAGATTCTGGTATAGATAGCGGCCGTAAAATTAAGACGCAATTTAAACGCAAACGATAACAGGAGATGCGTTATGCCTGAAGGCACTAAAAAACTTGGCGTACTCGCTATCGCAGGTGTAAGTCCTTACCAGGAACAAGCTGGCGAGGAGTATATGAATACCAAGCAACGTGGTCACTTTAAGCTGATCCTCGAAGCATGGCGTAACCAATTGCGTGAAGAAGTAGACCGTACACTGACTCATATGCAAGACGAAGCTGCTAATTTTCCAGATCCTGTAGATCGTGCAGCTCAAGAAGAAGAGTTCAGTTTAGAACTTCGCGCTCGTGATAGAGAACGTAAGCTCATCAAGAAGATTGAGAAAACATTACAGAAAATCGAAGAAGACGATTTTGGTTTTTGTGACTCATGTGGTATCGAAATTGGTATCCGCCGTCTTGAAGCAAGACCAACTGCTGATCAATGTATCGACTGCAAAACATTAGCAGAAATTAAAGAAAAGCAAATGGCTGGTTAAATACGTTTAGGGCGAGATTCATCTCGCCCTTTCTATTTGTCACCCTCAGATAATATTGCAAAAGATATGTCATATATCGGACGCTTTGCGCCATCCCCGTCTGGTTCACTCCATTTTGGTTCATTAGTTGCCGCTCTAGGTAGCTACTTGCGTGCCCATAGTTTATCCGGACAGTGGCTGGTTAGAATGGAAGATATTGACCCGCCCCGCGAAGTGCTAGGTGCCAGTGATGACATACTTCGTACACTCGAAGCCTATGGTTTACATTGGCATGGTTCAGTGCTCTATCAAAGCCAGCGCAGTCAAGCCTATCAAGATTGCATCGAGCAACTTCTCTCAAACAATCAAGCTTATTATTGCCAATGTACGCGCAAAATGATTAATGCAATGGGTGGCGTTTATGACGGTCGTTGTGCTAATAAATTACCATTGCATTCAAGCGGAGGGATCCGTGTTCGCAACAGCGCCAAAGTGAATCATTTTCACGATATTAACAGAGGCGAGGTTTGTGTCGAGCAAACGTTTGCTGCTGAAGACTTCATTATAAAACGCAGCGATGGGTTATATGCATATCAACTTGCAGTGGTATTGGATGATGCCTTTCAAGGTGTCACTGAAGTGGTGAGAGGCAGCGATTTATTAGAAGCCAGTTGCAGACAATTAAGTTTATACCATATGTTAGACTTACCGGCTCCCACATGGTTACATTTGCCGCTAGCTTGCGCTAAGCCGGGGTTCAAACTTTCTAAACAAAACTATGCCCCAGCCATTAATATCAAAGCTCCGCAGCAAAGCCTTAATGCAGCACTGTCCTTTTTGGGTCAAGCCGCTGTCGATATTGATGATACCGATGTCATGCTTTCACAAGCCATTAGCCAATTTTCGTTAGCTGATGTTCCCAAACAAGCCGAAATAATATTGCCGCAAACGTATTAGTGCATGTTATACGATAAGCAGCTAATGAATTTAATCCACAGCACTTATCACGTTCCCTATCTACTCATTCGATCGCAATTGGTATATCATACCCGCCAGATTTTTAATCAATGAATTTAGCTTCAACGAGGTGTATTATTTTTCGCCGTATTAGTCAGTTCTGCAAACAATTATTTGATGATAATAAAGCAGCACCCGAGCCCGAAACGCCGTTAGTAGAAGAAAACGGCCTACGTTTGGATATCATTAACCGTGATAGCCACGATATTTCGCGCCGTCAAATCAGTGAAAATGCACTAAAAGTGCTTTATCGACTGCACAAATCAGGATTTAAAGCCTATCTCGTAGGTGGTGGTGTTCGTGATATCTTATTAGGGCTAGAACCCAAAGATTTTGATGTGGTCACCAATGCAACCCCTGATGAAATTAAAAAGCTATTTCGCAATTGCCGTTTAGTGGGTCGCCGCTTCCGTTTGGCGCACATTGTGTTTGGACGAGACGTGATTGAGGTTGCGACCTTTCGCGGTCACCACGGTGAAAACAGTGATAACATTTCCAAATCGAATGCTGAAGGCCGCCTATTACGCGACAACGTATACGGTGAAATAGATGAGGATGCAGAGCGTCGTGACTTTACCGTAAACGCGTTATATTACGATATCAGTGACTTTTCTATCCGCAGCTATGGCGGCGGAATTGATGATTTGCATGCCCGTAAAATCAAATTAATTGGTGACCCAGAAACCCGTTACCGTGAAGATCCTGTGCGTATGCTTCGCGCAGTAAGATTTGCGACTAAATTAGACATGCAGATCGAAGCGATTACCGCTGCCCCGATTAAATCATTAGCGCCGTTATTAGCGGATATTCCTGCTGCGCGAATGTATGAAGAAGTATTAAAGCTTTTCTTTGCGGGTAAAGCCCTAGCTAACTACCAAATGATGCAAGATTTTGGCTTGTTTGCCCCTTTGTTTCCACAAATCCAAAGCGTGATCTCTGAATTACCAAAAGGTCATGCCGCAAAGATGTTAAATTTGGTCATGCGCAGCACTGATGAGCGTGTTAACCAAGACAAACCTGTTACCCCTGCATTTTTCTATGCCGCGATATTATGGTATCCCTTAAAACAACGCGCTGATGATATCGCGCTGGAAAGTGGTCTGCCGTTGTATGATGCACAAGTCGCCGCGATGGGCGATATCATGGAAGAACAGTGCCGCACAATCAGTATCCCACGTCGCTTTAGCACACCAGCAAAAGATATTTGGCTGTTGCAAATGCGATTTGAACGCAGCCAAGGCACGCGTGCATTTAAGCTATTAGAGCACCCTAAGTTCCGTGCTGCATATGATTTGCTTTTATTACGTGGAGAAGCTGAAGGCGGCAATGCGGCTAAACAAGCTAGTTGGTGGCAAGCCTTTGTCGAAGGTGATGAAGCACAACGCAATGTGATCGCCAAAAGCGCGAATAAAGCTGGTGGCAACCGAAATCGCAACGCGACTCAGCGTAAAAGAAAACGTAAGCCTGCCGCCAAAAGCCCTGATTCTTCGGCTGAATAATGACATTAGTTTATGTTGCTTTAGGCGCAAACCTTGAACAACCAGAGCAACAGCTTAACCAAGCTGTTGCTGCATTGAAAAAGATCGCTGATTTTGGTGAACTCACGGTTTCTAGCTTTTATCGTTCCACTCCTATGGGCGATATCAGCCAACCTGACTATATCAATGCGGTTGCCTGTTTTCAGACTCAATTAGCCCCCATAGCCTTATTAGATGCGCTGCAAAATATTGAACAACAACAAGGGCGAATTAGAAAAGCACACTGGGGACCGCGAACATTAGATCTTGATTTGTTGTTATATGGGCAACAAGTGATTGACCTCCCTCGTCTACAAGTGCCGCATTATGGTATGAAACAGCGCAGTTTTGTGCTGGTCCCCTTAGCTGAGATTAGCGAAGGTTTAATCTTACCTTGTGGTCAAACATTAACATCATTGTTGACCACGGAAATGTACCAATCACTGCACAAATTACCCAGTAAAGAGTTGATTTTACCACTTTAGAGTATATGCTCCACAGTGTATTAATTTGAATTGTTTTAAGAGTCCACTATGTCAAAAGTCACTAGCTCTACCCTAATGAAGTTTAAGCAAGAAGGTAAAAAATTTACCGCATTAACTGCATACGATGCCAGTTTTGCAGGCGCCTTCGACAGTGAAGGGATTGACGTACTGTTAGTCGGTGACTCTATGGGCATGGTATTACAGGGCCATGATGATACCCTGCCGGTTACCGTTGCTGACATTGCCTATCATACTGCTTGTGTTCGCCGGGGCATTAGCCGTGCACTATTAATCGCTGATATGCCATTTATGAGCTACTCAACCCCACAACAAACCATGGAAAATGCCGCTAAACTCATGCAAGCTGGCGCCAACATGGTAAAAGTGGAAGGTGGTCATTGGTTATTAGAAAGCGTTAAAATGCTGACTGAAAGAGGGATCCCAGTATGTGCTCATTTAGGGCTTACACCTCAATCTGTGCATGTGTTTGGTGGCTTTAAAGTGCAGGGGCGTGATGCCGATAACGCACAACGTATTTTAGATGAAGCCAAAGCATTGCAAGCTGCTGGCGCACAATTATTAGTGCTTGAATGCATTCCGGCCACATTAGCCAAAGCTATCACGGAGGCATTAACCATTCCTGTGATTGGTATTGGTGCCGGTGCGGATACTGACGGTCAAATTTTGGTCATGCATGACGTATTAGGTATCTCAAGTGGCTACATCCCGCGCTTCTCTAAAAATTACTTAAAGCAAACAGGCGAGATCCGCAGCGCTATTCGGGCTTATATCGATGAAGTAGCAAATGGCTCTTTCCCAGCTGAAGAACACATTTTTAACTAATTATTTGTTGCAGGTTTAATCCATCATGATCACTACCGCCGCCATCGCAGATATTCGTGCCCAAGTGAACGCTTGGCGCACCAAAGGCGAAACCATTGCATTTGTACCAACCATGGGTAATTTGCACCAAGGGCACATAACGTTAGTGCAGCAAGCACGTAGCAAAGCAGACCATGTGGTTGTGTCTATTTTTGTTAATCCAATGCAGTTTGGTCAAAATGAAGATCTTGACGCCTATCCACGCACCTTGGAAGAAGATAGCAACGCGTTAATCGCTGCGGGTGCAGCCTTGTTATTCACCCCAACACCTGAAATCATTTACCCAAAAGGATTAGCACAACAGACCTATGTTGACGTACCTGAAATTGGTGATGAACTTTGCGGTGCAAGCCGACCTGGACATTTTCGTGGCGTGGCAACGATCGTCAACAAATTATTTAATATTGTTCAGCCGGATATGGCCTTATTTGGCAAAAAAGATTTTCAGCAATTATTAGTCATCAAAACCATGGTGGAGGATTTATCCTTACCCATCGAGATTATTGGCGTCGATACCATCCGTGAACCGTCAGGTTTAGCCATGAGCTCACGAAATGGCTACTTAACCGCACAAGAAAAAACCAGTGCAGCAGCGCTAAAGCAGACATTAGATAATATGGCTGAGAGCGTAAAACAAGGATTGAGTTTAGACGTTATCATTAAAACGGCACAGCAATCATTGATTGCGGCAGGTTTTACTCCTGACTACCTTGAACTGAGAAATGCTTGTAATTTAAAGCCCATCACTGATGAGGATAAAGAACTGGTTATTGTCGCGGCCGCTTATATTGGTAAAGCCAGATTAATTGATAACCTGACCTTTACCCGATAGCCCTAAGCCCTGCATATTTATATCAATTGCAGGGTATAAACTCCCATTCATCATCCCCTGATTAATATTTAACAGAAAGTTAACTTCATCAAGCAAAATCCATTGTCAATAACCTGCATTTGTCGGTAAACTGACTCAGACCTATTTAGAAGAAATTCATCCAAAATTTTATGCGGTAACGCTCCGATGAGCCTATACTACTTAACGGTATATCGTGGATTTACAAAAGGATATGTGGCCGCATGGCAAAAATTGTATATTTAGTGGTGTTCTTGCTCAGTCCTTCAGTGGCACTGGCGAATACTAATGCTATCTATAAATGCATGAAAGACGACAAAGTTGTCTTCAGCCATAGCGTTTGTCCTGAAGCATTTCGGCAACATAAAATTGAATATGAGAATGGTATCACCACAGAAGTTGATTCAGACAAGCGTGAAACCAAAGTCGACCCATTAAGAGCCCTTCTTAACAAACAAACGATTTCGAAAGAAAAATTACTCTTGTTACTTGACGGTGAAATTTATCGTTTAAAGCAAGAGAATAGTTATTTTGAGATATTGCGTGCCAGTGAAATACAAAAGCTGGATCGCAAACGCTTTTGGCAAACCAAAGCGAAAGATGATCCCAGTTATGGCCTTGAGCTACAGGAAATTAACGAGCGATTTGATCAACTGATGCTCAACAATACCAATGTGATTGAAGTGTTAAATAAGCATAAACAAAAAATTGAAGGTGAAGTCACACCAGATCAGCTGATGAGCCAATAATTGAAGCTCATTAACGACTCCGACTTTAAATGCTATTCAAGCCAATCTTATCTCGCTATACGACTCAAAAATAATCCAATCAACACTCATAAAAGCCTGATGAGATAAGTTTACAATTCAGCCTATCTCACCCCAGTTAATCAGCTCAGCAGATGTGACCAAAATATCTTTTACTCGGGTTTAAACACCCCAATCATATTCCCTGCCGCCTGTTTAGGGACAGCGATATCTGTTTGCTGCTCACGATAATCACAATCGGTACACTCTATGGTTTCTATATTATTTTCTTTAAATAATAAAATACTGTCCTTTGCGCCACATTTTGGACATTTTGCCCCAGCTACAAAACGTTTTTTAATTTTTGCCATTATATACTCTAGGTTGATTAACTAACTTCTACGGTATACGACTATTTTGCCCTATTAGTCTTCTTGCGTCCCGCGATTGTGGGAAATAATTGGCGAATACGGTATTATCCCCCCACTTTATTTTATCGCGCCAAGTTGTATTCAT
The DNA here is from genome assembly GCF_025971955.1 of Shewanella subflava. Taxonomy (GTDB): domain Bacteria; phylum Pseudomonadota; class Gammaproteobacteria; order Enterobacterales; family Shewanellaceae; genus Shewanella; species Shewanella subflava. Next base: position 55,356 of record NZ_JAPDMX010000020.1, read on the forward strand.
GATCAGTATTAGCCAAGCCCAATTAATTCGAGGCAGTAAAACCCTGCTCGACGAAACTTCTGTGACTATTTACCCAGGTCACAAGGTCGGTTTAGTCGGCGCAAATGGCACAGGTAAGTCTTCCTTATTAGCCTTGATTTTAGGACGTCTGCATTTAGATAAAGGGGAGTTTTCTTTACCCGCAAACTGGCAAATATCATCGGTCGCTCAAGAAACCCCCGCACTTGATGTCTCAGCATTAGAATACGTGCTAGATGGTGATACCGAGTTTAGACAACTAGAAGCTGAACTGCTCAAAGCGCAGGATGAAAATGATGGTAATGCTATTGCCTTAATTCATGGAAAGATTGATGCCATTGGTGGGTATGCTATTCGCGCCCGAGCTGGCGCATTGCTAGCAGGTTTGGGCTTTAGTGATGCAGAACAAAGCAACCCAGTGAAAAGCTTTTCTGGTGGCTGGCGTATGCGGTTAAACCTTGCCCAGGCACTATTATGTCGCTCCGATTTACTGTTACTCGATGAACCAACTAACCACTTAGACCTAGACACCATGTATTGGTTAGAGGGTTGGATTAAATCTTATCAAGGCACCTTAATCCTCATTTCCCATGATAGGGATTTTATTGATGCCATTGTCGATGAGATTATTCATGTCGAAAACCACAAGCTCAACTTTTATAAGGGTGGCTACAGCGCCTTTGAACACATACGAGCGGAACGCTTATCCCAACAGCAAGTCGCATTTGAACGCCAACAAAAAGAACGCGCACATATGCAATCTTTTGTGGATCGTTTTCGTTATAAAGCCAGCAAAGCTAAACAAGCACAAAGCCGTTTAAAAGCGTTAGAGCGCATGACAGAGCTATTGCCATCGCAAGCAGATAACCCTTTTCAAATGGCCTTTCGTGAGCCAGAAGCCTTACCTAACCCACTGGTAACGATGGAGCAAGTGTCTGTAGGTTATGGTGAAAAAACCATTCTAAGTAAAGTGCAACTCAACTTAGTCCCCGGCGCGCGCATTGGTTTACTGGGCCGAAATGGCGCAGGTAAGTCGACATTAATTAAATTACTGTCGGGTCAATTACAGGCGTTATCGGGCAAATATGAGCCCAATCCTGGTTTAAATATTGGCTACTTTGCCCAACATCAAATTGAGTTTTTACAACTTGATGATACCCCATTACAGCACCTTGCTCGCCTAGCACCCAATGCTAGAGAGCAAGAGTTACGCAACTTTTTAGGTGGATTTGGTTTTAATGGGGATATGGCTTTATCGGCCGTAAGACCTTTTTCGGGTGGCGAAAAAGCTCGTTTAGTACTGGCTTTATTAGTTTGGCAACGTCCTAATCTATTGCTACTGGATGAGCCGACCAACCACCTTGATTTAGAAATGCGCCATGCGCTAACGATGGCCCTGCAAACATTTGAAGGCGCAATGGTTATTGTATCGCATGACCGCCATTTATTGCGTTTAAGTTGTAGTGACTACTATCTTGTGGATCAAGGTGAAGTGAAACCTTTTGATGGCGATTTAGATGATTACCATCAATGGCTACTCGATGCAGCCAAAGCCGCTCAAGCCAGTAACAAGTCCGACAATGTAAAAAGCGATACCGCGCAAGTTGACAAAAAACAGCAAAAGCGCATCGAGGCTGAATTACGTCAAAAAGTGTCACCGCTTCGAAAACAGCAAGTGAAATTAGAAACTGAGCAGCAGAAGATTACCGACCGTTTAGCTGAACTGGAAATCATCCTCGCCGATGGCAGTCTTTATGAAGCAGAAAACAAAGCAAAAATGACCCAGGTACTGAATGAGCGAACCCAGCTGACTCAAGCAATGGATGAAAGCGAAATGAATTGGTTAGACATCCAAGAGCAAATCGAAGCCATAGAGCTGAGTGTGAATCATAACGCTGGGTAATATTTCAGAGCGATCAGTTAGTTGGAGTCAAAAGGGATGATAAGCAATAACACTGCTTCGCTAGCATACATTAAGGAACAATAATGGGATCGACTAACACTACATTTTCAATGCAACTATGGCAACAATGTGAGCAACAATACCAAGTAGACCCCAAAGCCTATATCGCGTTGCAAGATGATTATCAGGTCAACGTTAATTTATTGTTGTTAGCGCAAAGGTTAGATCAACAAGGTTACTTACTTAATCTTCCTCATTGGCAGCAATTAACGGCGGTGATTGAGCAATGGGAAACCAAGGTGTTAACTCCATACCGTCAATTACGCCGCATAGCCAAAGCCCATTTAGCGGCTAGCGAATACCAAAAAATGTTGGATGTAGAATTGATAATGGAGCGTAAATCGCAAAAAATCTTGCTGCAACAGGTTAATCTTGTTCAAGGTGAGCCAATGTTAGCGAATAACAGCGCCACCAATAATACCGACCATTATTTAAGCTTATTCGGGCTGAATAGCACCCACTTACCGCAATCTATTGCGCAGCGTTAATGTCACTCGCTATGTCGCTGTTGACGTTAATCGCTGGGCTAATAAGGTGGCATTTCTAGCCACTAATCCATAAATAGATAACTGCGGATTTGCGCCTAAACTAGTTTGAAACATTGACCCATCAAACACAGATAAATTATCAAAATAATGTGATTGACCAAAGCTATCCACCATAGCCTTAGTGGTATCCTCGCCCATTGGACAGCCTCCCATAACATGGGCTGAAGCGACAATGGTTTTCAGTAAACGTAAATCCATTGACCCTATCACTTCTTGTGCCTGCTTCCATGAAGTTAAAAATGATAGCCCATCATTCATCGGCAATACCTTTTTAGCCCCTGCAGCAAACTGTAGCTCAGCCATCGATAAAAAGGCTTGTCTTGCTCCAGCCCAAAAGCCCTCGGTTAAGGGATAATCCAGTGCAAAACCATGCTCAGCTAAGCGAACCTGTCCACCAGGACATTGATCATTAAAGCCGTCTCGAATCAGGGCTATCACCACCTGCAATTTATTAAAGTTGGCCATTAACTGTGCATGGCTTTGTCCAAAGCCAATCGTTTTAGAGGCAATTAGCACCGGATGAATTGGCGCGACTTCTAGCTTGTAGCCTAAATCACCTGTCGCGCCGTCATGCCAAACAAACTGGTCAGAGTAAATAGATTGCGGCGCACCGCTATGGCCATTGATCTGCTCATCGAACATCGCACCTGATAATAATGAAGGGTGCAAAAAGGTTTTACCCAATAGCTTATGTGGGTCTGGCACCTTTGAACGCATTAAAATGGTTGGCGTATGAATTGCTCCAGCGCTTAAAATATAATGTTTGGCACTAAAAGTGAGCTCCACACCGCTAGGCTTTAAGCCTTCAGTTAAAGCATGTGCCGTTATACCTTTTACTTGATCGCCTTGATGATCTAGCGTGGTGACTTTAGCGCGTGAAATTAACGTTGCGCCCTTGTTCAATGCCGCAGGAATGGTGGTGACTAACATTGATTGCTTAGCGTTTACCGGGCACCCCATACCGCAGTAACCTGTGTTCCAACATCCGCTGACATTACGCTTAATAACCGTATGCTCCCAGCCTAGTTTTTCACAACCTTCACGTAACACGCCATTATTTCGGTTTGGATCATACTGCCACTCTTTGATATTCAGCCGTTGTTCCATTTTTTCAAACCATGGCAACATGTCTTCGGCAGACGTGTTAATCACCGCGCGCTCTGCTGCCCAAAAATCGAGGGTTGGCTTGGGTGTTCTAATCGATGTGGTCCAATTGATGGTGGTCGAGCCACCAACAGCGCGACCTTGAAAGATGCCAATGCCTTTGTCGGCGGTTTTCATCGCTGCGGCTTGTTGATATAAATTGGGATAAGCGTGGCGCTCTTCCATATCAAAATCTTTAGATGATTTGAGTGCGCCCCCTTCAATCATAATGACCGTTAGCCCTGCGTCAGTTAAGATCTCGGCCGCGGTTCCGCCACCGGCTCCCGTCCCAACAATAATGACATCAGCCTCAAAATGACGGTTTTGCTGCAAAGTACTGGCATCGATATGCTGCCAGCCTGATGCTAAACCTGTAGTAATAGGATCGATAATAGCCAATTGAAGAAACTCCTTTAACTGAACAAATTGCGGTGGTTAGGCATTAAGCAAAAAAGTCGGTTTTGCGTAACCTAATTTTCCCCAATGGGCTGGGCTAGAATAATAGCTGGCTAGAATTAGCTCTCTTAAGCCTAGGTATGCTGTCTGAACCATATCTAAATAATGAAAACGCCACTCCTCAAGCATATCCACTAATTCAATGGGCGAGCGCAACACTAAATGTGTCATGCTTCCGGTGAGAAATAATAAACCAAGTCGGCTTTCAAGTAAGGTAAGCAACTCTTTAAGTTCTGCTTGTTGTTCCTCTGGCAAAACTGATATTGAAGCTTGTATGGAGTCCAATGTGGTATCTATGGCTATCTTTCTTTGGCTTGCTATATCAGGTAAAGCACCGTCTAAGAAAGCGGGGATCAGCACACTGAATAACACACGATAATTCACATCCTCACCCACTTGAATTGAATCAGATGAATACCAATTAACCCCTAACGCAAGCGCAGCAGTTCCCGCAAAAGCACTGGTCAAAAAAGTACGACGTTTCATGCGTTCACCCCTATTCTTTTGTTGAGATTTTTATCTGTGTTAAAGTGGAATGAATAGTATTTAAACACACGTTTAAACTTTCACAAACACTCATAGAATAACCCATGCCGATAAAACGCTTTTTTACACCACCTTGGTGGGCCGCTAACCCGCATATACAAACTATTTTGCCGTTTTTGTTCAAAGTGGACAAACCAGAGGTTTTTCGCCAAAGGCAAGAGCTTGATGACGGCGATTTTATCGATTTAGACTGGTCTGGCACTGCGCAAAATGGTGAACCCATTTTGGTGATTAGCCACGGACTAGAAGGGGGCACAGAGTCGCATTACGCCCGTAGAATGTTAGTTGCAGCTAAGCGAGAAAAATTATGTGCTGTTGTACATCATCACCGTAGCTGCTCAGGTGAACTCAATCGCCTAGCGCGAAGTTATCACAGTGGTGATTTCAACGATCTGGCATTCACTCTGCAACAGCTCAAAACCTATTATCCTGACTCACCATTATTTGCTGTCGGCTATAGCCTTGGCGGCAATGTATTAGCCAAATATCAGGGCACCACCCAAGATGAGAGCTTACTCGATCGTGCCGTGGTGATATCGGCACCGTTAACTCTGAGTGCCTGCGCTAAAAAACTCGAAAAAGGATTTTCTAAAATCTACCAAACTCATTTAATTACACGTTTACAAACAAAGATCAGTGCAAAACTCGACAATAATGATTTAGCCGCGCAAATGCCGCTCAGTAAAGCAGAATTAAAACAGCTAAAAACCTTTTATCAATTCGACGACAAAGTGACAGCACCTTTGCATGGATTTAGTGGCGTTGAAGATTATTACTCACGTTCAAGTGCACTAGGATTATTAAAACATATCAGCAAACCAACCTTGATCATTCATGCCAAGGATGATCCCTTTATGACCGAGGCCGTTATCCCAACTCAAGATGAATTATCTCAGAGCATTCGTTATGAACTGCATGATAATGGGGGCCATGTTGGATTTATTGATGGCGGTTGGCCGTGGAAACCAAGCTATTATCTTGAAAAACGAGTCCTCACTTTCTTACTTGCTAAGCAGCCTGAAACCCTACAAGGTGATAACCCATGATCATTCCCTACGAGTCCCTGCAACAATTAGATGCTGAAACGCTAAACAATTTAATTAAAGAATACTTATTAACGCAGGTGGAAGATGGCGGCTTCAGTGAATTTAATTCTCAACAACTGTCCACCATGATTAAACAAAGTCAACAGGCCTTAAAAACAGGCGAACTGGTTGTTGAATACAGTGAAGATGATGAATCAATTGCCATTAGACACAGACAAAACATCGTGAATTCAAAATAATAACTCGGCCTAATATTGACCAAAAGGTCTTAACTACCGTATAAATGTTAGTCCAACGAATACATCGCATTAACAATATGCCATGTAAAACATGTATATCATTATGATTTCTAGGCAGGAACAATGTCAGCTAAACACCCTATTATTGCTGTAACGGGCTCATCTGGCGCCGGAACAACAACAACGACAATGGCTTTTACGCATATTTTTCGCCAATTGGGGATTAACGCAGCCTTTGTTGAAGGGGACAGTTTTCATAATTTTACCCGTGCGGAAATGGAAGTGTTAATTCGCAAGTCTCAAGCTGAAAATCGTAATATTAGTTATTTTGGTCCTGAGGCGAATAACTTCATTAAACTTGAAGAATGTTTTACCAGCTACAGTGAAACCGGCACAGGTAAAACCCGCAGTTATCTGCATACGTTTGATGAAGCTGTGCCCTTTAATCAAATGCCAGGGACTTTTACCCAATGGCGCGATTTACCACCTAACACGGATATGTTGTATTACGAAGGTTTACACGGTGGCGTGGTCACCGATGATGCTGACGTCGCAAAACATGTTGATCTGCTGATTGGTATGGTACCGATTGTTAACTTAGAATGGATTCAAAAAATTATTCGTGACACCAATGATCGTGGCCATAGCCGAGAAAAGGTCATGGGATCAATCGTGCGCAGTATGGATGATTATATTAACCATATGACGCCGCAATTTTCACGAACGCATATTAATTTTCAACGAGTCCCTACGGTAGATACATCTAACCCTTTTAGCGCCAAAGACATCCCAAGTTTAGATGAAAGTTTTGTGGTTATTCGTTTTCGTGGCATGAACAATGTCGATTTTCCATACTATTTAAGCATGATCCAGGGTTCATTTATGTCTAGGGTAAACACGTTAGTGGTTCCTGGAGGCAAAATGTCTTTAGCGATGGAGTTGATCCTCACGCCATTGATTAAAAACTTAATGGATAAACGAATTGAGCTTGAAAAACTGGATGACTAAGCCGCTTCACAACATGGCTGGTTCACAATCGTTAAGCTATGTTAGATAACATTTTTTGCTGTAAAACGATTAATGAAGACTTAAGTTTGCATTAAGCTAATTATATTATTCTACTGCTATCGGGACTTCAGGCGAAAGAACGATAGCTGATATGCTCATGTGTTAATTCCCCCATATTTATCTGTTAGCACATTGAGCATGTTGGCGTTTACTTAACTATCCCTATGCCTTTTCAATTCCAATTAATCAAGAAGCGGGATCACCTCACGATAGGCTTGATTATTCTCGTACTGTTGTAATCGCTGTAAAAACTCATCGCTTTTAGCCACTTCAGGGTAAAGTTTTAAGGCATCAATCGCTTTTTTCTGAATTGTCACCGCTTGGGTAAAATCGCCAAGCTCGGCATAACCTGCAGCTAAATTATCTAATATTGTCGGATCGTCTTGATTTGCCTCAAGCAGTTTAAGCGACAAACTCACCGCTTTCGAACCGTCACGATATTCAGATTCAGGACAAGTGGCTAAAATCCATGCCACATTACCTAAAGAAACCGCATCACCAGCGGTACCAAATTGGATTAACGCTTTACCACAATTGCGCTCTATCCCATCTCCGCCAGCAGCATAAATAAAGCCCAAACGAAAATTTGCCCACTTATCACCCTGCTCGCTCATGGCTAAATACCATTTCTCGGCTTTTAACAGATTACGTGGCACTAACTTACCTTCAAAGGTTAAATCAGCTATGGTTTGCTGAGCTTTTAAATGTTGCTGATGAGCGGCCTGTTCAACCCACATAAATCCTTCAGGAATATTAGACTCGACAAACCGTCCCGACAAGTACATTAGCCCTAGTAAAAATTGCGCATCTGCATCACCTTGAAGCGCCTTTAATTGAATATGAACGACTCGAGATTGAGTTTGTGAGGCCATAGTTTGCGGCAGTGAAAATGCTTGTACATCAGGTAAAATAACCCCATACAATACGGCACAACTTAATCCTATTTGAAATAACTTTTTCACATAAACCTCGATAACGACAGCAACAACATACCCAACATAAACCATCTGAGACTTGCAATACAATAAACTATCATAGAACATTCACCATCCATTAATGCTAATTGATATCAATAATAAAAATCTCTATCAAGTAAATGCGAAGGGGAAATTATTGTGATTTTGACCAGACTATGACATTTTAATTGACCCAACGCTCAAATATGAGCAAATAAATCTAAATTTGAGCCAGTTAATATAAAATACCGTGTTACTAAATTCGATCTCCATCAAAGTTTTACCTTATTAAACAGCGTAAAATGCTTAATTAGAGATTACTTACTTACTTTTAATCAATCGAGGAATATACAATGGCTCTGATTGGTAAGCCAAAACCTGATCCAACATTGGAATGGTTTCTGTCACACTGTCACATTCATAAATACCCAGCAAAAAGCACCTTAATTCATGCTGGTGAAGATTCTGATACATTATATTATATCGTTAAAGGTTCCGTTGCCGTATTGATTAAAGATGAAGAAGGTAAAGAAATGATCCTGTCTTACCTTAATCAAGGTGACTTTATCGGCGAGCTAGGTCTGTTTGAAGAACAAGCTGAACGTACCGCTTGGGTTCGTGCCAAACAAGCCTGTGAAATTGCTGAAATCTCCTACAAAAAGTTTAAGCAACTCATTCAGGTAAATCCTGAAATTCTGATGAAACTATCCGCTCAAATGGCTTACCGCTTACAAAGCACCAGCCAAAAAGTGGGGGATTTAGCTTTCTTAGATGTTGCAGGCCGTATCGCGCAGACATTGTTACACCTTGCTAAAGAGCCTGATGCAATGACTCACCCTGACGGAATGCAAATCAAAATTACTCGCCAAGAGATTGGCCAGATTGTGGGTTGCTCACGTGAAACAGTAGGCCGTATCTTAAAGATGCTTGAAGAGCAGAATTTAATTCAAGCGCACGGTAAAACAATCGTGGTTTACGGTACGCGTTAAGTTAAGCTTCAGCTTGATTTAAGCCAAGATTATTAAAGTGGTGACAGTTTATCTGAACACCACTTTTTTATGTCTTGGAGTGAGTATGTCCTTGTTTATCACTATAGGCTTATTTAGTCTTAGCACATTAAACACCCACTTAGTTGATCCCCAACAACTATTCGAAGTGGATCATGACCATGTGCAACAACTGGTCAGCCAAGGCCATATTCGTTCGCTAGATGAAAGCCTAAATTGGTTAGCACAATATTGTGATGTACAGCTAATTGATGCACAACTATTCCAACACAATAATACTTGGCGATATGATCTACAATTACAATTAAAACAAGGCCACACCGTTAATCTGCAATTTGACGCAAAAAGTGGTACTCTCAATTCGTTAACTCAATTACCTAGTGAATGCACACAACATGAAACTGCTACTCGTTGAAGACAATCCACTTTTAGTGGCTGAACTAGAAAAGCAACTCAAACAAGCTGGTTATGTTACCGATGTAACCGATAAGGCCGTTGAAGCCGATTACCTCATTAAAGAAACTCAATACGACTGTATTATTCTTGATATTGGTTTGCCTGACGGTAATGGGCTTAATTTAGTCACAAGTTGGCGCGAGAAAGGCATAGAAACACCCGTTATAATGCTCACAGCTCGCTCGCAATGGCATGAAAAAGTAGAAGGTTTTAATGCAGGGGCCGATGATTATTTAGGTAAACCATTCCACGCACAAGAATTACTTGCACGCATTCAAGCCTTGATCAATAGAGCCCACGGCCGAGCGAACAGTTCATCAAAGCAACTCAGTTTTGCTGGTGTGACCTTAGATGAAGCAGAACAAAAAGTGATTGTTGCTGAGCAAGAGTTTGAATTGACGGCAATGGAATTTAGGTTGCTGAAAATCTTTTTAATGTCGCCTAAAAAACTGCTTTCAAAAACACAGCTAACCGATAAGCTCTATCAATTTGATGATGAAAAAGAAAGTAATGTTGTTGAAGTATATGTCACTCATCTGCGTAAAAAATTAGGTAAAACCACCATCGAAACACGACGGGGACAAGGATACATTTTCCACGGCATAGTGGAACAATGATCTCAATTCGTTCAAAGCTCAGCCTCTGGCTGAGCGGTCTTGTTATTTTAAGCACTATCATAGGTTTAATGCTGTTTGAATCTATGCTCAGAGAAGCTTTTCACGACTCTATCATTAATCGTCTAGAAGAAGATTTAGAACATGTCATTCTGGCTACGCGGTTACAGGATGGAGAAATCGAAATCGACTCTCGCCAACTGTCCAGTTTTTACAAACCTGCGTATTCAGGGCGTTATTACCAACTCAACTTACCTAATCAAGTCATTCGCTCGCGATCGCTGTGGGATGTAGAACTTGAAATAGAACCATTAGCGGATTCAGAAAAACGTGTATGGCAAGCTAAGGGGCCTAAAAATAATGATATGCAGCTGTTATCTATTGGTATTGGCTCAGATGCCACGCCTAATACGGCAACCTTGACTGTAGCACAGGATTTGAGTATCGGTAGGCGCGTTTTCAGCGAAGTCTATGGCACTAAATTAGCCATTAATATTGGCATGTTGCTGGCCATGATTTGCGGCATTTTTGTGATATTGCGACAATCTTTCAAACCGGTAAAAAAAATTCAACAATCATTAGCAAGATTAAGACAAGGCGAAATCAGTGCCCTTGATACTCAGCAGATCCCCTCAGAAATTCAACCGCTCGCTGAAACCTATAATCAGTTACTCGACTACACCGCAAAGCAAATAGAACGCAGTCGGAATAATCTAGGTAACTTAAGCCATGGTTTAAAAACCCCACTAGCGATTATGCAGCAGCAGGTTGAAGCGCTTGGGTTAACCGATCCTGACGCCGCGATAGCCATGCAGCAGCAGTTAGATCAAATCAGAAAAATGATTGAACGCAAACTCGCTGCAGCAAGGGTCACAGGTGACATGCTTCCAGCAGCGCAGATGGCAGTAAGTAAAGACTTTACCAGCTTAATCAATACCCTGAATAAGGTTTATCGCCATAAAACCATAGCCGGTGAACTGCATAATCCCCAGCAATTGTCGCGTATTCCTATTCACAGAGAAGATGGCATGGAGCTATTTGGCAACCTGCTTGATAATGCATTCAAATGGGCAGGTTCAAACGTACAAATATCGCTTAAGAAGCAACATGGTCATGCCATTATGATCACGGTTGAGGATGACGGCCCAGGTGTCCAACAGGATCAGTTAGCTATCCTCACCGCCCGAGGAACACGTTTAGATGAAGACGTAATGGGCCATGGATTGGGATTATCTATTGTGAAAGAAATCTGTGACCAATATGGATTTACATTGCAGTTTAGCGCCAGTGAACTGTTATCAGGTCTGGCGGTAACTGTTATTATTCCACAAACTAAATCGACTATTTAGCCCAGCTATACTTCTGAAAAAGGTGGCTTTGAGATCACTTCCTAAAAGGGAGTTTTCCTACCATACATTAACAAAACGCCGTAAATAAATCCCTATAGGCTTTACTAAATCATCCCTGATTTAGAAGCTTGTAACGCACCATTAGCAAACCGCTGGTATCACTTGAGTTAATAAGCTATGTGGTTTAGGGCTGAAAAAAAGCCTCATCAGCATAAAATCGCAAGAATGAGGCTTTAAGTTGAACATGTAGCGTAAAAATGATCCTTTACGCTGGCATGGCTTACATCATGACATTAGTGCTTTCAAAAATCTTGTCCGCTGATGCAGCCACAAACCCTGTGTAAAGCTTGCCATTTTCCATCGGGTAACGACGGGCAAATTCATAGAAACAACTTGGGATCTCTGCGTCGCCATCGGTAAAGCTCACAACGACTTTATCAGCCATGGTTGAAGATTGCTCTAATAACACCTCAGGGGTCCCTTTAATCTCACCACCTGACGAATTAAGCACAAATCCGGCATCTTTCAATGCCTGATTGACATCTTCTATACGCTCGAAATCTGGCAGATCATTTATCGATACCGTAAAGTGGTTAGCCCGATAGCCAATTGCAGCAACCCATGCCGCATATTCACTTTCAGCCAATAACGCCTGATATGTGGCTTTGTCTAATTGCCAGTGACGACCTGAATAAATAAAGTTATCTGCAACTAAAGCAGACTCATCAACCTGATCAATAAAACCGTTAATAGTCTGTTGTAATTCAGGACTGAATTCTTCAACTAATAATTCAGAAATAAACACTTTAGGCTGAGTTGGGTCTGGATGTTCAAAATGTTTCGCCACGAGCTTTTTCTGCTCAAACTTATAGTCACCGCAGTCGACATACCCAATAGAGGTAAAATGTTTAGCGAGTACACTTAAATTGACTTTAGCGATGTTAAAAGTACGAAGTGCAATGTGATCATTGATGATCGGTGCACCTTTACCGAGTAATTGATGAATTTTTGCAGCAGATGGGGTCATTTTTATATAGTCTTGCCACATAGCTGCAAACAACGTATTCACGTCAGTATGCATAGTTAAATCCTTCTAAAAACAGATTAAAATTGAATTCGGGTAATCGTAATCTGATGTTTCAAATTTTAAAACGCGTTAAGGACTCACTTTTAAGGGCGAACTTAACGCGCATGAGCATTTCCCCTAACAATCAGGGGAAGTGCAGTTAAATCGATAAACCAGGGCTTAAGCTTTCGGGTAAGCTCACACTGTCAGCTTCCATTGAAGCAACAGGATAAGCACAGTAATCAGCAGCATAAAATGCACTTGCTCTGTGATTACCCGAAGCGCCAACACCACCAAAAGGTGCCGCACCAGATGCGCCAGTAATTTGCTTATTCCAGTTAACAATACCTGCACGGATACGAGCTAAGAAGTAGTCATAATCTTCACGACTATCAGCCAATAAACCTGCTGATAAGCCATAACGGGTATCGTTAGCCAAACGGATAGCTTCATCAAAATCACTGTAGCGAACCAATTGCAGTAACGGCCCGAAATATTCATCATCGGGTAATTTCTCAATTGCTGTCACATCAATCAGTCCTGGCGACACTATGCCTGTGCCGACTGCAACTTGCTGAAGCTCAATTAACGATACACCGCCTAACGACTGTAATGTAGCTTGGGCTGCAACCATTCCGCGTGCTGCGGTTTCTGAGATCATCGACCCCATAAACGGTTGCGGCTGACTATTCCATGCACCCACTTTGATTTGTTTGACAGCGGCCACTAATTGGGCAATCAATTCATCGCCTTCGGCGCCATGTTCAACATACAAACGACGCGCACAAGTACAACGTTGGCCAGATGAAATATAAGCCGATTGAATAATATCGTGAACAGCCGCTTTGGTATCACTAACACCTTTAACAATTAAAGGATTATTACCACCCATTTCTAAAGCCAAAATCTTGCCCGGATGCCCCGCATATTGCTGATGTAATATATGCCCTGTGCGCGAGCTACCCGTAAAGAACAATCCATCAATTTGTGGATGCGAAGCCAGCGCTTTACCGGTTTCAACTTCACCTTGTACCAAGTTAATAATGCCCGCTGGTAATCCTGCTTTTTCCCAACACTTTAGCATCAGTTCAGCCACTTTAGGGGTTAACTCTGACGGCTTGAATACTACGGTGTTACCCGCTAATAAGGCCGGCACGATATGACCATTAGGTAAATGCCCAGGGAAATTATACGGACCAAAGACCGCAACTACACCATGCGGCTTATGGCGTAATACTGCACGTCCGGCGGGTAAATCATTGGTTTCAGTACCAGTACGTTTATCATGTGCTTTAGCTGACAAACCAATTTTGCCTATCATGGCACCCGCCTCTGTCGCGGTTTCCCATTGTGGTTTTCCGGTTTCTTGAGCAATCGTTTCAGCGATTTCAGCTTTGTGAGCCTCTAATTGATCACGATACGCTTCCACAATCGCTAAACGACCTTCATAGCCAAGCATAAACCAATCAAATTGAGCTGCACGCGCCGCTAATACAGCGCTATCTACTTGCGCAGCTGTAGCCGTTTTACCCTGCCAAATTACTTCGCTGTTTGCTGGGTTAGTTGATTGAACATCATGACCTTCGCCAGCAAGCCATTGACCATTAATAAATTGAGTCATCGTATTCTCCTACAATGAAAGCACACGAATTTGCTGCCCATTTTCAACCATCAAGCCCTGGGCAAGTTCTGGTGATAGGACAACGTTATCATGTTCATCAGATACACTAAGCTTTGCCGCGGTTGCGCGATAATCTGCTAGCTTGGTATTTGAAATAATAAATGAGGTGTCGGTACGAGGCATATTGCCAATTTCAACGGTCAATAAACGGCTGCGTTTAACAGATTTGATATCTGTTAAACTACATTCAACCGTTGGACCACCGTCAAAAATATCGACATAGTTTCTAAACTTGAAGCCTTCCGCTTGCAATAGACGCAATGCAGGTTTGGTATTACTGTGGACTTCGCCAATCACTTTTTGTGCTTTTTTAGGTAGCATGCACACATAAACAGGACTGCGAGGCATCATTTCTGCCATAAACGCTTTCTTACCTAAGCCTGACAGGTAATCGGCTTCAACAAAATCAATCCCAAGAAAATGTTTTTGTAACCACTCATAAAAAGGAGAGTCGCCTTTTTCATCACTTACACCACGCATTTCAGCAATGACCGTTTCGCCGAAACGATGTGGATGTTGAGCAAGCAACAAAAAACGAGAACGGGATAACATGCGCCCGTTATTTCCCTTACGGTAAGCGTCTTTTAAAAATAAAGTACATAGCTCTGCTGCGCCAGTGTAATCATGGCAAAGCGTAAGTGTTTCCACTTCATTGCGAACGGCAATTTGCTTTGAGTGATAAACTTCAGTCCCTAAGCGGTAATGATAGAACGCGTCTTCCATCCCCACTGCAGCCTCAATGCCACAAGTGCCAACCACTTCTTTTGTGGTGGTATCTTCAAGGACCATTAAATAGCCTTCATCGAATGGCTTTTTAACGTCCTTAGTAAAAGATGCTTCAGCCCTCGCAATCTTTGAACGCAGCAAATCTTCATTTACTGGTAAAGAAGTGAATCCATGGCCAGACTCGACAGCAATGCCGTAAAGCGCTTCATAATCACTGGCACAGATCGGACGTATGATTAACATCTAAATCTCCTCATGGTGTCAGACAACGAAGGCGTTAACACACGTGGAAAACGCCTATATCTAACACTGACCCAAACAAAAAGAGCGCAAGTCAATGCGCTCTTTATGTATTAACCTGCAACTACTTTGGCTACAGCACGTTCAAAACGCGCTAAACCTTCAGCGATGTCAGCTTCTGGGATCACTAATGAAGGAGCAAAACGTACCACATTGGCACCAGCAATCAGGCTCATTAAGCCTTCAGCTACCGATGCAACTAAGAAATCACGGCTGCGGCCTTCATACTTTTCATTAAGTACCGCACCTAATAACAAGCCTTTTCCGCGCACTTCGCTAAAGACATGATATTTAGCATTAATAGCAGCAAGACCATCGCGGAATAATTGTTCACGATGCTTAACACCCTCTAATACTTCTTTGGTATTTACCACATCCATTACCGCATTACCGATAGCACAAGCTAATGGGTTACCACCGTATGTTGAACCATGAGTACCAATTTTAAGATGCGCGGCAATTTTCGCCGTGGTTAACATTGCTGCGATTGGGAATCCACCGCCTAACGCTTTAGCACTGGTTAAAATATCTGGCACAATGTCAGTACCCATATAAGCAAATAACTCGCCAGTACGACCCACACCCGTTTGAACTTCATCAAAGATAACCAATGCATCGTGCTTATCTGCAAGGGCGCGAACGGCTTTTAAAAATTCCGGATCGCCATTGATGATCCCGCCTTCGCCTTGCAAAGGCTCAAGCATGATGGCACATGTCTTGTCAGAAACCACGGCTTCTAATGCTGCGATATCGTTAAATGGCACATGAGTGATACTTTGTGGCTTAGGGCCAAAACCATCAGAATAAGCCGTTTGACCGCCAACGGTAACAGTAAAAAATGTACGACCATGAAAAGCTTTATCAAATGCAATGATTTGATCTTTTTGAGCACCATGGTTATCCAAAGCGTAACGACGAGCAAGCTTTAAAGCCGCTTCATTTGCTTCTGCACCAGAGTTGGCAAAATAAACCCGCTCAGCGAAAGTCGCGTTAACTAATTTAGTTGCTAAGGCAAGTGCTGGCTCGTTAGTCATCACGTTCGAAAGATGCCAAAGCTTTTCACCTTGCTCTTTCAATGCTGACACTAATGCAGGATGACAATGTCCTAAACAGTTAACCGCAATGCCACCGGCAAAATCGATAAACTCGTTACCTTCTTGATCCCAAACACGGCTACCCTCGCCTTTAACAGGAATTACCGCTGCAGGCGCATAATTAGGCACCATTACTTCATCAAACTGGGCACGGTTAAGATTCATTTCAACAGTCATTCAATTTCATCCTTTGTTTTTGTAAACGGCTGCAAAGCCGCTAAATATCATCGTTTTCATTGTT
Source organism: Shewanella subflava (assembly GCF_025971955.1). Classification (GTDB taxonomy): domain Bacteria; phylum Pseudomonadota; class Gammaproteobacteria; order Enterobacterales; family Shewanellaceae; genus Shewanella; species Shewanella subflava. Next base: position 71,873 of record NZ_JAPDMX010000020.1, read on the forward strand.
ATTTAATCGGGTAACGACGAATGCTTGTATAACTTATTAACCATTATTAGCGAAAATGTGATCAAAATACCAGTAATCGCCAATTAACTTCTGTTAAGGCTTCTGTAAAACTGAATAAAGATTGATAAAAAGGGCTAATTAAAGCGCTTTAACTGGGGCTATAGAGCATAAATAGTCATAAAAAAAGTTATTTGGTTGCCAAATAGATAGCAATTCATCAAAAATGAATAATTACACAAAATTAACATCGTTATATGCAGTGTCGTATAATCTGCCTACTCTAGTGTATCTTGAGTTCAGCTGAATCAAAATAAAGCAATAAAAAGGCAAATATCACTCACCACAATGACACTTTTTTATTACCCAATTGGCTGAGCTAAAGGGCATGGAGAAATAAGCCCAGTATAAGTAATAACGGGCTAGTTTATCTGGGTTTACCCACTTAAATTGCTGAATATTGACCAAATTGAGGTTAGGTTAAATCGAGTTTTCGATAGTTCTGTGCTTTAAGTCGAATCACTTCTTGTGGCGTGAACTCATAATAATCCAATAATACTTTTCGCTCTTGAGGCTCAAGCAGCTGGTGCTCTTCTAATAATATAATTTTGGCAAAACAACTGGCTTTGGCAACAATGGCTGCATCAATCGATAAATCGCTAAAATGATAATCTTGATCTAACTCTTTTAACACTTTGGTGATCACACTGTCGCTAAATTCAAGCTGTTCGAGTAATTGCCAATTCAAATGATGTCCATGCTGCATCACATGATTAAAAATTTGCTCTGCAGGAAACTCTGTAGCCATAACCGCATCATACACCTCTTTATCGCGGCTTTGACTGGCTTCGCGTAACCATGTCCCCCAATGTTTTTCAAACACTTTAGCGCTGCTACTAAGAATGACTGAAGTGCCTAACTGGTACAGCAAAGCACAGGTATAACTAACGTGGGTTGGACGGTTATGTAATTGCGCCAAGGCTTGGGCTGCTATTGCGGTAATCATGCTATAGCGCCATAACTTACGCGTGGTCCAAAGCAAATTTGCGTGACCGCTTGGTAGCCAATGGCGAATACAAAAATACGGAATTAATAAACGTAAATTTTCAAGGCCAATATAATTGAGTATCAATTTAATATCAGTCACTTGCACATCTGAAGTCTTAGGGCGTCGATGCCTAGAAGCAGGGCTATTAATCAGCGTAATCAAATCGCGAGACAGCCAAGATATACTTGAAATAATCGGTCTTAACCGACCAAAGTTAGGATCTTTCTCAAGCAGTAGATCCAGCAGTAAAATCTGCCCTTCTTGAACACCTGAATGGGTTAATAACAGATCCGGTGAAGCCAATTTATGCTCAATACTGTTATTGACAGTTTCGGTTAATTGATTAGAAATAGCCTTAAAAATAGCCTGTGCTTTAGCCTGTTTATCTAACCTTAGTTTGATGGCTTGACGTTCAATATCAAGTTTATTGGCATCCGCTTCCAGTGTATCGTTGATATCATCTTCCATCGCAGTAGCCTTGTGCTTACCGACAATAAGATGTTGATATAAACGTCGCTCAATTTCAATCAACTTACCTGGACGAACCCCACCTGCTATCGATACTGCCACACAATTAAACCTTATCTGTAATAATGGTAAACATAATAAAAATTAAGGCCTCCTAAAGGAAGCCTTAATTGATCTAACAAAGATTTATTTTTTTAACTCTTGCTCAAATAGCTTATAAATTCGACGATATTCATCTAACCAGCTTGAAGGCTGTTTGAATCCGTGCGGCTCTACTGGATAAATTGCTGTTTCAAACATCGGCTTTTCCAGTTCGATTAAACGTTGCACCAAACGCACACTATCTTGGAAGAAAACGTTATCATCCAAAACACCTGTCATGATTAATAACGGTTTTTGTAATCCATCAGCATGTTCAATCGGTGAACTCCGCTCATAGGCAATGGGGTCGATATCCGGTGTATTAAGGATATTAGAGGTGTACGGCGCATTATAATGAGCCCAATCGGTAACAGGACGCAACGCTGCTCCAGCCTGGAATAAATCGGGTTCATTGAATAGTGCCATAAAGGTTAAAAAGCCACCGTAAGAACCGCCATAAGTACCGACTTTAGCGCTATCAACATTGGCGTTATTTGCCATCCAAGACACACCATCTTTTAGGTCTTCTACTTCAGGGGTGCCCATATTACGGTAAACGGCTGTTCGCCAATCGCGCCCATAACCTTTAGAACCACGAAAATCCATGTCCATCACCACGTAGCCCTGCTGTGCTAACAGGTTGTGGAACATAAACTCACGGAAGTAACCTGAAAAACCGTAATGGGCATTTTGCAGGTAACCCGCACCATGGTTAAAAATCACTGCAGGGTATTTATCAGCGCCTTGTGCTTCGAAGCCCTCGGGTAAATACACTCTGGCGTAAACTTCGCCAGCACCATGGTTAGATGGCACAGCGACAACTTTAGGAGCCTGCCATGCATATTCTTTGAACGCATCACTGGTGAAATCAGTTAATTGAGAGAGTTTTCCACCAATTGGCTGAATATACAATTCATTAGGTTTAATCAGTGACGAGGCATCAAGCAATAAAGATTGTCCATCAGGGCTTAGTACATACGATAAAGTACCAAACCAATTTGTCAGTTGGTCAATTTTCCCTGATGCAATTTCGACGCGATATACGTTATAGCTACCTGGATGGTCGGCATTGGCACGATACACAAGGTGCTTAGCATCGGGTGATAATGTCACATCATCCACCACAAACTTACCTTGAGTTAGTGCCCGTGCTTTTTGGCCGACTTCTTTTACATATAAGTGTGAATAACCTGTCTCTTCAGATAAAAAATAAAAGCTATCAGAGTTTGGCAACCAACCATATTGATTAAAATTATAGTTAACCCATGCATCGTCATGTAAACGATGCTCTGTCGTTAAGGTACCTTTGTCGAGATTAACTGACGCTATCCAGCGATCTTTGTTATCTACGGCTTCAATCATCACCAGGAGTTTATTTTCAGTCGGATGCCATTGAATTGCACTTTGGCTCCACTCCCAATCCTGCATTAATTGAATTAAACGGGGTGATTTTTTACTTTCATATGTCTCACCTTTGGCTGCCGCATTTTCTTGTTTTACATCAGCAAGCACATCTTCATCAAAGCCAGTTAGGCCCTCAATGGTGATGTCTTTTTTTACATGTTCAGTTAAATCCAGCAGCACTAAACGCTGGCCAGGAAACTTATCCTCAGCCACTCGCGCTCTTGCTGGCACAGCATCAACATAACCATCTTGCCCAAGATAGTTTGGCATAATGTCGTGTTCAGCACGCCAGGTATAATTTTTATCCGTTAATGCCAGTAAGGCATAGCGTCCATCTGCAGACAAACTCATATCGGATACCACTTCAGTATCACCTAAATACCAGGTCTTAGCTGCAAAGCTAGGATCAACCTCAGCTAACTGCTGTTGATATTGCTGCTGGGCTTTGGCGTTATTATGCTGAAGGGCGACATACTCGATTAAACGATGTTGCTGCTTTGCAATATAAGAGCTTGGATCTTGAATTGATTTAGGCTCATTTGCCATTTGGATATTGGCAATCTGTTCAATCAAGCCTGAAGATTGATGTAAACGGAAAATGTTGTTTCCCTGCCAATAAGCTAAATCACCATTAGACAAAAAACGCACACCACTGATGGCCACATTCTGTTTGGTGATTTGGTTAATTTCACCATCAACTAAATCTTTAACAAACAGATTGCCTTGGTACAAATAAGCTTTTTTCGTGCCAGCTAAATTCAGCACCGCGTTTTTTTGATCGGCTAAGTGCAATTGATCTAAATTAAGTTTACTGGCCGAAATTTGATCAACACCTTGTCGATAATAATCTGCTACAGGTGCTTGATGAGCTTGGCGTTTAAAATATACCGACTGGCTATCGTCAGACCAATAAGCGCCTTGGGCAAATATGCCCATCCAATCAGGGTTAGCCATGATTTGGTTTAACGTTAATGGCTGCTTTGCTTTTGGAGGCTGTGCTAAGGGGACTTGAACGGATACGTTATTGCTCAGGCTGTTGGTTTGAGCAGGGGCTTGTGCTGTAGCACTACAGCCGCTAACAAGAGCAAGTGTCAAGGCACTAAAAGCAAAACGACGAATGAAAGGCGAAGTTATCGCAAAACCAGACATAATTATCCCTATAATGAAGATGTTATTATTTTAGGGGTACTTTATAGCACAATTGCATGCAAGGTTTCGCGCACAATAATATGGAAAGTTGTAACAGAATGACTTTAAAAATGAATTAGAAAGTCACTTTTATAGTAACCACAATCCATAAGTACTCAAAATAGCTCAGGAAAAATCGATGATAACAAGGCAGATTTTATGATAAGTCATTATTCTACAATCTAAAAATGTAACGCCGTTATCCAGTCATTATCACCCGCTAGAATGAACAGTTATTGATTACGAAATAGTATTACTATTATTGACGTAAAAAATTGGCGAGTAACTCATGCCCCTGCTCAGTCAATATGGCTTCAGGATGAAACTGAACGCTGTAAAGCGGCATAGTAAGATGACTCATGCCCATTATCTCTCGGCCATGAATGGGATCGTCATACCAAGCATCAAGCACAAATCCATCAGGGAGTTCATCAACCAGTAATGAATGGTAACGGGCAACGGTTAACGGCTGGTTTAATCCTTGAAATAACCCATCACCGGTATGACTGATGACGCTGGTTTTACCATGCATAACTCGCTTTGCACGAATGACATTTGCGCCAAAAACCTGTGCTATAGCTTGATGTCCTAGACAGACACCGAGTATGGGTAATTTACCCGCATATTGGCGGATCACATCCAGCGAGATACCCGCTTCATTGGGTGAGCACGGTCCTGGAGAGATGACAATGTGCGAAGGGGATAACTTATTGATATCAGCGACTGTAATTTCATTATTACGTTTAACCACAATCTCTTCACCTAGCGCTTGAAAATACTGCACTAAGTTAAAGGTAAAAGAGTCGTAATTATCTATCATCAGCAACATGCTAATTCCGGTTTTGTTGGGTCACTAACATTAAAAAAACCAGCACTAAGGCTGGTTTCTATTAGACCTTATGTTGTTTATTTTACAACAGTGAGGTGGCTTTTACGTTTCGGTTTGTCATCATCTTTTGTGACTTGGGGCTTTTCAACCTTGGTATCAACAGAAGCTAATTCTGGCGATGTCGCATTCGCTTCATCATCAGGAATATAGGCATCTTCCATATCAAACACAGTACCAGCGCCATTTTCACGAGCATAAATAGCTATGATTGAGGCCATAGGTAAGTAAACTTGCTGTGGCACGCCACCAAAGCGAGCATTAAACTCAACAGCGTCATTATTCATTTGTAAACCCATAACAGCACCGGTGCTGATATTTAATACAATTTGTCCATCTTTAACAAACTGTTGAGGTACCTGAGTACCTTCTACAAATGCATCAACCACAACATGCGGCGTAAAGTGGTTATCCATCAACCACTCATAATAAGCCCGCAACAAGTAAGGACGATTAGGAGTAATAGCTTTCATTACATGCCCATGCGCATTTCGCGCTCAGCCTCTGTTAACGATGCTTTAAATGACTCACGTTCAAAAATACGAGTCATATAAGCATTAATTTCTTTTGCTGTACGCGGATCTAAATTGATACCTAATACAGGTAAACGCCATAATAATGGGCCTAAGTAGCAATCAGATAAACCAAATTCTTCATTCATGAAGTATGGCATCTCTGCAAACACTGGCGCCAAAGCAACTAAGCTTTCGGTCAACTCTTTACGAGCAGCTTCCGCTTTATCACCTTTACGAATGCGTTCTACAAGCGCATACCAATCAGTATCTATGCGATGCATCATTAAGCGGCTTTGACCACGAGATACAGGGTAAACAGGCATAAGTGGAGGGTGCGGGAAGCGCTCGTCCAAATACTCCATAATGATACGAGATTCATATAACACTAATTCACGGTCAACTAACGTTGGCACAGAGTTATATGGATTAACTTCAAGTAGTTCTTCTGGCATTTCACTTGGGTCTACCTGTAAAACATCAACGGTAACCCCTTTCTCAGCCAATACGATACGCACTTGATGGCTATATAAATCATCGGCACCAGAAAACAGTGTCATGATAGAGCGTTTGTTGGCAGCAACAGCCATTTATACCCTCCAGAAATCTAAAAAAACAAAACAAACGAGGGGCTAAGCCCCTCGTTTACATTACGCGGATAATACATTTTACCCGTTATTTGATGCTAGTGCACATCTTTCCAGTATTCTTTCTTCAAGAAGTAAGCAATGATGAAGAAAATAAACAGGAATCCGAGTACCCACCAACCTAAAGCTTCACGTTCTAACTTAACTGGATCACCTGAATAAACAAGGAAACCGGTCAAATCACGCATCGCCTGGTCATACTCTTCAGCGGTCATTGAACCACCAGTGGTCACGAATGTACCGTCTTCTTGTTTTACGGGAAGCCCTTGAAGACCTTGTAAAACATGAGGCATACCCACTGATGGGAATACGGTATTGTTCACGCCAAATGGACGAGACTCGTCTGCGTAGAAACCTTTTAAGTATGAATAAATCCAATCAGCACCACGTACACGTGCTACCAAAGTTAGGTCTGGTGGCGCAGCACCAAACCATTTAGCAGCATCAGCAGTAGGGATTGAGTTTTCCATAAGCTCACCGATTTTAGCTCCAGTGAACATGTACTTATTACGCATATCATCAACAGAGATATTCAAATCCGTTGCGACACGATCATAACGTTGATACTGAGTGCTGTGACAACCAGAACAATAGTGTTGGAACATATCCAAACCACGTTCCAGAGAAGCTGTATCACGTAAATCAACGTTAGCGCTTTCTAAATGAACATTATGACCACCCGCTGCCATAGCAAGAGATGGCACTAATGTTACTAATGCAATCAATAACTTTTTCATTAGTGTGTCACCCTCGTTGGAACTGGCTTCGTTTTCTCATTTTTACTGTACACCCAAAGGGCGACGAAGAAACCAAAGTAAGTCAGCGTAAAAATTCGCGCAGCAATAGTTAATGCTGGAGTTGCAGGTACTGCACCCAAGTAACCTAATATGATGAACGACACGGTAAATTGAGCAATGTTTATCTTGTGGATCAAACCACGGTAGCGGATTGATTTCACTTTACAGCGATCAAGCCAAGGCAGAATAAACAATACGACAATCGATAAGCCCATGCCGACAACCCCTAATAGTTTGTCAGGAATAGCACGTAAAATCGCATAGAAAGGCGTGAAGTACCAAACTGGTGCAATGTGCTCAGGTGTTTTCATTGGGTTAGCTGCTTCAAAGTTTGGCTTCTCTAGGAAATATCCACCACCTTCTGGCATAAAGAACAACACATAACAGAACACTATTAAGAAACCAGCCACGCCCATAATATCTTTTACAGTGTAATAAGGGTGGAATGGAATCGCATCTACTGGCCAGCCGTTTTCATCTTTATTCTTTTTAATCTCAACACCATCTGGGTTGTTAGAACCCACTTCGTGTAAGGCGATTAAGTGTAAAAACACCAATACGACTAAAACTAAAGGCAAGGCAATAACATGCAATGCAAAGAAACGGTTTAGCGTTGCACCTGATACAACATAGTCACCACGGATCCATAAAGTCAGGTCATCACCAATAAATGGAATAGCACCAAACAATGAAATAATTACCTGTGCACCCCAGTAAGACATTTGTCCCCAAGGAAGTAGATAACCCATGAAGGCTTCAGCCATTAGCACAAGGAAAATTAACATACCGAATAACCAGAGAAGTTCTCTTGGTTTTTGGTAAGAACCGTAAATAAGACCACGGAACATGTGTAAGTAAATCACCACAAAGAATGCCGAGGCTCCTGTGGAGTGCATATAGCGTAACAACCAGCCATATTCAACATCACGCATGATGTATTCAATCGATGCAAAAGCACCTTCGGCTGTAGGTACGTAATTCATGGTTAACCAAATACCCGTGAGTAACTGATTAACCAAAACGAGTAATGCTAATGAACCAAAAAAGTACCAAAAGTTGAAGTTTTTTGGTGTTGCGTATTGTCCAACGTGACGATTATAAGTCGCCGTCATTGGGATGCGCGCATCAATCCAATCAATAATATTTTTAACCATTACGCCGCTCCCGTATCTACACCGATGAGCACGGTATTGTCGTCAACGTATTGATGTGGCGGAATAACGAGGTTCAATGGTGCAGGAACACCCTGAAACACTCGGCCAGCCATATCAAACTTAGAACCATGACAAGGACAGAAGAAACCAGATGGCACACCTTCTACTTGCTCACCAAATGAATCTGGTAAATAAGTGGGTGAACAACCTAAGTGAGTACAAATACCGACAGCAATAAAGAACTCTGGCTTAATTGAACGTGCGGCATTTTGAGCATACTCAGGCTGCTGCATTTCTTCTGAAGCTGGATCACGTAATTGGCCATCTAACGAGGCTAGTCCGTTTAATACCGCTTCTGTACGACGTACAACCCAAACCGGTTTTCCGCGCCATTCGACACGAATTAACTGACCTGGTTCTACTTTACTAATATTTACTTCAACCGGCGCACCTGCAGCTTTCGCTTTGGCACTCGGATTCCATGACTTGATGAAAGGAACCGCTACAGCGACGGCACCTGCACCACCTACTACGGCGGTTGCGGCTGTCAGGAATCTGCGACGTCCGGTATCGACTGGCGCATTGCTCATCCACTTATCTCCCAGAGGGTGTTGGAATTTTTATATTTCAATAATTTAACCCCTTATTAGGGGCGCGTTAAATTATCATAGTTTGAGGCGGGGCTCATTATAGCGAAAAATTAGAAGCAGATCATAGTGAAAACACACAACTAAATTGCGGATTAAGACGCATTGACGAAAAAATGTAACTTTTTCTGTTAAAAAGTGAATAATTTTGAGACCAAATTTAACAAAAACCATACCATAAGCTATTGATTTAAATTAATATCAATTCAATCAAGTTCAACTAATTTAGACTAAAGCACTACTGTTTAAAAATAATTATTTTTTTATAGCAAACGATGATAATAACTCAGTAAAATTTAGTCACAAAAAAGCCCGATCATTATCGGGCTTTTGCAAAAAACTAATAAGTTAGCTTTTATTTACCGTCAATTGACTTCATGTACTTGAAGAAATCACTATCTGGTTCTAGTACCATAATATCTGAATTGCCAGCAAAACTTTCTTTATAAGCTTCTAAGCTACGTAAAAAGCCATAAAATTCTGCATCTTTGTTATAAGCATCAGCATAAATTTTAGCCGCTAGCGCATCACCTTCACCACGAATGGTCAATGCATTACGCTCTGCACCTGCAACTTTCACGGTTACGTTTGCATCCGTTGTTGCGCGGATAATTTCAGCCTGCTCTTTACCTTGAGCACGGTGCTCTTTGGCTACAGCTTGACGCTCGGCACGCATACGTTGGTAAATACTATTACTCACGTTTGCAGGTAAGTTAATTTGCTTAACACGCACATCAACCACTTCAATGCCTAAGTTAGCCGCACTTTCAGATGCATTGGTTAAGGCATCAATTTGCAACTCATCACGTTTACCAGAGACAATTTCTCTAATCGTGCGACGACCAAACTCGGTACGTAAATCATTGCTAATTTTGGCTTGTAATAACTTTTCTGCATTGGCTTTAATACCGCCATTGGTAGAAAGATAATACTTTTCAAAGTCATTAATACGCCATTTTACGTACGAATCTACCATTAAGTCTTTCTTTTCAGAGGTAACAAAACGATCTGCTGCACCATCTAAAGTCTGAATACGAGCATCCATATAACGTGGTTTATCGACAACGGGAAACTTTATGTGTAAGCCCGGTTGAAAGACGCGAGTCACCTCTTCACCATCAATGTTGTCTTTAACGACTTTACCAAAGCGTGAAACGATAGCTCGCTCACCTTCGTTAACAACCATCACCGATGAAAAACCAATGCCCAGGATCACCACAAGAATAATTAAACCAAATCTACCCATAGTTATCCTCTCCCTTGGCGAGTGCGCTCTTCACGAGATAAACGACCATCTGTAGGCATACTCGTCACTGGCGTATTTGCATTACCTGAAACAGAGTTAATATGACGTTCAACTTCTGGCTCTACCGCTTTACGGTTAGCTTTATCGTTGGTCATCAGCTTATCTAATGGTAAATACATTAAATTGCCATTGTTTTTCGCATCAATTAATACTTTGTTTGTATCAGACATCACTTCTTGCATTGCATCTAAATACAAACGCTTGCGAGTAACTTCAGGTGATGCTTTATATTCAGGTAAAAGTTTTTCAAAACGAGCAACTTTACCTTCAGCCTCTAGCACAACACGTTGCTTGTAGGCATTGGCTTGCTGCGCCATACGCTCAACTTGACCACGAGCTTTAGGTTCAATCTCGCGAGAATAGGCTTCAGCTTCACGAATAAAGCGCTGTTCATCTTCTTGAGCAGAAATCGCATCATCAAAAGCATCCTTCACTTCTTCTGGTGGACGCGCTGGCAAGAAGTTAACGTCTTCAATTTTAAGGCCTAACTTGTAGGGTTCAATAATGCGTTCTAACTCACGCCATGTGTCACGACGGATCGCATCACGGCCTGTGGTTAAAATATCGTCCATGCGATTGTGACCAACAACATAGCGCAACGCACTGTCTGTTGCCTCACGTAAACTGGCATTTGCATCGACAGCGCTGAAAACATATGAATAAGCATCTTGGATGCTGTATTGCACCACAAGTTCAACTTTTACGACGTTTTCATCTGATGTCAACATGCTACCTGACGCAGGAATAGTACGATAGGTTTTCACGTCAATTGGAAACACTTCATCAATAAAAGTCGCTTTCCAATGCAGACCTGGGCCTACTTCACCAATGTGTTGACCAAAACGCAGCATCACGCCGCGCTCTGCTTCTTTAACTGTATATAGACCTGATAGACCCCATACAATTAATGCAATCGCGACAAGAACAACGAGGAAGGTAGAATTAAAAGGTTGCCCTGAAGCAGTCCCTCCACCTTTACCACCAAAACGTTTTGAAAGGTTACGAAAAACTTCGTCGAGATCCGGTGGTCCTTTATCGTTACCACCTTTATTTCCCCAAGGGTCTTTATTACCCTTGTTACCGGGCTCATTCCAAGCCATTTAGCACTCCATAATTGGATGAAATAAATGAGATTAACAAGATACTTCTGCTTCTGATGGTTCAAAAACAAGAGTTTCCAATTCCCCCTGACTCTGTTTCATTAATCGGCGCCAATCGGCTTCCGATAGACGAACAGATAAAATACAGTTCCCCAGATCGTCATACTCTTTCTGCTGTATTGCATCCAGTCGATAAAACTGGCCAAGATAATGTCCAGCAGAGGCTGGTATTTTCAATGTCCGCTCATAGATAACTGCACCAATTAGCTCAGTAACAGCCTGTAATAGCAGATCAAATCCAATGCGTTTTTGTGCAGATACCCACACACGCTCAGGTTTGCCTTCATCGTCATAGTCAATTCGAGGGGCAAAATCTTCAAGTAAATCTATCTTGTTACATACAACTAATTGGGCGATGTCATCGGCTTCAATTTCTTCAAGTACACTTTGAACCTGTTCGAAATTTTCAGTCATGTTGTCATCAGCACAATCAACTATATGTAATAGTAAATCGGCTTGGCGTGTTTCCTGTAATGTGGCTTTGAACGCCGCAACTAGGTCATGGGGTAAATGACGAATAAAACCAACGGTATCAGCTAATATGACTGCACCGTCGGGTAACTCTAACTTACGCAGTGTTGGATCAAGAGTGGCGAACAATTGATCAGCTGCATATACCTCAGACAGTGTTAAGGCGTTAAACAATGTCGATTTTCCGGCATTGGTATAACCCACTAACGCTACTGTGGCCATGTCACTGCGCTTACGAGCACGGCGGCTTTGCTCACGTTGTTTATCTACTTTATCGAGGCGTTTATTAATATTCTTAATCCGGCCTCGCAGTAAACGTCTATCGGTTTCGAGCTGGGTTTCCCCTGGCCCGCGCATACCGATACCACCTTTTTGTCGCTCAAGGTGAGTCCATCCACGAATTAAGCGCGTTGACATGTGGCGCAATTGCGCTAGCTCCACCTGTAACTTGCCTTCATGGGTACGGGCTCGTTGAGCAAATATATCTAGGATTAATGTCGTTCGATCTAATACTCGACACTGACACACAGCCTCAAGGTTACGCTCTTGGGCTGGGCTCAGCGCATGATTAAAAATAACGACGTTGGCTTCCGTGGCTGCAACCATGGCAGCTAACTCTTCTGCTTTGCCCGTACCGATAAAAAACTTACGGTCAGGTGAACGACGACTACCTGTTATTACCCCTACCGAGCGTGCACCTGCAGACTCAACTAATAGCTGTAATTCCAATAAATCTTCACGACGTTCTTCGTCAGAAAACTCGATATGAACAAGTACTGCTGTTTCTCCAGCTTCATAACGATCAAACAAGAAGCATATCCTTTTTAGTTATTATTCAGCGCCATCTTCATCAGTACCATTAGGGCCTTGATGATTTGATACATTAAATGGACGCGCTGGAACGACTGTCGAAATGGCATGTTTGTAAACCATTTGACTCACTGTATTTTTTAATAGGATCACGAATTGATCAAAAGACTCAACCTGTCCTTGAAGTTTGATACCGTTTACTAAATAAATTGAAACGGGTACACGCTCACGACGAAGAGCGTTTAAAAATGGGTCTTGTAAAGATTGCCCCTTAGCCATTTTGTTATTTCCTTTTTCTTTTTAAAATACGTAATGCAAGTTTTATTGTTTAGTTTGAGTATTATACAGTAACAGCTAATTAGCTAGCGGCATTGTCGCATAAGTGTAACTAAATTATTTTCATCGCCGCTTTCAAGCCACTGCAAATCAGGCCAGCTTCTCAACCATGTTAATTGACGTTTGGCTAATTGCCTAGTAGCTGCGGTCGCTTTTTCGACCATAGTCGCATGATCATACTCGTTATCTAAATATTGCCAGCACTGCCTGTAACCCACACAACGCATCGATGGCATATCTAAATGCAGATCGCCGCGCGCTTTTAAACGAGCGACTTCTTGAGTAAAACCTTGCTCAAGCATCATAACAAATCGTTTTGCAATCAAATCATGCAATACTTTTCTATCTGTCGGTGCTATTGCAAATTGTACTACATCATAGGGTAATGCTGCTGACTTTGTTTGCGTTAACTCGGTCATTGTTTTACCTGTTATACGAAATACTTCCAGTGCCCGCGACAATCTTTGGGGATCATTTGGATGAATTCGTTCTCCAGCCACGGGATCAATTTCACATAACTGACGATGTAATGCTTCCCAACCTTGGCACTCTGCCTCGGCAAAAATTTGCGCTCTAATGGCTTCATCTGCACTCGGTAAAGGTGATAAACCCTCTAACAATGCTTTGAAGTACATCATGGTACCACCTACCAATAAAGGGGTTTTACCACAAGCAATAATGTTTTCTATTTCAGCTAACGCATCGCGACGAAAATCAGCTGCTGAATAACTTTCGCTCGGATCAAGTATATCGATCAAACGATGAGGGGCTAATGCGAGCTCTTCAGCAGTAGGTTTGGCTGTACCTACATCCATGTCACGATAAATCAGTGCTGAATCAACCGAAATTAACTCACAGTTGTGCTGTTGAGCCATTTGAATCGCCAACGATGTTTTACCTGAGGCGGTTGGCCCCATTAAAAAAATAATTTTTGGCCGTTCGATTGTATTCACGCGTTTTCTTTAATCCATGCTTGCCAAGGTAGTGCCTTAGCATTTGCTAAAATTGTCTGCTTCGTTTCATCTTCTAGTTGACAAAATTTTTGCCAAATAGTTTGTGCAGCCATGAACTGTTTGGTCGATTGTTGTGCAATCCATAATGCTAAAGCTTCATTATTGGGTTGGGTAGCATTCATCCATTGTAAAAGTTCAGGGATCACTGCAGCTAACTGGCTATCTCTCAAATATGGGGGCACTTTCTTGATAATCAACTGCCCATAACGAATTGTTAATTCAATACCCAATTGACGTAAAAATGGTTCATTTTGATCTATCGTTAATTGCCAATCTGGATCAGCCTTCACCGATACAGGCATCAGTAAGGGTTGCCCAATTAATCCCGTCGCTAATTTATGCAAAATTTCATGCTGTAAAACCGCTTGCTGCACGACTAATAACGACATTAATTTTAATTCATTTTCAACAACTAAAACCCAAAATTGCCCATCGAGCACATTTGGCATCAAGGGCAAATTGGCAATGTCTTGAGTCAAGACATTGGTTTGATATGTGTTATCTATTGCACTGTGTGAATGCTCAGAGCTTTGTAGCAATTGCCCATAACTGCTAATCGCGGCTGGAGTAACAGATTTAGTTGGCGGTGTGGTAAAAGCCCTACTCAATTGTTCATGTTTATCTTGGTTAGCATCATAACGAGGTTTTATATCAGAAGAATATCCACCAAATGAATGACTTGCCTGCCCCGGAACATGCATACTGCCAAATTGACTAACACTGTTGGCACGACGAGTATCATGAGATGAAGCATATTGCTGTCGAGTCATTCCCTGGGCTGAATCGGCTAAGGCAAAGTCGTTACTGTTTGACTGCGAGTGTGAATAATCTAATTGTTCAGATAAATTAACGTCATCCGAGCTAATTGACTTAGGTTGATAAGAAACTAACTCAACCATTTGCGACAAAGCCGACTGTAATGCCTGTAAAATAAAGTCATGCACATAACGTGATTGATGAAAACGCACTTCATGTTTTGCAGGATGCACATTGACATCAACTTGGTGCGGATCTAAATCTAGCATCAGCACGTAACCAGGTTGATGATCGACCCCCTGTTCTGCAAAAGCTTGTCGCACAGCATGATTAACTAGCCTGTCACGGACTAAACGTCCATTCACATAAAAATAGCTACTGTCACTGATCACATTGTCAAAGGGGGACTGTAAGTAGCCCCGAAGAGATAAGCCATCATGTTCACAAGAAACCGTAAGTGCATTTTCAGCAAACTGGCGACCACAGATTTGACCTAAGCGCTGTTGGTGTTGAATCTCGGTATTGGCAGGCCGATATTGACGTACTAATTTGCCATTGTGTGTCAGGGTAAAATGAATATCACAACGTGCAATAGCAATGCGCTTTAACCATTCATCAATATGAGTAAACTCTGTTTTATCACTTTTTAAAAAACGTCTTCTGGCGGGGGTGTTAAAAAATAAATCAACCACATCAATAGTAGTGCCCTGCGGGTGAGCCGCTGGGGTAATTTTAACATCCATTTGCGAGCCTTCTGCGAAGGCTTGCCATGCTTCGGTTTGTTCCTCAGTTTTAGAGGTCAAGGTTAAGCGCGCAACAGAACTAATACTTGCTAGCGCCTCGCCCCTAAAGCCAAAACTCATGATGGCTTCTAGATCATCTAAACTGTGTACTTTAGATGTAGCATGGCGTGAGAGTGCTAAAGCAAGCTCCTCTTTAGGAATACCTGCGCCATTATCACGGATCCGAATAAGTTTGCTGCCACCTTTATCGATGTCAATATCCACCCGCGTTGCGCCAGCATCTAGACTGTTTTCAACCAGCTCTTTAACCACGGATGCCGGACGCTCTACTACTTCGCCAGCGGCTATTTGGTTTGCAAGTTGAGGAGGTAACAGTTGGATAGCCATGATTATGCCCTTGGAATAATCAGCTGTTGGCCAATTCGAACCACATCAGACTTCAAATTATTCGCTTTTTTGATGCCGTCAACACTCACACCATAACGTCTGGCGATTAACGATAATGACTCACCAGATTTCACTTTATGCTTAGTGTTAGCACTTTGCGCAACTAAAGTGCCTGAAGGAGGGTTAGCTTCAAAGTAGCGCACAACCCCTTTATGGATGGCATTCGCTAATTTTTGTTGATGGTTGCGATTGATTAATAACTTCTCTTCACCTGGATTTGAAATAAATCCAGTTTCAATTAAAATGGATGGAATATCTGCCGCTTTTAATACCGCTAAACTAGCCGCTTCAGGGGCTTTTTTATGCAGATAAGTGACTGAACCTAGGTCTCGCAAAATGTCTTTGGCAATGTCATTACTCATCACCATTGAGTTGTTTTTCTGCATATCAATGAGGGTTTGAACTAAATACTTTTCAACATCAGAGTTTTGAATAATATCGCCCACACCACCCAGTAACTCTGAATGTTTTTCAGTTTGCTCTAACAGTCGACCTAACTCACTGTCTGCTCTGCGCATTGAGAGCACCCAAACCGAAGCGCCTCTTGGTTGAGGAGAAGTAAATGCATCCGCGTGAATAGACAATAATAAGTCTGCTTTACTACGGCGCGCCAATTCAGAACGACGATTTAAGTCAACAAAGTAGTCTCCTGTTCGCGTCATCACTGCTTGCATGCCCGGAGTCGCATTGATTTTATCAGCCAAGCGTTTTGAAATATCCAATACCACCCGCTTTTCATACATCCCTGATGGACCAATTGACCCAGGGTCTTCTCCGCCATGGCCAGCATCAATGGCAATAATAATGTCTCGATTGGTTCCCGAAGAATGTATGGTGGTTTTGGCTCTGGCTTCTTCACTGAATGAATCATCTAAATCGACCACTAGACGATTACCGTATGGTGGCGTCGGAGATAAGGTGAAAAGATTAGATTTAATGGGCTTAGTCAGGTCCAGTACCAATCTAAGTGTGCCTTTCGCCGGAGGGCTACTGACACGAATACGTTTAATGAGTTTACTATTGTTGCTTAATTTATCCAGCTTGACTTTGTTACTGGCATTTTTGATGTCAACAACTAATCTGTCAGGCCCTGTTAACGTAAAAGAGTCATATTCAGGTGCTTGAGATAAATCAAAAACCACACGAGTGGATTCTGGTGCAGCCCAAATACGCACACTATCAAGATCATTCGCGCTTTGCGCTGCAAATGACAAGCTGGTTGCGACTATAAAAGCGCAATAAAAAAGTATTTTATTTACAGTCATTATTATTTTAATTTTGTCAAAATAGCCTGCCCAGAAGCAGACAAAGCGTTGATTTCAATTTCTCGTTGATTATCTTTATAACGTAAATGTAAATGAATGTCTGCTTCAGGTAGCATTCCCTGCCCATGCTCTGGCCATTCAACCAAACAAATACTAGTGGAGTTAAAGTAATCACGAATACCCATAAACTCTAACTCTTCAGGATCAGCTACACGATATAAATCAAAATGATATACATCAAACCCGTCAAACTCATAAGGTTCAACCAAGGTGTATGTCGGACTTTTCACCGCTCCTTTGTGGCCTAAAGACTGAATAATGCCACGGCTTAAGGTGGTTTTACCCGCCCCTAAATCACCGGTTAAAAAAATCGTCAATGGAGGGATTAGGCCTTGCGCAACAAATTGTCCCATTGCCACTGTAGCTTGTTCATTTTCAAGATTTTTAACAATAGAAGTCATATCAAACAGCCAATAAACTCATAAAAGATACCCAAACGTACAATATACCAGAGTTCTGTATTTAACTCCTACAGCTGCCGTGGGCTTTTTTCAACAAAAAAAATGCCAGCAATCTAATTGCTGGCACGAATTAAAGCGATGGTAATATCACTTAAAACTGCATTTTTAGATATCATCCATCCGCAATACACTGTGAACTAATCTTTTTTGTTGAGTTTGCGCGACACGAATAACATCTAATAAAGCACTTTTTGCGTCATTCGATGATGTCAGCTCTGCCGTTTTCTCAAGTAATGCTATCAGACGATTTTCTAAATCAAGGTGCAATTCCAACAATTGCTCTTCATCCATATTCGCGGGTAACGTTGTTTCATCACAGCGTTTGAGAAAATCTTCAAACACCACATCCTGATACCAAGTATCAAGGATTTTTGCTGGGGCATCTTCAATATAGCTCTCTAAGGTGTCGTAAATATGTTTCTCATGCTGCTGAAAGTATTCCAACATTAGCTTAACGCGAGATGAATCAGCATTTCGATGTAATCGTTTGTACAACTTACTCATACCTAAACGACAATTGGCAATATACTCAAGTAATTCACTTAACTGCTGAATACGCATATTTTACTACCTCACTTTACAGCCTGATGGTCTCAGGTAACCTTGTTAGCTTCATTATTAGAAATTTTTGTTAACAATTATTTGAGCAAGGTCATATTTTTTACTGATGACAGAGAGATATATTAGGGATAGATGAAGAAATGGGTTGTAGATCACTTAACTGTATTCATTTAGGTTTTGGTCATAGTCATAAACTGAAATGGAATACTCACTAGGTAAAAGACGTTTTACTACACAGGTCTCGCAGTGACTGCCTTTACGCGTTTTCATTTGGGTTTGGCAAATAAATTTGATCACTCAATGTTATAGGTAATTAAATTTATTTCAAAATATCTTATTGTTTCTGATTTTATCAGAATTCGCCAGACGCTATGCCACGCTTTACCCATCAGCAAGTTGTGCTATTTTCCAACTAAATAGTCGCGTGTAAAATTGCACTAAGACCAAACTCAGCATGATATAAATCAACATGGTTAAAGACATTTCAATGTCGAAATTGGGGGGGCTATGTAAAGCGCCCATGGTCATCAACATCATTAAATTCCCCCCAATCAGTCGGTGAATAATAAACTGTGGTTTTGATGCAACCCGCCAAATAATGAAAGTGTTAATGAAGTAAAAACTGGCTAATTGCCAAATCTCAGTCATCAAAGGCATGATCAAAACGTATTGTGCAATAAACAGTATTCCAAAACCGAAATAACCCAACATCCAGTGCTTCAGTACGCGATCAGGCATGGTAGCCAATAAGCCTGCATATATGCCAGCATTAAGAGGGAAAAGGAAACTGTCTGGAATGGGAAGATAAATCCACATCAAAATTGCGGTGACAAAAATACTTAACGCTTTTAAAGCTTTTAAAGCATCAAGACGATAATTTCTGGGGCGTATAAACTCAGGGTTAGCTTCTTCAGGCAAATTATCGTAAGCCTGCAAAATATATTCCGCGGTAACTGTTGCCGGCTGGGTATCATTATCTGCGTGCTTTAAAAAAGCAACGGCTTTATTTAACCGCCTTTGCTGCTTTATCAACGACTTTGAGCTGGAGATATTTTGCAATATAAATGTTAGATAATATTGAGCGACAGACATAGCTTTCACTCGCATTTTCCAATGTCTATATTGGTTTTGCAATTGATAACTCCCCTGTAAAGGCACGTTGAGGTACTCATTTAATTTCTTAATACTATTACGATGGTCTGACATTTGAATCGCCTTTTTAATCAGACGTTCATCTGGTTCAATCGCTAAAAAATGGGTTAAGTCATCAAGACTCACGATTAATTTTTGTTGCGTTTGAGAAAACAGTAAGAAAAAAATCTCTTCAGTATCCCATGGCCAAAGGACACGAAAAACTAGCGTATAAGCCAAGACCCCCAATAAGGTTTCTTGCAAGCGTAACAACAAGATATTAAAGGTAATTTGACTATCAAAACCACCAATACTAGCCACCACGACGCAAGAGATAAAAATCGTGAGATAAATATCCCCGTATTCCTCATCGCTTGTCATAAACACACACACAGCTAACACAGCGCACAATGAGGCTAAAAAAAGAAATCGTTCTTGAGATAAAAAGCCAATTAAGAGCAGGCCAATAACTATGCCGATGCTAGTGCCAATAAGCCTATGCCGGCCCTTTTTAATTGCATGCCCAAGTGACTCACTCATCGCGATAACAATCACTGCCATGCCTGACCAATATGGCTTATCCCACTGCAGCCATAACGCACCGCACACAGAAAGAGATACCGCAAGCGCCACCTTAACGGCTGATTTATTTGGCGTGAGATCCAATTTAATACCTCGTATAAGTGGGGGTCAGGATAAATGGGGCTGCGTAAACTTAAAAAATTTTAATATTTTCAGTATAAGTGACTTTATCAATATAACCTCAAACCAAATAAGACAATACCAAGGTAGTAGAATAAAGGCCGACTTTGATCACTTTTTTATACTTAATCTAAAATGCTGATATATATAAAGACTAGCTAACACACTAATTGATTTAGGTTTACTTTAAAACAAACTTCTAAAGAGATATGTTTGCTTAGAATAAGATAACTTTATGAGCCAACAGCCTTGTGACCGACATAACGTCCAACATCAACCTTAAACCATTGAATATATTGATTTTAAATGTCATCTATCTACCTAAGCTGAGGTCAAATAACACCATCATAATAAATAAGTAATCAGAAATAACCGAGGAAAAATACGTGATAACAAAGAAGGTATTTACGGTAAGCCATTATTATACAATCATAAAATATACGAAATTATCACCTATTTTACCAAGCTTGAATAAACAGTGATTTATGACCGTTGGTATAACAGCACCAGAATTGCGAATGGTTTTACACTCCGAGGATATAAATAGCACTGTAAAATGGGCGAATAAGTTTCAGTTGTTAACTGTATACCTTGAAAAAGATAGGGATCTCGCTATCAAAAAACCAACTGAGCTAACGTCGTATTTAGAATATCTTGAGTTGGAATATTTATAGATTGGAATGTTTATAGATTGGAGCGACAAACTCTTGTTAAGAGTGGTTCGAACCGATGACCGATACTTTGGCAAAAAGAGGGCATCAACTCTTTCAATCAACTCAACTGAGCTAATTTATTATCAACTTGGATTTGAATTTGGATTTGAATTTGGATTTGAATTTGGAGCGACATATCGGGTTCGAACCGATGACCTATACCTTGGCAAGGTATCGCTCTACCAACTGAGCTAATGT
>NZ_JAPDMX010000018.1 GCF_025971955.1 Shewanella subflava
TGTCTGATTTACTGCCGTGGAATGTTGATCTAGGTAAAGCAGAATAAGCTTCACCGGTTAATTGACCGCTTACCTTTTGTTAATAGGGCAGCTATGTGGCAACACTTGAATCAAATTTCAGAAGCAACGCACTCAGATAGATATGCTCTTGTGATTATGGATGGCGCAGCGTGGCATACGGATGATATAGCCAAAGACTTTAATAATTTATCAGTCCTCAAATTGCCACCTTATTCTCCAGAGCTAAACCCTATAGAGCAAGTATGGCAATGGTTAAGACAGCACTGTTTGGCAAATCGGTGTTTTGAAGGCTATAACGATATCGTTGAGCAGTGTTGTAAAGCCTGGAATATATTTATTCAGTGCAAGGATAGGGTAAAAAGTTTGTGTACACGAGACTGGGCTAATATGGGCAAAGTCTAATGCGGATTGGTATCACGTGTTGGGTGTGAAAAACAATAATTACTACAGCTATCAAAAGCGAAAGTCTCTGGCACCGGTTGATACAGAGCATCAAGAGATGTTGCAGTGGGTGAACAATATTGCCGAGTTTAGCGATAACACCTATGGACAAAGGCGGGTTCAAAAGGCATTGAATTTACTTGATTACCCTGTTGGGCGTAGAAAAACAGCGCAATTGATGAAAGAAGCAAACGTTTGGGTGCGCTATTTCAAGAAGATAAGCAGAAGATGTATGATGAAGATGGCGCCAGTATTCTGGCTATTTTAAGGCGTTGGGCATTAAATCTAGTTAAGTTACATCCCGCTAAAACAAGCCAGAATCAGAAATTCAATAGGGCTTGTTGGAGTGATAACTTCAGGGAAGAGATTATTTTTGGCGCTGGTCAAAAAGTGTAATCAGCACCCTGGTGTTTTACAAACTAACATTGGTACTTGATAAGCATCCAACAGAATACTCGTTTTAGATTCGTAGCCATCACCTGAACTAGGTTTTAATGAACTTAACAAATTAAAATTTTTGCAGAATGTTTCAAGTTCCCGATCAAGCTTTATGAGTTTGATATCAATTCTACTCAGCTCAACATCGACAAGTAAATTCTCAAATCTCTTGCAAGGAGTTTTTCATTATTCTGCATTAATAACTCACCATTCAAAGCTGAACCACTGCTAAATTAACAATTAGCGAATGTGCCTAAATTTACTTTACATCATGATTTGTACCAATTTATAAGAAATTTAGCTACATAAAAAGGTAAAATATCAATATAAATTCCCTAAGGTAGTGGTCATGGATTTTTGGCAGAGAAGTTGTTCGTGCCAACAAGTCAGGCACCAAATGGGCACACAACCGAAATATCAAGCTGTTGAAGTAAAGTTATACCTTAAAAGAATTAATCTGCGGACGATGAAATTTTGAAAAGAAATAAAAACATTTTAGGGTATAATTACGATTTGGCACCATAATTTATCTTTACGGCACAGAAAGATATTTTAGAAGATTGAAATTTTTAATGGTAAGTAATTGAGTTTTAACAAGAAATGGTACACCCGAGTGGACTCGAACCACCGACCCCTACCATGTCAAGGTAGTGCTCTAACCAGCTGAGCTACGGGTGTATTTTGGGATGCTTAAGGAAAGAAAGTTGGTACACCCGAGTGGACTCGAACCACCGACCCCTACCATGTCAAGGTAGTGCTCTAACCAACTGAGCTACGGGTGTACTGATATTGCTTTCCTAACAAAGCGGTCGCTATAGTAAGTGTGATAACCACGGCATGCAAGTAAAAATTAACTTGAAATGCTTAAATGGCGATTTGCTGTGCAACTTGTCAAATTAACACTAAAAAGTCTAAGTCGTTGCAGCATAACGACCCAGACTTTTGAAGATTGTGCTTATGACCACACTTAAAAACAGACTAAGCCTGACCTTTTAATAACTCGAAGAATCTTTAATACTGGTCAAGCAATTGAGCTAATTCTTTTTTAAAGACTTCACCCAGTTTGGGATCGTGCAAGCCATATTCAACAAATGCTTTCATATAACCTAATTTGTCACCACAATCGTGTGACTTACCTGTCATATTAAATGCTTCAACGGTATTGGATGCTATCAACATATCAATTGCATCCGTTAATTGGATTTCATCGCCTGCACCAGGTGGCGTTTTAGCAAGTAAAGCCCAAATTTTTTCTGATAATACATATCGCCCAATGACGGCCAGATTAGAAGGGGCTTCAGATTGATTAGGTTTTTCAACCATTCTGGCTATCTTAGCTGAATGCCCTGGGATAATTTTCTCACCATTACAATCCGCGATACCGTACTTATGCACATCCTTTTCGGGAACGGGTGCAACCATAATCTGACTTGCTTTCGTTTCTTTGAATCTTGCGATCATAGAAGCTAAATTTTCAGTACGTTGATCCGCTGAATAGTTGTCCAGAATAACATCTGGTAACACCACAGCAAATGGCTCATCACCTATACAAGGCTTAGCACACAACACTGCATGGCCCAAGCCTTTTGCCTCACCTTGACGTACATGCATTATGGTCACGTTTTTGGGGCAAATAGACTGTACTTCATGTAACAACTGGCGTTTAACACGCTTTTCAAGAGTCGATTCCAGCTCATAAGATTTATCGAAGTGGTTTTCGATAGCATTTTTACTGGCATGGGTCACTAATACAATTTCTGTAATACCTGCACTGACACACTCATCGACGATATATTGAATTAATGGCTTATCCACTAAAGGTAACATCTCTTTAGGTATAGCCTTAGTAGCAGGTAACATGCGAGTGCCGAGTCCTGCAACAGGAATGACTACTTTCATTTATTTTCCTTAAAGTATTCTATTAAGTTGTTACTTAATGCAGCATAGGTTGAGATAATAATCTTATGTGATGCTCAATATGTCTGTGCAAACGTTGTATCACATTGATATAAATACTTTTCAAATATAGCACATCTTCAGATAAACGGCTTTTATCGCTTCACGATAATCCCAATTTTTTTGATCATTTTTAGAGGCTATTATGAATTGAATCGATAGGTTTCATGTTATTTTTATATCTTATTTCATTATGTTGGTAAAAAAATGACAAAATTGCTTTATCCGCTATTGCAAACAAAGTCATAAGCGGTTAAGTTTTAAAGCACAAGAAGTTCACCAGCATTTTTAGTCGAACTTAATACGAATTTTAAAAACAGCTTGTTGCTGTTTTAACTAAGAGAAACAAAACATGAACATCCAAATGACTACCATTCATCATCACCACCATATGCGGTAGCCTTCGGATGCTTACTGCCGAGGGTTTATTTCCCTTCCGGCGGTGAAACTATCACAAACCCCTGGAAGGAATTTCAGGGGTTTTTTGTTTTCTAATTTTATCACTTTTTATTTTAACTAATTGTTTTTAAATTTTAATTTTACTTATAGGTGTTTACTCATGACTCAATCAAACCGTTTAAGAATTGCCATTCAAAAATCTGGTCGTTTATCTAAAGAATCACAGCAGCTATTAAAAAGCTGTGGTGTTAAATTCAATGTAAACGAACAGCGTCTTATTGCCCACGCCGATAATATGCCAATCGATTTACTTAGAGTACGTGATGATGACATCCCAGGCTTAGTGATGGATGGTGTTGTTGACTTAGGAATTATTGGTGAGAATGTTCTAGAAGAAGAACAACTAGAGCGTCAACTGGTCAATAAACCCGCTGATTGTACTAAATTACGTGAGCTTGATTTTGGTTCATGTCGTTTATCATTAGCGGTACCTAATGAGTTTAGTTATAACGATGCGCAATCATTAGAAGGGCTTCGTATTGCCACTTCTTACCCAAACATTTTACGTCGATTCATGCAAGAAAAAGGCATTAACTATCGTGATTGTATGCTTAAAGGATCGGTTGAAGTTGCTCCTCGAGCAGGACTTGCTGATGGAATTTGTGATTTAGTATCAACAGGCGCCACCCTAGAAGCAAATGGCTTATATGAAACCGAAGTCATTTACCGCTCGATGGCGTGTATCATTCAGTCTAACCAGCCACAAACGCCATCAAAACAAGCGTTAATTGATAAAATATTATCTCGTATTAATGGCGTCATCCGCGCCCGTGAAAGTAAGTACATTCTATTACACGCCCCTACTGAAACCCTTGATCAAATCGTTGCATTACTTCCTGGCGCAGAAAACCCAACGGTTTTACCGCTAAATGATGATACTAACCGTGTTGCCATTCACGCAGTGAGCTCAGAAGATTTATTTTGGGACACAATGGAGCAATTAACCGCGCTAGGTGCTACATCCATATTAGTGATGCCAATTGAAAAAATGATGGGGTAATGTCGATGCCAATGACACACACATCACAACTCACTACACCGATGCAAATTCTTGACTGGGAAAGCTTAACCGCTTCTGAGCAAGTTGCAGCATTACAACGCTCACCTTTAATTGGCGACAACAGCGTTGAACAAAAAGTAAAAAGCATTATTGAACAAGTCGTATTAGACGGTGATGCCGCCATTACTAAGTTTAATCAACAGTTTGATGGCATATTAGTTGATAATTTACTGTTATCCACAGAAGAAATCGACTCCGCATGCGCTAGAGTATCAACCAAGGTGAAACAAGCAATTGCCCTCGCGACGGCCAATATTGAGAAGTTTCATCAAGCTCAGGCTTTTCAACCCATCGATATTGAAACTCAAATCGGTGTTCGCTGTGAGTTACGTTCAGAAGCGGTTGAAAAAGTTGGCTTATATATTCCTGGCGGCACTGCACCACTAATATCAACCGTCATGATGCTGGCTTTACCGGCTAGAATTGCGGGCTGTGAAAAGCGGGTATTAGTGAGTCCACCACCGATCAATGATGCCATCATATACGCAGCACATGTGTGTGGTATCACTGACATTTACCAAGTCGGTGGTGCGCAAGCTATCGCCGCTTTGGCGTTTGGCACCGAGTCTATCCCCAAAGTAGATAAAATATTTGGCCCGGGTAATCGTTACGTAACCGAAGCTAAGCGTTTGGTCTCACAAGATAATCGCGTCAGTGTCACCATTGATATGCCCGCGGGTCCTTCTGAGGTATTAGTCATTGCCGATGCCAAGGCTAACCCTGCATTTATCGCAGCAGATTTACTGTCGCAAGCCGAACATGGCGTTGATTCACAAGTCATGCTCGTAACTGATAGCATGGTTCAAGCACAAGCTGTGAATCAGCAACTGTCTGTCCAGCTAGCTCAGTTACCCAGACAGGATATTGCTGCACAGGCATTAAAATGTAGCCGCACTTTGGTGGTTAAGGATATTGTTCAAGCTGTACAGGTTTCGAACCAATATGGACCTGAACATTTAATTGTACAAACAGACTCCCCCCGTGAACTACTGAGCACAATACGTGCCGCGGGTTCAGTGTTTTTAGGCGCTTATACGCCTGAATCTGTGGGTGATTATGCTAGCGGAACAAATCATGTACTGCCTACCTATGGTTATAGCCGTGCAGTTTCAAGTTTGTCTTTAGCCGATTTTAGCCGTCGTTTTACCGTGCAAGAACTCAGCGCCGATGGGTTACAAAATCTTGGCCAAGCGGTGATGACATTGGCGGAGAACGAACTATTGGATGCTCACAAAAATGCAGTGGCTATTCGTTTAGCTAGCCTAGAAAAGTAGCGGTAATAACAATGAATATATTCGACGCAAAACAACTCGCAAGACCTGAGTTACTTGAATTAACACCATATCAAAGTGCAAGACGTATTGGTGGCCGAGGTGATATCTGGATTAATGCTAATGAATCTCCATTTAATAACAGTGATTTAGACAAAATCAATCGTTACCCTGACTGTCAACCACCTGCATTAATGACTGCTTATGCTGCATACGCTGGCGTGAAAACGAGTCAATTAATTGCCAGTCGCGGCGCAGACGAAGCTATCGAATTACTTATTCGCACCTTTTGTGTGCCAGGTAAAGACAGCATTGCAATTTTTGGCCCGACCTATGGCATGTATGCCATCAGCGCCGCAACCTTCAATGTGGCCGTAACGGCATTAAGTTTAACAAGTGATTATCAATTACCCCAAAGCTGGCCAACACAAATAGGTAATGCCAAGTTGGTGTTTATTTGTAATCCCAATAACCCAACAGGAACCGTCATTAGTAAGGCAGATATAGAGCAAGCCATTATCAGTGCGCCGCAAGCAATTGTGGTAATTGATGAAGCTTATATCGAATTTTGCCCAGAATACTCAGTTGCGGATTTACTTGAAAAGTATCCTAATCTTGTGGTTTTGCGTACCTTATCTAAGGCGTTTGCATTAGCCGGTGCTAGATGCGGTTTTATGCTGGCCAATGAAGCCATTATTGATTTAGTCATGTTGGTGATAGCGCCTTACCCTGTGCCCTTGCCTGTTTCAGAGTTAGCCACAAATGCACTGAGTTCAGAGGGTATAGTGTTAATGCAGCAACAAGTGACCAGCCTTAATAAACAGGGTGAACGACTTATTCAGGTATTAACTCAAATTGGCGCAAATGTCCTCAATGCAAATGGCAATTTTGTCTTAGCTCAGTTTGAAGATGTCAGTAAAATCGCCAAGTTATTAACGGATAATGGCATTGTTGCCCGAGCCTACAAAGACCCAAGATTGGCCAATGCGATACGCTTTAGTTTTGCTTCTATCGCCCAAACAAACAAATTAGTTGACGTGCTATTAAGCAGCAAAAACTAAATAATATACCTACACATTTAAGGTTAGCAGCATGAAACAGAAAATCCTCTTTATCGACCGCGATGGCACATTAGTCGAAGAGCCTGCAATTGACAAACAACTCGACAGTCTAGCTAAACTGGTATTCGAACCACAGGTTATACCCGCATTGTTAAAACTGCAAAAAGCCGGTTTTAGACTAGTTATGATAAGTAACCAAGATGGTTTAGGCACACCGTCCTTTCCAAAGGATGACTTTGACGCCCCGCATAACATGATGATGCAAATTTTTGCAAGCCAAGGGGTAACCTTTGATGATGTCGTCATTTGTCCGCATTTTAACGATGAAAACTGTAGCTGTCGCAAACCCAAACTTGGCCTAGTTAAGCGTTATTTAACTGAAGGTAGAGTTGATTTTACAGAGTCGGCAGTGATTGGCGATCGCATTACAGATGTTGAACTCGCTAATGCTATGGGCATTAAAAGTTTTCAATATGATCGCAAAAACCTAGATTGGAACACCATTTGTGAGGCGCTATTAAGTAAAGGCCGCCAAGCGACTGTTGTGCGAACCACAAAAGAGACTGACATTAAAGTCACTATTGATTTAGACAATCAATCTAAAGGAAACATTGAAACAGGTATTGGATTTTTTGATCACATGCTTGATCAAATTCAAACCCATGGCAACTTTAAAATGGACGTGCACGTTGATGGAGACCTTGAAATTGATGATCACCACAGTGTAGAAGATACCGCTTTAGCTATTGGCGATGCGATTCGTCAAGCTTTAGGCGACAAACGTGGCATTGCCCGTTTTGGATTTAGTTTGCCAATGGATGAAGCCAATGGTGAATGCTTAATGGATATTTCTGGACGTCCGTTTATCAAATTTAACGCTGATTTTGAACGAGAAATGGTTGGCGAAATGGCCACAGAAATGGTGCCGCATTTTTTCCGCTCATTTGCCGATGGACTGCGCTGCACCTTACACATTAGCTCACAAGGCGATAACGACCATCATAAAGTTGAAGCCTTATTTAAAGTATTAGGCCGTACACTGCGTCAAGCAGTCAAAGTAGAAGGCGACATTTTACCTTCCAGTAAAGGTGTGTTGTAAGGAGTTAACGTGACAGATTTAGCGGTTTCCTCAAAAAACAACGGTGACGATCTTACCGTCATTATTGATACCGGATGTGCCAATTTAAACTCGGTGCGTTTTGCCTTTGAACGCCTCAATGCCAACATCAAAGTCACCGATGACTTTGATGTTATCCGCAGCGCTGCCAGAGTGGTTCTGCCAGGTGTTGGCACTGCTGGCGCTGCAATGGCAGGCTTACAACAAAAAGGCTTAGTCGATTTAATAAGCCGTTTAACCCAACCCGTCATGGGGGTATGCCTTGGTATGCAAATGTTAGCCTCTGTGTCTAACGAACATGGCGGCCGTGATAACAAAGCCATCAATTGTTTAGGGTTAGTTCCCACAGACATTGGTGATTTAGACAGCAAAGGACTGCCTCTACCGCATATGGGCTGGAACCAGATTAGTGTGACCGACCATCCTTTATTTGCGGGTATTGAAGACGGCAGCTACGTCTATTTTGTGCATGGTTACCGCGCACCAATTAGTGAATATACCTTAGCCAGTTGTACCTATGGTGAAAACTTCAGTGCAGCTATCGGTAAAGATAACTTTTTTGGGGTGCAATTCCACCCAGAAAAAAGTGCTGTGGTCGGTGCAAAAATTTTACAAAACTTTTTGAATATGGGGAAAGCACAATGATCATTCCAGCAATTGATTTAATTGATGGTCAAGTGGTGCGTTTATACCAAGGCGATTATCAACAAAAAACCACATTCGATTTAAGTCCCCTCGCCCAGTTGCAGTCATACCAAGCGCAAGGCGCAAAATTGCTGCATATAGTTGACCTAACAGGAGCTAAGGACCCCGCAAAACGCCAGATAAGCTTAATTGGTGAGTTGGTAGCAGGGTTAAACACTGATATTCAAGTGGGTGGCGGCATTCGCAGCGAAGAACAGGTAAAAGAGCTGTTAGCATTAGGTGTAAAACGAGTAGTGATTGGTTCTTTAGCGGTAAAAGAGCCTGAACTGGTTAAAAGTTGGTTTGTTAAATATGGCAGTGATGCGATTTGTTTAGCATTGGATGTCAACATTAATGACGCTGGTGAAAAAATTGTTGCGGTGTCGGGATGGCAAACTGGCGGTGGTAAGTCGTTAGAGTCATTAGTTGCTGAATATCAAACGGTTGGGTTGCAACATGCCCTAGTGACCGATATTAGCCGCGACGGGACTTTACAAGGCGCTAATACTGATTTATATCAGGAACTAAGCAGTAAATACCCCAACATTAGTTGGCAAGCCTCAGGCGGCATTGCCAGCCTAGATGATGTGGCGGCGGTGCGTGATAGTAAAGCCAATGGCATCATTATTGGCAAAGCGTTATTGATTAACAACTTTACCGTCAAGGAGGCTATCTCATGCTGGCCAAACGCATAGTTCCGTGTCTTGATGTTCGTGAAGGTAAAGTGGTAAAAGGCGTCCAATTTCGTGACCATGAAATTGTCGGTGACATCGTCCCGCTTGCTGCACGTTATGCTGCTGAAGGTGCCGATGAGCTAGTCTTTTACGATATCACCGCCAGCGCCCATGACAGAGTCATCGACAAATCTTGGGTCAGCCGCGTAGCTGAGCAAATTGATATTCCATTTTGCGTTGCCGGTGGGATTAAAACCATTGAACAAGCCCGTGAAAAGCTTGCATTCGGTGCCGACAAGATTTCAATCAATTCACCTGCATTGTCAGATCCAAGTCTTATTTCGCGTTTACAGGATGAGTTTGGCCGCCAATGTATTGTGATAGGTATCGACTCTTTCTATGATGCCGCTTCACACAGCTACAAAGTCAAACAATTTACGGGGGATGAAGCTGCCACCAAAGACACCCAATGGTTTACCCAAGATTGGGTTGAAGAAGTCCAAAAGCGCGGCTGTGGAGAAATAGTATTAAATGTGATGAATCAAGATGGCGTGCGCGGCGGCTATGATATCAAGCAATTAAGCATGGTTCGTGCGATATGTGATGTGCCTTTGATTGCATCCGGTGGTGCTGGCACCATGGCACACTTTAAAGAGGTATTTGAACTCGCTCAGGTCGATGCAGCGTTAGCTGCAAGTGTTTTTCATAAAGGCATTATCGATATTGGTGAATTAAAGCAGTATCTTCGCATCCAAAATATTGCAATTCGACTGTAATAAGCCTCAAACATAAGAGAGTCAAGATGACACAAATAACATTTGATAGTGCAAGCTTAGCTTGGGACAAACAGGACGGATTAATCCCCGCAGTTGTGCAAAACCACTTAACTGGCAAAGTGCTCATGCTAGGTTATATGGATAAAGCCGCGCTTGAAAAAACCTTAACCAGTCAAAATGTGACGTTTTTCAGTCGTTCTAAACAACGTTTATGGACTAAAGGCGAAACTTCAGGCAATACATTGCAGCTCATTGCTATTGATAAAGACTGCGACAATGACAGCTTGTTGGTTCAAGTTATCCCTAACGGCCCGACATGTCATACAGGTACAGAAAGTTGCTGGCCTGATGGCAATGCTCATTCTTTTATCGATAATCTCACCAAGGTGATTGTTTCGCGCAAAGGTCAAAGTGCCGATTCAAGCTATACGGCGTCCTTGTTTGAGCGTGGGACTAAACGTATTGCGCAAAAAGTGGGTGAAGAAGGTTTAGAAACAGCCCTAGCCGCGGCAACGAACGATAAAGAAGAACTGATTAACGAGGCCTCTGATCTGATGTATCACTTAATCGTGTTACTGGAAGATCAAGGGTTGTCGATGGCAGATATTAATCAAAATCTACTGGATAGACATACAAAAGCCAAAAAGTAACCACAATTCAAATACAGTAACTTAAAAGTAAAGAATCCACCTTCTGAAGAAGGTGGCTTTGATATCACTGCCTAAAAGGGCGCTTTCCTACCGTGCGTTACAAGACGCTATCCCTATAGGCTCTACTAAATCATCCCTGATTTAGAAGCTTGTATCACACTATTAGCAAAGCTCACGTACCACTTGAGTTAATCAGCTATTGAACGTACTTCAGGCAGAGCCTAATTGATGATAAGGGCCTAATGAAGTAGGTGGTTTAGGGATGAAAACAAAAACATTCCAGACGTTAAGTTCGGCTGGAATGTTTTTTTATGTAAATCGAAGAACAGCCTGTTATAAATTCAGTTAACACATACGTTATCAAGTCGATGCTAAGGATTTATTAACTTAATTTAAGCACATTTGTAATGACTTAACGACGCTACCATTTCAATTTATATATTTTTATCACCATGATTGATCGTCAAATTACCATCAAGGTGAATATCTCTTTGCGGGTATGCAATACAAATATCATTTTGATTAAATAACTCATAAATTCTAAAACGAATTTCACTGCGTCGACGGCGAATGTCGGTTTCAGATACCGCATTTACCCAAAATACCATGTCAAAAATGAGGGCGTTATCACCAAAATCTTCAAATAAAACAATAGGTTTAGGGCTCGGCAAAATATCATCTCGCTCTTCTAAAACCTGAAATAACAATGATTGCACCTTTAGCACATCGGAGCCATACGATACACCAACACGCACAAAAGTACGGGCATTTTTATCAATCAGTGTCCAGTTAGTCACGGTATTTTCCAGCAACTGGCTGTTGGGCACTAACATGTGAACACCGTCATTACGTCGGATCAAAGTGGAGCGAGTATTGATACACTCAACCACACCGCGGGCATCACCTACTTCTAAGAAGTCACCTATGCGAATTGGACGCTCCCACATTAAAATCCAACCCGAAATAAAGTTGTTAATAATGTTCTGCGCACCAAAACCAACACCAATGGCTATCGCACCGGAAACAAACGCAAAAGCCGTTAAAGGGATATTGAGAATATCCATGCTCGTAATGGTTAAAATTGCAATCATCAATACCAAATACATGCGTGAAAATAAATGTATTGCATCCGCACTAACATTGCGTTTTTTCAGGGCTTGAACGATGATTTTGCCAACACGAGTGACAATAAACCAAGTTAAGAAAATATAAATAGGGACTTGGATTATCTGTAATAACGTTATCGGACGATTATCATAGGTAAATACAACAAAGGATAATACTGACAATAAATCATTAAATTCCATTAAAGTGATCTCTTAGTGTAATGATGATCATATAAGAATAAGTTTAGTAGAATTGAGCCTCTCCGGGAGGACGGGTTTTTAATATCTTCAAAAACCACATGTATTGTTCCGGATAGGCTTTTATGACTTGCTCTACGATTTGGTTTAATACTAGTGCCTCATTCTCTTTAGTGTCCATAGTAGCGGTTTCAACTTCAGGCAGTACCGTTAAATTAAACACTTTATCAATTTGATCGTATCCAATCGTCACAGGCATCACTTTTGCGTTACCAGCCTTAGCCAAACGGCCAACAACAGGTAACGTTGCTTTGGTTGTACCTAAAAATGGCGAAAAAACACTTTGCTCTGGTCCCAAATCTTCATCTGGCAGATAGAAAAAACTGTGATCATTTTTTAATTCAGAGAGCAAAGCGCGAATGCCTGCTTCTCGCATATAAATTCTGCCCCCCATACGGCTGCGTAAACGGTTACTAAACCAATTAAATAAGTTGTTACGGTGAGCTTTAGCCATAGATACCATGGGTATTTCAAGATTTAACCTTAATCCTGCATAATCAATTGGCCAAACATGGGGCATGATAAAAATAATGGGGCGACCTTCTGCCCTTACTTTTTCAACATGTTCAAATCCATGTAATTTAACACGTCTTTTAATATGGGCTTTAGAGCGGCAAAGTAATTCAGCCTGAGATAACAGACAAAGTACAAATGCATCGACATTCTGTTTAATCAGCTGATTAACTTCATTGTCGTGCATTTCAGGAAAGCAGTGGCGAATATTAATACGCGCAATATCAATTGGCTTACGAGCGATTCGCATAACCAGCTTGGCCAACACATTTGTAATTGGATCACGGATGACTGCTGGCAAAATACCAAATAGAAACAATATAAAAATTGCCAGCCACGTAGCCCAATTGCGTGGGTGTAATAATGCTAAAGTAAAGCGGGTATCAAAATACTTTTGTTGTCGAGCCAAAAGATAAACCTCATCAAAAAATTGCGACCGAATAATAGCATGCTAATTTAGATCAGCAAATTTCAAAAAAAAAGCCACTCTACCTGAGTGGCTCTTTCATTGTTTTACATAAAGCAGATAAGCTTAATTCAACTTGTGAATTTATTTCTTGCCAGCGTTAGCGGCTTCTACTCGTGCTTTTAACTTTTGTCCAGGACGGAAAGTCACAACACGGCGCGCAGAAATTGGAATATCTTCACCAGTTTTCGGGTTCCTTCCCGGTCTTTGATTCTTATCCCTAAGGTCGAAGTTGCCAAAACCAGATAACTTGACCTGCTCACCATTTTCGAGTGCTTCACGAATTTCTTCAAAGAAAGACTCCACCATCTCTTTAGCCACACGCTTATTAATACCAAGTGTTTCAAATAGATGTTCTGCCATTTCGGCTTTGGTAAGTGCCATACTTTAATCCCTCAACGATGCGTTGAACTCGGTCTTCAGAGCAGATATTACAGCGTCCATGGTCGCAGTAATGTCTTTTTCTTCAAGCGTACGAGTAGTGTCTTGTAACGTAAGTGCGATTGCCAAGCTCTTTTTGCCGGGCTCTACACCTTTACCTAGGTATACATCGAACAAGTTTAAGCCAACCAACTGATTTTCGCCAACTTTTCTTATCAAATTAATAACATCAATTGCAGATACTTGATCATCTACAACTACGGCGATATCACGTCGATTAGCTGGAAACTTAGATACAGCTTGGGCTAGCGGCAAACTGGCATGTAATAAAGCATCCAGTTCTAACTCAAAAACGATTGTTTTGCCATTAAGTCCAAAAGGTTTCTCCAAATTCGGGTGGATAGCACCGATATGACCAATGACTCGATTATTTCTTAATATTTCAGCACATTGTCCTGGATGCAGCGCAGGATGTGTTGCTGCTTTAAAACTAAATTCAGAAGCGGCAACTGTCAAGCCGATTATTGCTTCTAAATCACCTTTTAAATCAAAGAAGTCGACAGTTTTCGATTCCATCGACCAATGTTCGTCGTTTTGAACACCTGAAATCACTGCACCTATCATGGCTTGCTGACGAACGCCTGCATCTGCATTTTCGTCAGGAACAAAGCGTAAACCTGTCTCAAATAAGCGAACACGGCCTTGCTGGCGACTTTGGTTGTAACCGACAGCGGTCAATAAACCGGTAAACATAGACAAACGCATTGACGACATCTCTGTCGAAATTGGATTTGGCAAAATCATGGTTTGTTGTTCCGGATGAACAAGGGCTTGCATTTTAGGGTCAACAAAACTGTAAGTAATTGCTTCTTGGAACCCTCGAGCCACGAGCATGTTACGAACACGCTTAAGTGGAATGTTGGATTCTTTATGATCTGACATATTTAATGCAGCTTGCGGCGCTGTATTAGGAATATTGTCATAACCATAAATTCGAGCCACTTCTTCAATCAAATCTTCTTCGATTGCCATATCAAAACGATATGTTGCCGTTGTCACAAGCCAATCATGATTTTCTGTTACAACGCTAAACCCTAAACATGTCAGAATTTCTACAACATCAGAGTCAGGAATAACATGACCTAATGTTTTATCTAATTTGCTGCGACGTAATAAGATTTTTGCAGGTTGAGGCAAATGTTCGCTAGCTAGCGCTTCAATGACTTGCCCCGCTTCACCACCGCAAATATCTAATACAAGACGGGTAGCGCGATCCATTACCTTATGTTGCAGCTGTGGGTCAACGCCACGCTCAAAACGGTGTGAAGCATCGGTATGTAAGCCTAAGCGACGAGATTTACCCATAATCGCTAAAGGAGCGAAGAAAGCACATTCTAAAAGAATATCTTTTGTTGTGTCACTCACTCCCGTTGCTTCGCCGCCAAAAACCCCCGCTAATGCGATAGCTTGTTTGTCATCCGCAATCACTAAGGTGTCACTTGGAACCGTAATTTCATTACCATCAAGCAACGTGAGTTTTTCAACACCGTCAGCTAGGCGCACATTGATGCCGCCATTGAGGGTATTTAAGTCAAACGCATGCATTGGTTGACCAAATTCAATTAACACAAAATTGGTGATATCGACGATTGGATCAATTGAGCGAATACCACTACGGCGCAATTTCTCCTGCATCCATAATGGCGTTGGCGCGTTAACATTGATATTTTTAACCACACGACCTAAATAACGAGGACATGCAGCTTTAGCTTCAACATGAATGGCAATCGGAGCATCAATACTTGCTTCAACAGCTTGCCAAGATGGTTCAACAACCGCTTGACGATTTAATACACCCACTTCACGCGCAAGACCTGCCATGCCTAAACAATCTGCACGGTTTGCGGTTAGATCGACATCAATGACGGCATCATCTAAATCTAAAAACTCACGAACACTTTGGCCAATTGGCGCATCAAGTGGTAATTCAATAATACCGTCACTTTCGATATCGATGCCCAGTTCAGAGTATGAACACAGCATTCCGAAAGACGGCTGACCACGTAACTTGGCTTTTTTGATTTTAAAGTCGCCAGGTAATACTGCGCCAACCATAGCAACAGCCACTTTTAAACCTAAACGACAATTGGGTGCTCCGCAGACAATATCAATCAGTTCTGCTTCGCCAACATTGATTTTTGTGACCCGTAATTTGTCTGCATCTGGATGCTGACCACACTCAACCACCTCACCCACAATCACGCCACTAAAATCAGCAGCAACAGGGTCAACACCGTCGACTTCAAGACCTGCCATGGTAATTTGGTGTGATAATTCGTCACGGCTTACGGTTGGGTTAACCCACTCACGAAGCCAAGATTCACTGAATTTCATCTAATATTGCTCCGTTATTTGAATTGCTTGAGGAAACGTAAATCGTTTTCAAAGAAGGCACGTAAATCATTTACGCCGTAGCGCAACATGGTCAAACGTTCAACGCCCATACCAAAAGCAAATCCAGAGTACTTCTCAGGATCAATACCTACGCTGCGAAGCACATTAGGATGCACCATACCGCAACCTAATACTTCTAACCATTTGCCGTTTTTACCCATCACATCAACTTCTGCTGAGGGTTCGGTGAATGGGAAATACGATGGGCGAAAGCGAACTTGTAGGTCTTCTTCGAAAAAGTTACGTAAGAAGTCATGTAAAATACCTTTTAATTCAGCAAAGTTTACATTCTCAGCAACCATTAACCCTTCTACTTGATGGAACATAGGTGTGTGGGTTTGATCGTAGTCATTACGATAAACACGACCGGGTGAAATTATGCGCAATGGCGGCTGTTCATGCTCCATGGTTCGAATTTGAACACCCGATGTTTGAGTACGCAGCATAACTTTTGGATTAAAGTAAAACGTATCATGATCTGCCCGAGCCGGATGATGTTCTGAAATGTTTAATGCATCAAAGTTATGGAAATCATCTTCAATTTCAGGACCATCTTTAACCGTAAAACCAAGCTCACCAAAAAAGGTTTCGATACGCTCGATAGTACGGGTGACAGGATGTAATCCGCCATTATCTATAGTGCGGCCAGGTAAAGTAACATCGATTTGCTCGGCTGCTAATTTAGCTTCAAGCTCAGATGCTTTTAAGCCATCTATACGGTCAGATAACTTCTGCTGTACAGCCTGCTTGGCTTGGTTGACGGCTTGTCCAAAGGCAGGTTTTTCTTCTGCACTTAATTGGCCCATCATTTTCATCATGTCAGTGATTTTACCTTTTTTACCTAGGTAATCGACACGGATATCATCCAATGCCTTTAGATCACTGGCCTGCTCTATCACCGCTAAGGCTTGTTCTACGATCTCTGTTAACTGCTGCATTTATTCATCCACTGCATCTGGGCATTACTTATGCGATATTTACCATCATGTTTGACGGTAAGATGTCAAAATATCCCTTAAGCTGACTTAAATGATATTTTTCGATCAATTAAAATAAAAGAGACAAATTTTACGTTAGCAGCCAACAGATTACTAGACCTTTTTAGCCACTTATGTGCTGTTTTAGTTCACTCGCACCAATAATCATTAGGCTATTTTTGAATTACAAAATAAATTACCTCGATTGAGATTTAAATTCGGTGGAGCAAGCTCATCACTGCGAGTACACTTGCTTTATGGCGCATTCGTTATTTGCATCGCCTTTATTTGGTTTATAAATTAATCAACCAACCTTAACCCTGAGTTTTAAACTAAAGTTAACCAAACCAATACCGATAGATGTTTATCGTATTTGGCTAAATACCAAGCCCATGACAACAAGAGGCACTAATGAAAGAAGTAAAATTTAGATGGATAGACCAATATCTTATCCACATGACTTTAAAAACCAAATTTAGCATTTTAGCCATCGTTCCCATGTTGATGATTATTGGTTTAACCGTATTCCTCAATCATCAACATGCTAATAATTTAATGTCTAATACCATTAATAATCAGCTGCAGTTCATTACACAAGCCAATAATTATTTAGATGATGCTTATAACTTAATCGATGAAACTAAGCATAATGACTTGAATAGCCAACTATCTAACACTAGCCAATTAATAGCAGTGGATAACCTAGATAGCCAACTACGAAATTTGGCTCAACAAGGCGGCGGTGTTGATATACAAGGCAATAGAATTCGTGTTGTCAGTAGCGTGAACAGTCATGACCGGGTCATTGTCAGTGAGCTGTCAGCCAATCAGTTAATAAAAGACGATACTAATACAAATGCGGCTTACGGTGTTATGGTGGTGTTATTAATCGTACTTTTTGCCTTTGCTTATTATATTTCTACCTTTGTCGGTGGCGCGCTATACACCACAGTTATGGCATTAAAACGTGCTGCTAACGGCGACTTAACCGGCCGATTAAACTTTTTCGAAGTCAAAGATGAGTTTAGTATTTTAGCAATCAGCATTGATGCGTTAGTTGAGCGGCAGCACACATTAGTTAAGCAAATAACTCACGCAACCGATCAAATTCGTACTGTTGTTTCAGGTTTTAGAACAACCGCTCAACAAGGCCAATCGATGGCGGTTAATCAGCGCCAGCATTTGGATTCACTCGCCACTGCAATGGAAGAAATGACCGCTGCGGTAAAAGAGGTTGCACGCAATGCTGAGCAATCATCCAGTGAAACAGAAGAAACCAACAGCCAGGTTTCTGCTGGTTCAAAAGACATTGAAACAACCGTGCACGCCATTGACGTATTATCTAATGAGATTGAACAGGCATCGAACGCCGTTGGCATATTGAATGATAATGCCAGTAAAATTGATGCCGTTGTCACAACCATTAATGCAATTTCGGAACAAACTAACCTATTAGCATTGAACGCAGCGATTGAAGCGGCTCGTGCTGGTGAACAAGGTCGTGGTTTTGCTGTTGTTGCTGATGAAGTTCGTACGCTTGCTGGCAGAACACAATCTGCTACAGTTGAAATAAAAACCATGATTGAAGCATTACAATCAGGGACGCGCAATCTGACCCAGTTAATGTCGCGTACGGTTGAACAAGCTTCTGAAGGCAAAAAACATGTGCTACAAACGGGTGAAGACTTAGTCAATATTGCCCATCATAGTCATCGGGTATTGGAGATGAGTGTACTAATTGCGACCTCTGCTGATGAACAATCTGCCGTGGCGAATGAGATTGCGACCAATTTGATGGAAATTCGTAATCAATCTCATCATGTCGAGCAATCGGCAAATCAATCGGTATCCGGCTGTGATGAGTTACACGCAACAGCTGAGCAATTAGACCAGTTATTGGTTGGCTTAAAGCTTTAATTATTTTGGTGTAGTGCGCATTAAAAAAGGTGCTTCGGCACCTTTTTTAGTGTTTAAAATAAGCCTTGTGATCCTGCATGCTCCTTCGCTATTTCTGATTGCATATTAACTTCAACTAGGGTTTATCGATGGGCTCATTAAGCTCAATTAAACAGGTTGAGCTTTTATTGTCACAAACTTGTCATTTGTTTTCGAAGCAAGGCGCATTAACATGTCGAAGCAGGCCTATTGCACGTTAATGAAACGCAGTTATCAAGAAAAATGGCTGTTTAGCAAGCGTTTATCCGCCCGATCTGAGGTGTAGTAACCGTGATAAGTACCATGTTGTGTCACCACTTAGCAACACATGCATTATCGACTGCCAAGATAGATTGCTAAGGTATGTATTTCACATTCAGAAATTAAAAAGCCTTAACGTTTCCATTAAGGCTTCAACAATCTTATTGATTAATCATTATTTTTTTGAAACATCAACCATGTAATGGCCTTGTAACCAGTTACGCCCGATTAATAATTTATGGCTCATTTTGCTGCGATCTTTCAAATTAACATCAACCAGAAACTCTTGGCCAGGTTCTCCAACACTTAAGCGAACCATATAACGAATTTCAGTCCCTTGCGCATTTCGAATAAGTGAAGTACCACGAATTTTAGTGCGAATATCCACTTTTTTACCTTTATCATTTTCAGTGGTAAAGGTGATCATTTTACCGATATTATTTTCCATATCGGTTTTGTCTTCTTTTTCAATTCGAAGATTGACAGCATGCAATGAGTTTTCAACCGCGCCTGTATCAATACGTGTGTTGTAGATCAGGTTTGCTTGTTTGATATTTAATTTAGCAATTGGGCCGATTGTCTTCTTTTCAGACACATCGACAATGTAGTCTTTTTTCAGAAAGTTTCTACCAATTAATAATTTAAAATCCATATGACTGCGGTCACGTAAGTTAACGTGTATTTTCTTTAACGCATCTGGAAAGCCGACTTCTAAATTCACCATGTAACGGGTTTCAGTACCCTGTGAATTTTTAACCGTTGAAGTACTGACAATTTCAGCACTCATGCGTTTTTTTTCACCTTTTTCATTTTCGGTTGTAAATTCAACTGTTTTACCAATATTCTGTTTCATCTTCTTTGCTGCGCCGCCAATGATCGTTAAATCAACTGCGTGCAATGAGGAGTTAACAGCCCCAGTATCCATACGAGCATGAAACATCAAACCAGACTTTTCGACTGTCATCATTTCAGTTTGCTTTAAAATCTGCTTATCTGCGGCATGAGCAACCGTTAAACTTAAACACAAAACAATGGATAAAATAATGCTTTTCAACATGTTTGTTCCTAAAAATGGATATTGAGGGTAAAAATAACTAACGCAATAAATGATCAATTTCTTGATCAAATAAATTTTTGATTAAACCAGAAAACTCAGCAATAAAAATACTTTGTTCTGGGGTAGCTTTATGGTTAGCGACTTGAGCTAGAATTTCTTCTAAGTCATAGACAATCGCGTCAATTTCACGGATAACCATATTGCGCTGTGCAAATGATAATTGTGGGTTTTGACCACACACCATAATAATTTGGGCGGATAATTGCTCTTCAAACAATTCTAAAACGGTTTCTGACACTAAAGCATCATTTGAAGGCGTTTCAAATAAGCCTAAATGTTCAGTTAAGTACTGAATCAAATGCATATAACCGTCTTTATCTGTAACCATTTTAACTCCAAGGATTAAGTTGATAATGTCATTTTATGCACGGAGATTCTTATTATGTTTAATCCCCAAACATAAATTGACATTACCGATACAATACGCCTGCTCTATTGCGATAAGGTTATCACAAATGACACAGGAACAGCTAAGCTGATACTGGTCAATCCGGCAATATCACGTAACTTTTCAACACCTCTAGCAAGGTCAAAATCCCCCGCTTGAACAACCACGGGAGTTAAGCTGGTCACAACCATCTTCTTTGCTGATAATTTAGCCACTAATACATTAAAGGATTTTATTTGCTTCTTACCATGCAGCGCAATTTCTCCATCAACCTGTAAAGTCATTACCTCACCGATATGTAAATCAGCAAGTAATTTAGGGTTTACTGCAGCATTAAGGGTTAATTTAGGAAACTGAGCCACTTCAAACAGTAGGCCTTGCATTCTTTCATCCCTAATGGCGATGCCGGTATCTACACTCGTTAAATCAATTGCTAATGAAAAATTGCCTGCTTCGGTCAAGGTTCCTTCTACCTGCTTAAAACGATGAACTTCAGCAATATCACTTTTCTTAATAGAAATAAAACTGACTGTAGATTGATTATTATTCACCGACCAATCGCCAGCAAGAGCAACATTGGATAACAATCCGAGGGCAATAACTGATAACCATTTTTTCATCTTAAAATCCTTTTGCAAGTATAAAAGTGTTTTGATTATAGATCAGCGATGTTTAACTAACCATTTATCTAATGATTGTGCAAAGGCATGTTTGTCCGCTTGGGAAAAACTATTTGGCCCTTGAGTATGAACACCACTGCTACGCATTTCTTCCATAAAGTCACGCATTGTTAATGTTTGTTTAATATTTTCAGGTGTATATACCGTACCACGGGGATTAATAGCCAGCGCCCCCTTCTCAATGGCATCTGACGCTAAAGGGATATCGGCGGTAATGACTAAATCACCTTGTGTAAGTTGCTCAACGATATAATTATCTGCTTCATCAAAACCTGAGTTAACGCGGATCATGTTAATAAAAGGCGATAAAGGAACTTTTATCATCTGATTTGCCACGAAGACGATATTGATTGATTTACGCTCTGCCGCACGAAACAACATCTCTTTAACCGGATTAGGACAGGCATCTGCATCAACCCAAATTTTAGCTTGCATCATTACCCCTTAATTATGGCGCCAATCGATCAATTTGCCACGCTGCATCTGGCGATTTGCTATACAGAAATCTGTCATGCAAACGGTGTTCACCACCTTGCCAAAATTCGATACTGTGCGGACGTATTAGATATCCGCCCCAAAACTTAGGTAATGGCACATCACCCTGTGCAAATTTTGCTTTCATTTCCGCAAACTTGCCTTCTAAAGCCTGGCGAGCAGAAATTTTACTCGACTGTTTTGATACCCAAGCCGCAATTTGGCTATCCTTGGGTCTGCTCATAAAATATTTTGCCACTTCAATCATAGACAAGGGCTCTGCTTCACCTAACACAGACACTTGGCGGTCTAGAGGATGCCAAGGAAAATGTAAACTCACCTTGTTATTCGTTTCGATATGACACGCTTTGCGACTTTCTAGGTTGGTAAAAAAAACGAAACCATTATCATCAAACTTTTTAAGTAACACTATGCGTTGAAATGGTTGACCATCTTTATCAACCGTAGCAACACACATTGCCGTCGGGTCTGATAAATTCGCATCTTTGGCTTGCACTAACCAAGTTTCAAATAAGTCCATTGGATTACTGGGTAAATCTGCTCTTCGTAATCCACCTTGGGTATATTCGCGGCGGATATCACTTAAATCGCTCATATATTTCCTTTAGTTAGCTAAGTAACCTCAACTGGGGATAATAAACGCTTACCAAACAGCGCTTTGTCTTGCTAACTGCGTTTCATTAACGTGCAATAGGCCAACTATTGCAGTGCTAATGCAACTTAGTTTCAAAACAAATAACAAGTTTGCTACAAAATAAGCTAAATCGTTTTATTTCAGCTTATTGAGCCAATCTATTAACCCAAATGAGGTTAATTAGCTTGGTGACAAACAGTATTAAAATTACTGAGTTTATTGTAAACACTTATCACGTTTATGCATTACAAATACTCAGGGATTAGCACTTCAGGGCAAAGCTGCTGATAGTGACTAAAGTGTATATTATAACCTTGCTTAACGGGGTATGAGCAATGGCCTAAACATATATTTTCAGGAGTGTTTGGCGATGATATCTGTATATTAAAGCCGATAAAATCCCAACTTCGAGGTTGTAAAATGGCTAATAACTTTGCAGCAATATCGATTGGATAATGATTAAGATCCACATTGGTTTCAATACTGACATATGAGCTTTTTTCTTGTGGCGTAATATGAATGGTGTAATAAAAATTATCTTTAATTCCATTAATAGAGAAGCCTAAAGGCGTAAATAAATGTGCGTCATATGTAAACCCAGCAAATAATTCATCTAATTGTAAAAGAGAATATATCTTAGCGATAGATTGCTGTTGGGTGCGTAAATAGTCAGCAACGATACCGCTGATGTGGTACATCAATACTTCACAGGTTTTGTCTTGGGGGGCTATCTGATTAAAGGCGCCACTGGTAAAAATAAAATGATGATGATGATCTAAATGCCCCACTCGGCAAGCAGAACCTGCAAGTCGCTGCCTTAACATGGCAATATCTTCTATAAAAGTCGACGATTGTAGATGCGCTACATATTCATTTTTGCGTTGATAAGTTAACAATTTGATATTGTTAACGCCTATGGCATCAATAAAACCATTAATACAATCAATTAATGTCGATAAACCACAAGTAAGAATGACAATTTTATGATCCCAAACGAATAAGCTCGATTCACTCAATAAATAGGCATCACATTTATCATTACCCATCTGTGACAAAATATCAGCTTTG
This sequence comes from Shewanella subflava, assembly GCF_025971955.1. Taxonomy (GTDB): domain Bacteria; phylum Pseudomonadota; class Gammaproteobacteria; order Enterobacterales; family Shewanellaceae; genus Shewanella; species Shewanella subflava. The sequence goes on from NZ_JAPDMX010000018.1 coordinate 23,342, forward strand.
GCTAAGCTGACTATCTGTTTCCAAAAAGAGTAAGGCAAAGCTCGAAGTGAACCCGATGTGGGTTCAATCCATATTTCTGCTTTTTTTTCAGAACCTTCAAAAAACATATAATGACTAAATGACTCAACAGATTAAAATAAATAAAGGCTTAGTCATTATTCATAACTAAGCCTTACTATCAATGAATTATTCAAATATTAAATCTGTAATATTTAAAAGTCTTCGAGGTATGTATAGCCGTCCAGACCCGCTTGTAACTCTTCTAAGATACTTGCTCTTTCATCTTCAGTAATATGTTGCTCAACTAATTCTTCAAATGTACGCATAAATGCATTGGCATCTAAATTCACATACTTAAGCACATCAGCAACGGTATCACCTTGTAATACTGAATCAATATTGGTTAAACCATCTTCATCAATACGCACCACTGCAGAGTTAGTGTCACCAAATAGGTTATGCATATCACCAAGAATTTCTTGATAAGCACCCACCATGAAGAAACCAATTAAGTACGGACTTTCAGCACTCCACGCAGGAACAGGCAATGTGGTTTCAATACCTTGTCCATCAACGTACTGATCAACAATACCGTCAGAATCGCAGGTAATATCAAGCATCACCGCACGACGCTCTGGCGCTTTATCTAAGCCAGACAAAGGCAACACAGGGAATACTTGATCAATACCCCAAGCATCGGGTAAAGACTGGAATAAAGAGAAATTAACAAAGAATTTATCAGCTAATTTTTCGTTTAACTCATCGATGATCGGACGGTGGTAACGGTTATTATTGCTTAATAAACCTTTCACTTCGTGACAAACACGTAAATGTGTTTGTTCAGCCCAAGCTCTGTGAGCCAAGGTAAATTGACCTACGGCAAATAACGAATGCGCTTCTGCGATATCACTTTGGGTATCGTGATAAATTTCAATCATCGCGCGCTGATCTTGCCCGCCGCTGATCTCTAACCAAGATTGCCACATGTTGTGCAATAATTGTGGCGCATCGTCTGATGGCGCTTCAATCACTTCAGGCATGTAGGCCTCTGTACCGATAACGTCAGTGATCAATACCGCATGATGCGCTGTTAAATGACGACCAGACTCAGAAATAATACGTGGCATAGGTTGCTCGTATTCATTACATAAATCAGTTAGCACATTAACGATGTTATTAGCATACTCATTTAACCCGTAGTTCATTGAGTTGTTACTTTGGCTTCTGGTGCCATCGTAATCAACGGCTAAACCACCGCCCACATCGAAACATTCAATTTTGGCACCAAGTTCACGTAACTCACAATAGAAACGTCCTGCTTCACCTACACCTTGACGGATATCTCGAATATTAGCGATTTGCGAACCTAAGTGGAAATGCAGCAACTGCAGAGAATCAAGCATATTAGTGTCTTTTAATTCTTGTAACACTTTTAATACTTGCGCTGCAGATAAACCAAACTTTGATTTTTCACCACCACTGGCCTGCCATTTACCCTTGCCTTGGAACGCTAAACGCACGCGTAAACCAAGACGAGGAGTCACACCTAACTCTTTAGCTTGTTCTAATACCATTTTAAGTTCAGACATCTTTTCAAGCACGATGTAAACTTTATGGCCTAATTTTTCACCAATTAGTGCTAGGCGAATGTATTCTTTATCTTTGTAACCATTACAAACAATGACAGAGCTGGCTTTTTGCGCCATGGCTAATACCGCCATTAACTCTGGCTTACTCCCCGCTTCTAAACCTAATTGCGGTACCTCTTTAGAAGTTTGACTAGCAAGAATTTCTTCAACAACTGTTTGCTGCTGGTTAACCTTGATAGGATAAACCAATAAATAATCATTTTTGTATTCGTACTTTTGAATGGCATCATTAAATGCTTCACATAAACTTTCTACACGATGATGTAAAATTTGTGGAAAACGAACTAAAACAGGGAGTGATACACCCGCATTAACCATATCTTTCGCCAATGCGTTCAGTGCGATTTTATGATTTGGTTGATATGGATTAGGTGACACTGTCACTTCACCATCTTCGCGAATACCATAAAAACCCTGACTCCAATGAGTAACGTTATAACCCGCACGAGCATCTTCAATAGACCAATCAGACATAATTCTTTTCCGTATTTACCTTATCAAATCGTGTTGTTAAAAATTCAACAAGGCTTGTGAATAAAATCAACATAACGCTGTCGCATTATGCGATGTATAGTAGATGAAAAATGGCAATTTTTCTCACCAGATTGCGATAATTAAATCTAGTCGATTTTTCATCTATACGTACTTTATTTGCGACTCCGGCCACTAGGTTTTTAACAATTATAGCGGGACATTGCAAATGGTTGTCTAAGTTTGCTTACTGCATAAATGAATACTTATAAATCATTTGTGCATAAATACTTAGGTTGATTTTTTGAGGTCATAAAGACTCATTCGTCAGTGTGTTAAACCTTAAAAGTCGACCGTAAAAAACGGCGCAATTAAACCGCGCATTGTGTTTCATTGCAAGTAGAATTCCCCCTCAGCCAAAGATAAAAAAGCTAATACGGCAAGTTTAGGTTCTCTGCTCACAATTATGGTAAATTCTCTCATCAATTGAAAAAGCGTGTATACTAAGCAGCAGAAAATTTTAGCCCAATTCCCAGTAAACGTTTGCATTTTAGATGCAGCTAAAGATAGAGATACACATGATACAAATCGGTAAAAGCTATTCACTCGAAATCGTTAAAGAAGTCAGTTTTGGTATTTATGTTAATGCCCATGAACTTGGTCAAGTGTTAGTCCCGAAAAAGTTTGTACCTAAACAATATGAAGTGGGACAAGCTATTGACGTATTTCTATACCTTGATTCAGATGATAAAGTCATTGCAACCACTCAAAAACCGTTTGCTCAAGTAGGTGAGTTCGCCTATTTAAAGGTCGCGGCGATAAGTGAATATGGTGCCTTTTTAGATTGGGGTCTTGATAAGGATTTGTTTTTACCGTTTGGTGAACAACATAAAACTATTGAAGATGGCAGATCTTACTTGGTGTATATCCATGCTAATAAAGCAGATGAGCGCATTGTTGCATCTTCAAAGGTCGATAAGTTTTTAGATAAAACGCCCGCTGACTATGAAGTTGGCCAACAGGTAAACTTGATTATTGGTGGCACTACGGATTTAGGTTATAAAGCCATTATCAATAATCAGCATTGGGGCGTAATTTATGAAAACGAAGTGTTTCAACCATTACGTTTCGGCCAAAAACTCACAGGCTTTATTAAAACCTTACGTAGCGATGGAAAAATTGACCTGGTACTACAACAAGGCTCTAAACAAGAACTCGATAAACAAGCCATGTTTATCATGAATAAACTAACCAAAGCTAATGGCTTTTTACCATTACATGACAAAACAGATGCTGACATTATTTATGCCCAACTTGGGATGAGCAAAAAAGCCTTTAAAAAATCTATTGGAGGTTTGTTTAAAGGGGGGCAAATTAAAATCGACAAGGACGGTATTAGACTCGTTTAGCCATTCAACAAGCGCATTTTGCTCACGAGATAACCGATTACATTGATATCATTGTTAAAACTAGCATGAGGATGATATAACATCTTCATGCTTTTTTATTTGAGGATCATCGTCAATGGAATTAAATGCATTGGAAGCCAGAGTGATTGGCTGTTTGATGGAAAAAGAAATCACTACACCTGAACAATACCCGCTCTCGCTCAATTCCCTTACCTTAGCTTGTAATCAAAAAAGTAGCCGTGATCCCGTGATGTCACTCAGTGAATCTGAAGTGCAAATCATTATTGATGGTTTAGCGAAGAAAAGGTTAATCAGCGAGCAATCGGGATTTGGCAGTAGAGTCATCAAATATAAACACCGTTTTTGTAATACCGAGTTCAGTGATTTAACCCTCACAGCCGCTCAATATGCTCTTTGCTGCGTATTATTACTTAGAGGCGCGCAAACCCCAGGGGAATTAAAAACCCGTACAACCCGTTTATTTGAATTTTCAGATGTCACTCAAGTTGAAACGTTATTACTCGAGCTAGCTAAGCAGGATAAGCCTTTTGTTGCGCAACTCGCTAGAGAGGCTGGCAAGCGCGATTGTCGTTATATTGAGTTATTTAGTCGTTCAATTGAGGACCATCAAGCTAACTCTGTAAGTAACTTAGATGTGTCGGTGCAATCGCAACAATCATTAGCGGCCAATGAAAAAGTGACCGCGTTAGAGCACCGAATAGAATCGCTTGAGCAAAGGTTAGCCACACTTGAGGCGTTAATATCTTAAGACGTTAATCTTTTTACGGCTTAATCACAAAAGGGAATGTTATGAATAGCCTTACAGCTTCATCGCCATCTGGACTTAGCCATATTTGGCAATTGGCTAAATTTGAATTGAGTAAAAGATTCAGTAGCCGCAGCGGTATTATTGCGTTGATTGCTTTTATTTTAGTCTGGAGTGTCATTTTAATTTACCCCATTAAAGAAGCCGCAAATATCATCATGGAGCCAAGCTTCAAAGAGTTTATCGCCGCCGTATTTGGCCCAACCACCTTAGATAAACTGTTTAATTGGCAAGTTTCTGAATTTGCAATGTTTTGGGTTGCTGCGCTGTATTTATTCCCCATGTTCAGTATTTTCATTTCTGCCGACCAATTTAGTTCAGACAAGCAACGTGGCACGCTCCGTTTTATCAGCTTACGTGTAAGCCGCAATAGTTTATTTTTCGGCCGATTTGTCGGGCAGATCTTTATCCAAGGATGTTTAATATTAATCACCTTAATTGCGACGACATTGTTAGTAATGAACAGAGACACCGGATTATTGATGCCAGCAGTCAACACAGCGTTAATCATTTTTGCAAACTTGCTGATTGTTGTACTCCCTTATATTGCGACAATGGCACTGTTATCACTGATAGCAAATAGTGCTCGTCAAGCCAGTATTTTCGCCATTATTCTATGGATTATCGTTTCAATTATTATCACTCTGGTAAATGTTAAGTTTTCAGGGTTTGAGATACTAAGATACCTATTACCAGGGTCGCAATTATCAAGCATGGTTAACACTCAGGGGTTAGCAGCCTTCGCTTACGCCCCCATTCCATTAATACAAACCGCTGTGATATTAATTATTGGCCGCATAGTTATGCAAAGGAGTGCATTATGAGTTTAATTCAATGTCAGCAATTGAGTAAAAGTTATAGCGGTAAAGCGGTGTTATCTAAAATCGACTTTACTATGGAATCTGGCGCGCCAATTGCTGTAGTGGGTCCTAACGGTGCGGGTAAAACAACACTGTTCAGTATTTTATGTGGCTATATAAAGCCAAGTAGCGGTAATGTGACAATAATGGGTGAGCCTGTTGGCAGCGACAAATTACATGGCGTTTTATCCGCGTTACCGCAGGATGCACAGCTTGACCCTGATAGCAGTATACTCAGTCAACTTCGCCTATTTGCTGAGCTTCAAGGTATAAAAGGCAAAGCAGCTAAAATCGAAGCCATGCGAGTATTGGCGCTAGTTGATTTAACGAAGGAAGCAAAAGCCAAACCTAAAAGTTTAAGTCATGGAATGAGCAAACGGGTATCTATCGCGCAAGCACTTATTGGCTCGCCTAAATTAGTGTTATTAGATGAACCAACGGCAGGCTTAGACCCCGCCAATGCAAGACGAATTAGACAAATTGTCAGTGAACTGTCTGAGCATACTACCTTTGTGATTAGCTCCCACAATCTTAATGAGCTTGAAAAATTATGCGATCAAGTAATTTATCTTGAAGAAGGAAAGCTAAAACAATCGCTTTCAATTCAATCAGCACAGGAGATTGATTATTTAACCTTGGTAATGAAAAAAGTTGATATGGCCGCTGTGCATCAAGCATTGCTTGGTTTACCTAATGTAACCAAAGTCACTCAAAGCACAGATCATCAATTTATCATTGAATATCCTAGCCAAGTAGACTTTTCATTAGAGCTGCAAATTTTCAATTTGCTGGCTGAAAACCAATGGCATTATAAGTCGATTTTAAAAGGTAGAACCCTAGAAGACACCCTTTTCTTATCTTAACTCACGAGGGCGTGTTTATCTTTGCTGATAAATTATGCAGTAGGCTTTTTTTTCTGTCAGGCAATCGCAAATGAACGCCGTTTAGCCCGCTAAACAAGTGAATTTGTGAGTAGAATGAATAAAAAATAGCCACCACCTGCGGGTTGAGGCTAAAATGACTTTATACTGCATTGGATAATCTTGACGTAGGTCAACTATGCCCGCACTTATCCGCCTTGCCTAAAGTCATTTTATCTCTCAACATAAAAATAAACAAAGATAAACACGCCCTAGACATTCATTAGATTAATACTACGCATAAACACATATTATTCATTAGCAATGTGGGTAACAGCTTTTACTGTTGCCTAATTGGGTGAATTTATCTCACTATTATCGTAGCCACCACAATAAAAACGCACTTAGAAATGGTGTAAGGCAAGCCGCCGAAAAAAACAAAATTCACCATAAGCCGCTGTTCTACCATCGAAAAATCTAAAAAAGTTATCGAGTATTTTAACAAGCTAGAATGAACAGTGAAGTATTGCAATTGGTATAACAAAATAAAAAGCCGCCAAACAAAAAGTGTGGCAGCTTTAAAAATTTGCAGTAAATTGAATGACACTTTACAGAATGTACTGAAAAAAAGACAAAAAAAAACTGCGGCAAATGCCACAGCTTTAAGTCCATTTCACCGAAGTGAAACAATAGCTTAAACGATAGTTACGTTTTCAGCTTGTGGACCTTTTTGACCTTGAGTCACGGTGAAAGAAACTTTTTGACCTTCGTCTAAAGTTTTGAAACCGTCAGAGTTGATAGCACGGAAGTGAACGAATACGTCTGGACCAGACTCTTGCTCGATAAATCCGAAACCTTTGTCAGAGTTGAACCACTTAACAACACCAGTAACTTGAGACATGATATAAATCCTGTAAATATAAAATAAAGCCTAAACGGCGGTAAAGCTGGAAAATGCCGGTATTACTTATGTTCACAGGACGAAACTGATCGTATTGAAACACAAAAAATAAGCCCAACCTTCAAGCTATAAAGACTATAAACCATTCTCAGAATAAGTCAACAAACATCATATCAAGGTTCATAATTAATTCATATTTGAACGGCGTGTTTATCTAAACTCATCAATACCTTATTGGTGTAAATACTCAAATTTTGCTTCAGCCATGACGTCTATGTATTTCAATTTTAAAATCTAATTCGCAATTTAATCCTTCATCGGCCATTTTTTGCTTTTGCGACTGAGTTAACTTCCATGCATATGGCGTCATATTAAGCAGATGTTCAATATCATTCACATCAGCTAGTTCAAGATGATATTCAAGACTATGCTGTTTTACGTATTCAAATCCCTCAAGCGTTAGCGGCTCATGGGGGTGCAGACGCGGCTCTGCATAAATCACCTGTTTGATAGCGAAATGGTGTTTAGGACCAGGTGAAACAGTAATTAGCACACCACCAGGTTTTATAACCCGTTGGAGTTCTTCTACTTTTGAAGGTGCATAAATGCGAATAGCCAAATCAAAACTGTTATCAGCAAACGGCATTTCAAATACACTTGCCACACAAAAATGCATTTGAGGATATTTTTTAGCAGCATATTTGATTGCTGTTTTAGAGATATCTAATCCCCACAGCTGACAATCAATTTGAGTTTTTTTTATTTGCTCAATCAATCTGTTACTGTAATAACCTTCACCACAGCCTATGTCTAAAATATGTTTAGCATGCGGCTGGTGAAAGGCCGCCAGTTGATTGACTTGATCACTTAATGGCTGATAATAGCCTTTATTCAAGAACTCTCGTCTGGCTAACATCATCTCTTTATTGTCGCCGGGATCTTTTGATTTCTTCTTTTGAACGGGCAATAAATTAACATAGCCTTCTTTGGCTGTATCAAATTGATGATTGTTGGCACAGGACCATGTCTTAGTGAGACTTTGATTAAGATCAAGCTGGCAAATTGGACAAATATAGGACATCAAAAATTCTTTATAAGTAGATTAGTTATCATCATCTGAAAGCTGATTAACCAGTTCAGTGACATCTGAAGGCGCGAGTAGATTGTAACATTCAAGTTTTTGCTGCAGCTTTTCAACATCAAGAGTGGCTTGATTAGAGGCTCTAGACAAACTAGGGCGCTCTAACGATTGATGATAAGTTCGCATTAACCATTGACGCTTATTTTGCAATAAATGATCAAGTTTTAACAGTTCCGTGGACACCCCTGGATGTATTTTACCTGACTCACCTCGCATGTAATCAGCAATATCCCGTCTGACTTGTTCAACCTCGCTAATATGGACTGCTAATGCAGCAGAAGACTCACTATGTAAAGGCTTCTGCCCTAAAATAGTTTTTGCGCTGACTAACACTTGCGGTTCACACAATAATCTCAAATCTTGCTCTAGCGGGATTAATTCAAAGGGCATATTTTCATAAACAGTAAAATAGACCTCACCATCCGCTTGTATATTGATGTCGATACCTTGTTTTAATTGTTCAATACAAATCCTTGGTGCGACAGCCATTCTTGAATACAGCCGAACTCCTTGGCCCACCAATCGAGTCACATCATACCTATCAGCTATGTGCTGTACTTTTTCAAAATCAATGCTGACAAATGCTTGCTGACGAGAGATCAATGTTGCAGCTACTCCATCAACTTGACTAACAATCATTTCAAACAATGGGTTACTCAGTGAAGCAAGCACAAGTAAATCATCAATATCATTCAGTAAGCGCACCTTTACCAATGTAGGATGGCTTATTTGAATTACAGTTGGATGGCTAAAAATGTGCTGGTGCATGCAAAAATCCTTTTACAACTAATTGAAAATTATATATCGCATAAATTATAAGTATGATGATAAATCATTTTGCGATGTTAGTTTTTATCATTATCAATGTCTAACATCCCCCTCATGAAAGCGGATTGATAATTTCTAGATATTAAGTTTTATTTATTGTTATACATGGCTGCAATTGATGGCTGATAATTGCAGCATTATTGCTACTTAGCATAGAAATCAGCCTCTGCAGCCAAATACGAAGGTCTTATCGGCTCATTTAAGCATATCTGCACATTAAACTAGCAATCATTATATGAGAAATACACAAGGACTTAATCCTGCAGTAATTAATGCTAAGATAATACAATCATTAAAAGAGAATCTTCATTATGGCAGATGCAACCCAACCCACACTTTTCTGGCACGATTATGAAACATTCGGCGCCAATCCCGCTAAAGATCGTCCTTGCCAATTTGCGGGTATTCGAACCGATCTTGACCTTAACTTCATAGGCGAACCAGAAACGTTTTATTGTCAATTGGCTCCAGACTACCTGCCTTCCCCTGAAGCAATATTAATCACAGGAATAACACCTCAATTAGCGAATACTAAAGGCATGCCTGAAGCTGAATTTATGAAACGAATTAATGATTTATTCAGTCAGCCAAATACCTGTGTGGTAGGTTATAACTCATTACGCTTTGACGATGAAGTCAGTCGCTATGGTTTTTATCGTAACTTTATTGACCCGTATGCAAGAGAATGGCAGCAGGGTAACTCACGTTGGGATTTAATTGATTTAGTGCGTGCTTGCTATGCATTTAGACCAGAGGGCATCATATGGCCGCTAAAAGAAGACGGCACTCCTAGCTTTAAACTAGAACAACTATCGGCTGCAAATGGTTTAAGTCATGAAAAAGCACATGACGCGATGTCGGATGTGTATGCCACTATCGCAATGGCCAAGCTTATCAAAGAAAAACAACCTAAGTTATATGAATACTATTTCAAACTTAGACGAAAACAAGCGGCAAACGACCAAATTGATGTGCTCAAAATGCAACCTTTAGTGCATGTAAGCTCAAAAATCAGTGCGTTAAATGGCTGTACAACTTTAATCGCGCCAGTGGCTTATCACCCCACCAACAAAAATGCCGTTATTTGTGTTAATTTAGCAATGGATATCTCACCATTACTCACCTTAAGTGCGGCTGAGATTTCTGCGCGTATGTATACTTCTCGGGCTAATTTAGCCCCAGATGAACTGCCTATTCCGATTAAACAAATCCATATTAATAAATGCCCATTTATCGGCTCGGCCAAATTACTCGACGACGAGGTTGCTTCTCGATTACAAATTGATAAAGATTTTGCAAGAGAGCAGTATAAACGACTGAAAAATACGCCTGATATTAGAGAAAAATTAAATGCGGTTTTCGAAATCGAATCCGATATGCCAGACATTACCGACCCGGATTTAATGCTATACAGTGGCGGTTTCTTCAGTCATGCTGACAAGGCTAAAATCGATATCGTTCGCAATACTCAAGCCCAAAATTTAGCCGCTTTGGAATTACAATTCGATGATCCACGCATCAATAGCATGTTGTTTCGCTATCGCGCACGCAATTATCCACATACATTAAGCCACCAAGAAAGCCTGCAATGGCGAGAGTTTTGTCAACAACGCCTAATGGATGCAGATTATGTGATACGTCTCGAAAACTTGGTTGAAGAAACCAGCGACAATGAACACAAACAAAAGCTATTAAAAGCCCTATACCAATATTTACAATCACTCTAGTATATTGATATTAGCCATACACTTAAGTTCAATTATGAAGAGTTTCATCTAAGGACAAGGGAAATGCAAAACAGATTTATAGACTGTATTAGCCAACTTTCAAAACCGTTATCATCAGCATTAGTTCCATTGTTACATGATGATTTTTGTGGTCATATCGATGCAAATCAATTATCAGAACTTATGGATAAAACGAAACTGACTGAACAGGAGTTATTACTTGCTTTGTTGCCAATTGCCGCAGCATTAGCCAGCCCGAGCCTTAGTCAGTTTTTTGTAGGCGCGATAGCTAAAGGTGGCAGTGGCGATATTTATATGGGAGCCAATCTCGAGCTACCTGGCGAAGCTTTATTTCATACCGTTCATGCCGAACAAAGCGCTATTAGCCATGCATGGTTAAGCGGTGAAACACACATTGTCGATATCGTGGTCAATTTCAGTCCTTGTGGACATTGTCGTCAATTTATTAATGAGCTTGTTGATGGTAGTAAAGTCAACATCCATCTACCAGGGCAAGCTACAGCGCCATTAAGTCATTATTTACCCTATGCATTTGGACCAACTGACTTAAACGTAACGCGTCCATTACTCTCAAAAAGCAATATCGAATTCAATTTAGAATCTAGCGACCCACTGATTATTGAAGCATTAGATCAAGCTGGATTGAGTTATGCTCCTTACACTCATTGCCATGCTGCAGTAGTACTTGAAACACATGATGGCGCAACATATTGTGGCAGATATGCTGAAAATGCAGCCTTCAATCCATCAATGCAACCTATGCAAATGGCATTATCGAATTTAATTAGACATAACCGCGATTATAGTGACATTAAACGCGCTGTATTAATTGAGTCGTCTAAAGGTCAAATTAGCCTTGTGGGTGCGGCTATGGATGCTTTACACACTATTGCTGCGGTAGAGTTAGAACATATTGTAGTTGACCCAACTTAAAGCTAACTTATCACCTAAACAGAATTTTGGATAAGAGATTAGCAAATACCGTGCGTTAACAAGACGCCGTAAATATATCCTATAGGCCCTACTAAATCATCCCTGATTTAGAAGCTTGTACTGCATCATTAGCAAAGCTCACGTATCACTTGAGTTAATCAGCTATTGAACATACTTCAGGCAAAGCCTAATTGATGATAACCACCTACTGAAGTAGGTGCTTTAAGGCTGAAAATCAAAAGGGACTGCATTGCAGTCCCTTTAATAACATGTCATCAAATCTAGCGGTTTTTCTCTAAACGCGCCAATAAACTTGAAGTATCCCATCGATTGCCTTTCATCGCTTGAACATCAGCATAAAATTGATCAACTAATGAGGTGACAGGTAAAGTCGAACCATTTCGACGAGCTTCGTCTAAAGCAATACCTAAATCTTTACGCATCCAATCAATTGCAAAACCAAAGTTATATTCACCTTGCCACATGGTGTTATATCGATTTTCCATTTGCCAGCTTTGGGCTGCACCTTTGCTAATTACCTCGATAACCTTCAAACCATCAAGACCTGCACTTTTGGCAAAGTGTAACCCTTCGGCCAAACCTTGAACGACACCCGCGATACAGATTTGATTTACCATTTTGGTTAATTGGCCTGAGCCAACTGGCCCAAGTAGCTCTGCACATCGACTATAAGCGGCAATAATCGGTTTAACTCTATCAAACGAAGCTTGATCACCGCCCATCATCACAGTAAGAACCCCATTAACAGCGCCAGCTTGACCACCAGAAATTGGCGCATCCAAAAAGGCAATATTCTTGGCAGCTAACACAGCATATACTTCACGGGCAACATCGGCAGAAGCAGTAGTATGGTCAACCAAAATACTGCCTGGTTGCATGCCATGAATTGCACCATCATCACCTAATACCACTTGTCGTAAATCATCATCGTTGCCCACACATGTGAACACAATATCTTGACCAATAGCGGCTTCTTTAGGTGTTAGCGCCGTCTTACCTTGATACTCCTTAGCCCACAAATCTGCCTTAGCTTGAGTACGGTTATACACTGTCACTTCATGGCCTTTGCTGACTAGATGCCCCGCCATTGGAAAGCCCATCACCCCTAAACCCAAAAATGCTACCTTAGCCATAACGCCCCCATAAAAATTGGTTATTATTGATTATTCTACAATCGGTTTTACGTGTGCTTCCATTTCTGCGCCAATGCGTTTACGCATGTCCATTAGGCGTAATGCAGAATCACGCAAACGAATATCATCTTCTGTTTGCGGTATCCATTCAGGCACGCTGGTAGGTTTACCCTCATCATCCACCGCCACCATGATTACAATACAGTGAGTCGTTAAATGACGTTCAGAGTATTTGGGATCGCCCGCTTTCACATCAATAGCAACATGCATAGACGAAGTGCCTGTGTAAATAATTTTACCTGTCACTTCAACAATACTGCCAACATGAATAGGCTTAACAAAACGGATCCCGCCGGCATATACCGTAATACAATATTTACCACTCCAGCCAGCAGCTGAGGCATAAGCGGCTAAATCAATCCATTTCATTACTGCACCACCGTGCACCTTACCACCAAAATTGACATCAGCAGGCTCAGCTAAAAACCTGAGAGTAAGTTGTCTGTCTACACCAGCCATAATGTTTATCCTCGAAAATATATTAGTCGCAGTTTACGCCAAATAGGCGATGCTGCGAAATGTTAAGTTGTGCTAAATAGTTTTCGGCCTATAAAAAAGGGAAGATAATGATCTTCCCTTAATTCATCAAAGACACTCACGAATGCTTAGATTTTTTTGAACAATAATGAACCATTCGTGCCACCAAATCCGAATGAATTACATAAGGCATAATCAAAAGTATGCTTACGTGAAGTGTGTGCTACAAAGTCTAAATCACAGCCTTCATCTGGGTTATCTAAATTGATGGTCGGAGGAATATGTTGGTCTTGCAGTGCAAGCAAAGTAATAATGGCTTCAACTGAACCTGCAGCGCCCAATAAATGACCTGTCATTGATTTAGTTGAACTCACTAATAAATTATAAGCATGCGAACCAAAAACCGATTTAACCGCGGCGGCTTCGGCTTTATCTCCAGCGGGAGTAGATGTGCCATGGGCATTGATATAACCAACAGCTTCTCTGGTAATGCCAGCATCGTTGATAGCATTCACCATTGCAGCGGCAGCGCCGGCGCCATCAGCTGGCGGCGAAGTCATGTGGAATGCATCCCCACTCATACCAAAACCAACGAGCTCACCGTAAATTTTGGCGCCACGGGCAACTGCGTGCTCGTATTCTTCCATCACTAATACACCGGCACCATCGCCGATAACAAAACCATCACGGTCTTTATCCCAAGGGCGGCTTGCTTTAATAGGATCATCATTTCGCGTCGATAAGGCTTTTGCAGAGCCAAAACCAGCAATGGCTAAAGGACAAGTGACGTCCTCTGCGCCTCCAGCAATCATGACATCTGCATCACCGTATGCAATTGTTCTGGCTGCAAAACCAATATTGTGTACACCTGTAGTACAAGCGGTTGTCACCGCAAAATTTGGACCGGTCATGCCATACATGATAGACAAATGGCCTGAGATCATATTAATGATGGTACTTGGTACGAAAAATGGCGACACTTTACGAGGCCCACCATTCATTAATGCACTATGATTTTGCTCGATTAACGGCATACCGCCCATGCCCGCCCCCACTGCAGTTCCGACACGATCAGGGCGCTCCTGAGCCATATCTAATCCAGCATCTTTAATCGCTTGAATACCGGCAGCGACGCCATACTGGATAAACAAATCCATTTTTCGAGCATCTTTTTTTGTTAAATACTGTTCTATATCAAAATTTTTAACAGAACCACTGAAGCGAGTGCCATATTCAGCAGCATCAAATTTCGTAATGGGGGCTATACCGCTTTGGCCAGCAAGTAATGCTTTCCAAGATGATTCGACATCATTACCCACTGGTGTCACCAATCCAAGACCAGTAATAACAACACGACGTTTAGACATGATTTTCACCTTTTAAATACACTATGCCAAATAGTCTAGCAACGGCGATTAACCGAAAGGAGAAAGCGAAGACAGGTTAACCTACTAGAACAGGCGTTTTTATGATTTGTTAATGACGATTAAAATAAAAATGACAAAGCTAGAAACAAAAACAGGCGACAATAAATGCCGCCTGTCTCTGTGAATTCTGGATTACTGATTCTTAGAAACGTAATCGATCGCTGCTTGAACAGTAGTGATCTTTTCAGCTTCTTCATCAGGGATCTCGGTATCAAACTCTTCTTCTAGAGCCATAACCAATTCAACGGTGTCCAGAGAATCGGCACCTAAATCGTCCACGAAAGAAGCAGCTGGTTTAACGTCTTCTTCTTTAACGCCTAGTTGCTCAATGATGATTTTCTTTACACGTTCTTCGATGTTGCTCATTAGTTCTCTTTCCTATTCAAATTACGCACTTGCGTAAGATTGCGAGTAGTTTATTCGATTTAGATAACATTGCAAGCTTAGATTTTGTGGTCTAACCACAAAGATTTAAATCTACACTGTTTCTAACTCTGACTCAAATGAAGGTAGTTTCCTACCAATCGCTTTAAACCATGTACATTCCGCCATTCACATGCAATGTTTCGCCTGTGATGTAAGCGGCTGAATCTGAGGCCAAAAACAATACTGCATTGGCAATTTCTTGCGCCTGCCCTAAACGTTCCATCGGAACTTGCGACATAATAGCTTGTTGTTGCTCTGGTGTCAGCTCATCAGTCATATCTGTTTGGATAAAACCGGGAGCAATAGCATTCACTGTTATTTGACGAGATGCAACCTCTCTTGCAAGAGATTTAGTAAAACCTATTAAACCCGCTTTAGCAGCTGAATAATTTACTTGACCTGCATTTCCCATCGTGCCTACGACTGAACCGATACTGATGATACGTCCAAAACGCTTTTTCATCATAGATCGCATTACTGGCTTAGACAATTTAAATAATGAAGTCAGGTTAGTGTCAATAATATCTTGCCACTCATCATCTTTCATTCGCATTAATAAATTATCACGTGTGATACCTGCATTATTCACGAGAATATCAACATCGCCAGCTTTTTCTTTGATCTGGCTATATAAATTGGCAACTGATTCGCTATCTGTGACGTTCAGCACAAGTCCGAAACCTTTATCACCTAGGTAATCCTGAATCGCTGCAGCACCTTTTTCACTGGTTGCTGTACCTACAACAACCGCACCGGCTTGGACTAAAGTTTCCGCAATTGCGCGGCCAATGCCACGGCTAGCGCCGGTAACAAGGGCAACTTTGCCCTCTAAATTAAAACTAATGCTCATTATTCTTCCTTACTCAGTTAATGCTGCCAATGACGCAACATCATTGACGGCTTGGGCTGAAACGGCTTTATTGATACGTTTTGTTAAACCAGTTAACACTTTTCCTGGTCCCATCTCAACGAGTTGGTTAATTCCCTGTTCAGCCATAAACGAGACCGTTTCACTCCAGCGAACAGGACAATACAACTGGCGCACTAGCGCATCTTTAATTTCTTGACTATCGGTTGGCATAGCCACATCAACGTTATTTATGACCTTGATTACAGGCGCTGAAAAGGTGATATTGGCTAATGCTTGGGCGAGTTTATCTGCAGCAGGTTTCATTAACGCACAATGCGAAGGGACACTAACAGGTAAGGCTACTGCCATTTTGGCACCCGCAGCTTTACACGCCGCAGCTGCACGTTCAACAGCATTTTTCTCGCCGGCTATGACCACTTGTCCAGGGCTATTGTAGTTAACTGGACTGACAACATCGCCCTGAGCAGATTCTTCACATGCTTTAGCAATACCGTCATTGTCTAAACCAATAATGGCATACATAGCACCAGTGCCTGCTGGCACAGCTTGTTGCATTAATTGACCTCTAAGTTCAACTAATTTAACCGCATCTTTAAAATCAATAACACCTGCGCACACAAGTGCTGAATACTCACCCAAGCTATGGCCTGCTAACAACGCTGGTGCAGGCTTACCACTAGCTTGATATGCGCGCCAAATAGCGACACTAGCAGATAATAAAGCGGGTTGGGTTTTATCTGTTTCATTTAACGATTCAACTGGCCCATCTTGTATAAGGGTCCATAAATCATAGCCAAGCACTTCTGAGGCTTCGGCGAACGTTTGTGAAACCACAGTATGCTCTTGTGCTAAATCAGCTAACATGCCAATCGCTTGAGAACCTTGACCGGGAAAAACAAAAGCCACATTTTCCATGTTTAATTACCTGTTATTAAATAAAATGAATTAGAAACGCACTAACGCACTGCCCCAAGCAAATCCTGCTCCGAAGGCTTCTAAAAGTAACAATTGACCACGCTGAATTCGGCCATCACGAACCGCCTCATCTAAAGCAATTGGAACAGAGGCTGCTGAAGTATTGCCGTGTCTTGCTAAAGTTAATACCACCTTATCTAAACTCATATCGAGCTTTTTAGCCGTGGCATTTATAATTCTATAGTTGGCTTGATGCGGCACTAACCAATCAATTTCAGATTTATCAACATTATTGATTCTAAGCGTTTCTGTAACGACGTTCGATAATTGCGTCACCGCAACCTTAAATACATCATTGCCTTTCATGGTCATATAACCCACAGCTTCTGAAGATTCATTAGCCCTTGGTGGAAATGAACATTTTAGTAAATCACCTTGGCTACCGTCCGCATAGATGTGGGTGTTAATAATGCCAGGTGTTTCACTTTCGCCGATCACCACTGCACCTGCACCGTCACCAAATAGAATCACTGTAGAACGATCATCAGGTTCACAAAGTCGAGATAACACATCGGCGCCGACAACCAATACTTTTTTGGCTGCACCTGTTTTAACAAATTGATCCGCTACCGATAACGCATAAACAAAACCTGAACATGCTGCTGCAATATCAAAAGCAGGTATTTGTTTAATGCCTAACATGGCTTGAATTTCACATGCCGCAGCAGGAAAAGCATTCGGTGCACTGGTGGTACCACACACAATCATATCCAATTCAGAGGGGTCAATGCCGGCCATTTCGATAGCTTTCAACGCGGCTTGATAGCCCATGGTGGATACTGATTCATCTGTGGCGGCAATGCGACGCTCTGAAATACCAGTACGGTCTTTAATCCATTGGTCAGTGGTTTCGACCATTTTTTCTAAATCTTGATTGCTGCGCACTTGCACAGGCAGATAACTGCCTGTTCCGAGAATTTTTGTATGCATATAATGAGATCAGCTATTGATGTCTAAAAGAATCGACTCTAAACGATCATTGATCATTTCAGGGAGACGACGTTTCGCTTCAGTTGCTGCTAAATTAATGGCTTGTAAATAGGCAGCTTCATCAGCGTTTCCATGACTCTTTACTACTATTCCGCGCAATCCTATCAGACTTGCACCGTTATAGTGGTCGGGGTTCATCTTACTGAGTACAGCTTGAATGCGTGGCGCGATGAGTTTGGACATTAAACGGACGAATAGGCCACTATTTAAACCCCGTTTCAATTGGTGAACCAAAAGCTTAGCAATGCCTTCTGAGGTTTTTAAGGTAATATTACCCACAAAACCATCACATACGATGACATCTAAATTACCCGTGTAGATTTCGTCACCTTCAACAAAACCGACATAATTAACCTGCTCGGTGTGCTGCAAGATTTGACCCGCTTGCTGCACTTGATCATTGCCTTTTATTTCTTCAATACCTACATTGAGCAATGCTACTTTTGGACGGGCTTTTTTATGTACGGCTTCACATAACACTGAACCCATAACCGCAAATTGGAATAAGGTTTCCGAATCGCAAGCCACGTTAGCACCCAAATCTAATAAATAAACAGGTTTTCCCGTAACCGTCGGTAAACACGTGACTAATGCAGGACGGTCAATACCCGGTAAGGTTTTGAGCAACACCTTAGCCATGGCCATTAACGCACCTGTATTGCCAGCACTGATACACGCAGCGGCTTTTCCATCTCGAACTTGTTCTAACGCAATACGCATTGAACTATTTTTTCGCGTACGCAAAGCATGCACAGGCCTATCGCCCATGGTCACCACTTCAGTGGTATGGATCCGCTCAATGCGTTTTAAAATGGAAGGTTCAGCTAATGAAAGTAAAGGTTCAATATCAGCTTGGTTGCCAATAAGGATTATTTGAATTGAAGGATTAGACTTCAGTGCCTGCAAGGCTGCAGGCACTGTGACGTGGGGACCATGATCACCCCCCATCGCATCTAACGCAAGCGTCAGATTCGTCATCAGGTTGTCAACAAATTACTTGTTGATAACCTTTTTACCGCGGTAGAAACCATCAGCAGTCACGTTGTGACGTAGATGTAATTCACCGCTAGTAGCGTCTACTGATAATTGAGCAGTGCTCAAAGAATCATGTGAACGGCGCATTCCGCGCTTTGAACGAGATTTTTTATTCTGTTGTACAGCCATTTGACTTGTCTCCTACGATTACTTGCTCTTCAGTTTTTCTAACACTGCAAACGGATTTGGACGCTCCTCATGAGCGGGGTCGATCTCGCCTACAACTATGTCTTTTGATCCCGAACTGCAATCAGTATCTTCATGCATAGGGATAATCGGCATAGCGACTATCAATTCATCTTCAATCAATTGATGCAGACGTACTTCACCAATTTCATTACACTCAATTGGATCATACGCATCCGGGAGCTCATCGATTTCTGTTTCATTCTTACAAGGACTGAAACAAAAGTCGACCGTAACCTCAGTAGCATATTGTGTCATGCAACGTT
This sequence comes from Shewanella subflava, assembly GCF_025971955.1. Lineage (GTDB taxonomy): Bacteria > Pseudomonadota > Gammaproteobacteria > Enterobacterales > Shewanellaceae > Shewanella > Shewanella subflava. Next base: position 42,835 of record NZ_JAPDMX010000018.1, read on the forward strand.
GACATAGCAGAGTGAGCTCCGTCACAGCCTTCCCGCGAAGGTAGACTATCCCCTGTAAGTCGACACCACATTCCAACGACACAACTACGTCGGAACAGTCGCCGGCACATAACTCATTTAATCGCTTATTGTTACTGCTAGGAACAATGCCTTCATAACGAAGGCCGCTACTCGCAGCACGAAAAGGATCAATTGAAACCGGTATCTTTACTGTTTGCATAAGGCGCGCATATTATAGTTTGAAAACGCTGGAGTCAAAGAAAATTTCTGCAAAAAGCAGTTAAACCAACCCGAAGGTACGTTTAAGTTCTCAATTACTGCCAACATTGAATTTGAATGATGGCAAATTTTACCGAACAGTCCCAATAGACACAAGCATTTACAGTGCTAATTTCGCCCATTTAAACGATTAATGTTAAACTTTGCGCCACCAAAGACTTGTTAGATAAGAATTCATGTCAAAATCCTTAGTACTTGCCTCAACATCTATCTATCGCCAACAATTATTAGCAAAATTAAACCGCCCTTTTATATCGGTTAATCCCAATATAGATGAATCGCCGATACAGGGCGAAACAGCAATACAACTTGTTGAACGCCTTGCCCAGCTAAAGGCATTAGCGGGAAGTCAGTTAATTGAAGACAATAGCGATAAAGAAAGCCAATGTGTTGTTATTGGCTCCGATCAAGTTGCCATGATTAACGGTGAAATTATTGGCAAACCCCATACAGAGGCTAATGCCATTAAGCAATTGCAGTTAGCCTCGGGACAGGCTATCACCTTTTACACAGGCCTTGCTGTTTATTGTCCAACAACAAAATCGATGCACAGTTGTGTCGAACCTTTTACAGTGCATTTTAGGCAGTTAACTGACAAACAAATTCATTACTACGTCAAAACAGAACAACCGCTTTACTGCGCAGGAAGTTTTAAAAGTGAAGGTTTAGGTATTGCGTTATTTGACAAACTTGAAGGCGATGACCCCAATACACTGATTGGCCTGCCATTGATTAAGTTGATTAATCTGTTGGCTTTGCATCAGGTAGAGGTATTAGCGCAAGAGTAGTTTATTAGCTATTGCATGCGCCTTGATATGAAGGCGCAATTTAAAGATGAAAAGCGAGTTTATTAACATTATCAACAATAGCTAATGGATTCGCGGTTTGTAACTGCTCAACTAAATTCGCACCGTAGCTCACTCCGATGGCGGCTACACCTGCATTATTAGCCATATTTAAATCGTGTACTGAATCACCAATCATCACCGCGCGATGTGCCGGTACATTAAACTCAGATAACAAAGAATGAATCATTAAAGGATCGGGTTTACTTCTTGTTTCATCAGCGCAACGGCTTGCCGCAAAATAATGCCCAACACCGCTTTCTACTAGCACTCGGTCTAACCCTTGACGTCCTTTACCTGTGGCTATCGCTAACATGTAGCCGCTATTTGAAAGCTGCTGCAAAAGTGACTCGCTACCATCAAATAAAGGACTCTTCGACTTTGACGACAAAAAGTGCTGCCGATACCGCTCAACAATCTCATCGTGGCGATGGGAAATATCGCCAAACAAAAGATGCAAAATGTTGGGCAATGACAAACCAATCAAATCTCTGATCGCACGTTCACTTGGAATATTAATTGCCAAATCATCCGCAGCGGCCTGCATGCAACTGACAATGGCACCAATGGAATCCATTAAAGTACCATCCCAATCAAAAATGACTAAATCATATTTGTTTTGTAATGCCATAGGGTGACTTAAAAATGACCAGTTCAATTATTGTGAAAACCATTACACTTTTTTAAGTCTATTTAAAGTGTTAACAAGCACATCATCAAGTGGTGCAGTAACTTGCATCGTGGTGTTTGTTTCTGGATGAGTAAACTTCAACTCAGCTGCATGCAAAAATAAACGGTCTAAACCAATTGCGCGCATACTGTCATCAAACTTTTGTTCACTGTATTTATCATCACAGGCAATAGCATGCCCTGCAAATTGACAGTGAACACGGATTTGATGAGTACGGCCTGTCACGGGGCTCGCTTTCACTAAAGTCGCACCGTCAAAACGCTGTATAATCTTGTAACGAGTTTCTGACTCTTTGCCTTCCGCGTTAACTCTAACAATACGCTCACCCGATTTTAAGGTGATTTTTAATAACGGTGCTTTGATGACTTTATCTTTAGCCTGCCAATCGCCTCTGACTAACGCCATATAATCTTTTTGCATTGTTTTACTGCGGAGCTGCTCATGCAAATGTTTCAAGGCACTTCTTTTTTTAGCTACGAGTAACACACCAGAGGTATCTTTATCTAGGCGATGAACTAACTCTAAAAACTTCTGTTGTGGCCGTAAGGATCTGAGCCCTTCAATCACCCCATAATCGACACCACTACCGCCATGTACCGCAATACCAGCAGGCTTATTTAAGACAATAAGATGCTTGTCTTCGTGGATAATGCGGTCCTCTAACTGCGACACCCGCGATAAATTTGCAGAAGGTGCTGTGCGATAATCCTTTTCTGCCACTCTGACAGGAGGAATGCGAACAACGTCATCAATTTGCAGCTTATATTCTGGCTTGATGCGTTTTTTATTCACTCGAACCTCTCCTTTGCGCACAATTCTATAAATCATGCTTTTAGGAACGCCTTTGAGTTTAGTTAATAAAAAATTATCGATACGTTGTTCAACATTATCTTCGTCAATAGTAACGAGTTGAACTTGGGGAGTAGTTTCAGTATTCATGATGCGCCAATTTGTGAGAACGTGGCTATTGTAACTTATTTCAATAAAAATTGGCTATTAAAGCTGTCATTGAAAAAAGCAATTTTTGCCGGCGTTGTTCTAAGATCAAAAACAACCCCAATTTAAAAGATTAATGGCTTTTTATTGCTGAACTTAGCTAATGTTGCTATATTTGCGCATTGGATGAGGACAAACAGTGGATAAAGTGTTCACAACCTCATGCATTAATGAAATTCTGCGCAATTTACACATGAACTTTATCGGTAGCAAATCATTGATTTGCAAATTATAAACTTTTGAAAACGTCAAAAGCACGTGTTTATAATTAAACCGTAAGTTTCATCTTAAAAAAATGTAAAAACTGCCTGATTTCATCGCCAAATTCGAACAATATTTTAGCTTGTTATCAAACAACCGATTCGATAAGGCATTACTGGAAAAAGACTGATATTTATGGGGTTGGTTGCTCTGCAACGGATTCCTTGTTTTTGTAAACACTAGAAAATAAGCCATAAATTAGGCCGCGACACGCAGAGAATGCGTCTTACAGTCGTACTGCGCGCCTAAATTGCCTGTAACAAGCCGTGAGGCTGCTAATTCTTCGCAGGCCCGTAATGCAAATAATTGTTGTTTGATGACCTTTATAGAAGAATGATGTCATCATGAAACGTATGTTAATTAATGCAACTCAATCAGAAGAGTTGCGTGTCGCCCTAGTCGATGGACAACAACTGTATGATCTGGATATTGAAAGCCCAGGCCATGAACAAAAAAAATCAAATATTTACAAAGGTAAAATCACCCGCGTAGAACCCTCTTTAGAAGCTGCTTTTGTTGATTATGGTGCAGATCGCCATGGTTTCCTTCCTTTAAAAGAAATTGCCCGTGAGTACTTCCCAAAAGGTTACTCCTTTCAAGGTCGCCCAAATATCAAAGAAGTGGTATCTGAAGGCCAGGAAGTTATCGTTCAAATCGATAAAGAAGAGCGTGGTAATAAAGGCGCTGCATTAACAACGTTTATCAGTCTTGCTGGATCTTATTTGGTGTTAATGCCAAATAATCCTCGTGCTGGCGGTATTTCTCGTCGAATCGAAGGTGATGAGCGCACAGAATTAAAAGAAGCGATTTCAGAACTGGAAGTCCCACACGGAATGGGCTTAATCGTTCGTACCGCTGGTGTTGGTAAAGAAGCAACTGAATTAAAGTGGGACTTAAAAGTACTACAGCATCATTGGGATGCGATTCAAGAAGCGGCTCAAAGTAAACCGGCTCCGTTCTTAATTCATCAGGAAAGTAACGTCATCGTGCGTGCTATTCGTGATTATTTACGCCGTGATGTAGGTGAAATCCTCATCGACCACCCTCGCATTTACGAAGATGCCAAGCTGCATATTGGCCTAGTTCGTCCAGATTTTGTTGAACGCGTTAAAATGTATCAATCTGAAGTGCCTTTATTCACACACTTCCAAATTGAATCTCAAATTGAATCTGCTTTCCAACGTGAAGTCCGCCTTCCTTCAGGTGGTTCAATCGTGATTGATCCAACAGAAGCATTAACCTCTATCGATATCAACTCGGCTCGCGCCACTAAAGGCGGCGATATTGAAGAGACAGCATTGAACACTAACCTTGAAGCGGCTGACGAAATTGCCCGCCAATTACGTTTACGTGATTTAGGTGGTTTAGTGGTTATCGATTTCATCGATATGACCCCTGTACGCCATCAGCGTGAAGTTGAAAACCGCATGCGTGATGCAGTGCATCATGACAGAGCTCGCGTGCAATTAGGCCGCATTTCACGCTTTGGTTTGATGGAAATGTCACGTCAACGCTTACGTCCTTCATTAGAAGAATCAGCGGCGCATATATGTCCGCGTTGCCAAGGCCAAGGCACTATCCGTAGTACCGAATCTTTAGCGCTGTCAATTTTGCGTTTAATGGAAGAAGAAGCCATTAAAGAGCATACCACTCAAATTGAAGCAATTGTGCCTGTTGATGTCGCAGCGTTTTTATTAAACGAAAAACGCAAAGCCATTCGCATTACAGAAGAACGTCACGAAGTTGAAGTGTACATTATTCCTGATGCACACATGCAAACGCCTGAGTACCGTGTTATCCGTCGTAAAAACGATGATGAAATCACCGAATCAAGCTTTAAGCGTGTTGAAGCCCCTAAGTCAGAATTGTATGAGCCTCGCAAACTAGAACGCACAGCCGTTACCGAGCCCGCGTTAAAAGGTTTTGCAGCGCCACAAAAAACAGTTGAAGCGCCACAAGCCGTAAACAGTACACCTGCAGCAACGGCACCAGGATTCTTCAGCCGTATCGTTTCAGCTATCAGCGCATTCTTTAGTAGCGAAGCGACTGAAACAAAAGAAAAGCCGGTTGAGAAAAAAGCGCCACAGGATAGAAACAATGCACGTCGTAATAACCGTCGTAATGACAGTAGCGACAATCGCAATGAAGGCCGTAACGATAACCGCCGTAAACGCACGGATAAAGATGCATCTAGTACTGAGAGCAAAAACCCACGCAGCCGTAATAAACGCAATCGTGATCAGGATGATGCTAAGCAAAGTAACAAAACTGAACAACCAGTAAAGGTCGATAATAACGATAAACGCAATGCGCCAGCAACTGCAGAGAAAACACCAAAGCAGGAAGCCGCTCGTGAGCGTCGTCAACGTCGTAACATGCGCAGAAAAGTGCGTATCGAAAACGAACAGACCCAAGATGCGGCAGCGTTAGATGTAACTCAAAATAACGATGCTAAGGTTGCCAAATCAACAACACCGGCAAAAGACACTCGTACAGAGGTTAAAGCCAAAGAAGTTGAAACTAACGCTATCGTTGAAGCAAAAACAACTGATAAAAATGATGTTGAAACAAAAGAGGCTAAACCAGCACGCAAACGTCAGCCACGTAAAGAAAAAGTGTCTGAAACTAAAACGACTGATAATGCCGAGCCAACTGATGAAAGTAATGCAGTAGAAACGACGGAACAAGCTGTTAAGGCTGACGTCGATGCGTCAACGACGGTTGCATCTACTACAGAAACTCCCAATCAGGTATCTGTAGAAGATAGCGTTAATACCACTGATACAGCTGCGGATCCAAATGAATCTGATGATGATAAACGTGAAGGTCAACGTCGTAGCCGCCGAAGTCCTCGTCACCTACGTGCTGCTGGTCAGCGCCGTCGCCGCGATGAAGATGGCACTGCATCTGATGCAGCTCCAGTGTTCACCCCAGTTGATGAGCTCGATAGACAGTTAACAGAAGAGCTAGCTCAATCCGCACCAGAAACTAAAGCCGCGATAGCGACTGAAAGCGATGTTGCATCTGCGCCTGTAGCAGAAACGGTTAAACCTCAAGCAGAAGTTGTTGCCGCTGACGTTGAAACTAAAGCTGTTGCAGTTGAAGCCAAAGTTGAAACTGTTTCTGCAGCTGTTGTTGAAGTTCAAACAGAGGCTAAAGTCGCAGTAGAAACCACTCCTGTTGCAGCTGAAATCATTGAAAGTGCACCCGTTGTCGATAAAGTGGAAACTAAGCCATCGACAGTAACGGCTGAGGTTGAATTACCCGTTGCAGAGCCTGCGCCGATGAAAGCAGTGGTTGAAGTTAAGGCTGAAGTTAAACCCGCTAAAACTGTCGTTAATGCCCCTATGGCCAAACCGGCAGCAATTGCTCGTAAAGTTGTTGAAAAAACATCTGACCCGAAAGTTGAAGCGTCAGTTGAGCCTAAAGTAGAACAAGCTGCGCCTGTAAAACCTTCTGGTAACAGTCGTTTCGGTTCTATGGTGAGTTCTACAACCACTAAACCAACAGTTGAAGTACGTGAACAGCAAGCTGTACCGCAGGGTAAAAGCTATGCCGACGCAGAAAAATCCGTTGCGGTAAAATCAAGCTTTACCAATAGTGCAAGTGCTGAAATGACTAAACCTCAGTAATCAGCTCTCTCGCTAGAATCAAAAAGCCATGCTGATGCATGGCTTTTTTGTTTTTAATCGTCTTTAAACGGCTCAACATGCAAACGCTTTGTTATTAATTGCCACACATGTCAGTTTTTTGGTTTAGAACTGGTATGATTTTTGTTAAGATCGCGCCCCTAATTATCATTAAAATAAACTTAATAGAGGCTAAATGTTCGATATCATTCGTCATAAAACTGCCAGTAGTAAGGCAGATATTTTATCCGGCTTAACTGTTGCACTCGCACTGATCCCAGAAGCTGTTGCATTCGCATTTGTTGCACATGTTGAACCAATGGTCGGGCTATATGCTGCGTTTATCATGGGCTTAATTACCGCTGTGATTGGCGGACGCCCGGGGATGATTTCTGGCGCAACAGGAGCTATGGCGGTTGTCATGGTATCGCTTGTGGTTGAGCACGGAGTGCAATATTTGTTCGCTGCCGTCGTGCTTGCCGGTATTATTCAAATATTAGCAGGTGTATTTAAACTCGGTAAATTTATCCGTATTGTTCCCTACCCTGTGATGATTGGGTTTGTTAACGGTTTAGCTATTGTGATCTTTTTAGCCCAATTAGGGCAGTTCAAAGTCAAAGATGCTGCTGGGAATATGGTGTGGATGGCGCAGGAACCCTTGATGATCATGCTTGGTTTAATTCTTCTGACCATGGCAATTATTCATTTTTTACCGAAAATCACCACAGCCATCCCTTCCTCTTTGGTCGCCATTTTAACAGTAACAGCCATTGTTGTTGGATTTGAGATGGATACTCGGAATGTATTGGACTTCTTAAAGACCATGAGTGGCAACGATGCAGCAACAATTGCAGGCTCTTTGCCCAGCTTTGCGATTCCAAGCGTGCCATTTAACTTTGATACTTTATACATTATTTTGCCCTATGCCTGTATTTTAGCTGCAGTGGGTTTAATTGAATCATTGCTGACATTAACTGTCATTGATGAAATGACCAATACTCGAGGCCGTGGCAATAAAGAATGTGTCGGCCAAGGGGTGGGTAACATTACCAGTGGCTTCTTCGGTGCTATGGGTGGTTGTGCCATGATTGGTCAATCAATGATTAACATTAACTCAGGTGGTCGTGGCCGTTTATCCGGTATTACTGCAGCGCTTGCGCTTTTAGCCTTTATCTTATTTGGCTCGGCATTTATTGAAATCATTCCGCTTGCGGCATTAGTTGGGGTAATGTTCATTGTGGTTCTAGGCACATTTGAATGGGCCAGTTTTAAAGTGATGCGCAAAGTGCCTAAACATGATGCTTTTGTGATTGTACTGGTGACAACGATTACCGTGTTTACCGACCTTGCCTTTGCAGTATTTGTGGGCGTTATTGTGTCGGCGTTAGTCTTTGCATGGGAACATGCTAAACACATTAATGTTGATATCAGTGAAGACGAAAACGGCTGGAAAGTGTATCGCTTAAACGGCCCATTATTTTTTGGTTCCGTTGCCCATTTTCTTGAGTTGTTTGATGCACAAAATGATACCCAAGATGTGATTGTTGATTTCCAAAACTCTCGCGTTGCAGATCACTCGGCTTTAGATGCAATTGATACCTTAGCTGAGCGTTACGTAAATGCAGGGAAACGATTACATCTTCGCCATTTAAGTCAAGATTGTGTGGCCTTATTGCATAAGGCTGGTGACTTAGTTGAAGTGAACTTAATTGAAGATCCTCACTACAAAGTCGCTGATGACAAACTGGATTAACATTTGTATGTGTTTATCATATTTAGCTTGCATGAAGTATTAATAGAAAGGGCGGCAGTATTGAAACTGCTGCCCTTTCTTATATCTTACAAACGCGGCTATTTAGCGTTTTAATTTATCTGCAAACAGCATTTTGAACTTGTCAAATTTAGGTTTGACTACCATCTGGCAATAGGGCTGTTCACCATGCTTTGCAAAGTAATCATCATGATAACTTTCAGCCGGATAAAAAGTCTCAAATGCGCAGACTTCTGTTACGATAGGATCTTGCCATATTTTGGCATCTTGCAGGGCTGAAATCATACTGTTTGTTTGGTCAACTTGCTCTGCCGTATGGGCAAAAACAACCGAGCGATACTGCGGGCCTTTGTCATTACCTTGCTGGTTCAGTGTAGTCGGATTATGACTTTTAAATAACACTTCTAACAATTCATTAAATGTAATCACAGTCGGATTAAATGTGATGTGAACCACCTCAGCATGACCTGTTCGGCCAGAACAAACTGCATCATAGTTTGCATCTTTTTGCTCCCCACCAGCATAACCCGATTGTACTTTTTCAACCCCATTTAATGCGGCAAATATTGCTTCAACACACCAAAAACAGCCGGCACCAAATGTGGCTTGTGCTGAAGGTGTGTTTTGATGTTCATCTGGCGTATTTAGCTCACTTTTTCTTGCTTCAAACACCATAGAAACAGAGTTAACACAATGGCGTATATTATTGGGTGTGAGCCTTTCGCCCTCAAAAACATGCCCTAAGTGGCCACCACATTGATGACAGGTAATTTCCACTCTTTGTCCATCTGTATCAAGTGTTCTATCTACCGCACCAGGTATTTCATCGTCAAATGCCGGCCAGCCACAATGCGCATTAAATTTGTGTTCACTCTTATATAAGGGCGCTAAACATTTCTTACAACGATATAAACCGACAGCATCGTGATCGACATATTCACCAGAAAAAGGTCTTTCTGTGCCTTTTTGTTCAATAACAAACTTTTCGAATTCAGTTAATGTTTTCATTTTTCAATTTACTCTTTCAATCCTGTTTTGGCTTAATCCATTCTACGTTAGTTAAAATCAATTCGTTCACATTAAAGACCGTTAAAACATGCAAAAAATTGCAGCATTTGATAGCACGCGTTACCATTACAATGGGTCAAAACAAATAACAAACCAATAAGAAACTAAGATGAAACTAGAAACCATTGATTATCGTGCTGCTGACAGCGCACAACAATTTGTAACATCATTACACGAAACAGGTTTTGGGGTGTTATCAAATCATCCTATTGAACAGGCATTGGTCGAAAGTATATACCAGCAATGGTATGCTTTTTTTAACAGCGACGAAAAACAAGCCTACCTCTTCAAGCCAGAAACTCAGGATGGTTTTTTTCCTGCCTCGATTTCAGAAACAGCAAAAGGCCATAGCGTAAAAGATATCAAAGAATATTTTCACGTCTATCCTTGGGGCCGTATTCCTGATTCACTTCGCGACAACATATTGGCTTACTACCAACAAGCTAATGCTTTTGCGGCCGAGCTACTTGGTTGGATAGAACAATACTCGCCTCAAGAGGTTGCACAGAATTATTCGATTCAATTGTCTGAAATGATTAAAAACAGCCAAAAAACATTACTGCGTATTCTGCATTACCCACCAATGAATGGTAATGAAGAGCTAGGCGCCATTCGCGCTGCTGCACATGAAGATATTAATCTTATCACGATTTTGCCAGCGGCTAATGAGCCAGGTTTACAGGTGAAAAACAAATCCGGTGAATGGATGGATGTGCCAAGTGACTTTGGCAATATCATTATTAATATTGGCGATATGTTACAGGAAGCCTCTGGCGGTTACTTCCCATCAACGTCGCACCGAGTCATCAACCCAGAAGGTACAGATAAAACCAAATCACGTATTTCACTGCCTTTGTTCCTGCACCCAAACCCTGAAGTGGTATTGTCAGCGCGCCATACTGCGGACAGTTACTTGATGGAACGCCTGCGTGAGCTTGGGGTTATTTAACCGATCAAGCCAATCAAAGCGCCTTAGGGCGCTTTTTTTATGCTTTTCATTAAGGTTCAAGGTACAATATTGCCATTGTTAACCGTAGTAAAGGCAAGATCATGGCAATTCAGTGGTACCCAGGACACATGCACAAGGCGCGCAAAGAGATTGAAGAGGTTATGCCTCAAGTCGATTTGGTGATAGAAGTGCTAGATGCACGTATTCCTTACAGCAGTGAAAACCCCATGGTTGCCCAATTACGTGGTGACAGACCTTGTATTAAACTGCTGAATAAGTCTGATTTAGCAGACCCTAAAGTCACCGAGCAGTGGATTGAGTATTTAGAACGCGAACAAGGTGTAAAAGCTTCTGCAATTACCACACTACAACCAGCAATGGTTAGAATGATCCCTGATTTATGCCGTAAGTTGGTTCCCCATCGAGATGTGATTGAAAAAGATATCCGTACCATGATCATGGGTATCCCAAATGTGGGGAAGTCAACCATCATCAATACCTTAGCGGGCCGTGTGATTGCCAAAACAGGTAACGAGCCTGCGGTGACCAAAACCCAGCAACGTATCAACTTGCGCAATGGTATTGTGTTATCGGATACCCCAGGTATTTTATGGCCCAAAGTAGACAACGAAGCAAGTAGCTATCGATTAGCGGTAACGGGGGCAATTAAAGATACTGCGATGGAATACGAAGATGTGGCCATGTTTGCCGCTGAGTATTTTTTAAAAGCCTACCCAGAAATGATCTGTGAGCGATATAAAATTGACAATTTACCTCACTCTGATTTTGAGCTACTGGAAGAAATTGGCCGTAAACGCGGAGCGTTAAGACCGGGTGGGCGTATTGATTTACATAAGGCTTCTGAACTATTACTGCACGAATTCCGCTCGGGCAAGATAGGACAACTTAGCTTAGAAACCCCTGCAATGGCTGAAATAGAAAAGATTGAAGTTGAACGCATCATGGCTGAAAAAGAACAGGCAAGATTGAAAAAACTTGAATTAAGTAAACTAAAACAATCTGGTAAACGTCATCAAGGCTAATTTTTGATAAGTTATCAATAATCCACTTGCTATGCATGCTGCCGAAGATGCAAGCAAGTGAGGTTTGTTTATCCATGTTGACTCACATTTCGCTAATCGAGTATTTAACCCGCTGCTATCTGTTAATCCCATTAACTAAAACTGTCCATCAACAATTATTTCCAAGCTAAGGATTTAAAAACTTTTACTCGCAATCACGCTTACCCTTTCACATATCAAATCACGTCATTTTGATGACATTTTTGAGCTAATGCCGTCAAACTATTTTCGAGTAAATCAATAACCGTCTCAAACCCGCGTTCACCACCATAATAGGGATCGGGGACCTCCTCAGTACCTGTATTGCCAAATGCTAAAATCATCTTCAGCTTATGTTGATGCTCAGCAGGACAACGTGCAGTCAGATCGTTCAAATTCGAATAATCAGCGGCCAGAATAAGGTCGAACGTGCTAAAATCAGCATCTACTACCTGCCTTGCACTGAACCCAGCAAAACTCAAGCCACGCGCTTCACCGGCTTTCACACTTCGAGGATCCGGTGCATTCCCCTGGTGATAAGCTATGGTGCCTGCTGAATCAATGAAAATATCTAACTTGTATTGTTGGGCCTTTTGTTTAAAAACGGCCTCAGCCGTTGGTGAACGGCAAATATTGCCCATACAGACGAATAACACGGATTTAATACTCTTCATTTTTAATAATCCACTTCAGTTTGCGATAATAAACGCTTACCAAACAACCCTTTTACTTGCTAACTGCGTTGCATTAACGTGCAATACGCCAGCTATTGACGTGTTAATGCGCCTTGTTTTCAAAAATGACAAGTTTGCGACAAAATAAGCTTAATCTGTCGAAATCAGCTTATTGAGCCCATCCCCTAACCCAAGGTGAGCTTAATCATCTCTGAAATGATATTGCAATATCTATTGCGCGGGCTCGTCATCTCTGATCCGCCAAAAGCTTGCAAACCTCGGCACGCCATTATGAGTAAGACCAATATAATAAAAGCTAATTACTGCACCTAATTCTGGTGGGTGTTGGCGCTGGATATCAGTAAAACCAGTGCCAATCTCAAATATCACACCATTGGCCATTTTGACTTTTAAGGCTCCCATAACACCTTTGTATTTACCTTTTCCTTCACTGTAACCAATAACAATGGCATCGGCATCGCTTTTCAATTTTAATTTCAGAATATTATCTGTTCTACCCACAGTATAAATTGCCTGCTTTCGATGAAGCATCAGGCCTTCTGCGCCCTCAGACACTATCCTGTTCAAATATTGATATAATTCAGTTTCTGACGACAAGCTAATTTGAGGAACCACTTCCAAAAAGGGAGAATGCTTAACCAGTTGTTGCAAAGCCGAATATCGTTGTTCAAATGGTAAAGGAGATTGAGGTAAATCAAACAACATAAAACGCACTTTACGCCACAGGTGATCATCAGCCACTTTACGCCTAACTAGGCCGGAAACTTTTTCAAACTGGCCACGACCAATCCATAACTCACCTTCAAATACCACAGCAGGAAAATCAGCTGTAAACCATGATGGTGCACTTATTCGCTTGCCACTTTTTGTCAATAAACGATGCCCATCCCAATAACCTCTTACGCCATCGAGTTTTTCACTGACTAAATAGTCATTGATATTTAATTTCCCGTCGACAGTTTTTGCTAATTGAATGGCAGGCTTTGAAGGGGCTTGCGAACTTGAAGTTTGGGCAAAAGTAAAATTTGGTATTGCCAACAAGATCGCACCGAGTATGGCCAGATTTAACCATTGAAATTGACTAAGCGGGATTTTAATACATAGCAGTCGATTGATTAATAAAATATACATCAGCATTCCTTTGCTTTTTCGCAGTTTTTAACAAAGTGTAACAAGGGTAAATCCCTAGTTAACAATTTTGGGTAACAATGGCATAATCACCCTCAATTTAGTGTAGTACATAATGTAGGCTTGAATGAAACCTGAAAATAATCATGGAATTAAACGTATAATTAGAGCCACTGGGTTTTCAATGCAAGGTCTAAAAGCAGCATTTAAATCTGAAGCCGCATTTAGACAAGAGTTGGCATTAGCCTTTTTAATGCTGCCTGTAGCAATGTTAGTTGATGTCAGTACCGTTGAACGTTTAATGCTTATCCTAGGGCTTTTTTTAGTGTTAATTGTTGAATTACTCAACTCTGCAGTAGAAGCCGTAGTTGACAGATTTGGGGGGGAAATTCATCCATTAAGTGGCCAAGCTAAGGACATTGCCTCTGCTGCTGTTTTCTTAAGTTTAGTTTTTTGCGGGATTTGCTGGATAGCGATTCTAGGACCATTGTTTTTATAAACCGATATACGAATGAAACAAAAATGCGGCTTTAACAATTTTTTGTTTCATTCGGTTCAATAATTTAAAGGTGTTGAACCAATCACGGCAAATAACTGCTCAGTAATAGCCAAGAAAAATGCATGATAACAAGGTAAATTTTTACGATAGTCGTGATTCGACAATCTAAAATTTAACGCCGTTATTGAGTCTTTTCACGAGCTAGAATGAGCCGTAATTGATTACTATTAAATCTTATCGATTTACGCAGCCCCTTTAAGTATTACCTTTAAGTATTAATAGTGCCTTTTCAATCTCAACACGACGTTCATTTCCAGTCCAATATGCGCCATACACATTACGTTCTATACTGATAGCATCCGCCACTTCAAACAACTGTTTAGACTGCAAATAAGGCGCAATAAAGTTACTTGGCAAAAACGCACTGCCACCATTATTCAATAAAAAATCCAGTGCGATTCTCGCTGAGGAGGTATGCAGTGCAGGAACGGGTAACATCGAAAAATTCTGCGCATGGGCAATGTTGAATGCGGTTCCCCAATCCACCTTAATATAATTAAGTCTTTCAATATCATTAAGTGACATATTCGGCTGATGACAAACAAGGCACAAACTCACATCCATTAACTTTATTATTTCAACCTCTTCTAATTTGGGAGGGTCGAAACTAATTGCAATATCCACACTTCTTTCGAGTAACTGGCGGGTCATAGTTTGAGCGTTGATGACTTCAGTACGCAGGGATACACCTGGAAGACCTTGATGTAACGGCTGAAAAAAATGTTGTAAATAACTGTCCCAAATATTATGCCCTGCACTTAACGACAATTGCGAAGAATGACTTTGATGCAAACTAACATCTTGCTTTGCTCTTTCCCAAGCGGTGAGCACTGCTTCGGCATGGCCTAGCATTCTTTCCCCAGCTGGCGTGGGTTGAATATTATTACGCAAACGTTCAAACAGCTCGACACCTAGAATACTTTCTAATTGCTTCACCCTAAAACTCACGGCGCTTCGGGTAAGAAATAAATTCTCGGCGGCCTTACCAAAATGGCGGGTCCTTGATACCTCAAGAAAGGTCTTTAATAAATCCGTATCCATAAAAATTCTTCACCGAAATGGTTAAAATATTTTGATTTAAAAAAATTCCAACCTGACCAATAATCCAATTGAAATCCTTGTTCACTCAATCTTATAGGTAAATGCCATGTCACAGCAATCATATACCAATGTCGCTGCCAGTATTGACGCTATAGCCAATGGCAGTGCTAGCTTCACCAGCAACAAACGTTTTTACGATGATGCGAATTTCCCAAAAGGGTTTAAGCGTTGTGGAGACTTTACCAATAAAGAGGCTGAATTGCTTGAGCAACATGGACAAGCATTGAAGAACTTAATGGATGGCTCTCAACTCCCTTGTACACCTGACGAAGATCAGTTTGTCAAAGTTGCTCAAGGTCAGTTATTACCAACAACCCCTTTAGAGTTATTGTGGGCAAAATACACTAAATTGGCAAAAGGGAAACCATTTTATGCGGTTGTCGGTACAATTCATGCCCCAGCCCAGTCTTCCAAAGTAGAAATTGATATTGATTTTGATGATATTTCTGATGATGCTGCTGACGATGAAGAAGTGACTGATAGTGACGATTAATCGCTTCTGATTGCATTTAAACATTCACAATGTAAAAGAGCCTTAGTGCTCTTTTTTATTATCCTGTCCATCATTGAACCTTAAAGCTTTGCTCCCTACAAAAAGTCTGCTGTCTAAAAATGCGTCACCAATCACTATTTAATGATTAAACGCTCAAAAACATTGATTTAAAGCAATCTTATTACAACAAATTATTTACACTTTCTTACATGATGCTAATATTGATACCACTGTTCTAGTGGTGCTTTTATCACTGCTCGCATTAACAATTGCTTCGTTACGGTGACATTTTAAGTGTTTTGCATTATTGAGTGCATTTTCGACTAATTTCGAAACACGCTGCAAGCTAACAAAGCATTATTGCCATAAGAGCAATAACCATAAAAATAAAAAATGCGGAGTTTTATTTATGTTCAAACCTTTAATACCTTGTGTCTTACTCATCTTGCCTTCATCGGTATGGGCAAGTGCAGATAACAGTGCAGAACTCGCCCAAGTCGAGCCTGTTAAGGCACCGGATCAATATACCTTTAATATTGGAGGTTTTTACGCCAACTCTGACTCTTACATGGTCGTCACAAATCCTAAAAATGGTGGTAATTTCCCTTTAGATTTTGAAACTGATTTAAATCTGAAAGAAAAACAATTCTTACCGTTTTTTGAATTCACCTATTCATTTAATCAAAAACATAATATCTATGTTGATTGGAAATCACTGCACCGTACAGCCCAATCCCCCTCTATCGAAAAAGATTTCCAAGTCACCATAGATGACACTGTTTATGATGTAGAAGCCGGTATCAGTTTACGCACAACATTAGACCTTGATATTTTACGTTTAGGTTATGGTTATGATTTTCTTCAGGGCAGTAATTATATTGTAGGTGCAAGCATTGGCTTACATACCATGTTTGTGAAAACAGCATTTGAAGGCAACATAGGAATTTGTGTACCTAATAGCGATTTAGCTAAGTATTGTGATGAAGTCATTACCACCCCTAGCGTAGTAGATAACAACGTTACAGCACCTTTACCCGATATTGGTTTGTACGCTATTTATGAGTTTTCCCCCGGGTGGGTTTTCAGGGCGCATGCACAATATTTCGCATTAAAATATAATAAAGTGGATGGATCACTTATTGATGTGCGCGCCATTATTGAAGCAAAAATATCTGATGGATGGTCATTAACTGCAGGTTTTAATTACTATGAAGTGGATGTTGATTATGAACAAACATTATCTGTATTAGAGCAAGATGTGAGAATTGCTGATTATAATATTAATTACAGCTTCACAGGCCCAATGATTTCAGTGCAATACACATTCTAATGCACCACATTTTATAAAAAGCATCGTTTGATGCTTTTTTTTTGCCGTTACAACTGGCTGTTTTACTGCTATATTTTCATTATGTTTTATATTAGTTCTTAGAGGATCCATATGTCGACTTCGCTTTTACAGATTGCTGCAGCGAACTTAAAAAAAGCCGTTCCTTTAATGCTGAAATATCAAATTCCTACAACACCCACTAACTATGCCCTTTGGTATGCTTATGTCAGTGAGCAAAATCCACAATTAAATGCTGAACTTGATGCAACCATTAAACAGAACCAAAGCTGCTCACCTGTAACCAGTGAATTATTGTTCCGTAAGCATGTTGCCGATCCTGTCGAGCTTGATGTGCGTGATATGCGTAAAAATCTTGATGCTATGGTATGTGATTTATCTCAATCACTTAAAGATACCAATTCAGATACAGCCACATTCCAAGCACAAATTGATAAGGACTTTACACGTTTAGCCGATCTTGAAAATAAAGGTTTTTCATTAGAACAAGTCATTGGTGTTGTTCGTAATATTGTCAAAGAGTCGGCAAACATTCGCTCCAGTACCGTGAGTTTTACTCAGCAGTTACAAAAAGCACAATCAGAAATTGACTCACTTAAAACCCGCTTAGCTGAGTCTGAAAAAGATGTATTATATGATGCACTTACTAATATCCTTAATCGACGTGCGTTTGATGAAGATATTAATGCACAGATAGATTTAGCGCCTGATGGCTGTTGTCTTATTTTACTCGATATAGACCATTTCAAAAAATTTAATGATAATTTTGGCCACCAGCTGGGCGATCTAGTTTTAAAAACCGTGGCTAAACGTGTTCAAGAAGCTTGTCGAGACGGTATTAAGTTATATCGATTTGGTGGTGAAGAGTTTGCAATTATCATCCCCAAAAGCCAATTAAGAGTGGCCCGACACCTTGCTGAAGCCATTCGAAGGGCACTTGAAAAACTCAGTGTTAAAGACAGACGCAGCGATAAAGTCATCGATTCTATCACTGCCTCTTTTGGCGTAGCTCAGTGGCTGCCAAAACAAGATGCTAGCCAACTAATTGAAAGCGCAGATAAACTGTTATATGAAGCAAAACGTCTTGGCCGTAATCGTGTGATGCCCATTTCAAGTTAAGTCAAAACGTTCAATCACACTGTCTCGTTAACCCTAAATGGATTTTGCTTCAACAATATAACGAAGGTCGGCCTCAGCCAATAATGAATCAAATGGATAGCAAGTGATTAATGTTAATCGGCTATCCTCAGTTGTTGCCATCTCCTCGACTTGCGATTCATGCACCACCCGTAAATCGGTCACTTTATACTGGCTTAAATGGCCCTGGGTATTTTGCAGCTCAATAACATCACCCAATTGTATGTATTTAAGTCTTAAAAAATGACTGTCTCTATGTCCTGCAATAATGGTATTGCCTTGCTCCCCCACATCTGCGCCACCTAAAAATAAACCTGGTCCAAATGCCAGAGTCCGCCCAGACATTCCCGCCAATATATACAGATCATGTTTAGCAGACTGGAGCTTAGCACTCATAAAACGCATTTTAGCCACAGGGTATGTATCAGCCCAAGACCATGGTTTATGGGGTTTGTTATCCGCTAATGTTTGGTTAAATGCGCGCTCAATCAAATATTGCGCAAAGTGTGCTTTAGCCTGCATGTAACCCCCTTTTATCATCATCATCGAAGCCAGCAATAGCAACATAACAAAAGCGAGCCATTGCAACGCTTTGCCTCGTCTCCCCTTTGCGATAAACCGCTGTTCTGAATGCAAATTAAGCATTATCGGGCTCCGGAGGCTGAATAATAAGTAACTGCCCGGGTAACATGCGCTTTAACCACAAACCAAACAGCAAAGTTAAAGCGAATAAGCTTAAGCCTGCCAGCAACCATAATCGGCTAGCCGTTGCTGTTTGCGGTAAAAATCCTTGCTGGATAGTGTTAATCTGCCAACCCGCTGGCACTAATTGTCCAAGCTGATACTCACCTTTATCTCCATAGTGAGCATTTACCGGTGTAACATCCACAGCCAATAAACTGGTAGCACTACTCACTAAATGATACCGCAATGCTAATGCTGCAATTTGTTGTTCGACACGATGACGATTAGCCGAATCTTGACTCAATTCTAACGCACTTATTTTTGCATTAGCCCATACCAAATCAAGCCCCGTGGCGGCATCAGCAGTAGTCAAATCCAATTGAGTTTGCCAATATTGGCCATTAATTTTGCCTGAGATAATCACCGGCTGTAATTGCTCTGCAGGGACTTTAAAACTTATCGCTATTGGAGAGCGTTGATAAACATCCTCAATATTAGCTGGCCAATACTCAGGGATACTGCCGTCGAGATGATATAACTCAACATCGGTTAGTACTGGCTGGCTTATTTTGTCAATTAACTGAGTCATTTGCTGTTCAACTTCAGCTGATTTGCCAATGTAAGTAAAAGTACCTCTGCCGATGCTTGCTGCCCTTTTCATAAAGTGTGAATTAGGAGCCGAACCAATCCCCACAGTGAACAAGCGTGAGTGTTGTAATTGATGGGCAATTTGTTCGAATAATTGCGCTTCGTTCGACACTGCGCCATCCGTCAAAAAAATCACCTGCCTTAATTTGGATTGTTGCTGAACATGATTGATTGTGGATCCCAATGCTTTATCTAAGGCAGGAGCCATTTCAGTGCCACCATCTGCATCTAAAGCCGCTACATACCGCCTTGCTTTTACTAAGTTAGCCGCATTTGCTGCTTGTGCCTGAATAAACAAGGATTGCACACTCGAATTAAAATCAATGATGTTGAAACTATCCATGGGCTTTAATGTGGTTAACGCTAAGTCTAAAGCCCGCTTTGCTTGCTTAATTGACTCGCCTGCCATTGAGCCAGAGGTATCAATGACGAATATTAATTCTCGATTGATATGATGCTGCGATTTATGCTCAAGACTCGGCGGCAATAGCAATGCCATAGCATAAATATCATCAGAAACTTCCGCGTTATCTTCCACGCTAAGCAGATGGGTTTGGCCTGTTTGATAGAAAATTGCACCTGCCACCTCATCCCCAACATCAGTTTGCCATTGCAACACAAAATCACGATCAAGCGGTACTTTGCCTTGTAGCACAACATGAGTGAGCCGGCCTTGATTATGTTGTTGAATATCATGATAAAGACTCGATAACTGAGTCAAACCAAAGCCGCTGTCTATGTGAATGTTTAACGACACTTTATGGCTGGGTAACTGGTGCTGAGTTTGATTCAGCATAGGCACAACAATCTGCTGCGCTTGAGCAAACTCACCACGCTGAAAGTCAGGTCGATACCGAGGCGCTACCACCAAAGGAAAACGTAAACTGAAAATACCATCTTGATAACTCACCGTTTCTAAATAGGTAATTTCAACCACGATTTGCTGTTGTGGACCAATATTGGCCAATTGGGTAGTGAAAATATTACTGCGCTGTTGACTTACAAGGCTTGCTTGTTTTCCTTGCTGCTTAGCACGCTCAAACGCCTGTTTAGCTTGCTGTTTAGGCTTGATAACGCCTTTAAATACCCGCTCGCCAATTACGAGTTCCATACCGTCTACCCCAGCATTGTCGGGTAATGGAAAGACATACTTAGCGTTTATCCACTCCTGTTCAATATTGTTGAAAATTTGCTTCACTGTAACGCGATTGATCAAGCCAGAAACGGCCATTTCAACTTGAGTGTCTAATGCCAACATCTGTTTTTGTTGGCCATTAATGTGATAGTTCACTACGCCTTGAGTCACCTCATCAGATACTCTACTAGCATCTGCATAAGAATGCGGTGAGGACTCACTCATGTTGGTCACAACCAACAACCACACCCCCATTAAACCCAGCCCTAATGGCCCTTTAGCAAACATAACTGCTCCTTAAGGCATGCTGGCATGCCTTTGGTCTATTCCATGAATTAAATGCGTTTTCGAAGGTATTAATTGGCAGCAAGTTGTGCTGTTTCAGCAATCAGTTTTAAGGTCACTCGGCGGTCAAAAAAGTCATTCTCAAAATTTTGTTCCGCATGCATGGGCGAAGTGGCGCCATAGGCTTGACCTTGTAATCTTGTTTTATCGACTCCTCGGGCAATCAAGTAATTAGTCACCTCCAACAAACGTTGTTCTGATAGGGCTTGGTTAAATGCATCATTGCCGCGACGATCTGCATAGCCCATTAAATTGACATGTAAATCAGGCATGGATGTCATCATGTCAGCGACATTATCAAGTTGCTGCTGAAATAAAGGCGCAATTTGCGTTGAGCCCGTTTTAAACTGCACATTCATGCCGATACTCAGCTCTGTTAAGGTTTGCTCTTGATGTGCTTGAATACGGGCTAATTCGGTTTGTACCGCGAATAACGTTTGCTGCTGTTTGTCCATGTCGGCTAATTTGACATTCTGTTCATTAAGCGCAAATTCTTGTTGCGCTAGTAATGATTTTTGAGCAGTAATTTCTGACTCATCGCCAACGGACTTACCAATTATTGTTCCGGTTAATGCCCCAATAAATGCCCCTACTGGTCCAGCTATCACAGCGCCGAGTATGGCTCCTGAACTCAGCCCGACTAACTCTTCAGTATGTTCGCGATCATTTGACGTTTCAGGGGCTTGGCTCGACGCGGCATAACTGACATTGCTCATCAGTAAAGATGAAATGATTGTGACGGTGATAATGTGCTTCTTCATAATGGTGTCCTGTTAATTGATGTGAAAAAATCGATGACGGTAAGCCGCTAGCGATTCGATGAAATCATTAAACAACAAATAAATGGCTTTTTATGGGAGCAAATATGGCAATTTGAAGGTCAATTGTGGCAACAATATGGCAATTGCTTTGGCGCACTTTAACCGCCAATAAATTGCTGTATAGTCACAACAATAATCTGCTTATAGGAACTAATTAATTGATGAAACGCATTGCCATTGTGGAAGATGAAGCGGCTATTCGTGACAACTATAAAGAGGTATTACAGCAACAAGGTTACTGCGTACAAGCCTATCCTAATCGCCCTGCGGCGATGCAGGCCTTTCAGACTCGCCTTCCCGACTTAGCCATTATTGATATTGGCCTTGAAGGTGAAATTGATGGCGGATTTACCCTATGTCAATCTCTCAGAGCCATGTCGAGTAGCATACCGATTATTTTTTTAACCGCGCGAAGTAGTGACTTTGATACCGTTTGTGGTTTGCGTTTGGGCGCCGATGACTACCTTTCTAAAGAGGTAAGTTTCCCCCATTTGTTAGCCCGTATCGCCGCGCTATTTCGCCGTTCAGAATTAATTGGCTCAAGCCCAATTGAAGACAATTTGATGATAAGAAACCATTTACAAATTGACTCAAACCGTATTCAGGTGACTTGGAAACAGCACCCCATTGAATTAACCGTAACCGAATTCTGGATGGTGCATGCCATGGCAAAACACCCTGGACATGTCCGCAGTCGTCAGGATTTAATGCAGGAAGCTAAAATTTTTGTCGACGACAGCACCATCACGTCACATGTAAAACGGATCCGAAAAAAGTTTATTGCCATTGACAGCGAATTTAATTGTATCGATACCGTTTATGGTATGGGTTACCGCTGGGACAGTTTGTAAGGAATGCAATTCACTATGTATTTGCCGTTAGGGCTTAGAGCCAAAGTCATTGTCTTGTCATTATTTTTACTCTGCCTGCCCTGGCTTGGGTATGAATATGTATGGGAAATGGAAAAATATTTACGCCATGGCCAAGAAAAAACCCTTGAAGGTACCACCCAGGCCTTAGCGACGGCATTGCATGAACGCCCAAAACTATTCGATAACCAGGCAAGCTTTTTAACGCAAGTACAAAAAGGCAGAGATCTTTACGCCTATCCATTGTCAGGCCCTATTCGCCTAGATGGCAAATTAGACGATTGGCAACTTTATCGTCATCGCATGTTGCAATATGGCAATGAACATGTGGTTTATCAACAAAATGCGGAACAAGCGGTTAAGCTTAATTTTACCCATATGGTGGGTAAATATGCTGGTTATTTATATGGTTTTTTTGAGGTCAATGACGACAAGGTTGTTTATCGAGGAAAAAACAGCTTAAGAGTCGACAGAAACGATCACTTAGTCATCGCAACGTTAGCGCCTAATAGTCAGTTCACCCGCTACGTGATAGCAAATACTCAAGATGGTTGGTTAAGTGCATTTAAACTGCCTGATGACCCATCGCAGTCTATGCCCGTTACCCCAGAAAATCGTATTCAAGGGCAATGGCAAAAAACACCCAATGGTTACATCATCGAATTTCGGGTGCCGTTAGAGATGATCGGCAGCAAGCTCGGTTTTGCCATTCATAATGTCGATGACATCGAAACACGAAATTTAGTTAATATTGTTGGTACTTCTGCAACCAATTCAGTGGCGGAATTAGGCACGGTGTTAGTTCCCTCCCCTGAGATAGAAAGCATTGTTAAGGGCATGGGCCACAATAGTTCGCGTATTTGGGTGGTTGATAACCATGGTAGAGTATTAGCCCGCTCCGGGGATATTCGCACAGCAAGTCATGCCTGGGACTCAGATTTAGATGATAAGCAAACCGAAAACATCTTGACTCATTTTCATAAAAAATACTTATTGCCATTATATTATAAAATTCTCACTCGACCGCCACAGGACTTTATTGACTCACTACAGGACTCAACTGAATTAAGTGGTAGCCATATTGAAAATGCTCTGGCAGGAAAACCGGCCTCAACATGGCGATTAACCCCAGATAACAAAGCGGTGGTATTAGCCGCTGCAAGTCCGATATGGATTGATGACAAAGTGATGGGCGTAGTTATCGCAGAAGAAACAACTCACGGTATTCGAAGCTTACGTAATCGTGCGTTAGAAAAGCTGTTTAACGTGATTCTCACCATTATGAGTATGGGCACTTTAGCTTTGTTTATTTTCGCATCAAGTATTTCCAGTCGTATTAGACGTCTACGTGATCAAGCTGAATTGGCGATTGATAGCCAAGGGCGCGTTAGACAACAAATTACCCCATCAAGAAACCGCGATGAAATCGGCGATTTGTCTCGAAGCTTTGCCAACATTGTCGGTAGATTAGGACAATATACACACTACTTAGAAAACATGTCTTCCCGCCTGTCGCACGAATTACGCACGCCAGTGGCTGTTGTACGCAGTTCTTTAGAACACCTAGGCAACCAATCTTTAGATGAATCGAGTAAAAAATATGTTCATAGGGCTCAAGATGGTGTCAATCAACTGCACCTTATTTTGAATAACTTAACGGAGGCTACTAACCTTGAAGCAAGCTTAGGCCATGCTGAGCGCAGTGTGTTTCCACTTAAAAAAGTCATCAGTGGATGTATGCAAGGTTATCAAATGACCTACCCAGAACAGCTATTTAGCGTTGCCATTGAAGATAAAAACATGCTTTGTAACGGCGTTCCAGAATATATCGCACAATTAATGGACAAGTTAATTAGCAATGCGATTGAGTTTAGCTTACCCGACAGTCCAATACTGGTGAGTTTGAAGCAACATAATAAACAGGCAATCATTAAAGTCACTAATTGGGGAGCGAGTTTACCACAGGATATGGGCGAGCAAATTTTTGAATCCATGGTGTCTATCAGACCTCAATCGGCGTCAAATAAACCCCACCTTGGCTTAGGCTTGTATATCGCTCGATTAATTACTGACTTTCACCAAGGTAAGATAACAGCGAAGAATGTGTCTTATGTGGCAGAAAATTATAATCAAATTAAAGGGGTCAATTCAGCCCAGCAAGGGGTTGAGTTGTGTTTAATTTTGCCTGTAATCGAAACCACCTAAATAGATGTAGTAATAGTATTAAAAGCCAACTTCCCTCTTTTATTTAGCCGTATAGATGGTAGGATGGCTAAATCAAGTTTAACGGATTAATTCATAATGACAAAACACGACAAGCAAGCGACTCAAATTGTAAGTTTAGGCAGAGACAAAAAATACACCAAGGGCATCATTAACCCGCCAGTGTTTAGAGCATCAACAGTGGTGTTTGACACTATGGATGACATGCGTTTTGCCATTAAAAACAAAACCAATGGTGAGCTGTTTTATGGTCGCCGTGGCACACCAACGCATTTTTCATTTCAAGAGGCGATTGCCGAGCTTGAAGGCGGTGCTGGAACCGCTTTATATCCCTCAGGAGCTGGCGCCATCAGTGCGGCTTTGTTGTCGTTTTTAAAGTCGGGAGACCATTTATTGATGGTCGATACCGCCTACGAGCCCACCCGTGATTTGTGTGACAAAATGCTGGCAGGTTTTGGGATTGAAACGACTTATTATGATCCAATGATAGGCGCCGATATCCGCGATCTCATTCGCCCAAATACAAAAGTGCTGTTTCTTGAGTCCCCTGGATCAATTACCATGGAAGTTCAAGATGTCCCCACACTTTGTCGCGTAGCACACGAAAACAATATTATTGTCATGTTAGATAATACCTGGGCATCCCCTATCAACTCACGCCCTTTCGAAATGGGGGTAGACATTTCAATTCAAGCGGCAACAAAATACATCGTTGGTCACTCTGATGTGATGATGGGTACAGCGACTGCGAATGAAACTTACTGGCCACAACTGCGTGAAAACAGTTACCTAATGGGTCAAACAACCTCTCCTGACGACGTATTTTTAGCGGCTAGAGGTTTGCGCACCTTAGGTGTGCGAATGGCACAACACCATAAAAATGGTTTAGAAGTGGCTAATTGGTTAGCGCAACGATCTGAGGTTGATCATGTTCGGCATCCGGCATTTGACACCTGCCCTGGACATGCATTTTTTAAACGTGATTTCACATCCGCGAATGGCTTATTTTCGTTTGTGTTAAAGCAAGGAGATTTACGCAGCGTCACAGCCTTTGTTGAAAACATGCAACACTTCAAAATGGGCTTCTCTTGGGGTGGATATGAAAGTTTAATTCTGGGCGTGTTTGGCATTGATAAAATTCGCAGTGCAACCCACTGGGACAGTTCCAAGCCACTGATCAGGTTGCATATTGGGTTAGAAGATCCCCAAGACTTGATTGCCGATCTTGAACGCGCATTTGAACGCTATCATCAGGCTTTAAAATAACGCAATCACACAACTGACTCCAAAAACTCAAAAGGCTACGTTAATCGTAGCCTTTTTGATATGCCAAATCTGATGATTTGTTTACGATTAAGCTCAATAACAACCGTGCACGGTTAGACCACAAACGTCATAAACAACTCAAAATGACATTGAAAAATATTCACATTCCACAATGTTCGACATTTCACTTGTTAAATAATTTTAACCTGTTGATAAAATTAATTTTTATTCTCGGGGTTTAACGCATTCCAGGCTTGGGTACCATATAACGGAACCGTTGAAAGAGCATGCTTATGGCTGCCATTGGTTTCTTTGGTTGAATATGACAAATATAATAAGGTTTGATTTTCTTTGTCTAAAATACGCCTTACTTTCAAGCTTTTGAACAAAATACTTAACGATTCTTTAAAGACAATTTCGCCACCTTTACTCATATCAATGTCAGCAAGATCATTGGCACTAATGGGCCCTGTTTGACGGCAACTGATCCCCATATCGGATGGGTCGGCAAAATCTAAATCGGCTTTAATTCGACTAATATGGCAAGTTACACCAGGAATTTTAGGGTCATGTTTCGCATCGATAATCACATCTTTAGTAGTAAACAACCCTAAACTGACTTTGCCTACATCGTCACTGCAACCCAGTAACATGCTGCCCAGTGTAACAACGGATAATAACGTTAATTTCATGTTCATTGAGTTACCTTAAAATATTGTTGTGCCCAACGGGTTAATCCCGCAGTGACTGAACCAAAATGATCACCCACTACCACTTTTGCATCGGGATAAACTTTAGCAATTTGATTATAAATAGCCGGACTGCGTGCCGTTCCTCCAGTAATATACACAATATCAGGGCTATTTAAACGTTTACCATCAACATCAAGACTGGTCATTGCCTGTTGCATTAATTGGCTCACTTTATCTAACGAAGGTGTTATAGCTTGCTCAAACTGCTCAACACTGACCTCAACCGAAAAATCATCTTCTATAAAAGCCAAAAATGCCTGATGGACGGGGGCTTGAGTTAAGGCTATTTTAGCTAATTCAGCCTGACGCACTAATTGAAAACTCATTTGGTTTTGTTGCAATATACGCAGTCGATTAAGTAAATGGGGGGATTGGGCCTCTTTCACCAACATTTCAATTAACTTTTTGCTCGCTAATTGGTAAAAATCACGCTGGGCGCTAATGTCATTCACTGCCACGGCATTCCAAAATAGATTTGATGGCATCGGCTTACCATCAAGCATTTTGCTGTCACTACCAAAGCTTGGCATAAATCCTTGCATGGCTAAGGCGATATCTAAATCGTTACCACCAATACGTTGACCGCTATGGCCTAAACAATCTTTATCTCGTTGGCCAGTGCTCATTCGCTCTGGACCCATTTTGACTAATGAGCAATCTGTTGTTCCCCCGCCGACATCCACAACTAATACATTAGCGGCATCAACTAAGGTTGATTCAAAATCCATACCGGCGGCTAATGGTTCAAACAAAAAACCAACCTCAATAAACCCTGCCCGTTTCGCGGCTAAGGTCAATATGGCTTCAGCTTGCTGATTACTCTGCTCTCCACCAATGCCTTGAAAGTTAACTGGACGGCCTATCATCGCATGGGAGGCACTCGGCAGGCCCTTAGCATTCAGTTGTTGGTCAAGCAACTGCTTAACGTGCATCATCATCAGAGTCACAATATCTTCAAATAAGGCGACTTGTTCAGGGCGTAAACCTGTTGCCCCTAAAAATGATTTGGGTGATCGAACATAAAAGCCCTCTTCGGGCATTTCCAAATAGGCATCTATGGCTGATTGACCGACAAACACAACTTGTTCATCAGCGAGTAAATCGAGTTCATGGCGAACTTGCTTAGCTCGTATTAATTGCGCACTGCGTAAATGAGAATATTCAGCTTTTAACTCATCAGCTAATCCAAGGTAAACAGCTTCAGCTATAAGCTCTCGGTCCATTGCATAGAGTGTTGATGGTAGATAGTTAGAATCAATACTCAAAGGGAGTAGTTTGACTTGTCCACTTTCCCACATTCCCACCGAGCAGTTAGCACTTCCGTAATCAAAACCAACAATCATCAAATCTACCGTTTTAAAAAATCAAACGAACAAATTACCACATTAGGGGATTAAAAAAATAATTTATGCGGATTAATCAAGGTGACTGGTGATTTTTACAACATGATTATGGGGTAGAAAGCAATGGCCGATAAATTTCTAAACAGTTATTATTGATATAAACACCCACATTTGTTTCTAATATCGACGTCTTAGAAAACTGAAACAGTTCACGTTCGGACTCAGGTAGTTGCTTAAAAAAATCAGGAAATTGGTTTGAAAAAACCAAATCAATTCTGTTGTACTGTAACATTTTAAAGCCTTGTGCTAACGACTCCACTTGTATTATTTCAATGCCGGCATCAATAAACTGTTTCTGGAATGGGCCTTCATGCTTGTAACGCATGAGCGCGAGCTTCTTCCCTTTAAGTTCAGACAGATGTTGCCAATCAAAGTTTGAAGATTCAGTACGGCGAAATAATCCCAGAATGACTTTTTGATCGCTTAACGGCAAAAAA
Organism: Shewanella subflava; assembly: GCF_025971955.1. Lineage (GTDB taxonomy): Bacteria > Pseudomonadota > Gammaproteobacteria > Enterobacterales > Shewanellaceae > Shewanella > Shewanella subflava. Next base: position 71,429 of record NZ_JAPDMX010000018.1, read on the forward strand.
GTACTGAGTAAGTATTTCGGTGGAGGGAAAAAACTTAAGCACCATTTACCTGACTGCACTTGAAGTTGTGCTCGAGCGGGAGGTAAAAATAAGGGGATCGGTTTATGAATATCATACTTTGTCATTAACTTATCAAGTAACACAAAATTAATACCGTGTTCGGGTTCCCCCATAGTGGTAAAGGGGGGATATTCGACCGCAATCACCTCAAAGTCTCCAACGGCTTGCACGGTATTCACCTTGTCATTAGTAAAAGTGTCTTGCCCAACAGCAAACTCCGTTAATAGCCACAAAGTAAGCAAAACAACAATACGAAAGATCACATTAAACGACCCGCTTTAATTAACTCATACACATATTTTAGTTCACTCCCTAGTCGCTGTTAAATTTATTTACCGAATAAAAAAAGCCATCAAAAATGATGGCTTTTACTCATTCATACAGCAGTTAACTTATTTTTTAGCTTTCTTCTTTGGGGTTTTAGTCGATTCACTCACCCACTTTCCACCCACATATCTGGCAGACCAGCCGGTCGCTTTACCATCAACCTCTGTCGCAACGTATTGCTCTTTGGTTTTACGGCTAAATTTAACCGCGGTTTTATTTCCGTCATCATCTTCAACGGGCGCATCGGCTAAAAATGCATACTTATCCCAAAGCAGATCACGGTATTTTACTAACTCTTCCACTAAGGGTGCACGGGTTTCGCGCGACTTAGGAAAGGTACTGGCCGCTAAAAATATTCCAGCAGCACCATCACGTAACACAAAGTGCGCATCTGACTTGGAGCACTTCAGTTCAGGTAGGAAGATAGGATCTTCTTTTGGTGGCGCTGCTTCTCCATTTTTAAGGAGTTTACGGGTATTTTTACATTCGCTGTTGGTACAACCAAAATATTTACCAAAGCGGCCGTTTTTCAATTCCATATCATGGCCACAACGGTCACACTCAATCAGCGGTCCTTCGTAACCTTTTATTTTAAATTGACCTTTTTCAATCTCATAACCGTCGCAGCTTGGATTATTACCACAGACATGCAATTTACGCGATTCGTCAATCAGGTAACAATCCATCGCAGTGCCACATTTACCACAACGATGTTTAGCACGAAGTGCATCGGTTTCCGCATCTTCATTGTCACTGATGGCTTCATCACCAGAGGTTAAATTTACCGTGGTTTTACAACGTTCCTTAGGGGGTAATGCGTAACCACTGCACCCAAGGAATACCCCGGTAGAACCGGTACGAATACCCATTTTACGTTGGCATGTCGGACATTCAATATCAGTCAATACCGGATCGTTTAGGCGCATACCACCTTCACTTGGATCCAATTCAGCCAGTAATAATTGCTTGGTAAAATCACCATAGAAACCATCAAGCACTTTTTTCCAATCCAGCTTACCCTGGGCAACATCGTCTAATGTTTGCTCCATGCTGGCAGTAAAATCATAGCTCATTAAGTCTTTAAAGCTTTCAACTAAACGCTCGCTAACGATTTCACCCATTTTCTCAGCAAAGAAACGTCGATTATCAACCCGCACATAACCTCGGTCTTGAATGGTTGAAATAATGGTTGCATAGGTCGAAGGGCGGCCAATACCACGCTTTTCTAACTCTTTGACTAATGATGCTTCACCATAACGCGCAGGTGGCTTAGTAAAATGCTGTTTAGGCAGTATTTGTTCAAGCGTTAAACTATCGCCAACCTCTACAACAGGTAAGGTGCTAGTATCTTCATTTTTCTTACTCATTGGCGGCTGAACACGCGTCCAACCATCAAAGCGTAATGTGCGTCCGCTGGCTTTTAATTCGTAATCACCGGCAACGACAGTTAATCGCGTTGCATCATATTGTGCTGGTGTCATTTGACACGCCACAAATTGACGCCAAATTAACTCGTAAAGACGTTGCGCATCACGCTCCATATCCGATAGTGTAGCCGATTGAATGGCCACATTTGATGGACGAATCGCTTCATGCGCTTCTTGTGCGCCTTCTTTACTACCATAACGAATAGGATCAGCAGGCAAATACTTATCGCCAAACTCTTTGCTGATCATCTCACGTACATTATCAAGCGCTTCTTGACTCAAGTTTGTCGAGTCAGTACGCATATAAGTAATATGCCCTGCTTCATATAAACGTTGCGCCATCATCATGGTTTTCTTTACGCCAAAACCTAAACGCGTACTTGCAGCTTGTTGTAATGTAGATGTAATAAAAGGTGCTGAAGGTTTGCTTGATGTTGCTTTATCTTCACGATTTGTAACCTTGAAAGATGCACCCTTTAGGGCATCGACAGCAATTTTAGCTTGGGCTTCATTAATCGGTTCAAAAGCGGCTGACTGGTATTTCATCACCTGCATTTTAAGCTGTTCAGCTTTACTGGTAATTAAATCCGCATGGATGTCCCAAAATTCTTCAGGCACAAATGCCTTAATTTCACTTTCACGCTCAACAACTAATCTAACCGCAACCGATTGTACACGACCGGCCGATAATCCCCTTGCCACTTTTTTCCAAAGCAATGGAGAAACCATAAAGCCAACAACGCGGTCGAGAAAACGACGAGCTTGTTGCGCGTTAACCATATTGGTGTCTAATGTTGCCGGTTTACTAAACGCATCTTGAATGGCTGTTTTAGTAATTTCATTGAATACCACTCGTTGATACCGTGAAGCATCACCACCGATAATTTCCTGTAAATGCCAGGCGATAGCTTCTCCTTCACGGTCCAAATCGGTTGCGAGATAGATTTGGTCAGCGGATTCTGCAAGGGTCTTTAACTCTTTGACCACTTTTTCTTTACCCGGCAATACGGCATATTTCGCTACCCAGCCGTTTTCAGGGTCAATCCCCATACGACTAACTAGCGCTTGTTTATCTCTTGCCTGCTTATATTTAGCTTTAGCTTCAGGTGACATCTTACGAACTTCAGCAGCCGTTTTAGCTGGTGGAGTTCCATCAGAAGTGGACGAAGTCGGTAAATCACGGATGTGACCTACGCTCGACTTAACGATGAATTCTTTACCAAGATATTTATTAATAGTCTTGGCTTTGGCCGGCGATTCGACAATAACTAACGATTTACCCATAGTTTGATTTGCGCCAAATAGTCTCAGAAAGTAACAAAATTGATTCCATATATAGAGTGTTAGGACAAGAGTTTCAAGTAAATCTGCTTTTTATGTGCATTTGTGAGTGATTTTTCTACCAAAATAAAAAAATGGAAAAAATAATATGCGATTTTTAAAACTAATTTCTCAATAAATCAGTTTTGAAAGGCAATTGAGTGCATTTTTAGTCAAAAATGGCTCTAAGCACAAAAAACCAACAGTTTGTTAACCTGCTTAGCTTGCGTATACTTGCGGTAATTTCGTCATTTCTTACATGCAAATTTAACGTTATTTCCATGTCGAAATCACAATAACTATAATCAAGAAGGATTAGCCATGAAGCAATTTGAAGCAAACTTTGACGGCTTAGTTGGGCCCACACACAATTATGCTGGTTTATCTTTTGGCAATGTGGCGTCTTATTCTAATGCTGCCCAAGCCTCTAACCCTAAAGGTGCCGCCAAACAAGGATTACAAAAAGCCAAAGCCCTTGCCGATTTAGGTATGGTGCAAGGTGTACTTGCCCCTCAAGAGCGCCCAGACCTTTATACACTGCGCAGAATTGGATTTAACGGAACTGACGCCGAAGTAGTGCAAAAAGCAGCTAAGCAGGCTCCTACTTTACTTAACGCTTGTTGTAGCGCATCAAGCATGTGGACCGCCAATGCCGCAACAGTGTCTCCTTCTGCTGACACCCGAGATGGCAAAGTGCATTTCACGCCAGCCAACCTTGTGGATAAATTGCACAGAAGTATTGAACCTTTAACAACGGGTAATATTTTAAAAGCCACATTTAATAATGATCGTCACTTCAAACATCATCTGCATTTACCTGAGCATGCCAACTTTGGTGATGAGGGTGCCGCTAACCACACGCGTTTATGCAGTGATTATGGTAAAGCGGGTGTAGAGTTATTTGTATATGGTCAAAGTGCCACCAATCCTAATGCACCAAAACCTGCTAAGTACCCTGCCCGTCAAACATTAGAAGCTTCTCAAGCGGTCGCTCGATTACATCAATTAGAAGATGAAAGTTGTGTTTTTATGCAACAAAACCCAGCGGTCATTGACCAAGGCGTGTTTCATAACGATGTGATTTCTGTTGGTAACCAAAATGTGTTGTTTTATCACGAGCAAGCATTTTTAGATACCGAAGCCAAATTTGCAGAGATCCGTAGAAAAATGAACGCTGAAGTACATTTTGTAAAAGTGTCGACAGAACAAGTATCGATTGATGATGCCGTAAAAAGTTACTTATTTAATACTCAAATTATCACCTTGCCAAATGGTGAAATGGCCATCATTGCCCCCACTGATTGCCAGGAAAATCCAGCCGTGTTTGCATATTTAAATGAGCTAACCACATTAGGCACGCCAATTAAGCAAGTCAAATATTTTGATGTAAAACAAAGCATGCAAAATGGTGGCGGTCCCGCTTGCTTACGTCTGCGGGTGGCAATGAATGAACAAGAAGTTGCCGCCGTTAATCAGCACACGTTGATGAATGACGTGTTATTTGGCCGATTAAATACCTGGGTAGATAAACATTACCGTGACACATTAACGGTAGCAGACTTAGCCGACCCACAATTGATTATTGAGTCTCGCACAGCGTTAGATGAATTAACGCAGATATTGAAACTAGGTAGTGTTTATCAGTTCCAAAAGTAATTGATATTTGCTACTCAAGTAGATGAACATGCCGCCGTTTATTACCGCGGCATTTTTATGGGTATTAAGGCGTGTTTCTAGACACAAATGAGACCCATAGTGATAATTAACAACTTAACCTAACCTATTGAAATATAAGATAACTATGTTAACTTGTCAGATTATATAATGAAGACTTAGCATAAAAACCTTCCTTGTTATTATGCTTGTTTTCTTCGCTATTTCTGAATACCTATTGACTCTGATGGGTATATAAAAAGGCGCAAAATGCGCCTTTTTATATCGTTTGGAAACAACAGATGTGCTACAGAATTGTCACGCCAATCGCTACAACTTCTGTCACTGTCCCGCCTGGTGTTTCTACTTCAACTAAAAACACCCCAGTGTTTGGCTCATCTTCACCTTTAATGGTCACCCCAAAATCTCGACCGCCATTATAGTTAGTGCTTGGCCATACATATTCACTGGCACTGACAACCGAACCCGCTGAGGTTTTGAACCTGACGATTGTGCCCGCTGGCATTTGCTGATTGTGTAAATCTGAAATAGTGAAGAACACAGAAGCAGACCCTTTACCCACAATAGTAATATTGCCGCCTAAATGCTGACCATCTCTATCATCGATTAATATCTGGCTTGACTCTGTTGCATAGGCCGTACTGCCTGACATCACCATCACTAAACTACGACGAACATATAATGATTTAGAATTATTGGTGCCATCGGCACAACCCGCATGTGCAGGAGATGAACATAACACACCATTATATAAACCATCTTTAACATCGAAGATGCCATTTGAATTAAAATCAATCAGCTCTTCTAATGTGCCACCGGTCTGGCCCCCCACTTGTTGTGGGTTAAATAGTTTGTCTTCGTTATAGTCATTAAAGGCATCATTTAAATCAAACGCTTGACCCGTCACATCAACGCCATTTTTAAACTCATTCAACTCATTGGCATCAAATCGACCATTACCATTTAAATCAGGGAAAGATTCTTCACCGATTGCTGTCGCGGTAATCGTTGCACGGCCGCCGTATTTTTGGCCATAAAAATTACCATACAAACCTAATGCTGCATCATAAGATAATGCCGACATTGGGTTACGCACCATAGCGCCAGTGCCATCAATCAGCACCGCACCTTCAGGGCGAGGTAGTTGGCTAGTCCAATTGACTGAACAGGCACCTTTTACTGTTTGACACGCATCTTCAATAGAACCGCCTTCAGTAGTAAATGATACTGTTGTTCCATCAGGAACAGGGTTATTGAAGGCATCAGCTAAACGCGCAGTCACAACAACTTTAGTGCCGTCAATATCCCAGCCTTCCGCATTTAATACTTCAGCTGATAATGAGAAACTATCTTGATCTGGAATACCTGTTGAAATAATTAACTGCTTCGACTGACTAGTAATCGCAGGAACGGCACCATTTTCAACCGTTGCCGTAACACGAAGTGAACTTGCTACTGTGCCTGAGGTAACAACCGTTTGCACAATACCTTGGTTGTTGGTTGTGGCTATTGTTGGGGTTATCGCAACACCGCCAACAGCGGTATTCAATTTAAACGACACGGATTGATTACTTACAGGGTTACCGTTTTTATCCAGAACTTTAAATTTAACCGTAGATGATTCAATACCACCCGTGCCTAAAATACCAATATTTTCAGGAGCAGCTGACTCAAATGAAATACTGCCCACATCCGCTTGTAAAACATTAATCGTACCAACAGCGGACAAACTAATCCCACCTGCATTTGCGGTTACATTGATTTGGTCTTCACCGACACAGCCTTGGGCAAGATAGGTTGACGTTGCCACACCATTACTTGATGAAACAGGAGAGCTTAACTCGGCCTGTGGCGGATTTTTAGTTGCACAAGTTGATGAAAAATTTACATCAACAGGTTGATTGAACGGTTGCCCTTGTTCATCCTGAATACGAACTGTAATTGTTGCAGTGCCACCAGCTGATAAATTTGCAGTACTAACTTCCGCTTTACCCGCTACAAAAGAAGTATCCGAGCCACTGCCCATCACGACATTGGTTGCACCAACAACAACTATGGTTTTACCCACTTCATTTGTAGGTAACGTTGCTCTAACTTCTCCGGCGCCTAACGCGCTGCCAGCATAAATATCTACAACGGCTTTACCTGCTGAGTTAGTCACCGCAGTTTTAATGGGTAAGTCACCAATATCTGATTCAAAAGTCACAATAGTAGGCTTACTGATACCTGTTACGGTAGCGGTTAACTTACCCGGAGATAATGTACTGATAGTCTGTACAGGCGTGCCTGAGGTATCGGTTAATACTAAAGAAACTTGAGCACCACCGCCAGCTTCACCACCGTCACCCACCATGGTGATATTTAATGATGCTGTTTCACCTGAGCTGATTGTCGCGGTGACCGTTGCGCCCGTATTGACTGATGCTGTATTCAAAATAACCGTTGCAACACCATCAGCATTGGTAGATACCTGACCCGTGCCAGGAGAAAACGTACCATAACTGTCATCATTTAATTCAAAGCTGACAAGAGTGCTGACCGGACTACCTGTCGAATCGACAACTGTAGCGGTAATTGTTGCGGGCTCAGCAACAGAGACTTGCGTGTTATCGATAGATAGAGCAATAGAAATTGTTACTGGCGTTGGTGTCCCACCATTACCGTCATCGGTAATGCTGCCACCGCCACCACAGGCGAAGAGTAAAAATGAACAAATTAGTGCTAAATAAACTTTAATTGCTGACCTCATTGTCAGGCTCCCTGTTACATTAGAATAATACTTATGATTTATAATAGTTACCAATTAAACAATAATACACAAATATCTGATAACTATGCCACAACCTAACCACTTTAATCGGCACATTTAGACATAAACTTTAACCTTTATACCATTTCATAAGTCCCCCTTTCCTGCTAGGCTTTAACGGGTTAGCCCCCAAATACTTAGAAAAATAATTGGAAGGATCGATTGTGAGCAATAAAAAACAGCTCGGACTTACGAGTAAAATTTTAATTGGCATGGCTTCAGGTATTTTACTTGGCTTGCTGCTACGAAACCTTTTGCCTGATAGTTTATTTGTTAAAGATTACATCACAGAAGGATTATTGCACGTTATCGGCGCAATATTTATTTCCAGTTTAAAGATGTTAGTCGTACCGTTAGTGTTTGTTTCTTTAGTCTGTGGTACCTGTTCATTAAGCGACCCTTCAAAACTGGGCCGACTAGGCGGTAAAACCATTTCGTTTTACTTGTTCACTACGGCTATTGCATTAACGATATCGATTATTGCCGCCATTTTGATTCACCCTGGCAATGCCAGTTTAGTGAGTTCAACGATGGAGTTCACTGCTAAAGAAGCCCCAAGCTTATCTGAAGTGATCATCAATATTGTTCCTGACAATCCAATTCAAGCAATGACACAAGGTAACATGCTGCAAATTATCTTATTTGCGGTGATTTTTGGTTTTGCTATTTCCCATATCGGTGAACGTGGTGAGCGAGTTGCTCTGTTCTTCAACGATTTAAACGAAATCATCATGCGCGTTGTTACCTTAGTCATGCAGTTAGCACCTTATGGTGTATTTGCGTTAATGGCGAAATTGAGTTTAACGTTGGGAATGGAAACCTTCGGCAGTGTTGTAAAGTACTTTTTCCTAGTGGTCGCAGTGCTGTTAATTCAAGCGCTAGTGGTTTATCCAGCACTGTTAAAAGTGTTTTCTGGATTAAACCCATTAATGTTTTTACGTAAAATGCGCGACGTACAATTATTCGCATTTAGCACAGCAAGTTCAAATGCCACGTTACCGGTAACGATTGAGGCCTCTGAGCATCGTATGGGTGTCGATAACAAAATTGCTTCGTTTACATTACCACTTGGTGCAACCATCAATATGGATGGTACTGCGATTATGCAAGGTGTGGCGACCGTATTTATCGCTCAAGTGTTTGGTATCGAACTGAGTTTAACTGATTATGCTATGGTTGTTGTGACAGCAACCTTAGCCTCAATTGGTACCGCGGGTGTTCCTGGTGTGGGCTTGATCATGCTTGCGATGGTATTAAACCAAGTCGGGCTGCCTGTAGAAGGTATTGCCTTGATCATTGGTGTAGACCGTTTATTGGATATGTTAAGAACCGCTGTCAACGTTACTGGCGATACCGTTGCAACGGTTATTATTGCCAAATCCGAAGGGGCATTCAGCGAGGAAGTTTTCAACGACTCACAAGCAGGTAAAGCTGCAACCAGCTTTGAAGAACAAGTGTTGAATCTGAAAGCAAATTCAAAAATCTAACGATGTTAGGCATTCTTTCAAAGGCGCACTGGTTGCGCCTTTTTTATTTTTACTTTATAAATATCAAAACAATTATATTACAATCAGGAACATAAATGGACTTTACCCTATTAGCTAGCTTAGCTGTTATCCATTGCATCGCATTAATAAGTCCAGGGCCTGATTTCGCTATTATTGTAAAAATGGCCACCCAACAACATCGACAAACCGCTATAGCATGCGCGTTGGGCATTTCAATAGCCATTTTAATCCACACACTATTATCACTGCTGGGGATCAGTTTAATGATCCGTCAATCTCCGCTTGCCTACACCTTAGTTCAATGTGTCGGAGTGAGTTATTTAGCCTGGATGGGCATTCAAGCACTGAAATCAGCCATAGGGCGCTTTCAAGCTATTGCAGCTTCAACGGATGCGCCCTCTCAAACTGTTGCCTCGGTGATTGCTGACGCTCCACAAAAGTCAGTGTTTAACGGTTTTAAAGTCGGTTTGTTAACTAATTTACTTAACCCTAAAGCATTAATTTTCTTTATCACATTATTTACCGTACTGATCACCCCTGAGGTTAACTTCGCGACCAAAACCACAGCAACATTGCTGTTGTTCTGCTTATCGTTGATATGGTTTACTCTATTAGCCATGGTATTATCCAAACCCAATATTCAACTAAAATTACTCGGTATTAGCCATATTATTGATGGGCTAGTGGGCATCATTTTTATCGGAGTGTCTTTTACCATTGCCATCAGCTTAATAAGCAGCTTTTAACTCACGAGTTCGTTTATTTACAGTAACCATATTTGCAGTAAAAGGAGTTGCACATGCGGATTTTAGTGATCGAAGACGATGCCATTTTATCTCATCATTTAGACGTGCAACTCACTGAGCTTGGCAATCAGGTACAGGTTGCCGCTACCGCCAAAGAGGGCTTCTTTCAGGCAACGAACTATCCGATTGATATCGCAATAATCGATTTAGGGTTACCAGATCAAGACGGGATCAGCCTTATTAAGTCATTACGAGAAGCCAAAGTGACAGCCCCAATGTTGATTTTAACGGCAAGAATCAACTGGCAAGATAAAGTAGAAGGCTTAAATGCAGGCGCGGATGACTATTTAGTAAAACCGTTTCAAAAAGAAGAGTTGATTGCCAGACTAGATGCCTTGGTAAGGCGAAGCGCGGGGTTTGTTAAACCCATGATCAGCTGTGGCACCTTATCTGTTGACTTAGCCAGCAAACAGGTAAACCTGAATGAAGCACATTTGGACATTACAGCCTTCGAATACAACATATTGGAATACTTAATGCGCCACTGTAATGAAGTCGTGGCTAAACAACGCTTATTAGATGTCGTATACGGTGACAAAGAGGGCGACCCCAACACGATTGAAGTGATGATCAGTCGGTTACGCAAAAAGCTCGCCAATGGTGGCATTGAAGATGCCATTATGACCATTCGCGGCCAAGGGTATAAATTTAACTTACCATGCAATTAATATACAAACCGAAAAAACGTTTATTAACAAGAATGTTTGTAACGTCTTTGAGCATCATCGCTCTAGTGGGCTTTGGCTTTGCTTGGCTGGTTACAGTATTACATGCCCAAAATCGTTACGCCCAAATTACCGCTGAATATATTGCAGAGCTACCGGTTATTGCGGCTGAGTTTCGTGAAAACAACTTAATCCCCATCACTCAAGCCGAAGATAATGACAACATAGAAACCAGTTACATTATGGCGACCTGTAATGATCATTTTACCAGCCTATGGCGCTCACAACTGGCAAAAGATTTACAGCTTACGGATATTTGCGAAAAATATTTAGACATCAAAGATGATTATCAAGCCTACTATCTTGATTTTGATGGATTACCCTCATATCTGGTGTTTAAACTCAGCACGGTTATTGATGGTAAAGCATTCCATTTATTAATCCTAAAAGATGCAGCAAACATCATTGCTGAATTAAAAAAGTTCAATCGCTTAACCTATTTTCGTTTAGCCATTGTCCTTGGTGCCGCCATCTTTTTGTTAATCAGTGCCGCTTACTGGGGAATGCTACCGCTAAAGCAATTAAAGCAAGAGTTATTGAAGCTAAAGCAAGGCAAGCAACAAAGTTTGTCCGATGATTACCCGGTTGAGTTGCAAGAAATCACTCAGGCATTAAACCAATTAATTATTCAAAGTCAGCAGCGCCAAAGTCGTTATCAAGATGCCATGAATGATCTTGCCCACAGCTTAAAAACCCGCTTGGCGGCAAGTATCGCATTGATTGATGATTCATCGCTGACACAGCAAGACAAGGACCAGCAAATACAGCAGCAAATCCAAGACATGGACCACCTTGTTAAGTATCAACTAAAACGCGCCATGATGGGTAGACAGGGATTATTAAAAGAACACACTGACATTAAACCGATTCTTGATCAGCTTATTCAAATGTTATCTAAGCTGTATCAAAGTAAAAATATCAACTTCATATTACATTGCCCTAATGATTTAGCGTTTCCGGTCAGTAAGGGCGATTTAATGGAACTGTGTGGCAATTTGATTGAAAATGCCGCCAAGTTTTGCATCAGTACCATTGAAATCACGGCACAACAACAAACCAATGGATTACTGAAGTTACAGGTAGACGATGATGGTCCGGGTGTTGATGAAACCTACCGTCAAAAAGTGACTCAAAGGGGGGGACGCGCTGATACGCAGTACGCAGGGCAAGGTATCGGTTTAGCCGTGTGTGTGGAACTCGTCAGCAGCTATGGTGGCTCATTCGAAATTAAAACCAGCCATCTGCAAGGAGCAGCTTTTATTATTGAGCTGCCTTACACGAGTTAATGGTTTTTGCCTTACTGACTCGGTGAAATCGAAGCATACAATTGCTCGGCTCGATTAAACATAATCCAAGATGTCGCAATAAACTTATCGCCACTAATAGGCACATTACCACGATGGCTATGGGTAAAGCCGGCTGGCGCTATCACCATAGTGCCCTTCTTAGGGCTTATTTTACGTTGCTGATAATAAAATTCCGTTTCTCCGCCCTCTTCCACATCATTTAAATAAAACATATACAGTACAACGCGGTGTAATGCTTCATTGTGACCTTGCTGAGGAAATTGTTCCGAATGCCAATGTGGATAGCCACCTTTACCCTGCTGATAATGTTGCACATTAATTGTGCCGCTGCGAAATAAATAACGCACAATAGCATTAACTTTATCTGCGCCCAATGTATCGAAATTGTCAGGTTGCAACGCTACTGCATGGCCATGTTCATCCTTCACCGACACAGAAACCGCCCCCATTAAGGCTAAGGCATACTTTTTAAAATATTCCACACTGTTCGCAAGTGTCAATTGCAGCAATTCATTCCTTAGATCGGCTAAATCAGGGTGGGGATCTAACATTAAATCTCGGCTTAACTTTTTTGAGACATCAACACCATTGCCCGTAATGCCCTGGATCACACTTGGATGATTTTTTACCGCCTCAATCAATTTATCGCATAGCTCATCGCTAATTGCATTGGGATATACTTCAATAAAGTCCATATTTCACTGCTTAATTTATAAAGTTAATGTTAATATGCTGCATGTAAGTGATCAATTTGTAAAGTCAGACAAAGTTTTATACTACGCTGAAGTGAAACCCTTTTTTTGAATGCATTTGACCTGAGCCTAATCACCCATCTTTATGAAAAAAAATGTAAAAATTGCCGTCTCAGAACTGAAAGTAGGAGTTTATGTCAGCCTGCCAGTCTCCTGGAAAGATCACCCTTTTCTGTTTAGCAAGTTCAAAATTACCTCACAAACGCAAATTGAATTAATCAAATCCTTAGGCGTAAAAGAAGTACTGTACGACCCACAACGAAGTGAGATTACGCCAACAACGACTGAGAACCAAAACGCTACAGCCCCTGTTGATACGGCATCCTTAGAGGGGATCCGACAAGAAATGCTTGATTACAAATCCGAGCGAATTGAAAAACAACAACAACTGAAGCGCAACATTAAGAAAACCGAAAAACAATTTGAACGCTCTATTTCAATGATGCGGTCAATGGTCAGTAAAGTGTCTAGTCGTCCACTCAATGCCATTAATGATGCCAAAGACTTGATCAGTAACCTAACGAACATGTTACTAGATGAAGATAATCTTGCTCTGCACTTAATGAGTGATGCCAAAGCATCTGATGTTATTCATCACCACTCTTTAAATGTGTCGATGATGTGCATGTTAATGGCTAAAGAATTAAATTGGACCCGAGAAGAAATTGAATTAATCGGCATTGGTTGCTTATTTCATGACATCGGTAAACTTAAAATTCCATCGAGTATTTTGAATAAAGTGGTGCCATTGTCCACACCAGAAGAAAATCTGGTTAAACAGCATCCTTTAATGAGCCTGAATTTTTTAAAATTAGCCGATACTTTCCCTGAGGAAGCGAAACCTATGATCGCCAACCACCACGAGTTTCTCGATGGAAGTGGCACGCCTCAAGGATTAAAAGCCGAACAATTGGATAAGTTCTCTCAACTACTGGCCGTAGTGAATGAATATGACAACCTATGTAATGGCAGTTTGCTTGTTAAAGCGAAAACACCTAGCGTGGCGCTTGGGTTACTGTATAAAAACTATCAAAAGAAACTCAATTTAGAATATGTACAAAAGCTGATCAAGTTATTAGGGATCTACCCGCCAGGCAGTGTCGTTGAATTATCTAATGGTCATTTTGGGATGGTAATGTCAGTCAATCTTAACAATATTCTCTACCCTGCCATCATCGCTTATGACCCAATTGTCCCCGTTGCGCAAGCACCGATTGTTGAATTAGAAAAGGAAGGCATGAGCATTGTTCGCAGCTTGCCCGCAGCTGCACTGCCTGAAAAAATACACAAATATTTAAGTCCACGCGACAATATCAGCTATGCCTTTGGCAAAGGTTAACCAACAAAAAACGGACACTGATGAGTGTCCGTTTTTTGTTTAATCTGTCGCTGAACGTTAACGCTAAAGCATGAGAATCAACCTACAGCCATCCCTTTTGGCGGAAGAATAAATACGTTCCCGCCGCACTGGCAAACATTAATCCTACCGCGAGTGGGTAGCCATATTGCCAAGCAAGTTCAGGCATAAACGCGAAGTTCATCCCGTAGCTACTTGCAATTAATGTTGGCGGTAAAAACACCACGGCAGATACCGAGAAAATTTTAATAATCTTGTTCTGTTGCAGGCCACTGAAACCCATTGCCGCATCCAATAAGAACTTTAACTTATCGAAAATAAACTGGCTATGGGGCATAAGTGATTCAATGTCTGACAACATTTCACGAATGTCTTTTAAGTTTTCATCTGACAAATGTTTGCGATAATAACGCTGTAAATGCCTTAACGAGCGCTGGGTATCCAATAAACTTAGGCGAATTTTACCGTTTGAATCTTCCTGCAAAGTAATTTGTTTAAACACAGCATCAAGCTCTTCGTCGCTAAATACCTGTTCGCTTAAATTATCCAGCACTGTGTAAACATCTTCAATTAAGTCAGATAAATAATCTACCTTAAGGGTAAACAGTTCAAGTAATAACCCTTCCGGCGTTTCGGTTTCAAGACGGCCTAAACGCATATAGTTACGTAGCAAGCGGATGAGGCCTATGTCTTCTTCACGCATGGTCAATAAAAAATGCTCACGCAAGTTAAACGACACGTTGACTGCCCGGACATCCGAACCCGCTCGTTGAGGAAATAACGAGTTGATATGTAAGCCATCTTCGTTTTGAAAAAAACGCGCAGAGGCTTCGATTTCTTTAATATCTTCTTCGTCGGGCACTTCCTCAGCTGAAAATCGACGTAACCAATTACGCTCCTCATCATTGGGCTTAAATAAGTCTAGCCACAGAGTATTATCTGGTAAAATGTCTTGAACTGACAGCTCAGTGATAATGAGTTTACGGTCTTGATATGCGTAAGCGGTGATCATAGAAGTTCCCCATATACATGCGGTGCACACAAATGTTTAACACAAAGGTGTGAGTATAAACTGGCGCTAGTTTACTAATTTTAAATTCAATGAAAAGCAAAAAGCGTGAAATAAATCGATTTATACCTAAATTTTACCTCAAAGCAGTATTTTTCCACTTTATCGGTGATAAAAAAGCACCTTTAGTCGGTGCTTAATTTAAAATAGATGTTTTTTTGTTCACGGCTTTAGTCACTGTACAAATACTAAAGTCTTATTCACCTTTTAAACGACGATCTAATTGGTCTTTAAGGTTAGCCGGTACACCCTTGATTAAAATGGTGTCAGAGATAGGGTCGTAAATCACTCGTTCACCTAAATGGCCACCATCAAAACTGAGTGTGACTCCGCCCCCTGTGCCTGAAAACTTCTTCAAACTTCTAAGGCTGGCTTTATCAGCAGGAAACTCATCATCTAATTCATAATTACCACCACAGGCAAAATCATAAAATGACTCCATGCCTTGGTCTGCTAGTGTGTCACCTAAATCTTTTACTTCAATATCGGCGCCAACTTCAGCACGTTCAGCGCAATATTCAAATACTCTGTCCCGGCATTGCTGCCTTTCATCTTTGGTTAATTCGCTACCCGCAACAAAATCCTCAACGGCATGAATCAGGGTTTTATTTTGCGCTTTGGTGTTAACCCCTTCAACACAGCCCATAAAGTCTAAAAAGAAGTCTGCAACTTTACGCCCTGCTCTACCACGAATAAACGAAATGTATTTTTTTGAAGCTTTATCCGCTTGTAACTCAGTTAAATCAATACGTGCCGCTAGCTGAATATTATTCAAATCAAGGTGATTATTTTGCGATAACTCCATATCATCCAATACAGTCATCGATGATTTCGCACTTAACAAAGCCACAAATAAGTAATCACTTGCCATCGCAGAATAACAAGACATCAATAAAAAACCGCCTTGTGAAAAATCATATTTAGCTAATTCGGCTTGCAATAATTGACTCGCGACAACAGTAAAATCAACAAAACCTGATCTACCATCACGATATGCCTGTAACGCATTAGCAAAAGCATCGTTAGCGTCACCATCTTCATTCGGTACGCCAAAATAGCCAAAACCTTTACCCGCTTTGCCTGAGTAGGTTTGATGTAACTCTTCAAGCATCGCCTCCACGGCCTGACTATTCAGTAAGGGTTGTGGACGTAATCTGCAGGCCATTTGCCCCTGACTGTCGAGTGAAATTTCATGAATAATGGCTTGTTCGATACTAATCGTCATAAATCCGCTAACCTTCAGTGACCAAGATATTGTTAAGGAAGTGGGCTATGATATAACGATTTTAGCCACGACGGTACAGAAAACATGAGGCGAGCTTGATTGAAATCCGTTATCATAGGCATTAATTGATAACTCATTCACTCTAGTAAAAATTATGGCCATTCAATCAAAATACAGTAACACTCAAGTAGAAGCCCTAATCACCGAAATGTTAGAGCTGCTTAACAAGCATCAAGCCCCTACCGATCTCAGTTTAATGGTGTTAGGCAATTGCGTAACGCACTTATTAGAAAAAAAAGTACCAGCAGAGTCGCGCAAAATGGTGGCAGAACAATTTGCTAAAGCGTTAACTCAATCAGTTAAGTAGTTAATTGATTGTGAATTTAGTTTGCCTTATTCCACTGTTGATAATTTAGGGATGATTTAACGCATGATCGAGCGCAGAAAACAGATGACGCGAGACAAAGTCTCGCGCCTGATTAATTGGGGGCACTGGTTTGCCTTCTTTAATGGTTTACTTGCCATGATTATCGGCTCCCGTTACATCAGTAGCGTAGGTCAACCTGAATCGCTAATTAGCTGGGGGTACCTTGCCCTCAGCACAATTGGCCACTTCACCTTTTTAGCATTTATTGTTTATGTGCTGTTTGTTTTCCCAATCAGCCTGCTTTTGCCCTATTCAAAAATTTTGCGCGGTTATGCGGCATTCATCGCCTCTATGGGGTTGTATATTTTATTATACGACACCATCATTTACGACGATTACGGTATCCACCTAAGCCCATTTGCATTTGACCTTGCATGGCAAGATTTAAACGCGTTATTGCACAGTACGTCCTATATTATTACCCCTCTTGCGATTATCGCTATTGAACTCACAGCGGCCAACTTTATCTGGAAGCGAATTGATAAAATTCAAAAGAAACAATGGGGCAATAAAGTGGTACTGTTTGTCGGCATGTGTTTTGTAAGCAGCCACTTGGTACACATTTGGGCCGATGCAGCAAACGTTACAGACATAACCCGTTATGATGATGCCTATCCGGTTTCTTACCCTGCCACCGCAAGAAGCTTTATGGAAAACCATGGTGTAGAAAGCCAGGTTATCATTAATGAAACCGAGCCTCACACAACATCAAACTTACACTACCCAATGGTGCCATTGCAGTGTAAAGGAGAAAAAACCCAGCCGAATATTCTTGTAATGACCATTGATAGTTTGCGTGCCGACATGGTTGATGACGTCACTATGCCGTTTTTGAGCCGTTATGCCGATGAGTCACTGACATTTACGCAGCATCACAGTGGCGGCCCCCAATTTAACAGCAGTATGTTTACGTTAATGTATGGTCTACAAGGTAACTATAATGATAAAAGAGATTTTGATGTCATCGCCCCAGTCATGAATCAAGAACTCACCCGTCAGGGTTACCAATTAGGGTTATTTACCGGACGCACAACCACTGAATTAGCCTCTATGGGAGCCATGTTTGCTGGCTTTACCGCTATTATTAGTGAAAGCGACGACGGCACAGCAACAAGCGATATTCAAAGTATGACGGCATTTAACCAATGGCAACAAACTCAAACCACGCCTTGGTTTAGTGTTGTTAATTTAAGTGCTCCACAGGATTACGATACACCAGTGGGTTTTTTAGGTATTGAAACCGTTAAATCGCCAGTGCCCCTAAAACCTGCGCAAAAAGTGTTGTTTAATCAGTATCGCCAATCGTTAAAATTTATTGATAACCAACTCAGTGAGCTTTTACCGACCCTACCTGAAAATACCATAGTATTAATAACGGGTACTCACGGACAAGTGTTCACCAGTGATATTGAAGATGCTCGACGTGACTTGTCACCAAGTAATGTCAAAGTACCGCTAATCATTCATTGGTCAAAAATGCCTAAAGGCAAAATCAACTACCGTACAAGTCACTACGGTATCGCCCCTACCATTTTAAGCAAAATATTAGGCTGTACTACTCCCAGTGAAGAATACAGTGCAGGCCGAAGTCTTCTAGAGCCCAACAGTGAATCTTGGATATACATAGGTAACAGCCGTGAGTTTGCCATTTACCAAGAAAACGAGATCACAGTGCTGAGTCGTTACGGCAAATATCGCATCTACGATCTCGATTTTAATAAGCGTTTAAATAAAAAAATGAGCGCACCAGAACTGATTCAAGTGATGCGTGAAGGCAGAAGGTTGTACCAAAACTAATGGCTTTCAAAGGCGGTTTAGGTTGTGATTTATCATCAATCACTCATCAGTTGCATAGATAATAATCAGTCAATAATTGCTGATTAACGAAGTACTTGCGTCTAGCTCTGGCAATTGCTAAAGTGCTGTCTCGCTAAGTTACCCCATTAATTTGAAACTTCGCGAGTAACACAATCGGTATGTAGCGCAGCCCGGTAGCGCACTGTCATGGGGTGTCAGGGGTCGGAGGTTCGAATCCTCTCATACCGACCAAATTAAAGAAGCCAGCTAATAAGCTGGCTTTTTGCTTTTCTGACATGACAGAACGGGGCAAGCCCCTGTTACGCAAGGTAAAAAACACCTTGCTTGGCTAGCGGGCTGCGCTACATATCACCGAAACAAAGCTAATCACTGATTCAAAATTACTGCTTCACCACTGTCACTTTGCATGAACCAAAAGGAACAGTGTTTTGAACGTACAATTATTAACCCATTCTGCACCACATTTACATAGCTCAATTTCACAGGCTATCGACTATTACATTCGTAATGTCGCTCAATATCAAAAAGCTTATGTAAACTCTGAGCAATACCGCTTTAAACGTTTAAAAAAAGAACTAGGGCAATATCGTATGATTGACTTAAACCCTGAAATTATCAGAAGCTTCATAGACAAGCGATTAGCAAAGGTTAAGCCTGCATCAGCCAAACGTGATGTTTGTGCATTACAACGCTGCTGGAACTGGTATAGACGTGATTTAAGTATGCGATTTGATGATCACTTTAAACACATTCGCCTACCCACAGATAACACTGTACGAGAGTTTATTCCTACAGACAGTCAACTAAATCAGATGATTATGTTGCTACCACCTAACGTTAAACCTGTCATCGAATTGCTAGCTGAAACAGCATGTAGACGAAGTGAGGTACTTAAGCTCACTGTACAAGATGTCAACCTTTCCCAAAGAACAATTTACTTACGCAATACAAAAAATGGTCGAGACAGAGTTGTACCACTGAGTAAAAAGGCTTGTGCCATCCTCAGCGAGGCTATAAACAGTGGTAAACACAAGTTATTTGATGCGGCACCTGATTATGTCACTCGCCAATTTAGGGTGGCTGCAGACGCTGTAGGGTGCCCTCATTGCGTTGTTCATAGCTTAAGGCACTACAAGCTAAGTAAACTTATTTCACAAGGCATAGACCACGTCATAGTAGCTAAAATATCAGGTCATCAAGATGTTAGAATGTTGCAGCGATATGTGAAACTTGATGTTAGCGGATTAGCGCATTTAATGGATTAGATACCAAAAATGAGGTTAGTTGATCTAAATTCAGCTAACCTTCGCCACGTAAACTTATTATGAGGGCTTGGCGTTGAACTGCACAACAAATAATAAAAAAGTAATTCATCTAATCAATGGCCGTTGTGGTGGCAACAAGACAGGTTATATCGTATCTCAAATTCAAGCTAGACTAGCTGAAAACCCTCAGCAATGTATTATCTATTCAGCTCCCACCAAAAAAGTGCTGAACGAGGTTTATAGTAATCGCTTAACTGAACTCGATGAAACACAAAAGTTAATGATTGTTTCTGAAGATGTAGAAACTGTTCAATGGACACCGACAGTCAAAGAACGGGCTATGGCAGAGTTAAAGCAAAATTATTGCGGTTGTCTAATGATCACTCACATGACTCTGTTTAATATCGTACCTGAATTACTTCAAGATAAATTAGTTATCATTGATGAGTCACCTGAGCAAACAGTCAAGTTTTCACACAAAGATTTTGATACAGATAATCCACCAGCAGAACTTAGTAAACTCATCGAGTTAACCCAAGCCATTTCATCCAAGGCTAGCAACTCTGAAATATTAATCCCAAACGACAAAGAAGCCGAGAAAGCTCTATTCAATCAAGGTAAACAGTTTATTGGTAAAGCTATGGACATACAGAGGTCAGGATGGATCGACAGCAATAACCAGCACTACAATAATATAGCAAGCCTATACTTGGCAGCGGCTTCTAAACATGGTTTTGTTTATCATTCACGTGTTGCAACTGACAATGGTACTAAATCTGTTTATCGCTCTATTGAACTCGGTGATATGCTTGGAGTGGTTTCTAACGCTTCAGCTGTATGGATTGCAAGTGCTGATTTTGAACATGGCTTGCTGTGTTTTCTTCTTCAGCAGTATCATCAAATCTCAATTGAGAAGATAGAAGGCACAGGTATACCAATTGTTCACGAAAAGGAAAATGTGACCATTTTATCATTGTTGGGTGATGATAAATTATGGTCTAAAACGTTTTCAGATGCTGATAGAAATAAACTAGACGGTTTTAATTTTGATCACTTAGAAAACTACACATACCAAAAATCTGTATTTGAAGAACTATATGATTTCGGTGTTCACTGCATATTAGATGAGATTTATACGAATGAATCAGACGAACATGAAAAAGCTCTTATGTTCCTCAACGTTGCTAAACAAAATTCATACGGACATGAAGATTTCATTCAAGTTTCAACTCAAAGCCATGGTCAAAATAGTTACCAAATGCACAATCATGCAATATGGATGGCGAGCCTAGTTCCTAACCCTGATCAATTCTACGTGCTGCGTTGGTTTTGTGAAGATCATAATATTGACCCGCAAGAAGCCCAAGATAGATTTCGGCACACCAGACAATACGCGCCACTGTACCAGGGCCTAGCAAGAACATCTTTACGGGTAGAAAGGTAAGCGGTCAATTAACCGGTGAAGCTTATTCTGCTTTACCTAGATCAACATTCCACGGCAGTAAATCAGACA
>NZ_JAPDMX010000009.1 GCF_025971955.1 Shewanella subflava
TTGGAGCGACATATCGGGTTCGAACCGATGACCTATACCTTGGCAAGGTATCGCTCTACCAACTGAGCTAATGTCGCTGAATCTTTACGCATTTAGTTTAACTGTCAGCTACTGCCGAAGTTCCCCTGAGTGCGGGTTCGCATTTTACCTTTTCTAATTTAAGAGTCAATCAATAAAATAACAATTTAATCTTATTCTTGCTCAACTGCTTTATAAATGTCCATAGTGGTGTAAATCATGGTAGAAAATCTGAAAAAAAATAAAAGCACCCGCAGATGCTTTTATTTACTTGCCACGTTAATAAATTACTTTGGCAATGATAGCGTTGTTAAACCAAGCATCTTTTGCATCACGCCAACAACTTGGCAGCTATAACCAAACTCGTTGTCATACCACACGTATAAAATGGCACGTTTACCATCCGCAATGGTCGCTTGAGAATCAATGACCCCTGCGTAACGTGAACCGACTAAATCACTCGATACAATTTCAGTCGACTCCGTAAAGTCGATTTGATTTTGTAACTCTGATAACAAAGCGATGTCTTTCAAGTACTCGTTTAGTTCATCACGGTTTGTTTCAGCATTTAAATTAACACTGATAATGGCCATTGACACATTTGGCGTAGGCACGCGGATAGCGTTACCCGTTAACTTACCCGCAAGCACTGGTAGCGCTTTAGCAACCGCTTTAGCTGCGCCTGTTTCGGTGATAACCATGTTCAATGGTGCACTTCTACCACGACGGTCAGCACTATGATAATTATCAATCAAGTTTTGATCGTTGGTGTAAGAGTGGATTGTTTCAACATGACCATTCTCGATACCATACTTATCGTTAACCGCTTTCAATACAGGTGTGATCGCATTAGTGGTACAGCTTGCTGCAGAGACAATTAAATCTTCTGCAAGAATATCGTCCTCGTTAACACCGTATACGACATTCTTGATTGCGCCTTTAGCGGGTGCAGTTAATAACACTTTTGAGGCACCAGGACTTTTTAAGTGCAATCCTAAACCGTCTTCATCTTTCCAAATACCGGTATTATCGACAATTAAAGCATCTTTAATACCGTATTTAGTGTAATCCACTTGATCAGGTGAATTCGCATAAATCACTTGAATATAAGTACCGTTGGCGATGATAGCGTTGTTTTCTTCATCCACTTCAACAGAACCATTAAATGGACCATGAACTGAGTCACGGCGTAATAAACTAGCACGCTTCTCTAAATCACCTTTCTTACCACCACGTAACACGATAGCACGTAAACATAACTTATTACTTTTGCCTGTTCTTTCAATTAATAAACGCGCAAGTAAACGTCCAATACGGCCAAAGCCATATAAAACCACATCACGAGCAGGCATATCATCGCCATGGTTGATACCTTGCGCTAATTGATTCGCCATGTAAGCTTCAATTTGGCTTGCATCGTTATGTTCACGCCAGTAGTTAACCGCTAACTTACCGATATCGACTTTGCAGTGCTTAACAGCAAGCTTGCTAAGCGCCTGAATAAATGGGAAACTTTCACGTAGTCTTAATTTTTCACCCACATGACGACGAACCAAACGGTGCGACTTGATGATTTCAATAGTCGATGCGTTTAATAATGGCTTACCGTATACCACAACCTCAACACCTTGGTTACGATATAACTTACCAAGTAGAGGCTGCATTGCCTCTGCCATTTCGAAACGTTCTTGCCAACTTTGTAGATGTTTATCTGCGCTCATGTAGGGTTCCTTTATCTCACTTTTCTTTAATATATTTTTAGAAAGGTTTGAGTAACAAAAAGAAAAGACCAATAATTAGTGTATTGTGGGGAATATCCCCGCTAGGTCGGCGACATTGTAATGAAATTAACCGCATTTCGCCAGTAACAAATTTTCGCTAAATATGTAATTTTATTAGACAAATACCCTAAAGGAGCTAGTTTTGAAGCGAAATCTAGTAATAATTACATCATTTAGTTTTATAAGTGCTTTTTTAGGGCTTTTAGGCTGCGAAAATGACCGAAATATTGATGTGATTTGTAAAAATAATCCTGAACTTTGTGCCGATTTACACAAAGATAGTTGGTGCAGATTCGAAAAAGGTGATCTTGTTCGCCACAGATTAGTACTCAAGAAAGCTGCAACACCTTCGGGACAACAACTGTTTCAACAACTTATTTATCTTGAAAACTACAGTAATTGTATCGAACTCGCTGCTGGTGTTCAGCACATATTAAATCCTCAACGTACCCAAGATAGAGAACGTGCTTTTGCTGTCAGCACTCAAACGTTAAGCGAACTGCGTGAATACACTAAAAACAATACTGATGTTTATCTCGCATATTACCGTTGGTTACGTTTTAACGACAAACCTTCACAAGATATTGTGATTGCGGCTTACGAAAAAAATTCGATCAGCGACCCGCAAATTTTAAATCAACTTGCGGCCTACTATGTCAGAGTTTCCCCCAGCGAGGCCAAACGTATCTACCGTGATTTATTTGCCCAAACGAGTTTTGATAAATTCAATTCTGACTGGTTACTTGGCCTAGCAAGCATTTTTCAACAACAACAAAATTTTGAATACGTTTACTTATTCACTAAAGCAAATACGTTACTCACCGACAATCAGGTTGATGAAAAACAACTTTTAGGCTTGATAGGAGGTAATCAGGTGTTAGCACAGGCATTAGATCGACAAGCGCAAGCTTTGATACTCGATTTGAAAAGTGACAATTTTGCCAATACAGCAAGCGCAACATTGCTTAATAACCCAGAAAATACCCAAGAATAACTTTCATTTTTTTGCTCACAAAAACCACAAAACACGCAAAATGGAAATAAATTACGAAATTTTCGGGTCTAAAAGCACTTTTAGAACCGATTTAGCTTGACGAACCCCACCAATTTGGTAATTTTACAACTAGGCGATTTATCTGCCACCAAATTTATTTTTAACTGAGGGATATGAGATGACTATCCGTGTTGCTATTAACGGCTATGGCCGTATCGGTCGTAATGTGTTACGTGCTTTGTATGAAAGCGAGAAAAACTACCCAATCAAAATCGTTGCTTTAAATGATTTGGGTGATGCTTCAATTAACGCACATTTAACCAAGTATGATTCTGTTCATGGTCGTTTCAACGCCAAAGTTGATCACGATGAAGAAGCGATTTACGTCAATGGTGATAAAATTCTCACTTTTCAAGAACGTGATCCTTCCAAATTACCTTGGGCTGACTTAAACGTTGATGTTGTATTCGAATGTACTGGCATTTTCACTTCAAAAGAATCGGTTCAGCCGCATCTGAATGCAGGCGCGAAGAAAGTCATAATCTCTGCGCCGGGTAAGAATGTCGACGCAACAGTGGTATATGGCGTGAACAACGACGTATTAACAGCAGACATGACTGTGATTTCAAATGCTTCATGTACAACCAACTGTTTAGCTCCTTTTGCTAAGCCATTAAGCGATGAAATTGGTATTGAATCAGGTTTAATGACCACCATTCATGCTTATACCAACGATCAACGTTTATCAGATGTATACCACACTGACTTACGTCGTGCTCGTGCTGCGGCAATGTCAATGATCCCAACTAAAACAGGTGCTGCGGCAGCTGTTGGGTTAGTGGTACCTGAGTTACAAGGTAAATTTGACGGTTTAGCTGTTCGTGTACCAACAGTAAACGTTTCTTTAGTTGATTTAACTTTCTTAGCGTCACGTGACACAACAGTTGAAGAAATCAATGAAATTGTAACCCGCGCTTCTAAACAAGCTCCAATGTCTGAAGTACTGGCCATTAATGAAGAACCTTTAGTGTCTATCGACTTCAACCACAATGCATTCTCTTCAAACTTCGATGCTACACAAACCCGTGTAAATGGTCGTCTTGTCAAAGTTATGTCATGGTATGACAACGAATGGGGTTTCAGTAACCGCATGCTAGATAATGCTGTCGCACTAATGAACGCTAAATAATCATCTGATCGATTAACTTAGCCTCTAGAAAGCCTCGCATAACGCGGGGCTTTTTGTTTTTTATTCGTTTTTCTACCTGGTATCTCGATAACAGCATTAAATTTTTAGACCGTAAAATAATGGTTTACCCTAAACATCTGCGTTAGTGTGCATTTTACTTTCACTATTTCTGATACATAAAAAAACCGACAATAAGTCGGCTTTTATGTTCAGCAAGTATTAACGTTTAAGCATTGCCCTTCACTTTCATGTTCAATGCTTTAGCAAAATCCAACATGCGTGTTAATGGAATAAGTGCTTTTAAACGTAATGCATCATCAACGAAAATTTCATGACCGCTTTTATCCGTATCCGATAAAGAGGCTTCAATGGCTTGTAAACCATTCATCGCCATCCAAGGACAATGAGCACAACTTTTACAGGTTGCACCATTTCCGCCCGTTGGCGCTTCGATTAACGTTTTACCTGGCGCAGCTTGCTGCATTTTGTAAAAAATGCCCCGATCGGTAGCCACAATGAATGTTTGGTTATCCATCGTTTGGGCTGCTTTTATCAACTGACTAGTTGAACCAACCGCATCAGCCATGTTAACTACGCTTGCAGGTGATTCTGGGTGCACCAAAATTGCCGCATCTGGATGTAACTTTTTTAACTCCAGTAATGCGTTAGATTTGAACTCATCATGAACAATACAATCGCCCTGCCACATCAGCATTTCTGCTCCTGTTTGCTTGGCAATATATGACCCTAAGTGACGATCTGGACCCCAAATGATTTTTTTACCCTCTGCATCCAAATGCTCAACAATTTCAAGGGCAATACTTGATGTCACAACCCAATCAGCACGGGCTTTAACCGCCGCAGAGGTATTAGCATACACCACAACTGTGTGATCGGGATGGGCATCACAAAACTCGCTAAACTCCTCAATAGGACATCCTATATCGAGTGAGCATGTGGCTTCTAGGGTCGGCATCAAAATGGTTTTCTCAGGGCTGAGAATTTTTGCTGTTTCGCCCATAAACTTTACACCTGCCACAATTAAGGTTTTAGCAGGATGATCACGACCAAAACGGGCCATTTCTAATGAATCTGAAACACAGCCTCCCGTTTCTTCAGCTAAAGCTTGAATTTCAGGATCGGTATAATAATGCGCCACTAATACGGCATTGTGATCAATCAATAATTGTTTAATACGGGCCTTATAATCCTGCTTTTGTGCATCAGACAAAACAGCAGGTTTAGGCGGAAAAGGATAATCAATTGTTTTAATTTGCGGTGCCGACAAGCTCATAACGGTTCCAATGGTGTGGATCTTGGGCAGAATTATACGAAAACTGACTCGAAAACTAAAGGACGCATTCAGCGTCCTTTATAATTAAACCTATTTACTGTATTCACTCGCTTAACGCATTGCCATCATCATTTCGTGTGGCTGCTCTAAATAGTGTTTCCACAGGTTACAAAAACGGGCAATCGTACCACCATCAATAACTCTATGGTCGCCAGACCAACTCACTTGCATAATCTTACGCGCTTCGACTTCACCTTTGGCATTGAATCGAGGTAAGGTTTGTAATTTTCCTAACGCCACAATTGCCACTTCAGGTTTATTGATGATTGGCGTGGCAACTGTGCCACCTAATGCACCTATGTTTGAAATTGAAATGGTACCTTCTTTCAAATCAGCTGGAGATACACGCCCGCTTCTTGCATCATTCGTCAAACGAGTAATTTCAGCAGCAACATCTAAAATCGATTTTAAATTCACATCTTTCACATTAGGGACTAATAAACCCACTTTTGAATCGACAGCCATACCAATATTATGGCGCGATTTATAGGTGATTTCAGTGCAATCAGCATTCACTTGGCTATTGAGTATCGGAAATTCATTCAATGCCAGTGACATGGCCTTCATAAAAAATGGCATCATGGTGAGTTTAACTTCATCGGATGAATAACGCTGCTTCATGCTTTCACGTAACGCAACCAGTTCTGTTAAATCAAACTCTTCGCAATAGGTAAAATGAGGAATAGTCGAAACAGACTCCACCATCATTCTTGCCATAACCGCTTTAACACCTTTTATCGGTTCAACGCGATCAGTACCTATTGCAACAGACGTTGCCACACTTGTTGAGGCCACAGCACTGCTTACAGCAGGTTCGATTACTGCAATCTTGGCCACTGCGCCTTTTTGGTGACGCTCTACATCTTCCTTGTAAACACGGCCATGTTTACCAGAACCTTGCACTTGGGCAATGTTGATGTCTAACGCCCTAGCTAAACGGCGCACCGCAGGGCTGGCTAATGCTTTACCTTGAACCACAGGTTCGATAGAAGCTGCAGTGCTAGCCACCTGATTAACAACTTGGTGTGTAGATTGAGACACGGAATTAGTTGCAACAACATCACTTTCGACTTCAATCGCAAACAATGGCGAATGAACTTTAGCCAGCTGGCCTTTGCGATAATAATGCTTCACGATTTTACCGGCTTTCATTGCAGGTATTTGAACTAACGCTTTATCTGTCATCACGTCAGCGATGGGTTGGTCTTCAACCACCATTTCACCTTCCGCAACGAGCCAATCGACAAGTTCACATTCAACGATACCTTCACCGATATCCGGTAAAAGAAAATCTTCAACCATCACACCTGAAACAACCGCTGTCGGTGTCACTTCAGCTGCCATTGCATTCACGGCGGTGTCGCTGGAATCTGAAACGCTATCATCAGCCACTTTTACTGCGTACAAAGGCGCATGAACGATTGCGATTTCGCCTTTGGCGTAATAAAGCTTAGTGATCACTCCTGCATAAGGCGCAGGAATTTGCACTAAAGCTTTATCTGTCATCACATCTGCAATGGGCTGATCTTCAACTACTGTGTCACCTTCAGCAACTAACCAGTCCACCAATTCGCATTCAACAACGCCTTCACCGATATCGGGTAAAATAAAATCTTTAATCATGACCACTCCTAAAATGCCATTGTTGCTTTGATAGCTTCAAATGTTTTCAGCTCATCTGGCATATATTCTTTTTCATGAATGAGTGGGTATGGTGTATCTAAACCACAAACTCGGTTGATGGGTGATTCTAGATGCAAGAAACACTCTTGTTGAATCGTGGCGGCAATCTCACCCGCAAAGCCACCGGTTAATGGCGCTTCATGGTTGATGACCAGACGACCCGTTTTCTTCACTGACTTAGCAACGGTATCAATATCCCAAGGAGATAAAGTACGTAAGTCAATTATTTCACAAGAAATGCCCTCTTTCTCAGCCATCACACAAGCTTTTTCAACAATTTCCATCTGTGCGCCCCAAGCAAGCACTGTAATATCAGTCCCTTGCTTGACGACATCTGCTTTACCTAACTCAATTTGATAATCGCCTTCAGGCACTTCGCCAACAGATGCACGATATAATCGTTTAGGTTCAAAGAAAATAACCGGATTAGGGTCGCGAATTGCCGCCAATAATAAGCCTTTGGCTTGTTCAGGATTACGCGGCACGACTACCTTCAAACCCGGTGTTTGAGTAAAATATGCCTCTGGAGATTGCGAATGATAATGTCCACCAGCAATGCCGCCGCCATAAGGGGTACGGAACGTTAATCCGCCCACATTAAATTCATTGCCACTACGGTAGCGAAATTTAGCCGCCTCATTGACGATTTGATCAAATGCAGGAAAGATATAATCCGCAAATTGAATTTCAGCAACAGGCGTCATACCGTGTGATGCTAAACCATTGGCAAATCCGGCAATACCTTGTTCTGTAAGCGGCGTATTAAAACAGCGGTCGCGACCAAACTGCTCTTGTAAGCCTGAAGTTGCACGGAAAACACCGCCAAAATGGCCAACATCTTCCCCAAAAACTACCATGCGCTCATCTGCTTTCATGGCAATTGATAACGCCTCATTGATGGCGTGTAACATATTCATTTGAGCCACGGCTTATAATCTCCCTGCACTTTTCGGATAGGCTTTAGGATATTTGTTGATGTGTTCTTTTAAGTCTTTCAGCTGTTTTTTAAGTACGGCTGTCGGCTTATCCAACACATCTTCAATGATTTCATCCAATCGAGGTACAGGTAGCTTTTCAGCGACTTTAACCGCGGCAAGTACTTCTTCACGATATTGTTCATGGGTTTTAACGTCATCAGCTTCATTTAACCAACCTTTGTTGATTAACCATAATTTGAAACGTTTAACCGGATCATGTTGCTGCCATTTAGCTTCTTCATCTTTAGAGCGGTAACCTGACGGATCGTCAGACGATGAATGAGCACCTAAACGGTAAGTCATGGCTTCAATCAGAACTGGGGCATTATTCTCTAACGCATAAGCTCTGGCTTGCTGAGTCGCGGCTAAAACTGCCAACATATCATTGCCGTCAACACGAATGGTGTGCATACCATAACCCACACCACGACTGGCAATCCCGTTGCCTGCATATTGTTCTTCCGTTGGTGTTGAAATGGCATAGCCATTATTACGACAAAAGAAAATAACCGGTGCTTTAAGTACCGCGGCCATGTTTAGACCTGCGTGAAAATCACCTTCAGAGGCAGCGCCTTCACCAAAATAGCAAATGGTCACATTGCGTTCACCCTTGAGCTTTTGCCCATAAGCAACACCAGTAGCTTGGGGGATTTGCGTAGCTAAAGGAGATGAAATGGTATGGTAATTGAGTGCCTTGCTACCGTAATGGATTGGCATTTGACGGCCTTTACCAAGATCTTTTTCGTTACTGAACATTTGATTCATAAATTGTTCAGTAGTAAATCCTCGGTAACGTAACGCGGCATGTTCACGGTATTGCGCTAAAATCACATCGCCGTCATCTAAGGCTGCTGTGCTACCTATAATCGCGGCTTCTTCACCGGTACAGGTCATATAAAAACTAATACGCCCCTGACGCTGTGCCCCTAACATTCGCTCATCTAATACTCGGGTAAATACGCAAGTATCATAAATTTTTGCGGCTAGATCTTGATCAATAACCGGTAACACAGCATTTTCGTATGTTGTGCCGTCTGCCTGTAAAACGCGCAGAATAGGAATGTGCAATGACGCCTTGTCAAGAAAGCTGACACGATGCACTGTTTCGTTGCTCAGTGTTGCGTTGCTCATAATGTGCTCTTGTTCTTGTGAAGTGCCACCTCAAAGGTAGCAGTCTAATTATAATTCGCCGACAAACATTACGTTAACGTAAACTTCCATACAATAGTTTACTGAACCGAGTTATCAAATCTTAGTCGACAAGCTTGTATATTTTGCTTTACGCCTATTAAAAAGGGTCTAATGTACATCTTCATTAGGTGCAGGAACTAAACACAATACCGTACGCTGACCAATTGGTACCTTAGCATTAGGAAACACAATCGCCTCAAGCTGATGCTCAACTTTAATATCTTGACCGGCTTCAATGGCTAATGATTCACCTTGTTTGAATTGACTAAAGTTTGGTGCATCATTGGCAAAAGTAAATGCAAAGTCTTCAGCATTTTTATTAATAGAGCGTGACACCTTATATAAGTTCAACTTGGAAGGCTGATAAGGTGCCACGGCCACCACATCTTGAGTAATAAGCTGTGTGAGCATGTGCTTGGTGTCTTCAAAACGGCTCATATCATTTTCACCAAAAGGCATGACTTTGCCTAATTCAACCGTGAAGGCATCGGCTTGAAATTGTTCAGACGAATAATAGCTAAATGTGGTGGTCGGTTCATGGTGAAACAATATGGTATCCACACCACACGCTGCCAAAAACATCATTTGTTCGCCGCTATAACTTCTGCCAGGACGATAAGGGTAAATTGCAAATTTTTCATGTTTGGATGCGCGGATCGCGGTATGCAAATCATAATGAATGCGCTGGGCACCTGCCTGACCTTGATTAAAAAAATCTGCCACATACTGCTCTAACGCTTTTGCTCTTACTCGTTCAGCATTGACTAAACCTTGTCCTTTAGAGTGAGCACCACTGAATAAACGATTCATGTTTTCTTCAACAAAGCGGGTTTTATTCAATATGGCTGGCGGATTACCAATTAAAAACAGCACACGGTGTTGGCTAATCATGGTTTCACTAAGTAATGATTTAATTAATTGGTTACAAATTTCGATTGGTGCAGTTTCATTACCGTGAATTGCGCATGACAAAACAATGTCTTTTGGTGATTGTGCCGTTGAATTAAGTGGCGTGAAAACAATCACTCCGGTATCAAGTATGTCAACTTGAGTATGATTACCTAAATGAAAATGGTATTGCTGCGGCAGAGAAAGCGGGCTTTCTAGGGTGAAAGCTAAAAAATCTCGAGTTTCCATAAGCGGTGAAGTCAATTTACGCTCCTTGCTGTTGTTATTATTTTGGTATTTACTTGTTTTTCCTGAGCTGAATTCTACCACATGCTAGAACAATTTAAATTGTTAGCCTAAAAACTCCTGTTTATCAAAAACTCTACTTGCATATCGTCTTAAACCTTATCACAATTACAGCCATCTAGACTTCTATAATTGAAAAGGGTATGTCATGGCGTTAGCAACATTTGGTGCCGGTTGTTTTTGGGGTGTTGAATATTTTTTCCGCGAAATAAAAGGCGTTAGTCACGCGACATGCGGCTATATGGGTGGTAAAGATAGTGCGATAACCTATGAAGAAGTCAAAACGGGTACCACTGGGCATGCCGAAGTTGTCCAAGTCGAGTTTGATGAAAACATTGTCAGTTATGATGATCTATTGGATGTATTTTGGAAAAATCACAATCCAACTCAGCTAAATATGCAGGGAGGGGATATTGGTAAGTACTATTTTCTTCCATGATAAGCAGCAAAAAGCACAGGCTGAAGCATCTAAGCTTGCGTTTGCCAGAAGCGGACGCTGGGGAATGCGTCATATTGTGACTGAAATCGTGCCTTTACAGACTTTTCATATCGCTGAAGATTATCATCAGAATTATCTTGAGAAAAATAATCTCCCTTCTTGTCATATCGCGTATTAAATTTTTAGGTGTCAGGTGACTTTTCGCACTGACACCATTTATTGACACACTAGATTAGCCCAATCGACTATCAATCTGACTTGTGGCCTTTACCCGCTTTGGTAAATTCCC
Source organism: Shewanella subflava (assembly GCF_025971955.1). Lineage (GTDB taxonomy): Bacteria > Pseudomonadota > Gammaproteobacteria > Enterobacterales > Shewanellaceae > Shewanella > Shewanella subflava. The sequence goes on from NZ_JAPDMX010000009.1 coordinate 11,110, forward strand.
TACAATCTTAGCCAATTGCATCATGCATCATGCATCAAATTGGAGAATTAAAATGAGTGAAGCTCGTCATAGTAACCTATTAATTTTAGGTTCTGGCCCAGCGGGTTATACCGCAGCGGTATATGCTGCGCGTGCAAACCTAAAACCTGTGATGATTACGGGTATGCAGCAAGGTGGTCAATTAACCACCACAACTGAAGTTGAAAACTGGCCAGGCGATGCAGAAGACTTAACGGGTCCAGCATTAATGGAGCGTATGCAAAAGCATGCCGAGAAGTTTGATACTGAGATTCTTTTTGACCATATTAACGAAGTGACCTTAACTGAACGTCCTTTTCGTTTAAAGGGTGATAATGGCGAATACACATGTGATGCATTAATTATTGCCACAGGTGCATCTGCTAAGTATTTAGGTCTACCTTCAGAAGAAGCTTTCATGGGGCGCGGCGTTTCTGCTTGTGCCACTTGTGACGGTTTTTTCTATCGTAACCAAAAAGTTGCCGTGATCGGTGGAGGCAACACCGCCGTTGAAGAAGCACTTTATCTCAGCAATATTGCCTCAGAAGTTCACCTAATCCACCGTCGTGATTCTTTCCGCTCTGAAAAAATCTTGATCGACCGTTTGATGGATAAAGTTGCTAATGGCAACATTATTCTTCATTTAGACCAAACACTGGAAGAAGTGGTTGGTAACGAGATGGGTGTAACCGGGCTTAAAAAGAAAAGCACCAAAGATGGCTCGATTACTGATTTAGAAGTCGCTGGTGTTTTCGTTGCTATTGGTCATAGTCCTAATACTGGTATTTTTGAAGGTCAGCTTGAAATGAACCACGGTTACTTAAAGGTAAATAGCGGTTTACAAGGCAATGCGACACAAACCAGCATTGAAGGCATTTATGCTTGTGGCGATGTAATGGATCAACATTATCGTCAAGCGATTACTTCAGCGGGTACAGGTTGTATGGCCGCATTAGACGCTGAGCGTTATCTTGATGCTAAAAAGTAATTAAATGACTTTTTAATAAAAATGCCAATCAATCGATTGGCATTTTTTTTAAGCATAATAAAAACATTTAACATTGAAACCCGTTACTTATCTTGGAGGTATGGCTCTTTAACTCAAAATACAAGCTGTGTTATACAAACCCTATCGCAATATTTAGTCTACTGTAATTCAAATTTTGCGCTGGTAAAACACTACCTGTTGGTTATCTGGCACATCTGGATGAGGTGCTTTTTTAACGAAGGACATTCCCAATTTAGTCATAATATTAATTGAAGCATGATTGTCTTCATCTGCAATTGCGCTTAAGGCGTTGACTTCTGAATGGCTAGCGACAAAATCAGCCACCGCTCTGGCAGCTTCGGTACCAATGCCCTGCCCCCAAGCTATCTTCTTAAAACGCCAACCCAATTCAATATCATTAACATGAGGAGAATCAGTAAAAAAGAACATCGGACGCACTAAAATCCAACCGAGATATTGTCCTGCTAATGTTTCAGGGATCCCTTTAACGGCTTTTGGATACACCTTCCATAAACCATATCCCTTAACCGGATCATGATAACGTCTTAAGCGTGGCATGAAATATTGCTCAATTTGTTCCATGGTGGTTTTATGGCCGCCATTGATAAAACGCATCACAGCTTCATCTTGATCAAGCTCAAACAGTAAACCTTGCTCTTCAAGTGTCATTTGTATCAGCTGAAGCCGAGTTGTTTCTAAAATGCGAGGCTCTGCCATAACTGCTAATCCTAGTGTTGATGATCTTCGACTTTATAAACACAGTATAAATGTAAGTATTTTGTTCTCATTTGACACACAAGTTTACACATTGAAATAACACCGAGACAACAATTAGATTAATATAACCTTAAATTACGCCATGATTGGATTGCATCTCATGGCAAAATAATTGCTAACACAATGATAAAAGAGGAAGTGTCGTGGCGACGAGAAAACAAATCATATTACCCATAGTCGTTTTAGGACTTGGCGTGGGTGCTTTAGTCGGGATATCGGCATTAAAAAAGCCTCCAGAAGAAAAGCCTGCATTAGATACCACCCCATTAGTCTCAGTTGAAGCCATTGAATATCAACCAATGACATTCAGTGTATCCTCTTATGGTGTGGTGCAACCCAAATACAATACCGATCTTGTGTCACAAGTTAATGGTGAAATTACATATTTATCAGATACCTTTGTTAAAGGTGGTTTTGTCAAAGCTGGTGAAATATTGGCAAAAATTGATGCCAGTGATTACGAGTCAGACTTACTCGATGCCCAAGCCAATATCGCCTCAGCACAAGCTTCATTGGTACAAGAGCGAGCAAATGCTAAGGTCGCTGAAAAAGAATGGGCTCAAATCAGTAATGGCACGCCTACCGATTTAAGTTTACGTAAACCACAGTTAGCCCAAGAAATTGCACGCCTAAAAAGTGCCGAGGCTGGCCTACACCGCGCAGAAAGAAACTTAGAAAGAACCATTATTCGCGCGCCCTACGATTCGTTAGTTTCAAGCAGAGAAATTGGTTTAGGCTCTTATGTCAGCAAAGGCTCACCTATTGGTGGGTTACTAAGTACTGATGTAGCCGAGGTCCGTCTTCCGCTAGCCGATAAAGAGATTCAATATTTAGACGCAAAAGGCTTACATGCCACGGTTGCCTTAGTGGGCAGTTTTGCCGGCAGCAAACAAGCATGGCAAGGCAAAATAGTTCGCAGTGAAGGCGTGGTTGATAATAAAAGCCGTATGACCTATTTAGTGGCTGAAGTCATTGACCCATACGGCTTAAAATCAGAAAAGCGTGAACTGCGTTTTGGCACCTATGTTACTGCAAACATTAATGGTGCCAACGCTGGCGAAGTTGCTATTGTTCCACGCCACCTAATTGTTAATGGCCAAGTTGCCATTATGGATGATGAACAAAAATTGCGTTACAAAGACGTGACAATGCTTCGTCAAGAAGGCTCTAAGGTAGTGATATCTGAAGGGCTTGAAGACGGTATGCAACTCATCACCTCCGCACTCGATTATCCGGTGGAAGGCATGAAGCTTGCGCTTCCTGCAGATAAGTTATTGCAAAAAGAGCCGCAAACTGACAGCGAACCGCAGACGGAACTGGCAATGGGATCTGAGGACTAATCATGGCAGATACTAACAAGGGATTGATCGCCTGGTTTGCACGTAATTCAGTTGCTGCAAACTTATTGATGATCATCATTTTACTTGGCGGACTGTTAACCGCAAATTCAATTCGCAAGCAATTTTTCCCCGCAGTTGAAATAAACTGGATAGAATTCAGTGCCGTATATTCAGGTACCGCACCGCAAGAGGTAGAAGAAGGCATTACAGTTAAAATTGAGCAGGCACTTGAGCGCGTTCAAGGATTAAAACGCATTATCACCTACTCTAACCGCAATATGGCCAATGGTTATTTCCAGATTGAAGATGAATACGATCCGCAAGTGGTGTTAGAAGAAGTGAAATCTGAAATTGATTCTATTTCTACCTTCCCCGCAGGCATGGAACCCCCAAAAGTAGAACGCATTAAAATTCGTCAAGAAGTGATGTACCTGAGTTTGTACGGTGATTTGTCACAACGTCAGTTAAAAGACCTAGGTGAACGTATTCATGATGAAATGATGCAGCTACCAGGTGTCAATATCACGGAGTATTATGGTGGCTTAGCATATGAAATTAGCGTCGAGGTCAGTAAAGATCGTTTACGTGAATTTGGCTTAACTTTCAATGATGTCGCTGAAGCTGTTCGTGGCTATTCCCGCAATATGTCTGCAGGACAAATCAAAGCTGAAAATGGTTACATTAACCTAAGGGTAGAAAACCAAGCCTATGTCGGTTACGAGTTTGAAGATTTACCGTTATTGACCCTTGAAGATGGTACGACAGTGCTCGTCGGGGATATTGCTACTGTTAGCGACGGCTTTGAAGATGGGATTCAATACTCAAAATTTAATGGTAAAAACTCAGTTACTTTCTTTATCGGCGCGGCACGGAATCAAAGTATTACCGATGTGGCTAAGACTATCCGCGATTACGTCGATAAAAAACAAAAAGTATTACCCCAAGGCGTGCAACTTGAACCTTGGGTTGATATGACCTACTACCTTGAAGGTCGTTTAGATTTAATGCTTGATAGCATGAAGTCAGGTGCCGTCTTAGTATTTTTAATGCTGGCGCTGTTTCTTCGTGTGCGCTTAGCGTTTTGGGTAATGATGGGGCTACCAGTGTGTTTTCTCGGTACATTACTGTTCATGCCACTTGCGTTTATCGATGTCACCATTAATGTGATAAGTTTATTCGCCTTTATTCTGGTGTTAGGGATTGTGGTCGATGACGCCATTGTCATGGGCGAAAGCGCACATACAGAATGCCAAGAACACGGTCAAAATGTTGAGAGTGTGATTCGAGGCGTGCAACGTGTCGCTATGCCTGCAACCTTTGGTGTATTAACCACCATTGCTGCATTTTTACCCATAACACTCGATGACGGCCCATCAAGCGCTTTTGGTCAGGCGATTGGCTTTGTGGTGATTTTATGCCTGTTGTTTTCACTTATAGAATCTAAGCTCATCCTGCCGTCACACTTAGCCCATATGAAACGACCAAAGATAGTTCAGCCTGGGTCTAAAAACCCACTGGATTGGTTACGTAATGGGGTTAATTTTATTCAGGCGCGTGTTGATAAAGGCTTAAGTTGGTTTATAGAAACCATATACCGCCCTAGCTTGCAACTTGCAGTTAAGTACCGTTACACCGTGATAATGCTGTTTATCAGCTTTATTTTAATTTGTGCAGGATTATATGCCGGTGGACTAGTTCGATTTATCGGCCAGCCGAAAATTCCACATGATTTTCCGCGGGTTAATATTGAAATGAACGTTGATGCATCTGAAAAATCAACACTTGAAGCTGCGTTAGCTATCGAATCAACCTTATATAGCGTTGATAAGGAACTGGTTGAAAAATACGGCCAAGGTATGATCGCTGAAATGCAGGTCGATCTTCGTGGTCGTACTAGCGCTGAGGTGATGACCAAGTTAGTTGACCCAGAATTACGCCCTATGAATACTTTTGAGGTGGCTGAATTATGGCGTCAAAAAATGCCGCAAATTCCAGGGGTAAAATCCTTCACCATACAGGACAGTTTATTTGGTGGTGGCCGAGAAGACGGTGATATCAGTTTCCGTTTAGAAGGCAAAGACGAAACGCAATTAGTCGCAGCATCCTTAGCCCTTAAAGAGAAGCTCAACTCCCTTAAAGGGGTGAGCGATGTTAACGACAGCCGCCAATCCAGCGCTAAAGAAGTTCAGTTCCAACTTAAACCGTTAGCACACAGTTTAGGCCTAACTTTAGCCAACATTGCAGGCCAAGTTGGCAATAGTTTTTACGGCTTGGAAGCGCAACGGATTATCCGTAACGGCGAAGAAATCAAGGTCATGTTACGTTACCCAGAAGAGCAACGTAACTCGATTGCTTTAGTGCAGGATGTGTTAATTAAAACCAGCCAAGGCGCAGAGCTGCCTTTATCTGAAGTGGCTGAAATAACAGTGGTGCAAGGCGTCAACAGTATTCGTCGCGAAAATGGTAATCGTACTATCAATGTTTGGGCAAATGTGGATGCCGATCAAGCAGAGCCATTTAAACTTGCTAAAGATATCCGGGATAACTTTATTCCTGAGTTATTAGCAAAATACCCAAGGGTTAACAGTGAAGTATCAGGCAGTATTCAGGAACAATTAGACAGTGCAGATACACAAGTTCGAGATTTTATCATCTCGTTATTAGTGATCTACAGCCTGCTGGCTATTCCGTTGAGATCTTATCTGCAACCAATCATGATCATGTCAGTGATCCCTTTTGGTGTCATTGGTTCGGTGTTTGGGCATATCTTATTAGGTATTGATTTGAGCGCATTATCTATGTTCGGTATCATTGCCGCCGCTGGGGTGGTAGTTAACGACAGCCTAGTGATGGTGGATTATGTCAATAATTCACGTTTACAAGGGGTGGCAATAAAAGAGGCTGTATTAAACGCAGGTTGTCGTCGATTTAGAGCGATCATGTTGACATCATTAACCACTTTTATTGGCCTTGTTCCGATTATGGCCGAAACCAGTATGCAAGCCCAAATGGTTATTCCGATGGCGGTTTCACTTGCTTTTGGTGTGTTGTTTGCCACCGTGGTGACATTATGTCTCATACCGTGTTTATATATTGCGATTGAGGATAGCAAAACCATGATGCGCAAAATGATCGCGCTTTACATGCCTGAAAAAGCTCATCCTGCTACTTAATATCGATAGATTACTTTTCGATAATAATGTCAGCAGTTTCGTAACACCATTCAGTTAAGAGTGTCTTAAATTAACTGAATGGTGATTTTTGTTAGTTCGAACGGCCCTACTTTTGGACCGTTTTCTTTTTTTGAGCAACATCATTTATTTAACATTTTCCCTTTTCGCTTCAATATTTTAGGGATCGCTCTGAAATGTTGAGATGGCATGAATGCTCGATGACTTCGGTTTCACAATCGGGACTTGCTACATACTCTTCTCCACTATGCTAATTGGTAACCACTGGAATACTAAATGAAAATTGAAGTACAAATGGAATATAGGTTATTCCTGTTATAAGATGAGTCTTTGATTAAGTGAATCAAGCGTATTGAGTATCAACACGCTACGAGTGTTTGAGTACCCTCTTCATTGTAATAACCTTTAAATTCACTTTTCACTACAACTCAAAACATTTCTAGCCTAAATAACTAAAATGGTTGTGTATGGATCTCAATGCATTAAATATATTTGTCACTTTATTTAAAACGGGTTCAACATTGCGAGCGGCTGCAAAGCTTAATCGTTCACAATCTTTTGTGTCTAAAATACTGGCACAATTAAAAGAAGACTTAGGCGATCCATTATTTATCCGCACAGCCAGTGGCTTGCAACCTACTTCCTATGCCATCCAAATTGCTCCCAAATTACAAAATGCCATAGAACAAATTTCAATAGCATTAGAGCCAGAATCTTTTAGTCCAGCTAAATTAGAATTTATCTCTATCCATACCTCTGAGTCGTTATTAGTTATGATAGCCAAGCCGCTAATCAATAAAATTCGGGCCGAAACCGATGCGATAGTAGAGCTTAGACAATGGCGCAAAGAAAGTAACAACCAGCTAATAGACGGTAACGTTGATATTGGCATACAAGCATTAAAAGAACGCCCACAAGCGCTTTATCAGAAAAAATTGCCTGTGGCACGGCCAAATTGATGATCGATGATTACAACGAAAACCTGAATTTATTTCGAACTGTGATTGATGAAAAATTAAATGCGACAATTTTAGTGGATAATTATGCGGTACTCAGTCAACTTATGGATCAACATTTTACCTATAATTTTCAATTACCAAATAAGCAGCATACGGAAGATAACATTGGAGTGGATATTGCGATCATATGCCACTCAGCTAAACGTTATAACCCTAAAACCCTCTGGTTATCGCATATTTGTGAGTCGGTGATCAAGGATGCGATTAAGTAACAATTCATAGTTTGACAAATACGTCATAAATAGTAGAGGTGAAGTCAATGAGTCAGCGCAGTATTGTTTCATTATTTAAACCCACCTCTGTGGCGGTGATCGGTGCTTCTGATAACCCCGCCAGAGCCGGCCGCGCCATCATGAGAAACCTTCTTTCAGGTGGATTTTCTGGGCCTATTATGCCTGTCACCCCTAAATATACTGCGGTGATGGGCGTATTGGCTTATCCCAATATTGAAGCACTACCGGTCAAACCTGATTTAGCCATCATCTGTACCGCAGCCCATCGTGTTCCTTCAATTATTGAGCGCCTAGCGCAATTTGGCTGCAAAGCAGCAATCATCATGGCCAGTGGGATGGCCGATACCTATGATGATAATGGAGTCAGTTTACTTGCCCTAACCCAACAACATGCAAAACGCTACGGTATGCGGATTTTAGGCCCTAACAGTTTAGGCATGATATTGCCAACTATCGGCTTAAATGCCAGTCTGGCTCATGCCAGCGCAAAATCAGGTAAAGTGGCATTTGTCTCTCAATCGGCGGCCATTTGCACCACTGTGCTCGACTGGGCCAATAATAAGGATATTGGTTTCTCTTCGTTTATTTCACTTGGTGATGCATCAGATATCGATTTTGATGAACTACTAGACTACTTAGGTCGAGACAGTAAAACCTCGGCCATTATGTTGTACATAGATTCCATTAACGACAAGCGCCGATTTCTATCTGCCGCCAGAGCGGCATCACGCAATAAGCCGATATTTGTGATCAAATCAGGCCGAAGTAACGAAGGTGCCAGAGCCGCAATGATCCACACTGGCGGCGTGCGAGGTAATGATGCCGTATTTGAAGCCGCATTTCGCCGAGCTGGTATGCTGCGGGTCAATGACCTAATTGAATTATTTGCTGCGGTAGAAAGCCTTGCCCATGCCAGTGCCTTAAAAGGTGAACGCTTGGCCATTATGAGTAATGGCGGTGGGCCTGCTGTATTAGCCGCCGATGAGTTAATCATCAAAGGTGGTAAACTGGCGCAATTATCGCCCGCTTTGTTAAATGATTTAAATCAGTATTTACCCAATACTTGGTCAAAACAAAACCCGATAGATATGGTAGGTGATGCGAATGCGCAGCGCTATGGTGACACCTTAAAACGTCTGATGGATGAAGATAATATTGATGCGATTTTGATCCTACATTCGCCATCGATATTGCAACAAAGTGAACAAATTGCCCAAGCGATCATCGATACTTACTCCCAGCACCCTCGTAAAAACAGGCTCAATATTCTAACCAATTGGAGTGGCGAAGACTCTGCCTATGTTGCGCGTAAAAAGTTCAATCAGGCCAGCATTCCCACTTATCGAACACCTGAGGGAGCGGTGCGTGCATTTATGCACATGGTTGAATACCGCCGCAATCAAAAGTTACTGCAAGAAGTCCCCCAGTCTATTCCGGATAACATTCCAACCGACAGTGTTACAGCACGGCAATTGTTGCAGGCCTATCAAAATGAAAATCAATTGGTGTTAGGCACTTACCAAGTGAGCAATATCTTAAAGGCCTATGGCTTAAACACCATTAATACCTGGTTTGTAACGGATGTCGCTGATGCCGTCACTGTGGCAGATAACGCCGGTTATCCCGTGGCCTTAAAAGTACAATCTCCTGACTTACAATATAAATCAGATGTTCATGGAGTAATGCTTAACTTAACCAGTTCAGATGAGGTTAACCAAGCCGCGCACTCAATTATTGATAGAGTACATCAGGCTAATCCCAATGCTCGAATTGAAGGCTTAGTGATCCAAAAAATGGCATTAACTGCTGGCACCCAAGAAATTCGTGTATCGGTGATCAACGATCCGGTATTTGGCCCCGCAATTTGTTTAGGTGAAAGCGGCACCCAATGGGATCCCACCCAAGATGCATCGGTTGCTCTGCCCCCGCTGAATATGACCTTGGCACGTTACATGGTTATTCAAGCACTCAAAACCAACAAACTGCGTGACCGTCACCTGCCGCTTGGGCTGAATATGAACGCCCTATGTGTGATGCTCACGCAAATTTCGCATCTCATTATTGATTGCCCTGAAATTGCCGAAATCGACTTTAATCCCGTGCTGGCTGCCGGCGAGAACATTACCCTGCTGGATGTTGACGTACGCATACATCCTTTGGGACATGACAGCAGTAATCGCCTTGCAATTTTACCCTACCCTAAAGAATTGGAAGAAACCTTAATTCTTAAAAACGGTTTAGAGGTAATGTTAAGACCGATCCTGCCAGAAGATGAACCTAAGCATATGGACTTTGACAACGCACTGTCTGAAGAAGACAGATATAAACGCTACTTTGGCGTGCGCTCAAAAATGACCCATGAAGAAATGGCGGTATTAACCCAGATTGATTACTCACGTGAAATGGCGTTTATTGCCACCACAAAACTGGCAGATGGACAAGAGCTAACCTTAGGCGCAGTAAGAGCATCGACTGACCCAGATAATACTGAAGCCGAATTTGCCATGGCTGTGCGTACTGATTATCAGGGAATTGGTTTAGGTAAACGATTGCTAGAAAAACTTATCCATTATTATCGTGGCAACAACACCCCTGTCCTGACCGGCTTTACCATGTTTGAAAACCGTAACATGGCTAATTTAGCTAAGTCACTCGGTTTTGAAGTGACCTTTGATATGGAAGAGCACTTGATAAAAATGCACATGGCGTTTGACCATAAAAACACCCCGTCTGAGAAAACTGACAATTGATTATGCTTCAAGATAACCAACAATATTATGATCAACTATTTACTGAGTTATCACTGAGCGATACAACCCTTGTATCGATTGAATTTGAACAGTGTGATTTTAGTGGCTGTGACTTTTCAGCGACGACATTCAGTCATTGTAAGTTCATTAACTGCGCTTTTAACCAATGTAATTTAAGCTTACTCAAAATAAATTACTCGCAGTTTCTCGAGATACGCTTCATTGATTGTAAAATGATTGGTATCGATTGGACGCAAGCAAATTGGCCTAAATTTACCGTTAATCCTGAGCTGTCATTCACGCGGTGCATATTAAACGATAGCTCCTTTTTCGGTTTAACCATACATGAACTGGTTTTAGAAGAGTGTAAAGTACAGGAGGTTGATTTTAGAAGTGGTGACTTTTTTAACGCATCGATGACCTACAGTGATTTTCATAACAGTTTGTTTATGCGCACCAATCTACAAAAAGTTGATTTTACAGAGTCAACCAATTTCAGCATTAATGTGAATGAAAATAATCTCACTAAAGCTAAGTTTTCCCGCTTCGAAGCGCTCAGCTTATTGGAAAGTTTAGGTATAGAGCTAGTCGATTAAATAAGGGGATTGCATGTTTTTTACAAAACATGCAACTGCCACTAAACCAAGTCAAGCGTTGGTGAATCGCAAGCTGATTAAATAACTATTCCCCTCGCCCAAGTTTTCATCGGCTATCTTCTTAATGGCTTTCACCAAAGATGAGCAAAATACCTATCAAAACATTAAAAATCAGAGAAGCGCTAACGCGCTATTGAGCATAAATTAGCCCAAGTCGACTTTCATCAGCGATTTCATTCTTGATAGACATTACGTTCGCTGGGTAGATCCGTTAAATATTGCACAAACTCAACTTCATAACCATTTGGGTCAATAAAATACACACTTTTAGCATGGGGCACATTTCCACCCCAAATTCTCACCTCAAAACCAGCACCCTTTAAGCGCTCGATCAAACCTGCTAAATCATTCACCACATAAGCAAAATGGGCTACACCAAGCTCATTTGAGGTTAACTCTCGCACTTTGCCAGTGCCTGAATCGTTTAATGACAAGTAGTGATTATCATCACCAAAATGCAGCCATTTACGTGAAACGCCATACCATGTCGACTCGCCGCCACCTCTTACTCGCCAATGGGGCATAGCAGCACGGTAAAATGCTAAAGTTTGTTCTAAATCTTTTACTACAATATTTAAATGCTCTAAGTACATATCCAATCCTGTTTAATAAATTTATTCACTCACTGAGCACAAGCATAAAATCTCAAGTTAACTTGAGGTAAAGTGATTTTTTGGTTATGTTAGAAAAAAATCTTTGAAGGACTGTTATGCTCAACGAATATGACTTATCTGTTGGTCAAGTCGCAACACGCTGCGGGGTAAAGGTTTCGACATTACACTTTTATGAGCAAAAGGGATTAATAAAATCATTGCGCAATCAAGGAAATCAGCGGCGTTACCCACGTGATGTGTTAAGAAGGATTTCAGTGATTAAAGCGGCACAGCAATTCGGTATCAGTTTACACGACATCCAACAAGCATTTAGTCATCTACCCAATCAACGCACGCCCAACAAAGATGATTGGAGTCAACTTTCAAAGACATGGAAAAACCAACTCAATACCCAAATTAATGCATTAGAAGATTTAAGAGATTCGCTTGAGGGCTGTATCGGCTGTGGTTGTCTGTCGATGACAAGTTGTCCTTTGTATAATCCCAATGACACCTTAGCAACCAAAGGCGATGGCGCAGTGTTATTGGCCAAACCTAAGTAATGAATCCACCTTCTGAAGAAGGTGGCTTTGATATCACTCCCTAAAAGGGCACTTTCCTACCGTGCGTGACAAGGCCCCGTAAATATATCCCTATAGGCTCTACTAAATCATCCCTGATTTAGAAGCTTGTATTGCACCATTTGCAAAGCTCACGTATCACTTAAGTTAATCAGCTATTGAACGTACTTCGGGTAAAGCCTAATTGAAGATAACCCCCTACTGAAGTAGGTGTTTTGGGGCTGAAAATGAAAAAGGGTTTAGCCTTGCGACTAAACCCTGATGAAAATATCATCTAATGGGGGAAGATTGAGAACAATGAAACAAGCTTATTCAGAGATGAGTCTAGCGCTCGTAATTTCAATTTTACGTGCTTTCATTGCTTCAGGAATTTCACGTTCCAAATCAATATTCAACAACCCATTTTCTAATTCTGCACCTATCACTTTAACATGATCGGCTAGCTGAAAAGTGCGTTCAAATCCGCGTTCAGCAATGCCTTGGTGCAAATATTTACGTTCATCCTTTTGGTTAGCTTTGCTACCTTTGATCACAAGTTTTTCACCTTCACTGGTGATATCAAGTTCTGTCATGCTAAAACCCGCTACGGCCATGGTGATCCGATAATGGTTTTCACCTAATAATTCGATATTGTATGGCGGGTAACCATTGCTACCATTATTGGCTGCTGCATGCTCCGCAAGTTGCGCTAAACGGTCAAAACCTATCGCACTGCGGTAAAGAGGTGTTAAATCTGGAGAAATAGAAAAATTACGCATAATCATATCCTTGTCTAAAGCAATATGTAAAAAATTAAGCCATTATTGGCAAAAGTACATTGCCCTTTCGGCGCAATGGATCGCAAAATGTTAAAACCTCAATTGAGCATTTAAATGTGTCATCTTGCTACAAAATAGATATGTGGGTAGCCATAATAAATTCAAGGGCACGCATTAAAAAAATGACAAAAAAAAGAACAATCCACTGAATAAGTGGATTGTTCTTAAGGTATCACGCCCAATTTACGGCTAAATTAGTTTAACTCACAACCTAAAACGCTATTAGAGTTAGTGTAGATAATGTCGCCTACTGGTGCATAATCTGCAGCCACAATCATGCCTTTATCTTTAAAGTAAGTATAAAGTACTTCGGCATCCACATAACCTGTTTGAACTGATTCAAGTTTAGGGTATCCATCACCACCGGCAGCATTATAGCTTGGTACCGTAAAGGTATAGCTGCTATCTGCTGCAAAGGTTTTTCCGTTAATTTCGCTGATATCAACCGTATTTGCGGCACAATCTACGGTCATTTTAACCCCAGTGATTTGTGCATATGCCCCTGAATTACGTCGAAATGAAGCAACAGCACCTAAATAATCAGCAACCTCTGCACCCGTTAAGGTATTTAAGGTAACCATGTTACCAAATGGCTGAACAGTCAAAACGTCGCGGTAAGAAATATCACCAGCATCGATAGAGGCACGAACGCCACCAGAGTTCATTACTGAGAAATCAGCATTGACTTTGGTCCTTTGTGCTTCAGCAATTAAACGCCCTAGGTTGGTTTGCTGGAAGCGGACAATACTTCTGTCACCTTCTAATCGTGCATCGGTCTGAGCAATCACTTCACCTAATTGTCCTTGACCACGATCTTGATAATATTGCAGTAATTGCTTCAAATCTGCATCAGGTACAATTTCTTCACCAATAAACACTTTGGTTTTATTACCTGCCGCATCTTCAACGGTTTTCTTCAGGTTTACCGGGATCAATTTATAACTGGCAAGGTTTAACTTACCATTGAAGTATTCGAAATCCGCACGGCCCACATATTTACCCCATTCATGGGCTTGCATGATGTAAGTACCATTTTGCATATCAGGCACACAGTCATCTCCTGGTTTGAAGTCAGCGTATTCGTTTGTACCCGGCTCCATACACACTGGATTTTGTGAGTGACCACCGATAACCGCGTGTAAATCGCCTTCATTTAATGCACGAGCAAGCTCTACATCACCTGGGGCATTGCTACCATGTTTACCATCCTCATAATGGCCCATATGCGTGGTAGCAAAAATTAAGTCAGCTTCATTGTTGGCTTTGATTTCAGCAATCACTTTCGCCACTTCGGTTTTCGGATCGGTAAACACGATATCACTGATGTATTCAGGATTACCCAGTTTCGCGGTATCTTCTGTTGTTAAGCCAATAACGGCAATGCGCACACCATTAATATTAAAGACTTTGTAGGGTTCAAAATAACGTGTGACGCCGTCAGCGTGATAAATATTAGCCGCAAGCATTGGGAAGTTAGCGATAGAGCGTTGTGAGTCAAGCACTGCTAATGGATTATCAAATTCATGATTACCCACGGCCATCGCGTCGTAACGGATTTCATTCATGCCAATGAAGTCTGGGATTGCATCTTGTAAATCTGACTCTGGCACACCGGTATTGATATCTCCCCCAGATAACAAAATACTCTCGCCACCGTTAGCGCTCACCTGTGCGCGGATTTGGTCAATTAATGCCTTACGTGCAGCCATGCCATATTCACCGTCTTTGTTTTCCCAAAAACGACCATGGTTATCATTGGTGTGCAATACAGTAAAGATTTTACATTCAGCCCCTGCTTCAGCACAGGTTGTCGGGACTTTTACATCGTCATCGCTGTTACAACCTACTAGCGCGGCAAGCACGGCAGATGCCAAGATCCCTTTCATTAACATTTTAGACATTTGTAACCCCATTGATTAATTATCTTGTATTTATTTATCTTGATTTGATAAGCGAATTTTTTAATTCACCACAAAATAATAGCAAACAATGGGTCAATAACGTGACAACTTTATGACAGAAAAATGACATTTAATGCAGTATTAACAAAGAGTTATCTTGCAAATTATTCTCATACAAGAACAAGTGAGCCCACATTATCACCATTCAAAGGGACCAACAAAAAAGGCTTAATCCATTAATTCGGATTAAGCCTTTAAAATACCGTACTATTTATGTTTAAAAGCCAATGCGCCAAACTGTCTTATATACAGAACAAGCTCAATCTAAAGCGAGCACACGTTAATTCAATAACGAATTTATCCATTGACCAATCTCAGCTAATTGGTTAGGTAAAACGCTATGAGCCATCGGATAGGTCTTCCATGTCGTGTGATAACCGGCATTATTTAATGCATCAAATGCCATTTTACCCGCAAATAACGGCACAACTTCATCCTGTTCACCATGATTTTGTAAAATGGGCGTTTGCTTATTAGCGGCAGATAACTGCTCAGGTAAATGTTCGCCACCAGGCAAGTAACAAGAAAGCGCCATAATCCCTGCGAGGGGCTGCTCAAAGCGTAAGCCGGTAAACAAGCTCATGACCCCGCCTTGGCTGAATCCAGCTAGAATAATGCGATTTGCGGGGATACCAGATGCAATTTGTTGCTCAATGAGGTGCTTAATCTGTAACTCTGACGCCAAAACGCCCTCAATATCGGCACGGTCATGTAAATCCATACTTTTAATGTCATACCAAGAACGCATAATATAGCCGCCATTTATGGTAACAGGCTGCTCTGGTGCATGGGGGAATATAAAACGAATAGCATGGCCAGCAGGTAACCCAAATACAGGTACAACGGGCGCAAAACCCGCGCCAGAGTCACCTAAACCATGTAACCAGATCACGCATGATGTGGCCGTAATACTTGGTTCTACAACAATGGCATCAAGAGTTGATTGATTCATGTAATTCCTTAATTAATCAGTAATTTCTTATCTATTGAGCCTGAATGCCCGTTTCTTGTAATAACAGCTCAAACTGCTGCGGTGTATCGAGTTTAATCGTCCACTTTACTGTGCCAGCATCAGCTGCGATAACCAAGCCATGATGAAAGCAACTAATGTCATCAACGGCGGCGCTCAAAATAATGTGATTTTGAAATAAGCGGCATTGGATTTCATTAGGCGTAATGATGAGTTTGCCTTGGGAAAATTCGAGGATCATAGCAGTACTTATTTGAGGAGGTGCGGAATAACACTCCAATCCTTGCAGTATTGGAGTGTGAAAACAGGATACTAGTGGTGGTGACCACCTACGCCATGCGCATGGCCGTGAGCAATTTCTTCATCAGTTGCATCACGAGCACTCACCACTTCAATATCAAATGTCAGCTCTCTGCCCGCTAACGGATGGTTGACATCTACTGTTGCCATAAACTTACCAACTTTCAAAATGGTAACTTGACGTTGGCCTTGATCAGTATTGATCACTGCTGCCATGCCCGGTTTCCATACTTTAGCGCCAACTAAATGCTTCACAGATACACGTTGCTCAGCACCTTCTTGGCGCTCGCCGTAGGTATCTGCCGCGGGTGGCGTAACGGTGAACTTATCACCCACAGCTTTACCGGTAATGGCATCTTCAATACCAGGCATCATGTTGTCATTGCCATGAAGGTAAGCGATTGGATCTCGGCCTTCGTTTGACTCAAGCACTTCGCCTTTTTCATCGCGCAGCGTGTAATTAAACTGCACAACCATATTGTCTTTAATGCTCATTACTTATCCTTTAAATTTAATGGGTGTTGCTTGGTACAGTGCTCACAATCTGTAACAAGCAATAAAAAGTCGCAAGAGCTTAACAAATGCTTATTGCATCGGCAATTTGTTTAAGTTAATCCCTAATTTTTCAAAGGTGGCATTATCAGGGTAACCATCGGCAATTAACCCTTGTTGACGTTGGTATGCTTGTAGTCCTGTTACTGAGTTACGACCTAGAATGCCATCGGGTTTACCCACATCAAACCCTGCATCTAACAATTTTTGCTGCAGTGCACTGACCATTTCACGACTTAAACGTGGGTGATCAGGTAAGGCTTTAACAATACCACTGCCGCCGTTAATTTGATCCGCAAGCTGGCCAACTGACACTGCGTAAAATTCGGAGCGATTCCAACGCATGATGACATTGAAGTTTTCATAACCCAAAAATGCGGGTCCCATATGACCCGCAGGCACATATAATGCCGCTTTCATATCCGGTGTGGACAGAGGTTTTCCATTGGCTTGTTTAACACCTAACGCGGCCCACTTCACTAAAGACTGACTATCTTTACTGCCCATATATGCAAAATCGTAATTGGAGGGCAGTTGTACTTCTCGCCCCCAACGCTCGGTGGCTTGCCAGCCAAGTTGCTGTAAAAAATTCGCTGCTGAAGTTAACGCATCTGCAGTACTATTCCATAAATCCGCTTTACCATCTCCATCACCGTCAACGGCATATTTTAGATAGTTAGTTGGCATAAATTGGGTGTGCCCCATCGCCCCAGCCCATGAGCCAACCATGTCTTCATCAGCAAATTGGTATCGCTCTTTTAAGGTTAATGCTTGCATTAGCTCCTGTGTAAAATACTCACTACGTCTAGGGTCACAGGCAAGCGTAGCCAATGAGTTTAACACCGACATATTACCTTTATAGCTACCGTAATTGGTTTCTAGGCCCCAAAAAGCAACAATATATTGGCCCGGTACACCGTATTGCGCCGTTAATTGATTTAACAATTTACGATGCTTGGCAAACAGCTTACGCCCCTCTTTGATGCGCCAGTCTGTTACCCGTTTACCATAATAATCTTTAAAGGTAGTAGTAAATTCAGGCTGCTGATTATCAAGCTCGATGACTCTAGGCACAAAAGATAAATTTGCCACTGTGGTGTCAATCGTATGTTGAGAAATCCCCTTTTGTTTGGCGGTCAACTGCAATTGACTCACACATTGTGCAAAATCTTCGTTAGCCATAACCAGATGTGGAAAACTGATACTCAACAACAAAGCTGGAATGGATAAATAAACGTGTTTACGACTCAAAATGCACCCAATTAATCACAAAAGTTAGTGTGTGATAATCGTGACCGATCAGCCCCAACTTCACAAGAGGCTTATTAGCATAAAAGGGCTGATTTTATGTTAAAAGGTGTGTTTATAAACAATGCCCGTGTCATTTATCAATCCTACCTTGAGCTCAGTCGGGTATTCAGTATAATGAAATTGTTTTTAATCCCAATTAAAGAGAATAATCATGTCCGAACTAAACCCAGCGTTAACAAGCTTCATCGAAAGTGTAAAAGAACACCAAATCGTTTGGGGCCTTCAAGATGAAACTGGTGAAGGATGGGTTGTGTGTGATTCATCAGAATATGAAGATACTGACGTTATGCCACTTTGGTCATCTGAAGCAGCGGCAAAAATTCATTGCACAGAAGAATGGTCTGAATATAAAGCGGTTAGCATTACGCTGATGGACTTCCTTGAATATTGGGTAAGCGATTTAAACGACGACGGTGTTTTAGTTGGCGTTGATTGGGAAAGCGATCAAGAATGCCTTGAAATCGACCCAATTGTATTGGCTAAAAGTTTAGTTGATATTGAAAAAGAATAACCTACACCTAATACATAGCGCGTTGAGTTCGAATGAGTTTAGTTGCTTCACTTAGCGCGTTAACCTTCCTTCATCACTAAGCCACTTTTAATGACTAGCCCAGTACTTGTAGATATTCCTTTTGATAAACGACATATGTGTTGGTTTTGTGATGAGCCATGCAATGCCGAATTATCTTATTGGCGTATGGCACACACCCCTCACCCATCATTAAGCGTGCCCGCCTGTAATGAATGTTTATCACTTGCAAAAAAGCAACTATTAACTTCTATTTGGGAATGTCGTGAGGCGGTTAAGGACGGATTAATGCAGCGTTACAGCAAAGATCTTGCCATCGGCATTAACTGGACCGAACAAGAACTGCAAGAGTCTGAATTTGAATGTAAGATTTTTGGTGGTTTTAAGAAAAGTGCTTGGATGATGTACCAAATTGCTCAACAAAGAATTAATGCGCCTGGCTGGGTATTAAGCATTGATGGAGTGCAATTTGATGAGGACCCTTTATTTGCCGGTAATAACACACTGGGATTTGAATTTGATGGACTGCAATTTAATAATCTAACCCAAGGGATAAAGCACTACAGCAAAGTATTGGCTTTAGATGAAGCATTTCTTCAACAGTTAGTCACTTTATTGGGAAAAGATCAGTTTGGTCATGCAATTAAACTTGCTAGACTCAATATTGGAATAACAAAATCCATGCAACAAAAAATCCTCAATGAACTTATTGAGGATTTAGACGTTAAATGATTGGCATAGGTTTAACTTAAGCGCTATTCCAAAATAGATCTTAACCTATTTTGAACCTCGGTCACCAGTAAGTCAGGCTGAAACTTAGAGATAAACGCATCACAGCCGACCTTTTCCACCATGGCATTATTAAAACTGCCACTTAACGATGTATTCAGTGTGATAAATAATGATGCCATTCGTGGATCTGAGCGTACTTCTGATGTCAGTTTGTAGCCGTCCATTTCTGGCATTTCAGCATCGGTGATCATCATTAATAATTCGGTGGCAACATTTTTACCGTCATTAGCCCATGACTTGAGCAAATTCAACGCTTGTAAACCGTCCGATGCCTCAATGATCTCAATCCCTAACTGGCCTAATGTTTCCCTAACCTGTTTTCTGGCAGTGCTTGAGTCATCAACGATGAGTATTTTACGTCCCGGCATTTCAGGGACTAACGTTTCATCTAACACCCCATCAGACAAGCGGATATCATAATTAATGATTTCAGCTAAAACCTTTTCAACGTCAATAATAGATACTAAATGTGACTTGCCTTGCTCTTCAAGACGAGTAATCGCCGTTAAATAATTGTTTTTACCTGCTGTTTTAGGTGGGGGCATAATATCCCCCCAAGTTAAGTTAACAATATGTTCAACTTTACCAACCAAGAAACCTTGAATACTGCGGTTATATTCGGTGATGATTAAGTTGCAATCGTTGGTTATCGGTAATGGTGAGAAACCGATAGCACCACGTAAATTGATCACCGGAATAGATGTGCCCCTAATATTGGCTACACCAGCAATACTATGATTACTCCCCGGCATCGCACTTAAAGACGGCACCTTGACCACTTCTTTTACTTTAAAGACGTTAATCGCAAATAGTTGAGTAGAATTAATACGAAATAGAAGTAATTCCAGGCGGTTTTCACCGACTAGATTGGTACGTTGATCAACTGTATCGAGCATTTTTTTCATTTACATTTACCACCAATCTTTAAATATGATCCATCACGTATTAGCCAGCACATATCTAATTGCTATTATAAACTAAAACACATAAAAACATCGGATGCTATCTCATCTTATGAAGATCTACAGGGCATGTTTTTACGTAAAGTATAATATTAGCTTAATTTATAATTTCATTAATTCTTACACTGGGACAAACATGCGACTAATACTGACTTTATTAACGGCATTAATCTTAACCTCTTGCACTATGATAGATAAAAAAGTGGACGTTGTTGAAAACTTCACCATCGATAATTATCTCGGAACTTGGTATGAAATCGCAAGGCTTGATCATTCATTTGAAAGAGGTATGGATAACGTTACAGCTACTTATCAATTAGATGCCGACAAAGTGATTGTCACTAACAGAGGATACCATGTAGATAAACAAGTTTGGAAAGAAGCTCTTGGTAAAGCATATTTTATTGAAGGAAGTGACAAAGGCTTATTAAAAGTTTCTTTTTTTGGTCCATTTTACGGCGCTTATCAAATTCATGATGCTATTCAAGACACTAGCGGACGATACTCAGACGCACTGGTTATTGGCCCAGACAATAGCTACGCGTGGATTCTATCCCGTCACAAGCAAATAGCCCCTGAAACTAAACAAAGATTTGTCATTAAAATGGCAAAGTTAGGCATACAAAACAGCGATATAATCTGGGTAAATCAGCAGAAATAATATGCCAATCAGATAGATTTCCCATAGATTTAGTAAGGCGTGTTTATCTTTGGTTATTTTTATTCTGCCCGCAAATTAAGTTATTTAGCAGGCTAGACGGTGTTGATTAATGATTACCTGATAGAAAATAGCCTACTGATTATTTATCAACAAAAATAAACACGCCCAAAACAGTCATAAAATGTAAAAGGCAAGTTCATCACAATCACATTGGAATATCGTCAACAAAAAGCATATCCTTTGTGCAATATAAGAATTGAACTGGCACAAAGGGGACCTGTGCATTGTTTCACCGCGTGACACAGCGATAGTCCCGCTTGACCAATATTTTGTCCCGACGTAAAAACACTGATGCCATAGTGACAACCGTTCTAAAAGCGCCCAATATTCCACGTTTTGAGTGATTTTGAGCAATTAAATACAACTACTCTATCGCTGGTTAGATCTATTCAACGACCCGAACACCCAAGATAAAGGCTTTTATATGAATCGTGCAAAATCCACACTAGAACAATGGCGAATTTTACAAGCTGTGGTTGACCATGGTGGCTATGCTCAGGCGGCAGAACAACTCAATAAAAGCCAGTCATCTCTTAATCATGCTGTTGCCAAACTACAGCATCAATTGGGAATTCAATTACTCGAAGTAAAAGGTCGCAAAGCCTATCTCACAGAGCAAGGTGAAGTTCTATTGCGACGCTCTCGTCACCTTACACAATCCGTTGATGAGCTTGAGCAACTGGCAACCAACTTAGGCCAAGGTTGGGAGCCGAGTTTAACCATAGCAAAAGAAATTATTTACCCAACTGAAAAGTTAGTCGATGCACTTGAAGCTTTTATTCCGCTCAGTCGCGGCACCCGCATCAGCGTGCTTGATTCAGTGATATCCGGCACCCATGATTTAATTAATCAGCAGATGGTTAACATTGCTATTTGCGCGACTCCACCGCGTGGACATTTAGCACAACCATTATGCGAATGTGATTTTGATTTGGTGTGCCATCCTGATCATCCTTTAGCACAATTGGGCGTGATCGAAGATGAAAAACAGCTGGCTCAACATTTACAGATAGTCATCAAAGACACGGGCTCTAATTCAATGAATGACATAGGTTGGTTGAAAGCTGAGCAGCGGATTACTGTATCCAATTTTCATGAAGCCAAAGTCATATTAGGACGCAAAATAGGATTTTGTTGGATCCCCAATTTTTTGGTAGAAGAGGATTTAAAACACGGAAAATTACACAAACTTAAGTTACATGGCAGTTACCAGCGCAGGATCACCCTTAACATCATCATTCCCAACCGAGACAGACAAGGTCCAGCCAGCCGCTTACTTGAAAGTTTAATTTTACTTCAACATGATATTGAGGCTGTTGCGGTTTATACCGAAAAAGCTAAAGCTTGATAGCGGTTATCATCGGTAGGTAAGTTTTTGTTAGACTCTGGCTGTTGATTTTTAAGGTAAGCTAAAGTTGCCGATGGCATTTGCGGGGATTGGGTATCGACAGCTTCATTCATTTTCTCAATAAATCGACTTGCTGGGGTGGATACTTCATCCGCTTCATTATTCACGCTAAAGGGCATTTTGGGCATGGCATCATTGCTATCAGGTAACGTAAAAGGCGTTAATTGCGACTCCTGAAAACCATTTTGTTCAACATTTGCCTGTTTATAAATATTGGCTAATTCATTGATATGTTGTACGTCTTCGACAGGAACAATTTTTTCCTGTCTTTGCTCGGCAAGTTCAGCTTTGGCTTGATTCATTTTTTGTACCGCCTCTGCCGCCACGCGAATATCGGCACTGGATGGCTGATTCGGTGCCATTGCAGCAGCGTAGACTTTTTGCATTTTGTTGAAGGTTGCCTGAGGATCGCCTTTAACGATAGCCACATCAATTTTCACTTCACCATCAACAGCATAACGCTTGCCATCTGGACCCTTTTCATATGAATAGGAAGGACTTTGGGCAAACATTCCGCCAATGGCTTTATGGGCTTGTTCATGGGTTTTCACTTCAGTATCACGTTTTGACAGTTCACTGATGATTTGTTGTTCAGCTTGAATCTGTTTTTGTTGTTGCGCCTTTACTTGCTTTTCAGCGTGTTCAGCAGCTTTTTCTGCATCTGACTGTTGGTTAGTCTGGCTAAATTGAGGTTGAACAGATTGTTGATTTTCTGCCTCAACATCCTTTGCTCCCTCTTGCATTACTGGCGGTAATTCATCTTGCTGAGTCGTATCATCTATCAAGCCTGTATCCTCAAATGGATTTAGCCTTTCTTCTACGACGCCATCTAATTCGGGGGATCTTGATTGAAAAGGATTGGCGACTGAAGTGGTATCAAATAATGAATTTGAACTAGAATTTGAGTTGATGGCCCTACTGGTGCTTGTTGGAGAAACACCTGCTTCAGTTAACGATGTAAATGACGGCGTTGTGGCCGATATAGCCCCAGAGAGATTAGCTATTTGCCCGGGATTCACTCCGCCAATTTGGCTAGGGCCAGTACGTAAGTTAAAACTGTTGCTCTGACTTTGTGATACCGCCAAGGCCGAAGATGTTGCTATCGCCCTTACAGAGGCTGCAGCGACCTTTGGGTCAGATGATACCTTTGCAGGAATTGGAGCAGAATTTAACTGAGTAACTGCGGGGCGGGAAAATACGGTGTTTGAATTTAAGGGGGTTGCAAGTACCGCTGATTTACTGATGTTTGCTGCCAAAGTATTAGCACTGGATACCACGCTGGACAAAGAAGCAGCATGACTTTGCGTGGCGGCATTAGCAATTAATGAAGAAACCTGCTTTGATTGAATCGCTGCAGGTTGTAAAGAATTCATGGTTAAGCTTGATTGACGAATGTCCATTTTTCATCACTAATAAGCTAAGTTTGGTTGAATAATTTTTAAATCAACAACCAGCTTAGTTATTAGGCCTCAATATTGATAATGCTACCCACTGTTTCAGAGGCAGCTTCTATCACTTTAACTGAGGCTTCGCCTTGCTGTTGTGACTCAACAGCAGACACCAAGGCACTTGTTTTATCAGACTGCTCAACAGCGCGGCTACTTAATGTAACCGTATCTTGTTGTGCTTGAGGTGCTGTTGGCTTTGGATCCGGTGCGGCTACTGCAGTAGTAGCCTGAGCAAGACCTTGCTGTGCACTCTGTAAACCTTGAACACCCGATGAATACGCGGATTGAATTTGCATAAAACGTCCTTAAATAAACAGGTGAGTCTGCAAAACAGTATCGCTCATAATGGCTTAAATGTACAGTATTTAACCATTGGCATGATTCAGTCCCCATGCTTTTTCCCAATCTTTAAATACTGGATTAAAACCGCGATTTTTCATAGCTGCGATCACTTCAGTCACAGTGCGTTCATCGCTGATGTCAAATTGATCTAATTGACTATCAGGTTGCTGATAACCTCCGGGCTGAGTAGAACTGCCTGCACTTAATTGAGTCACCCCAAGCGGCAATAAATTATCCCTTAGTTCAGGTGTTTCGCGGGTTGATAGGCTAATATCAAGTTGTTGATTAAAAAGTCTAAAAGCGCAAATCATTTGCACCAAACCCTTGTCCGTTAACAGCACTTTTGGTTCAATCCCTCCGGTACATGGTCGAAGCCTTGGTAGTGAAATACTATAACGAGTGCGCCAATACTTGCGTTCAAGATACTCAAGATGATATCCCATTAGCAATGCATCTATTCGCCAATCATCTAAGCCCAGTAATACCCCTAAACCAATTTTATCCACGCCAGCCTGCGCAACTCTATCAGGGGTATCGAGACGGTTAATAAAATTCTGCTTATTACCCCGAGTGTGATGTTTGGCATACGTCTGCGCGCGATAGGTTTCTTGATAAACCATCACGGCATCTAACCCCAGTGCAACCAGACGCTGATACTCGCCTGCTTTTAATGGCTGTACTTCCATTGCAACATAACTAAAATGCTGTTTTATTTGTGGCAATACATGGGCAAAATACTCAATACCCACTTTAGTTTCATGCTCACCAGAAACCAATAAAATCGAATCAAATCCTCGCGATTTGATGATATCGACTTCGGCGAGTATCTCTTCATCATTTAGGGTTTTGCGCTTGATTTTATTGCTCATGCTAAAACCACAGTAATCACATTCATTGGCACACAAATTTGATAGGTATAGCGGTAAATAAAGCCCCAAATTAGCACCAAAACGCTGGCGGGTAATTTGTGCAGCAGCCTGAGCCATGTGTTCAATATAAGCTTCTGCTGCCGGTGACAATAACGCCATCAAGCTAGTTAAATTGCCACTAGGCTGTTGTAATGCGCGCTCAACATCAGCCGATGTTGAGGCATAAAGTTTCATTGACAAGTCATCAATATTTAACTGGCTAAAACGTGTTGAAAAATTCATTACAACACCTTGTCAGTGGCTAAAAAGCCTGTAAGAGGACTGGTATTATTGGCATTAAGACTTACCGTTCCTAGTCCTGCCTTGTAGGCTTTGCGCCCACTTTGTACCGCTTGCTGAAAACATTGCGCCATTAAAATTGGATTAGCGCTACTGGCGATAGCGGTATTGACTAATACCGCGTCAGCCCCCATTTCCATCGCCCGACATGCCTGTGACGGCGCACCAATCCCTGCATCAACGATCACAGGAACAGAAGATTGTTCGATGATAATTTTCAAAAAAGCTTCGGTGGCGAGTCCTTGATTACTGCCAATGGGACTGCCTAATGGCATAACCGCAGCGCAGCCAACATCTTCCAATCGTTTGCAAAGTACAGGATCAGCATGAATATAAGGCAATACAATAAAGCCCTTTTCACACAATACTTTGGCGGCATTGAGGGTTTCAATAGGATCGGGGAGTAAATACTTAGGGTCAGGATGGATTTCTAACTTAATCCATTTTGTACCAAGCATTTGGTAGGCAAGTTCAGCGGCAAATACCGCTTCTTTAGCATTTCTTGCCCCAGCGGTATTAGGTAAAAGTTTAACCCCGCGTGATTGTAACGGGCTGAGTAAATCATCTAAGCCCATGTCAAAATCAATGCGTTTCATGGCTAAGGTCACCAACTCTGAACCCGATGCTGCTATTGATGCCAGCATGGTTGCCGAGTTGGCAAATTTGCCTGTGCCAGTAAATAAACGTGATTCAAATTGATGATCGGCTATCGTTAACATCATTATCCCCCCGCCACAGCAGAAAAAAATTCAATCTGATCATCTGCTTGGCACTGATATTGTGACCATTCGCTACGGGGTATGATGGCTTGATTAACCACCACAGCAACGCTTTGCGGTGCAACTTGCTTACATACAAGTAGCTCCGCCAAGGTTTGATTGTCAGCAAGTTGTTGTAACTCGCCATTGATGTGTATTGTTATCACTGAAAATCCTTATTCTTTGCTATTGGCTTAATCTGATGCGTTAATCAATTAACGACAAACACAGCAGTGTTTATCAATGGGCATCGTCGCTTTAGACCATGACAAGCGCTTCGCATCAAATCGATGCAATACACCAAATTCAACCTGCCTGCCTATAATGTGGTTCATGCCTGCTAACGCCTGCATCGAGGCCATTATTCCCACAGCAGGCCCTAACACCCCCATTTGGCTGCAGTTTTGACTAAGCAAACTGTCAGCTGGAAATACACAGTGGTAACATCCGTGTGGCTTAATGTTGGTTGCTGATAAATTTGTCAATACTGACTCTGGAAGGTAAGCAAACCATTGCCCCTGATCAGCTGAGATAGCAGCACTGAACAACGGCAGATGTTGCTCAACCGCAATACGATTGATTAATTGACGCGTTGCAAAGTTATCACTGCAATCAAATATCACTTGTGGTGATATGGCATTAAATAACTGCAGGTAATTTTCCGGCGCTAACCGAACTGAATGAGCCAATATTTTGCTGTCACGATTGCGCTGTTGCAGTTTGCCTGCAGCAACATGGGCTTTGTTCACATCAATATCATTTGCGCTAAACAATAACTGCCTTGGCAAATTAGATAACGTCACCTTATCGTCATCAATCAGATGTATCTGCCCCACGCCAGATGCCGCTAAATACTGAGCCACCAGCTGCCCTAACCCACCCACGCCAACCACTATTACTTCAGCGTTCATCAAGGCGAGTTGCCCTTGCTCAGATACATCAGTCAACAGCATTTGCTTGGAATAGAGTATGTATTGATGATCGTTCAAACTCGTTTTCACATTGCCTCCTGATATTTCTCAGAGATAATGCAGCTTTTCGCCAATGTCTTTGAATGGACAATAGGCGCTAAGTTTTTCAGGGATTGCCATTGTTGATTTAATGCTTGATAGGCCACGACAGGATTGCGTGCTTGAGTGACCGCTCTTACCACAGCCACATCATCCACACCTGTGACAGCAATATCACTTAGTTTTTCACTCGTGATACCTCCAATCGCAACCGTTGGAAAATGGTCCTTCAACAACGAACAATATCGAGCGAGTTTGCCAATGCCTTGGGGATCTGAGGGTATATTTTTTGTGGTGGTGGCAAAAATATGCCCCAGTGCGATATAAGATGGATTAACTTGCGTGGCGAGTAATATTTCAAAATAACTGTGGCTAGATAAGCCCAGTGCTATGTTATTTTGCGCTAAAACGGCCAAATCAGCTGATAAGGCATCTTCTTGGCCTAAGTGAACACCAAACGCACCGTATTTAAGTGCCAACTGCCAGTGATCATTAATAAAAAGTTGTGCATTATATTTTCGGCCGAGCTCAATGGCATTAGCCACTTGCTGCTCAATCCAGAAAGCTTTTTGCTGTTCATTTTCAAATCCAATGCCTTTATCACAGCAGTTTATGTCTTGTTTAAGCCGAAGTTGCAGGGTTTTACAGCCCGCTTGTAACAACAACGTCAACATAGAGACATTTGAAACCACGGGATAGACTTCAAGTGGCAAGGATAACTGCTTAAATGCTAATTGCGTTTTTTGGCTAGTTGATTGACTGACTAACTGCTCAATACTGGCATTATCCAGCAATACTGATTGGCGAGAAGGCCCAGTTAGTTGAACAATATGTGGCATAACATTAAGGGTTGAAGGCCAGCCTGTTTTGGATAAATAGCCAGCGCCTTCACCCATTTTAATGCCGTGTTTAAGCCCCTGTGTCACATAGGCTTTGGCGAGTACCACCGCATCATGTAACACAAAATCCTGCGCTAAAAAGCTGGCTATGGCACTGGATAGCCTGCAGCCACTGCCGTGATTATTATCCGTGTCAATTCGCTCACTGCTCAGTATAAAAACACTGTTGTTATGTTCAATACTGCCACCCGCAACATGCTGACAGACATACACATCCATTGCTTTATCTGCTTGCCATTTAGCATCACCGCCCTTGGCAACTAGATGACAATCAAAAAAATGGCTGACTTGCTGCGCCATTGACACCATTTGGGCTAAATCCATCTCGTGATCCGCAAGTGATAACAGCCTGTTACTTGCTAAAGGCTTACCTTGTATTAGCACTTGCTGCTCGTCAGCTTGTTGTTGAACATCACAAGCCAAAGTAATCAACTCTGATTGATTTGGGGTGATGACACTGACAACACCCCGAAATGGCGAAAAATCCACTGCAACTTGGCTTAATCTCTGACCTGTGGTTGCCACCATCACTGGGTCTAAAATGATCGGAATGCCAGCCTCTTTAGCAAAACAATCCTTTAACCATTTAGCCAATTGATTAACTTGCTGCTGATTTGCCATTAAACCAATTTTAATAGCATCAGGCGGCATGTCTAACTTAAGGGTATCTAATTGAGCCAATAACATTGCCTCAGATACCGCTTCAACCGAAGTCACATTGACCGAGTTTTGCGCTGTCAACGTGGTGATGACGGTACAAGCATGGCAATCCAAATCCTGAATGGTGGCTAAATCGGCTTGAATACCCGCACCGCCACCACTATCTGAGCCCGCAATTGTCCAAACAATTTTAGCCACCGATGCATGTTGACGACTGGCCGTTCCAGCGGCAGGTATTTGCGATGACACTTCATTAGCTACCATTACTCAACCTCATCTAGCGCTTTTTGATGATAAAGCTTTGAACCCGTGGCTTTAAACTCAGCAGATTTTTGCGCCATTTGCGCCGCAATATCATCGGCGATATTGCTACCCGACTGGTACGACTGATAGTCAGCCGGTGAAATAACCTCGACAGTTTGCGCGGCTTGTTTTTCAAGGTTGGCGGCATATTCACGTACATCTTGGGTAATTTTCATCGAACAAAATTTGGGGCCACACATCGAACAAAAATGGGCCACTTTAGCAGACTCCTGTGGCAATGACTCATCGTGATAGGCTCTGGCGGTATCTGGATCAAGCCCAAGGTTGTATTGATCTTCCCAGCGAAATTCAAAACGCGCTTTTGATAGGGCATTATCTCGAACTTGCGCAGCCGGATGACCTTTAGCCACATCAGCAGCATGAGCGGCAATTTTATATGCAATAAGCCCCTGTTTTACATCTTCTTTATTAGGTAATCCTAAATGCTCTTTCGGGGTGACATAACACAGCATGGCTACGCCATACCAAGCCATCATCGCGGCGCCAATACCTGAGGTAAAATGATCATATCCCGGTGCAATATCGGTTGTTTGCGGACCTAAGGTATAAAATGGTGCTTCATCACAATGGGCGAGTTGCTTCTCCATATTCACTTTGATTAGCTGCATTGGCACGTGCCCTGGTCCTTCTATGATGGTTTGCACATCGTATTCCCAGGCAATTTTCACTAGCTCACCCAAGGTTTCTAACTCTGCGAATTGCGCCTCATCATTGGCATCGGCAATCGAGCCAGGACGCATGCCATCCCCCAATGACAATGACACATCATACGCCGCGCAAAGCTCACAAATTTCCCTAAAGTTTTCATATAAAAAGCTTTCTTTATGGTGACTTAAACACCATTTCGCCATTATCGAACCACCACGGGAAACGATACCCGTTAAGCGTTTTGCCGTCATTGGCACATAACGTAGTAACACCCCGGCATGAATCGTAAAGTAATCAACGCCCTGCTCGGCCTGTTCAATCAAGGTATCTCTAAAGACTTCCCAGCTGAGATCTTCAGCAACACCATTCACTTTTTCGAGTGCTTGATAAATCGGAACGGTTCCAATTGGCACGGGTGAATTTCGGATGATCCATTCACGGGTTTCGTGAATATAACGCCCTGTTGATAAATCCATCACGGTATCAGCGCCCCAACGCGTCGACCAGACCAGTTTTTCAACTTCTTCTTCAATTGAGGATGTCACCGCAGAGTTACCAATATTGGCGTTCACTTTAACCAAAAAGTTTCGCCCAATAATCATAGGTTCAGATTCAGGATGATTGATATTCAACGGGATAATTGCCCGACCTCTTGCCACTTCGCTACGCACGAACTCAGGGGTGATCAACGCGCCAATTTCAGCGCCAAAAGATTCGCCTTGCGCTTTTTGGGTTAATACTGTGTCGGTGATTTCTTGCCTTGCCATGTTTTCCCGAATGGCAATGTATTCCATTTCAGGAGTAATAATCCCTTGACGAGCATAAAACATCTGGGTCACTCGCTTACCCGCTTTGGCGCGGCGCGGTGGCACAAGCGCATCAAAACGTAAATGATCTAAGCCATCATCGGCTAATCTTTGCTGAGTAAAATGCGAGCTTGCACTATCGAGTTGCTCGCTATCATCACGCTCTTCAATCCAGCGTTGCCTTAGCTTTGCTAAGCCTTCACGCACATTGATGTTTGCTTGCGGATCAGAATAAGCGCCTGCACAGTCATAGACTTTAATCGGCGGATTCGCTTCCATTATTGGGTGTTGTTCATCGCCCCCAATTAGGGTATCGGTTTGCAGTATTTGGCGCATCCCTACCCGCAAATCATCACGACTGCCTGACAGGTATATTTTTTCAGAATTAGGGTGTTGTAGCGGTTTTAAGTTATCGATAAAAGCTTGTGCACTAGCACGGGTTTGGCGACGATTTGACATGAGCAACCTCGAATTTAATGAGAAAAAGTTGCTTGTCTGGAGGAAAATGTGTTGAGAGCGAGCAATATGAGAAATACATTAAACATCTGTATTTAACTCAAGTAGCTATCAATAATCTACAGGGGGAAACATGGGTAAAGCTAAGAGGGTATGGTAAAACCACTTAAGTTTTACGCATGAATAATCACACAAGATTATTATGCTTGTTACCTACGCAGGTTTTAGCCTGATCAGGTTCAACGGATCCCGAATTAACGGTCTCAGCCTTAATGGCACTCCGACAAGATGGCTGCAGTATAGCCAGAATGATTGATTAAAAACAAGTCGTACCAATCTGATTAAATATTTGCCCCCTTATAATTCGACGCTTTATTTGGGGGTTGTTGTATTGATACTTATCCGTGATGGCTAATTAATATGCAGCACTAAAGAAAAATGAATTATTTTTCAATAACTGTCGCAGTCTCCCCATTAACCTAGTTATAATTAGCGGGTTTATGTAAACGCAAAGATGCGTAGAATTTTAGGAGATAATTTCCATGCCAGGTTTTGAATTATTCGGTCCAGAAGAAAAGCAGGAAGTCGCTGATGTAATGGAGAACGGTTTTACCTTCCGTTATAACTTTGACCACATGCGCAATGATCGCTGGAAAACTCGCGACATGGAGCAGTTACTCTGTGAAAAGATGAACGTTAAACACGCTCATCTTTTATCAAGTGGCACCGCCGCTCTTCAAACCGCTATGGCTGCTGCGGGTATTGGCGCAGGTGATGAAGTTATCGTTCCACCATTTACCTTTGTCGCTTCTGTTGAAGCGGTATTTATGGCTGGCGCTATCCCTATTTTTGCTGAAATTGATGAAACCTTATGTTTATCACCTGAAGGCATTGAAGCCGTTATTACGCCTCGCACTAAAGCCATTAACTTAGTCCACATGTGTGGTTCTATGGCCAAAATGGACGAAATTAAAGCCATTTGTAAAAAGCATAACTTAGTCATTTTAGAAGATGCTTGTCAGGCCATCGGTGGTAGTTATAAAGGTCAAGCATTAGGGACTATCGGTGACGTTGGTTGTTACTCATTTGATTCAGTAAAAACCATTACCTGTGGTGAAGGTGGCGCGGTGGTCACTAATAACACTGAAATCTACAACCACAGCCACATGTTTTCAGATCACGGCCATGACCATGTAGGTAACGATCGTGGTGCTGAAGGCCACCCTATTATGGGTTTGAACTTCCGTATTTCTGAAATGAATGCCGCTATGGGTTTAGCTCAGCTACGCAAGTTAGATAAAATTATTGCGATTCAGCGTAAAAACAAAAAAACCATTAAAGATGCCATGGCGAGCATTCCTGAAGTGACTTTCCGTGAAATTCCGGATCCACAGGGTGACTCAGCGGGTTTCTTAACGTTCTTTTTACCCACAGAAGAGCGCACCATTGAAATCAACAAAAAGCTGGCTGCTAATAAAGTAGATGGTTGTTTTTATTGGTATATTAACAACTGGCACTACTTGAAAAACTGGAAGCACATCCAGGAGCTAAAAGCACCTGCAGCGTTACCGATTATGCTTATTGCCGATCGTCCTGACTATACTCAGATTAAGACACCAAAGTCTGATGCCATTATGAGCCGCACCATTTCTATGCTGATCAAGCTGTCTTGGACTGACGAGCAAATTGCTGAACGTATTGAAAACATTAAACGTGCTTTTGCCTAATTAGCCTTAATCTCTGTCACCTCATTTGAGGTGACAGTACTTTTTACAGTAAATATCTCAACTGGAGAGTGTTGTAATGAGTTTTAAAAATTTTAAATGTGTACCAAAAATGATTTTCGGCCGTGGTTCATTCGCGCAACTTGATGATGTTTTAGCTCAAGAGCGTAAAGAAGCCGATGATTTTGTGGTATTTCTGGTTGACGATGTTCACCAAGACAAACCGTTAGCAGGCCGAGTACCTAGCAAAAGCCATGACTTAGTCATTTACGTTAACGTAGATGATGAGCCAACAACAGTACAAGTTGATGCGTTAACCGCACAGGTAAAAGCCTTTAATGTTAAACAGCCAGTGAGTGTGGTTGGTTTAGGCGGCGGTTCTACGATGGATTTAGCTAAAGCTGTATCGCTTATGCTAACTAACCCAGGTAGTTCATCTGAATACCAAGGTTGGGATTTAATCAAAAACCCAGCTATCCACCATATTGGTATCCCGACGGTATCAGGTACTGGTGCAGAAGCATCACGTACTGCGGTACTATGTGGCCCAGTACGTAAATTAGGTTTGAACTCAGACTACACAGTATTTGATCAAATCATTATGGATTCGGAACTGATTGCAGGTGTCCCTACTGATCAATGGTTCTACACAGGTATGGATTGTTTTATCCACTGTGTTGAGTCTTTACAAGGCACTTACCTCAATGAGTTTGCTAAGGCCTTCGCTGAAAAATCAATGGATTTATGCCGTGAAGTCTACTTAGACAATCACCCAGAAAAAGATGACAAGCTAATGATGGCCTCTTACATGGGCGGTATGAGTATTGCTTACAGCCAAGTAGGTGCCTGTCATGCGGTATCGTATGGTTTAGGGTATGTACTGGGTTATCACCATGGTATCGGTAACTGCTTAGCCTTTGATGTGTTAGAAGAGTTCTATCCTGAAGGTGTGGCTGAGTTCCGTAAAATGATGGAAATTCATAACATCACATTACCGAAAAACATCTGTAAAGACTTGCCAGACGAAACGATCGCTAAGATGGTTGCTGTTACTAAGAGCATGGGCCCATTATGGGACAATGTTTATGGTAAAGGCTGGGAAGAAAAAGTTACCGATGAAATGCTGACTAAGCTGTTCCGTCGTATATAATACGTCTAAGTCATTTTGTCATAAGGGCTCAGATGAGCCCTTTTGTTTACCATTAAAATAGGTTTTTATTAATGAATGTTACTCTATTAATTCCAGCTCGTTATGGTTCAAGTCGTTTTCCTGGCAAACCATTAGCGCCGATTAATGGTAAACCCATGATCCAACACGTTTACGAACGCGCGTCTTTAGCTAAGGGATTAAACAACATTTACGTTGCCACTGATGATGTGCGCATTAAAGATGCTGTTGAAGCCTTTGGTGGCAAAGTAGTCATGACCAGTGCAGATGCCGCATCGGGGACAGACAGAATAAATGACGCAATTAGCCAATTAGGGTTAGCCGATGATGATTTGGTGATTAACCTACAAGGCGACCAACCACTTATTGACCCGATTTCAATTGAGCAAATCATTAGCTTATTTGAACGTCACCCTGGTGAGTTTGAAATGGCCACCTTAGGGTTTGAAATTGTCGATAAGAAAGAATTAGACGACCCGATGCACGTTAAAATGGTGTTTGACAATGATTTTAATGCATTGTATTTCTCGCGTGCGCGCATTCCTTTTGGTCGCGACACCCAAGATTACCCTGTGTATAAACATTTAGGAGTTTATGCTTACACGCGTCGTTTTGTTAATGCATTTGCTCAATTACCTTTAGGTAAGCTTGAAGATTTAGAGAAGTTAGAACAATTGCGTGCCTTGGAATATGGCCACAAAATTAAAGTGGCTATTAGCGCGTTTGATTCTCCCGAGGTAGACACCCCTGAAGATATTCGTAAATGTGAATTGCGTTTAGCGGTTGACTAACAAAATCTTGGAGAACCATCATGGATTTATCAGGTTTTGAAGTGTGGATTATCATAGGTTTAGTGGTTGGCATTATTGCCAGTAATCTAGCCGTGTTAAAATACAGTGCTAAATTTAAAATGCCTCATTTAGGCTCCCACAAGGATAAGAGCATTGTTTCTGGGGATGATGCTAAAGCCACTGATGAGCAACGCCAAGTTAATTCAAAAGATAATCCATCATCAAAAACAGACTAATTCAAGACAGATTTAACATCCGGCCAGCATATGTTGGCCGTATTTTGAGCAGGATTTATAGATAAAAAGTAAAAACTCAGCCTTATGTCATAGGTCGCAGAAATGGGTAACCATCCAAAGTAAAATAACGTTAACTGCAACTCGCTCAACTCAATTTAATCGCTTATTTAACGCTTCTCATGTGAATGAAATGAAGCTTTTAATTATTGTTACAACACCCACATTTTAGATACAAATCAGGTAGTCATATGCCCCTTACCGTTACAGATACTAGCTCAGAAGCAAGTCAACTTTCTGATGCCATGCTTGCCCGTATAGAGCACTCTGAAGCTCGCGTGATCAAAGCCATCTTCCCTTCAAATACTAACCACCATAACACCTTATTTGGTGGTGATGCCTTAGCTTGGATGGATGAAACAGCCTTTATTGCTGCCACTCGTTTTTGCCGTAAATCATTAGTCACTGTGAGCTCCGATAGAATTGATTTTAAAAAAGCGATCCCCGCAGGTAGTCTTGCGGAATTAGTGGCTCGAGTGATCCATGTTGGTAATACTTCACTGAAAGTTGAGGTGAATATTTTTGTTGAAGACATGTATAACGACCATCGTGAACATGCTATTAGAGGTGTGTTTACCTTTGTAGCCGTTGATAAGCAGCGCAATCCAACTAAAGTGTGGCCTTTAAGCTAACTTTGATACTGCAACTGACTTTTCTCTGTTGACGGTAAATTGCTGAACATTTATTGACTGCCAACAGCGAAAGCAAAAAAAGATAAAAATCCATCCGCAATCGTTTATAACACGACTCGGATGGATTTATTTATCGTCTTACTTTGATTAACACTATAATGTTAAATCAAATCTATCGGCATTCATCACCTTAACCCAAGCGGCAACGAAATCTTTTACAAACTTTGCTTGGTTATCATCTTGCGCATACACTTCAGCGTAACCGCGAAGAATAGAATTAGAACCAAACACCAAATCAACCCGAGTAGCCGTCCATTTTACTTTACCAGTCGCTCGGTCACAGATTTCATATAGATTTTTACCCGTAGGTTTCCAGCTGTAATTCATGTCCGTTAAGTTAACGAAAAAGTCATTACTGAGTGCTCCCACATTTTCAGTGAACACGCCATGTTGAGTATCGCCATAGTTGGTTGCCATTACGCGCATGCCGCCAACTAAAACCGTCATCTCATGGGCAGTCAATCCCATTAATTGAGTACGGTCTAATAATAACTCTTCTGCACTAACAACATAATCGCCTTTAAGCCAATTACGATAACCATCATGTAATGGCTCTAAAACATCAAATGATGCAGCATCTGTCATCTCAGCGGTTGCATCACCCCGACCGGGTGAAAATGGCACAATCACTTCATGCCCTGCTTTTTGGGCTGCTAATTCAATACCCAAATTTCCAGCTATCACAATCACATCTGCGACACTCGCGCCGCTTTTTTGAGCTATGGGTTTAAGTACATCAAGCACTTTGGCTAATCGAGTCGGCTCGTTACCTTGCCATTGAGCTTGAGGCGACAAACAAATTCGAGCGCCATTTGCACCACCTCGACGATCTGACGCTCTAAAAGTTCTCGCACTGTCCCATGCCGTTGTGACCATTTCTGACACAGTTAAACCACTGGCGGCAATGCTATCCTTAATGCTCTGGACATCATAATCTGAATTACCCGCCGGAATAGGATCTTGCCAGATGAGAGTTTCACTTGGCACATCAGGACCGATGTAACAGGCTCTAGGTCCCATATCACGGTGAGTTAATTTAA
Source organism: Shewanella subflava (assembly GCF_025971955.1). Classification (GTDB taxonomy): domain Bacteria; phylum Pseudomonadota; class Gammaproteobacteria; order Enterobacterales; family Shewanellaceae; genus Shewanella; species Shewanella subflava. The sequence goes on from NZ_JAPDMX010000009.1 coordinate 47,868, forward strand.
ACCATGCTCTGGCAAATACATCTGAAAAATAGGCTTGATCTTTGGCGAATCGCTCTGAAATTTTACGATACTCAGGATCCATTTTCATCGCCATATCGGCATCGGTCATAATAGGGTTATGACGAATAGTAGCATCTTCCACATCAACAGGTTTATGCTCATCTTTTATTGCAATTGGTTCCCATTGCCATGCCCCTGCTGGACTTTTCTTCAGTTCCCAGTCGTAATTGAGCAGCATGTCAAAATAGCCGTTATCCCATTTTGTCGGATGGGTTGTCCATGCGCCTTCTATACCGCTAGTTACTGTGTCTCGACCTATGCCTCGGGACGTTTTATTTAGCCAACCAAAACCTTGATCTTCTATTTCAGCACCTTCAGGTTCAGGACCTAATAAACTGGCTTTGCCATTACCATGGGCCTTACCAACAGTATGACCTCCAGCTGTTAACGCTACGGTTTCTTCATCATTCATTGCCATGCGGGCAAAGGTAACACGCACATCTTGCGCTGTTTTCAATGGATCAGGTTTACCGTCAACGCCTTCAGGATTAACATAAATAAGCCCCATCATAACCGCGGCCAATGGATTAGCTAAATCACGTTCACCTGAATAACGGCTATTTGGATTATCACTTGGGGCAAGCCATTCTTTTTCAGCGCCCCAGTAAATGTCTTTTTCTGGATGCCAAATATCTTCGCGACCAAATCCAAAACCAAACGTTTTCAATCCCATCGACTCATAGGCGATGGTTCCTGCATAGGCGATTAAATCTGCCCAACTAAGTTTATTACCGTATTTCTTTTTAATTGGCCAAAGTAGGCGTCTGGCTTTATCTAAGTTGCCATTATCAGGCCATGAATTTAAGGGGGCAAACCTTTGATTACCTGTACTTGCTCCGCCACGACCATCAGCAATACGATAAGTACCAGCAGCATGCCATGTCATGCGGATCATTAATCCACCGTAATGACCCCAATCAGCTGGCCACCAAGGTTGACTGTGAGTCATTAATTTGTGTAAATCTTTTTTTAACCCATTCACATCAAGCTTTTTCACTTCTTGCTGATAATCAAAATCAGCTCCCATTGGATTAGTTTTGCTATCATGCTGATGCAAAATATCTAAGTTCAATGACTTAGGCCACCAATCTGTACTTACCATGGATGGAGTTGTTGCACTGCCGTGCATTACTGGACATTTTCCTGACATTTCTAATCTCCTTATGAAACTTGAATGGACTTTCACTCAGTTTAGCTTTGAATAAAAAATATGCGCTGATACCCGCATCGCGTACATAACAAAGCGACAACGCCTTAAGTTATATTATTTAACAAAATCAATAAATTAAGAGTTGCGTCAAAATCTAAACTAGAGTTTGATATTTATCGATAAAACAAAAGCTGAAATGTGATGTGTTTAACATCAATAAGTTAAAAAGGTATCATGCCTTGATATAGCTGATTTTATTTGATGAAAGAACAGCCTCTGCTTTACATTGGCGATGTATTCAACTCAGCCATTTTTTTATACCTCATAAGGCTGGTTTAAGATCAATACCGTTATTATCAAATAAGCTTGGTGATAGACTTAGATAAACAAAAGATATGCAGTAATATGATTCAACGCAGCAGAATGTCTAACACAAGCGCTTATTAGACCAAAGTCTAACTTTTTATAAATCTTAGTTAATTCTGATATAAAGCGTTGGAATTGCCAGTTACTTTTCTGTTACATTGACTTAATCTTCACGTGCCACAACGAAATATAACAGCCATGAAGCTAGAAAATTTAAACATTATTATTGCCGATGATCATCCCTTATTTCGCAATGCCTTACGCCAAGCTTTAAGTTCAGCTTTCAATAATACTCAATGGTTTGAGGCTGACAGTGCAGAAGCATTGCAACAATTAATGGATAATAACGACGTATCATTCGATCTTATTTTACTTGATTTACAAATGCCTGGGTCGCATGGATATTCAACTCTTATCCATTTACGCAGCCACTACCCTAACATTCCTGTTGTAGTGATCTCTGCCCATGAGGATATTAATACTGTCAGTCGAGCGATTCACTACGGTAGCTGTGGTTTTATACCCAAATCATCATCAATGGAGACCCTTGCACAAGCCCTTAATGCTGTGCTTTATGGCGATATTTGGTTACCTCCTGGAACACAAATTGTGCCGGTGAGTGATGATTCAACAGATCAAATGGCCAGCCGTTTATCCGACTTAACTCCCCAGCAATACAAAGTGTTGCAAATGTTTGCCGAAGGGTTACTCAATAAACAAATTGCTTATGATTTTGGTGTATCAGAAGCCACAATCAAAGCTCACGCAACGGCTATTTTTAGAAAGCTTGGGGTGAGAAATCGCACCCAGGCGGTTATTGCGTTACAACAACTTGAAATGGAAAAGGTCAATTTATCTTGATGGAGTTATCGCAGCTGCCGTTTTCTCAAGCCTGTGAAAATAACCAACGCCCCATTTTATCAATTTTAGCGCCCAAACTGACCAACTCACTTCATTTACTCGAAGTGGGTTCTGGGACAGGACAACATGCGACATTTTTTGCCAGCCAGTTTTCCCACTTAACTTGGCAAGCCAGCGATCAACATTGCAACCTTGATCATATCAATTGCCGTATTAAGCACTTTAACCTACCTAATTTACCTGCAGCAATCGCACTAGATATCAACCAAACATGGCCTATACATCGCTATGATGCTGTCTTTACAGCTAATACTTTGCACATTATTAACCGTGAACTTGTAGAAATATTTTTTACTGGCGTTGCCAGAATAACTACTACAAATGCACACCTGCTAATTTATGGACCATTTAACTATCAAAAACGCTATACCAGTGACAGCAATGCTCATTTTGATCTTTGGCTCAAAGAACGCGACCCACAAAGTGGTATTCGTGATATTGAATGGATTGAAGCCTTGGCCAACGCTCAGCAATTTGAACTTATAGAAGATGTTTCTATGCCTGCCAACAATCGTTTATTGCATTTTATCAAGCGATAATTTCCACAGTTCGTTGGCTTACATTTTTGCCCAAAAACAGTTAATTTAAGTACCACTCTTAAAAGCACTATGTAGTTGAACACAAGGAAATATATTATGGGTTCAGTGACCACTAAGAAACATCCTAATGGCCTTGATTATGTCGAGGTGAACACGGATTTATGCCAAGCACGTATTTTTATGCAAGGCGCACAAATTGATCAGTTTACCCCTACAGGTAAAGCCCCGTTGTTATGGGTGTCAGAAGCGGACGATTATCAAATAGGTAATGGGATCCGCGGTGGCATTCCCGTATGTTGGCCTTGGTTTGGAATGAACGGTGTTGAAGGTTTTCCGCAGCATGGGTTTGCCCGCACACGCATCTGGAACCTAGATTCAGTTAACATGCGAAATCAACTCGTAGATTTAACATTCAGTTTAAAAATCAAAGAACAAGATAAGCAATATTGGCCTCATAATACCACAGTCAAAGTGCTATTTACCTTGGGCGAAACCTTATCTGTTAGCATAGTGAACCAAAATAATGCTGATTATGAAGTGAGCCTAACTCAAGCATTACACAGCTATTTTCCAATAAATGATATCCATCAACTTAAGGCATCTGGTTTTGAACACTCTAAATACATAGAGTTTGGCAAAGGCCCCTATAAACAACCAACTGATGATGTAAGTTTTGATAAAGAAACCGATCGCGTTTATACCGATTTATCGTCAGTACAGCAATTACATACCCCACAAGGCACAATTGAAGTCAGCCGTGAAAATAGTCACTCAGCGGTGTTATGGAACCCTTGGATAGAAAAGTCGACTCGTCTCTCGCGCTTTAAAGCCGATGATTATTTAACTATGGTGTGTCTCGAAGCGGCAAATGTACTTGAAGATAAAGTGGTATTAGCGCCAGGTGAAACGCATACCTTAACGACCCATATCCGTTGGGTTTAGCTTTCATCCATCCTTGCTAATATGTGTTAAACCAAAGCGTTTTTAGCATTACTTTTAAAGCCAGAGTTTGATACTCTGGCTTTTTAATTGACCATGAAGTCTTAATGATTAAAGGCCTATTCACCGTTAAACGATTATTACTTTTTATCCTGCTGATGTTTATCGGTGCGGGTTGGTATGTCAGCCAAAATATTCATCCCATCAGTGTCAAGGTGCTTAATAAACTTCTTGCACCTTATGATATTCAGGTAATTAACCTAGACTCACAATTTGTGTCGATCAATCAATTGCAAATTCCAAGGCTTATTTTGCAAATTGAAGACAGTTATTTGGCGATTCAGGACTTTGAACTCAACCTGACTGATACGTTAGCGATTGTACAAAAACAACAACTCGACCCAAGTGATATCATCAAGATCACCAGCCAAAGTGTGTATATTGATTTGGGGGCAAGCTTTTTTAAACGCCAACGTCAGCAAAAAACCGAATCCAGTGCTGCATGGCAACTGGTTTTTAATCACATTCCCAATATTGATTTAGGCGAAGTGCTAATTAACCTACCAGCAATAGCCGCAACTGATGCTATTGCGGGTCATAACGCTGCAAAAACGACTCCGGTGAGTTTTCGTCACAGTTTAAAAATGGATAAGTTAACCCTTAATAGTCAAGGTGAGCTTAACACCCTGTGGCGGTTTGATAATAATGTATTATTTAACCTGCAAGCCCAGCTAAAACCCAAGGCTATTTCATTGACATCGACGCTAAATTTGGGACAAAGCCAACAAGGTTTATATGCATTTTCATCATACTTAACCGCAGCGTTGCACACCTTATCATTACAAGATAAAGAACAGATACAAAACAGTATTATTGTTGAAATTGAACAACAACTTGCACAGGCGTTATCTCCATTAAAACAACAACAAATCAATATTACAGGTGAATGGCATACTACAACACACTTTGATTTCGCTAATAGAGAGATAGCCTCTTCAAACCATTTTACCTCGCTAAATATTAGTTCAGCTCTATATCCCTCGCTAAACTTTGCATTGCAAGATGAATTTAATATAGAACTTGCCATTAAAGACCAATTAATGCCTGTCACCATTAGTGATAATTCCACAGAACAAACAACACACATGGCCTATGGGGCAAAAATCGAGTTTGCACCTTTTAACCAGCAATTAACCTTTAACCCTGAACAGTTAAAACAACTACTCAAGCAATTTTCTCCACCATTACACGCTAATCAGTATGCTGAACTGTTGAAGGGGTTGTTACTTCCCAACAACGAAGACAATCTTGCCCAAGTCACGCTGTCAGCCTCATTAACAGAAGCGAGTTCGCTTTGGTTGCCGTTAAATAATCCACCACATCCCAAGGTGACTGACTTATCGCAAACTTGGCCTATGACTTTTAGTACCCCAAAGGTGGACGCCTATATATCCGGTACAATATTTAAAAACCAATTTAGTTTGAGCAAATTACAGCTTAATAGCCTAGGTGAAATGCACTTTTCTATGAAGAGTGAATTATCGCTTGAACAGCCCAGTAATATTGTCAGCCTAATGTTGCCCCTGCAAGCCGAACCATTTTCTTTAAGATTGCCCATCGATGAATTGTCTTTAGGTAAAGGAGTCGTCAAATTGGCTGCTGATTATCAACGTGCATGGGTTAATAATGGTTTTGAACAGGTCATCATGTTACAGCCATCAAGTATGATTAGCCTAGATAAGCTACAAGTCACGAAAAAAAATCACAATGCTGCCGATTTACAAGTGCAAAAAATAGCTAGTGATCAAGCTAAGATCAGACTAAATCACATCAGTAAAGTAAAGATTAACCAGAATAGTATTGACCTAAATATCTCTCCTATGCAGGCCTCTTTTGACAAAGTAACTGCACTGTTATCATCACCTGCAGCCAAGCAACAAATTAACGCTGAACAAGCCCTGATTTCATGGCAACCCCCTACGACATATTCGCTTTCGTGGGATCACGCATCCCCGCTAATAGACCAACTACTCACATACAGCAGTCGTCACTCACTCAACACACAGCTTGGACAACTAAAAGTCAGTAAAACACCACTAAAGCAACACAAACAAACATTGCTTAATTTAGATCAATTGGACATTAATCAGCAGTTCAGTATTCAAAATGGCTTAATTCAAAGTGATGATAAATGGCAATTTGATACTATCACCGCCAGCAGCCAACATTATTTTCAACCCAAATTATTGTCATTAGCCGGACAATGGCAACTAGAAACGGATATCACAACCGCCCTACCCACAATCACTAAAAACCAAAAGCTACCATCGGGTTTAAATATTGAGGGAATGATGAAGCTTAATGGCAGCTTTTCGATGAGCCAACGGGCGGGAGTTAATTACTTTGAAATGTTAATCCAGCCCAATATCGATAAACTGAAAGTGGATTATATAGATCAATACATTGCCGATACCCAAATTAACACTGAGTGTAAATTCAATTGGCAACAAGCGATGACAGAAGCCATGGCATTTAGTCAACTTAATTGCCCCGAAACACTTATCAACATCCCCAATGGCCGTTCAGGGTTAATCTTCGAAGATGTTGATATCCGAGCCAATGTCGCGCTGGCCATTGATCCGAGTAAACCCGTAAATAACTGGTTGCAAAAGCTCACTGGTTTAAGTCATACCGATATCAGTATGACATTGACAGGTGATGTATTAGGTGGTCAATTTTTAATTCCTGAATTTGTATTTAAGTTGCATGACAAGTCCCATGGCTACTTATTATTACAAGGCTTAAGCCTAGAAAAATTACTTGCCCAGCAGCCGCAAGTGGGTGTGTATGCTAATGGTACGTTTGATGGTGTTCTGCCTGCTGAGTTTATCGATGGCAAACTTTCTATAACAGGAGGACATTTGGCGGCTCGAGAACCTGGCGGAGTCATTGAGGTTGCTAACAGCGAGGCCATTGAGCAATTAAAACAAACTCAACCCTATTTAGGTTTAGTCTTTGATGCGTTAGAGCATTTAAATTACCAACAACTGGCAGGTACGCTCGATATGCAACCTAATGGTGATGCCCTATTTAATATTGCAGTCAAAGGAAAAAGCCGAGATATTGTCAGGCCGATACACCTCAATTATGCCCATGAAGAAAATTTGATCCAATTATACCGCAGCAGCCAAATTGGTAATCAGCTACAATCGAATATAGAAAAGTCTGTTAAATAAGGAAGATACTTTGAAACTTGCCGCAGCACTGAGCTCAACCGTGTTACTCATCAGCGTAATGGCTGGTTGTACACCTACCGTAAAAATCGAGCCACCGGATAAACCCATCGTGATCAATTTGAACGTCAAAATTGAGCATGAGATCAGAATTAAAGTCGATAAAGAGCTCGATAACTTATTAGAAAATGAACAACTATTTTAATAGGAACACTTATGAAATTCACCTTTTCGACACTATTAATCAGTCTATTATTTTGTGTCAATGCTTGGGCGATGACACTGCAAGACGCTAAATCGAATGCTTTAGTCGGCGAACAAACCGATGGATATTTGGGGGTGGTGAAGCCTTCGGTAGAAATAGAAGCACTTGTCAAAGATATCAACGCAAAGCGTTTACAACACTATCAACGTATTGCAACTAAAAACGGCTTGAGCACGGCAAGCATTGCCAAATTAGCGGCAGAAAAAGCTATCGCGGCCACAGATAAAGGCCATATTTATCAAGATAATAATGGCCAATGGCAAGTCAGAAAGTAAACAAATAAAATTGCTGGCTAATCTGCATTAGCCAGCAAACTCACAATTAGGGCTTACCTCTCGTTGGTTAAACCGGATTGACTACATCAACAAAATGGTGAGTTAAACCAAATTTTTCAGATAAATGTTCACCTAAAGCCTGGATACCATAACGCTCTGTCGCATGATGGCCAGCGGCAAAATAATGAATATTTTGCTCCATCGCACTGTGGTAAGTTCGCTCTGACACCTCGCCGCTAATAAAGGCATCCACCCCCATAGCAACCGCATGATCAATATAGTCTTGTGCCCCACCTGTACACCAAGCAAGCGTATGAATAGGCTTAGCGCAATCACCAATATGTAAAGCATCGCGATGTAAAACACGACTAATGTGATTATTAAACTCTGCAGCAGACATGGGTTGCATTAAATGGCCGTGCCACAATAAATCTTGCGGAACCTCTTCATATACGGCGGGATTTAAAATACCTAACTGCTGCGCAAGCTGTGCATTATTGCCCACACCATGATGTGCATCTAAAGGTAAGTGATAGCCAAATAAACTGATGTCATTATCCATTAAGGCTTTAATGCGTTTGTACTTCATTCCGGTTAACACTTCAGGCTCATTTTTCCAAAAAAAGCCATGGTGAACCAATATCGCATCGGCATTTAACGCAATGGCTTGTTCAATCAGCGGTTGACAAGCGGTAACCCCGGTAACGATTGTGCGGATCTTATCTTTACCCTGCACCTGTAATCCATTTGGCGCATAATCTTTAAATTTGGCTACATTCAAAAACTCATTCAAGTACGATGACAGTGAATGACGATCTATTTCGTTATTAGTCATGCTGGTAATCCGTTATTTATCCTGGGTTGCTTAAACCATTTTAGCGTATCCACTAATCAAGTAACACCCTCTACCTGAAGCCTGTTGATCTTTGCTCGTTGAAATTGTTTGAATAAAAACGGGAATTGAGACAGTGAATTTATGCCAAGTCTTTTAAGCAGCTCTTTATTCACAAAGATGCACTCACAAAGATCCATTCAACAAAGAATAAAACTCTTTTTTACCGACCCCTTAGGGCTGCATTTGTTGGTCATTTCTGCGATATCGACTGTTAAACAGAGTCACAGCACCGCTATGTCTCAGCCTTGTTAAAATGACCAGCTATATGCAGCAACAATAACCTGTTATGCAATGGGGTTCTCATCTGGTATCACCGCTTTTATTGGCTTAGGCATATTATTCGAGGTGTTGTTTTGGGGGTTATTATAGTAAAAAAGCGTCTACCAAACTCCTCACTAACCTGCGCTCAAGTTAAGGGATTTGTTAAGTAAAAGTGTCACCTTGTAACACTAAAACTGCCCTAAATTGGACTTTTAGGCTATTTAACCTATAAAATTAGCTGAAACCAAAAAAGCCAGTTAGATAAAAATAGGTTAAATTATGACAACATTATCAAAGGAAGACGTGATCAGTTCATTGCAGGCAGCATTGGAAAAACAGTCAGGCACTGCGGTTAATATTGAGCAATCAGGAAGTTGGTATAAAATTGACGGCGGAAAATCCGTTCGTTTTAGTGAGCTTGAATCTATGCTCGCTGAAATGGGTAACGGTTCACAAACTGTAGCTAAGACGGCAACAAAACCAGCAGCAAAAAAAGCTGCTGTGACAAAAACCAAGCCGGTTGCGACTAAAAAAAGCGCTTCAGCCCCTGCAAAATCTGCCCAAACAGGTAAAGGTTCAGGGTTAACCCCAAAGGCACTATGGCGCGCCAAACTTGAAAATGCCAAAGGCAAAAATACCCTGCCACAGGGTTTTTAAGCTGATTTGAACACCTGTAATAAAGGCGCTTTATGCGCCTTTATTATTTTTTATTACATTTTTAACAACTTACATTGCCAAGTCGACTCTGACATAACCCTGTAAATAAACCACTCTGACTTCATCTCCTGCATTAAACCTCATGCCTGGGTCAAGGTCTTGAATGATCATGATCTGGGTGCCATCTTCTTGTTTAATCATCATTTCAACTAATTTGTATTCAAGATAATATTCTTGACTACCGTACTGATTCGCAATGCCACCACCTAATAGTGCCCCAAGGACGGTCGCCACATCTTGCCCCGAACCACCACCGAATTGATGGCCTATGACGCCCCCCACCAAGGCACCACCAAAGGTGCGCCAACCTTGATTTCTATCCTCGACTAGTTGTTTTTCGGTGATATTTTTAACCGACTCGACATGGCCATATAACACCTTTTCAACCGGGACAGCTTGATTTCTGTCGTAGGCAGACATTGCAGGCAGGTTTACACTGGCCGCACATAATATTATCAATAAAAAAGCAGTTAATTTACGGGCTAAGATGTTCAACATAGATTTTTTCCGCTAACTTAATAATAAGGTTTATATGCTAACTATAATCAATTGTGAATTCACTGTCTTATTTAAATGAATTAATCAACTTTCCCGCTCCTGAAGAGGCGCTAGCGGAACCCAATGGTTTACTTGCTGTTGGCGGAGATCTATCCCCTGCTAGGCTTCTTGAGGCTTATTACCACGGCATTTTCCCATGGTTCAATGCTGATGATCCCATCCTGTGGTGGTCTCCTAGTCCTAGGGCGGTTTTCGTCCCCAAATCAGATTTTGGCAGTAAAAGTTTAAGAAAAACCCTCAAAAAGGCGGCATGGAAATACACCATTAATCATGCTTTTTTAGATGTTATGAGCGGTTGTGCTCAGCCAAGAGCCAAGCAACAAGGCACTTGGATCACACCAGAGATCCAAATGGCATATTATGAATTGCATTTACAAGGTTTTGCACATTCATTTGAAGTATGGGATGAAGACAGATTAGTCGGGGGGTTATACGGCATCCCGGTAGGGAATGTATTTTGCGGTGAATCCATGTTTCATCGACAAACAGATGCTTCAAAAGCCGCATTTACCCTGTTGAATCAACATTTAGCAAGGCATGACTTTGCGTTGATTGATGCGCAGCTTATTAACCCTCATTTAGTCAACTTAGGAGCAAAAGCTATTAGTCGAACATCATTTCTGTCGATTTTAAGGCAAAACCGCACAAATCTTGTTGCCCCCGAAATGTGGCTAAAGCAAGAGGTGAAATTTGAACTCTAAATCTATTTCAGTTGGCATAAGCAAACCATTTGATTGCAGCTACATTGTTGGTAATCAAGAGCAGCTTCTGGTGATTCAAGAAGATCAACTTGATGGCCAGCTTTTTGAACAATTGTTGGCGATGGGATTTAGACGCAACGGCAATGCCATATACAAACCTCGTTGCCCACAATGCCAAGCTTGTCAGTCGATAAGAGTGCCCGTTCACAGCTTCAAATTGTCTAAAAGGCAAAAACGGACATTACGTAATAACCAACTTTTACATTGGAAAGTGGTGACAAAAACAACACTTGAACATTACGCGTTGTATGCTCGTTACATCAATGCTCGGCATCACGATGGGCCTATGTATCCTCCTAGCCAATCTCAATTTGAAGATTTTTTACTGTGTGATTGGTTACCACCAACTTTCATCGAACTTTATGATGCCGATAAACTGATTGGCGTTGCAGTGACCGATAACCTCACCCACAGTCTATCCGCCATATACAGCTATTTCGACCCAGAATATGAAAAAAATTCATTAGGGTCATTGATGATTTTAATTCAATGCCAATTGGCAAAATCCTTAGGAAAACACTTTGTCTATTTGGGCTATCAAATCGATGAAAATCGAAAAATGTCTTATAAGCGTCAATATCGTCCATACCAAATTTTAACCCCAAATGGTTGGCAAAATGGTGAACTAGTTAACCCTCTTTCGTGTTAACGGCCTTTACAGCAAGGCGAATTTGCGGCATGATACGCCCGATTTTCATATTTGAAGGCTAATGGGATAATTTATTAATGGCGAAAGAAGACAACATTGAAATGCAAGGCACTATCCTTGAGACCTTGCCAAACACAATGTTCCGCGTAGAGCTTGAAAATGGTCATGTGGTGATAGCCCACATTTCTGGCAAAATGCGCAAAAACTACATCCGTATTTTAACGGGTGACAAAGTCACTGTTCAGTTGACTCCTTATGATTTATCTAAAGGACGTATCGTCTTCCGCGCACGTTAATGATTATAGTTTTCGTATGAAAAAAACCGACTCAAATGTCGGTTTTTTTATAGCCTTTTTTCAGTGCTTATTTTGTCTAAACAACTGTCACATCAATAACTCGACCACTGTTTTATCGTCTTCACTCGAATTAAGGGCAAAATAACCGTAATTTAGCGCACTAATATTCACTCATTGACAGTCAAACTTGAGCTTTGTGCTGATAACAAAACGCTTTTACACGCCAGTTTTGGTCTATTGCAAGTAATTTCACAGACAGCAGTGTATTTCGAGCTCAGGTGAATGATATTGATGGCGATAAATCGCCTTACTCTACAGCCATAAAAAAAGATGGCTTAAGCCATCTTTTTTATTCATTTTCCGTTAAGACACTTTTTCCGGCGTTTCACAGTCAATATGAATTTCACCATTTTTAACGTCAATATGCGCAATACCACCGGCTTCAAGTTTTCCGAATAAAATTTCATCCGCTAACGGACGTTTAATCAATTCAGTCACCACGCGGCTCATGGGACGAGCACCCATGTTTTTGTCATAACCTTTCTCGGCTAATAAGGTACGTGCTTCATCGCTCACCTCAAGCACCACACGCTTATCATCTAATTGCGCTTGCAGTTCTACTAAGAACTTATCAACCACTTTAGCAATTACCGTCATATCTAGGTGGTTAAACCATACGATGGAATCTAAACGGTTACGGAACTCTGGTGAAAATACCTTATTAATTTCCGCCATCGCATCTTGAGTATGATCTTGTTGCTGAAATCCAATCGACTTGCGAATGGTTTCCTGCACACCGGCGTTAGTGGTCATCACTAAAGTTACATTGCGAAAATCTGCTTTGCGGCCATTATTATCGGTCAAGGTACCATGATCCATTACCTGTAATAACAAGTTATAAACTTCAGGATGCGCTTTTTCAATTTCATCCAATAACACCACACAATGTGGGTTTTTAATCACGGCATCAGTTAATTGACCGCCTTGATCATAACCAACATAACCAGGAGGCGCACCAATAAGACGAGAAACCGCGTGACGCTCCATATACTCAGACATGTCAAATCGAATTAACTTCAAACTTAATGCAGCAGCTAGCTGATTAGTCACTTCGGTTTTACCCACCCCTGTTGGCCCTGCGAATAAGAAACTTCCGACAGGCTTTTTATCGCTACCCAATCCACTGCGCGATAATCTAATAGCGGCTGACAGGCTCTCAATCGCTTTGTCTTGACCAAACACAACCATCTTAAGGTTACGTTCAAGGTTCTTCAATAAGTCCTTGTCAGACGACGATACTGATTTTTCAGGGATACGAGCTAATTTGGCAATAATGGATTCAATTTCAGCCTGGCCGATGGTTTTTTTGCGCTTACTGGCTGGCATCATCACCATTCTGGCCCCAGCTTCATCAATCACATCAATGGCTTTATCGGGTAAATGGCGATCATTTATGTGCTTGGCAGACAAAATGGCCGCGCTGCTAATAGCCGCCTGGGTATAACGCACACCGTGGTACTCTTCGTATTTTGATTTTAGTCCCATCAAAATTTTGGTCGTTTCGGCTACCGAGGGCTCATTAACATCAATTTTTTGGAATCGGCGAGCCAGAGCACGATCTTTTTCAAAAATACTTTGGTATTCTTGGAAAGTCGTTGAGCCCATGCAGCGTAATTTACCGCTAGACAACAGTGGTTTTAGCAAGTTTGAGGCATCCATTACCCCACCCGAAGCCGCGCCAGCACCAATGATGGTATGAATTTCGTCAATAAACAAAATCGCATGATGATCAGCAGCTAACTCTTTGAGTAAACTTTTAAAGCGTTTCTCAAAATCACCACGGTATTTTGTTCCTGCCAATAATGATCCCATATCAAGGGAATACACTGTGGCATCGGCCATCACATCAGGTACCTGACCATTCACAATCCGATACGCCAGACCTTCGGCGATGGCGGTCTTACCTACACCCGCTTCGCCCACTAACAACGGGTTGTTTTTACGACGGCGACATAAAGTTTGTACCGCTCGTTCAACCTCGGCATCACGGCCAATTAATGGATCGATCACACCGTCTTTTGATAGCTGATTCAAATTAGCTGCAAATTGCGACAACATGCTCCGCTCTTCTGGTGCATCGGTGGGATCATCGATATTTGAATTATCACTGTCTTCCGCTTTGTCTTCATCTTTTGAAAAACCATGGGAAATATAGTTAACCACATCCAAACGGGTGATTTCGCAGCGGCGCAACAGGTAAACAGCTTGTGATTCTTGCTCACTAAAAATAGCCACTAGCACATTCGCACCTGTAACTTCATTGCGACCTGATGATTGAACGTGAAATACGGCACGCTGAAGCACGCGCTGAAACCCTAATGTCGGTTGAGTTTCTTTATCTTCGGTGCTTTCTGCAATAATTGGCGTGGTTTGTTGAATGAAATTATGCACTTCTTCACGCAATTTATTAATATCCGCTCCACAAGCAATTAATGCCTCGTAAGCGGCTGGGTTATCTAACAACGCTAATAATAAATGTTCTACCGTCATATATTCATGACGCGAATCTCTAGCTTGCTGAAACGCTAGGTTCAAAGTGACCTCTAAGTCTTTGTTCAGCATAAGCACCCCCTAAATTAACCACAAACAGCAGAGTAAGATTATTCTTTCTCTAAACTACACAGTAACGGATGTTGGTTTTCTCTTGCAAATTGATTTACTTGTAAAACTTTAGTTTCTGCAATGCCAAATGGATACACACCGCATAATCCTTTCCCTTTGTGGTGAATGGCCAACATAATATCTACGGCCTGTTGTTCATTCTTATCGAAGAAACGTTGTAGGACTTCAACAACAAAATCCATTGGTGTGTAATCATCGTTATTCAGAACCACTTTGTATAAGTTGGGTCTTTGTAAGTCTGATTCAACTTTTTCTTCCGTTTTTTCAATGCTGCCTATTTTAGCCATGCTCTAATACTAGCCTCTCATTTCAATGCCGACCACATGATAATATTAAATTAATTAAATGTTGTCTTTTTGTTAATTTATGCTTGACTTCTTTTCGTACAAATTTCATTCTGTTTGTCAGGCGGCATTTCAAGACCGCTGAATAATAAGTTTTACTATCTTACTGGTAAGTAGACAAAAGAAGGAAGTGGAAGTATGGCAAGCGGAACTGTAAAATGGTTCAACAACGCCAAAGGATTCGGGTTTATTTGCCCAGATCAGGGTGGCGAGGATGTTTTTGCACATTATTCAACCATAGAAATGGAAGGTTATCGAACGCTTAAAGCGGGACAACCGGTTTCTTTTGAGGTAGAAGCAGGCCCTAAAGGGATGCATGCATCAGCCATTTCACCAACTAATTAGTTGGTGAAACTATAAAGCAAAAAGACAGGGATTTTAATCCCTGTCTTTTTATTTTGGCTAAATAAAGCTTAAAAAACAAAAAACGCGCCATTTAGGCGCGTTTTTGCTTAGCTAAAAAGTGGTTTATGCCACAATCAAGCTGTTTAAGGTCTTGCTTGGGCGCATCGCTTTTTCAGCTTTCACAGCGTCTAAACGGTAGTAACCACCTAAATCTACCGCTGGGCCCTGTGCATCATTTAACTCAGCCACAATCACAGCTTCATTTGATAATAAATCCGTAGCCAGTTTGGTAAACTTCGCAGCTAACTCTTTATCGGCCGTTTGCGCAGCAAGAGCCTGTGCCCAGTAAAGCGCTAAGAAAAAGTGCGAACCACGGTTGTCTAGCTCACCCACACGGCGTGAAGGTGATTTGTTGCTATCAAGGAACTGACCAATAGCCACATCAAGCGCATCAGCAAGCACCTGTGCTTGAGTATTGCCCGTTGTTTGACTTAGGTGCTCTAAAGATGCAGCAAGTGCTAAAAACTCACCTAAAGAATCCCAACGTAGGTGATTCTCTTTTTCAACCTGTTGAACGTGCTTAGGAGCCGAACCACCTGCACCGGTTTCAAATAAGCCACCACCATTCATCAGCGGCACAATTGATAACATTTTAGCACTGGTACCTAACTCAAGAATGGGGAACAAGTCAGTCAAGTAGTCACGTAACACGTTACCCGTTACAGAGATTGTGTCTTCACCTTTAATGATACGCTCTAAAGTGAAACGCGTTGCATCAACAGGTGACATGATGCTGATTTCTAGGCCTGTAGTGTCATGTTCAGCTAAGTAGGTGTTTACCTTTTTGATTAATTCAGCATCGTGTGCACGATTACTGTCTAACCAGAATACCGCAGGGGTGTTGCTTAAACGTGAACGTTTAACTGCAAGTTTTACCCAGTCACGGATTGGTGCATCTTTAACCTGACACATACGATAAATATCACCAGCTTCAACCGCGTGAGTCATTAACACTTCACCCGCTTGGTTAACCACTTTCACTTTACCCGCAGCTTTGATTTCAAATGTTTTATCGTGGCTGCCGTATTCTTCCGCTTTTTGAGCCATCAAACCCACGTTTGGTACGCTGCCCATGGTTGTCGGGTTGAAAGCACCGTTGGCTTTACAAAAAGCGATGGTTTCTTGATAAACACCAGCATAACAACGATCTGGGATCATTGCTTTAGTGTCTTTCAACTGGCCATCTGGCCCCCACATTTGACCTGAAGAGCGAATAGCTGCAGGCATAGAAGCATCAATAATGATGTCGCTTGGTACATGTAGGTTGGTGATACCTTTGTCTGAATCAACCATTGCAAGTGCTGGACGAGCTGCATAAACCGCTGCGATATCCGCTTCAACTTCAGCACGTTGTGCATCTGGTAGTGATTTGATTTTGGCATACACATCGCCAAAACCATTATTAACATCAACACCTAGCTCAGCAAATAATGCACTGTGCTTGTCGAATACGTCCTTGAAGAATACTTTAACGGCATGACCAAATAGAATTGGGTCAGACACTTTCATCATGGTCGCTTTTAAGTGAAGTGATAATAAAACATCTTCTGATTTAGCCGCTTCGATTTCACGAGTATAAAATTCAATAAGTGCTTTTTTACTCATCACTGCAGCATCAATCACTTCACCTGCTAATAAGGCTAAACCTGATTTCAATACTTGCTCTGTGCCATCATTTTTAGCCAAAACGATGCTAACTTTATCTGCTGCACCTAAAGTGACTGATTGCTCGCTACCGTAGAAATCGCCTTCAGTCATATGGGCAACGTGTGACTTAGAATCACTTGCCCATTTACCCATTGAATGCGGGTTTTTCTTTGCATAGTTTTTTACAGATGTTGGCGCGCGACGATCTGAGTTACCTTCACGTAATACAGGGTTTACTGCACTGCCTTTGATTTTGTCATAACGCGCCTGAGTTTCTTTTTCTGCCTCAGTTTTTGGCTCATCCGGATAGTCAGGAATGTCATAACCTTGCGCTTGAAGTTCAGCGATACACGCTTTTAACTGCGGAATTGAAGCACTGATATTAGGTAACTTAATAATGTTCGCTTCAGGAAGATTCGCTAATTCGCCGAGTTCAGTTAAAGCATCTGCAATTTTTTGCTCTGGCGTTAATTTTTCAGGGAAGTTTGCAATTACGCGGCCAGACAAAGAAATGTCACGCGTTTCAACTTTAACGCCCGCAGCGTTAGTAAAGGTACGGATAATAGGCAACAGAGATAGTGTTGCTAAGGCTGGAGCTTCGTCGGTTTCAGTATAAATAATCGTTGGAGAGTTATCTTTCATGGTTTTTCCTACATTATTGTAAATTAATAATTTATTAGAATATTTAGTGCGGATATGTTGACGATTTCACGGTGATGTCATCAAGCAAGATGATTATCTGTTTGCTGTGATGAAATGTTGCATGCCACACGCCCCAAGTGAGGGTTTAATGCGACAACATTTGTGAAATCCCCTATCCCATTTTTTATTTTTATTGATATTTCCTTCATTGCATTTAAACTAAACAATGAAAAATCAGCTAGTTAAATATATTGACATCAGCCAATTTAAGAAAAATTAGGTACAGATCACAATTTTCAGGCCAACATCATAGAGCATTCTGAATAATATTCAAATTCCACTTATGGCGAATAAGCAGTAAACTGGTCATTGTTCCGATTTTTTAACCCTTTTTACGGATATTTAACGTAAATTTTTTATGCCAAGCAGTTTCATAATTGCAAGCCAACCATCAGGGCAAGCTTTAATGTAATTAGAACCTAGGCATAACTGAACACAAAGGCATCTAGCTTTCACTATGGCAACCCCTGTAAAAAATTCATCATTTAACACGCGTTTTAATAAAAGCCCTAACAAAAATGCGGCTAAACGCGCGCCAAAGTCATCACTGAATAAATCATTAACCAACAAGTCGTTACCTAAAACCAAACCTCGACCAGTTAATCCGGTTATTGTGCTGTTTAATAAGCCATATGATGTGTTATGCCAATTTACCGATGAAGCAGGCAGAAAAACCTTAAAAGATTTTATCGCCATCCCCGATGTTTATGCGGCGGGAAGACTAGACAGAGACAGTGAAGGTTTATTGCTGCTCACTAATGACGGTCAATTACAAGCTAAGCTCACTCAACCCAATCAGAAAACATACAAAACCTATTGGGTACAAGTTGAAGGGGAACCTAGCCAACAAGCAATTGAATCACTTCAGCAAGGTGTTGTATTGAAAGACGGTAAAACCTTACCCGCTAAAGTGCGTATTATACCAGAGCCCGATGTTTGGCCGCGTATCCCCGCGGTAAGAGAGCGCAAAGCGATTCCAACCAGCTGGTTAGAAATTCAAATATGCGAAGGCAAAAACCGTCAAGTCAGACGAATGACGGCACATGTAGGTTACCCCACACTGAGATTAATCCGCTATAAAATAGGCCAATGGTGCCTCGATAACCTAGCTAATGGTGAATACCAAGTGATTAATCAAACTGCATCTGCCAAGAGTTAATCCAATGAGTGAGCGTTATAAACCCAATACTACGGTTGCCACTATCATCCACTGTGCCGGTAAATTTCTACTGGTGGAAGAGCTTATCGATGGTGAAGTGCGTTATAACCAACCTGCGGGTCACCTTGAGGCTGGCGAATCAATCATTGAGGCATGCAAGCGTGAAATACTTGAGGAAACAGGCTTAATCATTACCCCCTTCTCATTGGTGGGCATATATCAATTCACCGCCAACCCCGAATTGGCATTTGTGCGTTTCACTTTTTGTGCTGAATTACCCATTCAAGTAAAATGCGAACCACTAGACCCTGCAATAACCCGTACCCATTGGTTTAGCAGAGAACAAATAGCGCAAAAATCCGCTCAAATGCGCAGTCCATTAGTGCTTAAATCTATTGATGATTTTATTAAGCAACAGGGTAAACATTATTCAGTTCGTTTGTTAAATGCAGACTATTTATAATTGCCCCTGAATTGAATGCAACAATTACTGCCCTAAGATAGCCCCTCATGCGAATGCGTGATAGAATATGCGCCGCAGAATTTACACATAATTTCGCTTATGAAACGCCATTTTTTGGTTTTTCATTGGTATACACAACGGTTTATAGGATCTATGACATCAATCGCACCCACTAATGGTAAAAAAGTCATCGTTGGCATGTCTGGCGGTGTGGACTCTTCAGTTTCAGCTTATTTGCTTATTCAGCAAGGCTATGAGGTTGAGGGTCTATTTATGAAAAATTGGGAAGAAGATGACACAGATGAATATTGTGCTGCAAGTGAAGATTTAAAAGATGCGCAATCGGTTTGCGACAAGCTCGGCATAAAGCTCCACACCGTCAATTTTGCAGCAGAATATTGGGATAATGTTTTCGAATACTTCCTTGCTGAATACAAAGCTGGCCGAACGCCTAACCCCGATATCATGTGTAACAAAGAAATCAAATTCAAAGCTTTTTTAGAATTTGCAGATGAAATATTGGATGCTGACTTTATTGCTATGGGCCATTATGTGCGTCGTCGCGACAATGCCGATGGCAGCACGCAAATGTTACGCGGTGTCGATAACAACAAAGATCAAAGCTACTTCTTATATACGTTAAGCCATGAACAAGTGGCCCGTAGCTTATTCCCTGTTGGCGAACTTGAAAAACATCAAGTACGTGATATCGCAAAAGAAATGGGTCTTATTACCCATGACAAAAAAGACAGTACAGGTATTTGTTTCATTGGCGAACGTAAATTTACTGATTTTTTAGCCACTTACCTACCGGCTATGCCTGGTGATATCGAAACCGCAGAAGGCGAAGTGATCGGTACCCACCAAGGTTTGATGTACCATACATTAGGTCAACGCAAAGGCTTAGGCATTGGCGGTTTAAAAAATAGTAACGATGACCCGTGGTATGTCGTGGATAAAGACCTAGAGCGCAATGTATTAGTGGTTGCCCAAGGTGGAAATCATCCCCGGTTAATGTCTGTCGGCATGAGCGTAAAACAATTAGATTGGGTTGACCGAAAAGGCCCTGCAGATGCGAGCCAAATCAGCGTTAAAACCCGATATCGTCAACGTGATGTACAATGCAAAATTAAGTATATCAATAACGACACTATTGAAGTGATCTTTGATGAGCCTGTTGCCGCCGTCACACCTGGACAATCTGCAGTATTTTATGATGGTGAAGTTTGCTTAGGCGGCGGGATCATCGATACGTTAATCAAAGGATAGGTAAGCCACACAGTGACTGACAATATCTTATATGAACGCACCATGGCATTTGCCGGTATTTTACAGGCCATTGGGCAAGTACAATACATCGCTCGCCATGGCGAAAGTGACGAACAAGCACTAGCAGCTAGCTTAAATACTATTTTAGTCACTAACCCTGAAAGCACAGCTGATGTTTACCCAAACAAAGAATTATTGGATAAAGGCTACCAACTTATTCAAAATCAGCTTGGGGATGGCAGTAACAAAGATGTCGAAACCACCCGCTATTTAGTCGGTATATTGGCGTTAGAGCGCAAACTGTCTCGCTCTGCTAACGGTTTAGGCATGTTGGCAGAGCGAATTAATCAGGTGCATCGTCAGTTAGCCCATTTTTCAATTACCGATGAACAGGTATTAGCTAACCTCGCTAGCATATACAGTGATGTGATTAGTGCCCTTGGGCCTAAACTACAAATTTCTGGTAATCCGGCTTTTTTAAAACAAACTAACGTGCAAAACAAAATTCGCGCATTGCTGTTATCGGCCATGCGTAGCGCCGTATTATGGCGTCAATTAGGCGGTAAACGTCGCCACTTAGTCTTTGCACGAAAAGCAATATTTGATACGGCTGTTAACAGCCAACAAAAATAAATCATCGAATCACCCTACAATAAAAGTTCACCAAGGAGCTTCAAATGGATCTTTCCGCACTAACTGCTATCTCTCCGGTAGACGGTCGTTATGGTAGTAAAACCGCGTCATTAAGAGGGATTTTCAGCGAGTTCGGTCTTACTAAGTACCGCGTACAAGTTGAGATTAACTGGTTAAAATTATTATCTAGCTGCCCAGAAATTGAAGAAGTGCCACCGTTTAGCGAGTCAGCATTAGCATTACTAGACAGTATTAAAGATAACTTCAGTGAGCAAGACGCACTACGTGTTAAAACCATTGAAAGCACCACTAACCACGACGTCAAAGCGGTTGAATACTTCATCAAAGAAAAAATTGCTGGCAATGCTGAGTTAGTCGCAATCGATGAATTTGTTCACTTTGCCTGTACTTCAGAAGACATTAATAACCTGTCGCACGGTTTAATGCTTAAAGAAGCCCGTGAGCTTGTTGTTGTGCCACAGTGCCAACAAATCGTTGATGCAATTAAAAAGTTAGCCCATGACAATAAATCGGTACCATTAATGTCGCGTACCCATGGTCAGCCAGCGTCGCCAAGTACCTTAGGCAAAGAAATGGCTAACGTTGTAGTGCGTTTAGAACGTCAATTGAAGCAAATTCAAGCTGTTGAAATTATGGGTAAAATTAATGGCGCTGTCGGCAATTACAATGCGCACTTATCTGCTTACCCAGAAGTGGATTGGCACTCGTTATCACAACGTTTTGTCACTAGTCTAGGGATTAACTGGAACGCCTACACTACCCAAATTGAGCCACATGATTACATAGCTGAGTTGTTTGACGCTATCGCCCGCTTCAATACGATCTTAATCGATTTCGATCGTGACATTTGGGGCTACATTGCTTTAGGTCACTTCAAACAACGCACAATTGCTGGCGAAATTGGTTCTTCAACTATGCCGCATAAAGTTAACCCAATCGACTTTGAAAACTCTGAAGGTAACTTAGGCATTGCCAATGCATTAATGCAGCATTTAGCAGCTAAACTACCCGTATCTCGCTGGCAGCGCGATTTAACTGACTCTACTGTATTACGTAATTTAGGTGTGGGTATTGCTCATTCATTGATTGCATACCAAGCTACCTTGAAAGGGATCAGCAAGTTAGAAGTAAACGAAGCACATTTACGGGCGGAATTAGACGTAAACTGGGAAGTTCTTGCAGAACCAGTTCAAACTGTTATGCGTCGTTACGGCATTGAAAAACCATATGAAAAACTCAAAGAGTTAACTCGTGGTAAACGTATTGACGCGCAACAGTTAGCGGTATTTATCGACGGACTTGAATTGCCCGCCGACGTGAAAGTTGAACTTAAAAAAATGACGCCTGCGAACTATATTGGCCGCGCAGAAGCGTTTGTTGATGAATTGAAATAATTTGTCAACTGAGGTTAAAACCTCATTTAACATGGCGGCAGCTCGACATTCGAGTTGCCGCTTTTGTTTTACATTACATGCACACTAATCTGAGAGTAAGACCATGTATCAATTAACTTTTGACACCCAAGCCTTCATTAAACAACACTGGCAACAAACCCCTGTAGTATTGACACAAGCCTTCGCCGACTTTGTTGACCCGATTGCCGCAGATGAATTGGCAGGTCTTGCTTGCGAAGAAGAAATATCCTCGCGGATAGTGATCACTAAAGATAATCAGTGGGACGTGATCCAAGGTCCATTTGAAGATTATGATGCTTACGGCGAAACAAAATGGCAACTTTTAGTGCAAGCAGTAAACCACTGGTATCCTGACTCTCAACCGCTAGTCGATGCATTTCGGTTTTTACCCGATTGGCGCTTTGATGATTTAATGGTGTCATTTGCCACTCCTGAAGGCGGCGTAGGCCCGCATATTGATAATTATGATGTATTCATCATTCAAGGCGAAGGTGAACGTCGCTGGAAAGTGGGCGACAAAGGCAACCATCAGCGTCGTGGTGGTGATGCCACATCACCATTAGTCGATGATTTCGAACCTATCATCGATGTAATATTGAAAAAAGGTGACGTCTTATACATCCCGCCTGGCTACCCACATTGTGGTGAGACTTTATCGCTAGCCTTAAGCTATTCAATTGGTTTTAGAGCCCCAAGCCAGCAAGAACTATTAACCCAACTTGCGGACTCGCTGATTGATAATAACAGCGGTCATCAACGTTTCACCTCTGAGTCAGAAGCAACCGACCCAGGTGTGGTAAGTCAAACTCAGCAGCAAGGTATTATGCAGTTACTATCAGAGCTAGCGACTCAGCCAGAAAAATATCAAACCATGTTAGGTAAATTACTCAGCCAAAACCGTTTTGAACTGGATATCTGTGAAGGTGAAGACCCCGTCACGCTGGAAGAATTACAAGAATTGTTGCAGGACAACGCCAGCATCGCGCGCATTGGCGGTTTAAAAGTACTGCGTTTAGAGAACGACCAACAATGTCGTTTATTCATTAACGGCGAAGTTTACTCACTTGAAAATGTGAGCGAAGCACAGTTAATACTGTTAGCCAACACCCTGACTTTAGATAGTGAAAATGCCACTGATTTAATGACAAATCCATCCATTGGACAACTGTTAGTAACACTGATCAATCAAGGGTTATATTACTTAGCAGAATAATACCGATTCTGACTCAACAAAAAAGGCACATTATGTGCCTTTTTTGTTAGCCAGAATGAAATGCGTCTTAAGACCAAAGTTTTTCATCTTCATGCATTTTATATAAGCTTTCAGCACGCGACACTAATAAATTTGCAAATTTTAACTGGGTCGCATCGCGTGTTGCACCCGATTTATGCAGATTTTCTGCTTTTAGCTGCCACATCATTGAAAAATGACGCAGTGCATCACGTGCAGTTTTCGCGACCTTAACATCAACATAGTCAGAAGGTAAATCACCAGACATCACCCAAAATGTTTGCTTTGTGGGTTGTTTCGAGTCCATTTTCCAAATGGCAAGATATGGCGCAAGATAACGACTGTCATCGGCAAAAACCTTATTAGGGATCACGCCTTTTTCCGCAAGAAAACGATTTGCTTTTTGGAATTGTGTTTTTACCCATTGTTGTCTTAATACTTCTTGATCAACAGCAGGCTCTGCAACTTGTTCAACTACTTCATCAGCCATAACACTTCCTATCTTATTGTTATTAAGCATACATGGGACATTTTTTATTCATCCATGATGCTGAAATTCACACTCAACCCTAAAATACTTTACGTTTACGTAAAGTGGCAAGCAAAATTGCCAGCTTGATCACAAAAATTACGTTACCAACCTTTGTTGAGAGTATCGCTAAATGCTATCGTGCTGCAATACTAAATATCGAATTTGATTCATTTACGGTATTTAATAGTCACAAGGTATACAGTATCGCCAAACCAATGTTGCCGCTCAATCCCCCCACATTGGTGTCGTTATATTGGTTACCATAAGCGTTAGAATGAATCACCAAAGCATTAATAATTAAGTGTTAGTCAGAACTAACATACGACCATAGAGCAAGTGGAGAATTTACGTGGCTGTATTTAATCATGTCTCGTTTGATGAGCACGAACAAGTTGTGTTTTGTCATGATAAAGAAAGTGGCTTAAAAGCTATTATTGCAGTGCATAATACCAACAAAGGCCCTGCCGTTGGTGGCTGTAGAATGTGGAATTATCAATCTGATGATGAAGCGCTCACCGATGTATTACGCCTATCGCGCGGTATGACCTATAAGAATGCCCTTGCTGGCTTAACCATGGGAGGCGGTAAAGCCGTTATTATTGCCGATCCTAAAACCACAGATCGTGAAAAATTA
The DNA here is from genome assembly GCF_025971955.1 of Shewanella subflava. Lineage (GTDB taxonomy): Bacteria > Pseudomonadota > Gammaproteobacteria > Enterobacterales > Shewanellaceae > Shewanella > Shewanella subflava. The sequence continues at coordinate 72,890 of NZ_JAPDMX010000009.1, forward strand.
TTTCTCGCATTTGGTCGCTTCGTAAATAGCTTAGGCGGTAAATATTATTCCGCTGAAGACGTTGGTGTATCAACCTCAGACATGATGATTGCGAATCGTGAAACACCCTATGTTGCGGGCTTAGAAGGTAAATCTGGTGACCCATCTCCCCTAACCGCTTTAGGTACGTATTTAGGCATTAAAGCTGCGGTAAAACATCAACGAGGTATCGATAGCCTTAAAGGTATTAAGGTATCCGTGCAAGGTGTTGGACATGTCGGATATTACCTGTGTAAACACTTGCATGAAGAAGGCGCTGAACTTGTGGTTACCGACATTCACCAAGCATCGCTAGAAAGGGTTGCCAGTGAATTCGGGGCAACCGTGGTTGAACCACAGGATATTTACAACCAAGATGTTGATGTCTATGCCCCATGCGCACTAGGCGCGACATTAAACGACATTACTCTACCATTACTTAAAGCCACTATTGTTGCAGGTTGTGCAAACAACCAGCTCGCAGAGGTTCGTCACGGTGAAAAATTAAAAGAAATGGGCATTTTATATGCACCCGATTACGTCATTAATGCCGGTGGTATTATTAACGTTTCTTTTGAAAACAACTACGACAAAGCCGCGTCTGTTGCCAAGGTAGAGCAAATCTACCAAACCTTGCTAACCATCTTTACTCGCGCAGATGCTGAAAATCGCACCACGGGTTCAGTAGCAGATGAAATGGCAAGAGCGATTATTGATGCCGCACGATAGTACCATGTCATTATCTTAAATTTGTTTAAGAACACAGCATGTACAAGGGAAGCTTAGCTTCCCTTTTTTACAGCACTAATATATTTACGGCGTCTTGTTAACGCACGATAGGAATGCTCCCACTTAGGGAGTGATATCAAAACTAGCTTCTTCATGAGGTGGATCTTTTACTATCTTTCTAATTGATCCCTATCGTCATAAATCACTGCTCATTCTGATCACTTTTTATCATTGGTTTAATTATTGTTCAGAATAAGTGGCGAGCAATTAATTTAGCCATAACATTCAACAATTTAAAAAAGACACCTTACTCAGACAAACAAGATGAATTCACACGCCTTAGCGGGTCTGAGATTTGTGTTCAACGTTGCCCAAACTAGTCGATCCTTGGCGTGGGTAATGCTGTTAAATTCAGCACAGTTAGCAATACCAAAAGCGGTTTGATTATCCAATCCACCACTGAGATTAAAATTCTATCACTGGCATGATTCATCCAATTGCAATATTTCCGTCACTGTTTAGTCAATTTCTACCCTTATGCTTTAGTCAACTTAATCCAGTGCTATTTGGTAGAGAGTAAGTAAATGGATAAAATAAGCACATTATTCAAACAAGTAACCCAAGCTAAAAATAATTCATCAACCTATGTGCCCCCCGTCTTAACCACCTCATTATCAACCGAAGAAAACACACTCCATCATCCACAACACCCACAGTTTTTTTATGCGGTATGGTTATCCGATGTCCACCTGGGCAGTATCGATTGTAAAGCTGATTTTTTATTAGATTTTTTGAATCGCACTCACTGTCAGCATTTATATCTGGTTGGCGATATTATTGATATTTGGGCATTAAAAAAACGCGTTTTCTGGCCTGATAGCCATCAAGCCGTGCTAACAAAAATACTCGAATTAGCCCAAAACGGCACGCAAGTTTTTTATATACCTGGTAATCACGACGAGTTATTTAAAGCCTATGTAGACAGTCATTTTAGAGGTGTAACCATAGCGCCCGATTATGTGCATCAATCTATATTGGGTAAACGATGCCTAATGTTGCACGGTGACCAATTTGATTCTGAAGTGTGTGTCAGTCGCACCTATGCAAAATTAGGCGATCATTTGTATGATGTTTTGCTGTGGCTAAATCGCCACCTTCACCATGTGCGCAGTCAACTGGGCTACCCCTATTGGTCATTAGCAAGTTACATCAAATTGCGCGTGAACAAAGCACAACAGGCGATAAACAGTTTTCGTGATGCCGTTATTAGATTTGCCGACAAACAACAAGTCGACATGGTTATTTGTGGTCATATTCATCAACCAGAGCTTTCCATTCATGACCTAAATGAACGGCAAATCATCTATGCCAATGACGGCGATTGGGTAGAAAACTGCACCCTAGTGGTAGAAACTTTACTTGGCGAGTTTCAGTTATTGAAGTGGGATGAGCAGCATAAAACCACCAATATCATCCAATCTATTGAGACAGATCGGTCTTTATCGTCAGCCTCGCTCGAGCAAGCACAACACCCAAAACAGAAGGTGGCATAATGAAATCAAACAATATGATGTTTACTGTCGACGAAATGGTTGAACAAAACCTGCCGCAATTAGCCAACAAACCTTGGTTAGCTAAACCCACTAAAGCCATGCTGCGCTACTTGTTACATGAACAACAATGCAATGAAATTGCTCTGCAACATCAACACCTCACCGGCGTTGATTTTGTTGAGCAGGTGCTTGGCAGTTTTAATTTTAGTTATAGTGTTCCCAACAGTGAAATTGAAAACATTCCCATTGATGGACGAGTGATCATTTATGCCAACCACCCTATCGGCTCGCTTGATGCGCTGGCATTGATAAAATTAATCAGTAAAGTCAGACCCGATATCAAAGTTGTCGCCAATGAATTACTGATGACCATCAAACCATTACATTCCATTTTACTGCCAGTGAGAAACATGACTGGAGGTACGCCCAAACAACATTTAGATAATATCCACCAGCATTTAAAATCTGAAGGAGCGTTATTAATATTCCCATCAGGTGAAGTGTCGCGCTTACGTCCTAGCGGTGTTACCGATTTACTTTGGCAAACGGGTTTTGTCAAAATGGCCAAAGCCTGTCATGCCCCATTATTGCCCATGTTTGTCGATGCGAAAAACTCGGCAACATTCTATGGTGCATCCATGTTGTATAAACCTTTAGCCACTTTATTACTGGTCAAGGAGATGTTTCGTCAGGTCAACCAAGTGATGCCTGTTCGCATAGGTAAATTGATCGCCAAAGAAACCGTTGCTAATAATGATTTTCCATTAAAAACTCAGGTGAAATTGCTAAAAAACCACCTCTATCGTATTGGCAAAAACAGGCCACCGTTATTCAGTACCCAAAATGCCGTCGCTCATCCAGAATCTCGCACCAACTTACAACAAGAATTACAATTATGTGAGCCATTGGGGCACACTTCTGACAATAAAGTAATTTACCTTTACCAACACAAACAAAGCAGCGCGATTATGCGCGAAATAGGCCGGTTGCGTGAAATTGCGTTCAGGGCGGTAGGTGAAGGGACAGGTAAACACAGAGACATTGATAAATATGACAATGATTATTGGCATTTGGTGTTATGGGACAAAGACGATTTAGAGATTGTCGGAGCATACCGTTTTGCCAGCGCAAAGCATATTCAACAAGTTGCAGAAAATGGCTTATACAGCCAAAGCTTGTTTACTTACCATACCAATTTCGCGCCTTATTTTGAACAAGGGCTAGAGCTAGGTAGAAGTTTTGTACAACCCAAATATTGGGGGCGCAGAAGCCTTGAATATCTTTGGCAAGGGATTGGTGCCTTTTTAGTAAAACACCCTCAATACCGATACCTGTTTGGGCCTGTGACGATCAGTAACAGCTACCCTGAACCCGCAAAAGAATTACTGATCCATTTCTATAAAAACCAATTTCCAAGCCAGGCTAATTTAGCCCAATCATTTAACGCGTACCTTATAACTGATGAACGGTCACACCAATTATGTAGTCTATTTAATGGCGATAATTATGCTGACAATTTTAAAATTCTCAAAAGGACATTAGCAAACATGGGCGTATCAGTACCGACACTTTTTAAGCAATACGGTGAGTTGTGTGAAGAACAGGGCGTACAGTTTATTGATTTTGGCATTGACGCTGAATTTGGTGATTGTATTGATGGATTAGTACTAGTTGATATTCACCAACTCAAACCCCATAAAGTACAAAAATACCTCAGGATAGCCCCTGATAATTGACTTAAATGATTTTACCGTGTGGCTAACTCATTGTTGTACTATAGTTTATCTGCTATAAAAGATTAACGCAGCAAAGTAAATCTCAAGTGCCGAGTTAGAGGAAACAAACATGCCTGCAGCCATTACACTTGTTAGCCACATTATGACCAAGCGAATTGTCACTATTTCAATAGATGATCGCTTATCGGTTGCTAAACACATATTCGACAATGTCAGCTTTCATCATTTGTTAGCCATTGATGAAAATGACACTTTGCAAGGTATTTTGTCTCATCGTGATTTTTTAAAAGCCCTCAGTCCAAATATTGGTACCGCGGCTGAGCTTATCAGAGACACAGAAACCCTCAACAAACGTGTGCATCAAGTCATGACCCACAACCCTATTACTGTTGCACCTCAAACCAGCTTAAAACAAGCTTGCGAAATTATTCTTGAATACGGCATTGGCAGTTTACCTGTATTAGATAATGGTAGTTTAGTCGGCATTATCACTTGGAAAGATTTACTCCGCGCCTATAGCGAAAATGACTAAGTAGCAGCTAACCTTGGCAATCTCAAATAAGTGTATAGCCAGCCATTTTGCAAGAAAAAATAGTTAAAATTATTTTTCGTTTTGCCACCAATCAATTAGCCCATATTCTTAAAACCTTCATCTTTTGATACTGGAAACTGTCACTTTACTCTGCTTAGATTAATACATCCTCAAGAGAGCAAAGTGAACGGAGCGATGCCATGATAAAGTTCAAATATCTTTTAAATCAGGACAATTTTGAATTACAAGCTAGCAACTGGTGTGGCCTAGAAAAAGTATTACTCAATGGTAAAGTGGTATCGCAAAAATTCAACTTCGGCATTTTAAGTCGTCACGATGTATTATTGAAAAACGGTAAAAAATACAATTTTCAGTTATTAGTTGATCCTCAAACCGATCTGCTAACATGCCGAATTTATAATCAAAAAAATTTAGTCACTGTACTGAAACAGGGTAAAAATCAGCTACAAAAAAGCCAGCGACTCATTGAAGCTGGCATGGTTTTGATGCTGTTTTCGCTACTCACGGTTTACATGGTGTTTTAACCGTTAGCAATTGTAAATTCAAGGCGCACTTTTGCTTGTGCCTCAACTGGATTTCCATCAACAAATTTAGGGGCATAGCGCCATTTTTGAATGGCCTCTAACGATTCTGTTTCAAAACGTTTTCCGCCCTGAGAATCTGATACTGATGCCGCCTTAACAAAGCCATTTTCATCAATGGTAAACACCATTTCAACCCATCCCGATTTTCTATCTATCGCATAGGATTTTGGATAACTTGGATGATGTCTAAATAAAGGGACTTGCTCCTGATCATCCGACCAAGGTTTCATTTTACCAATCGCAATACAGTGTGCTGTCGCTTGTTGGCTATTATTTTGTTTCTCATACAACTCAACAAGCACAGCGTGGGCATGTAACTCTGATGGATGGCTATAATCAAGGGTTTGGTACTGTTTAATAACCTCAAGAAATAAGCCTTCAGCAGTATCATAGCGCTTTTGAGCAAACTGGATAGATGCGGCCAAATAAGTGGCATCAACACGTAAAATCGAATCCTCAGGAAGATGCTGACTGTATATGTCATACGCCTTCAAGCCATAATTTTTTATGGTGTTGTTATATAAAGGGGTTTTATATAAATGTTTAAATGCGGCAGAATAAACTTCAGCCAGCACTAAAGGCTGATTTAATGACTGTGCCACCTCAATGGCATCTTCAAACAGTGCTTTGGACTTTTTATCATTAGTTGTTGATTCTGCAGCTAATAACATAGGATCTAATACTTCAATGCTATCGTCACCATAATGCGCAAGGTAGCGAGTCAACACTTTGTCATAATTCTGACTTGCAAGAAGGTTTTCACCACTGTCACGTTGCGCATTGGCAAGGTTCATCAGTAACTTCGCTGTATCTATATGGTTTTCACCAAAGCTGACTTTGCCCAAATCATAAGCTTGCTGCGCATGCACTAATGTTTGCTCTACATCTTTTGCCGCTACGGCTTGTTGATAAGCTTGATAACTTGAAGAAAAGTCTGCGGCTTGTGCCATAGGCGAAACTAGACTCGACACTAAAATACTGCCGTAAACGCACATTTTTATTTTTGCTGCAAGAATATGTGAATTAAATTGGAAGGTGTTATTTTTCATCTAGATTCCATTCTCTATTTATCAAAATAAAGTACCTAAACTTGGTACTAAAAAAACATCATGTTTTCCACAAAACGCTAATATCATTTCCCGTATAACGTCACCACAACTGCGCCACCTAAACCCACATTATGTTGTAAGGCTAAGCGAGCACCTTGCACCTGACGATCGCCTGCTTGACCACGTAAATGCCACACAAGTTCTACACATTGCGCGATACCTGTTGCCCCAATAGGGTGACCTTTTGACATCAAGCCGCCTGATGGACCAATAACAAATTTACCCCCATAGGTATTATTACCCTCATTGATAAACTGCTCTGCTTCGCCCTCTGCACACAGGCCTAAAGCTTCATAAGTTATCACTTCATTTGGGGTAAAACAATCATGTAATTCAATTACATCAATATCTTGCGGTGCAATACCCGCAGTATTATACACGTTAGTAGCGGCCATAATAGTCATTGGCTTACCAACAGCATTGATTGGATCTTGCCATGAGACCTGTGTGTCAGTTGCCATAGACTGAGCCAAAATTTTCACTGCTGCCCCAAGGTTGCGCTGTTTTGCAAAACGCTCACTACACACTATCACTGCGGCCGCGCCACAAGTAGGTGGGCACGCCATTAGACGGGTCAAATACCCATCATAAATGACCTTGTCGGCTAACACCTGATCAGTGCACAGTGGCGTTCTAAATAACGCGTTTGGGTTATTTATAGCATGACAGCGAGACTTGACAGCCACCTGTGCAAATAACTTAGAAGACACATGGTATTTGTCCATATAATGCTTACCCGCAGCGCCAAAAGCACGCAGAGCAATTGGAGCTTCGGGCGCTTTAAATGTCGATAATACGGGATCAATTCTCATAAATGGACTTTCATGCTCCAGCCAATGCGAACCTAAAGCACCGGGTTGCATTTCTTCAAAACCAAACGCTAACGCACAATCGATTTCCCCCGATAACACGGCTTGTCTGGCTAAATACAGCGCAGTAGAACCACTAGCACAATTATTGTTTACATTAATGATTGGGATGCCAGTTTGGATCACGTCGTAAAAGGCATGCTGGGCGCAGGTGCTGTCACCATAAATATACGCACCAAAAGCCTGTTGAATATCACTTGCCGATAAACCACTATCGGCTAAAGCACATTCAATCGCCTTGGCGGCCATGACCCGGTAAGGCTGATGTTGGCCAGGCTTGCAAAACGGCGTCATTCCTACACCTGCGATCACGACCTTATTCATGGCGTTTCCTTACAGAACTCAACTAATTCAGCCATGATACAGATTTGATGAATAACCTGATATTGGCCGCTACCTGCCGTGACGGTAGTAATTGTGATTTGGCTCCCCCCGTCAAGTGTGTCTGCTAGCACAGTGTTGATAATTGTCCCATCACGCATAAAAGTTATGGCTGAGGCAAAGTCACCCACGTCTAAATCACGATACAGTTTTACGCTGATGCTGCCTATTGAACGCGGCTCTAAACGCCCTTCTTCAATCACGACTGACATGCCATTTTTTAACGCTAGCACCTGCAAATAACCATCCAACTGACTTAGGGGCTTTTTTGTTAGCCTGTTGTCTGTGCCATTTTCCATATCGCTTTTGGCACTCATAGCAGAACTGCTGAATACTAATACAACAGCTAAAATCATACTGTTACATATTTTCCACATCACGAAACTCCTTTTTAGGCCTAACAGTGATAATACCCTGAATGATTGCAATGTGAATAATCAGCCTCAGCTTTGTTTAATAAACAAAGTGACCTATCTCACAGTCACCTATCTCACCGCAATTTCACATTTATTGATTAACATCAAACAAATGGCGATTTTTGTAAACAATTTGTTGAGATTATTAATTTGTAAGGCACACTGAATAAATTACATACTGATTTTTATGGAGGATAGATGTCTGCAGTGTTTAAGCTTTTAACCTCAATGTTCAGTAGTTTTAAAGATTTGGTTCCCATTATCTTAGTTGTTGGTTTTTTCGAAATTTTTATCCTAAAACAAGCGCCCGAAAATTTAGGCTCAATTTTAATTGGCCTAATGTTTATCGTCCTTGGGCTCACCTTTTTCGTGTTTGGCCTTGAAATGGGTTTATTTCCAATTGGAGAGTCTCTTGCTGAAGCCTTAGCCCGCAAAGGCAGTGTTTTTTGGTTAGTGATATTTTCTTTCTCATTGGGGTTTGGCACGACTTTAGCTGAACCTGCGCTTACCGCTGTCGCCAATGAGGCCGCAAAGGTTGCCGCCGAATCAGGCGCGATCGCTGAAGATGAGACAGCGTTAAATGATTACGCCATGGGATTACGCTTGACGGTTGCGATATCAGTGGGTTTAGCCATTTTACTCGGCGTGATCCGTATTTTAAAGGGCTGGCCAATTCATTACATCATTATTGGCGGTTATGTATTAGTGATGATCCTCACTTCGTTTGCACCACCCAGCATAATCGGTATCGCTTACGATTCAGGCGGCGTCACCACATCAACAATCACAGTCCCTCTAGTGACCGCACTGGGTGTTGGCTTAGCGACCGTCATTAAAGGACGTAATCCCATGCTTGATGGATTTGGATTAATCGCCTTTGCCAGCCTCACACCGATGATTTTTGTGATGGTTTACGGCATGATTTTTTTATAAGGAGCCCAGATGTTTTATCAGTTATTGGACACCTTATTACTGACGGCCAGAGACGTGGTGCCCATTGCCATAATCTTATTTGGTTTTCAATTAGGGGTACTTAAACGCCCTATTCCTAACTGGCGTAAAGTCGCGCTCGGTTTTGTGTATGTCATTATTGGGCTAACGTTTTTCTTGGTTGGGCTTGAACTGGCCTTATTTCCCATTGGCGAAAGCATGGCGAATCAACTCACCACAGCGGCATTTTTACACCCTGATGGCGCACCTACTCCTTTTATTTGGCAAGACTATATATGGGTTTATATCTTTGCAGCAGCCATCGGATTTAGCACCACCATCGCCGAGCCATCGCTCATTGCGGTGGCGATTAAAGCTAATGAAGTATCTGGCGGCACCATTGGCATTCAGGGGTTACGTATTTCTGTGGCGATAGGTGTGGCCTTTGGGATTGCTTTAGGCTGTTTTCGTATTGTGGTTGGCGACCCCATTCATTACTACATTATGGGCGGCTATATTATTGTGGTCATTCAAACCTTTTACGCGCCTAAAATGATTATTCCATTGGCATACGACTCGGGAGGCGTCACCACCTCAACCGTTACTGTGCCACTTGTTGCCGCATTAGGGTTAGGTTTAGCCACCAATGTGGAAGGTCGTAACCCCTTAATTGACGGCTTTGGCCTGATTGCTTTTGCCAGTTTATTTCCCATTATTTCTGTGATGGCCTATGCCCAAATAGTTGAATATATCTCTAAACGAAAAGCTGACACTGAGCAGCAAGAGGAGCATACAGATGCGCTTTAAATTAATTGTCGCCTTTGTTGATGACGACTGTACCGATGAAATTTTAGATGCCGCACGTGAGGCCGGCGCCACTGGCGCAACGGTAATCAACCATGCACGGGGTGAAGGCTTAGTAAAGAAAAAAACCTTTATGGGTTTAGGGTTAGATGTGCAACGAGATGTCATTCTATGGTTAGTTGAAGAACACATGTCACGCCATATTTTAGAAACTATTGCCAAAGTGGGTAAATTTGACACGAATAAAGGCCGTGGCATTGCCATTCAAATTGATGTTGAAGACGCTGTTGGGGTTGCCCATCAAGTACAAGAGCTGACAAAAGAGATTGAGGATCAGATATGAACGCTAAAACCCCTGTCAGAAACCGCGATGTGTTAAACCAAGATTACGCCATGGTAGAAGGGACTATTACGGTTTCAGAGGCGATTGCCACAGCGGTGGCTAAAAATGTCAAAGTGTTAGTGGTAAATAAGCGCACTGAACATGATGAATATGGATTAGTGTTAATGAGTGATATCGCACGTAAAGTGTTAGCTAAAGACAAATCACCGGATCGCACCAACGTGTACGAAATTATGATCAAACCGGTTTTTTCAGTCTCGGCCGATATGGACGTACGTTATACCGCAAGACTATTTGAGCGTTTTGACATCAATAAAGCGCCAGTATTAGAAGACAACGATATAAAAGGGTTCGTCACCTACGACGATATCGTGTTAAAAGGGATGATTAATTCATATTAATTGCAAATCCAGCACTCAATGAGCATCAGCATTCCAGCGTTTGCCATGTTGAAGAATTAGGGCGATTTAGCTTTGAGGATTAAGTTTCATTGACGTTTAAAGCCTTTAATCAAGTTGACTTGATGACATGCTAGAACCTGTTGCGAATTGCTCACATCACGCCGATGAACAATCACGTCTATCGGCTTTATAAATTAGAGGGTTTAACCATACGAGTCTATTAGAGGCGTACCTTGTTTTAGCTATGTTTATCTGACGTGTTTAATCAGATAAATTAGCAAAGTATTAAGGTCATTTTCAGCAGATATAATCACTATGTGAGTTAAAAAACTTGGCTATCGACTTCGCCAATAAACTCAATACATGCTTTGACTCGAGTTAACTGCACTGCTGACAACGCTGATAACTCAAAGTATTGATATTCACTGTGCTCATTGCTGAGCCTAATAGCAGCAGGCTCAACGAGAGTGCATTTAAAAATAAAAACCTGTGATTGATACGCACTGTGATAATAAACACCTGAAAGGTAATCGATTTTAATATCGCAGCCTAATTCTTCGAAGCATTCTCGCTTAACAGCTTGGTGTATTGTTTCACCGAATTCTAGCGCGCCACCAGGTAACCCCCAATGTTTAGCACCATAAGTCGCTTTCACTTGTAACACTTGGCCTTGCCTATTTGTTATGACTGCATGGGCACTGAGCCGAAACATATCGTTATATGCCATTTAAATACCTATTCAATTCGTCATAGACTAACAAAAAAATTCATTAAACAATTGATTTAAAATTATAAAAAATTTTATACCAATAAGAATATGCATGCTCGCCACTCATCAACATGATAAATAGCGAGCATACCAGAAACTCTGCCCATATTGTGTAGATTGAATCAATATCAATAAATTGTGAGAAATTAACCCACATGGGAGCAGATGGGCACATCTAACCAGACCTAACCTAAGTAAGCTGGTACATCACAATTAACCCATCTATCTTCGGCAATAAGGGCTTTCACAAGCTAACGCCATACGCCCCATTCACCAGTGGTACCGGGCTCTTCACCCTGTGTCCACCACTGCGCTGACCACTGTTTACCATTATGATTAACCTTATCTCCAGCAGTATAAACGGCTTTGGCATCCCAATCATTTCCTGGTTCAGGGCTTGGGCCAGGACCGGGGATAATTTCAGTAGGTAAAACAGTGAAACTATACACGGTAGAATCTTGCTCACCTTGGCCTGAAAGGGTTAATTCAAAACTTAACTGTTGTTCAGTATTGTCTAGTGAATCGGTCTTAATGATCAATTCATTATTGGCGCCAATTGCCGTTTCAACAGGTAATCCACTTATTTGGTTCCACGTAACTGAATCGATATCACCAATACTGTCTTTTGGCGTTAACACCACAAGCTCACCATAGCTGACCGATGCATTTTTAATGACTTGTAAAACAGTAGGCGTAATAACAGCTTCTAAATATTGATTCGGTGCAGAAATGCTGAACAATCCAGATCCCTCACCGTCTTTAGTATTAATGAAGTTATTATGTAATTCGTCACGGAAATACATATAGTGATTCATTTCTGCATGCCAACGACCAATAAACACATGACCACCATAATTGGTTTCATAATAGCCATTTACTTGCGATGCCAATAGACGATCCCAATCTGTGGCATTGTCTTGAGTGATGATGAGTGAAAAACGTGTGTGCTCCACTCCATCTTTGCTGAAAACAGTGTAATTAACCGACTCACCCACTTTAGGCGTTGATAGCTCGATATGATCAGGAATAAATGCCGCACCCTGTTCTAAATAGGGTAAACCTGGTTCTGGAGGATCTATCGGGCCATCACCTGCAATAGTAATATCACTGCAATTATAAAACCCCTCTCCCACAGCATCATCTCGTTGCCAACGAGTATACAAAATTGCATCACCACTGCGATCGGCTGGAATGGTCACATTCATACGGTATTTTTTATCACTCCCTACCGCGATGTTGCCATACTCTTGAATAAGCGTTAAATCATCCCATTTTAACGGCTTAGAAACATCAACACCGACTTTTGTGATGTAAAACTGCCAAAAAGAAGGGTTATGGGGTGCTGTTGCATTAAACACTAATTCAAAAGTGCCTGGTTGCATTTGTGTTCGGGTCCACTGTGAATGCTCAGCGCCCATACCACGTTTTTGTGGATCGTTGGCATAACATAAACTGCCATCAGGTATCGCGGCTTTAACGGCTTCCATATTATTGTAATGAGGAGATGCAATGTTGATAGCAAATTCATTACGCTGTAAGCGGTCAATTAACCGGTGAAGCTTATTCTGCTTTACCTAGATCAACATTCCACGGCAGTAAATCAGACAATT
>NZ_JAPDMX010000016.1 GCF_025971955.1 Shewanella subflava
AGGCAAGTGAAACGAAAAATCAGTAAATATCCACACAAAAAATAACGCCAGTCAGCTTATCTGACTGGCATTACAGCATAAGCTGGCTTTTTTATTGCGTGTTGATTAAATCACGCGCGAGAATTGTTGTTGACGTGCTTTTTGACGATAGTACACATCGAAGCACATACAAATGTTGCGAATTAACAAATGGCCAGTTGGGCTGACGGTTAAGCGGCGATCTGTTATATCGACTAGTTTATCGTCTAAGAAAGTTTGCAGTAGCTTTAAGTCTTCAGCAAAATAATCTTCAAATACAATATCAAACTGCTGTTCAATCTTGGCCATATCAAGATCGAAATGACAGATGATTTGTTTGATCACCACGCGACGAATTTCATCATCACGATTTAAGCTGCAACCTTTCCATAAAGCATGACCTTGTTGATCGATGGCTTCATAGTAAGGGCGAATATCTTTTTGGTTTTGAGCATAACAATCGCCAATTTGGCTGATTGAAGAGACGCCTAATCCGAGTAAGTCACACTCTTCTTGAGTGGTGTAGCCCTGGAAATTGCGGTGTAATTTACCTGCATTTTGTAGTTTGGCGAGTTCATCATCAGGTTTAGCAAAATGATCCATACCAATAAATTGATAGCCAGCACGGGTTAATGATTCAATCGTTTGGTGCAACATATCCAGCTTCTGCTGTGGTGATGGCATGTCCGCATCTTTAATTTTACGCTGCGCAGCAAAACGGGATGGTAAGTGCGCATAGTTAAACACGGATAAACGGTCTGGAGACAACTCTATAATCCGAGCGATAGTTTGGGCAAACGTTTCTGGGGTTTGCAAAGGTAAGCCATAAATTAAGTCTACGTTAGTCGACACAAATCCCAGTGCTTTTGCTCTGGCGATAAAGTCGAAAATAAACTGCTCGTCCTGTTCACGGTTTACCGCAACTTGAACGTCTTTATTGAAATCCTGTACACCAATAGATACACGATTAAAGCCAGCTTCTTTAAGGGTATCTAGCATACTGAGTTCAATTTCACGTGGGTCTACTTCAATGGAGTATTCACCTTCTTCAGCAAAGGTAAAGTGTTCTTTAATCAGTGCGGTTAGATGCAAAATTTGCTCAGGTTTTAAGAAGGTTGGCGTGCCTCCGCCCCAGTGCATTTGGGTCACAGTATAATGTTTGAATAACGGTGCACGCTTAATAATTTCAGCCGCTAAATATTCAATATATTGATCTGCTTTATGAGAATGTCGAGTGATGACTTTATTACAACCACAGTAATAACAAAGCTTTGCACAAAATGGGATATGCACATATAAAGATAATCGGTCACTTTTGCTGCCTTCGATGGCAGATAACAAATTTTGTTCGGTAAAGCTGTCATCAAATTCTAATGCTGTCGGATAAGACGTATAACGTGGGCCGCTATAGTTATATTTTTCGATCATTGACTGATCCCAACCAATTTGTGTGGGCTGCTCCAAGACGTGTACTCCGATGGTAAATTAGCAATAGACGAATTATGCAGGTTAAAGCATCAAATAACCTTGATCTAGGTTGTAAATTTGATATTTGAACGTGACCCGCATTGCAATAATGAGTTTTCTCGTGTTTATTTGCTTGATGCTATTTGGAAGTGCTGTCGACCAAGGTTTCGACCTTTGCCATCGAAGCGTGTTTCATAGAAATCAATTTGACCTGATGTGTCTTTTAAAATTATCGTGGTTGAGCGTGTGCCGTATTGAGGGTGCTGAATAAAAATTGATGATAAATGCCGCTCCCATTCTAATTCCACTCCAGTATTGGGCAGTAAGCCATCTTCAGGTTGGCTAGTATCGAGCATAAACCTCTGTAATTCTTCCACATTAATAGTGTCAGCTTGGGTGATATATACTTGTAACGCTTGTTGACCGTTAGCCATCTTTGGCCATACATCATCCATGTCGCCATTACATACGGCATGAAAACCGGCGGTTAATGTTTTGGTTTTGGTGCTATGACTGTTGAAGCAATGCAGAATATTGTCATGCTCAAAAATGAGATTGAAGGGATTATAATTAGCGTGGTTGGCTTGCAGCCATTGTGAGGTGATCGTTGGTAAGGCGTGATTTGCTAAAGCCTTGAGCACTAACTCGCCCCTTGAACGGACCCCATCTTGGGTTTCTTGAGTGCGTAAATTGGTTATACCCGCAAATTGCCCCTTTCGATTGACCCCAAGCCATGTCCCGCCTGCTTGTAAATCTTTGCCCGCGAGAATCTGATTATTGGGTGGCCAAAAGTGTGCTGGCTGAGTCGCTCTATGATGAAATTCATCACGGTTGGCGCAAATGATTAAGGGATAGCTAGGATGGCTTTCAATCGCAAAAAATAAAATGCACATGACCGAGTCCTCTCATTCTGTTAAACCTAGGGCGTGTTTATCAACAAAGATAAACATGCCCTAGGGTAGTGGCTTAATCATTAATGATGGTGGTGCGAATGTCCATGGCTTTGTTTGTGATCGTGCTGATGTTCTGATTTGAGATTAGTTACCATTGTGCTTAAAAACTTTCGAGGTCCCAAACGCAGTAAACTGGCACCAAACAGTAAACTAATTAGCACTAATCCTAGAATATTTATTGATTGGGGCAACACCAAAACATAATCAGATGTCAGTGGGATTAAGTCGGCAACGATAAAGGCACTGACTAGCACTCCGCCCAGCATTAGCCCTTGCTTCCATGTCATTAACTTTAACTGGGCAATATTAATCACCGGCGCGGCTAATAAACTAAAGGCTACAGCTACTTGGTTCCAGCCACTGTAAAATAGGGCTAAGGCTAAAATTGCCGCACCCAAATTACAAAACCGCATCGGAATAAACACCAGCAACAGGATTAATACCTGTAATGCAGGGTTTTCTAAGGGCACTGAAGGATGACCAATTAAGTTTGCCAAAACCAAGCTTAAGATAATCCAGGGGGCGCTACGATCAACTAAATGGGCAAAACCAAAGCGCCATGCAGACTCTGGTAATTGCAAATGAGGGTCTGTTAATGAAATCTTATTCCATGTCAGCAAGCCTGCAATCACCGCTAAGCCGATAATTTGGTACAGGGCAAACCACGGGCCTAATAAGGCTAAAGTAATGATTAATGCTTCAGGGCCCGCAAGGCGCTGTAACCATCTTAAGGCTAAATTTTTATGTTGCGGCTGTAAGCCTAATTTGAATCTTAGCGTAGCGAATAAATAACTTAATAATAATACAGGTGAAATCGTTAGCAGCCAGCTGACAAACTGTTCGACCCCATGGGCATGATCATGATGTTCATGGGCCTGACTGCCCGTGTCCATCAATAGCAAAATGGCCAACAGGCCTAAACCTAATAAGCTGCCTATACCCGCTTGATATTGATACTTACCCTGTTTATCTGTTGTGTGCTCGCCATGGGGCTGATGTAATACCACATGCAAAATTGAGCCAGTGACAAATGCTTGTAAATAGACGGTATTTTCAATGCTCAGTTGATGCAACAGTTGCTCGCTGGCAAAGTATCCAACTGCAGTTAAGGCCATCATGGCGACTAATACAACACTTGTCCATCGTGCGCCCACTTGCGGCTTGAGTAACCACCAAATGGCTAAACCGACGGGCAAACGATGCAAAATAACCCCTAATGCCAGTAGTGAAGAGTTACCTTGCTGTTGTGATAACACCATTGCGCCACCATCAGTGATGGTATGTAGCAGTAAACCGACAATGCCTAAACTAATGGTAATGTTGTGGGTGATTTCGGAATAACGATGAAAGATACGCTCGCTTGCCGTTGGCCCCCAAAGACCTAATATGACAAACAGCAGAGTCACAAAGCCACCGTGTTCAAGTAGCTCTGGTAAAATATGGATAAGCACTAGCCCGCCTAACGAGACGAATATAAAACCATCTAATCCTTTTTGTAGCCCGCTACCCGAAGAGAAGTAACGGTAAAATACAGGACCAAATAATAAGGCAATACAGCTAGCGGCTAAATAGAGCATGGATTCCAAGCATCAATCGACAAAAAACGCTGCAGTATAGCATTTTTGTATCTCCTTGTAGCTAGCGTGCAAACATAAGATGTGTAAATTTGGCTGGCTTTTATTACCCAAAGGGTCAAATAAGTCTTATCTGTGCATAATCAGGTGAGAAAAACTAATTCATCTTGTAAGAAATAATACTGTATCGCCTATCCACCATAACACCCAGATTAGGTATACAATATGAGCTATTGTTATTGCTAAATAGATAGATTGTAATTTATGGATATTTTTTCTGCTGCTGTGATGTTGTTTTTAATTATGGACCCATTGGGAAACTTACCCATTTTTGCGTCTATTTTACGTCATATTGATCCTAAAAAACGTCGCCGTGTGCTTATTCGTGAGTTACTGTTCGCCTTAGGCATCATGTTGCTGTTTTTATATGCCGGCGAAGCGATACTGAACTTTTTAAATTTACGGTCTGAATCTGTCAGTATCGCGGGTGGGATTATTCTATTTCTTATCGCGATAAAAATGATTTTTCCTCAGCCAGGCGGTGTCGTCGGACTTGCTGCAGGAGAAGAGCCGTTTATCGTGCCAATGGCTATTCCGTTAATGGCTGGCCCTTCCATTTTAGCGGCGTTGATTTTATTGGCGCATACCGATAGTAGTCGCATGACGGATTGGACGATTGCGCTGGTATCGGCTTGGGGATTGAGCGCCATAATTTTAATGTTTTATAAAGTATTCACCCGTTTATTAGGTGAAAAAGGCTTAACCGCAGTAGAGCGTTTAATGGGCATGGTGTTGGTGATGATATCCGTACAAATGTTTTTAGATGGTATTGCAAACTATATGAATACAGTGGCGCAATAAGTACAGCAGAACCATTTCTTAAGTTTGAATGACCGCGCCATTGAAGATGATATTTCACCCCCTTGATAAGCTAAAATTATCCGGTGTTAAATAGTCATGTTATGTCGTTTTATTCCTATCAATACCGCCTTAATCAAGGCGGTATTCTTTTATGGTTTCTGCAGCAATGGGTAAAAATATTTCGCTCACAATCAGTTCGGCTCGTCCTACGTGAAAATAACGGCGACGTCCCCAAAGCGTGTCGTTGACGGGTTGGGATAAGCTGGTGGCAAGTTGCGCTAAGCGGCCACAGGTTTCAAAGGCTGCAACTTCAATTTTGCCCGGGACAATATCTGTACTGGTAAATAGCAATTCGCCTAACGGTCTGTTACCCAAATGAATAAAGTCGTGATGAGTATTATTTAGTAATGCCTGTGGAATTAATGTTCTCGCAAAAACCCAAGGAGTACCATCTAAATTGAGTAGGACTTCTCGAACCCAAACAGGCTCGGTTTGCGAAGGGAGTTCACCGACCAATGGCGATAATAAGTGTTCTCCTAAAACCGTGACACTGAAGTTTGTACAATGTTTTTTTAACTTCTCGGTCAAACTGCCGTTAGCTAATAACCAGCCTTTTAGCTGAGTATGGGGGAGTGTGGCGGCTTTTTCAGGTGAAAACCATTGAATTGATTCACCGTAAGGAAAGCTATTACTGGTCACATTCATCAAAAACTCGTTACAATATACCTAGACCGAATCAGTTTACCACGCTAGACAAGGTTAAATACATAAAACCGATTATCAGCTTAACAATGAATTCAGGAGAGCATCACACTATGAGAAAATTTGCTTCAGCATGCCTTTTACTGCTGTTCGTGACATTTAATGCCCAAAGTGCTGATGAGGTAGCGGGAGATTATGCCTATTACGGCTTTGAGCCTGAAATTGTCACTAACTATATTTCAAATCGTAAAAAGTTAGGTTTTGTTAGAATTAGTGTGGAGCTGATGGTGAAAGATCCAAATGATCTGGTGAGTATTGAACGCCATGATCCTTTATTACGTGCCGCGATTGTCGAGATCTTAGGTAACCAAGCCGAAGATAAAATTAAATCATTATCAGGGCGTGAAGAGGTGCGCCGTGAGTGCTACGAAATGGTTAACCGTCTTTTAGAAAAAGAGACAGGTCGAGCACTGGTCGTGAACTTACTGTTTACAAAATATCTGTACGATTAATGCCTGCAAAATCGGCTAAACAGGGCAAAAAAAGCCCTGCTCAATCTATGGCAAATAAAGCCCGTGTTATCAAGTCGCTTCATCCACGTAATGTGCATAATCATGGCTATGATTTTGATGAGTTAATACGTGTATTACCCAAATTGTCCCAATTTGTCCGTCCAAATCCTTATGGAAATATGTCGATTGATTTCGCTTGTTCCGAGGCGGTTAAAACCCTCAATGCGGCGCTGCTGAAACGGGATTATCAAATTGAAGGCTGGGATATTCCCCAAGGATTTTTGTGCCCACCTATTCCAGGTAGAGTGGATTATCTGCATTACATTGCCGATCTGTTAGCGGTGAAAGGCAAAGTACCTAAAGGTGCGCGAATTCAAGCATTAGACATAGGTACGGGTGCCAATGGCATTTATCCATTGCTGGGCATTCAATGCTATGGGTGGCAATTTATCGCGTCAGATATTGACCCGCAATCCATTGCTAACGTAGCGAAAATTTGTTCCAGTAATCCTCAAGTTGCAGCAAAGCTTAAATTAGTTCATCAAGTTGATCCCAAGGCAATATTTACGGGCGTGATTGGTCAAAATGAACGAGTGGATGTCACTATGTGTAACCCACCATTTCATCAGTCTTTAGCAGATGCTATGGCAGGAAATAAAAGAAAACAAACCAATTTAGCGCTTAATCGAGCTAAAAAACACGCACAGTCTCAGCATGCTAGCGTTAATTCGGCACTCAACTTTGGCGGCCAAAAAGCAGAATTATGGTGTGAAGGTGGTGAAAGGCAGTTCTTAGCTAATATGATTCATGAGAGCCGTTTGTTTAAGCATCAGGTACTTTGGTTTACATCCTTGGTATCCAAATCTGAAAATCTTAAACCTTGTTATAAGTTGTTAGCCAATTGCGGTGCCGAGACAGTTAACACGATTGAGATGCAGCAAGGTAGTAAGCAAACACGTATTTTAGTGTGGAGTTTTTTAAGCCCCACACTCAGAGAACAATGGGCTAAATGTCGACCTTAATCTCCCGTTTTTAGGCAATTCATTCTCGGTAATACCATTATTTTTGTTTGGCATCATAGGTGATATTTTCAACGCCATTGTAAACCAAAAAGTGACGGCCTTTGGCGCGGGCGATAAGGGTAATACCTAACTGTTGGGCTAATTCTAAGCCCATTTGGGTAACCCCACTGCGAGATAAAAGTACCGGAATTCCCATTTTGGCCACCTTGATAATCATTTCAGAGGTGAGTCGTCCTGTAGTATAAAAGATTTTATCGCCACCGGTTTGTTGCTCCATCCACATGTCACCAGCCAAAGTATCCACTGCATTATGGCGACCAACATCTTCGACAAATGCCTGAATTTGATCATCGACACAAATACCACAGCCATGCACAGCTCCAGCATTTTTGTAAGTGTCGTTATAGGCACTGATGTTTTTTAATAAGCTATAAATAACCGATTGTTTTAACTGCGGTGTGGGTAAGTGAATATCATCTAATCCCTGTAAAAAGCTGCCATAAACAGTGCCTTGCCCACAACCCGAGGTCACCGTTTTTTCGGACAGTTTATCGGCTAAGTCATTGATATTTTCTTTGGTAATGACCGCCGCAGAATTAACCTCCCAATCAACAATGACCGATTCAAGTAAATGAATGTCGCTGATAAATCCCTGATTTTTTAAATAACCTAAAGTCAGTGACTCAGGTTTTGCCCCTAATGTCATTAGCGTCACAATGGGTTGCCAGTTTAAGTAGACCGTAAGCGGGCGCTCACAGGCAACAAATTTATCTAATGCTTCTCCCTCCTCGTTATAGGCTACTACCGGCAAGGTAAGCGGCACTTCCGTTTGGGTTTTAACAAATTTTACCGTCGGTTTTTGAGTTGATGAGCGGTCTGTCGATTCAGTCATAAGTAAGATTTACCTTTGGGATTTTGGGCTGACATTAGGACGATACAATGATAATGGCACGCCAAACACGAACAGTTTTAAGCTCAAGAATATCAATTTTTACCTCAGCGACATGTAGATGTTTGGTATTGCGTGATCTAGCGCATGTTTTGTTTATCGTTGCTATTCAAACGTGTACTTATGTCCTACTGTTAAATGAGCTTTGGACAAATTGTCCCTATGTGTTGAGGCTTTTGCGATCCACCTCAAATTTATCCCTATAAAACATGTTGGCATTATTATTGCTCATCTAGGGTAACTGTAGGGTATTTACAACTCGATACGCATGTTACATCACGTGTTGAGTGGTTAAGTGAAATGAAGGTGAAGTACCGCATGCAACATACCGAAAGCGTTTGGCCAATGTACGTCTCGTTAAAGCAAGTGACAAAACAGGTAGGCCGCTGGACAACTACAACGTGGGAAATGGACCAAATGGTTCCCGCTACCGAGCCTATGCCAGAAGGGGCAAGGTTAATTTTATTAGAGCTGCATCGTGATCAACGTGGCAGCTACCGTATCAACCTCGATATGGATAATGCCATGCTGTATATCGTGTGTGATGAATTATCCGATGGTACTTGGGTGCCCGCGATGATTTCAGCAGATCAGAATGTGGGTGCAGGTTGTTTAGAGTCTGATACGCCAGTGTTTAACGTGTTAATGCCCAAAGCGATTGCTTGCTGGATTGAAGCTTTCATAACACGTCATGGTGAGGTTGAGATCAGTGCTCACCGTCGTAAGCATGTTAATCGTCGCACCAATGATGGCCCGAGTGCGAATCGCTCAGGAAAAATGCAATGAGTGGATTATTAAGCCGTTGGAATCAGCGCCGTGAGAATGTTGCCAAAGAAGCCGAGCAACAGGAGGCTGAACAACATGACGTTAGCTTAACTCGCCAGGATGATAGCGCAGCAACAAAGGGCCAAGCAGCAGATGTGAATAGCAACCTGCAGCAAGGTGAGCAAGCTGCAACCGATACCGTATTGCAGGCCGATGACTTGCCCGATCCAAACTCGATAGAAGTGGGGGGCAGTTTTGCCAGCTTTATGGCTAAAAACGTTGACCCAGCAGCAAAAGCCGCAGCGTTACGCGCCCTGTGGAAACAGCCGCAATATGGTCATATTGATGGGTTGTTAGAATATGCTCTTGATTATACGAATCAACCTAAGCTGTCTGCAGAAGTATCAGCCGAGTTAGCCAAAAAAGTCTTTAAGCACGTTATAGAGAAAGAAGAAGCGCCAGAGGATGAAGCACTTGCAACCGAACAGTCTGATGAACTGAACGATGCCAGTGACCATGACCCACAAACAGATAGGGTTAGCGCACAAGATCAAGAGTTAAGCAGTACCGATTTAGAAAATGTCGATGCTAACCAAACATTAGCCTCAATGGATGCGCAGTCTGATGAGCTGCAACCCCATTCTTTTACTGGTGATGCGGTAAAAGCAAGCTGATAGTTGGTCGCTAATGATTAGCGAGTAGCAATCAATATCGCAAGATATTGTGAGTGGGCAATGAGTTCACTTAATAATAAAAAATTTAGGAACGCAATGAGTATGAGACAATCTCAGTCTGAGCTTAAAAATGCTCGGCAACAAGTGATGTCGAGGACCCAAATTCTTCAGAATTTGATCCCGCCAACAGTCAGTTATACCACTCAAGGCCATGTATTAATTATTGGGCCTGAAGATTTAGCGCGTTTGGCTGCCGATAGCTTATCAATGATGGCGAGTCGAGTTGTTTTAGCTAATGAGTCCATTACCAGCCAAGATGAAGCACACCTTGAAAAGGTGATGAACGCTGCTGAAGGTGTAGACAGTTTTTACAATAAACTAAAAAGTATTAAAGGCTTTTTAGGCCAATTTCAGGTCAGTGTCGAGTCCGATGCTGGAGGCGTGGCAGAGCTCAGTGTCGTTGCTATCCGTCAAGCTCACTTCGATATTATTCTCGATTTAAGTTCAGCACCGTGCATTAACCTCGAAATGCTGCCAGCAGGCTATTTCTATGTGGGTCAAGATACTCATAAATTAGCCGATGCCATTGAACAAATTCCTGATTTAGTCGGTGAGTTTGATAAACCTCGATACGTTAAAGTAAACAGCGATATTTGTGCTCATCACCGCAATGGTATTAATGGGTGTAATCGTTGTTTAAATTTCTGTCCTGCTGATGCGATTAGCAGCATTGAACAGAAAATCGAAATTGATCCTTATCTATGTCATGGCGCCGGCAGTTGCACTAATTTATGCCCAACTGGGGCGATTAGCTATGATTTGCCTACGCCAAAATCGTTGCACGCTTATCTTGAGAAATTGATTAGTCGTTACCGTGCAGAGGCGCAGGTTGCGCCAGTGATTTTATTCCATGACAACCTTCTTGGCGGTGAACTCATTACAGATACCTTAGCGGGTGATGTGCTACCCGTCGCCTTGGAAGAGATTACTGTTGCTAGTATCGATCATTGGTTAGCAGCATTAGCGCATGGTGCAAGGGAAGTGTTAATTCTTAACACCGATGCGACAGCCCCGACCTTGACGCAAATGCTGCAAGGTGAATTAACCTTAGCAAACCGTATTCTTGATGAAATGGGCCAACCGCAACGTTTACGCCTTATTTCTGCATTAGACCTTGCCACGCTTGAGCAACCTTTAGCTATCAGTACAACTTGGCCTGTTATTGTACCAATGACGGTGATCACTGATGCCGGAGCCAGTAATGCGAAGCGAGACATCTTGTATCAAGCCATTGACCATTTAAATAGTCAGGCGGGTGCGATTCAAACTCAACTTGCTTTAGCCAATGTGCCTTATGGTCAGGTGAAGTTAAATGTTGATAAATGCACCTTGTGTATGTCGTGTGTATCAACCTGTCCAACCCAAGCATTAAAAGACGGTGGCGAAATCCCAGCATTACGTTTTGTTGAGCAAGATTGCGTCCAATGTGGCTTATGTGAAAGTTCATGCCCTGAAAACGTGATTAGCTTAGTGCCACAAATCAACTTTGATCAACAAAGTCGCCAAGCGGTTACCACCTTAAAAGAAGAAGCGCCGTTTGAGTGTATTCGCTGTGGTAGCGCCTTTGCGACGCAATCAATGGTGCATAAGATGGTGGAAATGGTCGGTGCACACAGTGCATTTAGTGCCAATATTGAACGATTAAAAATGTGCGGTGATTGCCGCGTAAAAGATATGTTTGAAGACATTCTTCAAGATCCAGAAAAGCAATTGCGATAAGAGATCCGCTATGACCCAAGTAGAAAGAGAAATCAGCGAAAACGATCAACTAAGAGCCGATATTTATCAACTATTAGCCGCATTGCTACGTCGTCATCCAAGCGAAGAGTTATTACAATTTTTAGCGGATTTAGATGTAGAAGCCGATGAAGGCAATGCGATGAATCAAGCATGGATTGCATTAAAAGCTGCAGCAAAAAACACCGATGTAGCGACACTTGAAGACGAATATTTCAATATATTCTTAGGCGTTGGCAGTGGTGAAATTTTGCCCTATGGGAGCTGGTTTATGACCGGATCCTTAATGGATAAACCCTTAGCATTGTTACGTAATGATCTGATGCAAATGGGATTTGAGCGTGAAGACAATGTTAAAGAGCCAGAAGATCATGTGGCGGCATTATGTGAAGTCATGGGCATTTTGATTTTAGAGGCTCCTGGTTATCGCCAGCTGGCATTTTATCAACGTCATATTGGCTCGTGGATTAATCGCTTTTGTGAAGCATTAGCTAAAACACCCAGTGCTAAGTTTTATCTTCCCGTTGCGCAATTAGCCAAAGCGTTTTTTGAAGCAGAAGTAAATGAATTTGACCAACTGAGTTTGAATATTCCGGTTAACTGCCCTGGCAGTGAAGAGCTTGAACCGGTAACAGACGAGGTCGTGCAAGTAAACTAATGGTTTATGGCATTACGCCAATATCAAACCATTCATGCCCTAAGTGATTGGGGTGATTTAAATAAGGAGAAACTATGAAGAAGCAAGCTTCCGACATGGGACGCCGTCAAATGCTAAAAGCATTAGCATTAGGCAGTGCCGCAGGCGCGGTTGCCAGTGTGAGTGCCCCTGCATTAGCAGCCTCACCAAAAGCAACGCAAGCGTCCGAAAGTAACAACTATCGTGAAACAGAGCATATTCGTAACTACTATGCTTCGTTAAGCAAATAACTTATAGGAGAGGGTGAAATGCGATTAACCCGTAAATCTGACACGGTCGCAAAAGCTGAAAAGCCAGGCCTAGGTCTTAACAGACGTCAGTTCCTCAAGTCAGCCAGTTTGGCGACAGGCGGAATTGCAGCAGCGTCAATGTTAGGTGCAGGTATGATGCGTAAAGCTGAAGCCAAAGATGTACCGCATAACGCGCCAACCGAAATTAAACGTACCATTTGTTCTCACTGTTCTGTGGGTTGTGGTATTTATGCTGAAGTTCAAAATGGGGTGTGGACAGGTCAAGAACCTGCATTCGACCATCCATTTAACCAAGGTGGTCACTGTGCTAAAGGTGCTGCATTACGTGAGCATGGCCATGGTGAAAAACGTCTAAAGTATCCAATGAAGCTGGAAGGCGGAAAGTGGAAGCGTTTATCTTGGGAACAGGCTATCGAAGAAGTCGGCAGCAAAGCATTACAAATCCGTGAAGAGTCAGGTCCTGATTCGGTGTATTTCATGGGTAGTGCAAAATTCTCGAACGAGCAATCTTATTTATACCGCAAATTTGCAGCGATGTGGGGCACTAACAACATCGATCACTCTGCACGTATTTGTCACTCTACCACAGTAGCCGGTGTTGCAAACACTTGGGGCTACGGTGCGCAAACTAACTCGTTCAATGATATCCGCAACTCAAAATGCATGATGTTTATCGGCTCTAACCCATGTGAAGCGCATCCGGTTGCGATGCAGCATATTCTAATTGGTAAAGAGCGCGGCGCAAAAATCATTGTTGTCGATCCTCGCTTTACTCGTACAGCAGCTAAATCTGATGAATATGTCCATATTCGTCCAGGTACTGACATTCCATTTATCTATGGTCTGTTATGGCACATCTTCGAAAACGGTTGGCAAGATGAAAGTTTCATCTCGCAACGTGTATACGGCATGGAACGTATTCAAGAAGAAGTGAAGAAGTACACACCTGAAGAGGTTGAGCACGTTGTCGGTGTGCCAAAAGCACAAATGTACCGCGTAGCGAAAATGATGGCCGAAACTAAGCCTGGCACAGTTGTATGGTGTATGGGTGGTACTCAGCACCACGTGGGTAACGCGAATACTCGTGCATATTGTATTCTGCAATTAGCCCTTGGCAATATGGGTGTTGAAGGTGGCGGAACCAACATTTTCCGTGGTCACGATAACGTACAGGGTGCTACTGACTTTGGTTTGTTATTCGATAACTTACCTGGCTACTACGGTTTAACCTCTGGCGCTTGGGATCACTGGGCAAAAGTATGGGACCTAGAACCAAGTTGGATTAAGCAACGCTTCGATCAAACCGCGCGTTTAGGTCAAGACCCACAAACTTCAGCCGGTATTCCATGTTCTCGTTGGCACGATGGTGTACTAGAAGACAAAAGCAAGATTGCTCAACAAGATAATATTCGTCTAGCATTCTTCTGGGGACAATCAGTTAACACTGAAACCCGTGGTCGTGAAGTACGTGAAGCCCTGAATAAGATGGATACCGTAGTGGTTGTCGATCCATTCCCAACCATGGCGGGTGTGATGCATCAACGTACAGATGGTGTCTATCTATTACCTGCGGCAACTCAGTTTGAGACCTATGGTTCAGTATCGGCCTCTAACCGTTCATTACAGTGGCGTGATCAAGTTATCGAGCCATTATTTGAGTCATTACCTGATCACGTGATCATGTATAAACTGGCCAAAAAATGGGGCGTTGCCGATCAGCTTTGTAAACACATCGCTGTTAACAACGATGAACCGAACGTGGAAGATATTACCCGCGAGTTCAACAAAGGGATGTGGACCATTGGTTACACAGGCCAAAGCCCTGAACGCTTGAAAATGCACCAACAAAACTGGGGCACCTTTGATGTTGATTCATTAGAAGCTCCAGGTGGCCCAGCTAAAGGTGAAACCTATGGTTTACCTTGGCCTTGTTGGGGTACACCAGAGATGAAGCATCCAGGTACCCAAATTCTGTATCGCACTGGTCGTGAAGTGAAAGACGGTGGTGGTAACTTCCGTGCTCGTTACGGTGTTGAACATAACGGCAACAATATTCTTGCTGAAGGTTCATTCTCTAAGGGTGCTGAAATTCAAGATGGTTACCCAGAGTTTACTGCCGACATGCTGAAACAGCTTGGCTGGTGGGATGACTTAACCGCTGAAGAAAAGGTGCATGCTGAAGGACAAAACTGGAAAACAGATATTTCTGGTGGTATTCAACGCGTGGCGATTAAACATGGCTGTATTCCTTACGGTAACGCGAAAGCGCGTTGTATTGTGTGGAACTTCCCTGATGATATCCCGCTACATCGTGAGCCGTTATATACCCCTCGTCGTGATTTGGTATCTAAATACCCAACTTATGATGACCGTATGGTTGCGCGTCTACCAACGCTTTATAAAACCATTCAAGACAAAGACTTTGCTAAGGATTACCCATTAGCATTGACCTCTGGTCGTTTGGTTGAATATGAAGGCGGTGGTGAAGAAACACGCTCAAACCCATGGCTTGCAGAATTACAGCAAGAAATGTTTATCGAAATGAACCCTGCTGATGCAGCTGATCGCGGTATTCGCGACGGTGATAATGTATTTGTACACGGTCCAGAGGGCGCGAAGATCACTGTTAAAGCCATGGTGACGCCTCGTGTTATTGCTGGCGAATGTTTCATGCCTTATCACTTCGCAGGTGTGTTTGAGGGTGAAAGCCTTGAGAAAAACTATCCAGAAGGGACTGTCCCGTATGTGATTGGTGAGTCAGCTAACACAGTGTTGACTTATGGGTATGATGTTGTGACTCAGATGCAAG
Organism: Shewanella subflava; assembly: GCF_025971955.1. Taxonomy (GTDB): domain Bacteria; phylum Pseudomonadota; class Gammaproteobacteria; order Enterobacterales; family Shewanellaceae; genus Shewanella; species Shewanella subflava. The sequence continues at coordinate 15,052 of NZ_JAPDMX010000016.1, forward strand.
AGACAAAAGCCTCTTTGTGTCAGATCAGCAAAGCCTAACTTGATGAGGAGATAAGCCATTATGGCAGTCATGAAATTTTTGTGTGACACCAAACGCTGCATCGAGTGTAACGGTTGCGTCACAGCATGTAAGAACGAAAACGACTCTGCTTTAGAGTGGGGTATTCAACGTCGCCGCGTGGTGACAATTAACGATGGTCAACCAGGTGAAGCGTCTATTTCAGTAGCATGTATGCACTGTACTGATGCACCTTGTATGGCTGTTTGTCCGGCAGATTGTTTCTACCGTACAGAAGACGGCATTGTGCTACATGACAAAGATACCTGTATCGGTTGTGGCTATTGCTTTTACGCTTGTCCATTCGGTGCGCCGCAGTTCCCTAAAAAGACTGCATTCGGTAGCCGTGGTAAAATGGATAAATGTACTTTCTGTGCGGGTGGCCCAGAAGAAAACCATTCAGATGCTGAGCGTCAAAAGTACGGTGCAAACCGTATTGCTGAAGGTAAGCTACCAATGTGTGCTGAGCTATGTGCAACAAAAGCACTGCTTGCGGGTGATGCTGGTGTGGTATCTGACATTTATCGTCAGCGTATGGCACAGCGTGGTAATCCAAATGTAATTTGGGGTTACAACCCAAAAACAGGCGAGATGATCTAAACCCAAAGTATGGGCTGCGAGTTTTGCAGCCCAATGAGGAGTGACAATGTTAAACACATCGTTAAACAAATCACTGCGGATGATGTTTGCTTTGTTAGCGCTGATAATGTGTATCGGTATCGTGATGCCGACGGCACATGCAGCGGATGAACAATCGAGTAAACAACAAACAGCGACTACCAGTGATGCAGATCTCTGGCGAGCAGTGAAGGCTGGCGAGTCAGGTTACAGTACTGACAAAGCGCTTGAAGCCAATGTGTTAATTAATAAAGCGGGTAATCAAGGTAAAGAAATACGTAATACGTACATCAAACCTGCCATAGTGGTCGCAATATTTGGCATCTTTGGCGCGTTTTTATTCTTTTATTTGGTTAATGGTCCAGCAAAACTTGCCCATGGATTTTCGGGTAAAATGATGGAGCGCTGGAGCAAGGCTGACATTAAATTACATTGGGTTATGGCCATTACGTGTTTCATTTTAATGTTTACGGGCGTATTTATTATGCTTGGACGGCATTTTATTGAACCATACGTGAGTGAAGGTTTATGGGCGGGTATTATTGCTGCCAGTAAATTCAGCCATGATTGGGCTGGACCGGTTTTCATCGTGTCTTGGCTAATCTGTATGATTAAATGGATGCCATTACAAACTTTTAAGATGTATGACTTGAAATGGTTTTTAGTGGTAGGTGGCTATATTAACTTTGGCCCGTTTAAAGGCAAGCATCCCGACAGTGGGTTTGCCAATGCGGGTGAGAAAATGTGGTTTTGGACCTTAGCAATATTTGGTCTATTTATTAGTATTTCTGGGTTGATTTTAGTTTTACCATTGCTTGATTTACCACGTGAAGCCTCAATCGCCACATTATTGCTCCACGGTGTTTGTGCTGCTATTTTAATCGGTTTTACCATTGTGCATATTTGGATGGCAACGGTACTGAGTGAAGGCGGCATGGAGTCGATGATTTCTGGCTATTGTGATGAAAACTGGGCTATTCAGCATCACAACCTATGGTATGACGAGTTGAAAGCAAACAACGCGATTAAATACCAAGATTGATGTTATTAAGTGCTTTACAGTAAACACCTCAAAGGCGACTTTGGGGTGTTTTTTTATCTAAAAACTCAACCGCTATAAAACAGTTTTACAACCCTAGATTATCAGGTTGTTAACATTGTAAGTCTTTGAAAAATAATTTTATTATTCATCGTTAACTACAGCTGTTTAGATTGTGATCTGATAAGCATTTTAGGCTTTTTTACACATAAAAAAGCCTAAAATCCCCTTTGCGATCAATAAATCGGCTTGCGTTTATCTCTACTATCTCCCCCGACATTAAACGCCACGTTAGTACGTGCGTAAGTCAGTGTTTCAACAATAAGCCAAACACTGATTCGACTTTATCTTGAAAGCCATGCCTTTCAATTGGAGATGATTATGAGTAAACAACCAGATCTTAATCGCAGATCTTTGTTGAAAGCCTTAACCCTAGGTGGGACTGCTGGCGTAGCCATTGCAGCAACCGGTATTAAGGTTGCCCATGCAACAGAAACAAAAATCAATACATCCAACACCCAGGGTTATCAAGAAACTGCGCATGTTCGCAGTTACTACGATAGCTTACGCGGTTAGTTTAGGAGCAAGTAATCGATGAAATTAACTCGTAAGTCAACTATCGCCCCTACAGCAGACTCATCAAAGCTTGGCATTAATCGTCGCCAATTTATGAAGCAAATGGGTGTGACTACAGGCAGTATCGCCGCAGCATCAATGTTAGGTGCGGGTATGATGCGCCGTGCTGAAGCCAAAGATGTTCCCCACAATGCACCGATTGAAATCAAGCGTACGGTTTGTAGTGCATGTGCTGTGGGATGTGGTTTATATGCTGAAGTACAAAATGGCGTGTGGACAGGTCAAGAGCCTGCATTTGACCATCCATTTAATGCTGGTGGACATTGTGCTAAAGGTGCTGCGTTACGTGAGCATGGCCACGGTGAAAAACGTCTAAAATACCCAATGAAACTGGTAGACGGTAAGTGGAAAAAACTCTCTTGGGAGCAAGCTTTTAACGAAGTAGGCGACAAGATGATGGCAATCCGCGAAGAGTCAGGCCCTGATTCAATTTACTTTATGGGTAGTGCAAAGTTTTCTAATGAAGGCTGCTACATGTACCGTAAATTTGCGGCCATGTGGGGCACTAACAACGTCGACCATTCGGCACGTATTTGTCACTCTACCACGGTAGCCGGTGTTGCTAACACTTGGGGCTACGGTGCGCAAACTAACTCTTTTAACGATATTCAAAATGCCAATGCGATTTTCTTTATTGGGGCTAACCCTGCAGAAGCCCATCCGGTGGCGATGCAGCACATTTTAATCGCGAAAGAGAAGAACAACGCCAAAATTATTGTTGTTGACCCTCGTTTCTCTCGCACCGCCGCGCACGCAGATCTCCATTGCGGCCTACGTCCTGGTACCGATATTCCATTCATTTACGGTATGTTGTGGCACATTTTTGAAAATGGTTGGGAAGATAAAACCTTCATTAAAGAACGTGTTTTCGAAATGGAAAGCATCCGTGAAGAAGTGAAAAAGTTCCCGCCCAAAGAAGTGGCAGACATTACAGGCTGTAGTGAAGAAGAAGTTTATCAAGCTGCTAAGTTAATGGCAGATAACCGTCCTGGTACTGTGGTGTGGTGTATGGGTGGGACTCAGCATCACGTCGGTAACGCCAACACGCGTGCCTACTGTATCTTGCAATTAGCCTTAGGCAACATGGGGGTATCGGGTGGCGGTACTAACATCTTCCGTGGTCACGATAACGTTCAAGGTGCAACTGACTTAGGGTTATTATTTGATAACTTACCCGGTTATTACGGTTTAACTTCAGGCGCATGGGACCATTGGACCAACGTGTGGAGCCTTGATATCAATTGGGTTAAATCACGCTTTGACCAAAATGAATATCTTGGCCGTGTGCCTATGAATACCCCTGGTATTCCTTGTTCTCGTTGGCATGATGGTGTGTTAGAAACGCCTGAAAAGCTTGCACAAAAAGACCGTGTACGTATGGGCTTCTTCTGGGGACAGTCGGTTAACACCGAAACCCGTCAATCAGATGTACGTGATGCACTAGATAAAATGGATACGGTTGTGGTTGTCGATCCTTTCCCAACAATGGCCGGTGTGATGCACCGTCGTCAAAACGGGGTTTATTTACTGCCTGCTGCCACTCAGTTTGAAACTGAAGGTTCTGTATCTAACTCTGGCCGTAGTCAGCAATGGCGTGAAAAGGTGATCGAGCCGTTATTTGAATCGAAAACCGACCTAGAAATCATGTACCGTTTATCGCAAAAGCTTGGCTTTGATAAAGAGTACACCAAGCGTATCGCAAAAGACGCAAATGACATGTTAGTGATTGAAGACATTACTCGCGAAATTAACCGCGGTATGTGGACTATCGGTATGTCAGGTCAAAGCCCTGAGCGTATTAAGCAACACACCCAAAACTGGGGGCTGTTCAGTAACAAAACTCTTGAAGCTGAAGGGGGTGAAGTCAAAGGTGAAACCTATGGTTTACCTTGGCCATGTTGGGGTACCCCAGAACAGAAGCACCCAGGTACGCAAATTCTATACGATACAAGCAAACATGTTAAAGACGGGGGTGGTAACTTCCGTGCTCGTTACGGTGTGGAATATAACGGTAAAAACATACTTGCTGATGGCAGCTTTTCAAAAGGTGCCGAAATTGAAGATGGTTATCCAGAATTTACCGCGGACATGCTAAAGCAACTTGGCTGGTGGGATGATTTAACCGCTGAAGAGAAAAAGTATGCAGAAGGTCAAAACTGGAAAACTGATATTTCAGGCGGGATTCAGCGAGTGGCCATCAAGCATGGTTGTATTCCTTACGGTAATGCTAAAGCGCGCTGTATTGTGTGGACATTCCCTGATCAAGTGCCTGTTCACCGTGAGCCGTTATACACGCCGCGTCGTGACTTAGTGGCTAAGTACCCAACCTATGATGACATGCAAGTGCATCGTTTACCGACCTTGTATAAATCGATTCAAGAAAAAGATACGGCAGCTAAGTACCCATTAGCACTCACGTCTGGCCGCTTGGTTGAATATGAAGGCGGTGGTGAAGAGTCACGCTCTAACCCTTGGTTAGCTGAGCTTCAGCAACAAATGTTTGTTGAGATTAACCCAGCAGATGCTGCTGATCGCGGTATTCGTGATGGTGACACGGTATGGCTAGAAGGCGCCGAGGGTGGTCGCATTAAGATTAAAGCTATGGTGACACCAAGGGTTAAGCCAGGCGTTACCTGGATGCCTTATCACTTTGCTGGTGAGATGCATGGCGAAAGTTTAGCGCCAAATTATCCAGAAGGCACAGTGCCTTACGTTATTGGTGAGTCAGCAAACACTGCAATGACTTATGGTTATGATCCTGTCACGCAGATGCAGGAAACCAAAGCATCGCTTTGTCAGATTGAAAAAGCGTAATTGCAGTTTAAGCGAGGAGAAATGCCAACATGGCTACAATGAAATTTTTATGTGATACCAAGCGCTGCATTGAATGTAATGGTTGTGTCACTGCATGTAAGAACGAAAACGACTCTGCATTAGAGTGGGGTATTCAACGTCGTCGCGTTGTTACCATTAACGATGGCGTACCCGGTGAGGCCTCTATTTCAGTGGCATGTATGCACTGTAGTGATGCGCCTTGTATGGCCGTTTGCCCAGCAGACTGCTTCTACAAAACAGAAGATGGCATCGTACTGCACGATAAAAACACCTGTATTGGCTGTGGTTACTGTTTTTATGCATGTCCTTTTGGCGCGCCTCAATTCCCACAAAAGTCAGTATTTGGCGGTCGTGGCAAGATGGATAAATGTACTTTCTGCGCCGGTGGCCCAGAAGAAAACCATTCAGATGCTGAGCGTAAGCAATACGGTTCAAATCGTATCGCCGAAGGTAAGTTACCAATGTGTGCGGAGCTATGTGCAACTAAAGCGCTGCTTGCAGGTGATGCTGGCGTGGTGTCGGATATCTTCCGTGAGCGTGTTGCTTCTCGTGGGTCTAACAAGGCAATTTGGGGCTAATTCCCAATTGTGGCGTTAGTCCAAATGTGCAACTAGGTGTTTGCTTTGCAAACACCTAGTGACTCAAAAGGATGTAGCATGAAAAAAATACTTATGGCATTGGGTGTGGCGATTACCTTGTTTTTTAGCGTAATGGCATTGGCCAATGCAACAGCAGAAGTTGAGCAAGGCGCAACTGAAGGTCAAATCTGGTCGCAGTTGAAAGACGGTGCCCAAGGGGTGACAACATCAACGGGTCAAGCTCACAACCAATTGATTAATACCTATGATTTACGCGTGTTTGAATTGCGCAGTGAATTATTAGCGCCAGCGTTAATGGCCGCTTTATTTGGGATGATCATCATTTTTATTCTGTTTATTAAAGTTAATGGAATATCAAAACTACATGGTGGTTTTTCAGGAAAGTTAGTGTATCGCTGGTCCAAGTTTGATGTCAGTATCCATTGGTTAGGCGCTATTCCATGTTTACTGCTCATACTCACAGGCTTAACCTTATTGGCAGGACGTTTTTTCTTCCAGCCATATATCGGTGATAGCGTGTGGGCAAGCATGATCAATGCCGCTAAATTAATTCACGATTACATGGCGATCCCCTTTGTGATTGGTTGGGCATTAATGTCGGTATTGTGGGCGAAAAACCAAATGCCAAAAATGTATGACCTCAAGTGGATGATGGTTGTGGGTGGATACATTAACTTTGGCCCATTTAAAGGCAAGCATCCAGATGCAGGCTTTGCTAATGCCGGTGAAAAAATGTGGTTCTGGGCGTTCGCGCTATTTGGTTTAGTGATTTCAGCATCGGGTATGCTGTTATTATTCCCTAATGTGTTTGAACCTAGCCGCACCATTAGTTTAATCGCGTTAGTATTACATTCAGTAAGCGCAATTATTATCACAGCATTTTCTATCGTGCATATCTTTATGGCAACAGTGATGTCTGAAGGTGGTATGGAGTGTATGGTATCTGGTTACTGTGATGAGAACTGGGCGACTCAACATCACAACCTTTGGTATGACGAAATCAAAGAAAACGGCACCTTAAAATACAAAGACTGATGTCGAGGTTATTTAAGGTAAACATAAAACACCTTGTTGGCGTGCCAGCAAGGTGTTTTTGCTCTATACCTCAGTTCGGGATAAAAATGTAAATCAAATTGCTGTTTGCCGCGCTAACTTGGTTAAATTGAATTGCAATACAATCCCGAGGGAGAGGAAGTCCTCGCGGCGTTGAAGCCCAAACAGATGCCTGCTATTCACGGCTATATTCACCTTGTTATCAGTACAATGTCATTTTTTAGTTATTGGATATGCTGGCTTTCAGTTTTGTTGATTCATTTTTTAACTGACTTAAGGTTCTATTGTCACTCAGGGCAATAATAACGCTTGGATTTTGAATTATTCAGGTAAAATACTCGTTTTCATTAGACTTATCATTTTTAGGCGAATTTTTAATGCAAGTTAACCGCATACTGCTAACCGCGATAGGCAGTGTTTTACTGGCGATGGTTACCATACAATCTGGGGCCTCTTTGGCTAAGCAACTTTTCCCGTTGGTTGGCCCTGAGGGCACCACCGCATTACGTTTGGGATTTGCTGCCGCAGTGCTGTGGTTGGTATTTCGTCCGTGGCGAGCTTTACCTCAGGGGCGAGATTGGCGAAGTATTATCGTCTACGGCTTGTGTCTTGGTGGTATGAATATTCTGTTTTACCTCTCTATCGAGCGGATCCCGTTAGGGATTGCCGTCGCACTTGAGTTCACCGGGCCTTTAGCCGTGGCGTTATTCGGCTCAAAACGCAAAACCGATTTATTTTGGGTCGCCTGTGCCATTGCGGGGATTTTGCTGCTGATGCCTGATATGTCTAGTGCGCAAGGATTGGATAGGACAGGGGTTATTTTAGCATTGGGCGCTGGCGCTTGTTGGGCGGGTTATATTCTGTTTGGTACACGCACAGGAAAACAAGCCTCGGGTGGTATTACTGTTGCTTTAGGGATGACAGTTGCCGCCATGGTTTTGGTACCGGTTGGGGCTGTCACTCAGGGATTAGCGTTAATCAGTTGGGAAGTGTTACCACTTGGATTACTGATCGGCATATTATCCAGTGCTTTACCTTATTCATTGGAAATGTTTGCCTTAAGGAATATGCCCACACAAACTTTTAGCGTGTTAATGAGTCTTGAGCCCGCGATAGCGGCATTGGCAGGTTTGGTGATTTTAGCTGAGCAATTAAGCTTGTTGCAGTGGTCAGCCATCGCCCTAGTGATCATCGCCTCATTAGGCAGTAGTTTTACCCCCAAAAAAGCCGTTGAGATGGGCGTGTAGTGTTAGACGTTCAAAAAGACTCATTTTATCTGCAATGATTTGCTGTTGTCTTGATTGAAAGAGATAGCGGATACCTTTATTGGCTGATATGGAGTGGTTTTTTTAACCTTGACGGTTTCTTAATGGCACGAATTGAGATCAATAATATCATCCATCTAGGTGATGTCCTTTGTTGAATTATTAATGCCGCGTGAGTGAAAAAGTTTTTCATATGGGCTTTTTACAAATGGTTAAATTATTTTTTCGCGCAAGATGTGCGTATTTTGTCGGTGTCATTTTATTGGTCTGTGCGCCTTGGGTTCATGCCACAGATCATTTCATCATCAATCACCCAGAATCGACTAAGGATGCTCGAAATCAGTATGCCCAAGAGTTATTACAGTTAGTTATTGACGCCACGCAGACAGACTTTGGCGACGCAACGTTGACCGTTGCCGATATATCAATGAGTCGAAATCGTGAGCTAAAAGCCTTAGAAAAGGGCGAAATGATTAATATTGTGGCCGAAGCCAGTAATGTTGAATGGAATAACACATTATTGCCTATTTATATTCCTATACGTAAAGGGATCCAAGGTTTTAGGTTATTTATCATCAATCAGGATAATGTACCTAAATTAGATTCGGTAAAAACGCTTAAACAATTAATGTCTTTATCTACAGGGTCTGGTAGCCAGTGGACAACTAAGGTAGCAATGCAACAAGCTGGTTTTGAGGTCGTTGAGAGTGTGCACTATGAAAACCTGTTTAATATGTTATCTAAAGGTCGTTTTGTTACATTTGGTCGAGGGGTGAATGAAGCTTATGGCGAGGTCGGCGCGAATCAATCGTTTTATCCACAATTAGTGGTCGACAAAAACCTAGTGTTGCACATCCCTTTAGCGATCTACTTTTACGTTTCACCCAATACTCCTCGATTAGCAGACCGTATTAAAGTCGGGCTGCAACGTATTATTGATAATGGTCAATTTGACCCATTTTTCTATCGATACCATTGTGAATACTTACTGCAAAGCAAATTAAATCAGCGTTTGTTGTTTAAGATAAATAACCCATTAGTTTCAGAGCAGCAAATGACTTCCATTGTCGGTGTAGATTTTTTACTGAATCCTAAAAGTGATTTTGCAGCGTTATGCTCGCAATACCAGCAATAGCTAGTTAATAACTTAATGAAGAGGTGTACTGATATCGACCTCAGTTTCTCCTTTTAGGGGCTCACTTTGCCCATGGCTGAATCAGTGTTTATTATCACAACAAAGGGGCACTTTCGTGCCCCTTTGTTCATTAAGCTTAGTTTGGGTTATTAAGTCTTGTGTTGGCAGCTTTACACCTGTAACGAGCTGTTAATTGTGCTTGGCAGAACCTTAATACGACATTTCTAAAATTTTTCGGCTCATGGCTAAATCCACTTTGCCGGTTTCAGATAATGCTGTCATGCCGTGGGCTTCAAGTGCGCTAATAATGCTATCAATTTGAGATAACTCAACACCATGATCACGTAGACGGGTTTTTAAACCAACTTGTTGAAAGAAAGCTTCTGTTTTTACAATAGCTTGCTCAACTCGGCTATTTTCATCGCCTTCGGTAATGTCCCATACACGCTCTGCATATTGCAGTAACTTAGCGTGTTTTTGAGTTTTCAATACACGCCAAACTGACGGCAACAACACGGCTAAGGTTTGCGCATGATCAATGCCAAAGATAGCGGTTAACTCATGACCTATCATGTGGGTCGTCCAATCAAATGGTACGCCCACAGCAATCATGCCATTTAAGGCTGATGTAGCACTCCACATTAAGTTAGCGCGCGCTTGATAATTGGTCGGCTCCGCTACTGTAATAGGGCCGATTTCGATTAAGGTACGCATAATACCTTCAGCAGTGCGGTCTTGAACTCGGGCATCAACCGGATACGTCGCGTATTGCTCAAGTACATGCACAAACGCATCAACTACGCCGTTAGCCACTTGAATTTTAGGTAAGCTAAAGGTCAGTTCAGGGTCTAGCATGGCAAATGTTGGGTAAACATTAGGATGGTTTACAGGGAACTTGCCACCCTGATAACTGACCACAGCAAAGGCATTCATTTCTGATCCTGTTGCAGGCAAAGTAGCGATAACGCCAAGCGGGATCACTTTATCATCAGCAACAGGTACTGGGGCAAAACCATGATGAAGCAGGCTGGTGGTATCACCGTCAAACTGGGTGGCGAGGGCAATAAACTTAGTGCCATCCATCACAGAGCCACCACCTACAGCCAATAAAAAATTGATATTTTCTTTGCGAGCAACGTCAACAGCTTGCATTAAGGTGTCGTATTTAGGGTTAGCTTCAATACCACCAAATTCAATCACAGTGCGATTGCCAAGCGCGGCTTTAACTTTGTCTAGGGTGCCAAAACGGACAACGCTGCCGCCGCCATAAGTGATCAGCACTTTGGCATTAGCAGGAACAAGTTGGTCTAATTCAGCAATACGGTCTTTACCAAAAACAACATGGGTAGGGTTACGATAATTAAAGTTCAGCATAAATGTGTCACCTTATTTGTTGCTTCCGCCACAGCGTGACGGAGCATGAAGTTAAGCGTTTTTTCGTGATGACGAAAAGTGCCTTGTCATCACAATTAAATTTGATGTAACGATCATAACCCTCTGCCACAAAATAAACAGACACATAACTATTGTAGTTGTGCCTATTCCTACTTATTTTTGTTTTAAATGGCATTTAAACTGTATTTTTGATGCACTTTTCTGCTTTAGTGGTAACCTGTCCGCATGATGTGTAACGAGTGGTAGCAATGACAGATATCGCAACATTAATGGCAGCATTAGCGCCAACAGAAGGCGTGAATCCAACTCATTTAAAAGGCGTGCATGTATTTAGAGGCTCGCAATATGGCGCACGTGGACCTATGTGTTATTCACAGGGGATGCTATTTGTCGGGCAAGGTAAAAAGCGCCTGTATTTAGATGAGCAAACATTTGATTACGACAGCCACAATGCATTAGTGATGACGGTGCCATTGCCGGTGGAGTGTGAAACCTTTGCCAGCCCAGAAGAACCTGTGTTGGTATTAATGGTCGATATTGATTTAGTACAGTTGAATCACATTATTCGCTTGATGGATGAGCATAATCAAATACCCAAAGATTTGAATGAGTCGCGTCAATCGGGATATTTTGTGGTACCGACCACAGAAGAGATGGATTGCAGTGTGTTTAGGTTGCTGCAAGCTTTACAATCGCCACTTGAAGCTAAGGTGATGGGCGAGGCATTAGTGCTTGAGCTGTTATATCGATTACTTGAAAGCCCCAATGCCGCACCTTTGTATGCATTATCGCTTAGCCACACCCGCTTATCGCGAGTCGAGAAGGCGTTAAGTTATATCCATCGGCATTATGGTGAGTCAGTTGAGGTTGATACCTTAGCGGGGCTGGTGAACATGAGTCCATCGGCATTTCATCGCTGCTTTAAAGAGGTAACAGCCTCTTCACCAATTCAATATTTGAAGAAAATTAGATTAACGCGCGCGAAAGAGCTACTTCAAGCCCAGCGGTTAAAAGTAAAAGATGTGGCCACGCAAGTGGGCTATGAAAGCAGCGCACAATTTAGCCGAGAGTTTAAACGTTACTTCGACCAAAGCCCCGGTGATTGTGCGCGCCAATAACAGACATAAGGCTAAAATAATGATCCCAACCAGAATCACGTTCTTTGAATACTTAACCCCGCTGGTGGCCAGCGGCGCTAAAACTATTACCATTCGAGATGCGTCAGAAAATCACTATGTACCCGGTACACAAGTGGAAGTATTCACCCTTGAGACCCATGAAAAGGTTTGTGATATTACTATTTTGTCAGTTGAGCCTTTGGCGTTTGATGACATTAATGAATTCCATGCCGAGCAAGAAAGCCTGCCTCTGGATGAGCTAAAACAGATCATCCAACGGGTTTATCCAAACCAACAATCCTTGTTTATGATTTCATTTGAGCTGGTTTAGGAGAGTTGATCTGAACCCACTAAATTTGGGCGTTAGTTTTTTGAGGATAAACGTTGATTCTATATAAATATATGTCGTTTAAAGCTGCTATTTCAGTTATTGAAAACTCATCACTCGGCTTCTCTTGCTTAGAAGATCTGAATGATCCATTTGAGTGTACAGCCTTTGGTTTTGATGAGTGTGGTGACTCATTCGTAACCGCAACAATGGCTACAAATGCTTGTAAAAATCGTTTTTCAAGAAACTATGGTGTGCTGTCACTTACTAGGCAACCATTGAATTCGTTAATGTGGGCTCACTATGGGGACGAACACCAAGGCGTAGTAATTGGCTTTGATGTCAAATTAGCTGGATTTACTGATGAAGATGCATGCGTCATACCCTGTCAGTATGGAGAAATCGTCTATTCGGCAACTAAGCCACATAAAAATTTGTCTACTTTAAGTAGTGAAGAATTGATGAGTATAGGAAATGGCATCAAATTTAACATTGATGCCTTTAATTTAGTCAAAAGGGCATTTTTGTACAAATCTATTGAATGGAGCTACGAAGAAGAAATTCGAGTTGTTAAGGATATATCCGCTCTACCGTTTAGCTACCATGTCGGTAAGGGGCGCAGTAACGCTTGGAATAAAATCTCGGTAGCAGGGCGTCCATTGTATTGTTTGGATATACCTGAAAATGCTGTTAAGGAAATATATTTAGGACGGCATATATATAAAAATGTAACTAAAAAGAACGATTTCTCCGATGATGAACTTAAAGAGATCCTTCTTTCATGGGGACGCAAAGATTTAAAATTATTACAATGTCAGCCTGATGTACACTCATGGCAATTAATAGCAGAAAAATCAATCAACAAAGCTAACGAATAAAGATAAGCCGCGTTCTTGTCCCAAGTGTGGAACAAGCCTGAGTGATACCTTTATAGTGTAAATATCGAAATTAGTGGGGCTGAGCAAGCCTAATCGAAGATGTAAATTATTAGGTGTAAGCGCGGCTGTGACCGTCGATGGCATGGATGCCATCGTTGAGCTTACAGGGACGTACTTGCAGCGTGTCACAGAAGTGCTTACGCATAAGGTTGGCTCCTGTACATGTGGAGACTCTTATGAGAATCGTATCTTTTACTGAAGCGAGAAATGGTCTTAAAGCTGTTTTGGATGGTGTCGTTAATGACGCCGATACAACAATTATTACACGTCGTGATTCTGAAGATGCAGTGGTAATGTCTTTAGACTATTACAACAGCCTTATGGAGACCCCGACTTATCTCAGGCATTGAGGCTACAAAAACGTTATCGATTGAGTTACTCAATAAATAATCATGCTTTATTTGCATTGAGGCTATCGGGAAAGGCCTGTTAGCTTGGCCTGTGAGGGATGGGGATTTTGCGATGTAGCTTCGATTGTTGAATATATTAATCGTTACTAAAACATGACCTGCTTAACAAATAAGCATTAAAAATCCTGTTAGTTTACCCTTTGGTTTACATAGCGTTGCCTACTTCACATTTTATCTATATCTAAAGTGGTACTTTCAGGTTCCGCCTACGGGATATGTTTTTTACTGCTTTGTAATCAATGATTTTGCTTTCAAGCTTTGCTCACTAGGATTTCTATGTCTTCTATTATTCAATCAACATCCGATGCGTTGATTACGCCTTATCAATCTAATATTACCGTGCCAAACTGGATGGTCAGTTCAATGGAAAAGGTCATGCAGTATTACGTTGATAAAAACCTGCGCCTAGACACCATTTCAACCGACCGCATGCCTAAGCCGGTGGAAGGGCGCAAGTACATGCTTTATGCGCACATTCCGTTTTGTCATACCCTGTGTTCATTTTGTACTTTTCATCGTTTTTTATTCCGTGAAGATAAAGCGCGTGAGTACTTTGTTGCACTGCGTAAAGAAATGCAGATGGCCAAAGATTTAGGTTATCAGTTTGACTCTATGTACATTGGCGGCGGTACAACCACGGTATTAGAAGATGAGCTTGCGCGAACGATTGAACATGCCAAAACCTTGTTCCCCGATATTAAAGAAGTCTCGTGTGAGTCAGACCCACAGCATTTAGCTAACCCTGAGTTTAAACAATTGAAAGGCTTAGTGGACAGAATGTCGATTGGGGTTCAAAGCTTTGATGACGGCATCTTAAAAATGACTGACCGTTTAGATAAATTTGGCACAGGCCAGCAAACTTTTGACCGCATTATGGCGGCAAAAGAGTTGTTTCCTATTATTAACGTGGATTTGATTTTTGGTTTTCGTGGCCAAACCGATGACATTATTCAGTCGGATCTTGAAATGGCATCACGGTTAGACCCAAGGCAAATTACCACCTATCCGTTGATGATCACTCATCAAACCCGTAAAAGTGTAAAGGGCACACTGGCAGCACCCCATGGTGAAATGATTAATCAATATCGTCAAATTTTGAACAAATTGACGGGGCAATATACCCAATTGTCAGCCTGGGCGTTTGGTAAAACCAATAATGAGGGATTTGACGAGTACGTCATTGATCATGATGAATACTTAGGTGTAGGCTCTGGATCATTCAGCTTCTTAAATGACACCTTGTATGTGAATACTTTCTCATTGAAAAAATACCAAGAGCGCATAGCCCAAGGCCGTATGGCGGTAGAGCAGCAAAAGTTTTACCACAAAAAGGAAGTGATGCAATATCGTTTTCTGTTAGGTATGTTTTCTGGCCGATTATCACGTAAATATTTCCGTGATGAATTTGGGGTGAACCTAGATACCGCACTGTTTAAAGAAATGAGCTCGATGAAAGCCATTGGCGCTATCAAGAATGACCCTGCGCATCCAGACCGCTTAATCGTAACCGATAACGGCAAAATGATGGGGCTATTGATGATGAAAGAGTTTTACTCAGGGATGGATAATGTCAGAGCCCAACTGCGCAAGCCATTAACCGAATTAGATACGTAGTTTTGTGTATTGGACGACAAAATTAACGGTAACTTAGGTTGCCGTTTTTTTTATAAAGGGTACTCTTGAATTATCTCAATTAAGTAATTGTGTTTTTTTTATGGCTAATATTTTATTACTGGCAAACATCAATTGTGACCGTATTCTTAGGTTGGATAAACCCTTGCAAACGGGGGGCCGCTTTCATTATCAAGATGGTGGTTTACGGCTTGGCGGCGGCGGGGCGAATACGGGGTTGGGTTTGGTTTGGGCGCAGCATAATGTCTCGCTTGTGAGTCAAGTAGGCACCGATGAAATTGGCGATTGGATTGTCGCGCAGGCCAGTACCCAAGGATTAGATTGTCGAATGGTGCAACGTTTTAAGGGAAATACCTGTGAAATGTTACTGGTGATGACCCCAGATGGAGAACGCACCATTATTCGGCCACAACGTCCCGTTTTTACCTTAGACAAGCAACCAAACTGGGCTAATTGGGATGCTTTTTATATCAATACATCCGCAATCGGCGCCGATACTTGGGCGCTTGCGGCCATGACGCAGTCAAAAACGTTAGTGGTTGCACAGTTAGCTAAAGATGAGCGACCAAGACCTTGCCATGTTTTAATTGCGTCCATTACCGACATGCAAGGCCGTTGCGGGCAGGATTTGTGGGCATTTGCGCAATCTATTAGCGGCGAGCATTTACGGTATTTTATTGTAACCGATGGCGAAAATGGCGCTAAAGTATACCAGCAATCAGGTTATCAACATGTTCCCGCTATGTCTGCTGATGTGGTTGATACCACAGGTGCAGGGGACAATTATGCCGCTGGGGTTATACATGGCTTATGTGGCGGCGCCAGTATTACTGATGCCATGACAGAGGGCGCACGCTGGGCGGCATTTGCTGTTGCGACGCCGAGTTCGGTTCCTGGAGATAAATTAAAAAACTATCTGGCTGGTTAACTTGTCACTGGATTGTCACAAAATTGGGGTAGAGTGTTCACTGTTGAAGCGTTAATTGGCGCTTTACAGTCTTAAGCGTTTTTGTTCTGACTCTATGCATGTTGAGCCTGAACTCCCCATTTTCTATATTCTGCCTTACCATTTATTGGTGAGGCTTTTTTTTTGATGATTTTTTAGGTACTTTGATGATTTAAAGCAGATCTTGTTCAAGGATGTACTGAGTGAAAAATCGCATCGTCAATAAAATATCGGCACTTTATGTGGGCGATCAAGTGCAAATGCACAGTGGTGTCGCCAGCTGTATTAATCAAAAACATGCCGTGCAAAAACTGGCAGTGCATTTTGATCATCTAGTGGGTAATGCAGAGGCAGACCCTAAGCATCATGGCGGCTTAGATAGAGTTTTACACCATTTTCCGCGTGAGCATTATGGCCAGTACCGGCGTTGGGACATGATGGCATCGTTTAAAGATGCTCCAGCGATGGGGGAGAATATCAGTACCGTTGGCTTGAACGAATCACAGGTTAATATTGGTGATATTATGCAAATTGGTGATGTGACCTTACAGGTGACTCAGCCACGTTCACCGTGTTTTAAACTTAATCTACAATTCGGTCATCCTGAATTTGCGCTGGCAATGCAAAAAAGTAAAATGTGTGGCTGGTTTTATCGAGTATTATCAGAGGGTAATATTGGTTGCGATGATGCAATTTATCGTGTCGATCGCGTTTCAGATATCAGTGTCGCTGAAGCCATGCACATCTATTTTTTGCCTGAATTTAATGCTGAACAATACCAACGTTTATTACAATGTTCGGGATTAGCTCAATCTTGGGTAAATTCATTGTCTCGTCGTATCAGTGATCACGCGATTGAAGATTGGCAGATGCGGCTGTATGGTAAAGCTTAATTATTACGATAAGGACATTTCATGGAAGATTTACAATCCACTCATCAGTCAAATAATCAAAAACAAGCGCGCGATATGGGCGTGTTGGTGCATGCATCCAGTTTTGCAGGGTATATGATACCTTTGGGCAGCATTTTAGGGCCATTAATTGTGTGGTTGATGAAGCGTGATGAGTTTGAGTTTGCCAATCAATGTGGAAAAAACTGCCTCAATTTTAAAATCAGTTTGTTTATTTATGTGTGTATTTCAGCGGTGTTAATGTTTGTGGGTATCGGCTTTATTTTGCTTGGCGCTTTGGCATTGTTAGACATCATTTGCACGATTATCGCGATTATAAAAGCGACCGAAGGCGTGGCATATCAATACCCATTAGCAATTAAGTTTTTTAAATAAACGTTCCGTTTAAGCGAATAAAAAATGCCGTAAACTGATATCAGTTTGCGGCATTTTTGTCTTTAATGGCTGGCACTATACTTTAAAGCGTGCCACTAACGTATCTAGGCGATTAGCTAGTTGATTCAATGCTTTACTGGCTTGAGCAGCGGCTTGCGCCGTTTGTGCTGTACGTTGAGTGATGTCGTTAATTTCGGTGACGTTACGGTTAATATCTTCTACAACCGTTGACTGCTCTTCCGTTGCCGCAGCAACTTGAATATTCATGTCACTGATAGAGGCAATTTGCTGACTAATACCGCTAAGTGAATTACTCGCTTCATCAACGGCTTGCACACCCTCACGAGAACGGTTACGCGACTGTTCCATTGCACTGACCGCTCGGCTGGCTTCTGCTTGCAACTTATCAATCATACTTTGCACTTCGTTGGTTGATGCTGCGGTGCGTGATGCGAGGTTTCTGACTTCATCGGCAACAACTGCGAAACCCCGACCAGCTTCACCAGCTCGCGCAGCTTCAATGGCGGCATTTAACGCAAGTAAGTTGGTTTGTTCCGAAATCGCGCGGATCACATCTAAAATGCTGCCAATCGATTTAGTGTGTGTGGCTAAAGATTCAATCACTTCGCCGACTTGTTCAACGTCATTAGATAGCTGGTTAATGGTATTACGCGCACGGGTAACAACCTGTTGTCCCTCTAACGACTCTGTATCCGCCTCACGAGCGGTAACCGCGGCCTGTGCGGCATTGCTGGCGATTTCATTCACCGTTGCGCCCATTTCATTAATCGCCGTCACCACCATCACAGTGCGGTCTTTTTGCAAATGGCTGTCTTCTAATGTTTGGTGTGCTTGGTTAGAGACATCTATTGCCGATTTGCCTAATTGTTCACTGGTTTGGGCTACTTCAATAACAGAGTCTTGGATTTTACTGATAAAACTGTTAAATCCGCGCGCAAGCTGGGCGATTTCATCTTCACCATTAACAGGTAAGCGTTGACGTAAATCACCTTCACCTTCACCAATATTGCGAAATAGCTCAGCCACTTGGGCGATAGGGCGGCTGACTGAGCCAGCAACAGCAATGGCGATGGCAATAAATAACGCCGCAATTATGATGGTTGAAATGAGAATTTGATATGACGACTCTTCTAATAGTGCGAACACTTCAGCTTCAGGCACTTGAGCCACTAAATACCAATCCATTGATGGTATATAACTGCTGGCAATAAGCATGTGTTTACCATCAGCATCAGCTTTAATGAGGTTGAAGTCATTTTTATTCAACAGCTGCTGAACGTTCACATTTGGATAAAGTTGGCTCAAGCCTTTTTTACCCATTTGGTTTTTATCTTGGTGTAGCTTGACCTGACCGTCTGCATCGACAAGGTAAACAAACCCTGTGTCTTCAATTTTGAAAGACGCTAGCAGGTTAACCATGTCATCCAATGATTTAGCCAGTCCAACTAAGCCTCGGCCGTTTGGCTGCTGGTAATTAATAAACAGTTTTACTTCGCCGTTACTTTCAGTAAATACATTGAGCATTTTTTCTTGACGGCTGTCGCGATAATCAAAAAACCAACCATCTTGCTGCGGTGTGAGTACTCGTAAAAAACCATCTTGAGTGTAATAGGCGGCAGTTTGACGGTCGGCGTAAGATGCTTGTGCGAGATCATATTGGGTGGCGATATCATTTAACTGAGCCACGACAGCAGTTTCTTCACTTGCTGGGCGACCTTGCTCTAACCAATTGAGTAACATTCGGCTGTTGGCTAGTTGCTCAGCTGCGTTCATTAATGAGCTGATATCCAAATCAATCTTGTTACGGATCTGCAGTAAGATACTGGGCATTTCAGACGTTAACATACGCTCTTCAACCACATTTTTTGCGCTGCGCTGACTTAGCACTCCGACTAAAACGGTTGAAAGCAGTACCGCCAGTGTGACGGTAAGCAGTATTTTTTGCTTAATGGTTAATTGACTAAAAAAGTTCATGTAATACGCCTTGTTGCTGTAATTAATCTTTATCGGTCAGAGAGGCAAAAACTTAAATAAGCTTAGCCTATTAGACGAAAAAAACGCACAAATTATTGTGCGTTTATTATTATGGTTAATGCCAACTACCCAACAAGATTACATGTTTGGATAGTTAGGGCCACCACCACCTTCAGGGGTTACCCAGGTAATATTTTGGCTTGGATCTTTAATGTCGCAGGTCTTACAGTGAATACAGTTTTGACCATTGATAACAAACTTTTTATTGCCAGCTTCTTCAACCACTTCATACACGCCAGCAGGGCAATATCGTTGTGCTGGCTCATCGAACTTGACGAGGTTGATGGCAATCGGCACGCTCTTGTCTTTTAAACGTAAATGACAAGGTTGATTTTCTTCATGATAGGTACTTGATAAATATACCGATGAAAGCTTATCGAAACTGAGTTTTCCATCCGGTTTTGGGTAGTCAATTTTGCTGTAGTCGCTAGCGAATCCCATATTGGCATAATCTGGGGTTTCATCTCTGAATGTCACAGGGAACTTACCGCCAAACCAGTTTTGATCAATAAAGTTAAATGCGCCACCGATTAAGGTACCAAACTTATGCAATGCGGGGCCAAAATTGCGCGATTGATATAATTCTTCATGTAACCAGCTTTCTTCAAAACGGGTTTGGAAGCAATCTAAATCTTTACCCCCAGTTAAGCCGGCAATTAAGCCTTCACCTAAGGTTTTCGCGGCAATTATGCCACTTTTGATTGCCGTGTGTGTACCTTTAATTTTGGCAAAGTTTAATGTACCGGCATTACAGCCAATAATCAGCCCGCCAGGAAAGCTCATTTTAGGTAATGAGTTTAAACCGCCTTTAGCAATGGCTCTGGCACCATAGGATAAACGTTCGCCGCCAGTTAAATACTGCGCTATGACTGGATGGGTTTTGTAGCGTTGAAATTCATCAAATGGACTTAAATGTGGGTTTTTGTAGTTTAAGTCAACAATTAATCCCACCGCGACCTGGTTGTCTTCCATGTGATACAAAAAGCCGCCTCCAGAGGCGCCATTGTTTAACGGCCAACCCCCCGTATGCACCACCTTACCTTGTTGATGTTGCTCTGCTGGGATTTTCCATATTTCTTTAAAACCTAAGCCGTAATGTTGCGGGGTTTTGCCATTGTCTAAATGATATTTTTCAATAAGTTGCTTGCCTAGGTGGCCTCGGCAGCCCTCTGAAAAAACGGTATATTTTGCATGAAGTTCCATGCCAGGCATGTAACTGTCTTTAGGTTGACCGTCTTCACCCACGCCCATGTCGCCGATTAAAATGCCTTTGACGCTGTTGTCATCATTAAACAGTAATTCGCTAGCAGCAAAGCCGGGAAAGATTTCCACGCCCATGGCTTCGGCCCGTTCGGCTAACCAACGGGCTAAATTACCCACGCTAATAATGTAATTACCATTATTGTGCATGGTTTTGGGGACTAAACTATTGGGAATTAAGCGTGATTGGGTGTCTGAATTGAATAAATAAATGTCATCGTGGGTGACTTTGGTTTTTACTGGCGAGTCAGCATCGCGCCAATCATCAAATAGCTCATCTAACACATCAGCTTGAAATACCGCACCTGAAAGAATATGTGCGCCGACTTCAGAACCTTTTTCCACCACACAGACGGTGATCTCTTTGTCTGCATCTTTTGATATTTGCATTAGACGACATGCGGTTGCTAATCCTGCAGGACCAGCGCCGACGATTACTACGTCGAACTCCATTGATTCGCGTTCCATCTTATCACCTTTCAATTACCCGTTTTGTCGGGTTTTTTTGTTTTTATTACGCCGTATAAACGATCGTTTTATCTTTTTACTAACCTTACCGCAAATTTATCCAGTAGCCCAGTATTTCAATCGATTTGATCATCGTGAGCCGAGTCACAATTCACTGTAGAACTTGTCTTCATTATGGACAAATTCAATAAAATGACTACTTGTCAGTTCAGTTTTAGGCCTATAATCAAGGTTGACGGTTCTCCGAGCTTTTTATCCTACGTCACCAGATATGGGTATTTAGCCGTGGTAATAATGCCACCGGGGTGGGCAAAGAAATGCACTCACCTCCCACACTTGGAAAGGTTAACATGTCCCAATTACAAGACAGTTTTGGTCGAAAATTTCACTATTTGCGCATGTCAGTCACTGACGTGTGTAATTTCAAATGCACCTATTGTTTGCCTGATGGCTATCGTCCCGATGGTAAGCCAAGCTTTTTGACGTTATCAGAAATTGAACATCTGGTGGCGGCCTTCGGCGAAGTCGGTACCCAAAAAATTCGTATTACCGGTGGCGAGCCCACGCTGCGTAAAGACTTTACCGACATAGTGCGCATTGTTGCTGATAATCCTAATATCCATACCGTGGCGACAACAACCAATGGTTATCGTTTAGAGAAAAACGCGAGAACTTGGTACGACGCAGGTTTAAGGCGCATTAATGTGTCGGTTGACAGTTTAGATCCGCGAATGTTCTATCAAATCACGGGTGAAAATAAGTTTGATGAAGTCATGCGTGGTATTGATGCCGCTTTAGAGGCGGGATTTGAGCGGGTTAAAGTCAATGCGGTATTATTGAAAGATCTAAACAGTAAAGATTTACCGCGTTTTCTACACTGGATAAAACACACACCCATTGATTTGCGTTTTATTGAGTTAATGGAGACGGGCTTAGGCCATGATTATTTTAAAGCGCACCATTTAGCGGGCGCGGATATTAAAGCGCGATTGATGGCTGAAGGTTGGTTGCATGATAAGCCCCGTGTTGATGACGGCCCTGCACAAAACTTTAGCCGACCTGATTACCAAGGCCGTATTGGCCTGATTATGCCTTACGCAAAAGACTTTTGCGCCAGCTGTAATCGCCTACGGGTATCTGCTAAAGGTAAACTGCACTTATGTTTGTTTACTGAAAATGGTTTAAATTTGCGTGACTTATTGCAGCATGCCGATCAACGTCCAGAGTTAATTGCACGCTTACATAGTCAATTGGCCCAAAAAGAACAAACCCATTATTTACATCAAGGGATCACGGGTGTCACTCAGCATCTTGCATCTATTGGTGGTTAGTTTTATTTCTCTCAAATATAAAGGCTTTAATTCATGAGCAATGCATTTACCCACATTAATGCTGATGGCAATGCCCATATGGTCGATGTCACTGAAAAAGCGGTTACCGAACGTGAAGCACGCGCTGAAGCATTTATTGAAATGGCTCCCGCAACCCTTGAAATGATCATGAGTGGTAGTCACCATAAAGGTGATGTGTTTGCCACAGCGCGCATTGCAGGTATTCAAGCGGCAAAAAAAACCTCTGATCTTATTCCCTTGTGTCATCCATTGATGTTAACCAAAGTGGAAGTTGATTTAGTGGCAGAGCCTGAATTTAACCGTGTTCGCATTAATAGTTTATGTAAATTGTCAGGTAAGACGGGTGTTGAAATGGAAGCGTTAACTGCTGCGTCAGTTGCCGCGTTGACGATTTATGACATGTGTAAAGCCGTGCAAAAAGATATGCTGATCTCACAGGTGAGATTGTTAGAAAAGCGTGGCGGTAAATCAGGTCATTTCAAGGCATAGTGTGATGGTTGAGTTGTAATGAAAGACTCGGCAAAATTGTATTAATCTCGTTTTTACACAGTAAAGAGACCCCTATGATCCAAGTATTATTTTTTGCTCAGGTTCGTGAATTATTGGGCACGGCTAAACTTGCATTTCCAGCACAAGATATCACCACGACTGAATCCTTAAGAGCAGCATTAGCCGCTCAAGATGACAAATGGGCTAAGGTTATGGCTTCTGACAAGTTATTGGTCGCGGTTAATCAAACGATGAGTCATTGGGATTCTGCAGTGGCTGACGGTGACGAAGTGGCATTTTTCCCTCCAGTTACGGGAGGTTAATGGTAATGAAAGCGGCAAACATACGTGTACAAACGGCAGATTTTAATGTTGCTGAAGAATATGCCCTGCTTGCAAGTGATAACAGTGACGGTGCTGTGGTTAACTTTGTGGGTAAAGTGCGTGACTTTAATGATGGTAATCCAGTCACTGATTTAACCTTAGAGCACTATCCTGGTATGACAGAAGCGGTACTGCAGCAAATTACCGAGCAAGCCCATGCCCGCTGGCCATTGAATAATGTCACCATTATTCACCGTGTAGGGACCATGGCTTTAGGTGAGCAAATCGTGTTTATTGGTGTAACCAGCGCCCATCGTAAAGCGGCATTTGCCGCATGCGAGTTTTTGATCGACTTTTTGAAAACCAAAGCGCCATTTTGGAAGCTAGAAGCGGGCGATAGCGGCAGCCACTGGGTTGATGCCCGTGACA
This sequence comes from Shewanella subflava, assembly GCF_025971955.1. Lineage (GTDB taxonomy): Bacteria > Pseudomonadota > Gammaproteobacteria > Enterobacterales > Shewanellaceae > Shewanella > Shewanella subflava. The sequence continues at coordinate 38,718 of NZ_JAPDMX010000016.1, forward strand.
GTGATGAACAAGCTGCCAAAATGTGGCAACCGTAACCTTGTATGATGCCTTTATCTGATAGGGTTGATGGTTTTTTTGTGCAAAAATTAGCTTATGCGAAATCGTTAATTCAAATCAGCGCCAAAATAGCCATATTATTGATGTTTACCGGCTGCTTGATGCAGCCTCACTTTGCTTTTTCCTCTTCAAATCCCCCTATTGCTGTTGCGGCCAACGTTAAGTTTGCTATGGATGATATTGCCGCCCAGTTCACTCAAGATACGGGAATGTCAGTACGTTTGAGCTATGGTTCATCGGGCAATTTTGTTTCGCAAATTCAACATGGTGCACCATTTGAATTATTACTGAGTGCAGATGAATTTTATCCTAATCAATTAGTTGAAGCAGGGTTCACCCAAGACGAAGGTCAGATTTATGCGATGGGGCGTTTAGCTATTGCAGCAGCAAAAAATTCGCCATTAGCGTTGGATAGCCAGTTGCTTGGGGTAAGGGCATTAATTGAATCCGGTAAGCTAAAGCGTTTTGCTATCGCCAACCCAGCCCATGCTCCCTATGGTGAACGGGCACAGCAGGTATTAGACAAACAAGGTTTGTGGCAGGCGGTTGAGCCTTATATTATTCTGGGCGAAAATGCCTCACAAGCGGCACAGTTTGCAGTTAGCGGTTCGACTGAAGGCGGTATTGTCCCTTTGTCATTGGTGTTAACTCCAAACTTTGAACGAATGGGCCGGTATGCCGCCATTGATGACACACTTTATCAGCCAATCAAACAACGGATGGTGTTAATGAAACAAGCCTCTAACACGGCGGTTGCATTTTACCATTACATACAAACTCCTGCTGCACAGGCCATCTTGATTAAATTCGGTTTTCATGTGCCCGAATCGACTCAGCCCCCTGAGATAAACCACCAATTATCAGCGCCTGAAGGGAGTCAATAATATGGATTGGCAGGCTATGTGGTTATCGGTAAAACTCAGTAGCGTGACGGTATTGTTACTGATCCCGTTGGCACTGATTGTCGGCAGGGCATTGGCTTATCGCCAGTTTAAAGGCAAGTCTTGGGTTGAAGCGCTGATTATGGTGCCGTTAGTGCTGCCACCTACGGTGGTAGGTTATTACCTGTTAGTGGGGATGGGGAATCAAAGTTGGCTAGGGCAATGGGTTGAACAGCTTACAGGGCAGCAACTGGTATTTCACTTTTCAGGTTTAGTTATCGCATCTATTCTGGTTAATATTCCTTTTGCGGTGCAGCCTATTCAACGCGCCTTTGAAACCATTCCTAAAGATGTTCGGGATGCCGCAGCATGTTGCGGTATGAGCCGCTTTACCCTGTTTTTTAAAGTTGAACTCCCTATGGTTTGGCCTGGGGTGTTAACGGCGTTGGTTTTGTGTTTTTCCCATGTACTTGGTGAGTTTGGCGTAGTGTTGATGCTAGGTGGCAATATTGCTGGCGAAACCAAAACAATCTCAATTGCTATTTACGACAGTGTGCAAGCGTTTGATTTTGATGGTGCAGGTACCATGTCGTTAGTGCTGCTATTGTTTGCCATCAGTGCATTGGCGTTGACAACGAGCCTTTCTAGGCGACTAGGAGGCCATCTTGGTCACTCAAGTCGCTGATCTGAAGTGTGATTTTTCACAGTTATCGCCGATCCCCTTAGAGGCACATTTTCATTGTAAAGCCGGTGAAATGCTGGCGGTTGTTGGCCCCTCTGGTGGCGGTAAAACTACCTTGCTGCGAATGATTGCTGGGTTAAGTCGGCCGCAATCAGGCAAAGTCACTTATGGCGACCATGTCTGGTTTGATAGTCAGCAAAAAATTCATCAAACCCCACAGCAGCGTCATATTGGTTACGTGCCACAGCATTTTGGTTTGTTTCCGCATTTAACTGCGATGCAAAATGTGATGGCGGGATTAGATCATGTGCCTAAATCGCAGCGTAAGCAGCGCGCTTTAGCATGGCTGGAAAGAGTTAATCTTGATGGTTTACCCGACAGGTTGCCTGCACACTTGTCTGGTGGACAACGGCAACGAGTGGCTTTAGCAAGGGCGTTGGCGCGTGAACCATCGGTGTTACTGCTTGATGAGCCATTCTCTGCGGTAGACAGAGAAACTCGCGAACGGTTATACATTGAACTGGCGAGATTAAAATCCCAATTAGCTATCCCCGTGATCATGGTGACCCATGATATTCATGAAGCACAATTACTCGCAGATCGGATGATTTTAATCAGTCAGGGACAAATGTTACAGCAAGGTCGACCTTTTGAAGTGATGTCTCACCCTCGAAATGAAGCGGTTGCCAGACAAATGGGGTTACGTAATATATTTGATGCTACGGTTGTTTCCCAAGAAGAGGGGCGGGAAATGACATGGCTGACGTTTGGGCATAATCAAATAGCGACAGAAAATGCCCCTAAGATGTCTGTTGGGCAACAGATCCGCTGGGTTATTCCTAATCAAGGGATTCGATTTAACGCTATCACCAGTGGTCGATTATGCAAAAGCATTAATAAGCTGGATGTTGAAATTGAATCTTTATTAGTGATGGGCGAGATGGTGCGAGTGATTGCGCGAATAGCAGGCGTCGAACAGGTCATTAATGCTGATATTCCACTGCATCTTTGTCATAAATTAGCATTACAACAAGGTCAAAAAACAACCTTGGCATTGAAGTCTGACCAAATTCATATTTTACAAGCTTAATTTTAGCTCGCCTCATCACATCACTACATGAGTATCATTCCTAATAATTTGCTGCTTGTGAGATTGTATGATCAATTATTAATCTTAACTTTCTTGGGTCTTGAGTGGGACTTAGGTAAAGTATAACAGTACGCATTCTTTTACATTTGAGGCTTAAAATGGTTCGGTTGCTTGTTGCGCTGTGCTTGTTTCCATTGGTATCTATGGCCGCACCATCGATACAATCATTAGTATCCCAAGAAGGCTTATTAACGCCAATATCAGTTATGGAGCAATGGGAGCAACAAGAACAGGGAACCCTGTGCGGTTTTGGTCTTGATGTCGATAATGAACAATTAGTTTACCTATTGTCAGCCATTAATACCGATTCAAAACGCCTTTATCAATTTGAATACAGCGCTTTAGATGGTGCTCTACTGGATGAAACCAGTCAGCCATACGAGGGTAACAACATTGAACAATTACACGCTGTTAGCCTGATGCGTGAAAAAAATATTTCTTTTTCGTCTTTAGTCAGTTTGGCCATTCAAAATCAAAATGGTTTTTTACTTCAGGCTGATTTAGACCACGACCTATCAATAAGTTATTTAGAACTACAAATGCTCAGTAATGAAGCTAAAAAAGTGATTGCTTTTGATATTGAGAATCTCCGTCCATTACCACTACTTAAATGGGATTAATTGCGACTATGACTATGCGTATTTTGATCGTTGAAGATGATGCCACAACATTGAAATATGTGGCTGAAGGATTTACCGCGCAGCAGTATAGTGTTGATAGTGCAACCGATGGCCAAGAAGGGCTAACACTGGCGAAACACAATCAATATGACTTGATTGTTTTGGACCGCATGTTACCAAAACTTGATGGCTTAACTTTGCTTTCTGCACTACGTACGAGCGGAAATAAAACACCGGTTTTGATTTTATCGGCCTTAAGCCACGTAGATGAAAGAGTCAAAGGTTTACGTGCTGGTGGCGATGATTACATGACCAAGCCATTTGCATTTGCTGAGTTACTGGTCAGGGCAGAAAAACTGGCTCAGCGTAATGTTGTTGAACCCGCTAACACGGACATTGAAGTCGGTGGGCTGAAAATGGAGCTATTAACTCGCAATGTGACCTTAGACGGTAAAGAGTTGATGTTGCAACCAAAAGAGTTTCAGTTACTTAAGTTTTTAATGGAGCATCCAAATCAGGTTATCAGCCGCACATTGTTGTTTGAAGCCGTTTGGGACTATCACTTTGATCCGCGTACCAATGTGATTGATGTGCATATCGCAAAATTACGTCGCAAGTTTGAAGAGTTGGGTCATGGTGAGTTAATTGAAACCGTAAGGGGTGCTGGATATCGTCTTTGCAAAGGGCATTAAGCCTTACCAAAGCAGTGCTTGGCGTATCACGTTAATCTTCTCAACATTGGTGACGATTTTGATTGTTATGCTCATATCTAGCTTGTATAGACAACTGATTATTGAGCAGGAAAATCAAGTGGATGCGCATCTTTCAGCTGAGATGCAGCGATATCAACAGCTTGCGTTGACGGTCAATCGACGCAGCTTTGCTGCGCAAATACAAGCATCAGATCCTAAAACTGCCTTAATTGCCTGGAAAAACAGTGTAGACATGGTCGGGGCATTAACGTTTTTGCCTGATAATATGCCGCTTTTACCTGAAACCAGAGAGTTTCCTATCTTCACGGGTGGCCCAGATAAATTGCACATCTTGACCGGCGGATTGGCCATGACCAATTATGGTCCTGTTTTGATTGCAACTCGAACCGATCAATTAGCCATGTTAATTGAAAAATTTGTTAGTGCTGCATTTTGGGCTGTGGCATTTACGCTAGGGTTAACCTTAGCTTTGGGATACATTTTTTCGAAAGCCATTTTACGTCGTTTGGTACAATACAACCAATTAAGCGAGCAAATTGAGGCGGGGCATTACAACACTCGTCTACCTGTTAGTCGTCAGCAAGATGAATTTGATATGTTGGCGCAGCAATTTAACCGCGTTCTTGATACGTTAGAGCAAAATCTACGTGCCGTTCGTGGCGTAACCGATAATATTGCCCATGATTTACGTACCCCATTGTCGCATTTACGGATTGGTATTGAGCAGTTATCCGAAAAGCCTCAAGTGGAATTAGAAGAAGCACGTGCCGAATTATTGGAAGAGCTAGATGATTGTTTGGCCACCTTTGATGCCATGCTGTCATTAACACGTATTGAAGAAGGTCAGCAGTTACTGGACTTACAGCCTATTCATTTACAAGAGATTTGCCAAGATTTGTTTGAAATGGCAGATGTGATTGCTGAAGCTAAAGATCAATCATTTACTATTGATTTAAAACAAGACGCTGTTATTCAGGGTGATAAATATCTGCTGTTTCAGGCGCTGTTTAATTTAGTGGATAACGCCATTAAATATTCGCCAGAAGGCGCCAATATTCATATCGAGCAAAATAATAAATGCATTAAAATTGCTGATAATGGTCCCGGTATTGCTGATGAAGATAAAGAAAGGGTGTTTGAGCGCTTGGTTCGCCTCGATCCAAGTCGGCACTATAAAGGTACAGGGTTAGGGCTCTCTATGGTGAAAGCTATTTTATCTCGTCATCAGGCCAGTATTGAATTAACTGATAATCATCCCGGTTTGCTTGTGAGCATCCACTTCAAATAAGTGAAAAAGTGCATTGACCAGTACCTACAAAATTGTGAGTCACCAGGGTGATTTTATTATTATTAATAAAGCAGCCAATGTGCATTTTCATAGCCAAGATAACACCGCGGGAGTGGTTGCGCAGGTTGAAATCGATCTTGGGGTTAAATTATTTGCAGTGCATCGACTAGACACGCCGACTTCAGGGTTACTTATTTTGGCAAAGACATCTGAAGCGGCTAATCGCTTTACCCAAATGTTCACCGCCCATCAGGTACAAAAATATTATTTGGCCATTGCGATGGGCAAGCCGAAAAAAAAGCAAGGGTGGATTATTGGCGATATGGCGAAATCACGTCGCAGTATGTATAAATTGCTGCGTAGCAAAGAAAACCCCGCAATAACCCATTTTTTTTCGCAATCGATAGGCTCGGGGATCAGGGCTTATTTGTTGAAACCTTTTAGTGGTAAAACCCATCAATTAAGAGTGGCACTAGCCAGTATTGGCGTACCAATATTAGGTGATAACTTATATGGTAAACAAACCAGTGACCGGTGTTATTTACATGCCTATCAATTGAATTTTTGTTACTTAGGGAAAGAGTATCAGTTTACTCAATTGCCGGATGAAGGGGCTTACTTTTTAGCCGAGACCATGCAGCAATGTATTCAAGATAACTGGTCTTTACCTGACCAATTAGATTGGCCCCAAAAGCCGTAAATCTTATCAAATCATGCGCTCACTTTGCGGGATAAACTTGCCTGTTACCTTGCAAGTTGGCATATGCCTAGATGAATTTGTTGTATTGTGCTGTGGTGTTAATTAACCTCAGTTCTGGGAGGTAAACACTTACAAAACAGCTATTTGCCATGACATCTGCGTTTCATTAACGTGCAATAGGCCAGCTATTGACGTGTTAATACGGCTTGTTTTCAAAACAAATGACAAGTTTGCTATAAAATAAGCTCAATTTGTTGAATTGTGCTTATTGAGCCCATCTTTTAACCCGAGTTGAGGTTAATTAATTCACCGGCTGACTTAAACGCAATGCGAATTGGAGGCGTCAGTAGCTTCTTTGGATAAACGTCAACCACGCCAAAACGGTAAAATAAACACCATAGGATTATTTGGTATTAAGTTATAAAGCTGCATCTTTTTATGATCGGTTTTACAGATGAGTTGGTTTTGAAACGATAAGATAGTTTTTGTATTGGCTAATCCTGATTTTCGTGTGTAAGCTAATGACTTGTATCAATTTGTTAAATTAGGATGTGACAGAATATGGACACAAACAAATTATTGTTAATCATTATTGCGATTTTACTTCCCCCAGTGGCGGTGTTCCTTAAAAAAGGTGCTGGCAAAGACTTACTGATCAATATCTTATTGTGTATTTTCTTTTTTGTACCAGGTTTAATCCATGCAATATGGGTTGTGATTCAAGAATAGAAAGACGGTGTTTGGCTGCTTGAACGGAAGTCATCATTAAAGTTCAAGCAGCAATCTTGATGAATGCTCCTGTGTTCAAATGCTATAATGATTTATTGCAATTTGAACTGACTGAATATGAATCGTAAAAAGAAGATCAACCAAACGCTGAAAGCAAAAGCTAAAAAAGCCAATAAAAAGTTACTGACAGGCAATAAACCTCAATATATATCTAAAGCGGAGCGAGCATTACTTGAAGCCGCTGCGGTAGAAGATTTACCTTCAAGCGAACCAACGAACACAGCAAGTTCACCAATGAAAGTCGATTAGTTTGTTTGGCTACAGACTGAGCATTTAGGCTGTTTTGTTAGCTTCATTTCTCGAAACTCCATGGTCATTGCATCAATCATCAGAATGCGCCCTGAAAGGCTTTGCCCCATTCCCGTGATGACCTTTATGGCTTCTGTGGCTTGAATACAGCCTACTAAGCCAACCACAGGGGCTAGAATGCCGGATTCAACGCAAGTTAATTGTTGCTCACCAAAAAGCTGGCTGTAGCAATGATAACAAGGGCTATGAGGTTGATAATCAAATACCGTGACCGTGCCCTCCATTCTAATTGCCGCGGCAGAAATAAACGGTTTGTGGTGCTTAAAGCAGCTTTGATTGAGTTGTTCACGGATTAACACGTTATCGGTGCAATCTAATATCAAGCTATGTTGCGCGACCAGCGTATCTATTTGGTCTTCATCAAGTAGTGCATTGATCGTATTGATAGTAATCAGTGGATTAAGCTGACTCAGTGTTTGCTTAGCTGAGTCGACTTTAGCCTGACCAATATTGGCGTCCTGATGCAATACCTGACGTTGTAAATTGGACAACTCAACCGTATCAAAATCAACCAGCGTCATCTCCCCTACACCCGCTACTGCAAGGTACTGGCTAGCTGCACAGCCTAAGCCTCCTGCGCCTATGATCAACACTTTTGCCAGTTTCAACTGCTCCTGTCCGTCGATATCCATGGCTTTTATTGATATCTGACGGCTATAACGTAACATTTCGTTATCTGAAAGTAGCTCGTCAGTCGGTTGAGCATCGCTGGCTTGACTCATATTGACTCCTAGCTTAAAACGCTGTTAAAAGGTTCAACATTGACCATAGTGCCTACTTCTACATCAGCTTGGAATTGCGCAAGATTGATAAAGCAATTAGCGATGCTCATCGAGGTTAACATCCCAGAACCTTGGCCTCCGGTCACTGCTACCTCAAGTTCACCCTGGGTATTTTGTGTCAGCACACCCCGTTGGTATTCTACTCGGCCAGGCTGTTTGCGGATGGGGGTTGTTAATTTGGCTTGGTAAGTGATGGCTGTCTTATGCGGTAAACCCTGCATTTTGTTAAGAATAGGCCACACTAATTTATAGAAAGTCACCATCGACGACACCGGATTTCCAGGCAAACCACAAAATACTGCTTTACCTAATTTACCAAACGCAAAGGGTTTACCGGGTTTTATCGCCAGTTTCCAAAAGGTAATTTGACCTTCTTCAGATAAAATTTGCTTGGTGTAGTCGGCATCGCCCACCGACACGCCCCCTGAAGTAATGACCATGTCTGCTATCGATGCCGCCTCCTTAAATGCCGCTCTGATGGCTTCTTTATCATCGCTAATTACCCCGAGGTCAATCCACTCGACATTCGCTTTGGCCATTAGACCTTGGATAGAATAACGGTTTGAGTCGTAAATTTGCCCTGGAGCGAGTTCTGTACCGACAGGGCGAAGCTCATCACCGGTAGAGAAAAAAGCCACTTTAATCTTACGCGCAACCTTGATTTGGCTAAGGCCTATGGTAGCGATAACGCCCATTTCAGCCGCTCTAATTTGAGCGCCTTTGAATAATACTTTGGTGCCCGCGCTGAGTTCTTCGCCTCTGGCTCGCACATTGGCACCTTTTCTGGCTGGATGAACAATGCAAATAATATCGCCATCTGCGGTGCACTTTTCTTGCATTTGCACCGTGTCGTATCCAGCAGGCACTGGCGCGCCAGTCATAATACGAATACAGGTATTCTTTTTTGCTTCGCCACTAAAGGGGTGGCCTGCAAATGAGCTTCCGACTAGCGTGAATCTAGTTTCTTGTGCTTGGGTATGTAAATCTTCAAATCGGAATGCATACCCATCCATTGCTGAGTTATCAAACGGCGGAAGGTCTATTCCAGAAGTAAGATCTTCTGCCAGAACGCGGCCAATAGCATGATTTAAATCAACAACTTCAGAATCATTTGTGGCATCAACTTGGGCAAGTAATTGAAGAATAGCGTCATCGGGATGCAATAACGTAGGTTGAGCACAAGGGTCTTGAGTTGATATCATCAGAAATTCCTTTATAAGCCAGTTATTTTCACTTAAAGGTGAGAAGATAAAATTGTGGGTTAGTATGCCATGATAATTGCTGTGTTTTATGATCTAACTTAAGATTTTTATAACCTATGCCACAAAATAAATCAGCAAAACCCTGGTTTTTGTACATCATTCAATGTGCCAATGGGCATTTTTATACTGGGATCACTACAGACGTTGCTCGCCGTTTTGCAGAACATCAAGCTAGCGGTGCAAAAGCTGCGAAATATTTAAAAGGAAAGGGGCCATTGCTGTTGGTTTACCAAGAATCATTACCGTGTCGAAGTTCTGCCACTAAGCGAGAAATTTTTATCAAAAAGCTTTCAAGGGATAAAAAACACAGTTTAATAGCTAAGGGCGAATGAAAGTTAGCCGTTTAAATCCCCTGCAAAGCTAATCTTTATTATTAAGACTCAGTAATATAAGTACCAATATACGTTTAAAGCATAAAATTTAATCAGTACACTATACCAATACTTCTTTAAGGTAGAGCTGCATATGGGATTACTCAGGTTATTGGCTGCAATTGGGCTATTTGTGCTGGCGTTGGGCGCCCAAGCGCAGGATGTTATTCGTATTGAAGCTTCTCAATCTACCGACAATGTTAGCCACTCATTTTACCAAGATTTGCTGACAGCTGTTATGGCTGAAACCGAAGAAGAGTATGGCAGTGTAACTATTGTTAATCTTGATCTTAATATGTCGCAATCTCGAGGCTTACAATTACTAAACGCCGATATGTTGGATGTGTTTTGGGCTGGAACGAATATCGAGAGAGAAAAAAACTACGGCGCAATCCCCATTCCATTAACCGCTGGATTATTAGGGATTCGTGTGCCAGTAATCAAAAAGGAGAACTTAGCCTCATTTGAATTAATTAATACCCCTGAACAACTTAAAAAACTGAAAGCATGCCAAGGTTCTCAATGGCCTGATTCTGACATCTTAGAGTTTAATGGCTACGTTGTGGAGCGTATTATCAGTTTTAATTTAATGTATTCCATGCTCAAACAAGATCGCTGTGATTATTTTCCAAGAGGATTAAATGAGGTTTACGCCGAACTCAGTGCATCTACAAATGCGGAGTTTATGGCATTTGAAAAGATATTATTGCGTTATCCATTACCTATGTATTTCTTTGTGAAGAAGGACAATCGCCAATTACAGAAGCGTATTCAGCGCGGACTAACTCAGTTAATTAATCGTGGCGAGTTTGCATTATTTATTAAAAAACATCCGATTACCAAAGATGCTTTTCCGCTCGAACGGTTAAGTCATTCCCGTATATTTGAGTTAGTAAACCCGCAATTACCTGCCACTACACCAACCAATAATCCTCAATTATGGTGGCGTATTCCTGTTGTGGAGAATAGCAATCAAACTCAATAAATTCGTTGACTGATATTTATTCCACCTAAAATGCCAACTAAAGTAAGCTGTGACAAAAATAGTATGTAAATTGATGTGGTTCTCATCCTAATCAATCAGGGCTCATTTTTGTGGGTAAAAATACTCGATAACGGCGCTAAACTTTTAGATTGTAGAATAACGACTTCCCATAAAAATCTGCACGTTATCGTGTATTTTTCTTGGCTATTTCTGATCACTTTTTGACTGTGACCATTTTAAGAAATATTCCAATATTCAGTTGCTGATAGGCTAGTTTATTTCTCTAAGCTTATTTCTCTAAGCTTATTTCTCTAAGCTTATTTCTCTAAGTACGGGATAAACTTGGTATTGTGCGTCATAGTATGGGCTACGCTCATAAAACCAACGTAATCTAGCTTTGCTGTCTTTTGCAAAATGTTTATCTTGTAACGCCAATTCAAATTCTGCTTTTAGGCTTGGGTTTTCGGCCAGCATTTTTACTGCTAATGGTTCAACGGCATAATCTTCAATGTACTCAGTACGCGTGAAAATAGTATTGAAAAAGCCCCAATAAAATAAAGAGTCTTCCGCTTGTGGCTCAAGTAACAATATCGCTAAATCGCCTAAAGGTTGTGCGGTGCTGACTTTAACTGTGCCTGCAGGCACGCTCGCATCTATTACGCTAGCATTCTGTTTAGCGGTGACAGTTTGGCGACTCTCATAATCGGCCTCTGCAAATTGAGGCTCTGTAAATCGATATTGTTCTGCGCGAATATTGAGTGGTTTATTGAGGGTCGTTATCTCAATTCCATGAAGGGTTAATTTATCAATAACCGCTGTCCATTGCGCAGGAATGTAATAGGCCTGTGGGCGTTGTACCTGAATACCGGCTTTGGTGTTACCGATTACCGGTAAATCGGCATATAATTTTGGTTGTCCGTTCCAACGCACCACATCTGCGCCGCTAATATCACTTTTTTCGATACGGTAATCGATACCTTTAAAATCCCAATTGGGTTGAGGTTCGTTTTGCCAAGTTAATGTTATTTGTGGTGATAAACCTTGCTGATCTTGTTTGATTGCTGCTGTTAATGTATCGGCATGGTTTGCAACTGTTTTCAGTGTTTGTTCTAGCATGACATAAGTCCCTAAAACACGTTGTTTGAAGGGTTTTAAACTGTGATTTTCTATCAGAATTGTCGGCAAATGACGCGCATCACCATAACCGTTTGAGTAACGCGGGCTAGGGTTCCAATACGAAACACCTTGGCTCATATCGGTATTGTCGTTGGCAAAAATCAGTTTTGCAGGAATATGATCATTCGCCGTTAGCGCCGACTCCACCTGCGGGCGATAGGTTTTTTCAAGCCACTGAAAAATACTTGGGCTGTAACCTTGTTTCACGTTATAGCCAAAGGTGACATCGTATTGATAATCAATGCCGTCGGTAACATGTACATCAATGTATAAGTCGGGCTGCCACTGATTTATGGCTTTAATGAGGTGCTGCATTTCTGGCGCATCAGCTTTGGCATAATCACGGTTCAAATTAAGGTTTGTTGCTGTGGTTCGCCAGCCCATATTGACCGGCCCCCGCTGATTTACTCGGTTGTATTCAGTGCTACGCTCATGGGCATCAACCGATAATATGGGGATAAAAAGGAAATTCACGTTATCGAGTAATGACTGTTTAGTCCCGAAAGCCATGTCACGTAATAACATCATCCCTGCATCTTTGCCATCGATTTCACCTGAATGGATCCCTGCCTGAACCAGCACCGTTGCTTTGTTATTTTTACTGAGTTGTTGCGCTGAACCCGCACCCTCCTTAGAGGCGATAATCATCCAAATATCTCGACCTTGCGGGCTTTTGCCAAGGCTCACTTTTTGTAATTTTGCACTACTATTAACCAGTTTATCAAGCCATTGCATGGTTTGCGTATAATCAGGGCTTGTGACGTATCCTTGTTGTTCAAATGGTGTCACCCAAGGGTGATCATGGCTTACTAGCAAGGTTTCACTTTTACCTTGCCAAGCATGAATGGGTGGCAAAATCGCGTCGTTGATAAATTGAGGTGGTGTGGGTGATTGAGCAAAACTCGCTGTCGAAAATATGATTGAAGTCATACAGGTAGATAAAGCGATTAGACGCATGATGGCTCTCTTAATATTATTATAAGGTCGAGTTAATCGGGGTAATGAATGACTCATAATAGCAATGTTTTGTATCGAAAGAAGCGGATTTAAAGACTTGTTACAAACAAGGTGATGAGTTAGGTTGGTAAAATCAACCACATAAAAAAAGCCCCAACAAAGTTAGGGCTTTCAAACGGTTAACATGTTGCCTTAAAGCAAGGGGAGTTAAGCTTTAGGGCCTGCATTTTTAATCGCGTCTGATACATCGTATTTTACAAAGTTTGCCGCAAATTCTTGTGCAATTTGTTGGGCGTATTTGTTGTATTCCGCTTTATCTGCCCAAGTGTTTACTGGATTAAGTAATTTACTATCAACGCCAGATACAGCCACAGGGACATCTAAGTTCAACTTATCAATATGCACAGTTTCAACATCTTTCAATTCGCCGCTCACAATAGCATCAACAATTGCACGAGTGGTTGGAATATCAAAACGCTTACCTACGCCATGGGGGCCACCAGTCCAACCTGTGTTCACTAAGTAAACACGGCTACCAAAAGACTCAATACGCTTCATTAATAACTCAGCATATACCCCAGCTGGACGAGGGAAGAATGGAGCACCAAAACAGGTAGAGAAAGTCGATTGAATTGCAGCAGTTGAGCCCATTTCAGTTGATCCGACTTTCGCGGTATAACCTGATAAGAAGTGGTAGGCAGCTTGTTCTTTATTGAGTATCGACACGGGTGGTAAGACACCTGAAACGTCACAGGTTAAGAACACCACAGAGTTAGGCTCGGCACCACGGTTTTCTTCTTTGCGTTGGGCGATATGCTCAAGTGGATAAGCTGCTCGGCTGTTTTCGGTTAAGCTTGTGTCGGTGTAATCAGGAACGCGCTCGGCATTTAACACCACGTTTTCAAGCACAGTACCAAAACGAATCGCATCCCAAATTACAGGTTCGTTCTTTTGACTTAAATCGATACATTTGGCGTAACAGCCGCCTTCAATATTAAATACGCCACCTGGTGCCCAGCCATGTTCATCATCACCAATTAAGAAACGTTTTGGATCGGCTGATAAGGTGGTTTTACCGGTACCCGATAAACCGAAGAATAATGTGGTATCACCATCATGTCCAACGTTTGCCGAGCAATGCATGGGTAACACGCCTTTGGCAGGTAAAAGGAAGTTCTGCACTGAGAACATCGACTTTTTCATTTCACCTGCGTATTTAAGGCCTGCTAACAATACTTTACGTTCTGCAAAATTCAGAATTACCGTTGCTTCAGAATGGGTGCCATCACGCTCAGGTACACACACAAACCCTGGGGCGTTAATTATTTGCCAAACATCTTTGTTGCCACGGTTGAAGGTTTCTGGCGTAATGAATAAATTACGTGCAAAAATCTGGTGCCATGCATATTCAGTGGTGACCTTTATTGGTAAATAATGGTCATCATCAGCGCCAACTTCTAGTTCAGACATAAATATCTCTTTGTCTGCTAAGTAAGCTTCAACACGGCCCCATAATGCATCAAATTTTCCAGCATCGAATGGGCGGTTTACATTACCCCATTCGATTTCACTTTCTGAGCCTGATTCTTTAACAATAAAACGATCATTCGGGGAACGTCCTGTTCTTTCGCCCGTTTTTGCCACTAATGCACCGTTTGCGGTAAGTTGACCTTCTCCACGAAGAAGCGCAATTTCTACAAGTTGAGCTGTTGTCGGATTAAGGTGAACGCGGTTTGATACATCCGCCATAGTGTAAATCTCCAAGTTTATAGGTCGTTTTCGCTCTAAAGCTTCAAAAAGAGGTTTTCTGAAAGACTATTATTGTTGGGCAAGCCTGTATGTCGTTCAGTAACTCGATTGTAACTTATGTTAAGGGCTGGGTAACGAACAGTTTGGTAATTTTTTTGAAAGTTTTTCAGGTTTATCTGTTTTTTGTTGCGAACAAAGACAAAAAAGGCGCGTTAAGCGCCTTTTTTGGTGAAACCCTTACAGGGTAGTGAGACATTTTCGTTATTGAGCGGTATCGTTGCTTGGGCTGATAGCATAAATAGAGGCGATGTCGATGCCATCAAAGGTATATAGGGCAGAGCAATATTCGCAGCCCATTTCTATTTTGCCTTCTTCCGCTAAAATCTGTTCCACTTCGGCCTGGGAAATGGTGCGGATAGCTGCGGCACTGCGCTCACGTGAACAACTGCACTTAAAGGTGACGTCAACGGGTTCAAATAACCGCACTTGCTCTTGGTGATAAAGGCGGTGCAGCACTTGCTCAGCTTCTAAGGTAAATAACTCTTCGGCTTTAATCGTGGCCGTTAGGGTTGATAAATGCTCGTAATCTTCATTTTGGGCTGATTTAGACGGTAACACTTGTAATAACATGCCTGCAGCTTGTTTTCCGTTGGCAAATAATTGAATTTGAGTCGGTAACTGCTCAGATTGATTAAAATATTCTTCTAAACAAGCGGCCAGGTTTGGGTGCTCTAATGACACTATCCCTTGGTAGCGCTCACCTTCATCTGGTGTCAGTGTGATCACCATGTAACCTTTGCCTAGCATCTGCTGTAAACTGGCATCATCAGCAATATCACCATCCCAACGTGAAACGCCGCGCAGGACTTGTTTGTTGTTTCCGTTGATTACTGCAAGGGATACTGGACCATCACCTTGTAATTGCACGCTAATGTCGCCAGTAAATTTGATGGTGGCGGTGAGTAGTGACGTGGCAGCCATTAATTCACCTAATAAGTGTTGCACTGCTAATGGGTAATCATGAGCAGATAATACTTGTTGATAACAGTCTTGAAGTTGAACGATTTCACCACGGACGTCTGCGTCATCAAACAAATAGCGATGTAATATATCGTGAGTCATAAGGTATCTCTTCTCTAAATCGATGGTTGATTCATCGATGAATTCTATAAGTCTTTAAAACGCAAAAGTTGTCTGCGTTGTTTCTTATCCGGCTTATGATCTGGCGCCGGATTATTTAATATATTTAACCGTCTGGCTTCAGCATTAAATTCACGCTTAGTGATGCTTTGTTCGGTTTCTTGGTAAAGTGTTTGCGCTATCGCTGCATTTTGGCGTTGCTCTGATAATTTGGTAATGATCACTTCACGATCATCATGCCCTTGGCGTATGCGAATTTTCGCCCCCAGTTCGGCATTTTTACTGGATTTACTGCGCTGGCCGTTATAATGCACTTTGCCGCTATTAATCATGTCTTTGGCTAAGGCACGAGTCTTGTAAAAACGGGCTGCCCACAGCCATTTATCAAGTCGCACTGAGGTTTTATCTGGATTATCGATTTTCAAAGTACCCCCAAAACAGGACAGAGTTCACAAGCTGAGTCATTTTACCGTCATGTCGATAAAGTATCATTGTAAAAAGAGGCACCCCTCACAGCCTTTTCAGGCGCGCAAAGTTAGCATATTTTGCTGTATTTCGCCAATTGATCTGCTCTGGGCTTGTTGCTTATTGCAGTGTAGGTTAGCATGAGTAGCTATTGCTAAATTAACAACATAAACAGAGGCCTGTACCGTAAAGGTATAGAGGGTCCACAAGACTATGGATTTATTAGATAAACTGATCGCCAAAGCGGCTGTTATTCCTCATAAACAGATGAGTAATGTCGTTTTTTGGGCGGGTCTGATTGTTGCGTTGCTGCTTGCAGCGCAAATCACATGGAAGTTAATGCCGACGTCTGATAACCAGGCTACCTGGCAACCATCTCCCATATCATCTTCCGTCGCTAAGCGAGTGGAGCTTGATGCTGTGCGCGATTTACTGTTATTCGGTAAAGTTGATGCCGCTGGCAGCAAGCCAAAAGTTGAAGTCGTTGAACAAATTACTGATGCCCCTAAAACCAACTTATCTATCCAGCTAACGGGTGTGGTTGCCTCTACGGCGGAACAAAACGGTTTGGCGATTATTGAATCTAGTGGCAATCAAGAAACATATAGTCTGGGTGATAAAATTAAAGGCACTTCGGCGTCGCTCAAAGAGGTTTACGCTGACCGGATTATTATTACCAACGGTGGGCGTTATGAAACCTTAATGTTGGATGGCTTAAAGTACACAACCCAAAGCGAAGTGAACCAGCAGCTTCAACAAGCCAAAACTAATCAACGTAATGTGCAAAAAGTGGACCGCCGTAATAGTGAATTTTCAGACGAGCTGGCTAACTCGCGCGCTGAATTGCTGGCAGATCCGAGTAAAATTACCGATTTTATCGCTATTTCACCAGTACAAAAAGACGGAGAAGTGGCAGGGTATCGTTTGAATCCAGGTAAAGATGCCGCACTGTTTAAGCAGGCGGGTTTTCAACCAAGTGATTTGGCGAAATCTATTAATGGATTTGATTTGACCGATATGGGTCAAGCCTTAGAAGTGATGGCGCAATTGCCAGAGTTAACCGAAATGTCAGTTATGGTTGAACGCGAAGGGCAATTGGTCGAAATCATGTTTAGTTTGCCAGAATAAGTAGTGGCATTAGGGGAATAAGAAGAATGAATAATAAAGGACTTCGACACAAGATTTTTGCAGGTATGCTAGCGGGTGCTGCAATGCTTGCTTCTCATGGTGCTTGGTCGGAACAATATGCTGCTAATTTTAAAGGCACAGACATTCAAGAATTTATCAATATTGTGGGTAAAAACCTCAATAAAACCATCATTGTTGATCCCACCGTGCGCGGCAAAATTAACGTCCGTAGTTATGATTTATTGAATGATGAACAGTACTACCAATTCTTTTTGAATGTACTTCAAGTTTATGGTTACGCCGTGGTTGAAATGGAAAACCAGGTCATTAAGGTCATTAAAGACAAAGACGCTAAAACCGCTGCGATTAGAGTGGCTGATGACTCATCTCCTGGATTAGGTGATGAAATGGTAACGCGTATTGTCGCGCTGTATAACACCGAAGCGAAACAACTGGCTCCACTGTTACGCCAGTTAAACGATAATGCCGGTGGCGGTAACGTTGTAAACTACGACCCATCAAACGTGTTAATGATTTCCGGCCGTGCCGCTGTTGTGAACAAGCTGGTTGATATTGTCCGCCGCGTTGATAAACAAGGTGATACTGCGGTACAGGTTGTTTCCTTAGAGTTTGCTTCAGCGGGCGAAATAGTTCGTATTATTGACACCCTTTATCGTTCAAGTGCCAATCAGGCACAATTACCCGGTCAGGCACCCAAAGTGGTTGCCGATGAACGCATCAATGCTGTGGTTGTCAGTGGTGATGAAAAAAGTCGCCAACGCGTTGTTGAGCTAATCAAGCGTCTTGATGCTGAGCAAGCTAATACCGGAAACACTAAGGTGCGGTATTTACGTTATGCCAAAGCTGAAGATTTGGTTGAGGTATTAACTGGATTTGCCCAAAACCTGCAAAATGACAAAGACGGTGCGCAGCAACAAGGTGGTAATAAGCGTCGCAACGAAATTAATATCATGGCTCACCCCGATACCAACGCACTGGTAATTAGTGCTGAACCTGACCAATTACGTACGATTGAAAATGTGATTAGTCAGTTAGATATTCGTCGTGCCCAAGTACTCGTAGAAGCGATTATTGTTGAAGTTGCAGAAGGTGATGATGTTGGTTTTGGTATTCAATGGGCTACTGAAGCGGGAGGGGGGACTCAGTTTAACAATTTAGGCCCAACAATTGGTGAAATCGGTGCGGGTGTATGGAATGCTCGCGATAAAAAAGCATCGCAAACCTGTAGCGGTGCTGGTGATAATCAAACCTGTACCGATAACCCAGATACTCCGGGCGATATCACTTTACTGGCGCAAGCGTTAGGCAAAGTAAATGGCATGGCATGGGGTGTTGCCATGGGCGATTTTGGTGCTTTGATCCAAGCGGTATCAAGCGACACAAATTCAAACGTTTTAGCGACACCTTCGATAACTACTCTTGATAACCAAGAAGCGTCATTTATTGTGGGGGATGAAGTCCCCATTTTAACGGGTAGCCAAAACTCAAGTAATGGTAACTCTAACCCATTCCAAACCGTTGAACGTAAAGAAGTGGGCGTCAAACTGAAAGTTGTGCCACAAATTAACGAGGGCAGTTCAGTTAAGTTAACCATTGAGCAAGAGGTGTCTGGTATCAATGGTAAAACCGGCGTTGACGTTACCTTTGCAACGCGTCGTTTAACCACCACGGTAATGGCTGATTCTGGGCAAATCGTAGTGTTAGGCGGATTGATTAACGAAGAAGTCCAAGAAAGTATCCAAAAAGTGCCATTTTTAGGTGATATTCCCGTCATCGGCCATCTATTTAAGTCATCTTCTAGCGGTAAGAAAAAGAAGAACTTAATGATCTTTATTAAGCCGACTATTATTCGCGATGGCATTACGATGGAAGGTATTGCTGGTCGCAAGTATAACTACTTCAGAGCGCTACAACTTGATCAACAAGAAAGAGGGATTAATTTAATGCCTAATTCTCAAGTGCCAGTATTGGAAGAGTGGGATCAAGAAGCTTACTTACCAGATGAAGTAAACGAAGTACTTGAACGCTACAAGAGTGGTGATGGCTTAGAAACCAAAATGCGCCAAACAGACTCTACTTTAAAGCGTATCAGCGATAACAAGCAGCCCGACGTCAATGACAGTGAGCGTGCCGATGACTGATAGTACAATTGACCCACTCGTGCAAGCTTCGCAAGAGTTAGCGCTAGAAGTGGAAGGCGATGAGGTGTTTCGCTCTAACAGCAAAGAGCGACTGCCATTTACGTTCGCGCATCGTTTTCAATTAGTGCTCGCCCAAGAAGAGGATCAATTATCGTTGTTTTATACAGAAGCAACGCCAATTGAAGCTATGCTTGAAGTTCGTCGTTACACAGGTAAAGACTTACCTTTGTTTAAGCTGGAAAAGACCGCTTTTGAAGCCAAGCTGACAAAAGCGTACCAAGCTAACTCATCTGAAGCGCAGCAGTTGATGGAAGACATCGGCAATGAAATGGATTTATTCACCCTTGCTGAAGAATTACCGCAAACAGAAGACTTGTTAGAAGGTGACGATGATGCGCCAATCATTAAATTGATTAACGCTTTATTATCAGAAGCCATCAAAGAAGAAGCTTCAGATATTCACGTCGAAACCTATGAGAAACAGCTTATTGTGCGTTTTCGAATCGACGGTGTATTAAAAGAAGTATTAAAGCCGAATCGTAAATTATCCTCTTTATTGGTATCTCGTATCAAAGTAATGGCGCGTCTCGATATCGCTGAAAAGCGTGTGCCGCAGGATGGCCGCATTTCGTTGCGTATCGCAGGTCGAGCGGTGGATGTGCGGGTATCAACCATGCCATCAAGCCATGGTGAGCGCGTGGTAATGCGTTTACTGGATAAAAATACCGGTAACCTAGATTTACAGCAATTAGGCATGACGCCAAGCATTCGTGAAACCTTCGATCAACTTATTCGTAAACCCCACGGCATCATTTTGGTGACCGGGCCAACAGGTTCAGGTAAAAGTACCACATTATACGCGGGCTTAACTGAGATTAACTCTAAAGATACCAATATTTTAACGGTTGAAGATCCGATTGAATATGAACTTGAGGGTATTGGGCAAACCCAAGTCAATACCAAAGTGGATATGACATTCGCCAGAGGGTTGCGCGCAATATTACGTCAAGATCCAGATGTGGTGATGATTGGTGAAATACGTGATTTAGAAACCGCTCAAATTGCCGTCCAAGCCTCATTAACGGGCCATTTAGTGATATCTACTTTACATACCAACACTGCATCAGGGGCAATCACGCGTTTACAAGATATGGGTGTTGAACCTTTCTTAGTGTCTTCGAGTTTATTAGGGGTATTAGCACAACGACTTATTCGTACACTTTGTCCCAAATGTAAAGAAGCCCATGATCCTGACGATCGTGAGCGCGAGTTATTAGGGATTACTGCCAATGACTCACGAGTGATCTATCGTGCTAAAGGCTGTAAATCCTGTGGCGAAAATGGTTATCGTGGTCGTACTGGTATTCATGAATTGCTGGTGGTTGATGACAATGTACGTGAGCTGATACACGGTGGTCGCGGTGAGTTAGCAATTGAAAAATATGTGCGCAAGGCGATCCCCAGTATTCGTCACGATGGAATGAGTAAAGTGCTTGCAGGCGTCACTACGCTTGAAGAAGTGCTACGTGTGACTCGCGAGGAATAATCAATGGCAGCGTTTGAATACAAAGCCCTTGATAAAAAAGGCAAGCAGCAAAAAGGGGTAATTGAAGCTGACTCGGCTCGTCACGCCCGTAGTCAATTGCGTGATCAGCGGCTAATGCCAATTGAAATTCAACAGGTTGCTGAGAAAGAAGCCCGTGCACAACGTGGCGGTTTCAGTTTGGCTAACGTGTTTAAAAAACGCATCTCGGTTGCAGAACTAGCATTGATTACCCGCCAAATAGCAACCTTAGTTGCTGCTGGTCTTCCCATAGAAGAAGCTTTAAAAGCTGTTGGGCAACAATCGGAAAAAGCACGCCTAGGTAATATGATTATGGCGGTACGTTCTCGTGTGGTTGAAGGTTATAGCTTGGCGGATTCGATGGCCGAGTTTCCGCACGTTTTTGATGATTTATACCGAGCCATGGTTGCATCTGGTGAAAAATCGGGGCATTTAGAAGTAGTACTTAACCGTTTAGCAGACTATACCGAGCGTCGTCAGCAGTTAAAATCAAAACTCACCCAAGCCATGATTTATCCTGCGGTATTAACCACTGTTGCTGTTGGTGTTATTGCCGTGTTATTGGCGGCCGTGGTTCCTAAAGTGGTAGGGCAATTTGAGCACATGGGGCAAGAGCTGCCAGCAACAACCCAATTCTTAATTTTAGCTTCTGATTTTGTACAAAATTATGGGGTGGTGTTAATCGGTGTATTGTTTGCATTGTTTGTTATTCTCAAGCAGGTGTTAACTAAACCCAGCATGCGAATGAAATTTGATACCTTGTTATTGCAACTTCCTGTGATTGGTAAGGTCAGTAAAAGTATCAATACAGCACGTTTTGCCAGAACATTAAGTATTTTATCCGCTAGTGCAGTGCCATTACTCGACGGGATGCGTATTGCTAGTGAAGTATTATTGAATGTAAAAGTGCGTGCGGCGGTGGATGATGCAACAGCAAGAGTGCGTGAAGGTACCAGTTTAGGTACAGCATTAACCAATACTAAATTGTTTCCCGCGATGATGCTTTACATGATTGCTTCGGGTGAGAAAAGCGGCCAGTTAGAAGACATGTTAGAACGTGCTGCTGACAATCAAGACCGAGAGTTTGAATCAAACGTAAATATCGCCATAGGGGTATTCGAGCCCCTACTTGTTGTCAGCATGGCTGGCGTAGTGTTATTTATTGTGATGGCAATTTTACAACCCATTTTAGAGTTAAATAATTTGATCAGCGGATAACAAGGTTACGTTATCCTTGACCTAATCAACAACACAGTTTTAGAGGACGTATTTAATGCAAAAGCACAGCAAACAACGTGGTTTTACCTTACTTGAGGTGATGGTTGTTATCGTTATTTTAGGGATTTTGGCTTCAATGGTTGTGCCAAACTTAATGGGCAACAAGGATAAAGCGGATCAACAAAAAGCAGTATCAGATATTGTTGCACTTGAAAATGCATTAGATATGTACAAGTTAGACAACAGTGTTTACCCAACAACAGATCAAGGTTTAGAAGCATTAGTGCAAAAGCCAACATCATCGCCAGAGCCACGTAATTACCGTGAAGGTGGGTATGTTAAACGTTTACCACAGGATCCTTGGCGTAATAACTATTTTCTATTAAGTCCTGGTGAAAATGGCAAGTTAGATATTTTTAGTGCTGGTCCAGATGGTCAACCAGGTACTGAGGATGATATCGGTAACTGGAATTTACAAGATTTCCAATAACATATGCGCCGATATCACCAAGCGGGTTTTACCCTACTCGAGATGTTGCTGGTTGCATTATTAATGGGACTGGCAGCATCCGCTGTAACCTTGTCGATGAGCAGCGCAGGCCCTGAGCAATTGCTAAACAAGCAAGCACAGCGCTTTATTGCTGCCACTGAACTTGTGCTTGATGAAACGGTATTGAGCGGTCAATTTATTGGTATTGTTATCGAGGATACTCAATACCAATTTGTCATTTATCATGAAGGCAAGTGGCAACCGATAGAACAGGATAAGCAGCTTTCAAACCATGAGCTAGAACCCGGTATCAGCTTATCTTTAGTGCTGGATGGTATGCCGTTAGATCAAGAAGACGAAACGCAGGACTCTTGGTTTGACGAGCCTTTCATAGATGAGCCCAGTGCTGAAGAGAAAAAGAAAAACCCAGTCCCCCAAATTTTATTATTTCCAAGCGGTGAAATGACCCCTTTTGAATTGAGTTTTGCAACATACAATGAAAGTCGACAACCGATTGATGTATTGGTTGTTGGGGATGCGATAGGGCGATTGTCTATTGGGCGCTTTGATGAACAAATCTAAAGGCATGACCTTACTAGAAGTGATTGTTGCTTTGGCGGTATTTTCTATCGCTGCGGTATCAGTGACCAAAAGTTTAAGTGAGCAAATGGCGAATATGCCTATTTTAGAAGAGCGCACACTGGGTCAGTGGGTTGCCAGTAATCAAATGGTTGAAGCCCGCTTACCCGAAATTTTCCCTGAGATTGGGTCAAAAGACGGACAGGTTGAATTGGCGGGGGAAGATTGGTACTGGCGCAGAGAAGTGATTAAAACCACTGATGATAATTTTAGAATGATCCGTATCAGTGTCAGTAAAGATGAACGTTTTAAGCGTATTGTGGCACAAGTGAGTAGTTATGTTCACAATCGCGGGTAGTAGAAACAAGGGTTTTACCCTGTTGGAAATGCTCATCGCAATTGCTATTTTTGCCATGATTGGTTTGGCAGCAAATTCAGTGCTGTCAACCGTGATGAAAAATGATGAAGTCACCAAGACATTTTCTGTTCGTCTCAAAGCGTTGCAGCAAGGATTTGGTGCTATTGAACGTGACTTAGGCCAGATGGTCGCACGCACCCTTAGAGGGTTGGACGGTGAGCGCAGCAGTAGTTACTTTCAATCGGGTGACAACATGCTTGATTCAGAAACTGAAGCGTTAGTTTTTTACCGTTTAGGTTGGTTAAACCCAGATGGGATATTACCCCGAGGCAGTTTGCAATCTGTGGCTTATGTTGTGCAAGGGGGACGGCTAGAGCGTTGGTATTACCCTTATCCAGAGCCTGTTAGTGGAGAGGAACCTCTTAAAACTCTGATTATTGACAACGTGCTGTCGGTTGAATACTCATTTTATATGAATGATAAATGGGAGCGGAAAGTCGATGGTACACAAATGCCTAAAGGCATTGCGATTGAAATTGAAATTGACGGTCTAGGTAAGATTCAACGTCAATTTTTACTGCCCAAAGGCGCATCTTCACCTAAAGCGGGTGAAGGTGATACCAACGGTGGTGATAATGATGGTAAAAATGACGATAACGGTACTGATGAAAACGATAACGAAGATGAAACCGATGAAAACGGCCGTAAAGTGAGTCCAGGTGGCAATGAGGGCGGACGAAGTTGATGGGGCGACATAAGCAGCAAGGTGTCGCCATGATTGTGGTGATTTTAATTGTCGCCATGGTGGTGATCATTGCCACTAATATTACCAGTCGCAATCAGTTGTCCATGCGCCGTACACTCAATTTAGCTCAGTATGATCAAGCATATTGGTATGCGTTATCGGGCGAAGAGCTGGCAATGAAGGTCTTAAAGCAAGACTTTGAAGATGCGGATGGGAATACAGTACACCGCCAACAATACTGGGCATTGGCCGATGTGGTGTTTCCGGTAGTAGACGGGGTCATTGCGGGTGAAATTCAGGATATGCGAGCCTGTTTTAACCTCAATGCGGTGGGCGTAGAGTCAAAAGAAGTGGAAAATGGCCAACCAAAATTGACACTGGCGGCTAAACAGTTTCAAGGATTATTAATTGCTTTGGGTATGGATGAGTTTGGTGCAGAACGTTTAACGCATACCTTAAAAGATTATATTGATGAGGATTCGTTATCGAGTCCCTATGGCGCTGAAGATGCGGAATATGAATCACGTAAAGTCCCTTATCGCGCTGCAAATACCTTAATGCAGCATCGCAGTGAATTACGAGCCGTGATGGGATTTACCCAAGATATTTACGTAAAATTAATGCCCTATGTGTGCGCGATCCCCGGAGATAATCGTCAATTGCTGAACGTTAATACCATCGAAATCGAACAAGCCGCATTAATGGTGGGTATGTTAGATAATCAGATTTCAATTTCTGATGCACAAAGCATAATTAATCAACGCCCTGCCGATGGTTTTGAAAAAATAGAAGACTTTTGGGAGAACTCATCAGTCAGAGGCATAAAAGCTGAGGCGGATTTTCGCTCAAGTTTTGTGGTAACAAGCAACTACTTTTTACTGCATTCCGGTGCAAAAGTAGATAACGCAATATTCAGAATGGACAGTGTATTTAAGCGTAATGGTAATAACTTAGATGTGATTACCCGCCAATACGGTGGACAACAATAATAACAAACTCAACAGCATGAAGCCGTTAGAGGTTGGTGGAGAATAACAGTGTCTGAAAGGCTATTTATCCGATTAGGAAAAACATCAGAACACTCATGTTCATGGCTAGTATGGTCTGAACAAGAGCAAGAGATCATCGCGTCGGGTGAACTGCCCGATGCCGCAAGTCTTGCCAGCTTAACCGAGCGTGTTGGCAATAGGCCTGTGGATGTACTTGTGCCTGCCGCAAGCATGACATTAACCCAAATTGCCTTGCCAGAAAAAGGCCAACATCAAGCGTTAAAGGCGTTGCCATTTATGCTGGAAGAGTCGATTGCAAGTGATGTAGATGACATGCATTTTGTTGTCGGTCCTCGTCAGGGGGAAAATATCAATGTGGTTGCTGTTGAGCACCAGCAAATGCAGCAATGGCTCAGTTGGCTTAGCGATGCTGGTTTAAAAGCAAAACGTATCGTGCCGGATTGTTTAGCCTTGCCGCTTGAGCAATGCCGTTGGGCGGTAATGAGTTTCGGTGAAGAATATTTACTGCGCACAGGGGAAGGCGCGGGAGTCAGTTTACCTCAATCTTGGGTGTCGTTAGCCTTGCCTAAGTTATTAGTTGATGCTCAACAACAGGCTACGGATCAACAAGCCATTGATGTGGCATGCTACAGTGACAACGTGCAATTTGAAACGCAAGATTTAGTATTAACAGCTAAGCCCTTAGAGCTCCCCATGATGGTGCTTGCAAAGGGAATTTTACACGCCCCCGTTAATTTACTATCAGGCGTCTATAAGCCCAAACGTGAATATAGCAAGCAGTTAGTTTTGTGGCGTAACGCAGCTATCATTACCGCTATTGTGATCATACTGGCACTGGTAAATAAAGGCTTGGCGATTTCTCAGCTTAACCAACAAACCGCAGAATTACGCAGCCAAAGTGAAGCGATTTTTAAAACTGTTTCTCCTGGCATTAACCGAATTGTTAATATCCGTTCGCAAATGGATAGTCAGTTACGCAGCATGCAAGGTCAAGGGGGAGGCGCGGCCTTTTTTGAGATGCTTGATGGACTCAAACCTGCGTTTACTCAAGTACCTCAATTAAAGCCAACAAGCTTACGTTTTGAAGCAAATCGCAATGAACTGAGAATGCAAGTTAGTGCAGATAATTACGCACAGCTAGATAAATTTAAAGAGATCGTTGCCAAAGACTTCTTATTAGAGGGTGGCGCAATGAACAGTAACGATGACAGTGTCACAAGTAGCTTAACCTTGAGGAGCAAATAGCATGGAAAATTTGCGTACCTGGTGGCAAAGCTTAGCATTACGAGAGCAACAACTTGTGGGGTTTTGCGGCTTTTTTGTATTAATTGGGGGGTTATATTGGGGTATTTGGTCACCGATATCAACGGCACAAGAAGATGCAGAGCGTAATCATAAAGCGGCACTACAAACATTGAACTACGTTAAAAAAACCGCTAACGAAATTGCTGGATTAGCACAATCCGGTGCTAAGGCTAAAGTTAATGGCAGTTTAAGTTCTATCGTCAACCAAAGTGCGGGCAAATATTCATTAGAAATTACCCGTATGCAACCACAAGGAAACAAAATTCAACTGTGGATGGATGATGTGCCTTTTGATGCACTACTCGGTTATTTACATGAGCTTGTTGTTCAAAAAGGCTTAACGTTAGACAGCGTTGACTTATCTGAATCAGATACGGTCGGTTTTGTGAATGTCAGACGTATTCAGTTATCTCAGTAAGGAATTTGTGTGAAGTTATTTGTTAAAATTGGCATCGCCATTTTTGTGTACCTGGTGTTTTTGGTCGTATACCTGCCTGCAAACTGGTTAGTCAGTATTGCGCCAATACCCAATAATGTTCAGTTATCGGGTGTTGATGGCACCCTATGGCAAGGTAATGCTGACTTTATTCGCATTGATCAGCGTCAGTTAGAGCATGTCAGTTGGAAATTAAATCCACTGGCATTATTTATTGGGCAGGCAAACATTGATTTTCAACTGGGCAGTAGAGCAACAGCGGTTAGCGGTAAAGGTCTTATCAGTTATTCGTTTTCAGGACTTAAAGCTGACAACCTGCGTTTTGATGCCCCCAGTAGCTTTATTTTAGCGGGAAGTCGTTTACCCTTTAAG
Organism: Shewanella subflava; assembly: GCF_025971955.1. Taxonomy (GTDB): domain Bacteria; phylum Pseudomonadota; class Gammaproteobacteria; order Enterobacterales; family Shewanellaceae; genus Shewanella; species Shewanella subflava. The sequence continues at coordinate 66,161 of NZ_JAPDMX010000016.1, forward strand.
ACCAGTGTGACTGGTGATATCAGCTTAATGATTGAAAATCTTGAGCAGGGCATGCCTTGGTGTGAACAGCTGGCGGGTAAACTCTTTTTAAATAGCATTGGTGTCACTAACCAATTTGGAGCATATCCTTTAGGTGATATTACCTTAGGGTTAAATTGTCGAGATGGCCAGGTGCTGTTAAACACAGATGAACAAAGCAACCAATTAGGATTATCGGGCACCATTACCCTAGCTGAAAATAATCTAGTTAAAGTTACTGCTAAAATCAAACCCACTGACACACAGCCTGAGGATTTACGTAAAGCGTTAAGCTTTTTAGGTAAGCAAGACAGTCAGGGTTATTACCCCATTAATTATCAAGGCATTATTCCTGGTTTTTAATGACAATGATTTAAAGGGTGCTAAGCACCCTTTTGACTATTTAACCTCAACTCAGGTTAAGGGGTGGGCTCAATCAGCGTTTATTATCTCGAGCTGCGCTTATTTAGTATTTATCTGAATTAACTCATCTAACAAGTGATGGTAATCGTCTATAGCGGGGAAATCATGGAATAAGGTATGGCCTTTTTGGCTATCGGGATTTTTAATGCCTAGTTGAAAGCCTATTCCTGCTTTTTTAGATGCCTGTAAAATCGCTTCACTGTCATCAATAAATAAACATCGAGCAGGGTTGAGTTGATACTTTGCTATTGCGGTTAGCCAAAATTGTGGGTGCTCTTTTGGGTAACCGGTTTCATGGCTCGATAACATCGCATCTAAACCCTTTGACAGCTCAGTATGCTCAAGTTTCAGCGCCAAACTTTTAGGATGGGCATTGGTGAATAAAATTCGTTTTTTATTTGTGCGGCCTAATGCCTGCAGAAAAGGCATACTATCTTGACGCATTTGAATACGCTCAACTAATGAATAATGCAATGTCAGAATATCAAGTCCAAGCTGCTGCTGCCAATAATCGAGGCAATACCACTCTAAGGTACCTGCCACTTTATGGTATGCAATTTCAACTAGTTGCTTGGCTTCATCTAGGCTAATGTGTTTTTGTTGGCTTAATTGTTGCGGTACTAAATGCAACCAAAAATGATTGTCAAAATGCAGATCGAGTAGGGTGCCGTCCATGTCGAGTAGAACAGTATCTATCTTATGCCAAGGAAACATGAAAATTCCAGTTGTGGATTACGCTTAGGATAGTAAGATTGTAACTTGTCTTTATTCATTCGTCACATGGGGTTGTAATGACACAGCGGCATAGTAAGCCGGAAATCTTGCACACAGAAATTGTTGCCAAAAGTCGACTGTTTCAAATTGAGCAGGTTCATCTTAAGTTTTCTAATGGTGTTGAACGCCAATATGAGCGAATGAAGGGCGGCAGTCGTGGAGCGGTCATGGTTGTGCCAGTGCATGAGGGCAAGCTATTACTGGCAAAAGAATATGCCGCAGGTACTGATAGCTATGAATTAGGTTTTCCTAAAGGGTTAATCGATCCTGGCGAAGAAGCGATTGAAGCGGCTAATCGTGAGCTGCAAGAAGAAATTGGTTTTGCCAGCAAGAAACTCACTCATCTTAAAACTCTCTCACTTGCCCCAGGCTACTTCTCGAGTAAAATGCACATTTTTATTGCTGAAGACTTGTATACTAGCGAGCTTGAAGGTGATGAACCTGAACCTATCATCGTTGTGCCCTGGGCATTGGACGATTGGCAATTATTATTAGGCCATGCTGATTTTACCGAATCGCGCAGTGTGAGTGCTCTTTTCCTCGCACAGCTGTTTTTGGCTCAATCGACAGAATAATTGGCTTAACTGTAAGAATAGAATCTTCGCACTTTGGCTATAAATTAGCTAAAGTTAGTTTTAATCAGTAATACATGCTTATTTCCAGCAACTGGAGTTGTAATGAAGCCCGAAATCGTTATCGAACAAGCAATTGATATTGCCATCGAAGCAGGGAATGCGATTCGTGAAATCTACCATGCAGGTAATTTTAAGCGTGAAATAAAATCTGATAACACGCCTGTGACTTCTGCCGATCTGGCGGCCCACAATATTATTTGTGCTCGTTTGGCAGCGCTAACACCTGACATTCCTATTTTGAGTGAAGAAGACGCCGATATTCCTTTATCTGTTAGAGAGACCTGGTCCACGTATTGGTTAGTAGACCCCCTTGATGGCACGGGTGAGTTTATTGCTGGAAGTGGTGACTTTTCGGTTATTATTGCACTGGTTGAACACAATCGTCCGATAATGGGCATTGTCTATGCGCCCATGACAGAGGTGTGTTACTACGCAATTGCTGGCACAGGTGCTTACAAACGTGAAGGCGGAGAAGAAGTGCGTATTACCAGTACTCAGTTAGCGGCTACCGAGCAACATCATTTACGTATTGCCGTGAGTCGACGCCAAGACCCGCAAAAAGTATTGAGTTTGTTTTCTGATCCCCAAGATTGTGAGTTAGTGATATTGGGTGGTGCAGCATTAAAGAGCTGCTTGGTTGCAGAGGGGCAGGCGGATTGCTATGTGCGTTTAGGGCCTACTGGTGAGTGGGACACAGGTGCGGCACAAATTATTGTTGAAGAAGCCGGTGGCGCGTTAATTGATATTGATTTGCATCCTATGACTTATAATGAACGTGACACATTAGAAAACCCCAATTTTATTGTTGTCGGTACAGAAAGTGTAGCTTGGAATGCGCTATTAGTTGGCCAATAAGGTTTGCTTGAAAAAATTTTTAAACTTTAAATACAACCTTTGAATCAGTCCATAACCCAATATTCGTTTATCATATAGCGTAATTTGAGGTTTCTAAGGTTTAAGACTGCTCATCTAACCATTGATGTACTGCTTGATGAGAGCCTTTAAATACAATTTTATTGGCTTTCTTTTCTAATTGATATTGGTACATAGGATCATAATATTCGGCTAATAATTGGCTTATCCATGCGTAGTGTCCCTCTAACGTTGTTTGCTGTAATGCTTGTAAAATAAGATGTTGCAATTGGTCGTGTTGCTTTCCACCTAAGCGCTTACGGATTTTGCTGATACTGTGTTGTAAATAATGCGCAAAAGCCTCGGCACCGGCATCGCGGCCCAATTGTTGGCAATATTGGGCTTGCATATTAACCACATATTCTTGATGCAAACGCTGCACTCTTTGTTCAAAGCTTTGTTCAACGATAACCACCGGTGCTTGCTGCATGGATTGGAAAAAGAGATGGGGAATTGCGGCGCGACCAATAAGAAAGCTTTCATCTTCTACGATTAATTTGGTGTTGCTTGTCAGATGACGCTGTTGATGTGTTAATAGCGCGATGGCTAAGTTATTTTCAAAGTTAATCTGGCTCGGCTGGGCTGAAATTTGTTTGCCAAAACTCGATCCTCTATGATTGGCGATACCTTCCAAGTCAATTGCATCATTCCTATGATGGATAAACTCAGTTTTTCCGCTCCCCGTACTACCACTAATAACCAAAATTTGATGTTTTGAAGGGGTGCTGTCAATGGTATTGATTAGGAATGTCCGCATGGCTTTATAGCCGCCTTGAACATAAGGAATATCTATACCAGCCTTGTTCAACCATTGTTGGGTTAATTGCGAGCGTAATCCGCCTCTAAAACAATATAAATAACTATTAGGGTGTTGTTGTATATGCTGACACCATGCATCAATTCGCTGCTGTTTAATATTGCCATTAACCAGCGCATGGCCTAATTCAATGGCGGCTTGCTGGCCTTGCTGCTTATAACAGGTGCCGACTTTGGTACGTTCACTATCATTCATTAACGGCAAGTTAATCGCTTGTGGAAACGCGCCTTTGACAAACTCGGCCGGCGCACGCACATCCATAAGTGGATGGTTAGTTAAAAATAGCTGCCGAAATTCTGATTCGGGAACAATATTCATTATTAGCCGTGCTCTTTTAAATTAATCAAATTGGATGTTGAGTCTGATAATGGGCTTTGGTGTAACTCGCCAATACAGTGTACCCCAATGCAATTGGCCTCTAGCAGTGTTATTAAGGTTGATTCGGATTGTGAATCAACTGCCACTAATAGCCCACCACTTGTTTGTGGATCGCAAAGTAGGGCTTTTTGGTATTCGCTTAATATTGGTAAGTTCTGCTGGTAACTTGCATAATTTCGTCCGGTTCCACCAGGTATGCAGCCGAGGTTCAGATAGTGATCGACCTGCTCCAATTTGGGAATAGTATTAAAATCTAGGGTTGCTGTAAGCTTTGCAGCTTGGCATATTTCAATTAGATGACCAGCAAGACCGAAGCCGGTGACATCAGTTAATGCATTTACTCCTGCGATTTTAGCAATATCACTGCCTATTCGATTGAGCTGACACATAGCATCAATAGCAATCTGGCTATGTTCTGGTTGGAGTTTTTTCTGTTTTTGCGCTGTAGTCAGTATGCCCACTCCAATAGGTTTTGTGAGGTAGAGTTTATCACCGGCTTTTGCGGTACTGTTTTGCTTAAGCTCTGGTAACGGTATCTGTCCCGTGACGGCTAAACCAAATATGGGTTCAGGAGCATCAATACTATGGCCGCCTGCCAGCATTATGCCTGCATCTTTACAAGCTTGGCGTCCACCATCAACCACTTGCTGAGCCACTTCTGCGGATAATTTATTCACCGGCCAGCCAAGAATCGCAATCGCCATAATAGGTGTCCCCCCCATGGCATAAATATCGCTAATAGCATTGGTTGCTGCAATACGCCCAAAGGTAAAAGGGTCATCCACTATCGGCATGAAAAAGTCGGTGGTACTGATTATGCCAGTTTGCTCATTAAGTTTATAAACTGCAGCATCATCACGCGTATCATTACCTACAAGCAGATTCGGATCTGTAAATGCTGGTAGTTGTGATGACAATATAGTGCTTAATACTTGAGGGGAGATTTTACAGCCGCAGCCTGCGCCATGGCTATATTCCGTCAGACGGATCTGATGATCATTTTGTTTCATAATGAATAACTTATTTTGTGTAAGATGTAATGCCACAGTGGAGGTCATTGTGGAAGATAATATTAAGCTTGGAAAGGATTAAATCCTCCTACTGATTTGTGTGGCAGCTTTGTGGTTGCAAGTGAGAAATGTCACTTGCCTTGATCAATGATTCATTAAGTCGGTAGGAGTTAAAATGTATGAATACCAAGTACAAGATTTTATTGCTAACTGATTGGATTTATTGAAAATAAAAAATAGGTGCTAAGCACCTATTCATGTTTTGTACGTATTGTGTACTCAGCAACTCAACGTTGAGCATGTGGTTTACAGGCTAATGTCACCCATTAAACAATTATGAATAACTTGCCGTGAGCATTTTCCATTGCTTTTGTTGTTCAAGAAAACGTGCCCGTAATTCCTGTACCTGTTCTTTTAAATGAGTATCAACCAATTGCTTACGTTTAGCTTCAAGCAAACTTTTTTTCGCTTGATAATAATCCATTAAATGCTGCTTCATAAGATCATATTCTGCTTGGAAAGTGTCAATAATTTCATCGCAGTTTGGTAAATGAGCTACTTTACGTTGCACCCGTAAAAGTTGCATTTGCAGTTTAGCTGCTTCAATACGCTCTTGGGGAACTTTACGAAGATCTTTGGCTAAGCCTGTCCAGCTCATCAGTTTAATCAACCATTTAGTAGGGTCGTAATCCCACCACTTAATCCCATTTCGATAATCATTTTCGAAAATATGATGAAAATTGTGATAACCCTCACCGTAGGTTAATAAAGCTAAGAAGGCGTTATCACGAGCGGTATTTTTGTTTGTGTACGGCCGTTTTCCCCAGATATGAGCGAGAGAGTTAATAAAGAAAGTGCAGTGATGAACAACAACTAAGCGTAATAACCCAGCTAATAGCACCATTGAAATAATATCGCCATTTAACCAGCCTAGAAATGCCGGAAGACAAATATTCATTAAAATAACCAAGGCGAGATAATGTTTATGCTGCCACATCACAATCGGATCGTTCTGCAGATCCCTTACGTTGTTATAGTCGCTGTAACGGCTTGCTTGGTATTCGCGAAGCATCCAGCCAATATGACTGTACCAAAAGCCCATTTTAGCTGAGTAAGGGTCTTTTTCATTATTATCAACGTGTTTGTGGTGAACTCTGTGGTCACTACACCAGTGTAAAGCACTATTTTGTAATGCTAAGGCGCCACCTAAAGCAAATAATACGCGCATCGCAGGGTGGGCTTTATAGGCTTTGTGAGACCATAATCTGTGGTAACCCGCAGTAATTGATAACCCACTCGCATATGCCAACACAATGAACGCTAACCATTCCATGCCATCAAAGCCGTGCGCTATCCCACGCCAAGGAACAAGTACAACTGCTCCAATAAATGTAATAGCAAACAACAAGGTGTTGAGCCAAATTATAGGGGGTTTTTTCATCTTATTGATTTCCTGCTAGCGTTCTAATATGAATCTAAAATCATTGAGCGTACATATGTAAGCTAATTTATCCTTTGATCTGATTTGGGTCAAGCTCAATAGGGCTGTGTTTCTATGATAAAACGGGTATTATCTGTTAATTAATCTTGACTAAGCGGATTGTTAAATGGGTGTAAGAGCACAACAAAAAGAGAAAACTCGTCGTGCATTAGTGGATGCGGCTTTTAATCAACTTAGCGCAGAGCGTAGTTTTTCTAGTTTAAGCTTACGCGAAGTCGCTCGAGAAGCGGGAATCGCACCTACATCATTTTATCGTCACTTCAAAGATATGAACGAACTTGGACTAACGATGGTTGATGAAGGTGGCTTGACCTTGCGGCAAATGATGCGCAAAGGCCGTCAGCGAGCAGAAGCAGGTGGCAGCGTTATTCGTATTTCGGTCGATACCTTTATGGAAGTGTTAGAATCCAACCCCAACGTATTCCGTATTTTATTACATGAGCGTTCAGGTACATCTGCTGCCTTTCGCGCCGCGGTTGAGCGTGAAATAGAGCACTTTATTTCAGAGCTAACACATTACACTGAAGCCCATGCTAATCGTCATCCTACGCTTGCCCGAGCTCAAGCTGAAGCGTTAGTTACTTTAGTGTTTAATGCGGGTGCGAGTGCGTTAGATCTTAAACGAAGTGAGCGCAAGCAATTGGCAGATCAATTGGTATTACATTTACGTATTGTGGCGACAGGTGCAGAGGCATTGCAGCAGAAGATGGATTTAAAAGCAGAGCGAAACGCTTAACACTTTCTTTGACTATAAAAACAAAAGGGCAGATTTTCTGCCCTTTTTAGTTGTTGATTGATGGATTATTTGCGTTCAAGCAGCACGCCTGACTCCATATGATCGGTGTAAGGAAATTGGTCAAATAATGCAAAACGAGTGATCTTATGCGTAGTGCTAAGTGTTTGCAGATTATCCTTTAACGTCTGTGGGTTACATGAAATATATAAAATACGCTCGTAACCTTGTACGAGTTTCAAGGTTTCATCGTCAATACCGGCACGAGGAGGGTCAACAAAAATGGTATTGCAATCGTAGCTGTCTAAATCGATACCCTCTAGACGTCTAAAGCTGCGTTTTTTGGCCATTGCATCGCTAAAGTCTTCTGCTGACATGCGGATGATTTGTAGATTATCGATCTTATTAATTTCAATATTGTATTGTGCGGCATCAACCGAAGGCTTAGCCAGTTCAGTGGCTAATACGCGATTGAAGTTTTGTGCTAGCGCGATAGAGAAGTTGCCATTACCACAATATAACTCGAGCAAATCTCCTTGGCTGTTTTTGGTGGTATCAATTGCCCATTCCAGCATTTTGACCGATACCTTAGCATTCGGTTGGGTAAAGCTATTCTCTATCTGCTTATAATGCAGTGTCTGTCCATTAACCGTTAGGGATTCAATCACGAAATCTCGGTCTAAATCGATTTTTTGTTTGCGGGCTCGGCCAATCAAATTCATGTTGAAGTGTTTTGATAGCTTTACTTTTAGTTGTTTGGCTTGATCAAGCCAAACATCATCTAATTGACGATGGTAAAGTAAAGACACTAAAATCTCGCCACTGAGTGTAGATAGAAAATCAACTTGAAATAATTTATGGCGTAAAGCGGGATTAGGTTTTAACTCATCTATTAAAACAGCCATCATTTCATTGATTAATGAACCTGCGGCAATATATTGGTCACAACGTACTTTCTGATTCAGCTCTTTATCGAACATGTAGTAGTATAAGTCATCGCCTTCATGCCACATTCTGAATTCGGCACGCATACGATAATGGGCAGGATCAGATGAGAATACTTCTAATGCTGGTGGAGTGAACTCAGCAAAGGTTTGTTCAAGCTTGATGCGTTTTTGCTCGAGCTGCGCATCATAGTTTTTAGGATCCATGGCTGCTAAATTCATCTTGTCCACCAAAGGCAATAAAAAAGGGCGCAAATTTTATAACAAATAGCGCCAATATCCAATGTAAACATCATACTGTGATTTTACTTCACATCAATAACGGAGATTATTTTGTCAGAGCCTATTCTTGTATTCGACTCAGGTATTGGAGGATTATCGGTTCTGACGGAAATTCGTAAACGATTACCGGATCATAATTATCACTATGTATTTGATAATGCTCGCTTGCCCTATGGAAACTTGTCTGAAGAAGAGTTAATCAAAGGTTGCGTAGACTTAATCGTGAAGCAAGTTAAGCAAAACAATGCTGCTATTGTCGTGGTTGCCTGTAATACCGCAAGTACATTAGTGTTACCACATCTTCGGGCATGCTTGACGATCCCCGTTGTTGGCGTCGTTCCAGCTATAAAACCCGCAGCGCAGATATCACACAAAAAGCAGATTGGTTTATTGGCAACGCCGGGCACGGTTAAACGTGACTATACCTTTGAATTAATCAATGAATTTGCCGATGACTGCAGCGTGGAGTTATTTGGCTCGTCTGAACTCGTCATCATGGCAGAAAAATACTTTGCAGGTGAAAAGCTCGATCTCGATTTACTCACAGCCATTTTACAGCCAATCAAAGAGGCTGATATCGATGTATTAGTTTTAGGTTGTACGCATTTCCCTATGATCGCAGAACAAATAAAGCAGACGTTGGGTCATGGGATAGAATTGCTTGATTCAGGGGCGGCTGTTGCGAGTAGGGTTCAAACATTGATGAAGCAGAATGACAAACTTAGCGGGACGATGGCGGTGAGCTATACAAAAGACATATCAACAGGATTATATAGAGCGTTAGTCGGCTATGGGTTTACAGATGTGAAACAAATAACCGACTAAAACTCGAAGCATTATATTAAGCGTCTGAAGAGTCAGACTCTTGCGATTTAGCTTCTCTTACTTTTAAGGTACGCTCCTGGAAAGTGTAATCGTTCAACTTACCCATCGCTTTTTGAGCACCGGCTTCAGACATCTCAACAAATCCAAATCCTTTACGACGCCCAGTTTTACGATCACGCACTAAGCGAACAGAATTAACTGGACCATACTCACCAAACAACTCTTTAACTTCACCTTCATGAACACGGTAAGGCAGGTTACCAACATATAATGTCATCGTTGGGCCAACATAAGGTTCATCTGATGCACGAGATTGGCTAGATGGCATAAAGCTAAAAATTAATGTTGCTGTTACAACTCCAGCAATAAACGCTACAGAAGAAGCGGCATTAACAAATTGAAAGAAAACAAAAGCACCTACTAGTGCGGCAATAAGAACAATCACGAATGATTTCTGCATAAAATAATCTCTAATAAATAATGATATGAAAAATAACTGTTAAAAAACCGCTATATGTTAATGAATTATCCAAACATTAACCAGCTTGTTGTAGAAAAAACGACCTTAAAATTAGCTTAAATATCATAAATAATGAAATTAGAGCCTAATTTGGCTGTTTTATACACGACAAAAGATAAAAAAACGACGATCTGAACAAAAGATCGTCGGTCAGTAAAAAAGATCGCGATCTCCCCTTGCACAAAATCTTAAGCTGCCTATAATGCGCATCCACTGACACGGCACAGCGCGAAAGCAAAATGCACAGTCAGCTTGGTTTACAGCGATAAAACGCAACAAACCAAAGGCGAAAAGAAAGTTTGAAAAAACGCTTGACGCAAACAACAGGGTCTGTAAAATACGCAGCCCAAGCCAACGACCTAG
>NZ_JAPDMX010000011.1 GCF_025971955.1 Shewanella subflava
CGCACTCTTAATAAAAGCAGGCGTGCCAGTTCAAGTCTGGCCTCGGGTACCATTATTAAACTTGCTTGCAAGTGATGGATAAATAAGCCTCAACTTAGTTGGGGCTTTTTTATGTCCGCAATTTAACGATACAAAATCCCTCGCACTCTTGATAAAAGCAGGCGTGCCAGTTCAAGTCTGGCCTCGGGTACCATTATTAAACTTGCTTGCAAGTGATGGATAAAATAGCCTCGACATTATCTGGGCTTTTTTATGGCTCAAATTTGATTTGGCTCAACGTCAGCCATTGCTCATTTTCACAAGCGATATCATTAATAGTTTGTCTTTCAATGGCGACTAATGTGATTAATGTTAAGACAAATATAAACAGGCCTGAAACAATTAATGTTGCAGGCCTGTTATTGTGTTAAATATTTTACTGACTATCAGTAAAATGACGACTTAACTTGTCAGCGGATTTTGGCTAGCAAGGTATTCGTCAAATGTACCCTGAAAATTGATCAATTTTTTATCTTTGACGTCAATGATGCGTGTCGCTAGCGAAGAGACAAATTCTCTATCGTGGCTGACAAATATCAAAGTGCCTTCAAACAGTTTTAGGGCTTGGTTGAGCGCCTCAATCGCTTCCATATCCATATGGTTTGTTGGCTCATCCATGACTAGCACGTTGATATCCATCATCATGAGTTTACCGAATAACAGGCGGTTCTTTTCACCACCAGAGCAGTTGCGGACTTTTTTGTTGGCATCGTCTTCGGTAAATAACAAACGGCCTAACATACCGCGAACCATTAAATCGTTATGCTTGGGTGTGCGCCATAATGACATCCAATCAAAGAGACTCATGTCATTGTCGAAATCGGCGCTGCTGTCTTGTGGGCAATAACCAATCGCGGCATTTTCAGACCACTTAATGCGGCCATGATTATGGGATATTTCATTAACTAAGCAACGAAGCAGGGTGGTTTTACCTACGCCATTTTCACCAATAATTGCGAGCTTTGAACCGGCTTCGAGAATGAGGTTACCATGTTCGAATAACACTTCGTCAAAACCATGGCCTAATTCCTCTAAAACAAGTGCTTGACGGTGTAGTTTTTTACTTTCAGTAAAGCGAATAGACGGGGTGATCCGGCTTGATGATTTCACCTCATCTAATTTAATTTTATCCATCTTTTTGGCGCGTGAGCTGGCTTGTTTAGCTTTTGAAGCATTGGCACCAAAACGATTAACAAAGTCTTGTAGTTCTTCTATTTCAGCACTTTTTTTCGCATTTCCTGCAAGCAATTGCTCGCGCAGTAAGCTGGATTGGGCAAGGAAATATTCATAGTTACCTGGGTAAATCCGCAGTTCGCCATAATCAATATCCGCCATGTGCGTACAAACTGAGTTTAAGAAGTGACGGTCATGTGAAATAATAATCATGGTGCATTTACGTTTATTGAGCTCTGTGCCTAACCAGCTTATGGTATGGATGTCTAAGTTGTTGGTAGGTTCATCCAATAGCAATATATCAGGGTTAGCAAATAGAGCTTGTGCGAGCAACACACGTAATTTCCAGCCGGGCGCTACCTGCTGCATTAACCCAAAGTGAAAAGACTCCTCGATACCAGCTTCTAATAAAATTTCACCGGCACGGCTTTCTGCTGTGTATCCATCCATTTCAGCAAATTGGCTTTCAAGATCGCCTACACGCATGCCGTCCTCATCGGTCATTTCTGCTTTGTTGTAGATGAAATCGCGCTCCTGCTTTACTTTCCAAAGCTTAACATCACCCATGATCACCGCATCTACGACGCTATATTGTTCGAATGCAAATTGGTCTTGGCTTAGCGTGCCGACTTTTAACCCTGGTGAAATGGAAACATTACCCGAGGTTGGGGCAAGCTCGCCGCTAAGGATTTTCATGAAGGTAGATTTACCACATCCATTAGCGCCGATTAAGCCATAACGATTGCCATGTCCGAACTGAGCAGAGATGTTTTCAAACAATGGTTCAGGACCAAATTGCATAGTAATATTTGCGGTAGAAATCAAAGCAAGTTTCCAAATGAGTGGTACAGAATATTTATCGACAAGCGGCTAGGTTTAGCATTGTGAGAATAAAACTGATATGAAAGAGTATTTAGGGCGCGAATTATACAGGTAAGTGGTCAATTGTCGATTTATAATGCAATAGAACAATATGGCATGAGATAAATCAAAGCCCTAAATTGATAGGGCTTTATGCTGATGGAGATATTGATAAGGTTATTTCGCGGTGTTCATTGCCGTTTCGCGATCTATTGTCACATCTAAATCAGTTAACAGGCCGTTATCGATTCCGTAAATCCAGCCATGAACTGAAACATTCTGGCCTCTTTCCCAAGCTTCTTGCAATATGGGCGAAGAGGTGACGTTAGCTACCTGCTCAATAACGTTTAATTCACATAAACGATTAAATTTAGTTTTCTCATCTAACTCGGCTAACTCAGCCTGATGCATACGGTAAATGTCTCGCAAATGTCCTAACCAATTATCAATTAATCCCAGACGTTGATTCTTCATTGCCGCTTTTACACCACCGCAGCCATAATGACCGACGACCATGATATGTTTTACATTCAAAACATCAATGGCATATTGCAATACGGATAAGCAATTTAAATCAGTGTGGATGACCATATTGGCAATATTACGGTGTACGAAAACTTCACCAGGCATCAAATCGATAATTTGATTGGACGGAACGCGGCTATCTGAGCAACCAATCCAAAGGTATTCAGGATTTTGTTGTTTTGCGAGTTTTTCAAAAAATGATGGGTCTTCTTGATTTATGCGTTGTGCCCAACGACGATTATTATCGAAAAGCGGTTTAAGCAGTTTCATAGTCACTCACATGGCAATAGCACGATAAAATGACGTGCTTATTGTAATTTTCTTACGAGTATATCAGTAAAGTTGGCAGATCTGGTCTATCCAATTTAAGTTAATTTTAATCATTGTGAAAATCAGCTCAAGTAAAATATGCTTAACAAAGAGTGCAATGCTTATTACTGAATCATCCGGCTTCTATTAACTGAGGTACCCCAAATAAGGTCTGATTGAAAGTTAAACAGCATATAAAAAAGCGAAGTAATATGATTACTTCGCTTTTTATAGTCAACCTAAGCACTAATTATGGTTGAGCGGGTTGCCATTCTTCCCATTCGGGTTTCATACGGTTTTGTAACTTAAACTCGCTTGATGGGCTTATGCCATTGATATTGGTTGTGATGTCTTTTGTTATTACAGATATACCACCCGATAACAAGGTTTCTAACGAGCCTGTTTCAATTTGTGCACCTGAGAATATACCTACTTCAAGTTTAATCCCAGATGCATCCCAGAATTGGCTACTGGTATTGACTAAATGCGTATATTCAGAGCGTATATGTGCAAACATTAATACCTGTTGGCCTGTTTGGGATAGGTTATATCCATCAATTTGACCAATTGCAATCCCTCTAAAAAAGATAGGTGTACCCACTTTTATTGACCCTAATTGTTTGTCAATTAAGGTAAAAGTGAGTGCATCTTTAGGCGTGTTAGCATCATAACGCGCGGCTAGTTTCGCCTCAAACTGGTGTGTCATTGATTCGCTATCTCCGGGTAATACCCCAATGTAAGCGCCAGTAATTAGAGTATCTACATCTCTAATGCCCGCTAAAGAGACTTGCGCGTCAACGACAAAGTACTCGGTATTTTGTTTACTAAAATGTGTAGCATATTCACCATATAAATAGGCACTGGCAATTTGTTTTGACAAATCTTTTGCCAGCTTAACTTGTTTTACTTCACCTATTTTGTGGCCTCTAAAACGAATAGGGGAATTAGCTTCAATCTTGGCACTTGCAGGTAGAGTGATGGTAATCGGTTTAGCCTGAGTTAAGGCTAGATGCTGGTTATCATAAAGCTGATCATTAATGGTGATACCCGCTTGAGAGGATAAACTGTCAATATTGACCGATTTGAAAATTTCGTCATCGATAAATCCTAACGAGATACTGCCTTTAATGGCACCTGCAAGCGGCGCAACATCAATTTTAACCCCGGCTAAACTGGCGTTAACTGACATGGCTTCATTACGCCAAAAAACGGTGTTAGCTTGGAGTAACTGCTCGAATTGTTTATCGATTGCTAAATTGAGCGAAAATAGATCTGTTGTGGCTTGCCACTCTATTTTTGTAATTTGGCCAATTTGCATTTTCTTATAGTAAATGGGGGCACCTTCACTCAGGCTTGCACCATCAAGGCTGTTCAACACCAATTTAATTTTTTGCTGTTCGGTAAAAAGTTTCTGTGCGGATTCAATACTGTCATAAATTTTAAATTGACTGCCTGATTTGGCTAATTTTTTCGACTGATTCGGTACTAATGATACCGCCCCTTCAAGTAGCGTGGTGACATCACGGGTTTCAAACTTAATATTGTCAAGAGAGGCATCTAATTTAATCGCTTTCTCACTGATGAAATAACTTCCTTCAGTGACAAGCGATTTAAATTCAGGAAAAATCTCTACTTGATATTGCACCGCTGAAAAATCATCCGTCAATTGACTTGATATAACTGTACCTATTGGTAACTGCTTGTATCTCACTTGAGCGCCAATAGACATACCTGTGTGTGAGTCAGATAATAAGGTTAAAGACAGTTTTTGTTGAGTGAACAAATCGGGTGGTGTCTGTTCTAATAAGAAGCTTGTCGGCAATTCATCGGAAGCCGTTCCTGGAAGTATATTGATTACATTCCCCGTGACTAAGCGTGATAAATGTTTCATGCCAGACAGTGATATGTCAGCACCAGAAATCCAAAAACGACTATCTGAAGTCAGTAACGAACGATATTGTTTTTCAAGCGATACCTGTAACGATACACCTGAATCGGTTAAAGATACTTTTTCGACTTTACCGACCACGACACCGCGATAAATCACACTAGCGTTAATATTAATATCTTCTGCTTGATCGAGATGTAAATTAAAAACTAAACCACCATTTGCTTGTTCTTCATCAGCATATAATGTGAATACATCACCGTTTTCGGCCTGCTCAATCTCTGTCCCAGTATTAAAACTGATCCCGCCAGCCAGAATGGATGCCAGACTCTCGCTATTGATTTTTACCCCCGCTAAAGAAGCATCAATTTTTAATCCTGATGCATTCCAAAAATGCGAGTCAGTATGAACAAGGTGGGCGTATTGTTCTTGAATAAAGGCACTGATGATGACATTTTCACTGCCAGATAGGCGATAACCTACAACACTTCCCACGGGGATCTGACGATAAAAAATCGATGAGCCTACGTCAATTGAGCCTAATTTTTCTGCGTGTAACTCTATTACAATGCCTTCGCTGCCAGGAGTGATTGCAGGCGCTTCTCTTTGGGCTTCAAAATGAGAACGTGATTTGCCATCACCTGGTTGTATGGCGATATAATTACCTGAAAAAAGCGTTTCTAAGCCTTCAACGCCTGTAATGCTGGCTTTGGGTTTGACCAGCCAGAATTGGGTGTTGTCATTTAAAAACGGATCTGCGCGATAATCCATCACGACTTTAACATTTACGCCATTCAAATCTTTATCAAGGCTCACATCAGTGACTTTACCTACCGTTAGACCCTGATATTTTACTAAGGTTTTACCCACATCAATACCGGTAGCACTAGGAAAATGAATAGTGATTTCTACACCAGATTCTTTAATGCTTTTTATGCCTAACCAAGCACCGAGCATTAACGCGACAATCGGCAATAACCATATGGGCGAGAAAAGTTTTTTCTTTACAACTTTTGGTGATTCAATTTGTGTCATTATGCGTTTCCAAACGGTCCCATAGTAAGCGTGTGTCTAACACTTTTGCTGCGAGTTGAGTGAGTAAAATAACTAATGCAAATGCCGTTGCTGCTGGTGCAGGCTTTGCGTCTAACAATTGCCCCATATTAACTAATGCTACGGTCAAAGAGATAACAAATAAATCTAACATTGACCAGCGGCCAATCCACTCAATAATGTGAAAGCCGACCATCATTTTGCGTTTTGAGATTGGGATATTAAAACTGATCGCACATAAATAGAGTCCAAGACCAAATATTTTTAGCCAAGGAACAAGAATACTGGCGGTAAATACGATGATGGCAATTGGGAACATACCTGATTTAACCAAATGTGATATTCCACTAAAGATAGTGTCATTGGTAACCACACCTCGATTGGTTAATAACGTGATGGGATAAATATTTGCCAATATCAATAAAATTGTCGCCGTTACCAGTAAGGCCCAGCTCTGTTGAACACTTGCATAATTACGCGCACTTAATGGCGATTGGCAGCGGCTACAGTTTTGCTCTGTTAGCGCATTAACTTTTTTACAGGTCGCACAAAGGCACAGTCCCATTTTGAGCCCCTGCGGAGTGTCATTCAGGTTTTCATCAATGGCCATGGGATGCTGAGTATCTGGATCAGAGGGTAAAGTATCATTTTTCAACATGGACATAACTCCACATATGCTCGAGGTTGTATTCTCGCTGTAAAAAAAGGATCGCTAAAAAAAGTAAGGTAAAACTTAATGTGCCCATACCAAAATAGACATCAGAAAAGTCTGATAATTGAAATGCGGAAACAAGAAAGCTGATCACATAAATTTCTAACATGGTCATTTGTGACAACAAACCATGATTTTTAAGCAAACGACGATAAAAATTTTGCCAAAAAAGGGTCGTTAAATTCAATTTAATGATTAAGACTTGCATTAAAACTGACAATATTAATAGTGCTGGAGCAATCACCGCAGAAGCGAGCACGGCCAAGCCTACGACCCAATAACCTTGTCCCCAAACTTCAACCGCTGTTTGGTAAACCGTGGTTGTCCGCACGCTGCCAAGAAAATTGATTTCAAGCACCGGCAAAAGATTAGCAGGAAAAAAAACAATCAGCGCGGTAATGCATAATGCAAGCAACCCGTTTAAGGAACAATAAGGTGTGTCATACAAGGCTGTATCACATCGAGGGCACAGTGCTCTGACATTAGAAGGCAACGCGCGCTTTCTAATAACAAAGTCACAGGAGCGACAAAGTATTGCTGCTTTAAATGATTTGGGTTCAGACATTATCGTTTTTATTAAGGCTATCCATCATCAATAAGTGCTTTATATTATACGAAAATAGCAATTTATATTAATAATATCGAAACAAAAGTGAAAACAAGTCAATTTTCTATTGCATCTGCCCCTTTAACTATGTCAATCTTTTACTGTATATAAAAACAGTGGAGATGCGTTCATGGCAGTAATTACCCAGTTTGTCGTGGTAAGAGAAGGGGTTGAGAAGATGACATTTACATCGAAGAAAGAAGCTGATGCCTACGATAAAATGCTTGATGTAGTAGACAGTTTAGTGCCTTTCCTGTCAGCTTCTGATGTAAATTTAGATGAAAACACTTGCGAACAATTAGCATTTTACCTTGCCAATAACAAAGATGAGTTAAGTAATTTACTGAAAGGTGTCGTCAAAACAAAAGCCGCAGCTGAGCCAAAACCTAAAAAGAAAACGATTAAACAAGATTAATTTTCTTAAGTTACAACTACTGGTAGTCTGTGCAGATTAGTAGATGACGTCGGTTTAGGTTAAAGGAATACAAATGAAAGCAGCGTTTTATGACACACTTATTCGTCAAGCAGAAGCCTTACTGGCAGATGAAGATGATTTAATTGCAGCAATGGCCAATTTTTCTGCATTGATTAACGATAATTTACCGGATTTAAATTGGGCGGGTTTTTATGTTGTTAAAAATGGCGTGTTAGTTCTCGGGCCATTTCAAGGTAAAGTTGCTTGCACCAGAATAGAATTTGGTAAAGGGGTTTGTGGCACTGCAGCTGCATCTAATAAAACGCAAAGAGTGGCAGATGTGCATCAATTTGAAGGACATATTGCATGTGATGCTGCGAGTAATTCCGAAATAGTTGTACCTGTTAGGCAGCATGGTCAGGTAATAGCGGTACTCGATATTGACAGTCCATTACTCAATCGTTTCGATGAAGATGATCAAGTTGGCATTGAAATGTTAGTAAAACAGTTTGAAAATTGCTTATTTGGTTAAAATCCCAGCAATATGAGGCAAATGATTGTCGCAATCGCCGCAGCGAGCTTTATAATAGCCTGCACCAAGGTGTGCTATTTTTTACAATAGCCCCAAAGAGAGACTAGTCTAAACCGCTGCAAATTTGTTAAGCTTTGTTTCCAAGGCTTTAGCAATACAGTTGTTAGTGCTAATTTATAGGTTAAGTGTCAGAAATACTGAAATACTTAGCAAATGATGAACGACTATTGGCTAAATAACTTTTTGCCATCTTTAGTCCCCTTATTTAACGTGGAAGTAAAAATGGAATCAACAGACAAGTTGACCGACACCAACGCAATTTTAGCGTATTTATATGAAACCTTTCCTGCATGTTTCATCGCGGAAGGCGACACAAAGCCATTAAAAATTGGTTTATTTCAAGACTTGGCTGAACGGTTAGCTGATGATTCTAAAGTCAGTAAAACACAACTTCGTGTAGCTTTACGTCGTTACACTAGCAGCTGGAGATACCTCAAAGGTGTTAAAGCTGGCGTGCAACGTGTCGATTTAGATGGCAACGATTGTGGTGAGTTAGAGCAAGAGCATATTGACCATGCTCAATCCACGTTGAAAGAAAGCCAAGATAAAGCCAAAGCAAAGCGTCAAGCGCAAGCGCCAAAGACTGCTAAAAAACCCGTTAAGAAAATGGCTGCTAAGCCTCGCCCAGCAGTTAAGAAAGATAAGCCTGCAGTAGCTGTAGTTGCTGCGCCAGTGGTCAATTTAGTTCCAGCAAAAATGGCAGATTTATCAACTAATCAACGTGTAAACGTTAAATTAGGTGCATCGCCAGTGGCAGGCACGATTACCGACATCAAAAAAGAAGATGTACATGTCCAGTTAGATTCTGGTTTGAGCATCAAAGTACGTGTTGATCACATACTATTATAAACATTAAAGGAGTAACTTGTTGATGCGAAAACTCACATTGGCCGCTTCAATTGCTTGTGCATTAGCAGGTTTCTCTGCATGGGCAATTTCACCAACGATTCAAATCAGCGAGTTACCTAAACTAGCCCAAGAACCTCAACATCAAGTCGCTAGTAAACGAGTCACTAACTTATTTACCCGTGCTCATTACCATCGTTTTGATTTAGATGACGCTTTTTCTGAGCAAATCTATGCTCGTTTCTTAGAGCAACTGGATTATCGCCGTAATGTGCTAACACAAGCAGATATCAATGGTTTTGATAAATACAAATACCAGTTTGATGATATGGTCAAAACGGGTGATATTGCTCCTGCTTACGAAATGTTTGATGTTTTGCAGGCGCGTCGTTATGAGCGATTTGCTTACGCGTTAACGCTACTAGAAAACGAGTTTGATTTTAGCCAACAAGGCGACGCTTACGAATTTGATCGTAAAGAGGCCGCTTGGCCAAAAGATGATGCAGAGCTAAATGAGCTATGGCGTCAACGTGTAAAATACGATGCGCTAAACCTTAAGCTTACCGGTAAAAAGTGGGATGAAATTGTTGATATTCTTAGTAAAAGATACAACAACGCAATCAAACGTTTAAGCCAAACCCATAGCGAAGATGTCTTCCAAACCGTGATGAATTCGTTTGCTAGAACGGTTGAGCCTCACACTAGTTATTTATCGCCACGTAATGCGGAACGTTTCCAAATGGAGATGAACCTCAGCCTTGAAGGTATTGGTGCCGTATTGCAAATGGATGACGATTATACCGTCATTAAAAGTTTGGTTGCTGGCGGGCCTGCCGCTTTAAGTGAAAAATTGTCTCCCGATGATAAAATTGTCGGAGTGGGTCAAAAAGGTAAAGAAATCGTTGATGTAATTGGCTGGCGATTAGATGATGTTGTTGAACTGATTAAAGGGCCCAAGGGCAGTGAAGTTGTACTGCAAATTTTGCCTAAAAAAGGTGGCGCTAATGCCCAACCTTTTAATGTCACAATCGTTCGAGATAAAATCCGTTTAGAAGATCGCGCAGCAACATCTAAAGTGGTTGAGCCTAAAGAAGGTGAATTTGCCAACCGCAAAGTGGGGGTTATTCAGATCCCAGGTTTTTATATGAACCTTTCTGAAGATGTCGCCAAAGAACTGACCAAATTGAAAGAGCAACAGGTTGAAGGCGTAATAATCGATTTACGTGGCAATGGTGGCGGTGCATTAACTGAAGCAACATTGCTTACGGGTTTATTTATCGACATGGGACCTGTTGTTCAAATCCGTGATGCAAACGGTAGAGTGAACCAGAACAGAGATAATGATGGTAAGAGTGCTTACGATGGTCCGTTAACCGTGATGGTTGATCGTTACAGTGCTTCTGCTTCCGAAATTTTTGCTGCAGCACTTCAGGATTACGAACGAGCCTTGATTGTAGGTGAACCGACCTTTGGTAAGGGAACAGTACAACAACATAAGAGCTTAGGGCGAATCTATGACATGTATGAGAAACCTATCGGCCATGTTCAATATACGATTGCAAAGTTTTATCGAATCAACGGCGGCAGTACGCAGCTTAAAGGCGTCACCCCAGATATTCTTTACCCAAGTGCACTCGAGCCTGGTGAGTATGGTGAGTCTGAAGAAAAAAATGCGTTACCTTGGGATAAAGTGCCTGTTGCGCAGTACAGTACTTTAGGCAATATTAGACCTGAGTTAGTCACTCAGCTCACGACTAAGCATCATCAACGTATTAGTAATGATGTTGAATTTGGTTATATTAATGAAGATATCGCTGAATTTAAAAAGCACCATGATGATAAGACTATCTCACTAGTCGAAAGTGAACGTATTAAATCTCGTGAAGATGACGACAAACGAGCACTTGATAGAACAAATGAACGTCGCGTGGCTGATGGGCTTGCAGTGGTTAAGTCATTAGATGATATTGAAGATGATAAGGATGCAAAAATTCCGGATCCGTTCTTAGATGAAACAGCACTTATCATGTTGGATATGGTTGATGCAGAAAAGCTAGCCAAAGCGCCTATTCAATAGTTAAGCATAATCAATTAAAAACGCGCATTAGCGCGTTTTTTGTTATAAAAAATAAATTTTAAAGGGATGATAATGTCTGAAGCTCAAGTCAAACATTTAAAAGACTACACTGCACCAACGTTTACAATTAATCATATTGATTTAAATGTCATTTTAGATGGTGAAAATACCAAGGTTGTTGCTTTAAGCAAGGTAATTCGACGCAATGCGCAGCCATTAGAGCTGATTCTGGATGGGGAGCAGCTTAATTTAGTTTCTGTAAAATTGAATGGTAAAGGCTGTGAATATCGTCAAACTGATAGCCAATTGATCATTAAAACCAATGAGTCTGAGTTTGAATTAGAAATCATCACCGCACTCAACCCTGAGGCAAATACCAGTCTAGAAGGTTTGTACATGTCGGATGGCGCATATTGTACTCAATGTGAAGCTGAGGGGTTTAGACGAATCACATACTTTTTAGACCGTCCTGATGTATTAGCTACCTATTCGGTAAGAATTGAAGCGGATAAAGCTGAGTTTCCCTTTTTGTTAAGTAACGGAAATTTAATAGAGCAGGGAGAGATGCCTCGCTCTGGACGTCACTTTGTTCGTTGGGCGGATCCATTTCCAAAACCATGTTATTTATTCGCTTTAGTGGCAGGAGATTTTGATTTACTGGAAGATCATTTCATCACTATGTCAGGCCGCAATGTCACCTTGCAGGTATTCGTGGATAAAGGCAATTTACATAAAGCCGATCATGCAATGGTTTCGCTTAAAAAGTCGATGAAATGGGATGAAGAACGCTTCGGTCTAGAATACGATCTTGATATTTATATGATTGTTGCTGTTGATTTTTTCAATATGGGAGCGATGGAAAATAAAGGCTTAAACGTTTTCAATACCAAATATGTTTTAGCGGATAAAGCCAGCGCAACAGATGAGGATTACCATGGTATCGAATCTGTAGTAGGTCATGAATATTTTCATAACTGGACAGGTAACCGTGTTACCTGCAGAGACTGGTTTCAACTTAGTTTAAAAGAAGGGCTAACCGTTTTCCGAGACCAAGAATTCAGCTCTGATTTAGGTTCGCGAGCGGTGAATCGTATTCATGCCATTAAAGTGATGAAAAACCAACAGTTTGCGGAAGATTCTGGTCCAATGTCGCATCCAATTCGTCCGGAATCAGTTATTGAGATGAATAATTTTTATACTGTGACAGTATATAACAAGGGTGCTGAAGTCATAAGAATGCTGCATACCATTTTAGGCGAAACGGCTTTCCAGGCTGGCATGAAGTGTTACTTTGAACGCCATGATGGACAAGCCGTAACCTGCGATGATTTTGTTAATGCAATGGAAGAGGCGAGTGGTAAAGACTTACAACAGTTCCGTCGTTGGTATTCTCAAGCAGGCACGCCCTTAGTGATTGTTGAAGATGAGTTTAATGCAGAGTCAGGGCAATATACCTTGACGATAAAGCAATCCGTTGAGAGCCAAGGCGTTAAAGGACAAACACTGCATATTCCTTTTAGCCTCGAGTTATTAAATGTTGATGGTGATTCAGTCATTAATCAGGTACTACACGTAAAAAAAGCCACACAGCAATTTACGTTTGACGGATTCAAAGCCAAACCTGTTGCATCATTACTGCAAGATTTCTCTGCGCCAGTTAAACTTCAATATGAATTCGGTTTTGATCAGCTGGTTCATACTATGCGTTTTGCAAGCAGTGAAGTTGCTCGTTGGGAAGCGTCTGTGCAATTGTTCAGTCAGTCAGTGTGGGAGAATGTCGCTCAACTTTCAGCGAAAGAAGTAATGTCGGTTGACTCGCGAGTGATTGAAGCATTCAGAGGTGTCATTCTTGATGCAGGTTTAGATCAAGCTTTAGTGTCTGAGATTTTAAATTTTCCAGCGGCTTCGGCTTTAATTGAACAAGTATCATCGGTCGATCTAGATGGTTTGCAAATGGCACGTGAATTTGTTGTCGAAGAAATTGCGAGTGCAACACAGGATGAATTACTTGCACGATACCGTGAATTATCTGTTATAGATAACCCATCCGCGCGTGCTTTTAAGAACGTTGCTTTATGCTTACTGTCCGCGGTGTCTCAAGAATATGAAACACTGGTTATTGAACAGTTTAACGCCTCCAACAATATGACCGACAGCCTAGCCGCCCTTAAAGCTGCAACGACAGGACAGTTCGATTGCCTTGACACATTGTTATCTGATTTTGAAACCACTTGGCACACCACACCATTAGTGATGGATAAATGGTTTACATTACAGGCTTTATCAAATACAGATGATGTGATTGATTCGATAAAACATCTCACTCACCACAGTAGCTTTAGCTTTAGTAATCCCAATCGCGTGCGTTCGCTAATTGGTGCATTTGCTTCAGGAAATACTTATCAATTCCATCGTAAAGACGGTTCTGGCTACGCGTATTTAACCCAGATTCTGATCAAGCTAAATAAATCCAATCCGCAAGTGGCATCTCGTATGATCACGCCGTTGATCCAATTTGCGAAATTTGACCGAGCAAGGCAAGATTTAATGAAGCAGGCTCTTGTTACATTACAAAAATTACCAGACTTATCGAAAGATCTTTATGAGAAGGTGAATAAAGCTCTACACTAATTCGTCATAAATCTATTGAGGGGAGAGTTTTTCTCTCCCTTTTAACTAACTGACTTAATGCCAACAGTAACAAAAAATGTTCATTCTAGTGTGAAATATTTGATAGCAACGTTTCACTTTTAGACTGAAAAATGACACCTGATCATAACAATCTGACTTGTTGTCGTGCATTTCTGCTTGGCTATTTCTGATCACTTATTGAGTGTAATTGGTATCACTTAAAAGGTATGTATTGAGGACGATGTACAATGGAGTTTTATTTCAATATATTTATTAGTTATAGAAAGTTTTCTTCATACTATCAGGGTTATAGTGATTCAGTTGCGTTAACAGATGTTAACGGTCGGCATTTACAAATTAATGCAAAGTACTTTAGACCATTTTTGACCGTAAACGGCATTCGAGGCCATTTTAAATTAGAGTTAGACAGTAAAGGAGCCTATAAATCGCTAACTAAATTAGAGTAATTACTTCAAACGTTTGATTTATTGGTTTTAATAAAAGGTGACTATTGTTTTTTTTAATAAACTACTGAAATAAAATGTTTTTAATCCCTCACTTCCCATCTGTTTTTACGCCTCATTAGTTAATTCAAATATCAGCCCAATCCCACTTGTAACAATATGGTTAACCACGTTAATTTTATTGTATATTTTCTCTGTTTTGGCCTTGCTCAACAAGGTTAAATGCTGTAACAATGGTGTTGCCTGTGGGCTAACAAGATGTTGGTTTAAATTCCTATAACAACGATTCCAGCAGGTTACGGAGATGAGCTAAAATGAATATTGTTAAGAAAAAATTTAACAAGTCGGCAATTACTTTGGGGGTAATGTCGGCTTTGTGTTTAGGAATGAGTCCAAATGTTTCCGCTTTCTCATTCAATTGGGGAGAGGTAGATGGAGCATTCGATTCTACCTGGACCGTTGGGGCTAGCTGGCGTGTTGGAGAGCGTGATTGGGAAGGCCAGATTGGTAAGGTTAACCAGCCGCAATTTGATTGGTCGGGCTACTCAGCGTTCTCAAACACTAAATACACTTCAGCAGAAATCTGGGCTCAACCGGGCTCATATTCAAGTAATAACGATTTAAGTAACTTACTTTACTCTCAAGGTGACACTACATCTGAAATCGTTAAAGGGCTTCATGAGTTATCATTAAAATACGAAAACTATGGTTTGTTTGTTCGTGGTATGTATTTTTACGACCGTAAATTGAATGATGGTAATTATGATTTTAATGACCCATTAACAGGCAAAGAATTCGATCCTTGTGCTGATAACCGTGCCTCTGAAGTTCAGTGTAAAGATATTCGATTGTTAGATGCCTTTGTTTACGCTAACTGGGATTTAAACGATGGTCAAAACCCATTATCAGTCCGTGTGGGTAATCAGGTTGTCTCATGGGGTGAAAGTACTTTAATTCCGCATGGTATTGGTGAAATTAACCCTGTTGATTTAAATATTCTCAACGCACCAGGTGCAGAACTCAAAGAAGCTTTCCGCCCACAAGGCATGGTATGGGCATCTTTAGGATTGACTGAAAACCTGAATATTGAAGCTTTTTATCAATATCAATGGGAGCCAATATGGGTGCCTACGCCGGGCTCTAATTTTGCCACTAACGATTTTGCAGGTTTTGGTGGTTATAACCAAAATGCCCAGTTAGGCTTTAACTCTAACCCAGATATAAATTTAGACTTCTTAATTTCTGAATATCAAGCGCTTTACAAAAATGCAGCAGCAACAGGGTTCAATCCTGCATTGGCTTCATCAATGCTTGCTTATTCAACAAAAGCTGCGTTAATTCAAGATGAAGCTAAACCCAGTGATGATGGTCAGTATGGTGTGAAATTAGGTTTTTACTCACCTGAACTCAACGAAACTGAATTTGGTTTGTACTATATGAATTATCATAGTCGCCGCCCATTAATCAGTGGTACCGCGTCTAACTTTACTGCTGCATCTATTGGTGGTGATTACGCAAAATTAGCAGCAAGTCAAGGTCAGATTGACCGTGAACTGCTGCTCAGTATGGAAACCTTCACTAAAGCACAAATTGTTTACCCTGAGGATATTCAATTATATGGTTTTAGTTTTAACACGTTAGTTGGTGATACCTCTGTTGCAGGTGAAATTGCACATCGTGTTGATGAACCATTCCAAATCGATGACGTAGAGCTCCTTTTCGCAGCAATGCCTCAGCAATTAGCTAATGCAGGTTTGCGCCCAGATTTGGATGGCATTTCACAAATGGATGTGGTGGCACCGGGAGAGACGGTTGATGGTTTTATTCAATTAGATACGACTCAAGCCCAGATGACATTGACCCATTTATTTGGTCCTACTTTGGGTACCGATAACCTGACTATGCTAGCAGAAGTCGGCGGGGTATGGGTTCATGATATGCCAGGCTTTGACGAGCTGCGCTTAAATGGCCCTGGAACAGGTCGTTCGGGTGGTAACCCTGATATGCCTGGTATCATCCAAGCTTTACACAATGGTCCAGAAACGAATCCATTCCCGACTGATTTTGCTTGGGGATATCGTTTAGTGGCTAAAGCCGATTTTAATAACGTATTTGCAGGTGTGAACATGGCACCACGCGTTATTTTCTCTCACGATGTTGATGGTATTACACCTGACCCAATGTTCTTGTTCACTGAAGGTAAAAAATCGGTAGCATTAGGTTTAAATTTTGACTATCAAAACCGCTGGGGTGTTGATTTTTCTTACAACAGCTTCTTTGGTGGTGTAGGAACAACGAACGTGATGGAAGACCGAGATTATGTCTCGTTTAACGTCAAGTATTCGATTTAAAAGGATAATAATAATGAAAAAACTGACGATATTATCGGCAGCAGTGATTATGGCGCTAGGCGCACCTGTTGCGATGGCGAAAGTATCAGAAGCTGATGCTGCTAAATTAGGTACAAGCTTAACACCCATGGGTGCTGAAAAAGCGGCAAACGCCGATGGCTCTATTCCAGCATGGGATGGTGGTATTACTAAGCCTGTTGCTGGTTATGAAAAAGGCATGCATCACTTAAATCCTTTTCCTAACGATAAAATTTTATTCACTATTACTAATGCTAATAAAGCGCAGTACGCAGAGTACTTAACGCCAGGTCAAAATAAACTGTTTGAATTGTATCCAGATACCTATCAAATGAATGTTTATGAAACTCGTAGAACGGCATCTGTACCTCAATATGTTTATGATGCCATTAAAGTCAATGCCACTTCAGCTGAATTGGTTGCTCAAGGTAATGGTATTTCCGGCGCAACAATTGGCGTGCCATTTCCTATCCCTAAAGACGGTCTAGAGGTGATTTGGAACCATATTTTGCGTTTTCGTGGCGTAGATGTAGAAACCTACCGTAGTCAAGCTGCTCCAACTTCAAGTGGTTCATACACTTTAGTTGAAAACGCTGAAGAAATTCGTTTTGAGTATACTCGTCCGGAAATCACATTGGATAAGTTAAAAGAAACCAATACCTTATTCTACTTCAAGCAAGTTGTTACTCAACCTGCGCGTCTAGCAGGTACAGCGTTACTTGTTAAAGAAACCATGGATCAAGAGGCCTTACCGCGTCAAGCATGGACTTATAACACTGGACAGCGTCGTGTTCGCAAAGCGCCAAATGTGGCTTTCGATACACCAGGTACTGTATCTGATGGTTTAAGAACAACCGATGATTTCGATATGTTTAACGGTTCTCCAGTGCGCTATAACTGGGAGCTTGTTGGCAAGAAAGAAATCTTTATTCCTTACAATGATTACAAGTTACATTCAAACGAGCTTAAGTATGACCAAATTCTAAAACCTGGTCACATTAATCCAGAATATGCTCGTTGGGAAAAACACCGTGTTTGGGAAGTGAAGGCAACCTTAAAAGAGGGTATGCGTCATATTTATAAAACCCGTGTCTTTTATATCGATGAAGATTCATGGCAAGTATCATTAACGGACATGTATGATAACCGTGACGAGTTGTACCGTGTAGGCACCGCGCACAGTATTAACTATTACGAAGTCCCTACGCATTGGAGTACGCTAGAAATATTCCATGATCTACAATCTCGCCGCTATTTAGCAATGGGATTAGATAACGAAGGTCGCATGTATAATTTTGATGCAAACTTATCAGAATCAAACTTTACCCCAGATGCATTGCGTCGTGCAGGTATTCGTTAATTCATTCGTTTAAATCGAATCTGTTAAATAAAGGGCGCTTAGCGCCCTTAAATCTAAGGAAGTTTGTATGAAGGTTAGCATGCTTCGCAGTGCTGTCGCGATAGGATTAAGTGCATGTTTATATACTGCTTCGGTTTACGCACAACTTGATCCCTTAACGGTACAGATACAACCCCAAGCACAATCATCATTATTGGTCGATATTGCTCCGGCGGGTGATAAATTAGTGGCAGTAGGTCAACGCGGCCATGTATTAGTTTTAGACCAACAATGGCAACAAGTTGCGACGCCTGTAGCAACTCAATTGACTAGCGTGTTTTTTTTGAATGAAAAATTAGGTTGGGCCGTCGGCCATGATGCGACGATTATTCATACTAATGATGGTGGATTAACTTGGTCTTTACAGATGGCGTCCACTGATTTAGAAAAACCCTTTTTAGATTTGCGTTTTTTTACCGATAAACACGGTGTTGCCATCGGGGCTTACGGGTTGTTTTATCGAACCGAAGACGGCGGGAAAACTTGGCAAGATGAGTTTCATCAAGAATTACTATTTGAAGAAGATGTTGCTTATCTGAATGAACTAAAAAGTGAAGATGAACAATTATATTTGTCTGAACGTGCTGCATTACTCCCTCATTTTAATCGAATAATTAGTTTAAACGATGATCGTTTACTCATGGTGGGTGAACTGGGTTTAGTCGCTGTATCTGATGATATGGGACGTACTTTTAAGCGTGTAGATTTTGATTATGATGGTTCAATGTTTAATGCCATTACCCATGGTGATGATGTGTATGTTATGGGGTTACGAGGTCATGTCTTTAAGGCTTCGAATTTATTAAATGACTGGCAACAAATTGAATTACCAGTTGAATCATCTATCAATGGTGCGTTAGTTGAGGGCGATGATTTATATCTTGTTGGCAATGCTGGAATTATTTTAAAAATTGTTGGCGACACAGCAGAGTTAGTCGCTCGCCGTCAAGGGGAAAATATTGTTGCAGTGGCCAAGAATAATAAAGGTGAAATTTGGTTCGCGGGTACTAAAGGGCTTTTCCAACTGCCAAAGTAACTGTGTTTATGGGTAAGCGTTGATGCTGTTTTATTAAAGCACTCGATGTTTATATCCACTATTCCAAATTGCACAGCGACAATAATAACCTGTTATCTGAGTCATTTGGATAACATAAAAGATGATTTTATCATCCTCAAAGCTACTGTTTTTTAGTAGACACTATTAAGATTAAAACAACAATAATAGGGCCGACAAGATGTTAGAAAAACTGGTCAATAGTTTCGAAACGCACTTATTCCGCAATCGAATGTGGGTGATCATTTCATTTATATTTATTACGGTATTTTTAGGATACCAAGCCAGCCAGCTTAAAATGGATGCGGCCTTTAGTAAAAATATTCCGCTCAATCATACTTACATGCAAACCTACACTAAGCACCAAAAAGAGTTCGGTGGTGCCAATGGCATAATGGTGGCAGTCGAAGATACTAGCGGTAATATTTTTAACCCAGTATTTTTTGATACCTTGAAAAAAGTTCACGACGAGCTGTTTTTTATCGATGGTGTCGAACGTTCGCAGGTTAAATCACTTTATTCACCTTCAACTCGCTTTACTGAAGTTGTTGAAGATGGTTTTGCTGGCGGCCCAGTGATCCCCGCCGACTTCAGAACCGACGAATACGGTTTAGCTGTAGTACGCGATAATATTGAAAAAGCAGGAATTGTTGGGCGTTTAATTGCAAATGACTATTCTGCTGCAATGGTATCGGCACAATTGATGGATTTTAATCCTGATACTGGTGAAGCATTAAATACCATTGAATTTGCTAACCAACTCGAAGAAAAGCTTCGTGGTCAATTTGAAAACGATAATATTAAAATCCACATTATCGGCTTTGCTAAAATGGCAGGTGATGTTGCAGACGGTGCTAAAGGGGTTTTACTGTTTTTCCTCATTGCCATCGTCATTACCGCAGTGATGGTTTATCTTTTCTCCAAATCAATAATGCTTACCATTTTACCATTAATGTGCAGTTTAATGGCGGTCATTTGGCAATTAGGCTTATTAACCGTTGTTGGTTTTGGCCTTGATCCGATGTCGATTTTAGTGCCATTTTTGGTGTTTGCTATTGGCGTTAGTCATGGCGTACAAATGATCAATGCTGTGCGTCGTCGAGTGATTGATGGACAAGCCACTAAAGCCGCTGCGGCTTCAGCTTTCCGTAGCTTATTAGTGCCTGGTGGCGTTGCGCTGCTTTCCGATACGGTAGGATTTATAACCTTACTTGCCATTGATATTGGAATCATTCGTGAATTGGCAATTTCAGCTTCTTTAGGGGTTGGGGTGATCATCCTTACTAACCTTATTTTGCTGCCTTTGGTGATTTCTTATACCAATCTATCTAATGCAGAAGAAAACCTTGCTCAAAAGCAAAAAGTTGAAAATATTTGGCGTAGCTTGTCAAAGTTTGCCACACCCAAATATGCAGTGGTTGTATTGTCGTGTACAGCCGTTTTATATGGTGTGGGTTTTATGAAAGCCACCGAAATGAAAATTGGTGATTTAAAAGGCGGTGCACCTGCACTCCATCAAGATTCACGTTATAACCTTGATACGTTTTTTATTACCGACCATTTTTCAATTACCACAGATGTGATGACAGTGATTGTTGAAGCAGAACCGGAAGCCTGTACTTACCATTCAATGCTCAGCCAAATTGACCAATTTGAATGGATGGTGGGAAATACCCCTGGTGTCGAATCAACAGCTAGCTTAGCTTCCATTGCAAAAGCGGTGAATGCCGGTTTTAATGAAGGTAATCCTAAATGGCAAATCTTACCTCGTACAACAGCCAGTTTAGTACAAGCCGTAGGTCAAGTTCCTACTACTTCTGGTTTATTAAATGGTAACTGTTCAGTGATGCCTGTGTATCTTTTCTTAAAAGATCATAAAGCAGAAACCATTGAGGTTGTTGTTAATAAAGTGAAACAAGTGGCTGCAGAGCTTAATAACGACAAATTACAGTTTAAGTTAGCTTCTGGCCCGGTAGGTGTAATGGCAGCGACAAACGAAGCCGTTAGTGAAGCGCAACTCCCTATGATGATTTATGTATATGGGGCCGTGTTCTTTCTATGTTTAATTAGCTTTAAATCACTCAAAGCCACTATTGCGGTCATTATTCCTTTATATGTGGTTTCGACTTTAGCTCAAGCGCTAATGACCATGCTTGATATTGGTCTTGCGGTAAGTACGTTACCGGTAATTGCACTGGGTGTGGGAATAGGGGTGGACTACGGAATTTATATTTTGTCCACCATGTCTAATAAGCTCAGCAATGGTATGGCAGTACAACAAGCCTATTTTGAAGCATTGGTCGAACGTGGCAGCGCGGTTATCTTTACCGGGTTAACTTTAGCTATCGGGGTGAGTACTTGGTTCTTCTCAGCGCTTAAATTCCAAATGGATATGGGAATTTTGTTAACATTTATGTTTTTAGTGAATATGTTGGGAGCGATTATTATTCTGCCTGCACTTTCAGCACTATTTTGGCGTAAAGCTAATTAAAAACAATGGTTTAATTTAAATGGAGAGCATTGCTCTCCATTTTTTTTTGCATAGTTAATCTAAATTGGCGCGTTTAATTGCATATTAAACAAAATAACAGTTATGAAATTGGATATTTAGAGGATCTACCACTAAAATTTTCCTCGATATAGCAGCAATTTAGTAATAAACTTTGCCGCAGATCTTAGTAATTAGATTACTGAGTAAAACAAGCCGAAGCATCCATATAATGATAAAAGCGCTGCCATAGACGCTTAAGGAATCTGCAACATGGCCTTTAAAGATGCAATGCCTTCTGTACTACTAGAAAATGTAGTCAATTTGATTCATTCAAAAATCCCTAATTCACAAGCCAAACAAGTTGAGCAGTTTGCCCAATGCCTGTACACCCATATGTCACGTGACGACCTCAATGTCCGAAATGACAGTGATTTATATGGAGCGGTAGTCAGTCTTTGGAATGCCTTAAATAAAACTGCACCAACAGACACTCATATTCGAGTTTTTAACCCAACACAATCTAAGCATGGCTGGCAATCAAGCCACAGTGTGATTGAAGTGATCCAACCTGATATGCCTTTTCTAGTCGATTCTTTGACTATGGCATTAAACAGAATGGGAATTACTGCTCATGTCATGCTGCATACACCATTAGCGGTTGTGCGTGATAAAAAGTCTGTTACAGAAGTGAATTTTGTAAATAACGCACCGAAAAATAGTGACAATATTGCTGTTTTCTTAATTGAGATTGATAAGCAAAGTAGCGATGCTGATATAAAAGTAATTGAAAAAGAAATTCAGTCAGTCCTTGCCGATGTTGTTGCTTCAGTCTCCGACTGGGAAAAAATGTCTGCTAAATTAACAGATACCATCCAGCAATTGCCTAAGCGTCCTTTTCCAGGTGATAAAGCAGAGTTAACTGAAGCCGTTAACTATCTAACATATTTAAATAATCATCACTTCACTTTATTAGGTTATCGATATTACGACTTAAAACGTGTGGAAGGTGATGTCGAGTTAGTTCCGGATTTAGACACTAGCTTAGGTTTAATGAGCCGTTCTAAGAATTCATCTAGTGATCGTGGTCTATTGCTATCGTCATTATCAGACAGTGCACGTAAAGAAGCATTGGATTCAAGTTTGCTGGTTTTGACCAAAAGTTCTGCTAAAAGCCGTGTTCACCGTCCTGCATATGTTGATTATATCGGCATCAAACGTTTCGATAAAAAAGGTAATGTGGTTGGTGAAGACCGTTTCATTGGTTTATATGCCTCTAATCTGTATAACCGTAGCCCACGTGAAATACCATTGCTTGCTGAGAAGGTACAACGAGTACTTGACAGTTCAGCGCTAGCACCACGTTCACACGATTATAAAGCGTTACTAAATATCCTCGAAAATTTACCTCGTGATGAGCTAATACAAGCAAAAGTTGAAGAGCTTTCGCATATGGCTCATGGTGTTTTGCAGATGCAAGACCGAGATAAGTTGAAGTTGTTTGTTCGTAAAGATGGTTTTGGTCGTTTCTTATCGTGTTTAGTGTATGTGTCTAAAGATCGTTATAACACTAAGTTCCGTCAAGATACACAACGCATTCTTGCTCAGCATTTTAATAGTAATGAAGATGTTGAATTTACGACATATTTCTCAGAGTCAACTTTGGCTCGTACGCATTACATTATCAAAGTCGACAACAATAATATGGACGTAGATGTGGCCGCTATAGAACACAATCTGATTGAAGCTGCTCGCTCATGGGATGATAAATTACATTCGGCATTAAACAATGCCTTAGGTGAGCAGGCAGGTACAGGCTTAACTAAACGTTACTCTAATGCTTTTCCACAGAGCTATAAAGATGATGTCTTACCAAGCTCTGCAGTGGTCGATCTTCAGCACCTTGAAGCCTTAGACGACGAACATAAATTGGGAATGTTGTTCTATCAACCCCAAGAAACCGCATTGAATGACAACAAAGTGCGTTTAAAACTTTTTCATAAAGATGAACCAATTCATTTATCTGATGTATTACCAATGCTTGAAAACTTTGGTTTACGTGTGATCAATGAGCGTCCTTATGAAGTTAAAACCACTGATGGCAATACATTTTGGATCCTTGACTTCTTAATGACAGTGCAAGGTGCTGCAATTGAAAACCTAGCGGATAGCCAAGAACGTTTCCAAACAGCATTATCACTTGTTTGGCAGAAAAAACTGGAAGACGATGGTTTCAACCGCATGGTGCTTTCAACGGGCTTAAATGGCCGTGAAGTGTCTATTTTACGTGCCTATGCTAAATATATGCGTCAAATTGATGCCACATTCAGCCAGTCATATATTGAAGAAACCTTCAGCCGTTATCCAAAAATTGCTGATTTGCTTGTGAAGATGTTTATTCGCAAGTTTAATCCTAAATTAAAAACGCGCACATTAAGCAAGTTTTTAGAGCAAGTAAACAAACAGCTTGACGATGTTTCAAGTCTTGATGATGACCGTATTATTCGTCGTTATTTAGATTTGATTAACGCAACCTTACGGACAAACTTCTATCAGACTGACGCCAAGGGTGACAATAAAGCTTATACCTCATTTAAATTTGCTCCAAATTTAATTCCGGAAATGCCAAAGCCATTGCCAAAGTTTGAGATCTTCGTCTACTCGCCAAGAGTTGAAGGTGTGCATTTACGTGGTGGTAAAGTGGCTCGTGGTGGTTTACGTTGGTCAGATAGACGAGAAGATTTCCGTACTGAAGTGTTAGGTCTAGTGAAAGCACAGCAAGTGAAAAACACCGTAATTGTTCCTGTAGGAGCAAAAGGTGGCTTTGTGTGTAAGCAGCTGCCGACAGAGGGCGGACGTGAAGCATTCTTTACTGAAGGTCAAGAATGTTACCGTTTATTCATTCGTGGCTTGTTAGATATTTCTGACAACATTAAAAATGGCGAAGTTGTGCCACCAGTTGATGTCGTTCGTCACGATGAAGATGATCCATACCTAGTGGTTGCAGCAGACAAAGGTACTGCAACTTTCTCAGATATCGCTAACTCAATCGCAATAGAATATGATTTCTGGTTAGGTGATGCGTTTGCCTCTGGTGGTAGTAATGGTTATGACCACAAGAAAATGGGCATTACCGCTAAAGGCGGATGGGAATCGGTTAAGCGCCATTTCCGCGAAATTGGTGTTGATTGTCAAACCACCGATTTTACCTGTCTAGGTATAGGTGATATGGCGGGTGACGTATTTGGTAATGGTATGTTGTTATCAGAACACACCAAGCTAGTGGCTGCTTTTAACCATATGCATATCTTTATCGACCCTAATCCAAATGTTGCTCAAAGCTACATTGAACGTAAGCGTTTATTTGAATTACCACGTTCAAGCTGGGAAGATTATAACGCCAAATTAATTTCTAAAGGCGGTGGGATCTTCTTACGTTCGGCTAAATCATTAAAATTAACACCTGAAATCAAAGCTATGTTGTCTACAGATAAAGACACCATGAATCCGATTGAGTTGTTAAAAGAACTACTGAAAATGCCTGTCGATCTGTTATGGAATGGCGGTATTGGCACGTACGTTAAATCAAGCAAAGAATCCCATGTTGAAGTGGGCGATCGCGCCAATGATGCACTGCGTGTTAACGGTAATGAAGTGCGTGCAAAAATTATCGGTGAGGGCGGTAACTTAGGTTGTACCCAGCTTGGTCGTATTGAATATGCTGCTAATGGCGGGCGTATGAATACTGACTTCGTGGATAACGTGGGTGGTGTTGACTGTTCAGATAACGAAGTAAACATCAAGATTTTCTTAAACACATTAGTCGCTGCCGGTGAGTTAACCGTAAAACAACGTAATCGTGTTCTCGAAGAAATGACCGATGAAGTAAGTGAAATTGTACTTCAAGACTGTAAAGACCAAACGCGCACTATTTCTGTGACGCAGGTACATGGGGTATCACAGTTAAAAGAGCAAATTCGTTTCATTCATTATCTGGAAAAAGAAGGTAAATTAGACCGCGCTTTAGAATTTTTACCCACCGATGATGATCTTGCTGAACGTTTGGCAAATGGCCGTGCATTAACCCGCCCAGAGTTATCGGTATTAGTTGCTTACGCTAAAATGGTATTGAAAGAGCAGTTAGTCACACCAGAAATTACTGAAGACAGTTTCTTGAGTAAATTATTGGTGGCTTACTTCCCTAAAAAATTACAAGCTAAGTATGCTGATAAGATGGTAAACCATCCGCTACGTGGTGAAATTATTGCAACTTCATTGGCTAATGAATTAGTCAATGACATGGGCTTTAATTTTGTTCAACGTATGCAAGATGAGACAGGTGCCTCAGTTGCTGAAGCCGCCATTTGCTACACTATGGCACGCGAAGTATTTGGACTAGATGAGTTAACTAAATCAATAACCGATTTGAACGGTATTATTCCTGCAATCGTTCAAGGTGAGATGCTTCATCAATTACGCCGTAATATGCGTCGTGCTTGTCGTTGGTTTATTCGTCATCGTAATCGCAGTCATAATATTGAACAAACCGTTGAGTTCTTTAAGCCTGTTTTTGAAAAGCTAAAAGTCAACGTTGACCAATACATGATTGCAGCTGAAGTTAAAGCGATTTCTGCAGAGATTAACTCTTTAACTAAAGAAAATGTCCCTATGGCAGTCGCTCAAGTCGTTGCTAAAATGAGTACGTTATTCTCAGCGTTAGATATTGCTCAAATTGCTGAAATTGAGAACAAATCAGTAGATTTAGTCTCTGAAACTTACTTTAAGTTAGGTGCCAAGGTGGAACTGCATTGGTTCTTAGAGCAAATTAGTGCTCAACCCGTTGCTAACCATTGGCAAGCACTAGCACGTGCCGCATTCCGTGAAGAATTAGACTGGCAACAACGTGCTTTAAGTTCAGCGGTACTGCGTACTTGTAGTGATACCTGTGATGCAGACTCTGTTATCAATGAATGGATTAAGAGTAATAAAGCCTTACTCCAACGTTGGTATCACATGTTAGCAGACTTTAAAGTGTCTCAAACCCATGAATTTGCTAAGTTCTCAGTCGCCTTACGTGAACTTAACTTGCTGATTTTGCATTGCGAAGGTCAGAAGTAATTCTTTATAATATGAACTAGCCCTGGCGATTGCCGGGGCTTTTTTTAGGCCAAGGAGAAACCATGTTTTACAAACTCGCACAAAAAGTCATGTTTCAGATTGATCCTGAGCTGGCTCATAATGTCGCTATTGGCAGTTTGAAAATGACTGGCAATACGCCGCTTAATTGCTTTTATCGTCAAAATGTTGCCCATGTACCGGTTGAATGTATGGGGATTACCTTTCCAAACCCCGTTGGATTAGCGGCAGGATTAGATAAAGACGGCGAGTCTATTGATGCTTTTCATGCCATGGGTTTTGGTCATGTTGAAGTCGGAACCGTCACACCTCGTCCACAGCCTGGTAACGACCAACCACGACTATTTCGTCTAAAGCCTGCACAAGGTATCATTAATCGAATGGGTTTCAACAATAAAGGTGTTGATAATTTAGTTCGTAATTTGATGGCCAAAAAATCGGATATCTTAGTGGGTGTCAATATCGGTAAAAACAAAGATACTCCCGTAGAGCAGGGTAAAGAAGATTATTTGATATGCATGGATAAGGTCTATCTCTACAGTGCTTATATTGCAGTGAATATTTCATCACCTAATACACCGGGTTTACGTACCTTACAGTATGGTGAATTGTTAGATGATTTATTGGGTTCAATTAAAGCTAAGCAAACAGAACTAGCCGCAAAACATGGTAAGTATGTGCCAGTTGCATTGAAAATTGCGCCAGATTTAACCAATGAAGAAATTAAGTCTATTGCTGATTCACTTGTTAAAAACCAATTTGATGGTGTAATCGCAACCAATACTACACTCAGTCGTGACGCAGTAACGGGACTTGAACATGCTGAAGAGATGGGGGGACTAAGCGGTAAGCCTTTAACCGATCTTTCAACTAAAGTGATCAAGACGTTAGCGGGATATTTAAATGGTCAAATCCCGATCATTGGTGTTGGTGGGATCAATTCTGCAAAGGATGCAAATGATAAATTTGCTGCAGGATCAACGCTAGTACAGATATACAGTGGTTTTATCTATCAAGGACCCAAATTAGTTTCAGAGATCGTTTCCGCTTATCGTTCAAAATAAAGACTGATTGGTCAAATTACTGATCAAAAATCATGCCGCGATCGCGATGGAGCGATCGCACTTAATTCTAACATGATGAAATATAGATAAAAATTTATAAAATAATTTTGATATTGAACGAAATATCATCTATTATCAAAAAGTATTCAATTTTTAGGTGAAATTGCATCATGTTATTAATGCCAAATAAGGACTGGCATTGGGAATTTAACACAAGATATCAGCAGCTAAGTATATCGTTAGGTTCCGAGATGGAGTTCTTAACCCCATATAAGACAAAATTACTTATTCCTGATGCGCTAGGAATGACAGAATTTAGTGTTGAACACGCTAAATATTACATTCGCTTGCTTGAAATTTTACCTAAGGTGTTACACATTTCAGATGCGGGGGTTGTTCAAACAGCGCTCAACGCTACAGCAGTACACTTCTTACTCAAACCACAAATGCCAAAGTCTTGGTTTTTCAGTGTCAGTGATGAATGTGTATTTTGCAGTACGGGTAAATTATTTCAACTCAATTGTAATGGTGTAGGTGTGTTAGTTTTAGTCGTTGAAGACAGCCTGCAAGCTGCTACAGTGATGCTTCTTTCTAAGTCTTGTGCTTTATCGGACACCAAGACACTTAATCAATTTGATACCATTAAAGTCATGCATAATCGCTTGCATCCATTACGTAAAGCTAAGCAGGTTGTCGCAGCTTAGGTGTGGTTTATGTTTTCCTTTGTTGATAAAAAATAATCACTTAATAGCAGCTAAATCATAACAAAAAACCAAACAGCAATGTTTGGTTTTTTGTTATGGTTGCCATGAAGAAAGCTGTTAACTCATTTTTCTCATCAGGTTTGAAGGCGCAATACGAATTAGCCAATGTAAAAAAGCCCAAGGGAAGCTGGGTACATATGCATTTGCTTTTTCTTTATCGATAGCTTTCACTATTGCTTTACAGCCTGTTTCTAAATCTACCCTAAAAGGAACTGTTTTGACGTTTTCATTTATCTCTGTTCGAATAAAACCTGGGTGAATGCAAGTCACTTTAATCGGAGTGTGCATCACATCAATTCTTATTCCTTCAGTTAAAGAGGTGAGCCCAGCTTTGGTTGCTGCATATACAGTCATAGCGCGTCTAAATCCTCTGACGGCACTGATAGAAGAGATTGTCACTAAATGACCATTATTTTGTTGTCTAAATATTTCCATCGCAGCTTCGCACTGAGCAATGGCTGCAACAAAATTGGTTTGAGCTGTGGCCAAATTTGCTTTGAAGAAACCTGTTCCAATCGAAGCCCCTTTACCTATACCTGCATTGACAATGATTCTATCAATTGATCCCATGTCTTTTTGGCATTGTTTAAATACAGAAAAAACTGCCTGATGGTCATTTACATCCAATTGATAAATTTGCACTTTAATATTTGGATTAATTGTGAGCAGTTCTTCTTTGAGTGAAGTGAGCAGCTCTATACGACGTGCACATAAAGCCAGATTATGGTTTTTCAGGGCAAATTGTTTTGCCATTCCAAGACCAAGACCTGAACTTGCACCAGTGATAACAACGTTGCGTCTGTGCATGATTATTCCCTTATTATTTTTATTTTAAAGTGATAGCCAAAAATCTTTGTACGCGTTACATAATAAATGTTAACTCTACCACTTTAGAGTTAACTAACGTACTGATTTATTGAGTTTTACATTTGACAAACTGCCGTTATTGACCCAGATTTAGATTGAACATAATGATGATAAGAACAATACATCAGACTAAAGTTGACTTTAATTATTACGGTATAGCCTTTAGCGTGTCAGCATTTTTAAAGATATAAAACATTTATTTAGTTAATATTGTCAGGTGGTTATATGAATACTATAAATCTTCAACTACGAAAAATGAGCATTTCGAAGCGATTATTTTCAATGTTAGTACTCAGCATTGCTGCCACTATTTTAATGTTTCTATTTGCGCTTAGCCGTATTGATAACGTACTTATTGCCGAAAAAGAAGCCAAATTACATTCATTAGTTGATGCCGCAGTCGCGGTAGTCGATCAATATTATCAACGCAGTGTAAAAGGTGAATTAAGTGTCGAAGAAGCGCAAATAACAGCACTCGCGGCGCTCGATCATTTACGTTACTCAGGGCAAGAATACTATTTTACCATTGATACTCAAGGTATGATGATTCAACATGCATTTGCCAAAAAACTGGTTAATACCAGTGTGGTAGGAATGAAAGATCCTGACGGGATTAAACTGTTCCAATTGATGATTGATAGAACTCAAACTCAAGATTCCGCCAGAGTTGATTACATGTGGAATAAGCCTAATCAAGAAAACCCAAGTCCTAAAATGTCGGTGGTTAAAAAGTTCACTCCTTGGAATTGGATAATTGGAACCGGTATTTATGTTGATGATATTCATGCCCAAGAACTTGAGTTTGTTTATGATTACATGTTGTTACTCGCGCTAGTTTGGCTGCCAGTGGTTATTTTTCTTTATATTATTATTCAGAGTGTTTCAGTGCCGATGCGCTCGACAATCACGGCATTTGAAAATGTGGCAAAAGGTGAGGGAGATTTAACGCTACGATTATCAGAAGAAGGTGGGGACGAGTTAAAAGAGATCGCCACTCACTTCAATATGTTTACGTCCAAAATTCAGAATGTCATTACTTCAGTGGGAGAGTCTATTCACCATAGTACAAGGTTAGCGGGCGGCATGTCAGCTATTGCCGAAAAAGCCAATCAGGTTTCTACCAATGTACAAATGGAAACCGAAAATGTAGCGACAGCAATTAATCAGATGTCGATGACGGCCTCTGAGGTGGCTTCTAATGCACAACTTGCAGCCCAAAGTGCGCATGCTGCTGATGCTGAAGCGGATAAAACGGCTGCCGTGGTTGATAATGCCATGAGCAAAATTAATGCGCTTTCAAGTGAACTTATTCATACTGAAGAAGTGGTTAATGGCCTGCAAATAAGTTCGAGCAAAATTGGCCAAATATTAGATGTGATCGTCGGGATTGCCGAGCAAACCAACTTATTAGCACTTAATGCTGCAATTGAAGCAGCTAGAGCGGGTGAAGCAGGGCGAGGGTTTGCTGTTGTGGCAGATGAAGTGCGCACCCTTGCAAGCCGAACGCAAGATTCAACCCGAGAAATTAACGGTATTATCGATGCTATTCGTCAGGCCATTGACAGTGTTAATGCTTCGGTTGAGAGAGCGAAAATCAAATCAAATGAAACGGTTTCAGAAACTGGCCAAGTCGTTGGTGCACTTGATGTGATCAAAAATTCAATTGAGCAAATATCACAAATGAATATTCAAATTGCATCGGCAACAGAACAACAAAGCGCAGTGATAGCTGAGTTAAATATGAATATTACTCGCATAAACGACATGTCTGTTGAGAACAGAGAATATAATCAGGACATTAATCAAAATAGTAGTCAAATTGAACAAGGGTCTGAAAAGCTTGCTAAATTAGTCGCACATTTTAAAATCTAATTGATCCAGCACAAACATCTTAGCAGTCGCATTAGGCTTAAAAGGTCATGCGGCTATAGTTGGATAGACGTCAGTTCATTTTAGTTCACTTAAGGCCATTTATGATGAACATAAGGCTTTAACTAACTTCAACTCGGGTTAAGTGTTAGGCTCAATAAGCACAATTCAAGAGGTTGAGCTTATTTTTAGCAAACTTGTCATTTTTTAAAATCAAAGTGGATTAACACGTCAATAGCTGGCCTATTGCACGTTAATGAAACGCAGTTAGCAAAACAAAGGACTGTTTGCTGAGCGTTTATTATGCCCAGCTGATGTTAACTATTGTTTTTATGGCAATAGTGTACTGGCTATAATGCACAATGATATAGTCACTCACTCAACCATTCGTGATGAAATCCAATGAACCCACATTGCCCAAGTGATTTACAGCTGATTCATTTATTTGTCCATTTGGTCAGCGCTGGCGGTTTTTCACAGGTAAGCCAGTTACAAAATATTCCTGTGGCAACGGTGAGTCGCAAAATAGCTAAATTAGAGAGCAGCTTAAATACTCAATTGATCATGCGCAGTACCCGTAAGCTGCGTTTAACTGAAGAGGGGGCTGAGTTATTTGAACGATATTATCAATTGATTAATCAGTTTGATGATTTAACTCAGCAAACCGCATCTA
Source organism: Shewanella subflava (assembly GCF_025971955.1). GTDB lineage: Bacteria > Pseudomonadota > Gammaproteobacteria > Enterobacterales > Shewanellaceae > Shewanella > Shewanella subflava. The sequence continues at coordinate 31,876 of NZ_JAPDMX010000011.1, forward strand.
CCCCTAGTGGAACTTTAAGAATTGCGACGCCGATTTCAATTACCTCGATGATCTTGATGCAAACGTTGAATGATTTTTCTAAGTTATATCCTGATATTAATTTACATATTAGCCAAAATAATCAAACAGTTGATTTAATTGACCAAGGGGTTGATGTGGCAATTGTAGGTGGTGCCCAGCCCGATTCCTCTTGGGTGTCACAATCATTGGGTGTATTGCATTATGGCTTATACGCTTCAACCAAGTACCTTAATCAATCTGATGAAATAATTCATCCCAACCAACTGCATCAACACCGCTTAATTAAGGTATGGCCATTATTTAATTGGACATTAAAACACGGTGAACAAGAATATTATTACGAAGGTGAGGCCAAAATGACATTGGCTGATTTACATGGCGCTATTAAGGCATGTGTTGATGATGGCGGGATTATGTATGGGCCATCATTGTTTGTAAAACAGCAATTGCATCAGGGGGATTTGATCCGGGTGTTGCCGCATTGGCAGGGCGAAAGTCGCCGAATTTGTATGCTGTATCATCAGCGAAAACAGCAGCCTAGAAAGGTACAATTATTTATCGAATTTATGCTCAGTCGCGCAGAAGCGATTTTCGCAATGGATTAATCATCAACTGAGGTTGAGTTAATCCAATGCGAACGGAGCATTTACGCAACGTTTAAACTAAATAGACCTTTAAACTAAACGCACCATGTGCGCCCACCACTAGGGCTTGTTCGATATCGGCTGTTTTACTAGGACCTGCAATAAAAGTCCCAAAGTCACCGGCATGTAAGTGCATTTTTGCTGGTGCATCATGCATGGTGGCAATAATATTGTCTTTATTCAGTACTATGACTAGGTTCTCGCAGATAAAGGGCAGTACCCTGTGAGTATTCACATTTTTGCCATTCAGTTGCTCACTGTCTACCCATATCGCACCATTTTCTGCCACCGCAAACCTTGCTTGTATAATTGCGTAATCAATGTGTTTGAGGTCATGTGGCTGTGTTGGCATCAGTTGATTTCCTTCAATGCCATCCACTAATGATATCACTTGCATTCCTTGGCTTATCAGTTGCGCAACATTGCCTTTAAGTATGTCGATGCTATTGCCATTGTCTGGATAAATTAATTCACCTGTAACCGAGTTAAGACCTTTTTCAAATCGTTTAATTAAATCTGTCTGTAAAAAGCGAGTACTTTTTAAACCTGATAAATCAGGTTTTTGATTTAATTGGTTAATAGAAGAATGGCCTAAGGCTGCCAAAATGGCTTGTTTGCTCGTGGTATTTTGAGACATTATTTGGTCTCCTTATTTGCTGCTTTATGGTGTTTATACCAAGTATCGAAACTCGATTTTGGTGCAACGGGCAACTCACGGTAATGTCCCCAAGCACCAGATAAGGGCTTGATTAGAGTGTGTGGAATGACTTTTAATGCCAATCGTGCACTGGACATAGTACAGTTTAATAAGGTTGGCGAGCTCATCAATTTACCCACTGCTGGCATATAGAACTTTTTCCCAAATGGCAGTTTTCCCTGTTCGGCTTTTAATCGGCGGTGGTGGGCAATAATTTTATCCAATGGGACTTTTGTTGGGCAAACATAACTGCAGCTCCCGCACAGCGTGCAAGCCCAAGGGATAGTGTTGCTATCATCATGCTGCGCGCCAACGGCAATACCAATAGGACCTGGAATGGTGTAGTTATAACTGAACCCACCAGAACGACGATAAACTGGACAAGTGTTTAAACAACCACCACATCGGATACATTTTAACGATTCAGCAAGAATGTTATCTTGCATGATGTCTGTTCGGCCATTATCGACAATGATAATGTGCATTTCGCCATCAACTTTACTGCCGCGATAGAAAGACGAATAAGTGGTAATGGGTTGGCCGATAGCATTTCTGGCTAACATACGTAGCAATACCATGGCACTGTCTGCATCTGGGACGATTTTATCTATGCCCATTGAGTGAATTTGCAGTTTAGGTAAATTTGCGCCCATATCGGCATTGCCTTCATTGGTACATACCACTACCGCACCTAAATCAGCGATGGCCATGTTTACGCCTGTCATGGCGGCATCGGCACTGAGAAATTGATCGCGTAAGTGTTTACGGGCGGCACGGGTGAGGCGTGTGGGATCGGATTCGCCTTTTGGGGTATTCAGCTTTTGATGAAACAGTTCACCGACCTCTTCTTTTTTCATATGGATGGCAGGCACCACAATATGCGAAGGAGGTTGGTTATTTAGCTGAATAATGCGCTCTCCTAAATCAGTATCGATGACTTCAATGCCATGTTTTTCAAGAAAAGGATTTAAGTGACATTCTTCAGTCAACATCGACTTAGATTTAACTAACTTTTTAACCGAGTGTGTAGTTAAAATATTTAATGCAATTTGATTGTGTTCACTGGCATCTTTAGCCCAGTGAACTTGAATGCCATTTTCAATACATTTTTGCTCAAACTGGCAAAGATAGTCGCCAAGATGACTCAAGGTATGTAATTTAATTTCTGATCCGAGTTGGCGAAGCTGTTCCCATTCAGGCACGCTTGCAGCTGCTCTGTCACGTTTTTCACGTAAATTCCATAAGGCTTTAGAGTGCCAGTCGACGCGATTCTCATCACGGCAAAAGATAGTGGCATTGTCGGCATGACTTTTAGATTGATACATTTAAAGTCTCCTTATAAAGCAGCATCGATGATTTGAGCAATATGACGGGTTTGAATAGGTAGCAGCTGTCTGCGGATCATGCCATCAAGATGCAGTAAACATGAGGGATCAAAACCGACCACATATTGTGCATGTGTGGCGGCATGAGCATGGGCTTTATCTTTACCCATTTTGGCAGATACGGCGCCTTCATCAACGGCAAAGGTCCCACCAAATCCACAACATTCATCTCGTGGTGCAGGGTAAACAATCTTGATACCAGGAATATTTTGTAGCACTGCCTCGACTTTATTGAACTGTGGCCCCATAGACTCACTTGGCGTAGCTAAATTCAGCATACGTAAACCATGGCAACTCATTTGAAGGCTGATAGTGTGTTCAAATTTGTACTTAAATGCGGGTATTGGTGCGATGTCGTGTAAGAATTCCGTTAGTTCATACAATTTATCTATGACATCTTGCGCGGCTTGGCTTTGATCAAATTCGTGAAAGTTTTCCTTGGCGGCCACTAAACAAGACGCCGCAGGACAGACGATTGCGTCGCATTCTACGCCTTTAAATGCATTTAATAATTTGAGTGTAGTATTGCGGGCTTCATTAAAGCAGCCAGAGTTAGTCATAGGTTGACCACAACAAGTTTGACCTTCTGGAAATATCACTTCATGGCCTAATTTTTCTAGCAACGATAAGGTTGCAATCGCCACATCAGGCATCATTTGGTTGACCAAACAAGGAATAAACAGTGCAATTTTCATATTCATAAACTTCGATAGCGACGGATACGCATAATTTACTCGTCAAAACGGCAGAGTGATACAGACAAAACTGTAATGAACCTTCAGGATATTTTCATTTTTGAAAAATATCTTTAAGGATTGTCGACTAAATTTAAAATAGCTTGTTTGTCCTTATCCATTAGTCGTAATTAACCCTAAAATCGCCTTTTGTCGACAATATGTGACTATTTTAAGTTGTTAATTCCGTATTTATTGCTATATTGTCGACATAATGATGCTTGATTGAGTTAATAAATATGCTACTCGCCAATGAACAGCCGGTAACAGCTGCAGATAAAACCTTTATTTTGCTAAGAGACGATATTGTGGAAGGCAGAATTGTGGCTGGTTCTAAACTCAGTGAAACCGAATTGTCGACAAAATATGCTGTCAGTCGCGCCATTATTCGTGAAGCGATCAATCGTCTTGAAGCTTGTCATATCGTTGAACGTAAAGCCAATGTTGGGGCGAGAGTCGTGGCACTGAGTCAGCAAGGCTTGATAGAGCTTTATCAAGTGCGTGAGTCATTAGAGGGAATGGCCGCAAGATTAGCCGCTGTAAATATGACCCATGAAGAAATTGATGATTTGATGGGGTTACTTAAGCGTCATTTTGATGAAATTAAAGATGGTCAGTCTTATTACCAAGAAGCCGGCGATGTCGACTTTCATTATCGAATCATATTGGGTAGTAAAAATAAACATTTAATCAGTATGTTATTTGACGGTATTTATCATTTAGTGCGCATGTACCGTGTGCAGCTTGGTATGGCAGGGCCAAGAGTGACCACCGCCTATGATGAGCATAAACATATCGTAAAAGCCATTGCTAACCGTGATGCAGAATTAGCCGAAATGCTAATGCGTCGCCATATTATGTATTCAAAAAATAGTATTGAAGCCAAATTAAGTTAGTCATCGATAAATTTGATGACCGATTATCAATTGAACATTGTTAACACAAGGAAAGAATATGAGCGCAGGTAAAAAATTTCGCCAAGCACTTATGGCCAATAAACCACTGCAAATCGTTGGTACCATCAATGCTTACTCAGCCATGATGGCAAAACAAATTGGTCATCAAGCCATTTATTTGTCAGGGGGGGGCGTTGCCAACGCTTCATATGGATTGCCAGATCTGGGCATGACTTCTTTAAATGATGTGTTAGTGGATGTGCAGCGGATTACCTCTGCGTGTGATTTACCTTTGTTAGTGGATATCGATACCGGTTGGGGCGGGGCATTTAATATTGCCAAAACAATCCGCGATATGGAAAAAGCCGGTGCTGCAGCTGTGCATATGGAAGATCAAGTGGCACAAAAGCGTTGTGGTCATCGTCCTAATAAAGAGATCGTGTCTGTCGAAGAAATGGTTGATCGTATCAAAGCGGCTGTTGATGCTCGAACTGATCCAGATTTCTTCATTATGGCTCGTACCGATTCATTTGCACAAGAAGGTTTAGAAGCTGCAATTGAGCGCGCTAAAGCCTATGTTGCTGCAGGTGCCGATGGCATTTTTGCAGAGGCGGTGAAAACCGAAGCACATTACCGTGCTTTTGCATCAGCACTGGATGTGCCAATTTTGGCTAATATTACTGAGTTTGGCCAAACAGAATTGTGGAATAAACAGCAATTAGGTGAGTGGGGTGCTGCGATGGTCTTATATCCACTGAGTGCATTCCGCGCGATGAACAAAGCGGCTGAAATGGTTTATACCTCGATTTTAGCACAAGGCGATCAGAAAGCGGTTGTCGATATGATGCAAACGCGGATGGAACTATATGACTATCTTGGTTATCACGAATACGAGCAGAAATTAGATAGTTTATTTGCCGAAGGCAAAAACAAATAAATTCGGCATCATGCGGTTTAATCGCTGAGATACTTTATTTAATTGATGCTTGTATCAAATCAGTTATTCCGAGTTAAGGCTAAAAAAAGTAACAGTTTTCAATGTGCTCTGACTACAACAATGTGTTTATAAGCTTGATGTGCCAGAGTGATGACATACCCTACAGCCAAAAAAATAAAAATGGCGGCAATAATAATAGGAAGACAATCATGGTAGATAAAAAATTAGCAGGTGCAGGATTACGTGGACAAAGTGCAGGTGAAACAGCTTTATGTACAGTAGGTAAAACCGGTTCTGGTTTAACTTATTGCGGATACGACGTAAAAGATTTAGCTGACAATGCCACCTTTGAAGAAGTCGCTTATTTATTGTTTAACGGTGAATTACCCAATACTGAACAGCTACAGGCATATAAGGCAACGTTGTTAACACTACGCGATTTACCTCAAGCGTTGAAAGAAGTGCTGAAATTAATTCCTGCCGATGCACACCCAATGGACGTAATGCGCACAGGTTGTTCGTTTTTAGGTAATCTTGAACCCGAAACCGATTTCTCAATGCAACAGCAAGCAGCAAACCGTTTATTAGCTGCTTTTCCTGCCATTATGTGTTTTTGGTATCGTTATAGCCACGATGGTGTTGAAATTGATTGTGTAACGGATGAAGATTCTCTTGGTGGACATTTTCTTAAATTGCTTAATGGTGAAACGCCTTCAGAACAGCACCGTCGAGTCATTGATGTTTCACTGATCCTCTATGCAGAACATGAATTCAACGCATCAACCTTCACTGCAAGAGTTTGTGCTTCAACACTGTCTGATATGTATTCATGTATTACTGGCGCAATCGGTTCATTGCGTGGTCCACTGCACGGTGGTGCGAATGAAGCGGCAATGGATATGATCCAGAAATTCAAATCACCCGAAGATGCCAAAGAACAAATGGCAGGCATGTTAGCGCGTAAAGAAAAAATTATGGGCTTTGGCCATGCAATTTACCGTGAGTCAGATCCTCGCAATGTGATTATTAAACAATGGTCTGAAAAATTGGCAAAAGAACATGGTGATACATCACTTTATGATATTTCAGTTGCCTGTGAAGAATACATGTGGGACACCAAAAAGCTATTCTGTAACGCTGACTTTTTCCATGCGTCGGCTTACCATTTTATGGGGATTCCAACTAAATTGTTTACGCCAATATTTGTGTGTTCACGTTTAACTGGCTGGGCTGCTCATGTGATGGAGCAACGTTCAAATAACCGTATTATCCGTCCAAGTGCAGATTATATTGGCAGCGAGCCACGTAAAGTGATGCCAATTAGTCAGCGTTAATCAACACAAAGCCAATTACAAAACCCACATCAGGGTCACCTTGCTGTGGGTAAATCAAGGTTTGGATTAAGTTATGAATACACAATATCGTAAATCCCTTGCTGGAACCTCTTTAGATTACTTTGATACCCGTGAAGCAGTCGAAGCCATTGCTCCGGGTAGTTATGCAAAATTACCTTATACCTCCAGAGTGCTAGCCGAAAACTTAGTGCGACGTTGTCCAGCAGATCAATTAACCGATTCTTTAAAACAGATAATCGAACGTAAACGTGATTTGGACTTTCCATGGTTCCCGGCTCGTGTAGTTTGTCATGATATTTTAGGGCAAACGGCGCTGGTGGACTTAGCTGGTTTACGGGATGCTATTGCTGAGAAAGGCGGTGACCCATCAAAAGTGAATCCGGTTGTGCCAACACAATTAATTGTTGATCACTCTTTAGCCGTTGAGCATGCCGGTTTTGAAAAAGATGCCTTTGCCAAAAACCGTGCTATTGAAGATCGCCGTAATGATGACCGTTTCCATTTTATTAACTGGACGAAAACGGCCTTTAAAAACGTCGATGTTATTCCGCCGGGAAACGGCATCATGCATCAAATTAACTTAGAGCGTATGTCACCCGTCATCCAAGCGCGAGATGGTGTAGCGTTTCCAGATACTCTAGTGGGCACAGACAGTCATACGCCAATGGTAGATGCCCTTGGTGTTATAGCGATTGGTGTTGGCGGTTTAGAAGCAGAAAGCGTGATGTTAGGCCGTGCTTCTTATATGCGGCTACCGGACATATTTGGTGTTGAGGTGGTCGGTAAACCACATCCTGGCATTACCGCGACCGATATCGTATTGGCGTTAACTGAATATCTGCGTGCTGAAAAAGTAGTTTCTTCGTATCTAGAGTTTTATGGCGAAGGCACCAAACACCTGACTTTAGGCGATCGCGCGACAATATCGAACATGACGCCAGAATATGGCGCCACAGCGGCTATGTTCTCGATAGATGAACAAACGATTGATTATTTACGTTTAACTGGGCGCGAAGATGCACAAGTCGCGCTAGTTGAACATTATGCAAAAACAACAGGTTTGTGGTCGGATAGCCTTAAAGATGCGCAATATGATCGCGTATTACGCTTCGATTTATCGAGTGTTACCCGAAATATTGCGGGTCCTTCGAATCCCCATAACAGAGTCGCCACCTCAGAATTAGCCGCCAGAGGGATCAGTGGTGTTGTTGAAAATGAACCCGGAAAAATGCCAGATGGTGCGGTGATCATTGCTGCGATCACGAGCTGTACTAATACCAGTAATCCACGCAACATGATAGCCGCGGGTTTAATTGCCCGTAATGCAAATGCCAAAGGTCTATTACGAAAATCTTGGGTGAAATCGTCTTTAGCGCCAGGCTCTAAAGCGGTACAAATGTACTTAGAGCAGGCCAATTTACTGCCTGAACTTGAGCAGCTTGGTTTTGGTATCGTCGCGTTTGCTTGCACCACCTGTAATGGTATGAGTGGCGCGCTTGATCCTGTTATTCAGCAAGAAGTGCTCGAGCGCAAACTCTATACCACCGCGGTATTATCGGGTAACCGTAACTTTGATGGCCGAATTCATCCCCATGCCAATCAAGCATTTTTAGCCTCACCGCCTTTAGTGGTGGCTTATGCCCTAGCAGGTACAATTCGTTTTGATATCGAAAAAGATGTTTTAGGCTTAGATCAACAAGGCAATGAAGTTCGCCTTAAAGATATTTGGCCAACGGATGAAGAAATTAACGCGATTGTGGCAAGTAGTGTTAAACCTGAGCAGTTTAGACAAGTGTATAACCCAATGTTCGATATCAAAGTTGAATATGGCTCACACATCAATCCGCAATATGAATGGCGACCACAAAGCACTTATATTCGTCGTCCACCATATTGGGAAGGCGCATTAGCTGGGGAACGTACCATGAAAGGTATGCGTCCTTTAGCGGTTCTTGGTGACAACATCACTACCGATCATTTGTCGCCATCAAATGCAATTATGTTAGACAGTGCAGCAGGGGCTTATTTAGCCAAAATGGGCTTGCCTGAGGAAGACTTTAATTCTTACGCAACCCATCGCGGTGACCATTTAACTGCACAGCGCGCGACATTTGCTAACCCAAAACTGTTTAATGAAATGGTCAAAGAAGATGGCAAGGTTAAGCAAGGCTCATTAGCGCGAATTGAACCTGAGGGTAAAGTGAGTCGCATGTGGGAAGCCATTGAAACTTACATGGAGCGTAAACAGCCGTTAATCATTATTGCTGGTGCCGATTACGGTCAAGGCTCCTCACGTGATTGGGCAGCAAAAGGTGTACGTCTTGCAGGGGTTGAAGTGATTGTTGCGGAAGGATTTGAGCGTATTCACCGCACTAACTTAGTGGGTATGGGCGTATTACCTCTTGAATTTATCAATGGTGAAAATCGGCATACTTATGCCATTGACGGTACTGAAACCTTTGATGTGATAGGTGATCGTATCCCAGGTGCGCAGCTGACACTGATCATCCACAGATCAAATGGGGAGCAGGTGAATGTTACTGTCAAATGCCGCTTAGATACCGCAGAAGAAGTTTCTATTTACGAAGCGGGTGGCGTATTACAGCGTTTTGCACAGGACTTTTTAGAGTCTAGTGCGAATAAGTAATTTATCCTAATTCAATTAATAATCAAATAGGCGATGTATGGATAATCCAACGTCGCCTTTTTTAAGGAACAGCTTTAAGGACAAACCATGACCTTTAAACCACAGTTAAAAATTCCTGCAACTTATATGCGTGGTGGTACCAGTAAAGGGGTATTTTTTAATGTCAGTGATTTACCCTTAGCGGCACAACCCCCCGGGCCAGCACGCGATAAATTATTGTTACGCGTGATTGGCAGTCCAGATCCCTATGGAAAACACACTGACGGTATGGGGGGAGCGACATCCAGTACCAGTAAAACAGTGTTGTTATCTAAAAGTAGTCAAGCTGATCATGACGTCGATTATTTGTTTGGGCAGGTTGCTATTGATAAGCCTTTTATTGATTGGAGTGGCAATTGCGGTAATTTAACTGCAGCTGTAGGCTCATTTGCCATCAGTAACGGGCTAATAGATCCAAGCCGAGTAGTGGCTAACGGTATTACCGTTGTACGAATTTGGCAAGCCAATATTAAAAAGACCATTATCGCCCATGTACCAATGACTGATGGTGAGGTACAGGAAACTGGCGACTTTGAATTAGATGGCGTGACTTTTCCTGCCGCAGAAGTGCAAGTTGAATTTATCGATCCCGCTGATGCTGAAGGGGCTATGTTCCCAACTGGCAATGTGGTAGATGAATTAGATGTGCCAAACATAGGTAAATTTACCGTAACTATGATTAATGCGGGGATTCCCACGATATTTTTAAATGCGGCAGATATTGGATACAGCGGCATAGAGTTACAAGACGTGATTAATAACGATGATTTGGCATTAAATCGTTTTGAAACTATCCGCGCATATGGTGCACTAAAAATGGGTTTAATAACGGATATAGACGAAGCCAAAGTTCGCCAGCATACCCCAAAAGTTGCCTTTGTTGCTCCTGCCGCAGATTATGTTAGTTCAAGTGGTAAAATGATCAGTGCTGCAGAGATTGATTTATCTGTAAGAGCGTTATCAATGGGCAAACTTCATCATGCAATGATGGGTACTGCAGCGGTTGCAATAGGCACTGCGGCTGCCATTCCTGGCACTTTGGTTAATCTTGCCGCGGGTGGTGTGGAACGTCACTCTGTTGTATTTGGTCATCCATCTGGAACTTTACGTGTTGGCGCAGAAGCCAAAATGTTAAAGGGGAGCTGGCAAGTGACTAAAGCGATAATGAGCCGAAGTGCTAGAGTGTTGATGGAAGGACATGTCAGAGTTCCTCAATCAGATTGAATCGAATTGAATTGAAAATGTCCTTTTTTGAAAACCTGAATTATCTTCAGGTTTTTTATTTTTACCTACAAATAATAATTCAATAAAAACAGAGGCTTAAATGATTATTTTGAAATATTAATATTTTGTGATAATGATCAAAAAAATACTTGATCATCTTCTTTAATTAGTATTTTATATGCTGAATTTACAATGAAAAGTTACATTGAGATTAAATAATTTAATAATAAGTGTTGAGTCTTAAATTGTGTATGATTTACTGATAAAGGAGATAGTTACAAAGTCACAATTAATTCATTTTAAATGCTGTTAAGTGTTTTGTTACTTTGGTTATGACGCTGAATAATTTTATCGGATTTTCAAGTCATCGAATACGCTGAATGACTTCATTACTTTAACATTTCGCGTAAAGATAAATCAGAAGCTGCGTTAGCTAGCTGATATATAGAAAAGGAAAATATTATGGTTGAACACATCACGGGCATGCTGGCGTTAATTGGTGTGCTATCGCTTTTGTGTCAATGGGCGGGTTGGAAACTTCGATTACCGGCTATTTTACCGCTACTACTGTGTGGATTATTACTCGGACCTGGATTGAACATTCTTAATCCAGATGAAATTTTTGGTGATTTATTGTTCCCTATTATTTCATTAGGGGTAGCAGTGATTCTCTTTGAGGGAGCATTAACGCTCAATTTTAAAGAAATTAAAGATCATAGTCGCATGGTGACTAATCTAGTCACCATAGGCGCAATCATTACTTGGGCATGTATTACTCCAGCGGCACATTATTTTATGGGCTTTGATTGGCCAGTTGCATTTTTGTTTGGCGCGTTAGTTGTTGTGACTGGACCGACGGTAATTGTACCCATGTTGCGTACCGTTCAACCCAAATCGAACCTTTCAAGTATTCTACGTTGGGAAGGTATTGTTATCGACCCTATCGGCGCATTGTTTGCCGTTTTAGTTTACGAATATGTTGCCGTGACGGCTGATCCGACAACACACGTACTTTATGCATTGGGCCTCACGTTAGTGATTGGTTTTAGCATTGGCGCGGCAGCGGGCTATTTTATTGGTATTGCACTAAGAAATAACGTCTTCCCACATTATTTGCGTAACACCGCGGTGTTAACAATTATGTTGGGGGTTTTTGTTGGTTCTAACTTACTGCAACATGAATCTGGGTTATTAACTGTGACCGTAATGGGCATTTGGCTTGCCAATATGCGCGGTGTAGACATTGCCGATATCCTAGAATTTAAAGAAACCTTAACCGTACTGCTTATTTCGGCACTGTTTATCTTACTTGCTGCACGTTTAGACTCTAATGCCATGTTAGGATTGGGAATAGGCGCATTTGGTGTGTTGTTTGTGGTGATGTTGATTGCTCGTCCACTCAGTATTTGGACATCGGCATTAGGTACCAGTCTCACATCAAAAGACAAGTGGTTTCTTAGTTGGGTAGCGCCAAGGGGTATTGTTGCTGCCGCTATTTCTTCATTATTTGCTATTAAACTTGAAGAATTAGGTGTGCACGGCGCTAGTTCAATTGTGCCTTTGGTGTTCTTTATTATCATTGGTACGGTTGTTATCCAAAGTTTAACAGCAGGCCCATGGGCTAAATTTTTGGGTGTGAAAGAAGGTTCAAACCAAGGTCTACTGATCTTTGGTGCTTCAAAGTTTTCACGTGAATTAGCTTCACAATTATTAGCCAAAAATATTAAAGTCATTTTGGCTGACAGCAACTGGGACAGTATTCGCCAAGCGAGAATGGAGAACATCCCCGTATATTTTGGTAATCCGGCATCAGAACATGCTGCAAACTTTATGGATTTAAGTGGTATTGGCCGTGTGTTAGTGATGTCGCCTTACCGTCAGTTAAATCCTTTGGTGAGTTTCCATTTCCAAGATTTGTACGGCACTGAAAAGGTATTTGGCCTAAATAATAATGAAGCTAACGTGGGTAGCGGTAGGCACCAGCTGTCTGAATCGTATTTAAAACGATTATGTTTATTTGGAGAAAATATCAGTTATGCCAAAATTGCCAGCTTGATGGCAAAGGGCGCTGTGTTGAAAGTCACCAACATTACTGAAAACTTTAGCTATGAAAAGTTCCGTCAGCGTTATGGTGAAACCGCTATGCCTTTGGTGTATATCACTAAAGAAGCAAAGCTTAAAATTATCACAGGTGAAACTGATAAACTGCCAGTAGGAATTGAATTAATCAGTTTATTACCCCAAGAAGCTCAGGAACAAGCCATTTTGCAGCGTGCTTTAGATGAAGAAGCAGCGCGTCTAGCTAAGATTAAAGCGGAAGAGGAAGCCAAAGCAGCTGCAGAAGCTAGAGCTATCCGTGAAGCGGAAGAAGCTGAGCAACGCGCGATTGAAAAAGCGCGTCGCAAAGAAGAGGAGTTAGCTAAATTTGAAGCCGAAGAAAAGCAAAGGTTATTAGAAGAAGAGCAAGCTGCTCTGATTGAAGAAGCCCGGGCAGAAAAAGAGGCTGAAGAGATAAAAGCAAAACTGATACAAGAAAGTACCCAAGCGGCTTCAGATCTTGCTCCTGAACAAAGCACCGATGAAGAAGAGAAAGTGAAATCGGACAAACAGTAATCTGTTTGATATGAGCACGAAGATAATACAAAAAATGGCTTAGTGAAAAACTAAGCCATTTTTATTATTGCGTAAATCAGATTAATTATTTGAGTAGGCTAAGCACGACTTCGTGATGGTCTTTAGTTTTAAACTTATTGATGAAATGACTGATTTTTCCATCGGTACCCACAATAAAACTTAAACGATGAATACCGTCATAGATTTTACCCATAAACTTCTTTTCGCCCCAAACACCAAAAGCATCTGCAACGGCGTGGTCTTCATCGCTGAGTAAATGAAAGTTCAATGCTTGCTTGTCTGAAAATCGTTGAAGCTTAGCAACAGGATCTGGGCTAATGCCAAGTACTGTGACATGTAATCCGTCTAAAGTCTCTTTTATGTCGCGTAATCCTTGTGCTTGTACAGTGCAGCCAGGAGTTGACGCTTTAGGGTAAAAGTAAACTAATACTGGCCCTTTTTTTAAACAATCTTGTAATGAAATTGCTTCATCAAATTGATTCTGTAAAGTGAAATTAGGTGCTGTATCACCGGCTGTTAAGGTGTTCATATTCATTCCTTAATAAAAATAAAAAAGGGCACAAGGCCCTTGAATAATATACGAATACTAATCGTAATAAGATCAGTTCAATTCAAATAAATCGTTATTGAGGCGAGGTTGTACCTTGCATTAATTTAATGCTGCATTCAAGGTTCATGTCTTCTGCCAATTGATAAATTGTCGATTCAAGTTTAGCCAAATCGACCTTTTCTGGAATATTGATGGCTAAAAATATCGACTGAGTTTGCAGACCTTCGTTATCTTCTGCATGTGATCTTACCGCGGCAAGATCAAGTGATCGATCTGCTAAAAATTGGGTAATTGATTTCATGGTTCCGCGTTGATCTTCGCCCGTAAAGGTGACCTCAATGCGTGAAACGAAGTTTTTGGGGACATGTTTTGAGGTACGTTTCATAACGGTCATCAGTTCCAATTCCACACTGAGACTCGGTAGTAAGGTTTCGATTTTGGTGATTGCTGACCACGAGCCAGAAATCATCATAATCAGGGTAAATTCATTACCAAATAAAGCCATACGGCTATCAACGATGTCACAATCGCAATCACTGGCCAGTCTTGCTAAACGACTTACTAAGCCAGGGCGATCAGCACCCATTGCGGTAACGACCAGATAGTTGGTCATGGATTTTCCTCATTGTTCGAGTGAATGGCGCAAATCAATTTACACCAGCAAAAACATGCGACTGTAAATTGGATAATATTATCATATGATGACTATAAACCATCCTAATTCTACATAATTAAATCAATGCGGTGAGTAATTGGTTAAATTTACAACACTACAATCAAAGTTAACCAATAAATTGGCCTTTTATATGTAATCTGGCTGATAGAAAGCATAAAATGCTATGGCCTTGCAGCCAGTTAGCATGATCTGGCTTTTTAGGGTAATTTTGATTTGAACACTGCTAAAGCTTGTCATTACTTGATAGCATCAGTAACATAGCGAGTCCTGAAAACTTGGGGAAAATAGATGATAAACGGAAGCATCGTAGCCTTAATCACACCAATGAATAGTGATGGCACAATAGACTATGTAAGTCTTGAAAGACTGGTAGATTTTCATATTAATCAAGGTACAGATGCCATTGTTGCCGTTGGGACGACGGGTGAGTCTGCCACGTTACCGATGAAAGAACATATTGCTGTCGTTAAACAAACCGTAAGTTTTGCTGCCGGCAGAGTACCCATCATTGGTGGAAATGGCGCAAACGCAACGGCTGAGGCCATTGAGTTGACCAAAGGCATGCAAGATTCAGGGATCAGTGCCATGTTAGGCGTCACACCTTATTATAATAAACCCACGCCTAAAGGGTTAATTGCGCACTACAAAGCTGTGGCCGCAAGTACTGACATTCCGCAAATTTTATATAATGTTCCTGGCCGCACAGCGGTTGATATGAAACCTGAAACCGTTGCTGAGCTATGTAATGTAAGTAACATTATCGGCGTGAAAGAAGCAACAGGTGATGTGAGCCGTGTAGCCCGATTACGTGAGCTATGTGGTAATGACTTTTTACTTTACAGCGGTGATGACGCGACTGCCCGCGAGTTCCTTCTTGCTGGCGGGAACGGAGTCATCTCTGTTGCTAACAATATTGTGCCACATGCTTTTAAAGCAATGTGTGACGCTGCGTTAGCGGGTGAAACACAACGTGCTGCAGAAATTGATGAGCCTTTGCGTGGTTTATACAGTTCATTATTTTGTGAAGCGAATCCAATCCCTGTAAAATGGGCGGTTCATCGTATGGGGTTAATAAGCGATGGACATATTCGTTTGCCATTGACTGAACTTTCTGAACAATTTCATGGTCTGTTAATAGAGACTATGAAAAATGCGCAAATTGAGGTGCAATAATACATGTTTAAAAAAGTCACCCCTATATTAATTATTACTACATTAACGGCTTGTAGTACTCCGATTGATCGTCGACAAGCCAATGGTAATGACGAATATACTCAGGCTGAGTCCGTTGCTTTATTAAAAATCCCTGATTCATTAAAACAGCCGCCCTACAGTAAAGAATACGATATTCCTCCTGTTGGCAGTCAAGTTGATTTAAATGTGATTGGTAAGCGATTAGACATTCGCCCACCATTGCAAGTTATCGCAATGGCTGAAGGAACTCATGTCGAAGAAAGCAGCAATAATATTAAAATTATCATCGAATCTATTGATAATAATACCGATCTTAAACAAGAAATCTTTAATGTTATTAATGGTTATTTAACCCAAAATAATATTGCAAAACGCTCAGAAGATTTTTCAGCAGGCGTGGTTGAAACTGATTGGATTGATAGCCAAGAAGTTTTAGATACGAGTTGGTTTGGTGACGATAAAGTTTATTTACTGCGCCAACGTTATCGTTTTGATATTAACGTTAAACCCCATGGTCGAACAGGTGATGTCACTATTAACCTTATCGAGCACGAAGAGTATTATGATGAAGATCAACAAGATATATTCTTAACTGGTGAAGACAAACGTCGTTATACCATCGACATGCTGAACAATACCGTGGCCTATATGAGTATCGAGCGTGAGCGTAAGATCCGAGCAGAACGTATCGAACAAAGCCTAGGTATTGATATTGATTTAGTTGAACCAGGAGAAGGTGCTGAGTCATACTGGTTGGCGAAAGCTGACTTTAAGAAAACATGGGAACGACTACGTTTAGTGCTTCCTGAATTGGGCTTTGACGTTGTCGATATGGACACAAGCAAAGGTCTGTTCTACATCAATTTAGAAGAAAGTGGTGGATTTTGGAGTTCCTTATGGGGCGAAGAAAAATTATCACTGCAAAAAGGTAACTATCGTTTATTGTTGAAAAATACCGATAATAAAGAAGAAACCAAAATTTTACTGCATGATGTAACGGATGAACCACTGAAGAACGAAGCGATTGCTGAAGTTTACAATCGTATCGCAGAACAAATGAGAGAAGATCGTAAAATACGATAACTCAAATGGTTTAAAAAGAGATGCTTTGCATCTCTTTTTGTTTTCAGCCCCAAAACCAGCTACTTCGGTAGGGGGTTATCATCAATTAGGCTCTGCCTGAGGTTCCTTCCACGGACGCTCGCTTATCGCATCCATGGGATGCACGGCTTATCAGTTCATTTGAACATAGCTGATTAACTCAAGTGATACCTAAGCTTTGCTAATGGTGCGGTACAAGCTTCTAAATCAGGGATGATTTATTAGAGCCTATAGGGATATATTTACGGCTTCTTGTTAACGCACGTTATGAAAGCTTCCATTTATGACGTTATATCAGAATCACCTTCTTCAGAAGGTGGATCTTTTACTTCAAGATTTCGGGTTGAGACCTTTGCAGTGTCATTTTGTTCAAATAAAAACGAGTTTAGCGGCGCTCTCTTTTGCGATATTTTTGGCCATTTTTACATCGTTATCAATTTTTCCTATCAATAAGCCAACCTAATACTTTGTCTTGTAAAAAAGACAACAATTTGTTGCAAATATCCGCTTGAAAGTTCAACAGGTTCAAAAAAGGCACTAGCGCACTTTTAATAATTTGTAAGCAAAGGTAAAACGCCTTGCAGACGCAGTGGTGCTGAGTAAAATCAATGTTAATCGATTACACACAGTGTAATGAGGTTTTCTGTTCGACTTTAAGCAAAGATGTTCGAATAAAATAGTGATCTAAATGTATTCCTTTTCACTATAACTACCCTAAACCCTACAATGGCTAAATAAAACCGCATATTTATTTAGCCAATTAAAGCTTGATTATAATATTCCTAAAGGGAATGGACACCGATGAAAAAAATTATACTAATAATCGTAGTTTGCGGCATTGCTGCATTGAGTTATGTTCAAATGAAGCCGAAAAAGGCTCAATTGCAACGTGCTAAACCCATGACTAACGTGGTATTTGCAACGACAAAGCTAATGCCTATCCGTGATGAAGTAGAAGCCATTGGAACTGGTAAAGCATATGAATCTATTACAGTGACTTCAAAAATCACTGAAGTCATCACTAAAGTTAACTTTAAAGATGGAGACCTAGTAGATAAAGACGATTTACTTATTCAACTGCAAGATGCGGAACAGCAAGCTAAAGTAAAAGTGGCAAAGGTGAAGCTTACTGAGCATTTGCGAGAGTATGATCGAATTAGCTCTTTAGTGACCAGTAAAACAGTGGCTGAGTTAGAGCGTGATAGATTACAAAGCTTAATAGATTTAGCTCGGGCAGAAATAGAACAAACCACATCAGCATTGACTGACCGTCGTATCACAGCGCCTTTCTCGGGCCGTTTAGGTTTACGTCAGGTGAGTTTGGGTAGTCTAGTCACAACGGGTGAACAAATCACCACGTTAGATGATGTGAGTAAAATCAAATTAGACTTCTCTATTCCAGAGCGTTTTATTCAAGAGTTACAAGAGGGTAAACAAGTAGAGGCACACGCTGTTGCTTTCCCTAATCGTGTATTTACGGGCACTGTGACGTCTATTGATAGCCGTGTCAATCCAGATACCAGAGCCGTTGTAGTACGTGCTGTTTTGGCCAATGAAGATTTCGCGTTGTTGCCCGGAATGTTGATGAAGGTGAAATTAATTAAGCAAAGTAGAGAAGGGTTGTTATTACCTGAATCTGCCATTATCCCCATTCAAGACAAGCATTATGTATACAGCACAAATGCTGACGATGAAATTATACAACTCCCCGTTAAGCTTGGTGTTCGTACCCGTGGTTGGGTTGAAATTGTTGAAGGATTAGAAGTTAATCAACAGGTTATTATTCGTGGGATTTTAAAAGTGCGCCCTGGCGATAAAGTGAAGCTACAAGAAGCCGAGAACTTCCATTTTGCTCAAATCGATCAGGCGGAGATTGCAGCATGATCTTAACGGATTTATCAGTAAAGCGTCCGGTATTAGCCTCGGTCATCAGTATTTTGCTTATTGTGCTTGGCTTAGTTTCGTTTGGAAAATTGCCCTTACGTGAATACCCCAACATCGACCCGCCTATTGTTTCAGTTGAAACCAGTTATCGTGGTGCGAGTAGCTCGGTCGTCGAAAGTCGAATTACTCAGCTGATTGAAGATCAAATTAGTGGTGTTGAAGGCATTCGCCATATCAGTTCATCAAGTTCCGATGGCCGTTCAAGTGTTACCATTGAATTTGATATAGGCCGAGATATTGAAGCCGCCACTAACGATGTGCGCGACCGTATTTCAGGTCTGTTAGAACAGCTGCCAGAAGAAGCGGATTCACCATCCATTTATAAAGCAAATGGCAGTGATGAAGTGATCATGTGGCTTAACTTAGTCTCTGATCAAATGGATATTTTGCAGTTAACAGATTACGCAAACCGTTATTTAGTCGATCGTTTTTCTGTAATTGATGGTGTGTCTACACTTCGCTTAGGCGGTGGCAAGGTCTATGCCATGCGTATTTGGATAGACAGACAAGCTTTAGCTGCAAGAAACCTAACAGTGACCGACATTGAAGCTGCGTTGCGCTCTGAAAACGTCGAGTTACCTGCAGGTTCAATTGAGTCACAAGACCGTCATTTCACCGTGCGTTTAGAGCGGGTATATCGGACTGCGGAAGACTTCTCAAATCTCGTTATTACCCAAGGTGAAGATGGTTATTTAGTTAAATTAGGTGATGTTGCCAAAGTGGAAATTGGCAGCGAAGAAGAACGTATTGTGTTCCGTGGTAACAAAGAAGCAATGATTGGTCTAGGGGTCAGTAAACAATCAACGGCGAATACACTTGAAGTCGCTCGCGCTGCTAACGCGTTGGTGGATAAAATCAATCCAACCCTGCCAGCAGGTATGGAGATAAAGCGCTCCTATGATAGCTCAGTATTTATTGAGCGCTCAATCGAAGAGGTGTATCAAACACTCTTTATCGCCATGATACTTGTGACCATTGTGATTTATTTGTTCTTAGGTAGCGTAAGAGCAATGTTGATCCCTGCGATTACGGTTCCTGTCTCTTTGTTAGCGACATTTACCGTGTTATATGCACTTGGGTATACCATCAACCTGTTAACTTTGTTAGCGATGATCCTCGCAATTGGTATGGTGGTAGATGATGCGATTGTTATGCTTGAAAACATTCACCGCCGAATAGAAGACGGTGATTCACCACTTAAAGCCGCATTTTTAGGCAGTAGAGAAGTGGCATTTGCCGTTGTTGCCACCACTTTGGTATTAGTCGCGGTATTTATGCCCATCACCTTTTTAGAAGGTGATCTCGGAAAATTGTTTAAAGAATTTGCGGTTACCATGAGTGCTGCGGTGATTTTCTCAAGTATTGTTGCGTTAACATTAAGTCCAATGATGTGTTCAAAGTTACTCAAACCAGCTGAGCAAGACTCATGGTTAGTTAAACAAATTGATAAGCTGATGTTGAAGTTATCAAATCACTATCAGCGCACATTAAGCACGGCATTCAAACAGCCGTTATTAGTCAGTTTACTGGTGTTAATTGCCTTCGGTTTAAGTGGTTACTTATTACAAAAAGTGCCACAAGAGTTTGCACCTCAAGAAGATCGCGGCTCAATGTTCTTGATGGTCAATGGCCCTCAGGGCGCCAGTTTTGAATATATCGAAAAATACATGGACGAAGTTGAAGGTCGTTTGATGCCATTAGTCGACAGTGGTGATATTAAACGTTTGCTTATTCGAGCTCCGCGTGGATTTGGAACCGCAACTGATTTTTCTAATGGTATGGCAATTATTGTGCTTGAAGATTGGGGCCAGCGTCGAAGTGCAAATGAAATCATTGTCGATATACGCAACCGTTTATCTGATTTAGCCGGTATTCGTGCGTTTCCTATTATGCGCCAAGCATTTGGGCGAGGGGTAGGTAAACCTGTGCAATTTGTTCTGGGCGGACCAAGTTATGAAGAGTTGGCTGAGTGGCGGGACATCATCATTGAAAAGGCAAAAGAAAATCCTAATTTAGTCGGGCTAGACCATGATTATCAAGAAACCAAGCCTCAGTTACGGGTTGTGATTGATAGAGTGCGCGCTGCCGATCTAGGAGTGTCGATTTCGCATATAGGCCGTACTCTTGAAACCATGTTAGGGTCTAAATTAGCGACCACCTTCATGCGCGATGGCGAAGAGTACGATGTGATAATTGAAGGTAATCGGGAAAATCAAAGTACCGCTAGCGACATGGAAAATCTTTATGTTCGCTCAGCGCGAACCAATGAGCTTATTCCACTATCAAACTTGGTTACGATTGAAGAGTTTGCTGATGCTAGCTCGCTAAATCGCTACAATCGTATGCGTTCAATTACCCTTGAGGCTAATTTAGCCGATGGATACAGCTTAGGTGAAGCACTTGATTACCTGAATGATTTAACCTTGACCTATTTACCAGCAGAAGCGGTGATCAGTTACAAAGGACCGTCTTTAGATTATCAAGAATCCGGTAATTCAATGAACTTCGTGTTTGTTTTGGCTCTCGGTATTGTCTTCTTGGTACTTGCGGCGCAATTTGAAAGTTATATACATCCGATGATCATCATGCTGACGGTACCATTGGCGACCTTAGGCGCATTACTTGGCTTATGGTATACCGGACAAAGCATTAATATTTATAGCCAGATTGGCATTATCATGCTGGTTGGTTTAGCGGCTAAAAACGGTATTTTGATTGTTGAATTCGCCAATCAATTACGTGACAGAGGCATGGAGTTTAATGAGGCGATATTGCAAGCATCAGTGCAGCGTTTACGTCCAATTCTCATGACAGGTATTACTACTGCTGCAGGGGCATTACCTTTAGTGATGGCACAAGGGGCGGGATCAGAAACGCGCTATGTTATTGGTGTTGTTGTGCTATCGGGTATCACGCTGGCGACCTTCTTTACGCTGGTAGTTGTACCTGTGGCTTACAGCTTGTTTGCTAAGAATAGTCATTCCCCAGATGCAGTTGCAAAACAGTTGGCAATAGAACTCAATAAGTAGATAGCAGTTTATAAAAGCCCGTCAGTGACGGGCTTTTTTGTGCTTGATAATCCACCTTTGTGTATGAGTGGTAACGCATTACATGTCAACGGCCAGAATTTGCAGTGTTGAAGCGTTATCGACTAACCATACAGCTTGCGCTAGCGGTTGCCAGTAATCGACCTTGTTTGTCAGTTAATGTGGCATCGGCAATGGCTAAACTGGTTGATAAATTGATCAGTTTTCCTGTAGCAAAAACGGCTTGATTTTTAGGAACGGGTCGCACCATTTTAACGTTTAAATCTATAGTGGCATAACTTGCACCAGCAGGCAGAGCAGAATGCACTGCGCAGGCCGTTGCTGAATCTAATACCGTGGCAGCAAAACCACCATGTACACCCCCCATGGGATTCAAATGTCTTTCATCCGCTTGGGCTTCAAATGTTATCTCACCTTCAGAGACATTAATGGCTTTCATTGGCATGGTTTGGGTAATTGAAGGAGCAGGAATGTGGCCATCGAGCATGGCCTGCATTATTTGTAATCCGGTCATTTCGCGTAGAATCATTTTTTGTGTCCTTAAATAACCTCAGCTTGGGATAATAAACGCTTACCAAACAGGCTGTTGTCTTACTAACTGCATCCATTAATATGCAATAGGCTAGCTATGACGTATTAATGCGTTTTATTTTCAAAACAAAAGACAAGTTCGCTACAAAATAAGCTTAATCTGTTGAGTTCAGCTTATTGAGCCCATCTCTTGACCCAAGAAGAGGTGAAATAAAAAAGGGTAAAGCAATGCTTTACCCTTTTTATCATTAAATGTGTTTATTATGCTGCTTTTTCTTGCTTTACAGAGCCTTTAATATTGGCACGAAGTACTTCAGTATCAAAATCATCAACATTGATAGACTTCATACGGCCTATTTCTGCACGTTCAAGTAAGGCGACTTCTGCTTCGCTTAGTATACCTAACGCTTTACCTTCTGCCGCTACTTTATCTAACCACATGAACGGTAAACGCTTTCCTGCAGCTTTACAGACTTTATCGTATAAAGGCTCACAGGCTAGGATATCAATAAATGTTTGCTCTTGAATACCAACTGCATTGTGCTCGCTATTAGTAAAGAATTGACCTTTACCTAAGCGATCTCGGCTAGCGCAAGGTGTTTGCATTATTTGAGCAACTTTATGATCTAGCGTATCAGTAGGGCGCTTAACAGGGCGACCAAATGGGAAGATAATCCAACGCAAAGCGTGGCCCAATCCCATAGGGAAGTTGTTAAGTAAATCATCTAAAGAATCTTGTAATTTATACAATGAATCTTCAACAGCCCATTGAACTAACGGCAAATCTTCAGTTAGACGACCTTCATCTTGATAACGCTTTAACGTTGCAGATACAAGGTATAACTGGCTCAGTAAATCACCTAAACGAGCCGAAATACGTTCTTTACGTTTTAGGTTGCCACCCAAAGTTCCCATTGCTAAGTCAGATAATAACGCTAAGTTAGCACTGAAACGGTTCATTTGTTGGTAGTAGCGCTTAGTCTTATCAGAGTAGGGCGCATTGGAGAAACGTGCTCCAGTTAATCCCATCCAGAAGCTGCGCGTGAAGTTAGAGATTGCAAAACCAATATGACCAAAAATTGCATCATCAAAGTTCATTAAACCACGGCTAGCATCGGTGTCGAATGCCGATTCCATTTCAGCCAATACATATGGATGACAACGAATAGCACCTTGACCATAGATGATCATTGAACGGGTGAGAATATTTGCCCCTTCAACAGTAATTGCAATTGGTGCAGCCTGGTATCCACGGCCTAAGTAGTTATTAGGGCCTAAACACACCCCTTTACCACCATGGATATCCATTGCATCAATAATACATTTTTGCATTCTGTCAGTGAGGTGGAATTTAACGATAGCAGAGATAACCGACGGTTTTTCACCTAAATCGATTGCCGTGGTGGTTAAACTGGTTACTGCATCCATAAGATATGCGTTACCACCAATTCGTGCCATTGGTTCTTCAATACCTTCTAACTTACCGATAGGTAATTTAAACTGACGACGAATACGAGCATAAGCGCCTGTTGCAATCGCTGCCGTTTTTACACCACCTGCTGAGTTTGACGGCAAAGTAATACCACGACCCACAGATAAACACTCAACCAGCATACGCCAGCCTTGGCCAGCCATTTCTGGGCCGCCAATAATAAAGCTTAATGGCACGAATACTTCATTACCGCGTGTTGGTCCATTTTGGAACATACAATTAAGTGGGAAGTGACGACGGCCGGTTTCAACGCCAGGAATATCAGTTGGAATGAGGGCACAGGTAATACCTAACTCTTCGTCGCCACCTAATAAACGATCTGGATCGCGTAATTTAAAGGCTAAACCGAGAACTGTTGCCACTGGGGCTAGGGTAATGTATCGCTTGTTCCAAGTTAGTTTCATTCCAAGGACTTCTTCACCTTGGAATTCACCTTTACATACAATACCAAAATCAGGAATAGAACCCGCATCACTTCCAGCTTCAGGGCTTGTTAAGGCAAAACATGGTACCTCTAAACCTTTGGCTAAACGTGGCAGGTAATGAGCTTGTTGCTCTGGCGTACCATAGTGTTGCAATAACTCACCAGGTCCTAATGAGTTAGGCACACCAACAGTAGAGGCAAGTTCGCTGCTTAATCCGGCCAATTTTTGTAATACACGGGATTGAGCATAAGCAGAATACTCTAAACCACCATATTTCTTTTTGATAATCATCGCAAAGAAACCATGGTCTTTTAGGTATTGCCATACTTCTTGTGGTAAATCACCAAGTTCATGTGCTACTTGATGTTGATTAACCATTTTACACACTTCTTCAACAGGGCCATCAAGAAACGCCTGTTCTTCAGCTGTAAGGCGAGATTGAGGATAGTTGTGTAACTTGCTCCAGTTAGGGTTACCTGCGAATAAATCCGCTTCCCACCAGGTTGTACCCGCTTCAATGGCTTCTTTTTCTGTTGAAGACATTTCAGGCATGATACCGCGATACACTTTAAGCAGCGGACGGCTGATAAAATTCTGTCTGAATGATTTAATGTTAAAAGGCAATGCTAATACGAGGAATACTATCCAAGTAGCAGAACCAACGATGTCCATTGCGCTACCAACACCCAGAACAACAGCCGCAGCTATTGTGGTGGTGACAAGCGATACCCTGAGGTAAGACATTGTGCCGAGCACAAAGATCATCGCGATGATCAGTAGTAGGGTGGTCACTTTACTCTCTCCTTAAAGCCAGTTCCATTGTGTGAAAAGGCTAATTCTTATTGATCTCAATCACAAGTATAGACCGTGGTCAGACCTGTGCCACATAAAATTTAACCTTATGCAGTGATGAATACAAGTATTTTTCAAACAATTGTTTAAATTTTATTGTGTCAATCTTGTTCCACTGATTTGCCAGTAAAGATACAATATGTGGATGAGTAAAAATTTGATCAATTTGTAACGAAAAAGGCTTAATAAATGTGCGAATTACTTGCCATGAGTGCCAATGTTCCAACAGATATTGTATTTAGTTTCACAGGCTTGGCAGAACGAGGTGGCGTGACAGGTCCCCATGTTGATGGTTGGGGAATCACTTTTTATGAAGGCAAGGGCAGTCGTACATTCAAAGATGCTTGCCCAAGTAGCCAATCTCATATTGCACAGTTAATCAAATCTTATCCGATTAAAAGTGAGATCGTTGTCAGCCATATTCGCCAGGCTAACCGAGGCTGTGTATCCCTAGAAAATACCCACCCTTTCACACGTGAGTTATGGGGCCGTTATTGGACCTATGCCCATAATGGTCAGTTAACTGATTACGAGAGCAAATTTAATCTCAATCGCTTTCAAGCGGTAGGCGATACTGATAGCGAAATGGCTTTTTGTTGGATACTTGAAAAAGTCGTGCTGCAGTTTGGTGACACGGCACCAGCTGATATGAAACCTGTTTTTGAATATATCGCATCACTTGCTGATGAAATTCGAGCTCTTGGTGTGTTCAATATGATCCTCAGTGATGGCATTGATTTAATGGTCTATTGCACTAACAATCTATGTCATATCACACGCAGAGCGCCTTTTGGGAAGGCTAAATTGATTGATACCGATGTTGTGATAGATTTTCAAAAAGAAACAACGCCAAATGATGTCGTGACGGTTATCGCAACAAGACCTTTAACCAACAATGAACAATGGCAAGTTCTCTCACCAGGGGATTGGCGTGTATTTCACAAAGGTGATATAAAATCGGCCAATGTTTGATAACAAGAAAGCCAGCGGTGGCTGGCTTTCTTATTTAGTGACTCATATGTATTAGTTGATAACCATTTCCTTTAAGTCAGCAACCTCTTTCTCGCTAAACTTATCAGGACTGACTTCTTGGTTAACATTACCTTCTGATTCTTGTTGTTTCTCTGTTTCAGTTTCTGTTAATAAAGCTTTTTCAGCCATGTAAGCCTCGAAAATCGCTCGTTCGTGTTCTAGATCTAAACTTGGAATGTCAGGTAAGGGGTTATCAAAAGTATAATCCGCTAATTGAATATCTAATTGCTTACTGCCTTTTGAGAAATGGCTTAATCGTATCGGTAAATAGGCAAGTTTAGGTGCCATCCAGAAAAAAGTTTGTCTTTTAGTGCTGTTGCGCACAACCTCAAACTTAACGGTGTCAAATGTACCTCCAGCAACCGTTATCGTTTCATTGCCGATAATTTTAAAGTCGTATTCATCGACTTCTTTTTCTTTAACCATTTTGTAATTTAATGGTCTCTTGTTGTTAATGACATCCATTCTGAATTGCAATTGGACCATCAAAGGGTCGAATATCGTCTCTTGATAATCTAGTTTTAGGGCATCAAGTTTATAAATGGTATGAATAAAATTTTGCGAACGTGCAAATGCTGTTTGTTCGGTGTATTCACTGCCCGTTCCTGTGCGCTCATGGACATAACGAAATGGCACTAATTTACCATTTTCAAGGGTAAAATCACTTTGCAATTTCCGTTCATCGGACAACATCAGTAAACCGACTTCGCTTTCAAAAAAATAATTGTAATAGCCACTGTCAGTTTTAGGCAGCGTGAACTTCGCATCTCCTAATTCAAAGCTGCCATAGTAGGCTTTATAGTGTGCAGTTTGCGGAGTTAAAGGTGCTAATAAAACCGTATTATCAATAGTTTTTGTGTCAACTGCTTGCTCATCAAGAGGTGCATCGATTTTAATTGCATCGACAACGGCGTCATTAGCCAATACTGTTGGGGATATTATAATAGTGCCAACGATCAATGAAGGTAATAAAAAAGCATTGTGAATCGTTTTTAAATGAGATTTTTGCAATGTGTTTCATCCTAAAAATACGCTTCCTAAAAAGGAAGGGTCATAACTAATGTCGCTATATCTGGTTGCCATAAATATTTTGACAATGAAATATTGCCCTGGTTCACTTCAATATCTTCTAATCTTAATAGCTCGGTTTGTTTTTGAAATAAATCGCTATTTGGTGGGAATGAGATTTTACCCGCAGAATTGATCACTCTATGCCAGGGCAAATTAGCCTCAATGGGGGCAAGTTTTAGTGCCCGTGATACATATCTAGCACGACCGGGCAGTCCCGCTAAATCGGCGACTTTACCATAAGGTAAAACCTTCCCGACAGGAATGACATTAACAACGAATAAAATTTTTTCTACAGATGTCCATTTATGCTCGGTATACATATTATTGTATGTTTGGAAACGGATAATTGATTTTGCATCAAAAAATGATGCTTGCATAGCAGATAAGCAAACACAACAGCTAAATAACTGTCGAGTTTGCTGGCATGGATTCTAATGAGTGACAATGAGGTAAATGCAAAAAAAGTGTGCGAAAGCACCACCTAGTACAAAAAAATGCCATATAGCATGATTGTAGGGAATTTTTTTATTCGCATAAAAAATCACTCCTAAGCTATATGATAAGCCACCAGTGATGAGCAAGTTAAAACTGGTTTTACTCATATTGGCAATAAGATCATGCATAACAGTGACACAAAGCCAGCCCATAAGTAGGTATAGTATTAAACTGAATGCTTTAAAGCGTCCGATAAACAAGGTTTTGAAAACAATTCCGCCCAAGGCCAAACACCATATAGCAGTTAAAATGTTTAATGCATTATCATCTTGTAAGGTAATTAGCATTAAGGGAGTATAAGTACCCGCAATTAAGGTATAAATGGCACAGTGATCAGCCATTTTAAATCGTTTTCGCCATACAAGTGTACGGCTAGAGTGGTATAAGGTTGAGGCCAAAAACAACACAATGATACTGGCCCCGTAAATGATCACGCCACTCATTTGAATTGAGCTTAGATCATCCCTTGCATCTATTAGCATAAATACTAAACCGATGATGCCAGCGACTACCCCAAGCCCATGGGAAATGGCATTCGCTAGTTCTTCTTTTACACTGTAATCTGAAGTGTTTAGGGAATTTGAGTCGCTAATTATTGTGTCTGAAACGATTGCCATAGTGTTATTACTTATTAGTCACGTAAAATACGCTGTTAGTCTAACAGGGGATAAATAAAAAAACTACACATAGCTTACATGTGTAAGCTGAATTTGTTGGATTACCATCATACTTTTTAAATTACGCAGAACTTTACAGCGGTTTAACGTTCAAATTAATAAATATTACCGACTTTGCGGAATTAAATTGTCTGGTCTTGTGTATTGCTCATGAGATAATTGACCTTTAAGGGGATTTGTAAATAGCAGTGATTATGGATAAAGATAACAAGCTTCAAAGTTTGAATGACAACGATGATGTCATCACTAGAGGTCATGGTGGGTTAGTCAAACCTATTGCTGTGGCCATTGTTATTCACATTATATTGTTCGGTATTTTGGGGCTGTTTTGGCAGCAAAGTCATCAGCAACGAAAAGATGGATTAGTTACCCCCCAAGCTGCTCTAAAAATCAATAGTTACATCATTACCACTGAGCAATATGAAGCCATGGTAAATGCTGCCAACTCGAATAAAGAAAATATTGATGACAAGCCTCATAAGACGTTAAATGATATTCCAGCACAACAATTAAATACTCAGCCAGACTTAGAAAAACCTACAATAATTGTTCCTACTGCAATAGAGTCAGACGACAAGGGTAGCATTGCGAATGAGGCAGAGGTAACCGATAAAGCCATACCGCAGAATAAAGCACCGCCAACTGAACCCAAGGATGAGCAATCTAATACATTGTCTCGGGTTGATAAAAGCTCTGCCGCTCCATCAAACCTTACATCAGAAGATATTAGACGTGCATCAAGGCACTTTTTACAGCAAATCAATGAACAGGAGTTTGATGCTATGGTAGGGCGGCAAACGGCTTCAATATCTATGGTTGGTACTATGAGTGAGATGGATGCTGACAGAGACTATATTGAAATACACCAAAAACAAGATTTAAGCCAACCTCATAGTTACAATCACAGATTAGATCCTAATAGAATCGTTAAGCAAGGTGATTATTGTTATCGCGTGGTTAATTTAGCGACTCAAGTTAATCCCTATGGTGAAGGCTTAGGCTTTGCTGAGTTTTGCGGTACTGAACAATTAAAAATAGCGATGCAGTAAGCCATCAGTGCTCGCTTAATCAAGCTCAAATAAATTACTTTCGATATCTGAAGCGATAAGCAACAGAACTCCAAAACAAAGCACAAATTACCCCTGCAATCACGCCAACAAGATGCGATTCAGTTGCCACTCTGGCATTAATCAATTCTGCAATGCCAGCACTCGCCCCAAAGTATTGCTCGTAAGCCACTTTAGCCATCACTCCCAGAAGCAATAGATAGCCTGAACGTAATCCCTTACGAATATCCATGATTGCACCGAAAGCAAATAACCCATGAAGTACGCCGCTTAAGCCGACATAGGTAAGTAACTCAGGATAAAAAACGTAAAGGCCAATGCCTTCTAATATACAAAGGCTTATAAATAGTAAGGCGAGTTTGTTCGTATGTCTTTTGTAGTGCAGCTCATGCAGAAATACAATTACCCATAACCCAGCTAAATTCATGGTTAAATGCCAAGCATTGGTATGCAGTAAATTACCACTAAAAATACGCCAAACTTGCCCGTTTGAAATGGCATTATGGTCGAACTTAAATATTGAATAGGTATCGACAATCATTGGGGATGTCATAGCTAATGCAAACAACACAATGCAAATGAGACTTATAATGAGCGTAAATTGATTGGGTTTTACGCCAGATAGTGGTGCTTTAGCCATCAAAACCTCTATTTTACTGAGTGCACTTTAGCGTTTAAAGACTGCATCACCTGTTCAGCGTTTTGTAAGTAATCATCTAGCCCGCGTTGACGTAACAAACATGATGGGCAATCTTGGCATCCATCACCAACTATACCGTTATAACAGGTTAATGTTTGTTGTTTTACTAAGTCTAATTGTTGATATTTATCCGCTAAAGCCCATGTTTCGGCTTTATTTAGCCACATCAAAGGCGTAATGATTTTGACTGGTTTATCCATTCCCAAAGCTAAACTTTGCTGCATTGATTGAACAAACTCATTGCGACAATCTGGGTAGCCAGAAAAGTCTGTTTCACACACGCCAGTGATAATTGCGTCGCAGCCTAACTGGTAGGCATAAACTCCCGCTAAAGTGAGAAACAAAATATTTCTACCGGGGACAAAAGTATTAGGCAAACCATTGTTCATTAATTCATGTGATACTGGAATTGAATCTCGCGTCAGTGCCGATATCGCTAATTCATTAAGCAAGGTGGTGTCTAATACCTTATGACTTGCCAGCTTCAGCTGCGCAGCTAATGTTTTGGCTACATCAATTTCTTGCCTGTGTCGCTGACCGTAGTCAAACGTGATCCCATGCACTTCATCATATTCAGCAAGGGCTTGAATAAGGCAGGTGGTTGAGTCTTGTCCGCCGCTAAAAACGACTAATGCTTTGGTAGGCGATGATGGTGCTTGTGACATGAGTAATAACCTAATGAGAAACTAACGAGAAAAAGGGCTCTGATGAACGACTATTTTATCGCAGTGTTTCCTGTAATAGCAAAATTAATGCGCCTTTATTGGGCTGTTTCCTTGATACTGAAGTTGAAATACACTATAAATGCCGCCCCAATAAATGAAAGCTGGTGAACAATGAATTATCCCGTCAATGAAGTATTTGAAACGATCCAAGGTGAAGGCTCTTTTACGGGGGTACCTGCACTTTTTGTTCGTTTACAAGGCTGTCCGGTTGGCTGCTCTTGGTGTGATACCAAACAAACGTGGGATGTATTGATTGAAAACAAGGTTGCTCCGCAACAAGTGATTACCGTCGATGGCACTATTGGCCGTTGGGCTGATCATGATGCAAAAAGCTTAATCGCGGCATTTACTCAAAAAGGATTTACCGCAAAACATGTGGTCATTACCGGTGGTGAGCCTTGTTTGTATGATTTAACTCAATTAACAGAGCAATTAATTGATGCGGGGTACAGTGTCCAGATTGAAACTTCAGGCACATTTAAAGTGAACTGTCATCCGGACGTTTGGGTCACGGTTTCACCAAAAATTAATATGAAAGGTGGCTATAAAGTATTGTCTCAAGCCCTTGAGCGTGCCAATGAAATTAAGCATCCTATCGCGACAGATAAACACATCGAAGAATTAGATACGCTGCTCAGTGATATTGACTTAACAGGTAAAACTATCTGTTTGCAGCCCATTAGTCAAAAGCCCCGAGCAACCGAACTGGCGATGAAAATCTGTATTGCCAGAAACTGGCGTTTATCAATTCAAACGCACAAATATTTGAATATTGATTAGCATCATTTATTTACAATCTTGATCGCTATCAGGTTGTTTTTAGATTCTGTACCATCAGTATGAGGTAAATCACGTTAGCCTGATTGTTGAAATCATGCAGATTCACAATGTTATTTTGACCTTATTGAAATGAATAAGGTCTTAACCAATCACAGCATTCCTCAACTAGCAATCTAATCGTTCGAGACGACCCGTTTGATTGAAGCTCACTAATTGGGTTTCAAATTGCTTAAAACAGCCAATGTTATCGCTAATCCACTGCGGATTATAATAGGTATCTAAATACCTTTCCCCAGCATCACAAATCAAAGTGACAATTGAGCCTTTCTCACCGTTAAGTTGCATTCGTGTGGCTAATTGCAATGCGCCGTAAAGATTGGTTCCAGTGGAAGCCCCCGTTTTACGGCCAATTAAACCCTCTAGCCATTGGATCGTGGCGATTGATGCAGCATCAGGTATTTTTTGCATTTCATCCACAACACCTGCAATGAAAGAGGGCTCTACCCTTGGACGGCCAATACCTTCAATTTTACTTCCGGCAGTGCCCGTTATCGATTTATCGCCACTATGAAAATAATCATAAAAAACCGAGTTTTCGGGATCGACAACACATAGTTGAGTGGAGAGTTGCTGATAACGAATATAACGTCCAATGGTGGCCGATGTGCCGCCAGTACCCGGACTCATGACAATCCAATGTGGAATAGGGTGTGGCTCACGTTGCATTTGAATGAAAATCGAATCAGCAATATTGTTGTTTCCGCGCCAGTCTGTGGCTCGTTCTGCATAGGTAAACTGGTCCATATAATGGCCGTTCAGCTCTTTTGCAAGGCGCTCAGACTCTGCATATATTTGACCGCTGTTATCCACAAAATGACATTGACCACCGTATGACTCAATCTGTTGTATTTTCTTTTTTGCGGTTGACTTAGGCATCACGGCAATAAAGGGCAGACCAATCAAACGTGCAAAGTAGGCTTCAGAAACAGCGGTACTGCCTGATGATGACTCAATAATGGTGGTAGTTTGATTAATCCAGCCGTTGCACAAAGAGTAAAGGAACAACGAACGGGCTAATCGATGTTTCAAACTACCGGTTGGGTGAGTACTTTCATCTTTAAGATAAATATCGATACCTTGAAGTTGAGGTAAATCAAGCTTAATTAGGTGAGTGTCGGCAGAACGCTGATAATCCGCATCAATTTTGGCAATAGCCTGATTTACCCAGTTCGATGGCATGGTATTTTCTCATCATGTTATTAATGGGCTAATCTTAAAGAAAAAAAGCATGTAAACCTAGCAAGAAATAAAAAGGCTGATGATGTTAACGACAATGAATTGAGATGATGATTAAATAAAGTCGTTGTAGGTGCTGGATAGGCAGATAAATTAAGCAGTGATAAACAAATAAAATGGCAAGACTAGAAGATGTAAAATGGTGGAGGGAGAAGGATTCGAACCTTCGAAGGCTGAGCCGTCAGATTTACAGTCTGATCCCTTTGGCCACTCG
>NZ_JAPDMX010000028.1 GCF_025971955.1 Shewanella subflava
ATCTCTGTTGCAGGCCTTTATACATCAACCAGTAGATCGGTCAACCGATCTAAAAAGTGCTTATCTGATCGGCATTACAGCTTTCGCTGGGTTTATTCCACGGACACAACCTACGTAAAAGATAGTCACTACATACATTAGACCGATGTTTTATCCACTAACGTCCCAGCTTAGTCATCCATTAGTCAAGAGGGATAACCAAGTAGTAAGGGTGTCCGCTCACCTCTATAGGTATGCGTAGAGTTTAATCATAAATACTCAACAAAGTCAATAATATATAGGCAGATGTGGACATTTTACAGCGTACCACTGAAATATCTGCTTTGTTATATTTTTACTTTCTGTTTCTGGTGTTTTCTTTAGGTCCTATATTAAATTTCGATTTTTTTCCTTTCCTCGCATTGGCAGCATCTGGAAATAACTCAATCATTCGGTCTATTGATACAGTTAACCAATGTGTCGATTCTAAAAGAGAAAACACTATGTATGAAAGGTCTGTTTGATTATTAACACCAGTGCCCCGACCGTTTGCTTCAATAAATTAGTGGGTCACAGTAAACTTTAACAAGGGAGCTGATAGGCACTGTTAACGAATGGCTTTTTCTTCCCTGAATGGCACACTCGATGAATTTGTTCGAGGCTACCCTATTTTGTCCTTAATTTTTGATACTTTAATCTAATTTATAGTCTTAATTCAATGTTTTAATTAAAGCTGTATTGGGTAAGTCACAACCGCGTTTACACCTGAAATTTTCGCATCTTCGTTGTGACTGTATTTGTGGCAATTATAAAAAGCAAAAAGACTCAATTTGAATTGAGGTCATCGAGAAAAGTCGGTGAGCTTGGCATGTATGCCAAGTTAGCTTTCGTTAGGCCATGGTCACTCTTTGGCATCCCTTCCACCGTGACATTTGTAAATCCATTTACTTCAGATACCTATCGGAAGCGTTAGGGAGATTTTGTATTAGCTGACAATGACCGAAGCGGACTACAAATGAAGTTTAAAGCTGGATCGAACCCCATCGAAAATATGCCCTTTTCAGCATTTTTCGTCTGGGGCGCTGAGGGTTTCCAAAGGGCTTCTTTTGTAAAAAAAGCGTGCGTTTTGCCCCTTTGGTCTGGTGTGGGCGAAGCGCCACGACCTTTGTGGCCGCAGGCCATATTCCAAACCAACTTTCTTATCGAAAATATCATTGGCTATATCGAGGTGAGCCATCCGCTTTTATGTCAGTAATGGTCACAGTATTGTGCTGAATTTTATGTACAATAGGACTTCTTATAAAAAGGAGCTGTTTGTGCTAACTAAAATTTTAGTCACCCTATTGGTCATTATTGCGGCGTTATTTTATTTACGTCACGGTAGAAAAAAGCCCAGTAAAACACAGCAAACCATTGCTTTACAGACACAAAACCCTTTATTTAATAAAGTGATTATTTATGGTGTCATTGCGTTCTCTATGCTGTCTACTGCAGCATTTTGGGGATGGAGTTGGTTTGATGATAATCGTATTGTTACGGTGCAAATAAGTTCGCCCATTGAGGCGATGTCAACCCAATACCAAGTTCGTAAAAAAGATATCCACGCAAGAAAAATAACCACAGTGGACGGCATTGAAATACGTTTATCAAATCAAGAGCGGGTCACTATCTCATCCCATAGCGATAAATAGGAATTATATCGGTCAGTTTCAAGGCCGTTAAGCTTACAGTGTTGCATAAAAATGGAGGCCTAGTGCCTCCAATTTTATTTATCTATTGCGATTCAATGCGTGAATCAACTTTGCTTACTCTTTCAACTTAAGCTTTAGCCTTGCATTGGCATAAGGGTCAACCTTTGGCTTTGCCGCCGTGTCGCCAGTTTGCGCTTTCTGCGGCTTAGCGTTGGCTTTGTTCACTTTATTGTCAGAGGCTTTAGTCTCAGTCGATTTTGGCGTTTGTGCTCGATTAGCAAACTTAGGGCCTAAATCAACTAATGGCTTTTTACGTCTTGGTGGGCGGCTTTTTGTGGCAGCACCTTCAGTGGCGGTATGGCCATTTTGGCTTTTTTGCTCACCATGATTGCTTCTTCTTTGGTGGATTTTATTATCCTGTCCAGAGGTTGAGCTTTTGGTGCGAGAATGGGTTGAACGGCCTGCCGATTTTTTGGGTGCGCCAGCACTCAGTAGGGTGTCAGCCAGATTAAAGTTGGCCTCAAACCCTGGCAATACATTGCGGGTGATCTGACGTTTAATCAGCTTTTCAATTTCACGCAATAATTTGCCTTCTTCTTCGCTGACTAACGAAACGGCCTGACCCGATGCTCCAGCACGACCGGTACGGCCAATGCGGTGCACATAGTCTTCAGGCACTTGAGGAAGATCAAAGTTAACCACAAACGGCAGTTGGTCGATATCAATACCGCGTGCGGCAATATCGGTGGCAACCATCACTTGTGCTGCGCCACGTTTAAAGTCGGCTAACGCTTTGGTGCGCGCGGTTTGACTTTTATTACCGTGAATAGCCACGGCTGAAATGCCAGCGGCTTCTAAACTTTTGGCTAAACGATTCGCGCCATGTTTGGTACGAGAAAAAACCAATACCTGATGCCAGTCATTGATTTTTATCAGCTCAATCAATGCCGCTGATTTACGGGTTTTATCTAATGCATAGATGCTTTGTTCAACACTATTGGCTGTACTGTTTCTTGGTGTGACCGATATCTCGACAGGGTTGTTGACCAGCCCCTTGGCTAATTCACGGATTTCATCTGAAAAGGTCGCCGAAAACATCAAGTTTTGTCTTTTTGTGGGTAAAAAAGACAGAATTTTACGAATGTCGCGAATAAAGCCCATATCCAACATGCGATCGGCTTCATCGAGTACTAAGATCTCAAGGTGATCAAAGTTAATGGCACGCTGCTGATATAAATCCAATAAGCGCCCGGGCGTGGCAACCAGAATATCCACACCATTTTTTAATGCAGCAAGTTGAGGCTGAATAGACACGCCACCGAATACCACGGCAGACTTAAGCGGTAAATGTTTACCGTAAGTGGCCACGCTTTCTTGTACTTGTGCTGCAAGTTCACGGGTGGGCGTTAATACCAAAGTACGTACATAACCGCGTTTAGCTGGAGCACCTTGAGATAATAATTCGAGGATTGGTAGGGTAAATCCCGCTGTTTTACCTGTGCCTGTTTGCGCGGCAGCCATCACGTCTTGACGCTTTAACACTGCAGGAATGGCTTGGGCTTGAATAGGGGATGGGGTGTCGTAACCTTGTTTGGCAACTGCTTTTAAAATTGCAGCACTTAGTCCTAGGTTTTCAAAACTCATAGATTACATCTCAATTAACAACCTAAGTTGTTAAATATATTAAAGGTGGCCAATATCGGCGGGCGTGCATCTTACCTGAAAAGCCCTAGCAGTGCTATCAAAACACATTGTAACAAAGGGTGAAAAAGTGTTAATCATCAGTGCGAAATGGTGCAATATTGCATACAATGAATTACTTGGTGCATTTTACAACCTAGATGTTGTGAGGTGATTTTTAATTATTGCGCATTCACTTTGGTTTATTTCGCGTTTATTTTAATCCTATTTTCTATTAAGGCATCAATGACTTCAAAATTAGCGGCACTCACCCATATTGAAAAGATCGCCTTAGGGCTTCGCGATCCTGCCCATGCGTTAATTAAAAATGTGCTGTTAATGTCAAATATTTCTACCCACACCTTACAAGTGGCCATGCGCCAATTAACCCAGCATGGGCGGGTAGCATTGCATTTTCACCCCGATAGATTAGACAGTCGCGGCTTAAAAGTGGTTGATGGCTTGATCAAAGATGGTCACTACAAAAGTCAGTTTGAGACCCATATTTCCAACGGCCAACTGTCGCCTGAGTTAGGCGGCCCACGAGACCATTGGGAAAACCAGTTATTTGGCCAATGTTATTCAGGTATTAAGCATCGTCCTAAGTATGGCGCTTTAGATTTAGGACTATGTGCTTTGGGCCCTGCACCTCGTTTTGGCAGTTGTTACTTTGTAACCCGTCCTCAAATATTGTCTCGTTGCACTTTTAGTTACATGGACTCTTACCGTTTACCGAAAGAGAAAGGCACCATCAACTGTTTTGATGGTGTTTTGGCGGCCTTATTAAGTGAAAGTTTTGAGCGCCATTACGCCTTGGGGATCACAGGGCTTAAACCGACCTTATTGATCGATCATTTAGTGGCAGACTTAACCGATTCGCTGGAAGGGCGATTCAAGCGACAGCCTAGCTGTAACCTAGACCATTATATTGAAGCTCAAATTCATGGTGAAGTGTCGTTAGATGATGACATCGATATGCTGGTGGCCGACCCCAGCTTTAAACAAACTCAGGTAGGTGAATCGTTACAAGCTTTATGCGATGAGTATGATATCCAATTAGCTTGGCACGGGGGCTATCAACTTGCTCTTGATGACGTGCCGAGTGATTTTCGCGGCGCAAATATGCCCAATGTGGCGCGTGCCGTTGCTCAAGAACAGCTGATCAATGCCGCCATTATTGGCGAGGCAGCATATGCCTTGTGCAAACAACCTACCAGTTGGAGCGAACGCTCCAGCCATGCTAAAAAAATTCAAGATTTAAAATTGCTCTGGCACGTACTGGTAAAATACGGCGCTATCCCCTTAGATTGATTAAGGTTACTTATCATAAACTGTGCGGCAGTTAACATTATTAATTGATCAACTGTATTAGATAGGCCACTACTGCGATACTGCCTGTTAACACGCTACCTTCTCTTGTTAATAATCTATTTTCATTGCTGTCATTCATTTGCCCTTTTAAGGTTTGGCATCAAGAAATGTTGTTGGAGTTTCATGGATAAGTCGTTAGAAAAGTCATTAGCAAAGTGGCTTAAGTCGCAACAATCTGCATGTGGTATTTACCTAAAACTCGCCATTGTATGTGGTTTACTTAACGGTGCTGCCATCATTGGCCAAGCCTACTGCATTGCCCAAATTTTACAGGGCGTGATTATGGCCAAGCTTCCTGTTGATCAACTAACCTCCTATTTTATCGGTTTAGGCGCCTTACTCATCATTCGGGCGGCTTTAGCGTATGGACGAGAACAATGTAGCTTTGAGGCCAGCAAGCGCTTAAGACAAGATATTAGGCAAGCTGTGTTAAATAAGTTAGTCGCATTAGGCCCTGCTTTCATTAAGGGCAAGCCAGCCGGTGCCTGGGCCAGTATCGTGCTTGAACAAGTTGAAGACTTACATGACTTTTACAGTAAGTATGTGCCACAAATGATGTTAGCGGCATTTATTCCGCTGTGTATTTTAGTGGTGGTATTCCCGTTAAATTGGGCTGCGGGTTTAGTGTTATTAGGCACGGCACCGTTAATTCCAATGTTTATGATTTTAGTGGGAATGGGGGCTGCCGATGCTAACCGTAAAAACTTTACCGCCTTAAGCCGCTTAAGTGGTCACTTTATGGATCGCTTGCAGGGGTTAAGTACCATAAAGTTATTTCACCGTGGCGAAGCGGAAGTGAGTCAAATTCATCAGGCATCAGAAGACTTTAGAAGCCGCACTATGTCGGTTTTACGCTTAGCTTTTTTAAGTTCAGCCGTATTAGAGTTTTTTGCCGCGTTATCCATTGCGGTACTGGCAGTTTATTTCGGCTTTAGTTATCTAGACCATCTGGATTTTGGTCATTATGACTTAGGGATCAGTTTATTTACCGGCATGTTCGTGTTGATTTTAGCGCCTGAATTTTACCAACCCCTAAGAGATTTAGGCACCCATTACCATGCTAAAGCACAAGCCATTGGTGCGGCTGAGTCATTAGTTGAATTACTTGATTTTCCGTTAACCCATAGTGCTGCACAATCTGGAAATGAGATGATTGATCTTAGTCAGGTTGATATTGTAGCCAATCATTTACAGGTAATGAGTGTCGATGGGCAGTGTTTGCTTGGTCCAGTGTCATTTAGCATTAAGGCTGGACAGCATGTTGCGGTTGTTGGTGCAAGCGGCGCAGGTAAAACCAGCCTGTTGCAGGCATTGTTAGGTTTTTTACCTTACAAGGGAGAATTGTTAATTAATGGCAAACCCTTTAACGCTATCAGCATGGCGCATTGGCGTAAGCATCTTGCTTGGCTTGGTCAAGACCCACAGCTATTTCATGGCACGATTGCTGAAAATGTCGCTTTAGGCAGGCCTAACTTGAGTGAGTCCGCTATCATGGATTTACTTGAAAAAGCGCAAGTTGCCGATTTTGTGCAGCAACATCCCCAAGGGTTACACTCGATGATTAGCGATCAGTCATCTGGGGTGTCAGTAGGGCAAGCCCAACGGATTGCGCTGGCCAGAGCGTTAAGTCAACAAGCCAGTGTCTTTGTGCTGGATGAACCGACCGCCAGTTTAGATGAGCAAAGTGCCAAGGCAGTAATGGAGGCGTTATCGCAAGCCATTACCGATAACACCGCGATTATGGTAACTCATAAACTCGAAGAATTGACCTGTTTTGATAGCATTATTGTGCTTGATAAAGGGAGCGTCATTGAACAGGGGAATTACACCACTTTAATGGCTGCAAAGGGCAAGTTTTATCAGTTGCTACAGCAGGAGGCTAAGGTATGAAAGTCTTGCTCCCATTTCTAAAACTATTTCGTCGTCAATGGTTAATGATGCTAACGGGCTTGCTGCTCAGTTTTATTACCCTGTTGGCTGGGGTTGGATTGTTATCCTTATCGGGTTGGTTTTTATCAGCCACAGCGGTGGCGGGGTTAACGGTACTAACAGCACAAGCATTTAATTTTTTTACCCCAGCAGGTGGCGTGCGATTTCTATCAATAGCACGCACGGCAAGCCGATACGGTGAGCGTTTGGCTACCCATGAGGCAACCTTTAAGCTATTAACGGAATTACGCGTATGGGCGTGGCAAAAGTTATTGCCGCTTAGTGCCGCTAATTTGCAGGGCCTAAGAAAAGGGGATTTATTGAATCGCTTAGTTGCCGATATCGATACCTTAGACCATTTGTATCTACGCTTGCTGATCCCAATCAGCGCCTCATTATTAATGATAGTTGCGCTATACGCATTTATTGCCTGGTTTGACCCTGGTTTAGCGTTAACCCTGTGTGGTTTTTTGCTGGTGGTTTTATTGGTATTACCGACTGTCTTTTATCGATTAGGTAAAGCGCCGGGTCAGGCACTGATTGAAACAAAGCAAAAGCTGAGGGTGCATTTACTTGATGTGATCCAAGGCCAGGCTGAGTTAAGTTTATTTGCAGCCAATCAAGACTACTTAGCCAGAATATATCAACAGCAACAGCGTTTTTTTAGCAGCCAATTGACCATGGCGAAAATTACTGGATTAAGTCAGGCCATCTTAATTCTAACCAATGGTTTTGCGGTATTGTTGATGTTATATGTTGCCGCTAAAGGAGTCGGTGACGCCGTACCACCAGGCCCCTTATTTGCGATGGTCGTGTTTGCGACTATGGCTTGCTTAGAAATGATGATGCCCGTTGCAGGCGCGTTTCAGCATTTATCGAGCACAGTGTTAGCCGCCCAGCGTGTGAGTGCGTTGACTGAGCAGGCTCCAGCGGTGCAGTTTGTTAGCAATGGGAATTTGATTGCCCAAACAGGCGCATTAGATATCAGTAATTTACATTTTAGCTACCAACAAAATCAGCCAATATTACAAGGGGTCAATCTTACATTAGCCGCGGGAGAAAAAGTGGCTATTTTAGGCAAAACAGGCTGCGGTAAATCTAGCTTGTTGAATATGATCACTCGAGAGTGGCAATCAGAATCAGGGTCCATACTGTTAGATGGTCAGCCTATTGCCGATTACAGTGAAGCGAATCTGCGCGCGGCAATGTCGGTTGTCAGCCAGCGAGTGCACCTATTTAGTGGTACGTTACGCGACAATTTAGTGTTGGCATTGCCTTATATCGCCAATGAAAAACGTACTGCACACGATGACAAACTACAACAGGTGCTG
Organism: Shewanella subflava; assembly: GCF_025971955.1. Taxonomy (GTDB): domain Bacteria; phylum Pseudomonadota; class Gammaproteobacteria; order Enterobacterales; family Shewanellaceae; genus Shewanella; species Shewanella subflava. The sequence goes on from NZ_JAPDMX010000028.1 coordinate 7,982, forward strand.
CACCAAGTTGGTTTAGGTCATTTGTTAGTCGGCGAAAAGCCATTAAACATGTGGATGGGTGAGGGCGGCAGGCAGTTATCCGGCGGCGAGCAACGGCGTATTGGGGTGGCCAGAGCATTGCTTCGTGATGCGCCATTACTCTTACTGGATGAACCCACTGAAGGCCTAGATAAGCATACTGAACGCGAGATCCTCGCCACGTTATTTGCATTTGCTGAGCATAAAACCGTGTTGATGATAAGCCACCGCACCACAGCGCTCAATCAAATGGATGGCTGTTATCAACTTATTGATGGTAAGTTACAACGCTTTAATTGTGCCTTGTTAACATCAACCGCCTAATTCCTTAATTTACGGGATTAGGCGAGGCTATTTTACCGTCTAAGGTGAATATTGTTTTTGTAGTAAAAATGACATTTTTTTGTATTCTTAAGTCCCACAAGTGATCTGTTTCACAATAGTCGCCAATTATCATGTTTTAAAATTACACAATACCTCGTTAGTGTGATCTGGGTTCGTACATTAGCATTAGCAAAGATTTAAAATTACTCATCGAATTTTTCTTGATGGTGATACTAATGGCAGGTGTTTCAAACCAAATAATAACCATTAAACGCGGCTTAGATGTGCCGATTGCTGGTGAACCTATCCAGCAAGTGTTTGACGGTGAAAAAGCCACGACCGTAGCGTTATTAGGTGAAGAATATGTAGGCCTAAAACCTACCATGTTGGTTGAGGAAGGTGATCATGTCATCAAAGGCCAAGCGCTTTTTGAAGATAAGAAAACCCCTGGGATCAAATTTACCGCGCCAGCTAGTGGCAAAGTCAGCGCAATTCAACGCGGTGAAAAGCGTGTGTTGCAAGCTGTAGTGATTGAATGCGACCAAGTACAGCAAGCTAAAAGCTTTAGTCGCTATGATGACTTAGGCCAACTTTCTCGTCAGCAAGTGGTTGATAATTTAGTCGACAGTGGCCTATGGACCGCATTACGTACTCGTCCATTTTCTCGTGTTCCTCAGTTAGACAGTCAGCCAGCGGGCATATTTGTCACCGCAATTGACACCAATCCACTTGCGGCAAATCCTCGGGTGATTATTGCTGAGCAAACTCAGGCATTTGAAGCAGGGTTGCAAGTGCTGAGTTATTTAACGGAAGGTCAGGTTTTTCTGTGTCAGGACGATCAGGCATCTTTGCTCAGTGCAGAAGCTGCCACCAAGTTAAAACAGGTTTCTGTTCAGCGCTTTAATGGCGTTCACCCAGCGGGATTAGTGGGCACCCATATTCATTTCTTATTACCCGCAAGTGTTGAACGTCCGGTGTGGCATTTGGGCTACCAAGATGTTATTGCCTACGGCAAATTATTTTTGACTGGCGAATTATATACCGATCGCGTGGTGGCTTTTTCAGGTCCTAATGTGCTTGAGCCGCGTTTAGTACGGACGCAATTAGGCGCGCAGTTAACGCCTATCGTGACAGGTAAAATCAAAGACATCCACTCTAGAGTCGTCTCTGGCAGTGTGCTAAACGGTCATACCGCAGCGGGTGTTTATGATTATTTAGGACGTTTCCATAATCAAATTTGTGTGCTGTCTGAAGATGACAAACACGAGTTGTTACCTTGGGTGCGCAAGGATAAAAATAAGTTCAGCCTAACAGGCATTATGATGTCGGGCTTTAGCCGCACTAAAAAATTATTCGATTTCACCACCCATGCTGGTGGCTCTCCGCGCGCAATGATGGCATTTGGTCAATTAGCACGGGTTATGCCGCTGGATATTTTACCTACCTTACTTATTCGTGACCTTGTGGTTCGTGATACCGATGAAGCTCAGCTACTTGGTGCACTGGAATTAGATGAGGAAGATCTTGCGCTATGCACCTTTGTTTGTCCCGGAAAGTATGATTTTGGTAAAGAATTACGTGCTTGCCTAGATATTATCGAGAGGGAAGGTTAATGAGTAAGCCTATTAAAAAACCGTCTACCCAAGACAAGTATTATGAGCACGGCGATTCGATGCGCAAATACTTGCGTTCATTATGGATTGCCCATGGTCGCAGCACCAAGGGACAAGTTCATGTCAGGGATGCGATTGATGTAAAACGTACTATGCATATTGTGGGTATGTGTTTATTACCTGCGGTTTTCTTTGGTATGTACAACATTGGTTTGCAGGCCCAACAGGCTATTATCGAAGGGGCAACGGCTCCTGCATCATGGCATTTAGCGATTTTTAATATGCTGTTTTCAGGCTTAACGTCTGAGTCTGGTGTTTTAAGCTTATTTGCATACGGTGCCAGCTTTTACGTGCCTTTTTACCTAACTGCCTTACTGGTTAATTTATTTTGGGAAGTAATATTTTCCAGAATGCGTGGTCAGGAGTTGCATGAAGGCTTCTTTATTACAGCGTTATTATTTTCGCTGATTTTACCGGTATCGACACCGTTGTGGATCATGGCGTTAGGCATTAGTTTTGGCGTGATTGTGGCCAAAGAAATGTTCGGCGGTATGGGATACAACTTCCTAAACCCCGCTTTAGCCGGATATGCATTTATCTATTTTGCCTACCCAACAGAAGTGGCGGCGATCAGCCAGTTTGTTGCGGTCGACGGGTATTCAGGTGCAACCACCTTAGGCTTGGCCGCGGCAAATAAAATCAGTTTTGCTGATGTGAGCTGGATTAGCGCATTAAGTGATCCATTATGGTGGGATAACTTCTTTGGATTTACCGTTGGTTCAATCGGTGAAACCAGCACGTTAGCGATTTTAATCGGTGGTGGCATTTTACTGATGACCCGCGTGGCCGATTGGCGTGTGGTAGCGGGTGTGATGTTAGGCATGATAGCCACGGCTATTTTGTTCAATCTATTTGGCCCAGCTAAAAATGCGATGGCAACCATGCCCTGGACCTGGCATTTGGTCACGGGTGGCTTTGCGATGGGGATGATGTTTATGGCAACAGACCCTGTCACCGCCTCTTATACCCGCAATGCTAAATATGCTTATGGGGCATTGATTGGCTTTATGACGGTATTGATTCGAGTGCTTAACGTCAAGCTGCCAGAAGGCATTATGTTAGCCATTTTATTTGCCAATTTATGGGCACCGTTATTCGATTATCTGGTGGCGAGAGCCAACATCAAGCGGAGACTAAAACGCCATGGCCTTTAAAAAAGATTCAGTAGTGGGAACCATGGTTTTCATTATCAGCCTGAGTTTAGTGTGTTCTTTCATGATCACTGGCACCGCCGAAATTTTGAAAGAAAGAAAACTGGTTAAAAAGCGCGATGAAGTGCAACAGTTTGTGCTAAAAGCGGCCGGTATAGAAAGCAATTCAGGTGATTTTCGTGAATTATTTGCCAGCCGAGTTCAACCTAAACTTGTTGATTTAGAAAGCGGCCAGTTCATTGAGCAAGAGAACATTTTAGACTTTGATGGTCGCATGGCGGCAATTAATCCTGAAACCTCACGCAAACCGAAAAAGGACATTGCCAAAATTAAGAGCCGTGCTGATCAGGTACGTATTTTTGAAGTGTTTGATGACCAAGGTCAGCTAAGCAGTATTGTGATGCCTATTTATGGTAAAGGTTTGTGGTCAATGATTTATGGCTACTTAGCGGTCGAGCCTGATTTAAACACCATTAAGAATATTGTGTTTTATGAACACGGTGAAACCCCAGGTATCGCAGATTTTGTGACCGATCCGCAGTGGAATGCATTGTGGCAAGGTAAAAAACTCTTTGATGAAAAAGGCAAAATTGCCATCAAAGTGGTTAAAGGCGGTGCCAAAGCAGGTGATATACACGGGGTTGATGGCGTTTCTGGCGCCACTCGAACGGGTGTCGGTATTCAAAAAGCGGTTGAGTTCTGGTTTGGTGTTGAAGGTTATCAAAACTTTTTACACACATTTGCCAAAACGGAGGTGAAGTAAATGAGTCGGTCAACTTCTACAAAAGACATACTAACTTCGCCAATTTTTGCGAATAACCCTGTTGCTATGCAGGTGTTGGGGGTGTGTTCAGCACTTGCGGTCAGTAACTCAATGCAAACCGCATTAGTGATGACCCTTGCGGTAACATTTGTGTTGGTATTTTCTAATTTGATTATTTCAACCATCCGCAACTTCATTCCAAACAGTGTGCGTATTATCGCGCAAATGACGGTGATAGCCTCTTTGGTGATTATCGTCGATATGGTGTTACAAGATGTGGCGTATGAGCTGTCAAAACAGCTATCTGTTTTTGTCAGCTTGATTATCACAAACTGTATCATTATGGGGCGCGCAGAAGCCTTTGCAATGAAATACCCGCCGCATCTTGCATTGGTTGATGCCGTGGGTAATGCCATGGGCTATGGCGTTATTCTACTTGGGGTTGCCTTTGTACGTGAGCTATTAGGCAGAGGCTCACTCTTTGGCCATGAGATATTTACCACCGTAGCGAATGATGGTTGGTATTTACCGAATGAAATGTTCACTTTACCACCGAGCGCTTTCTTTTTGATTGGTGTGATGATTTGGGCCATTAATGTTGTTCAGCGTAAGCGAGGATAAGCATGGAACACTATATTAATCTCTTTATCCAAGCCGCTTTTATAGACAACATGGCGCTGTCATTTTTCTTGGGTATGTGTACGTTTTTAGCGGTATCAAAAAAGGTTTCCACCTCTTTTGGTCTTGGTATCGCGGTGATCGTGGTCATGATGTTAGCGGTGCCAATTAACCAGCTCATTTATGTTAATGTGCTAGCGCCTGGTGCGCTGGCGTGGGCTGGAATGGCTGATCTTAATATTAGCTACTTACAGTTAATTACCTTCATCGGCGTTATCGCGGCATTAGTGCAAATTTTAGAGATGTTTTTAGAAAGATACATCCCAAGTTTGTACCAGAGCCTAGGTATTTTCTTACCTTTATTAACGGTTAACTGTGCCATTTTCGCTGGGGTGATCTTTATGGCTAACCGAGATTACAACTTAGCAGAATCAACCGTGTTTGCCGCGGGCAGTGCAGTGGGTTGGGCAGTGGCAATTGTGTTATTAGCGGGGCTGCGTGAACGCATGAAGTTCAACGCAATTCCAGAAGGCCTGCAAGGTATTGGTATTACCTTTATTACTACAGGTTTGATGGCATTAGGTTTTATGTCTTTCGCTGGCATTACGCTGTAAAGCATTGGGAAACAGCATATGAATTCCTTACAGCAAAATGACAGATTAATGAGAAGGTGCATTTAATGGAAATGGCAATTGGTATTGGCATGTTTACCATAGTAGTAAGCCTGCTAGTGATGGTGATTTTACTCGCCAAAAGTAAATTAGTGAACACAGGTGCGGTGACCATAGGGATTAACGATGATGCGTCAAAGGCGGTTCGCACCCCCGCGGGTGATAAACTGCTGGGCGCCTTAGCGGGTAATAATATCTTTATTCCTTCAGCCTGTGGCGGCGGTGGTACTTGTGGACAGTGTCGTGTGACCGTGAAATCGGGTGGGGGCGATATTCTTGCCACAGAGCTTGAACATATTACTAAGAAAGAAGCCAAAGAAGGTTGTCGTCTTGCTTGTCAGGTTGCAGTGCGTAGCGACATGGAGCTGGAAATTGATGAAGAAATCTTTGGCGTGAAAAAGTGGGAGTGTGAGGTTATATCAAACAATAACCAAGCCACTTTCATTAAAGAGCTACTGCTGAAAGTGCCAGAAGGTGAAGAGGTGCTGTTTAAGGCGGGAGGGTATATTCAAATTGAAGCACCAGCGCATGAAGTTCGCTACGCTGATTTTGATATTCCTGCTGAGTACCGCGACGACTGGGAAAAATACGATTTATTCAAACTGGTATCAAAGGTTGATGAAGACGTATTACGTGCTTATTCAATGGCAAACTATCCGGATGAAAAAGGTCGGATTATGCTTAACGTGCGTATTGCGACGCCGCCATCGGATGATTTACCCCCAGGCAAAATGTCATCGTATATCTTTAATTTAAAAGCTGGCGACAAGGTGATTATTTCAGGCCCATTCGGTGAGTTTTTTGTCAAAGAAACCGATGCCGAAATGGTGTTTGTCGGTGGTGGTGCGGGGATGGCTCCCATGCGTTCACACATTTTTAATCAGCTAAAACGGGTTAAAACCAAGCGTAAAATGACCTTCTGGTATGGTGCTCGTTCAAAGCGTGAAATTTTCTATCAAGACGATTTTGATGCACTTGCGGCTGAAAATGATAATTTTGAGTGGCATGTTGCCTTGTCTGATCCCTTACCTGAAGATAATTGGACTGGCTATACGGGCTTTATTCATAATGTGTTGTATGAGAACTACCTTAAAAACCATAAGTCACCAGAAGACTGTGAGTTTTATATGTGTGGCCCTCCAATCATGAACTCATCGGTGATTGGGTTATTAGAAAGCCTAGGTGTTGAGTCAGAAAATATTCTGCTTGATGACTTTGGTGACTAGGACCTATTACATCGTATAAATTAAATCGTATAAAAAGGGAAAGCAAAGCTTTCCCTTTTTATATGTGGTTTGATTTGATGCGGTGTTAAAGTGGCCGAGGCAATAGCTTCTGAGTGTTAACCTAGGCGTTTAGAGAAATCTAAGTAACGCATCACTTCACCTTCGGGGAAGGTTAATTCGTCGCCATTTTGGTAGCTGGACAATAGGTTTTCTCTGGCGTAACGCTTAATGGTGGTTGGGCTTTTATCTAGAATTTGACACACTTCTTCAAGGGTCAGTAATTTATCGCTCATTGTGTTCTCCGACAGTCAATATTACTCGGTGTTGGTTTTTTATTAGTATAGACAATCTGCAAAAGAGCGTTAAAAAATGCCTTATTGATGTAAGGTTTTATTATCAATAATGGTTAAGGGAGGCTTTTCTTTTTGCGCATAATCATACATCGCTTTAGCCACGTCAGTGGCATGAATGGGTTTAAACTTCAGTAACGGGCCGATAAAAAATAAAGAAGTAAACGCAAATAGCCATTGGCCAATTTGTTCTGCAGGACGGCTATCTTCTCGTTTACCTATCAATAAACTCGGCTGAAAAATCTGTAGATGGGGCAATTGTAATTGTGTTAATTGTTGCTCCATTTCACCTTTAACTCGATTATAAAATACACTGGATCGAGGGTTGGCATCTAAGGCGCTGATCACTTGAAAAACCAGCTTGGGGTGATGTTGTTTATGAAGTAACCTGGCAAAGGCCAGCACGCCCAACTTATCGACTTCAATAAAAGCTTGTTGGCTTCCCGCTTGCTTAATGGTGGTGCCTAGGCAACAAAAGGCATGGTCGACGGTTTCTGGCAGTGTAATTTCATGCAGTTCATCTAACTGGCATGCAATATAACGAAGTTTTTCCTCGCCCCAATGATGTGCGGCTAACTGGGGTTTAGATCGTCCCAGCACGTAGACTTTTTGATAAAGGTCGCTGTCCAATAATAACTCGAGTAATGATTTTCCTACTAACCCTGTTGCGCCAATGATCGCAGCTATCATTCTGTTAAATCCTTATAAAACACACTTACTTAACTCTATATAGCTAATGAATTAGTTGCAATCAATGGATTGAAAGAAGTGGATTTTCTTTTTATTGCTGATCTATGGCATAGTATTTCTTAGATAAAACCTTTGCCTTTTTCAAGGACCGACAATGTCAGATGAACACATTCCGCTAAACGATTTTATTGAATATTCCCAAGATGAAATGTTAGCGAGGGCGCAGAATAATTACCAACAAGTCAAGCGCCGCCATTCGATCCGTAAGTTTTCAGATCGCCCCGTTCCCCAAGCGATTATTGAACAATGCATTTTGGCCGCGGGTACTGCGCCTAATGGGGCTAATCATCAGCCATGGCATTTTGTTGCCATTAAAAGCCCTGAGATAAAAGCGCAAATTCGTGAGCAGGCAGAAGCACTCGAGCAGGCTTTTTATGCAGGGCGAGCGGGTGAAGAGTGGCTAAATGCGCTAAAACCGTTAGGCACCAATGCCAGTAAGCCCTATCTAGAACATGCGCCTTGGTTAATTGCTATTTTTAGCCAAAAACGTAAAGAAGAACAGGGTGAGCAAAAAACCAATTATTATGTACATGAATCCGTGGGGATCGCCACGGGTTTTTTAATTCAAGCGTTACACCATGCTGGTCTTGCTACCTTAACCCATACCCCAAAACCTATGAGTTTTTTATCCAAAATCTGTGGTCGAGATAATGATAATGAGCGGCCATATATGTTGATTATTGCAGGGTATCCCGCTGATGATGCGACAGTGCCTTTACATGCCTTGGATAAAAAACCACTGAATGAGATTTGTGAGTTTATTTAACTTCAACTTGGGTTAGAAGATGAATAAACAATCTTCACATAACCTATTTTGAAATGATCGGCCTATAGAGAAGCGCGCTGTTATAGCGCTTTTTTTATGCTGTGTTTTTTCAAGAGGGTTAATAGCTCTGCAAGGCTTTTAACAATAACATCCGCTAAGTGTTGGTAGTGAGTATCATGGCCATGATTAATGAAGCAGGCAATCATGCCAGCGTTATTTGCCGCTTGAATATCATATAAATAATCACCAACATAGAGGAGGTTTTTGGGGGGGATTTGCCACATTTCTGCAATGGCGTTTAATGCATCTGGCGCCGGTTTTGCGGGGTAGCATTCGCGTGTGAGTACAATATCAATATTGATATTGTTTTGCTTTAATTTCATTTCACTGGCGGTTTTACTGTTGCGGGTGACAATTGCACAGGGTAAATTTTGACGATGGATGTAGTTTAATAACTCACCCATACCATTAAGTGCTTTTGCTGTGTTGGCATCTCGATTTTCATGCTCAAGCACAATGTCATTCGCTTGCTGCTGAGCGACCGAGCAAGTGAGTTGGTCTATAAAGGTTAATAAATCTTGATCGGCAGGGCAGCCTATTTGTTGCTTGATAAGGGCAAAGTCTAAGCTGGACTCGACTAATGTGCCGTCTAGATCAAAAATGATACCGTGGATCATAGCGTCAATTAACCTTATTTTTCAAATGCGATAGTATGTAAATCAATACTAAAACTGCCCTGTTGTTTGTCTGCTATCAAAATGCCCACTTTTTCTACTTTGGCAAAATCCAGTGCAGGACCATTTTGAATGGTGCGTCCACGAAAGCCAATATGGAAATCATCAACCGTGAAAATATGTTCGCTTATTTCACCTTCCAGTGTAGTAAATTCCGCGATAAATGCTTCACCAAATTGTAATGCTGCGGTTTTTAATCTGAGTTGATAGCGTTTACCATCTCCTTTAACCCGCAATGTGCAGCGGTTGGCTGCATGGATTTGATTTATTACACTAAACTGAGTTGAAGCGAAGCCACCGTTATTATCAAGTGACACTAAACCGGTAAATGTAATCGCGTCATTATTGATACTGACTCGGCTTGAAGATAGGCCGCCCATCACAGTATCGTTATTAATTTGGATCTGACGTAAATCGAAGTCTCTAGCAAAATTCAATTTCATGGTTTCCTCATTCGATAAGTTTGCCGCTAATACTGTGTGGCAGGAGAGGCAAAAAATACAGGCACTGATAAACTTTATCATGGTTGTCCCCATTAAAAAAAAGGCTTATCCGGGTCAGAGATAAGCCTAAAGGGTTTCACAGAGAAAAATAGTGGTTCAACAAATTACATTACGGTGAAGTCATCTAAAAGGATCACACTAAATGGTGCGCCGCCGCCAACATTGTCAACCGCCGCTACACCATATACACCTGAAGCATCTAAGGTGACTTCTAGTGGGCCTATGGCTACATCCTTAGTATTTGCAACTGTAACGTTAATTGTATAAGTACCTGGTGTCACGCTGATGCTGCCTGATGATGCTTTAAATGGTACATCTTCAAGGGCAGGCGTTGCTTCGCTAATATCTGCGGTTGCAGTGAGGTAAATATCCACTTCAGGTGCAGAGTAAGCAGCATGAGTTACGGTCAGTTTGGCTTCAGTTGCAACACGTCGAGTGTTGTCCATTAATACCAGTGGCTCAATCATGTTATTTGACAGTGAACCTACCGCTAGTGCGCTGTAGCTCATCCCTAAGGTTAAATCGACAGCAGCCTCATCAATCACAACCACGCTATTGTCGGCATCCGCTGCAACAGTGACTGTGTGTGGGCCTTCTGGCACATTGACATATCCAGCAATTTCTCCAAATGCCAACATATCTACGGCCGCTGTTGTACTTCCATCAAGGAAAACATCTACAGCAGGTGCATCTGCTACCGCATGAACCACACGTAAATCAGCACCGCTGTTGGCGTCATTTAATATCACCTGTCCCTCAGGCAATGCAATATGAAGGGCAACAGGTGATGCTCCTGACCAGGTGTTTGGGATCGCGCTGATGAAGTAGTCTTGCATGTCAGTTAAAGACACTGTACCAGAATCGTACACAACGTCTTTTGCTCCAGCCGCGGTGATACGGATTTGGTAATCACCTGCAGCGACTTCAAGTTGTGGGCTGGCATCCATATAATCGGCAGAAAGTGTTGCAGACATTGAGCTGATATCATCGCCAGGGGCGGTAACATATACATCAACTAAGCCAACCGATGGAGTAGCATGCAGTACTTGCACTCTTGCATATCCACTGGCGATATCCGCCATTGGATTCTCTATCAACTTCAACATTAAGCTATTGTCAGCAACACTGCCTAATGCGACAGCGGTATATTCCATTTTATCTTCAGCGACTAACTGTGCTTCTAGTACAGTAGCAGTTGAGCCATCGGCTAAAATGGCATCAACATCGATATCAAAGGTGGCTGAGTTGACTTCAAGCAGACCACTGGACACGGCGTAGTCAACATCGGCAAGTAACTCTGCACCATTAGCCATAACGTTAACCATGGGGGCATCACTTCCGGCGTGGATGACACGCACGTGTGAAAGCTCTACTGGCGCAGGTGTGGGAGTGACTTGTTGAACTACATCATCATCGTCAGAACAAGCGGTTAAACCAATCATTGATACGCATAACGCAAAGGGATAAATCCGTTTCATTTCAGTAATTCCTCGTAGAGTAAGGTGACCGATTTGTATACGGAAGGATTTTTTTGGTGGTTCACAAAAAACTAACAAATAAGTTATTTTTATTTATTGAATATCATAAATACATAATTTTAATGGTTTTAATTTTTTGTTTTTTAAGGTGATTGAGACATTTCAGGTTTGCGCCTATGATGTTTGCCATTATGGAACAACAGAACTTAATTAATTTGTCATATTCTCCTGCTGTCGCAATTCAATATCGTGTCGCCTCAATCAATTTATTTAATTTTATTGCGCCACCCAATGCCTATTACGATTTTGAAAACATTTACAGTGCGCAACAATGGCAAAAAAAGTGTGCCTGGATAAGCGATTTTGTGCAGGAAAACCAACCAGACATCATAGGTTTTCAAGAGGTATTCAGTCCCGATGAATTACAGGCATTATTGCGACCACTAGGTTATGTGCATTTTGCGGTATTAGATGAACCACAGGTAGAAAGTGATTATGTTTATCGTCATCCCGTTGTCGCATTAGCATCACGTTATCCGATTATTGAAATGGCCAATGTGGATGTGGATCAAGCCGTTTGTGAAGCGTTAGGGTTCGCCCAGTTCGCATTTAGCCGCCAACCTTTGCGCGCCACCATTGAATTGCCCCAATTTGGCCCCTGTGATTGCTATGTTATTCATTTAAAATCAAAACGCAGTGGTTTTGATAAAGAGGATTTAGCCCACTCAGGCTCGTCAGGTGCGGCTGACTTTATCACAAGGCAAGTGTTAGGCCGCTGGGCCTCTAGTTTACAACGGGGAAGTGAGGCAACATTGTTGTGTCATCAAATGTTGGTTAGACGCCATGTGAAAGGTTATCCATTTATTTTGATGGGCGATTTTAATGATAAATTACATGGTGATTTGCTGGCAGCATTTCATCAAAATTTACGGGTTTATCGTAATGATATTGAAGATAAACAGTTGGCGGGGTTAAGTGAGCAGCAATTATTTGCTGAATTAAATCAATGTCGTCTTTATGATAGTTATGAGTTACATAAAGCATCAACCAAATGTAATGCAAGTTTGGCTTCTGATGAGGATGAGTCAACCAGTTTTTCTGATAGTCCCCAAGTTAGCTCAAGACCAGCAACCCATTATTATGGCAGCCAAGGGTCGGTGTTAGATTATATTTTGGTTTCTAGTGAGTTTGATCCAAAGCAATTGAAAAACTTAGCCCACATAGAAAATTATCAAACCTTTGATCGCCATTTAGTTCGACCAGATTTTGAGCGTGACAGCGACAGTACCGATCACGCTCCGATTATGATGACATTCAGCTTACGTTAGTCATGTGTTATCGGCTAACGTAGGTCACTCAGGTTATCGAAATAAGATTAACCTAATGTTGCTTTACGTATCTCAGTTTTACCCGTACCAGGGAAATAACGTAATTGCCAGTTCTCTTGACCTTTTGCGGTATTATCAGAGATATAATTGTAATAACAATAAGTACCTGGGTTGGCTACCTCAGCACCTGCATACCAATAAATAATGTCATTGCCGGCAGTAAATGAAGCGTCTGTATGCATCGCTAATGTAAAATCATTATCCAGTAAACCATACCAAAGATCAGCACAATAGCTTCCATTGAGTTGTTTGCCCCCATTGCTATTTGCTTCGGTATCTTTACCCAAAGGGAAGCCGGTTACAGTGGAATCAATATCTCCCTCGCCGAAACAAGCTAAGTTTTTTACATAACCTTGTCCGCCATTGACTGACCAGCAATTGTGGTATAAATCAACGGCACTGGAAAAAGAAGCAAAGGTTGATCGCGCCACACTATCATGTGCATCTTGAGATAAATTAATAAATCTGGGTAATGCTAATACCGACATAATGCCAAGAATGATGATAATGGTAACCAATTCGATGAGTGTAAAACCTTTTGCGTTCATAATTTCAACCTAAAAAATACGACGCCACATTGTATACTGTATACCAATGTTTTTCTAGTCAGCTTGAGTTTTACATGATTGAAATGAGGGCAAGATCAGATAAATACAAGATGGCCAGCGCTTGCTGGTCATCTTGTATTGATATTGAGATGTTAACGGATTATCTGTTGCTTGATATTGATGCAGCGATACTCGTTTTGTCGGGTTTCTAATAATGCGCGACGGGTTAATTTAGACAATCCCGTTTGGCGATTGAGTACCTGATCTATCATGGAAATATTATCTGTTGAACACGCTTGTGGGATCAATGCCTGAGTATAGCTGCGCATGAATACCGGGCCTTTTTTATCAAGCTCGATGATCTCTGCTAAACGTTGCTCGGCAGTCGCAGCGCTAAGCAAGTTTTGTTCAGAAGGGTACAAATTAAACATCGCAACCCTTAACTTTGAAAATGGCATTGCTTCGTTATGCGCAATCGTATTCAACCAGTGGCGTTTTAATTGCGTTTGTGGTCGAATAACTTCAGCAGCCAATGCGGCTTTTTCACCGGAGTCTGATTTGTCTTTGGCTTTTTCCTGCATCAATAGGTTACTGGCGTTGCCATAATCAAAACGGTTAAGTTGTCGGATAATATCCCAACGCAAATCTTGATCTAAGCTTAGGCCTTTTATTTTTGCTTTTCCTGTCAATAATTGTTCAAGATGAGACAAGGACGCCGATTGTGATGAAAAGTGTATGTACGCGGCAAACCAACGACGTTGAAAATCGCTGTTTTGATGATGTTCCATTGCCATGCGCAGGCTCATTTGGCTTAACGCTCGGCTGATTTTATCATTGTATTGCTTGTGAGCTGGCTGCATCAAATCAAGCATTGTTTTTGCGCGATAAAGGTTTGAAATAACCTGACCTAAAATGGTGTAATCTTGCTCAAGCGGCGCATTAATTAATGCCACATTGATAAAGTCGTTTAAGGGCGCCTGACCTTCAACCACGCTGTCCCACATACTTTGCCACAGCATTGAACGCAGTAATGGATCATTCACTTTACTCAGTGACTGCTTCGCGGTGTTCATTGAGCGTTTATCAAGATTTACCTTCACAAATCCCCAATCATCTAAGTTTGGGTACACCAAATCTGGGCAAGCCTCTCCGACTAATTCTGGTACTTCAGTACGCTCGCCTTTATAGGTCACTATTGCTGTTTGGTGATTATCCAAACCATGGCGGCGCTGATAAAGTAAGCCTATTTTCACTTTTTGTTGGCGCAATGTCGGAAACTCATCACTGACCGGACGTTGCACCAGCTGAAATTCACTGATTACCCCACTGGCACACATATATTCAGCTTGAATACTGTTCACGCCAGCCTTGTATAACCACTCCTGGGTCCATTGGCTGAGGTCTACATTACTGGCTTTGGCTAAGCTGTTAATAAAGTCGTCTAGTTCGGCATTTTGGTAACTAAATTGGGTTAGATATTGCCTTACACCTTGTCGGAATGTTTCTTCACCGAGTAAGTGACGTAATTGCTTTAAGGTTGATGCACCTTTTTGATAGGTAATAGCATCTATGTTATCAAATGCATTTTGGGTGGTCGCTACCGGGACCTCTATTGGGTGGGTCGTAACCAGTGAGTCTAACTCGTAGGCGCGCTGTTTGCCTGAAGCATAAAAAGTCCGCCATGCGTGGCTGAACTCAGTGGCTTCGGCTGTGGCAAGCGTGCCCATAAACGCGGCAAAGCTCTCATTTAGCCATAAGCCATTCCACCATTTCATGGTAACTAAATCGCCAAACCATTGGTGTGCCATTTCATGCATGATCACGCCCGCTAAGTGCTCTTTTTGTGAGGCGGTCATCTTGGCATTAAACAGAAATCTATCTTCAGCAAAGGTAATGGCCGCAGCATTTTCCATTGCACCATATAAAAAGTCAGGAACTAAAACCTGATCGTATTTTTTAAAAGGGTAAGGAATACCAAAGTAGCGGTCAAAGAAATAAAGACCTTGTTTGGTATAGTTAAACCAATCTTCTGGCGTCACTTGGGATGTCACGGATTGACGAGCAAACAGGCGCATTGGATATGGGCCACTGTTATCTTGCCAAACATGGTAGGGCCCCGCATGCAGTGAGAAGTTATATGGGCTTAATTTAGGTGATGCAGGAAATGCCCAAATATTATTATTGCCATCTGGAGTAATTGTGGATTCGCGCATTGCGCTAATGACATGCCAGTCTTTAGGGGCATGAACCGTTAAATTAAACGTGGCTTTTAAATCTGGCTGGTCGAACACCGCAAACATTTGCTGGGCGGCAGCGGGTTCAAAATGCGAATAAAGATAGACTTTGCCATCAAGGGGATCGACAAATCTATGTAGCCCTTCACCATTCGTGCTGTGTTCACGGGTAAATTCAATCTCAATACTGTTTTGGCCTGACTGTAACAAGGAGGGACTTAAGGTAATGTAACTGCCGTTGTAGTTAGGGTAAATTTTAGTACCGTTAACTTGCATGGATAAAATATTGGCTTTGTTTAAATCTAAAGTGAGGTTTTTGGCTGTGCCTGTGAGGTCAAAGTTGACGATTGATTTTGCTCGAAATTGACTTTGTTCACTGAGAAAAAAAGTCAGTTGATAATCAACATTGCTGATCACTCTAGCGCGTTCACTTGCCTGAAATTGGCTAATATAAGGAGAGTTATCTCTTTGGCTTGCTGTGGTAGATGAAGTGCCCATACAGCCTGATAGGGTAGAAGCCAATAAGCCGGTAGCGGCCAGTGTTAATATCGAAGAGTGTAGCGATTTCACGTAAGTGTTCCCTTACTGCAGTAATGAAAGTCGTTAAAACATAAAAAGCCGACACGAATGCCGGCTTAAAAATAATGCTTGGTGTGTTACATGCCTAAAAAGGACTTAGATCGGGTTTTACGAATTTCTTTTTCGTCAGACCACTCAATTAAACCGGTTTCTAAATCCATTAAGCGCATGGTCATTTTGTAGTACACATCTTTTGTACTGCCATCTTGCTTGACGATGCTAGATAAATTGCCGTAAAGCATGTACTGCGCGCCAATTTGGCGGCCAAATTTAATGGCGGTGGTTGGGTCAACCATACCGGCATTATTTTGATAATCTAATTGCTTACGCACCGCATCGACTTTGGTCATATCAATAAAGCGGAACTTACCTGAACGTAATAGTTTGTTACTGATGGAATCGGTTACCGATTCAGTATCGATATGTTCAGAGGTTTTATTCTTAATTTTATCGACAAAAATGATCGGGCGATTATTTTGTGTTATGGCAACCACGGGTGGGAAGGTCAACATACTGTCTACCATTTTAGCTGAAATGGCTTGTAAATCAGTTGAACCAAAGTTTTCATTCACGGTTTCAACTTCAGTGGCATCGCCGTATTCTACTTTTGATTGACATGCTGCTAGACCTAGCACGGCAGCAAGAACAAATATTAGTTTCATTGGTTTCATAATCAATTCCATTAGTTAATAGTGCAATTACAGGATTATTGAATAAAAACGGGTACGATTACCAGTGTCTATAATCCAAATTAAGGTGGTTTTGTCAGCTTTTACTTCAATTTTGGTGTTTTGTGCGTTGCCTAAGCTAATGTCATATAACCCTTGGTCAACGTATTGTCTCGCAATTTGTGCCTGTTTAGGTAAGGTTAACCAGCTTCTGCGATCAGCCTGTTCGGTGACGACGTTAAAAATTTGCATCGCGATAGCGCCGGCATCAATTTGATCGTTTCGGCGCTTACTGTCACTTCGAACACTTTGTGCCATCTCTGCTTTAGCATAAACCCGTAATGCTTGTCTTACCAAGGCCGCTGGTAAATCTTCTTTTAAGGCTGTTATGGCCAGTGCATCTATATTGGCAATAGGCTGTGCTTTTAATACCGTACCCAGCCCTTGCAATGTTGCTGGCGTCATTTGTTGCCCTGATGACGGATAGGTTGCCAACGAAATGGTTTGCCAGTTGCCATCTATGGTAAACGGGACCGTGAGGCTTTGTTTTTCAGGTACAAAACCACGTTCAATTAACATGACGACTTGTCCTTGTCCCGCATTGGCCAACGTCGCATCACCCCAGCGACGTTTAAATTCATCATATTGCGGCATGGATAATTGTTTTGCGAGTCGGACTAAATCTTGTTGTAAATACGTATTGTCAGGCGATATTTGGGCGGCTTTTCGATAATCAATGAAAGCGTCATTGGGTTGGCCAAGTAATTCATAAAGTAAGCCTGTAGTGTAATAACTGTAAGCATTTAAAAATGAACTCGTGACCGTACCGGCAGCTTTTCCCAGTCTATTAACTTCAGCATCAATGGTGCCATTGGCCATAGACTGGACTGATTTTTGTGATTTTTGATAACGGGCTTGTTCACTGGCTTGTAATTCATTACTGCGCCTGACTTCA
The DNA here is from genome assembly GCF_025971955.1 of Shewanella subflava. Taxonomy (GTDB): domain Bacteria; phylum Pseudomonadota; class Gammaproteobacteria; order Enterobacterales; family Shewanellaceae; genus Shewanella; species Shewanella subflava. The sequence continues at coordinate 25,379 of NZ_JAPDMX010000028.1, forward strand.
ACCATTGCACCTTGCATATCTGCGGCAAATAAATAGTTAAGTGCCTGATATTGGTGCAACATGATCCGCTCATAGCCAGGGCCACGATAGGGGATTGCATTATCATTAAGCAATAGGCTACTGGCTTTTGCTCCCATATCTGACACGCTAATCTTAGCCTGATCGTCAAAGGCTTTATACGCTGTAATGGCTTGTTCGTAGTAGGTTTTACTTTTATCAAACTGGCCATTTATTTGCGCTATTCGCCCAGACTCTTGCGCGTAAAGTAGGCCGTCATTTGAGGCGATTTCTTTGGCGATACTGTCTAGGTTAATGGCGGCTGTGGGGCTGTTCAATTGTTGTTTGTAGGGGGCGATTTGTGATGGATAATTAATGAAGATACTGTTAAATGCGCAGCCTGATAAGGTCAAACACATCAATATGCTGATAATGGTTGAGCGAGGGAGCAAGTCAGTATGCAGTTTCATTCATTATCACCTTTGGTCACTTGCCTGTGGCAGGCTATAAATACCGAAATTAATTAACCGTATCAGGTCGTTGTTGTTCTGGCATCTTGCTGCGCTCAAGTAAGGTTATTCCTTGAATATGGTCAAATTCATGTTGAAAAATACGCGCAATAAACCCAACGAGCGTGTTAGAGATTAAATTACCATTTAGATCATGGTATTGCACCTTTATCTGCGCATGTCGCCATATTTTTATTCGTTGCCCAGGAATCGATAAACAGCCCTCTTCAGCGAGTTCCATCAGTGTTGAGCGTTCAATAATGTGTGGATTGATCACTACAACAGGACTCATGTTTGGAGCGTCGGGGTAACGCGGATTAGGTCTTGATGCCATGATAAACATGGCTACAGAGCTAAATACCTGTGGCGCCGCAATACCGACCCCATTCGCCGCAATCATAGTGGTCAACATATTCTCGGCCAATAATTGAATGGAATGATCAAATTCAATAACAGCTTGTGCATGTTGTGCTAATATTTTTTCGCCTACGGTAGCAATAGGTAATACTGCTGAATTCGACATGCTCATTTGCGGATCACACCCCGATAGATTGGTTGATTTTAATAATGCGGTGGTGGCGTTTCATCGGCTTGGCTGGCCATATTGCTGGGCTCGATGGCTTGCAATCTGCTCACCATTAACATGATTTGATGCTGCTGACGTGCAACCAGATCGTTAAGTTTGATTACTTCTTGGTTTAACTCTTCTAAGGTAATTTCTTGAAATGACATTTTTGTTTCTAAGTCATCAATTTTGGCTAACAGCTGTTCCATTAAAACCTCGTAAATAACATTTATAATTGCCACGTTTCCAATAAACCTTGGCTGCTCACACTGCTGACAGTTGCGGGTGTTGGCTGGGTAACCGAGTATACTACAGCACCTCTATTTTGGCTGTTTTTAGTCACTTGTACTTGCCATCTTTTTATTCGCTCGCCAGAGCTCACTTGCCATAAAAACACTTCTTTAGAGGGAGTACCTGTGAGAATTTGGGTATTTTGATTTACAAATCGGGCGGTAGAGAAGTTCATTTGGCGACGATATATAGTTAGCTTACTGATTGATTCACTGGTAGATGAGTGCCAAATAGCCGCATTACCGGTAATGTCGCCAGCAAAACTCAGTTTACCATCGCCACTTAGGGCCACTTTGGTGATGCGTGAATTCAGTTGCCATTGCTGTAATGGTTGTCCGGTTTGGGTTTGCCACAATCTAATTTGACCATCATTACCGCCGCTTAGCGCAACTAGTCCATCATCAGAAATCGCCACACTATTGACTTTTTCTTGATGCCCTAAAAATTGAATTAAGCCTTGGTTATTGGGTTTAAGTGACATGACCGAACCATCGGCTAAGCCCACTAATGTATGACCATTATTAGCCACGGCAACACTTTGCGCATAGGAAGGCAAAGTCCACCACCCCATAGACTGGCCAGTTGACAGCTCCCACAGTGCCAGTGAATCACTCGAAAGTGTTGCAGCATAGGCATTATTATTAGAAATCGCGGTATCAAATACATTACTGTTATTGGTTGCACCATGTATCCAGTGGTATTTGATCCTGTTGTCAGGTAATGACCATAGCTGCACACCATTATTGGCGGTGCTAATCAGTGCATAGTGGCCATCTGCAGATAATGTGGCGCTGTAAGTCGCATCAGTGGTTAATATCACTGTTTGATCTGCATTAGGGTGGCAGGCAACTAATAAAATTGAGCAAAAAAACATCAGTAAAACACGATACATGAACTTGCTCCTTAAAAAGTTGTCCATAAGGACTCAACCCAATGGTATATCAGAAATAGTTAGTATAAAGTGGCTTACTAACATTAGCCTAATTGTCTGATATCGGACAGTCTTGTGCTTATTGTAATCACTTAAGGATGCTGAGGAAGCTTTAATGAAATCAATTTATAAATTATCGTTAGTTGCATTGGCCGTTGTTGGTCTTTCTGCATGTAACCAAGAAGAAGCTGTAGCAAAAAAAGTTGAGCTAACAACTGAAGCTCAAAAAGAAGCTTACAGTGTTGGTGCGTCTATCGGTAAATACATGTCTGGTCATATCAAAGAACAAGAAGAATTAGGATTTGCTGTTGACCGTTCATTGATTATTCAAGGATTCAGTGATGGTTTAGGTGACACAACTGATCTCACTGAAGAAGAAATGCAAACCGTACTTGAAGGTTTAGACAAAAAGTTAAACGACAAGCGCTTAGAGCAAGCTGAAACATTAGCAGCTAAAGTTGTTGAAGAAGGTCAAAAGTTCTTAAGTGACAACAAAGCAAAAGAAGGCGTTGTGACTACAGAATCTGGCTTACAGTATGAAGTATTAACCGCAGCCGAGGGCGATAAGCCTGCAGCAGAAGATACTGTAGAAGTGCATTACCGTGGTACGTTAATTGATGGTACAGAGTTTGATAGCTCTTATGCCCGTGGCGAACCGGCTAAGTTTCCACTGAATCGTGTGATTCCAGGCTGGACCGAAGGCGTACAGTTAATGAATGTTGGCGCTAAGTATAAGTTTGTCATCCCTGCTGAATTAGCATACGGCGATCGTGATACAGGTACTATTCCAGCAAACTCAACCTTAGTATTTGAAGTTGAATTATTGTCTATTGAAAAAGCGGCTGCTGCTGAAGCTCCTGCTCAATAATTAGCATTGCTGTATAAAATGGGCGCAGATGGCGCCCTTTTTTATAATTTAAAATAGACCAATTAAATCCACTTCAAACGATAGAATACATACATCTGTAAACCTATTAATGTCAGTAACCCTGTGCAAAAAGCGGCAAATGCCCAATCGGTTTCAGCACCTGGAATACCACCAATATTGACGCCTAATAAGCCGGTCAAAAAGCCCAATGGTAAAAACACTGCTGAAATAAGCGATAAAAAGTATAAGCGTTGGTTCACTTGTTCAGACTGTTTTGATAATAGCTCTTCTTGTGTCACCCCGGCTCTATCTCTGACTACATCGAGATCCTCAATGACTCGGATAAGATTTTCCTGAATTTCTCTTAAGCGAATTTTGTCTTGGTCATCTAGCAGTAAACTATTTTCATGGAGTATTTTGGCCAATGCTTCACGTTGCGGAGCAAGATAACGTCGAATGACCACTGTTTGTCTTCGCAGTTCAGCGATGTCGGTTCTCAGTGATTTATTTGCCGTGGTAACCACACGCTCTTCGAGTTCATCAAGCACGTCTTCTATTTTATGGATAAAATCCCCTTGGCGAAGGGTGAGTTGTTCGGTTACCGACAAAATAAAGCCTGCACTATCAATAGGGCCAGTTCCAGCCATGATTTTTTCGGCAACCGTAATCACAGAATGCAGTTGTCGCTCGCAGGTCGATATGATCCTATGCTCTTCGGTATAAATACGGATAGATACCATATCTTCGGGATCAGAATTAGGGTTAAGGTTTACGCCGCGTAAGGTTAACAACATGCCATTATTTGAATGCACTACCCTTGGGCGAGTATCGGCGGCGAGCAGAGTATCTAATTCAGCTTTTTCAAGCCCCTGTGTGGATAACCAATGACGAGAATCGGTCGATTTATATTTCAAATGTACCCAAAGTAAGCCATCTTCAGGCTTCCAATCGGCTAATTGCTCTTTTGATAAAGATTGTCCTGCATTAGGACCTGTCATGAGTAAGCAATAAATAAATCCATTATGCATGGTGATTCCTTAACTAGCGGATTTTATCAATTAATCCTTATGGATAGCCTTACTTTACGATATTTCAGTGTCATTCCCCAATAGTTATCGTGTTTTCATTCGCGGCAAATTGGTATTTATGGTTTAAAATAGGATAAAGCGGCTTGAGCGCGTTTATCAATTGAATAAGAGTAAAAAATGGAATACGAATTTCGACGTAATCGTCTTGATGGCACTGTGTTTGCCAATTTCACAATGGAACATGAGGTTTTTGGCCGCTGGTTTGCTGAAGAGTTAGGCGCAGATGTTTCCCGCACTCAGCAAATCGTCGCCAGCCTATCGCAATTGTTATCTGGATCAGCTAATCATTGGCGTGATATCGGCACCGATTTGACCATAGATGCCGATTCGGAGCAGGTGCGCATTTTTGTCAATGCGATAGATTTTGATGAAGAACATGATTTTGAAGAGGGCATGGGGCTATATGATGCCGAATCAGAAGGATATTGTGGGCTGGAAGATTTTGATAAAGCGTTGAAAAGTTGGTTAGTATTTATTCAAGAATAATGCAGCAACGCTAACATTATTTGTATCAGTGCTAAGAACAGTGCTTACAACAGTACTTACAACATTGTTGCGTGATAAATCGCGCTTATCATGCGATTCATTGAAATGCGCAAAGTACTTATCACAACATGACGTGTCACAGAAACGAAATCACGATGTCCTTACACACATCGTGATTATCTCTAGTCAGGTGACACTTGAGTTGTAATAATTTGCTTAGCTTATTGATTTAAATAACGAACTGCCATTTCTGTGCGTGATTTTGCATTGGCTTTACGCAGTAAGTTTTTAACATGCACTTTTACAGTGCCCTCGCTAATATGCAAATCTTCCGAAATCAGTCGATTGCTTTTACCTTCAGCAAGTTCTTGCAGAATTTGCAGTTCACGTGGTGTGAGACTTTCAATCCACTCATTGTCATCAGTCGCATTTTTTAATTCATACATATAGGCTTCGACTTCTTCGCTGATCACGCGATGGCCTAACATGGCTTTTTTAAGCTGCTCAAGCAATAACTCCGGCTCAGTATCTTTGAGTAAGTAGCCATCAGCCCCAGCGCGCAATAAACGGATAACATCTTGTTTAGCATCAGATACGGTTAAAATAACGATTCTTGCAGTTACGCCTTCTTGGCGCATAGCATTTAGCGTATCCAAACCTGACATGCCCTTCATATTTAAATCTAATAAGATAATATCGGGTTCGTTCTCACTTAATGCCGTGAGGGCATCTAAACCCGTGCCAGCTTCCCCAAATAAAGTGAAATCTCCATCAGATGTAATAAGTTGGCAAATACCACGACGAAGTAAAGGATGATCGTCGACAACGAGTACTGAATATGGCTTACCCATTTAAAGGCTCCTGCTGTGGTGGAAAACTAAGGGTAACTGTTGTGCCGCCTTGTGCGTTGGCACTAAAGGACAATTGCCCATTTAATTTACTGGCTCGCTCATGCATGATCCCGATCCCAAAATGTTGATCTCGTTCTTTTAAGTGCGATACCCCAACACCGTCATCTGAAATTGCGATGTTGATTATTCCGGAAGTTGTTAGCTGACAATCTATCACGATATGTTTAGCATTTGCGTGTTTTATTGCATTTAAAGTGGCTTCGCGGGTTAATTGTAAAATATGAATATGTTGTTTGGCTTCAAGTAAATGTGCGGATAATTTGTAGTTTAAGCTTAGTTTGATGTCAGTTTGGGCGCGTAATTGATCTAGCATGACTTCTAAGGCGTGATTCAAGTTCGGCTCTTTAATGGTTAAGCGGAATGTTGATAATAATTCCCGCAGCTGAGCGTAGGCAAAACTGACCCCGTCGTTAATTTCAACAATTTGGTTCTCGACGTCCTCATTGCGGCAATTATCGGGCAATTTCTTACGTAATAAACTGACCTGAATTTTTAAAAATGACAGCAATTGCCCTAATGAATCATGCAGCTCTCTGGCTATGACCGCGCGTTCTTCCATTAAGGCCAATTGTTGCCTTTGTTCAGTGGCATTATGGATGGTAATCGACCGCGCTAGCATTACTGCGAAATTCTTAAATAATGGATTATTGAGTTGTTCTGAGGAGATTACCTCTAAATATCCTTGACGAACTTTATCTAACTGTAACGGGAAGCAAACACTGTTTTGACTGTTTTCAGGCCAGCCGTGACTCGCTTCAATAATGTCTTGGGATTGATCTTCATGTTCAATGACTAATCTTAAAAAGTTCAAATTTTCATAATTTTGCATTTGGTTTAAAGCTGACTTGAGGGCTTTGTAATCTAATCGGTCTGAATGCAACATGATGAGATTGTCGTGCAGAAAATTCAGTTCATTATTGGCGCGAGTGAGTGCTAGGGTTTTTTCGGCGACTTGGTTTTCAAGATCTTCATACAAATTTGATAATTCAGAAGCTGTTTTTTTCAAGGCATTACTCAATGCGGTCAACTCGATATAATCTGTTTTAGGCATATCAACCTTGAAATTGCCCTGTGAAATAGTAATTGCGCTATCCATCAAAAGTTGTAGCGGTTTTACCACTCGCCTGCGTGTAAAAATAACCGCCACACCTGCAACGATAAGCATTAAGGTCAAACCTATGACTTGGCTTAATACCAAAAGTTTGAGTTTATACGCCGCAAAAAGCTCGATTTCCATCACTAAAATATCAATGGTATCGACAAAATCTCGTAACGAATCGCTATATCGCTGTGTATTGCCAGCCTGTGCATAAGCTTTCATTACCTGCCATTTATCGATGACCAATAGGTATTGATCTGACAAGGTTTTTGGGGTGTACCACTTCAGTGAATTTTGCAAAACATTCGAGTTTAGGGTGTTTTCAAATTCTTTAATTTTATCTGTGACAATATTGCTCCCCGAATTACTCAGGAGTAGTAAGCGATAGCTTTGCATCCGCAGTGAGCCCGAGGCATTGATGGCGCGCGAGTCACCTAAGCTGAATGATAAGTTCACAATTGCGTACAAGGCTAAACTGGAAGAAAGAAAAATAAGGACTAACATTAGTCCGAAAATTGTAGAAGTAAGGCTACCGCGCTTTAACATTTTTGATCCATTTTTTTGATGTTTGTTGCGTTATTAGTGTGTCATATATTTTTGTTTAAAACAGGCTGTAAGTCTTGCAAACAGAGAGTTCTACATTAGCGGTCACTTTATTACATTAACAAATTTGAAAAAATGTGAGATACAACACGTTCACATATTGATCTGGCGCATACTTCTACTACTATACCTCTAAAGGGGTATTTTTTATTGGTTGTAAACTAGCTAATTTTGACCTTGGAGATATCGTGGTTATTAATTAAATATAAAGTAACACGGAGTTAAAGGTGATGAAGATGAACGTAAAAACAACTGCACTAAGTGCTGTTATTGCGGCCAGCTTTATGGTTGCTGGAGCAATGGCAAGCGATAAAACTGAACCTCGCAATGAAGTATACAAAGATAAATATGCAGCGCAATATGAATCTTGGCATGACACAGCAGAAAGCAAAGAAATTGTTGATATGCTTGAAGAAGTACCTAGCCTAGTTGTGCTATGGGCGGGTTACGGTTTCGCGAAAGATTATAATGCGCCTCGTGGTCATATGTACGCGCTAACTGACGTAACCAATACATTACGTACCGGTGCACCTAAAAATGCAGAAGACGGCCCAATGCCAATGGCATGTTGGAGCTGTAAAAGCCCTGACGTACCTCGTGTAATCGAAGAGCAGGGTGAAAACGGCTATTTTGCGGGCAAGTGGGCTAAAGGTGGAGCAGAGATTGCCAATACCATAGGCTGTGCTGATTGCCATGAAAAAGGCTCTGCAAAATTACGTTTATCTCGTCCATTCGCGGCACGCGCAATGGAAACTATTGGTACTCCATTTGATAAAGCTTCTCGTAAAGACAAGCAGTCAATGGTGTGTGGCCAATGTCACGTAGAATACTACTTCGAGAAAACAGCAGACCGTCCTGGCTTTGTGAAGTTCCCATGGGATATGGGTACCACGGTTGAGCAGATGGAAGTTTACTATGACAACATGGAGTTCTCTGACTGGACTCATGCAGTCTCTAAAACACCAATGCTAAAAGCACAGCACCCAGGTTATGAAACTTGGAAGCTAGGCGTACATGGCAAAAACAACGTAACTTGTACTGATTGTCATATGCCTAAAGTGGCTAAAGCAAACGGTAAAGGTAAATTCACCGACCATAAAGTGGGTAACCCATTTGATCGTTTCGAAGAAACCTGTGCGACGTGTCATAACCAAAGCAAAGAGTTCATGGTTGATTTAACTAATGAACGTAAGAAGAAAGTGACTGAGCTTAAAACGAGCGCTGAAACTCAACTTGTTAAAGCTCACTTTGAAGCGAAAGCAGCTTGGGATGCGGGTGCAACTGAAGCTGAAATGAAGCCTATCCTTATGGATATCCGTCATTCACAATGGCGTTGGGATTATGCAACAGCATCTCATGGTGTTGCAGCTCACGCAGCTGATGAAGCGCTCCGTATTTTAGGTACTGCTGTAGACAAGGCGGCTAACGCCCGTATCAAGCTTGCTCAATTATTAGCGGCTAAAGGTGTTAAGCAACCTATTGCTTACCCAGATACATCGACTAAAGCTAAAGCACAAGCTGCATTAGGTATGGACATGAAAACCATGAATGCAGAAAAAGACGCATTCAAGAAGAACGTCGTGCCTAAATGGCAAGAAGAAGCTAAAAAACGCGAAGCAACTTACAAGTAATACGTTAAGCGTAATTCAGGTTAATCAAAAAAGAATCTGAATTAATACTTCGCATCAAAAGCCCTCAGTGAGGGCTTTTTTTTGGGTTAAATTTGCTGACTTTCGCATCAATATGTGTCTCTTCAAATTGTCTTTTCATCATTAACATTGCGCACCAAGATCAAGCAAGCGAGTTTTTACGCGCACCATCATGGTGCTTATTAACCCTGCACTTTAGTGATAATAATTATTTTTATCTTTAAAAGCAGAAGGTTAAATAGTTGGCCTGATGATTGAATCTGATATTCCAACAAATATATAACAAGTTGTCTTTTTATTAATTTTTGGAGGTCGAGATGAAACTCGTCAGCGCAATCATCAAACCATTTAAACTGGATGATGTCCGTGAAGCCATTGCTGGAATGGGCATTGAGGGTATGACAGTTACTGAGGTGAAAGGTTTTGGTCGTCAAAAAGGGCATACAGAGCTTTATCGTGGTGCCGAATATCAAGTGGATTTTTTACCAAAAGTAAAATTAGAGATTGCCACTAAAGAAGAAAACTTAGACATGTTAATTGAAGCGATCACCACGGCAGCTCATACCGGAAAAATTGGTGACGGCAAAATTTTTGTTACTGAGTTAGAACAAGCCATTCGTATTCGTACGGGTGAAGTTGATAACGAAGCATTATAAGGGGCGATCATAATGGAAGAATTAGCTAAATTAGGACTGACAGTGAGCGAGTTACGTTTCGCGTTAGATACCTTCTACTTTTTAATCTCTGGTGCATTAGTCATGTGGATGGCGGCTGGCTTTGCGATGCTAGAAGCGGGTTTGGTTCGCTCAAAAAATACTACTGAGATTTTAACTAAAAACGTCTGTTTGTATTCTATTGCTTGTGTGATGTACCTGCTAGTGGGTTATAACATCATGTATGTTGATAATGCCGAAGGTGGCATTATTCCATCCTTTGCTACGTTAATTGGTTCACAAGCTGCCGATGCTGATCACGCGCTTGAATCTGATTTCTTCTTCCAAGTGGTGTTTGTTGCTACCGCGATGTCGATTGTTTCTGGCGCCGTTGCTGAGCGCATGAAACTGTGGGCTTTCCTTGCTTTTTCTGTGGTAATGACGGCAGTAATATACCCTGTTGAAGGCTACTGGACATGGGGTGGTGGATTTATTTCTGAAGCTGGTTTTGTTGACTTTGCCGGAAGCGGTATTGTGCACATGGCTGGTGCCGCAGCTGCGATTTCTGGCGTACTATTGTTAGGGGCTCGTAAAGGCAAATACGGTGCAAATGGTCAGGTTCATCCAATTCCTGGGTCAAATTTGCCTATGGCAACGTTAGGGATGTTCATTTTATGGATGGGCTGGTTTGGTTTTAACGGTGGTTCACAATTATTAGTATCAGATGCTGAAAATGCATCAGCCGTAGCGAAAATTTTTGTAAATACCAACTCCGCTGCTGCGTTTGGTGCTGTAGCTGCCTTGATTGTGTGCAAAGTGATTTGGGGTAAAGCGGATTTAACCATGATACTTAATGGTGCACTAGCGGGATTAGTGGCCATTACCGCAGATCCATTATCGCCTTCATTAATCATGGCTGGTGTCATTGGTCTTGTTGCGGGTGGTGTGGTTATTTTCTCTATCATTGGCTTTGACCGCATTAAAATAGATGATCCAGTGGGCGCAATCTCGGTTCACGGAGTAGCAGGCTTTTTAGGTTTGATGTTAGTACCTTTATCTAATGCTGATGCAAGTTTTGGCTCACAGCTATTTGGTGCTGGAGTTATCTTTACCTGGGTATTCTGTGCGTCATTAGTGGTGTGGTTTGCGTTAAAAGTGACTATGGGTATTCGTGTATCAGAAGAAGAAGAGTACAACGGTATGGATGCTTCAGATTGTGGTATTGATGCTTATCCAGAGTTTGTGAGTGTTAAAACAGCAGGCTAGTAATAGACGCGCTATGATTAAACAGAGTCCTTGGGGCTCTGTTTTTTTATGTGTTAGATTAAACCGGATTAAACAGCAGGAGGGGTTATGAAGCAATTGATCAAGTGGCTAGGTGTCGCCATTGCTTTAATTGGACTATTGTTCACTGGGTTATCTAGTGCAGGTCAGATTGTTGTTAGAAAATCATCAGAGTCATTTGATGCTTTTGCCGTAAGAGATCAAGTGCTTCAAGATTATGAGTGGCAAGAAGCATTAAGGATGCAACAACAAATCCAAATTTTGCAATCATTACCATTAGGGTGTTTACCTGTGACTTTACCTTATCGTTACTTCACCTGTAATGGCTTAGCTTATCGTCCTTATCAATACCAAAACAAAGAGGTATTTATTCAAATCGATCAACCGAATGAGCAAAATCCATCGCGATAGAGAATAAATGCGCTTACTCAATAGCCTGTTAAGTGATTTTTTGGCTGAAAAAGCAATGCTTGGCTAAACTTATCTTATTCGTATCTCGTTTAAGAGGGTTTGGTTATGTTAAACATTACCTTTACGCAGTACGTAATGCGTTTTTATTCTGGCCAACAACGCTCTAGAGTATTGAGCAATATTCTGCTGATTATCGCGTTTTGGGCTTTGATGTCTGGTTGCCAATCTACGCCTAAATCTAGCCACATTATTGCCATTGAACCTTTGTTTCATGATGAGCTCTTCACGCCAGTTGATGTCATCACCCCTGAGCAAATCTATGCCTTACCCCAAGAATATATCGCTCAAGTTAAACAAGAATTTTATAGAGATAAAAATATTCGTCATAAAAATATCTCTTCTCATGATTGGTTAGCTGAATATATTGGCGCGCAGAATGGCGGCTTTGAATATCGAGATCATTTTACCCGTCCTGCCAGTGTTACCTCTACCGTGAGAGAGGGAAACTGCATGTCATTAGTGGTATTATCTGCCGCCTTGGCAGATGCATTTAATATTCCTGTTGAGTTTCAAGATATTGATGTCGAACCCATTTGGGATAAACGCGGTGGTTTTTACTTAGTCAATGGTCATGTGAATTTATTCTTATCACCCGCAATTGATGCCAATGTGGTGGCATTTAGTGATCACAAAATATTGGTCGATTTTTTACCTGAGCGAGCAGTGCGTGGCTACAGCAAAAAAATCGTGAATAAAAAAACGCTCACAGCGATGTACTACAACAATGTTGCAGCAGAGGCTTTAGTCGAACAACAATATGATTTAGCGTATGCGTTAATCAAACAAAGCATCAAAAGTGATCCGAGTTTTGTGTCAAGTATCAATACCCTTGCAGTGATATATCGCCATAAAGGTGATAACCCAAAGGCGGAGCAGGCCTATCGGGCAGCTCTGTCAATGGACAAAGAAGACATGACCACCCTATTTAATCTTGCTGTAATCCTAGGTGAGCAAGACAGGTTGGAAGAATGGGCTGAAGTGCATAAAACTCTAGAGTTAAGCCGCATAAATAATCCTTTCTATTATTATGATATGGCCCAGCAGGCTTATTTCGAACAACATTATCAAGAAGCATTAGTATGGTACAAACGTGCCTTGGCAAAGGCTGATTATCGCCATGAGTTTTATTTTGGATTATCCAGAACATACTGGGCAACAGGTGAGCACAGGTTAGCCAAAAAGAATATGCAAAAAGCATTATCACTGACTGGCGATGAAGACAGTAAGCGTCGATATCAAAGTAAACTTCAAGCAATGAAACGTTGGTAAAAATATACTCGGGATATTGTTCTGGCGGCTTTTATTGTGAGTTGTTGAGCATTTTGAACACACAAATATTTAGTGAAGCAGTTATGCTTCATAAATAGTCGATAACGCAGTAAAAACGGTCTGCAACGTTACTTCATCTAAGGGGGCGGCTACACATTTTAACTCGAATAACATTAAATCAAAAAAATTATCACTCGTTAATGGGGCCTGTTATTTCGTAGATGCCCTGTTCAGCATTGAGTAAAATTTGTTGATAATGGTTGGTTTGTTTTAATTGTGAAATGGCTTCATCAACTAAGGCTGTGGTATCGGGATCATGACAGGCAATAAAACGCGGGGCTTGATCGAATAAAATAACCTGAGTCACTTGATAGGGTAATTTTATGCGGTTGTTTATTTGGTTGCGGTAATAGTCGAAAATTCTCTGTTCAAGAATAATAGCTTGAATACGCTCACTGAATAACATTAAGACTTGATTTTGTTGGCTAGCAATTTCGTTATAATTTTTATGGGTTTTCGATAAGGCTAAAAACTCTTCACCTAAAAAGTGATCCGCATTTTGAAATCCGATCAAAGAGTAATTCTTAAGATCCTGTATTGTATCAATTTTTAGTTTGTTCTTCGTCAGAAAAAATACACTATTTTGATACTCAATTAAGCTTTGGGTTAAGAATAATCCATCACTATTTGATGGGGCATTAATAAGGCAGTCGACTTTTTTTGTTTTAACTAATCGTAAAGCCCGTCGATTGGTTGCAAACGTAATGTCACCTAGCTGCAAATGATGCATCTTTAAGGCCGCATTTAATAGTTCATATTGAAGTCCCCCCTTTTTATCAACAAAAAAGTAAGGTGCAATACTATTACTTGTCGCAAAGTTAATTGTTTTTTCCTCAGCCGCAAAAGCCGTCTCATTGGCTATAGCAAAACTAAAGAATGCCAAAATACCGAGAAGTATCGGTTTGATGTTAACGCTTAGTTTATATTGAGTATGTTTCAAATCACGACCTCCTTTTTAAGTGGTAATGTTTTGCTGATTAAATCTTACTTTTGTTACTCATTCTCTTACTTAAAGCATAACAACTCAAAGGGTATTTTGCTGAGGATGTTGAAATTATCTTGCAAGGGGATTTTAATGGCCATAAAAGTTTGAAATTAAACATTAATTGTGTTTAAAAACAATGTTTTATGTAATAAATATTAAAATATGAATAGTTTATTGATTTGTTAGTGGATAATGGGTAAATTTTAATGTCATGTACCATTAGAGCCCGATTGTTGGGACACATAATTGTAAAGTGGTTGAAATTTAGCCTGTAACGCCGGAGTTGTATTATATGTATTATCAAAATGATGATGTTCGCATCAATGAAGTCAAAGAGTTACTACCTCCTATTGCGATTCTTGAACGATTTCCAGCATCCGAAAATGCATCAGAAACGGTATTTACGGCACGAAATAACATTCATAACATCTTAACCAGAAAAGATGACCGCCTATTAGTGGTGATTGGTCCTTGTTCAATTCATGATCCTAAAGCGGCGCTTGAATACGGCCAACGATTAGCGCTTATGCGCGAGAAATATGCAGATCAGCTAGAAGTCGTCATGCGGGTCTACTTTGAAAAACCGCGCACAACAGTTGGGTGGAAAGGACTTATCAATGATCCTTATATGGATAACAGTTTTCAACTTAATGATGGCCTTCGCACCGCCAGAAAATTGTTAGTGGACTTAAACGATCTCGGCATTCCGACTGCGGGTGAGTACTTAGATATGATCACCCCGCAATATGTGGCTGATATGATGTGTTGGGGAGCGATTGGTGCCCGTACAACTGAGTCTCAGGTGCATCGTGAATTAGCATCTGGGCTATCATGTCCTGTCGGATTTAAAAATGGTACAGATGGTACGATTAAAGTGGCGATAGATGCCATTGGTGCGGCAAATGCTCCTCATCACTTTTTGTCTGTGACTAAGTTTGGCCACTCAGCAATTGTGTCAACTAAAGGTAATCCAGACTGTCATATTATTCTTCGGGGAGGGAAAGTGCCTAACTTCAGCGCTGAAGATGTGAGCGTTATTCAGGCTCAGTTAACGTCCTCAAACCTTGCCGATAATGTGATGATTGATTTTAGCCATGCTAACAGCGCTAAAGATTATCGACGTCAAATGCTAGTGGCAGAAGATGTCGCATCACAAATCTCTGCAGGGAACAAAGGTATCTTTGGTGTGATGGTTGAAAGCAATCTGGTAGAAGGCCGCCAAGACATTGTAGATGGTAAAGTTGCCTGCTATGGCCAGAGTGTAACGGATGCGTGTATCGGTTGGTCTGACACAGAGTCATTACTGGCTACATTAAGTGACAGTGTGATAAGACGCAGAGGCTTATAGCGTAAACTCAAAAGGCGCTACTTGCGCCTTTTGATTTTCAGCCCTAAACCACCTACTTCAGTAGGTGTGATGACTAGCCTGCAATCGACGGCCTTAATAAATACGTCCTAATAACATTCAACTAGCAAATCACAATAGGCGCTAATTACTTTTCAGAAAGTAGTGTGGCGAGTTGCTTTAGAATATCATTTAACGCAGTGCCATAGCCTTGAGCTAATAATGCGGGATCTTTGGCATCAATATTGACTCGGCTAGCAAGCGTCTTTTTCATGATAACTTCTGGGCGGAGACCTTGACTTTCAACCAATACAAATTGCATTTCCATAACAGCAGCGGGTTGTTGGTTGTCTCTAAAATCACCAAATAACTTGGTAATGGATACTTGCAGTATTTGCTTTGATGGGGCACGCATATTGGGCTGTGACACGGCGCCATATAACCCTGATTTTTCTAACCATAATGCAATTTGATTACCGACTATCTCTTCAGGCCCGCTGATAAAACGATTGTAATAATCACTCTCAAATTTCACATCGCTGACCCGATAGACCATTTCTTTTTCATTAAAGGGGGCGGTGCTGGTGACTTGATCTATACGTAAGCTGTCACCGACTTTCGGATATGTTTGTCCATCTAAACTGGTTGCAATAACATAGTTGTTCAACTTAACCGCTGATTGACTCAAACCGCAGCCAGCGAGCAATATGATGCTTGCAATAAAGGGAATTAACTTTAATTGAGCCATGTTATTTTTTCTCCTCAAGGTTTAGTTTTTCTGGGGGACTACCAAAAAGTATCCCTGATGGATTGAGTTTCGCATCGTTAGATAATTGTTTTAAATTTTCTGCGGTGATTTTTAGATCACGGATCAGGCTATTAATATCATATTGATTGTCTGCCATGATTATATCGGCGCGCTGTAGAACCTGATCTAAATTGACAATCGCTTTAGTGATATCGCCATCAGTTGCAAGGCTGGCATTCAAAGCACTTGTTGCAGCGGCAAGTGACGTCAGAGTTTGTTGTAATTCAGGTCCCGCAAGGAGTTGCTCTAAATGCCCACTGGCTGAATTAACATTGCTAAATGTTTGATCTAATTTACTTTGTGCAATTAATGTGTCAATACGTTCAATGGCTTGGTTTGCCGAATGCAACAGTTGCACTGCAGCACTAGACATTTCAGAGGTGTTAATGGTTTCAATTTTGTCGTTGAGTGTCACTAACAAGCCATTGATATTTTTACCTAAATCAGCTATATCGGCTTCATCGAGGCTAGCTAGTAGTTTTTGAATACCAGCAATAATCTTACCTGTTGAGCTTTTAGCCGATGGCACATACTTGAAATCAGGTTGCCAATCAAAGACGAGATCTTCATTATTGTTAGGATCTAAATCCATGTAGTCTAATGATAAATATTGCTGCCCAGTAATGCCCGCTAGCTGAGTTTGAGCTCTCAGTCCTCTATCTATCGCAACTTGAAGGTTCTTTTCCCAGTCTTTTACCGCTCCTTTTGAACCGGTAATTTCACTGCGAACAACCACATAGGATTTACGATTTTCTCTGGGAACATCGGATTCATAAATGGAGTTGGTTAGCTCAATAGACGTGACCACGCCAGTAGGTATACCTCTATATAACACTGGCGAGCCGACTTCCAATCCCGATACTGAATTATCAAAGTAGGTTTCGAAGGTTAATTTAGGTTTGAAGAGCGATTGGCCACCTAAAATAAATAAAATGCCAAACAATAAAATTAAGGTAATGACAACAAACAGTCCAAGTCGAAAGTGTTTCTGAGATTCATCCATACTGTTTATTCTCCTTTATGTTGTTCTTTATCTGAAAGACGATTAAAAAATTGCCGAACGTGAGGGTCCTCACTGTGATCTCGCAATGATTGAGGCCTTCCTTCAGCAATAATAGATTTTGTGTGGGGGTCTAGCATGATAGCTCTATCTGCAATGTTGAAAATGCTTTGTAATTCATGGGTTACTATTACAAAGGTCACACCTAAACTGTCACGCAATCGTAAAATTGTTTGATCTAAATTTGCGGCAGTAATGGGGTCTAAACCCGCTGATGGTTCATCTAGCATTAAAATATCAGCGCCCAGTGCCATTGCTCTTGCTATGCCAGCGCGCTTCAGCATACCGCCGGATAACTCGCCAGGCATAAGTGAGCCAGCGTAACCCATTTCAAGTAAATCTAATAAAATACTGGCGGTGAGGTTTTTTTCTTTTAGGCCAATATCGGTAAACTGATCCAGTGGGAAACGGACATTCTCCAAGACATTCAATGAACCGAACAAGGCGCCGCTTTGATACATTACCCCGAGTTGACGTTGCAGTTTAGCTTTGTCTGCTTTATTCGCATTAACAATACTCTGATTTTTAATCTTAATATCGCCAGCCATAGGTTGATACAAGCCAATAATATGCTTCATTAGGCTTGATTTCCCACAACCTGAACCACCAAGAATGACTAGAATTTCACCTTTTTTAACGCTAAAACTCGCATCTTCAAGCAGTATTCTGTCACCGTAGCCCATTTTTAGATGTTCGACACTCAGTGCATTTTCTGCGGGTGCCGTTTGCTCCCTAGGGGGGATGTGAACGTTTGCCATGATTTCCCCTTAACTTGTCAGCACAGTGAAGAAGCCATCAATCACCACAATCCAAACTATGCTGGTGACAACCGCGCTGGTGGCCGAAAGACCAACTGATGTGGCGCCTGAGCCTGTAGTTAACCCTCGCTCACAACCTATGGCTGCAATGGTTATTCCAAATGTGGTTGCCTTCAATAAGCCAACAATAAAATCCCACGATGAAATGGAGTGAAGCAGTTCATTATAAAACTGTAAAAAGCCGATATTAAATTTGAGTAACACCAAGGCACCCCCAAAAATGCCGACTAAATCAGCCAAAATGGTCAATAGAGGTAACACCATAATAGAGGCTAATATGCGAGGTAATACTAAATAAGAGATAGGGCTTATACCGAAGGTGTTTAATGCGTTGATTTCTTCATTCACTTTTTGAGTGCCAATTTCAGCTGCAAATGCAGCACCTGTTCGGCCAGCAAAGATAATAGCGGTCATTAATGGACCGAGTTCTCGGAACATCGATATACCAATGCCATCAGCGACAAATAGCACCGCGCCAAATTTTTGCGCAACGAGGCCGATTTCAAAGGCCATAATGACCCCCATTAAAAAGCCAATGAGCAAGACGATAGGGACTGCATTTGCGCCTGCTTGCGTTGCAATGGTAAATACTTCAGCCCAACGCACTTTTTGTTTACCCAATAACGTCTCTTTCATCGCCATCGCACACTCTTTTAAAAAAAGGTACATAGTACTGACATAAGCGATTTGTGATTGGGTTGCTTTGCCTATCGTTGTTATCAGTGACTTGCTTTCACTTTTCTGCTCATTTTCAACCACAGTTTGTTGTTTTGATGTGGGAATTAATGCGGCCAGGTTTGGAGCAAGATTTTCGATAATGATTTCAGCATGAGTTGGGCGTTGACGATTTTGTAAATCGTACAGGAATGCGATGCCCGTCGTATCAATATAGGTCAGGTCTTTAGCGTCGACTCGAATGGCAGCATTCGGGTTGTCTAGAAGTAATGAGTTAATACGTTGCCACCACTGTGCAACAGAAGCCGAGGTGATTTTGGCATCTAAACTGACTTCAATCACTAGAAGGGGAACCGAATTCATTAATTACCAAGCTCCGTGTTGATAGCATAACAAGAGGTTAAATAAAGAGTTTATCCTTTACCTTACTATATAAATACGTAAAGCACACGATAGTTTTTACCGGTAACCTCAACTTTGGTTAAGAGGTGAATAAACAGATTTAAAATATTGATATTCAAATCGTTACCATCAAATTTGAACTTTGTGCTGTTACAAGGCGAATTTACGCGTCAATAGCGGGCTTGTGCTTTGGTTTTTAGACGCTAGAGGCTAGATAAGGTAGGGCGAAGAGGGCAATAATATAGACCTTTTTGCTTGTCCGATTAAAGATTGATTAACTTCAGGCTAAATGAGTAAAAATACGGGGATTGAGCTACTTATTCAACATAGCTTAAAAATGGGTGCAAAAAATATTTTGCCCCCTTTAATGAAGAAGGCTGAATCTTGCTAAGTGAAGTAAAATGGTAAAATAAAATTACTTCGCGTTTTCAGTTAAATATTGATTAGCTTTTGCTAGTGTACCAAATGCTGAAATAAGATTATTACGACCTTTATCCTGTAACTCTGGATTACCGGATTCAATCATCATCCACACCCATGTTTGAATTAACTGTAATGGGGGATATTTTACATTCTTACTTTCCAAGATAACGCTTCCTAAAAATCGTTGGTGCTCGATAAACGGTAACAAACAACCTGACTAAGTGACCGATTCAAGCTAAAGGGTAACAAATTCTGAATATAGAAATAACTCTAATTCGGCTAAAAAGACATAAATTCGACTTCTTTTTATTAAATAATAGTACATATGGATATATTTTTAAAATATATGTAAGTCTAAAGTGCTACATTTTGTGTATTAAAACGATAATTGCCACCTTTTTCGATGACGAATTTTCGAACGTGTTAACAAAGTTATTTATTTAGAAAATGGTATGATCAGGCTTCATCAATACCGCCCCGCAGTGAATTTGATTTTTTACACATTATTTGGAGTTAAATATGCGGCCATCCGCCTATTTTGAAGGACCAGTAGGTAAATTAAACTGGCAAGTATTAAGCATGTTATGGCCTTACCTTATTGAGTTTAAAGGTCGAATTATTCTCGCGATGGCGTGCTTGGTTGTGGCTAAATTGGCCAGTGTTGGTTTGCCATTTATTCTAAAGGAGATGGTCGATACCTTAAGCCAAAATGCTTCATTGGCTTCAGCGATTGTTGCTGCACCGATCGGGTTAGTGCTTGCTTACGGTGCAATTAGGTTCCTTAATGTGGTCATTGGAGAGGTGCGAGATACTCTTTTTGGCCGTGTCACTGAACGTGCTATTCGGCGTTTAGGTCTTGGGGTATTCAATCATTTACATCGCCTTGATTTAGATTTTCATCTTGACCGTCGCACAGGCGGCTTATCTAGAGATATTGAACGTGGCACAAGTGGCGTGAGTTTTTTAATGCGCTTTATGGTGTTTAATATTGTGCCTACTTTACTTGAAATCACCTTAGTTATTGGCATTTTTTTGTTTCAGTATGGTATCAGCTTTGCGCTGATCACTCTGGCATCAGTGATGGCTTATGTTGGTTATTCTGTGATGGCGACAGAGTGGCGTACAGAGTATGTTCGCGAGGCAGCAAAGGCTGATTCATTATCAAATACACGTGCAATTGACAGTTTGTTAAATTATGAAACCGTTAAATATTTTAATAACGAATCCCATGAGTCTGACCGTTATGACTCAGCATTAAGTCAGTGGGAAGTGGCTAAAAGAAAAAACCGTTTATCACTATTTGCTTTGAACGCAGGACAAGCGCTTATTATTGCTATCGCGATGACGTCTATGATGGGTCTAGCCGCCTATGAAGTTTCACAAAACACCATGACTATTGGTGACTTTGTGCTAATTAATGCTTTTATGATGCAGTTATTTATTCCGCTGAATTTTTTAGGGTTTGTTTATCGTGAAATTAGAGGTGCCCTAGCTAACATTGAACGTATGTTTGATATTTTAGACAAGCAACCTAAAGTCGTTGATATGGATGATGCCATTCAACAATCACCTGCCTTAGGGACAATTAAATTCGACAATGTCAGTTTTCAATACGATGAAAGACAAATTTTACATGATGTGAGTTTTGAAGTGCCTCTGGGTAAGAAGGTTGCTGTGGTTGGAGATAGTGGCGCAGGCAAGTCAACTTTAATCAAGTTATTGTTTCGATTTTATGATGTAGATAAAGGCAGCATATCTATTAATGGCACAGATATTCGTCACTTTTCTCAGCAAGCATTACGTCAAGCCATAGCCATAGTTCCACAAGACACAGTGCTGTTTAACGATAGCCTATATGAAAATATTCGATATGGCAGACCAAGTGCCACACAAGCTGAGATTGAACAAGCCGCGCAAATGGCCCATTTGAGTGATTTTATTGCCTCATTACCTAAGCAATGGCAAACCAAGGTAGGTGAAAGAGGACTGAAATTATCGGGTGGCGAAAAACAAAGGGTTTCCATTGCCCGGGCCATATTAAAGTCGGCGCCATTCCTGGTATTTGATGAGGCCACATCGTCCTTAGACAGTCGCTCAGAAAAAGCCATTCTAACTGCGCTGCGCGATGCCGCCAAAGGGCATACCAGTTTGGTTGTTGCTCATCGATTATCGACCATTATTGATGCAGATATTATTGTGGTGCTGAGCAAAGGACGGGTGGTTGAAGTAGGTAATCATACTGATTTAATCAATGCGCAGGGCTTGTATGCCCATTTATGGCGTATTCAAAATGAGCAAGCATCTTAGGCTCTATAAAAATGCATCTGATGAATTGTTAAAAATTGTGTTTGTTTATCGGGTGTGAGTATAATTAATTGCCAAACACGCCCTAGATAGTGGTTGATTTTGGGAGGCAATTTTTACCCACCCAAAACGGTGGTTAATTGTGATTGATAAATCAATTTTTTAAGGCTAAAGCAAAATTTCTCAAGCCTTTCAATTGACTTATCCAGCAATGAACAATTTTCAGTTAAAGTAAAATATTGTTAAGTGCCAATGGCATATGGAGAAGGCAGATGCAAAATATTCCTTTAATAGCCGCATTAGAAGGCACTCAGCATAAAGTGAGTACCGACTGGTTCGCTATTATGGCTATGTTAAAAACACGTGAGTTGTCAGAAGATGACATTAACAATGTTTATAATGAACTTTGCGCGGGTTTAAGAGTGACAACTCGTGGGCTGACTTTATCTAAGCTATCAGCAGATGATTTAAACGATAAGATCATTAAGCAATCTGAAAATAAGGACATACTGATATAACTACGTGGCAAAACCAGTAATGATCATTTAATGATGAATCAGATGTTAGCATGGAGGGGTACTGTCAAAATATAGTGGTAATTGTGCTTATTTTTTTTGCCAACCAATACAGACTAATTTGATTAGTGTGTCAGGTTTTTCTAGTGGAATGAGACGCGTTATTTTTCCTTGATCAAAACATACCATTTCGCCTTCAATTTCAGTGAGACGACCACAATTTTGACAGCTATAGCTGGCAGTTTTGTTATCAGGCATCGTTTTTGGGGTCTTCCTATCCAAGTTTGTATCCTTTAAAGCGTGTTACCGATCTATAGCAATTGAGTGACATACCCATCACTTTACCTGTGTAGTGTGACAGAAGTACCATACTGTAGTTTAGCCGATAACACGCTAGCTTAAAAGTAATACTTTGGGAGTATATTAACACTCACTTATGTTGCCATATGCCTATAATGCTGATCTAAAGAAATGGACACCCCACTGGATATCACAATATGAGCATGTTTTCGGGTAAGTAATCGAGGATCATGCACCCCACAAGAGTGCGCTATCATGGCCAAATCATAATGTAAGTAATGATTATAGCTAGCCACACGTGTGGATTTGTCTTTTGGATCTAATCCCTGTTGCAAGCGTTTATTGTGAGTGGTGATCCCTGTTGGACAGGTATCTTTGTTGCATTGCAGAGATTGAATGCACCCTAACGCAAACATATTTCCTCTAGCTGAAGCAATAAAGTCGGCACCGGTCGCCAGCGCCCATGCAACATAGGAAGGCATTACTAGTTTTCCTGTCGCAATAATTTTGATGCGTTGACGTAATCCTTTTTGAATTAACAGGTCAACTAACCTAGGTAAACTTTCTCGCAGCGGTAATCCTACATTATCCATTAAGGCTTGCGGTGCCGCGCCAGTGCCGCCATCCGAACTGTCAAGGGTGAAGAAATCGGGCGCGTGTTCAATTCCTCGGCGCAAGATCTCGTCACACATCTCTTCAATCCAGCTGATATCGCCAATAACAGCCTTAATACCAGTTGGTTTTCCCGTTGCATGCCTAATTTGGGCAACCATATCTAAAATATCTGCCACACAAGTGATTTCTGGATGACCATTGGGGCTAATTGAGTCTTCGCCAATAGGGATACCACGAATATGGGCAATTTCCTCTGTGACTTTTAATCCGGGTAGAATGCCGCCTTTACCGGGTTTGGCGCCTTGACTGAGTTTTAATTCAAACATTTTTACTTGTGGATGGGCAGCAATTTGCGCGAGTTTGTCATTATCAAGCTGTCCTTGCTGATTGCGTACACCATATTTGGCGGTACCAATTTGAAAGACTAAATCGCAGTTGCCTTTTAGATGATGCGGGCTTAAACCGCCTTCTCCGGTATTTAACCAACAACCAGCCTGAGCCGCACCGTGGGACAGGGCTGTAACCGCCGGTCGTGATAAAGCACCAAAACTCATGGCTGAAATATGGCAAATTTTGTCAGTGGTATAAGGTGAAGGGCAAAACTCCCCTACGGTTACCGCGATAGGGGGTTGCTGTACATGATCACTAATTGGAAATGCAGAGTTAAGAAACAAAATACTGCCTTGCTTGTCAAGCGGCTGTGTAGAACCAAATGCGATAGTTCGATCGACATTTTTGGCTGCGCGATACACCCAACTTCGTTCCGCTCGATTAAATGGCAGTTCTTCACGGTCATGGGAGAAAAAATATTGTCTAAAAAATTCTCCTTGTTTTTCGAACAAATAGCGAAAGCGTCCAATAACGGGGTAATTATGTCTAATGGCCTGTTTTGTTTGTAATTTATCAGCAATGTACATATAGACAACGCTGATTAATATTACCCAAAATAGAATAAGAAACAGTCCAGAAAAAAGATCAATACCCCATAAAATCCACGGTTGAAGCTGCATGTATTATCCTTAATGTAGTGGCTGGTAAGGCGAAATGGCTTAGGTTTATTTGACTGAATATCAAGCTTAACGTTGTACTGACACCGGTGTTGTATTGCTTTGCAAAATGCACCAAAGATGGCGGGGCAGAGCGAGGTTGTAAGCCAAACTCAGACCCGCTATTTACACGTAAATTCGCCTTGTTTTCAGCGCAAAGTTTAATTGTTGTTTAAAGTGATTAAATAAATATTTTCAATCACCTTTATTGATCTTTAACCCGAGTTGAGGTCATTTACTTTTACAGCAAAATTTGCCGTTAACTTTTTTGATTCATTGAAATTGTTGGCTATATCTGCTGTATTTTTGCAATTAGCACTATAGGTTAATTTTTATACGTCGATAAAGATATATTAACTTAGCAAAAGGTGGACGTCATGGAAATCAAATCAACCCGAAATATCGCGCAATATGCATCCGTGTCCAGCCAGGCTGAAAAAAATAAACACAAAGCTTCTGAGCCTGAACAAACACAGGCTTCACAGGAAGTTGATAAAAAAAACAATATGTCTGTAAACCAAATTACTAAGCGGTTAATGAATGGTCAAATATTAGCCGCGCAGGAAAAAGTTACATTAGCCTCTGGCGATCAATCAATGGCGTTATTATATCGCAGTGCGATTGATGCCATTGATGCCGAGTTAGATTTGGTATTGGGTGAAAATACCCCAGCTAAGCCGATGGCCGGAGCTGAGATTGATTATTCGCCTGCTGCAACAGCAGATCGAATTTTACAATTTGCGACAGGCTTCTTTGCATTACATCAACAACAAAATCCACAAAGTGATTATGAGCAGCAGTTAAATAGCTTTATGGACAAAATTACCAAAGCGATAGATGACGGTTTTGGTCAAGCCAAAGAGATCTTGTCAGGTTTAAAGGTGTTGCAAGGAGATATTGCCGCCGGTGTTGAGAGCACTTATGAATTGATTCAAACTGGATTAGCCAAATTTAAGTCAGACATGCTACCTTCAAGCAATGACCTAAAAGAATAAGGATTGACTATGTGGGTAACAGGTGAGGTGCTGGAACGAATTGATTGGAATGAAAAATTGTTTTCATTAAAAATTAAAGCCGCAATAGAACCTTATGTAGCAGGTCAATTTATCAAATTGAGCCAGCTCCGTGATGATAAGCGGATAGCAAGAGCTTATTCTGTGGTTAACCCACCAGGCAGTGACTATGTTGAAATATTAGCGGTTGCCGTTGAAGATGGATTATTGTCACCGGACCTACAATCTCTTAACCCAGGAGATAACATTGAAGTGACTCCCAAAGCCACTGGTTTTATGACCCTTGATGAAATCCCGCAAGGGGTGTTGCAAGGCAAACATCTTTGGTTGCTGTCAACAGGCACCGCAGTCGGCCCATTTTTATCAATGCTGTTAACAGAAGAACCTTGGCAAAGGTTTGAAAAAGTGGTCCTTGTTTATGGCGTTCGCCTAGTTAAAGATCTGGCTTATTTAGACTTAATAAAACAGCTACAAGCCAAATATCCGCAACAGTTTGTATTTGTCCCTATGGTTACCCGAGAGCCATTTGACGATGCATTAACCTGTCGGATCCCCGAAGCCATTCAGAGCGGTATGTTACAACAAAAAGCGGCATTAGAAATTAATCCTGAAAACTCGCAAGTGATGATTTGTGGCAATCCTGGGATGATCAGTGATGCACAAAATGTGTTGTTAGAATTGGGGCTGATTAAAAATTTAAGGCGAGCTCCAGGGCAAATTACCGTTGAAAAATATTGGTAAACCGTCCACTCATGATTAAGATTTTATAAATCGCGTGATCTAAATCAATATCAATACAAATTTCCGAAAAGGCACTTGCTCCTTTAGTGCTGATCATTTACTCTTTGCGCGATTGATAATTATTATCATTGCTAATGTTAATTGCTTTCAACAGTTCTTAACAACAAGGGAGAATGTGGAAATGAAAATGGTAAAAAGCGCTGCAGTTTTAGGTTTAGCATGTTTAGCCAACTCAGCAATGGCGGATGATGCGTTAACTGTGTATTCATATCGACAAGCATTTTTAGTTGAACCTATCTTAGAGCAATTTACTCAAGATACGGGGATCAAGGTAAATGTTGTCTTTGCTAAAGATGGTATTGCTGAACGTATTGCCCGTGAAGGCCGTTTATCTCCTGCCGATGTTGTATTAACTTCTGATTTTTCTCGTTTAATCGAACTCGTTGAAAAAGACTTGGTCTCTCCAGTTAATAACGAAGTCATCAATAGCAATATTCCTGAAGTCTATCGTTCACCTAAAAATGAATGGTACGCACTTACCATGCGTGTGCGTAATGTGTATTCGTCAAAAGACCGTACCGGTAAAGTAGATATCAATTATGAGGATTTGGCTAAGCCAGAATACAAAGGTAAAATTTGTACTCGCAGCGGTAAGCATCCTTACAATGTGGCTTTAGTGGCATCTATGATTGCTCACCATGGTGAAGCAGACACTAAAACGTGGTTAGAAGGCGTAAAGGCTAACTTAGCACGTAAACCTCAAGGTAATGACCGTGATCAAGTATTAGCGGTAAAAGAGGGAATGTGTGATTTTGCCATCGGTAATAGCTATTATTACGGCAATATGATGATGGATGAGAACCAAAAAAGTTGGGCTGAAGCAGTTTACATCAACTTCCCTAACCAGGATAACCGCGGTGCACATATCAACGTATCAGGAATGGCACTGGCTAAATTCTCACCTAATAAAGATAATGCAATCAAGCTTATGGAGTTTTTAACTTCAAATGTTGCTCAACAAGCTTATGCGGATGTTAATATGGAATATCCGGTAAAAGCGGATGTTAAGCCATCAAAACTTGTGGCATCATGGGGCGAATTCAAAGCTGATTCACTCCCTATTTATAAATTGGCTGAAAATCACCAAGCGGCAGTGAAGCTGTTAGATGAAGTTAAGTTCGATCTTTAATATCATTATTGATATAAAGCCAGTTTTGCATTGTCATTCAATACGGTGTTCAGGATAATGCCGTATTGATTTAACTGGATTGTAGTTATGATTTTAGGTCTAACCAGAAGCTGGTCGCTTGCTGGTTACTCAATTGCGGCAGTCATCATACTGCCGCTTATTGCATTAATTGTGCAAGCCGCATTTCCCGATGAAGCAGTTTTTAGTCACCTGTTTGATACGGTACTCCCCACATATATTGCCAACAGCCTATTATTGATGCTGTTGGTCGCAATGGGTTCATTGCTCATTGCTGTGCCCGCTGCGTGGTTTGTCGCAAGATGTGAATTTCCCGGTCGGCGCTATTTTCAATGGCTCCTGTTATTGCCACTTGCAATGCCAGCTTACATTGTCGCTTATGTTTATACTGACATGCTCGATTATGCCGGCCCAGTTCAACGAGCATTAAGGGCTGCGTTTCAATGGAGCTCTCCGCATGATTATTACTTCCCCGCAATACGTAGCTTGGGTGGTGCAGCAATTATGCTGTCATTGGTGTTATTTCCGTATATCTATCTACTTGCTCGTACAGCATTTATGGAGCAATCTTCTAGTTTACTTCATGCCTCACGTATTATGGGATGCAGCCCTTGGCGCAGTTTTTGGCGTTTAGCGTTACCTATGTCCCGTCCAGCATTGGCTGTCGGCGTGGCGTTGGTTGCGATGGAAACCGCTGCCGACTATGCTACGGTGAGTTATTTTGCTGTACCCACCTTAACCACAGCCGTGTACGATACCTGGCTAGGTTATGGCAGTTTAACGGCCGCGGCTAAGTTATCGGCAATCATGTTGTTAGTGATTTTTACCTTAGTGGGTTTCGAGCGATTTGCTCGACGTAAACAGGAATTATTTCAAAAACAAAGTGCACTTAATGACTCTGATCGATATTGTCTTATTGGCTTTAAAGCCTTGGGAGCCTGGTTTTATTGTTCTACCTTATTATTTCTCGCCTTTTTATTGCCATTTATTGTGCTGACGGGTTATGCCATTGAATATTTCGAGCAAAGCTGGGATGAGCGCTTTTGGCAATACAGTTGGAATAGTCTGTATATTGCGGTAGTGGTCAGTGGGATTTGTTTACTATTGGCACTGATTTTAATGTTTGTTCGCCGTGTTAGCCCACGTACAACAGATTCACTGCCATCACGCTTAAGCAGTACAGGTTATGCGTTACCTGGTACAGTGTTAGCCATTGGCGTATTAGTTCCGCTTACCTATCTAGATTTTGCGATTAACGATGTTTATGATTGGTTTGGCGCGAGAGGTCCGGGTTTAGTGTTTACCGGAAGTGCAATCGCCATCGTGTTTGCATTCACTGTGAGATTTTTAGCCATTGCCATTGGCAGCCTTGAAAACAGTTACAAACGGATTTCACCTTCATTAGATATGGCAAGTATCACTATGGGGCAAACCCCTAAACAATTACTAATGCGTGTG
This sequence comes from Shewanella subflava, assembly GCF_025971955.1. GTDB lineage: Bacteria > Pseudomonadota > Gammaproteobacteria > Enterobacterales > Shewanellaceae > Shewanella > Shewanella subflava. The sequence continues at coordinate 53,828 of NZ_JAPDMX010000028.1, forward strand.
CATTTACCTTTACTGCGCAAAGGATTATTAGCAGGCGCGTTACTTGTTTTCATCGAAAGTATGAAAGAGCTACCTGCAGCATTATTATTGCGTCCAATAGGTTTTGAAAACTTAGCCACTTATGTGTTTCAGTTTGTCTCAGATGAGAAACTAGAACATGGCGCGTTAGCGGCAATTGTGATTGTTTTTGTTGGACTAATCCCGTTAATTTATCTCAACCGTTCATTGGAGCACACTAGCTAATATGTCGACTCTTACGATTGAAAATGTTTTCAGTGATTACCAAGGACAGGTGATTTTAAACGGACTCGATTTAACGTTACAGCAAGGTGAGATTGTTGCCTTACTTGGTCCTAGTGGCTGCGGAAAAACCACTTTATTACGTGCCATAGCAGGTTTACAGCCTATTAGTCAGGGTTCGATTAAAATTAATGGCGATGTATTAAGCAGTGATAACGTGTTTATTCCCAGTGAGCAACGTGGTGTTGGGATGATCTTTCAAGATTATGCCTTATTTCCACACCTGACTGTCGCAGATAATATCCTTTTTGGTGTCAAAGGGTTAAATAAAGCTGAGCGACAATCTCGTTTAGATGAAATGCTTGAATTGGTTAAATTAACGGGATTAAGTCAACGTTACCCCCATGAGTTGTCAGGCGGGCAGCAGCAACGAGTGTCGATAGCCCGTGCGTTAGCTTATCAGCCGCAATTACTGTTACTTGATGAGCCATTTTCAAATATCGATGCACAAGTACGTAATGAAATGATGCTTGAGATCCGCAGTATTCTCAAACAACGCAATGTCAGCGCGGTGTTTGTGACCCACAGTAAAGATGAGGCTTTTGTCTTTGCTGATAAATTGGCATTGTTTAAAGAGGGTTGCATTATTCAGCATGGTTTAGCTGAAGAGTTATACGCTCAACCCACCGATAGATATGTGGCTGAGTTTTTGGGTGCGGGAAATTACTTACCCGTCACTGTCAATAGTTGCATGGAGGTGTCATCGCCAATTGGCGTGTTGCAAAGTAGTGCGTCTATAAACTATCCTGTTGATTATCAAGGGCAGTTATTACTCAGGCCTCAACAAGTTGAATTGGTTGCTGATGAACAAGGGCTTGCTGTGATTGTTGAACGACGCTTTTTAGGAACGGTATGCCACTATTGGGTAAAAGTTGAAGAGCATTGTTTAGAAGTGAGAAGTCAGCTATTACAATTGTCACCGGGTCAAAAGGTCAACTTATTTGCGCCTGCTCACCCCTTGGTTATTTTTTGATTGTGTCAGATCAAAAAGTTAAATTATGATGGGTTTAGAATATTCAACTGAGCGGTAACTGGACTTGTTTGTTTAGTTTTCATTTTTTAAACCGATAACAATGTAGGTGGTTTGTTTCAATATGGATAATCAGGTTATGCCGCGCGAGCAATTAGGGATTTGTGCCGAAGGTAATTTACACAGTATTTACTTGATGTTTAATGCCAATGATGGTGTTGAAGATCAATTGCGCCCTTCAATTGCCAGTGTCGCGCAATATATCTATGAACTCACCGATCAGTATGCTGACAGTGCTTTTAATGGTTTTGTTGCTATTGGCGCAAACTTTTGGGATACCTATTATCCCGAAGCCCGTCCAGCCTTGTTAAAACCTTTTCCTTCAATGAGTGAAGGCAATCGTGATGCTCCAGCCATTGAGTACGATTTGTTTGTGCATATTCGTTGTGATCGTTTTGATATTTTGCATTTAGTGGCCAATGAAATTAATCAAATGTTCGAAGACTTGGTTGAACTCGTTGAAGAAGAACGTGGCTTCCGTTTTATGGATAACCGTGATTTAACCGGTTTTGTTGACGGCACAGAAAACCCTAAAGGGCGCCATCGTCAACAAGTGGCTTTGGTTGCAGATGAAGACCCAGAGTTTAAGTCAGGTAGTTATGTTCATGTACAAAAATATGCGCATAATTTAAGTAAGTGGCACCGTTTACCAGTTAAAAATCAAGAAGATATCATCGGCAGAACTAAGCAAGATGATATTGAATATGAATCTGAAGACAAGCCATTAACCAGCCATATCAAGCGGGTTAATTTAAAAGATGCTAACGGCGCATCCATGGAAATTTTGCGTCAGAGTATGCCCTATGGCTCAGTAAAAGAGCAGGGATTAATGTTTATCTCTAGCTGTAAGACGCCAGACAATTTTGAGCAAATGCTACGCAGTATGATTTATGGTGACGGGCATGGTAATCATGATCATTTAATGCAGTTTACGAAGGCGCTAACTGGGTCATCATTTTTTGCTCCTTCATTAGATTTTTTACTGCAGTGGGATGAAGCGTAACTATGCGTTTTACTCAGATAGATGAATCAGCTTTATGATTATTAATGTTTAATGGTAGTTAGAGTGTGGTTCATAAATAAAAAAGCAATGCCTATGCATTGCTTTTTTATTGTCAGTTTTACCAGCATTGCCGCAGCGATTACTCGCTAAAATTAAACAATGATTTGACCGTTTCAAGGGTATCATCAATGGTCTTGATGCTTGATGGGCAGATGAAAATTGTATCATCACCGGCAATTGTACCCAAAATACCTTCAGGTTTACCTATTGAATCTAATAGACGTGCAATTAATTGCGCTGCACCAGGACTGGTTCTGACCACAATCATTGCTTGGTTATGGTCAACATCAAGTACGAGATTTTTAAGCGGGCTGCCTGCCGTTGGCACGCCTAATTCAGCGGGTAAACAGTATACCATTTCTTGTTTGGCGTTACGGGTTCGGACCGCACCAAACTTACTTAGCATTCTTGACACTTTTGATTGGTTAATGTTACCGAATCCTTCGGATTGAAGTGCATTAACAATTTCACTTTGACTGCCAAAACGCTCTTCTTTTAAGATAGCTTTGAAGGTTTTGACCAGATCATCCTGATTTTTAGTGGTTGGCATATAGTATTTTCATCTTATAGTTGTTATTCAGAAAAACGCTTTATTTTGAATACTAGTGGTTTTTTTGTCAAGAAAAACCCACTTTTTATGAATAAAAATTCAATTTAAATCGTTTTGATGATATCAAAAATGGTTTACTTGGTTAACTTGCTCAATACCATAATGGTTTGATTATTTTGATCTACTAAGCGCAACTTTCCTTGGTTAATGGACGCAGATTTGATTAATGGCATGGCTTTCATGACCTTTTGCTCCTGAGTCATTAGCGCTTCAATACAGGCTTTACGTGTCGACCCCGCAGGTGAGAGTGTGAGGATATTATCTTCGAATGTGTAATGCCCCATAAATGGATTGCAACTGGTGTTGCCACTGAGTTGGCCATTTTCAGTAAAGATGAGTTTTGCCGGACTGTAATCTATGGTTGGTGCAGACAATACTGATTCAATGTGCCACGTGCCAATTAATGAGGTTGAATTATCGATGACCGAATGACTTTGACATGCACTTAAAGAGAAAATAACTGCAGCTGCGCCTAAAAAATGCTTTATCATGTTTGCTTATTTATTGCCTAGAATATTCAAATTGACGCTATTCTACTTGATACTGTGGCAAAGTGATAACCCGTCGTCCTTCTATGTGTGAGAAACCAGTATGATCAAAGCGTTAAAATTACTTCATTATCTCGGTTCTATGCTATTAATGTTGGGTTGTTATTTGCATCTTTTTACCGATACCAGTCAGCGAGCGCAAGGCATGTTAATTGTGGCCAGCTGTATTGGTTTAGGTTTAGTGTTGATGGCTCCATTTCCTGTGGCATTGATGATCCAGTGGGCAAAAAATCAAGATAATCAATCATTGCCTTCCTCAGAAACTGCAGATCACCAGTCAATCACAGCAGAAAAACCATCAGAAAAACATCAGGATAAACCTCAGGATAAATCGTGATTCAATATCGCCAAGCTCATTTAACGGATGTGCCTCAGTTAGTTGAACTGGAACGTAAACATGTAAATGCTGAGCTATCTCGACATGATCCAAGTCTTCAAGGGCAGGGGTTAACCCAAGTTCAATTAACGCACTTGATCAACCAGCATTGGATTATATTGGCATTAGATGGCGCCAAGATTGTTGGCTATGTGATAGCGGCTCAATGGAGCTTTTTTGGTAAACAGGCTTTATATCAAAAAATAATTCAAAAACTTCCTTCACTCGGGCTAGATGGTTTGCCACTGCGGGTTAATCAAGATAATAGCCTGCAATATGGGCCAATTTGGATTGCTCAATCATATCGAGGCCAAGGGATTTTCTCTCGGTTAGTGGAGCAATTGGTTCTTACTATCAAGCATAAAAGTGACTACTTAGTGGCTTATATAGCCGAGGATAATGGGCGTTCTTTTAAGGCTCACACCCAATATGCGGATATGCATGTCGTGGATTATTTTGGGTTCCAACATCGTGATTTTTATTTGTTGCTACGAAAGTTGTCTTAACCTTAAATTGTGGAGCTGAATGTGTCAGGCCAATTTGAAACGTTATTTAAACCTTATTTTGAACTTCGCTTGAGCGCTTTTGATAATGCTAAGCTTGTGGTGTCTGTGTTAGCGGCTAATGCGCAGCCGTTTCTGGCTGCAGAAATCATTTTACAAACTGATGATGCGACAACATCCATTAAACATTATGGGGTTAAATGGTTAGATTATTGGATTGATTGCGGTCAATTAAATCAATACCAAGTGGGTTTACGCTTGGTTGATGACACTGATAAACCTTCGCTTGACATGATTGATGAAATCAAAGTCCCCGTGATGACTATGCAACAGGTTGGCTTTATGTGTATTGAGAGCGCTCATTTTGATCATTGCTAATATTTGCAGCGGTTGACCTTGTATGATTAACATTCATTTATAACAGGTTACATGTCCTAAATTATACCGATAAAAAAACCGCCATGATGGCGGTTTTTTTAGGCTGCAAAGCAAGACAATTATAGTCCAGCGTCTGCGCGTAATATTTCAGCTTTATCAGTCGCTTCCCATGGGAAACCTTCACGACCAAAGTGTCCGTAGGCAGCGGTTTGCTGATAGATAGGACGAGCCAGATCTAACATTGCGGTTAAGCCATAAGGACGAAGTTCGAAGTGTTGACGCACTAGCTTGATTAACACCTCTTCAGAAACTTTACCGGTACCAAATGTTTCAATACTGATTGAGGTCGGCTCTGCAACACCAATTGCGTAAGATACCTGAATTTCACAACGGTCAGCTAAGCCCGCGGCAACGATGTTTTTAGCCACATAACGAGCAGCATAAGCCGCACTACGGTCAACTTTTGAAGGGTCTTTACCAGAGAAAGCACCACCACCATGACGAGCCATGCCGCCGTAGGTATCAACGATGATCTTACGACCGGTTAAACCACAGTCTCCCACAGGTCCACCAATCACAAAACGACCTGTTGGGTTAATAAAGAATTTAGTTTCTTTATTTAACCATTGTGATGGTAATACTGGCTTGATGATGGTTTCCATCACTGCTTCAATTAAGTCAGCTTGTTTAATTTCTTCTTTGTGTTGCGTAGATAACACAACTGCATCAATACCTACGATTTTACCTTCGTTATAGGCAAAGGTAACCTGGCTTTTTGCATCAGGACGTAACCAAGGTAAAGTACCGTCTTTACGCACTTCTGATTGACGCTTAACTAACTTGTGCGCATAGGTGATTGGCGCAGGCATCAACACATCAGTTTCGTTGCTTGCATAACCAAACATTAATCCCTGGTCACCAGCGCCTTGCTCAGCTGGATCGCTACGGTCAACACCTTGGTTGATGTCTGGTGACTGTTTACCAATCGCGTTTAAGATTGCGCAAGAATCAGCATCAAAGCCCATATCTGAATGGGTGTAACCAATATCACGAACGGTTTTACGGGTAATTTCTTCAATATCAACCCAAGCAGAGGTGGTCACTTCGCCGCCCACTAATACCATGCCTGTTTTAACATAGGTTTCGCACGCAACACGAGCTTTCGGGTCTTGCTCAAGGATTGCGTCTAATACCGCATCAGAAATCTGATCGGCGATTTTATCTGGATGACCTTCTGAAACTGATTCAGAAGTGAACAAGTGCTTTGCCATAGTGGGAAAATCTCGTCGTTTGCTGATAAAAAATAAATAGTTTTATACGTCTAGACGTCTATTCTAGTCGAAAATTAATCTGATAACACCCCTCTATACGAATTAATGCTTAGAATTGTGCAATGCAGCAAAAAATAATCGTAAGCGAAATTTACCTGTTTTCTATGTTGCGCAATTAACAATATGAAATTTAAAGACTTCATTATATTTTATGTGATTTTAAAATAAGGGATGATGTCGATACTGAAACAATATCCATATAATCAAAATGCTTGTTAAGCTGACAATATCGATTACATTGCCGCAAATTTTTTCTTATTTATGATGGTTTAGCCTGTTTTTTAAACATTAATAGCCCTGTAAGCGCTGTTAGTATCGATACTGAAGTTGCCGCGGAAATTTTAATTTGCGTCCTGTCGCCTAGTAGGGGAAAATATCCCCTCACAATTGCCCGCTAGACCTCATCAACAAGCAGGAGAGAGCATGTCATCTCGTAAAGAACTCGCAAACGCAATTCGTGCGTTAAGTATGGATGCCGTTCAAAAAGCCAATTCAGGACACCCAGGCGCACCTATGGGTATGGCTGATATTGCTGAAGTGTTATGGAATGATTTTTTAAAGCATAACCCGAATAACCCAAATTGGGCTGATCGTGACCGTTTTATTTTGTCTAACGGCCATGGCTCAATGCTTATCTACTCTCTACTGCATCTTTCTGGTTATGCATTACCTATTGAAGAGCTTAAAAACTTCCGTCAATTGCATTCAAAAACACCAGGTCACCCAGAATACGGTTATACCCCAGGTGTTGAAACCACCACTGGCCCATTAGGTGCTGGTATCAGTAATGCTGTGGGTATGGCTATTGCTGAAAAAACCTTAGCTGCGCAATTTAACCGCCCAGGTTTTGATATTGTTGATCACTTCACTTATTGTTTCTTAGGTGACGGCTGTTTAATGGAAGGCATTTCACACGAAGCTTGTTCATTAGCGGGTACTTTAGGTTTAGGTAAACTGATTGCGTTTTGGGATGACAACGGTATTTCTATCGATGGTCATGTTGAAGGTTGGTTTACGGATGATACCCCTAAGCGTTTCGAATCATACGGCTGGCATGTTATTGCTAATGTTGATGGCCATGATAGCGATGCCATTCGTGCGGCTATCGAAGAAGCTAAGTCGGTTACTGATAAACCAACCATGATTTGTTGTAAAACCATTATTGGTTTTGGTTCGCCAAATAAGTCTGGTAGCCACGATTGTCACGGTGCACCACTTGGTGATGCTGAAATTGCAGCGGCGCGTGAATTCCTTGGTTGGCCACATGCACCATTTGAAATCCCTGCTGATGTTTACCAAGGTTGGGATGCTAAAGAAGCTGGCAACACAAATGAAAATGCCTGGAATGAAAAATTTGCCGCGTATAAAGTGGCAGAACCTGCATTAGCTGCTGAATTTGAACGTCGTGTATTAAATGGCGATTTACCCGCAGATTTTGAAGCTAAAGCACAAGCATTTATTCAACAATGCCAAGACAAAGCGGAAGGTATTGCTAGCCGTAAAGCATCACAAAATGCGATCGGATTCTTCGGTGAAATGTTACCAGAATTGTTAGGTGGCAGCGCTGACTTAGCAGGTTCAAACCTAACCCTTTGGTCTGGTTCTAAAGGTATTCAAGACGATCCAGCGGGTAACTACATCTACTACGGTGTGCGTGAATTTGGTATGAGCGGTATTATGAACGGTGCATCACTTCACGGTGGTTTCATCAATTATGGTGCCACCTTCATGATGTTTATGGAATACGCGCGCAATGCGGTACGTATGTCGGCATTAATGGGCATTCAAAATATCTTCGTTTATACCCATGATTCAATTGGTCAAGGTGAAGATGGCCCAACCCACCAACCCGTTGAGCAACTTGCTAACTTGCGTATGACGCCAAACATGACAGTATGGCGTCCATGTGATGCTGCTGAAACAGCCGTATCGTGGAAGGCTGCCATTGAAACTCGTCAATCGCCAACGTCTTTAATCTTTAGTCGTCAGGGCTTAAAAGCACAAGCACGTACTGCTGAGCAATTAGCCAATGTTGCTAAAGGCGGTTACGTACTTTCTGATTGTGAAGGCACTGCAGATGTGATTTTAATTGCGACAGGTAGTGAAGTGCAGCTTGCGCTAGATTCAGCGGTTGCATTGACTAACGAAGGTAAGAAAGTGCGCGTAGTGTCTATGCCATCAACGAATGTGTTTGATAAGCAAGATGCGGCATACAAAGAGTCAGTGCTACCAAAAGCGGTGACTAAGCGCGTCGCAATTGAAGCGGCTCACGTTGATTATTGGTACAAGTATGTGGGCTTTGGTGGTGACGTTGTAGGTATGACTACCTTCGGCGAGTCAGCGCCAGGTGGCGATTTAATGAAGCACTTTGGCTTTACTGTTGAAAATGTGGTTAACAAAGTTAACGCATTAGCATAATAAACAGTTGAGTCACTTACACAAATTATCACTTATATGTTAAGTGTTTAATTGTGTATAATAAAACGGCCTACACATTGCGTGTGGGCCGTTTTTATTTTTCTGCCTTATTAACTTATCTTTTTATGCTGGGAATGGAATGATTCGAGTTGCAATAAATGGTTATGGTCGTATTGGCCGGTCTATTCTTAGAGCCCTGTATGAATCAGGTAAACGCCAGCAGATTCAAATCGTTGCAATCAATGAGCTGGCTAAACCAGAAGCCATTTGTCACCTCACACAATACGATACCACCCATGGCCGTTTTCAACATCAAGTCAGGTTGAAAGACAATCACCTTATCGTAGGTGATGATGCTATTTTATTACTTAATCAAGCCGATCCGAGTTTATTGCCATGGGGTGAGTTGGATATTGATATTGTTTACGAAGCTACGGGTAGCTTGAATGATCGCCAAGAATGCGAAATACATATTCAAGCAGGCGCTAAACAAGTTCTGATCTCTCATCCTTCTTCAGCAGATGTGGATGGCACCATTGTGTATGGTGTTAATCACGATTTATTGCGCCCAGAGCATACCGTTGTGTCGAACGCGTCATGTACTACTAATTGTATTGTGCCGGTGATTGCAGTATTAGATAAGCATTTTGGTGTCAAAAGTGGCGCTATTACGACTATCCATTCAGCAATGAACGATCAACAAGTGATTGATGCTTATCATGATGATTTACGCCGCACACGCGCAGCGGGTCAATCGATTATTCCGGTTGATACCAAACTTGCTCGAGGTATTGAACGCATATTACCGCATATGAAAGATATGTTTGAAGCTATTTCAGTACGTGTACCAACCATTAATGTGACCGCTATCGACCTGTCGGTCACCGTGGAAAAAAAGGTTGATATTGAGCAGGTTAATCACATGTTAGCCTTGGCTTCAAATGGCAGTTTTAATGGCATTTTAGGCTATACTGATGAGCCGCTAGTATCATGTGATTTTAATCATGATCCACGCTCGAGTATTGTCGATGGAACCCAAACCCGTGTCAGTGCCGGTCATTTGGTTAAATTACTTTTATGGTGTGACAATGAGTGGGGTTTTGCCAACCGCATGCTCGACACTAGCTTGGCGATGATTCAAGCTAAGCACTCTGGGCAATAATATATTGCCGTATTTAGTGCCTAAAACGTAAAGGCAACAAAGATTAATTAACCGTGGATGTTTGTCGGCGGTTTGTACCCATTTTGTTTTTTATTTTTACATTTATGAGGAAAGGCTAATTATGGCAATTATCAATATGGTGGACTTAGATCTACAAAATAAGCGTGTGCTTATTCGTGAAGATTTAAACGTACCTGTTAAAGATGGCGTCGTCACCAGTGATGCTCGTTTACGTGCAGCATTACCCACCATTAAACTGGCACTTGAAAAAGGTGCCGCAGTCATGGTGATGTCGCATTTAGGTCGCCCAACTGAGGGTGAGTTTAATGCAGAGTTTTCATTGCAACCTGTTGTGGATTATCTGGCAAAAGCACTTGATTGCCCAGTGCGTCTCGCTAATGAGTATCTTAATGGTGTGGATGCTAAAGTGGGTGAAGTGGTTGTTTTTGAAAACGTACGCTTTAATCCCGGTGAGAAGAAAAACGATGAAGCCTTAGCGAAGAAAATGGCTGCACTATGTGATGTGTATGTCATGGATGCTTTTGGTACCGCACATCGCGCTCAAGCATCAACCCATGGTGTGGGTGTATATGCGCCTATCGCATGCGCAGGTCCTTTACTGGCTCAAGAATTAGATGCATTAGCTAAAGCCATGGATAATCCAGCTCGTCCATTGGTGGCGATTGTTGGTGGTTCTAAAGTGTCCACTAAGCTGACAGTACTTGAAAGCTTATCGACTATTGTTGACCAACTAGTTGTGGGTGGCGGTATTGCAAACACCTTTATCGCAGCAGCTGGTTACAATGTGGGTAAATCATTATACGAAGCTGATTTACTTGATGAAGCAAAACGCTTAGTTGCTAATGCGCAAAGCCGTGGTGGCGATATTCCTGTGCCAACGGATGTTGTTGTTGCTAGCGAGTTTAGCCCGACGGCCACAGCAACCCTTAAATCGGTAAGTGATGTTTCTGATACTGATATGATTTTTGATATCGGCCCTGATAGCGCAGAAGCGTTAGCTAAAATTATCGAACAAGCTGGCACCATTGTGTGGAATGGTCCCGTGGGTGTATTTGAGTTCGATCAATTTGGTAAAGGGACAGAGCGCATTGCGATGGCGATAGCGGAATCAAAAGCTTTTTCTATTGCAGGCGGTGGCGACACCTTAGCGGCAGTGGATAAATACAATATCGCAGATAAAGTTTCCTATATTTCAACTGGCGGTGGTGCTTTCCTTGAGTTTCTTGAAGGTAAAAAGTTACCTGCAGTTGAAATGTTAGAGCAACGCGGCGCAAAATAAGCGTCAAGCGACAAAATAATAATTATTAGAAAAAACCGTTCCTTAAACTGCTTTTTTGCGGTTTAAGGAATATAAAAATCCATCCAAAACATAGCGACCTAGGTGAGTAATCACCCTATAATTGGAGAACAAAATGGCTCTTATCTCTCTACGACAAATGCTAGACCATGCTGCAGAGCACGGTTATGGCGTACCGGCTTTCAACGTAAACAACCTTGAGCAAATGCGTGCGATTATGCAAGCTGCTGAAGCAACTGACAGCCCTGTTATCGTACAAGCATCTGCAGGGGCGCGTAAGTATGCTCGTCCTCAGTTTTTAAAGTATTTGATGGCTGCCGCGCTTGAGCAGTATCCTGATATCCCAGTGTGTATTCACCAAGATCACGGCACCGATCCCGATATCTGCCAGCGTTCTATTCAGCTAGGTATGTCATCAGTGATGATGGACGGTTCATTAATGGCTGATGGTAAAACCCCTGCATCGTATGAGTACAACGTGGATGTTACCCGTCGTACTGTTGCTTTTGCACATGCCTGTGGTGTGTCAGTAGAAGGTGAGATCGGCTGTTTAGGTAGTTTAGAAACCGGTATGGCGGGTGAAGAAGATGGTGTGGGTGCCGAAGGTATTTTAAGCCATGATCAACTGTTAACTACACCTGAAGAAGCGGCGCGTTTTGTGGCCGATACTCATGTTGATGCACTTGCGATTGCAATTGGTACCAGCCATGGCGCCTACAAATTCAGCCGTAAACCAACCGGTGATGTATTACGTATAGATCGCATTAAAGAAATCCATGCACGTATTCCTAACACTCACTTGGTTATGCATGGCTCATCTTCTGTGCCACAAGAATGGCTAAAGATTATCAATCAATACGGTGGTGCTATCCCTGAGACTTACGGTGTTCCTTTAGAGGAAATCGTTGAAGGTATTAAGCATGGCGTGCGTAAAGTTAACATTGATACCGACCTGCGTTTGGCATCTACCGGTGCTGTGCGTAAATTCTTAGCAGAAAACCCAGCAGAATTTGATCCGCGTAAATTCTTAAAAGCATCAATGGAAGCCATGGCTGACATTTGTACTACACGCTATGAAGCATTTGGTTGTGCGGGTATGGGTTCTAAAATCAAGCCTAAGTCTTTACAAGCTATGTATAAAGCGTATCAATCTGGTGAGTTAGATCCAAAGATCAATAACTAATCGCCAGTTAATATACCAATCAACATCTCATTACTGAGTGTTCGTTTCTATTTAAGCCCGTATAACGTCAGTTAAGCGGGCTTTTTAATTTTCAGCCCTAAACCTCCGATTCCAGTAGATGGTCATCATCAATTAGGCTCTGCCTGAATTACGTTCAATAGCTGATTAACTCAAGTAATGCGTGTGCTTTACTAATGGTGTGGTACAAGCTTCTAAATCTGGGATGATTTTGTAGCACCTATAGGGATATATTTACGGCGTCTTGTTAACGCACGTTAGGAAAGCGCCCTTTTAGGGAGTGATATCAAATCCACCGTCTTCAGAAGGTGAATTCATTACTTGAAAGTTTACTACCAAATCTGTTGTATATTCATACAAAATGGCGCATCATCGCCGCCCTTAAAATATTGTCTTAATATTGGCTGACAGCTCAATCACTCTAACGTGAGGTTGTGCTAGTGGCTGCGGCACAATGTAGTTAAATTTGTTTTTTATATTGTTAAAGTGACTTAGTTATGCAAACAACAACAGATAAACCCCTTAAGCTTTTTGCCTTAACCTGGCCATTGTTTATTGATTTTGCGCTGCACTTTCTGACCGCGGCGTTAAACACATTTATGATAAGCCATGTTTCTTACCAAGGCGTTGCGGCATTATCTGTTGGCAATATGGTCTTTGAGTTAGCGATTACCCTATTTAGCTTTGTCAGTATCGGTGCCAGCGTTGTTATTACTCAGTACTTAGGGGCTAAGAATAAACAAGCAGCTAGAGATGTAGTTTACTCATCAATTGGATTTAATTTAGGGGTGGGTGTGGTTGCTGCAGCGGGGATCATTGCTGGTGCAAGTACCATTTTGTATTTAATGAATTTACCTGAACACCTATTGGCTGACGGTAAGTTGTATTTGCAAATTGTTGGCCTGTGCCTGATACCTGAAGCCGTTGCCATGTGCATAGCAGGAGCAATGCGCGCCCATGGGCATACCCAGCAAGCAATGTGGGTAACATTGGCGATGAATGTCATTACCTTCAGTGGAAATTTATTGCTTTTATATGGCTGGTTCGGTTTGCCACAAATGGGCGTAGCAGGTGTTGCAATTAGCACGGTTACAGGTCGAATTATTGGCATGTGTATCATGCTATTTTTGTTTGTTCGTTATACCGGTATCCACCTTCACATTCCTTCCATTGTTAAACCGCAATGGAAAATGCTTAAAAAAGTATTCCATATTGGTCTGCCAGCAGCGGGTGAGAATTTGTCTTGGATGCTGCAATTTTTGGTGGTGACCTCTTTTGTCGGTTTGATGGGTGATAAAGCATTAGCTGCACAATCCTTGTATTTTCAGATCTGTATGTTCATTTTGCTGTTTGGTTTGTCTATCGGCATCGGCAACGAAATTATCATCGGTCATTTGGTTGGAGCAAAGGCGATTAAGGCCGCTGAGGCGCAATTATATCGCGCCTTAAAAATAGGCCTAATCGTCACCACTTCCGTGGCAGCATTAGCAGCGATATATGGCGAATACCTTGTATCGTGGTTTACCGATGAGAAGGATGTATTACAACTGGTTGCGCCTTTGTTTATTTTAACGTTATTTATGGAGCCCGGTCGTACCTTTAACCTTGTGGTGATAAATGCTTTACGCGCCAGTGGTGATGCCAAATATCCATTCTTTGTTGGCGTGTTTTCCATGTGGTGTATTGCCGTTCCCGGAGCATATTGGCTTGGTGTGCATTTAGACTATGGGCTTGTCGGTGTTTGGGCTGCTTTAGCTATTGATGAGTGGGTGAGAGGGCTTGCAATGCTTTGGCGTTGGCGCAGTGGTCGCTGGCAAACTAAAAGCTTAGTGCTGGAGCATCCTTAACCCCTAAAGTATATTCGGTTTGCTTAGTGTTGAGTTTTTCATTTTGGTCACGAAAGTGTTAACATGCCCGCGATTTTGAGGGGATTAATTGTTAAATAAAGGATCGGACAACATGAGAAAGTTACTATTAACTGCTGCAATATCATTGGTAATGCCATGTACAGCCTTTGCCGGTGCAGACTTTGTCGAAGGTGATAAAACATTTGCTGCAGATGCTGAATTAGGGGCAACCTTAACCACGGGTAACACGGATACTTCATCTTATAAAGCGCGTTTGGATATGAAGCATGAGCTAGGTAATTGGGAAAACCAATACTTACTTGAAGGGCTTTATAAAGAAGATACTAAAGAAGTGACTGCGAAGCGTTTCTTTGCTGGTGTTCAGGGTGATTATCAAATTAACGAACTCAGCTACCTGTTTGCCAATACCAACTACGAATTAGATCCTTTTACCGGTTACGATTTTACTTCCACGACATCAGCGGGTTATGGTCATCGATTCATTGATACTGCTGATACTTCTTTAAAAGCGGAAATCGGTCCTGGTTATATTTATCAACGTTTAGATACTGAAACTGCCTTAATTGAAGGTTATGAGTCTACCGACAGTGTGGTTGCCCACGGCGTGGTAAACTTCCAGACTAAAATCAGTGATTCATCAAAGTTTCAACAACGTTTTGTTGCCGACTGGGGGGAAAAATTAGATGCCCGTTCTGAAACCTCTTTGACAGCGAGTATTGTTGGCGCCTTGGCAATGAAGTTTGCTGTGATAGTGCGTTATAACAGCGAGCCATTAGAAGGCAAAGAAAGCACAGATACTGAAACCAACATGACACTGCTTTATTCATTCTAGTTTTGTTGTTGGATTATGCGAGGGCCTGTGTGCAGTTTTCACTTGCATTGCAAACAGGCCCTAGAGTTAATCAGCCCTAACATTAAGTGTTATTTTGATGCCTTGAGCAGTGCTATTTTACCGCTAACCGTGTTTATTTTTATGTTTCCTTTTGCATTTCCGGTGTTGAACTTTAGCTTTGCTGAGAGTGAATAAGCTTGTTTGATAGGTTGGTCTTGGGTGAGTTGGTTGTTTAATCTGCCATTTGCTGCGCCGTCAATGTTAAACGCGGCATTGGGCATTGTGTGAAAGGTTAATGTGACATCAGCACTGATGGTGTCAAAAAATGCATCCGAAATTGCGTCACTTAAGGCCAGTTCAATATCACCGCTAATGCTGACTGTATTGATTTTTTCTACGCTAAGGTGTGTTCCTGTGATGTCTCCTGAAACACTGTTTATGGCTAGGTCAGTTACTTTGCTTGCTTTAGATAGAATGTTGCCGCTGACGACTCGATACGTCGCCTTACCGCTTGTATGGGTGTCAGTAATCTCACCTGATATAGATTCCAGGTTGACAGTGCCGTTTAAATGTTGAGCATTGATAGACCCCGATTTCGAATTTAACTGTATTTCCCCCGTTAAATTCTCTGCTTTGATATTGCCGCTCACTAATGCGATGTTAATGTTACCATTTAGCTGTTTTACTTGGTAATTTGCCGATATACCTGTTGCATTTAATTGGGTGTTGTTTGGGATGAAAATCACTAGGTTAGAACCTGATTTATTTTTGCTGCTATAACTTTTAGGTAGAGTATCTTCAATGATCAGTGTATTGCCTTGTTGCTCAAAAATGAATCCTTGCGATAATTCATCCCGTTGGCCTTTGACGCTCACACTATTGTTGTTCCAACCTATTATTTCGACATGACCACGTTGAACTTCCAGCTCAATATTGGGCTGGTTTATGAGATCTAAGGTTTGCTCCACATTTATTGCCGCAAATACCATCGGCGATACCAGTAAAATGCTGACACTTAAAATAAAAGTCGCCGCTAACTTTTTAAGTTTGTTGTTCATATCATCCCTCCTTGCAATGAAACTGTTATGTTTAACATCTGTGTAGCAGCCATTGACAAAGATGATGTCGTTTATGCATAACAGTCAATATCAATACCATCTCATGTTTTTGACCTTACGGCATTCACTACTAATTTTTTCAGCCTTTAGTTTTAATTTTGACCGCCGATAATTCAGTTAACAGCAATGTTCGATTGATTTTTTTTCGTTGTATGATTCGCTTATATGCCTAAAAACGACTATATATTAACAATAAACTTTAACTAAAAACGTTAACTAAAAACTTTAACTAAAACACGTTAAAAAATAACTTTAGATAAGAAGGGTACTTTATGTTGATCCGTTCTAAGCTGGTGTTAAGTGCCGTAGTGTCAATTTCCGCGCTGGTGGCGATGTTTGCTTTACAAAAATACACGGTAAATATTCAACAAAAATTGTCTACAGCCACAACAAGTGTGATGGAAATTGAAAAAGAAATTTTTTCACTTAGAAAAGAAGAGAAAGATTTCTTAACGAGGTTAGATCTGGTTTATCTTGACAAGCATCAACAGAATTATGCCGATTTAGTGGTGTTATTTAATGATGTTGAGCAGGTGTTGAACGATCGAAACATTCCCACAAACGCACTCGATGGCGTAAGAAATAGCGTTAATCTTTATCTGGAAGCATTCAATGATATTGTGGATTTGCAGAAAGAAATTGGTTTAACTCCAAAAACAGGTTTATATGGCCAGTTAAGAGAGGCCGTACATAATGTTGAATCGATTTTAGATGCAAATAATGAAGATGCATTATTAGTCGTCATGTTGCAACTTAGACGTAATGAAAAAGACTTCATGCTTCGCAACGATATTAAGTACAACGACAGTTTTAAAGACAATATTGCAAAGTTCAAACAAGCGGTGAATAACGCCTATTTACCCTCTGAGGTGAAATCGCAATTACAAAGCAATATTGAGCAATACCAACAAGCTTTCCAAGCTCTAGTACATAAAAAGCAAGAGTTTGGCTTATCTGAAACTAGCGGTAAGATGAAACAGCTTCGAGATGCGATATATCAAACAGATGCTGATAGAGAATTGCTCCACGATCAAACCTTAGCTGAAATTCAAGCAGCAGAGGATAATGGGACTTATTTGGGCGGCGGCATATTTTTACTTATCGCGTTAGCCCTGTCTATTTTCACTTATTATATAATTCGCAGTATTATTACTCCGGTGGAAAATATTACCCGTATTATTTCAAGTATTGAAAAAACCAAAGATTTGACCATACGTTGTGATACTACTGGTGATGATGAGTTATCACTCATTGCAATTCACTTTAACAGTATGGTGGGGTCATTTCAGGATTTGATTGAGCAAGTTAACGAAGCCGTAGATGCAATGAATTTTTCATGCCATGAGTTGTCAAAAAATGCCAATGTCGCCTCTGAGGGGGTATTAAGACAACTAAGTGAAACCGACATGGTTGCCACAGCGATAACGGAAATGGGCGCCACCATTGATGAAATTGCTAAAAATACTGAGTTAGCAGCCTTAAAAGCAAGTCAGACCAATGACAACGCGAGAACAGGCCAAAGGGGAGTAGAAGAAACCATCGCTAAAATTGAACTGTTAGCGAGCCAGTTAAATGATTCTTCAATAGTTGTGGCGGAATTAGAGCAGGACAGTAAAACGATTGGCAGTGTTTTAGATGTGATCCGCGGCATTGCGGAGCAAACCAATTTGTTAGCGTTAAATGCGGCGATTGAAGCGGCAAGAGCGGGCGAACAGGGCCGAGGTTTTGCGGTTGTTGCAGATGAGGTGCGCAGTCTTGCGATGCGAACTCAAGAGTCAACTGAAGAAATTTCGGGGATTATTAGCACCTTGCAAACTCGTACACGTTCTATTGTTCAGTTAATGGAAACCAGCCAAAGACAAGGTGCTGAAAGTGCTGAACAAGCTGCTAGTGCGGGCACCTTACTTCGTCAAATTAACGATGATGTTAACAATATTATGGATATGAGCACTCAAATTGCTGCGGCGATTGAAGAACAAAGTATGGTGGCTGCAGAAGTGAACAAAAATGTGGTGGTTATTCGTGATATTGCCGATGAATCATCGCATGCCTCTGAAGAAAATGCGGCAGCGTCAGAAGATTTACGCATTCGTGCTGCGGGTTTACACAAGTCTGTTAGTGTATTTAAAGTGTAACGTTGGTGATAAAAGATATAAAAAACCTAACCCACAAGTTAGGTTTTTTTATTTTCAGCCTTAAATCACCTACTTCAGTAGGTGGTTATCATCAATTAGGCTCAGCCTGAAGTAAGTTCAACGGTATTTGTAGGAGTCAATTTGAACATAGCTTATTAACTCAAGTGATACGTGAGCTTTGCTAATGGTGCGGTACAAGCTTCTAAATCAGGGAAGATTTAGTAGAGCCCATAGGGACATATATACGGCGTCTTGTTAATGCACGGTAGGAAGCTCCCTTTTAGGGAGTGATATCAAAGCCACCTTCTTCAGAAGGTGGCTCTTTTATTTCGGCTTGTTACTTAGCAGTAACAGTTTTGACACCTTCAGGTGTGCCCACAAGTAAAATATCTGCACCACGGTTGGCAAATAGGCCGTTAGTGACAACGCCAACAATGGCGTTAATCTTAGTCTCCATGACTTTAGGATCTAAAATTTTCATGTTATGAACATCTAAAATAACATTACCATTATCGGTAATAACACCTTGACGATACTCAGGATCACCACCTAGCTTAACTAACTCACGGGCAACGTATGAACGAGCCATTGGGATCACTTCAACCGGTAACGGGAAATCACCTAAAATAGAGACTTCTTTAGTGTTATCAACGATACAGATGAATTTTTTAGCCACTGCAGCAACGATTTTTTCACGGGTTAATGCGGCACCGCCACCTTTAATCATATCCATACGATCATTAATTTCGTCGGCGCCATCAACATAAACAGCAATATCAGCAACGTTATTTAAATCAAAAACCTCAATACCCAATTGCTTCAGTTTTGCCGTCGATGCTTCAGAGCTTGATACTGCGCCTTGAATATCATCTTTTATTGTCGCTAAAGCATCAATAAAGTGGTTAACTGTTGAGCCTGTTCCCACGCCAACGATTGTGTCTCTTTCGACATATTTCAGTGCAGCCCATCCGGCCGCTTTTTTCATTTCATCTTGAGTCATTAGGCTATTCCATTGGTGGCTTTAAAAAGAAGACTGTAAAAACTCGCAAGATTATAACGCAACTTGTGATTAAAACGTTTGCTGACTGTCATAAAACTGTGCATTTTTAAATGCATCTAATACCCTGACATTAATGTCGCTGATAAATTTCTTTTCTAAACGCACATCCATCACATATGCCTTGATGGTTATGGTCTGTAAATGCTGACCAAAGCTGAAATCTGTCCCCAGAATGACATTAATGGGTTTATTTAAAAAAGTATAAGGTGAGCACTGGGTTGCTTCTTTAGCCAAGGCCATGGCTTTTTTATGGTCAACCTGTACAGGTAAGTGAAATTGAATCGCCACCATTTCATCGAGTGCTCCACTGTTAGCGTTAGACACTGCAGTTTTAAGCGCTTCAGCGTTGGGCACCATGATGGTATTGTCATCAAAAGTGCGTAACCAAGTGACACTCCATTCTAATTTAGTGACCTCACCATAGTGTCCACCTAAGGTGACCATATCGCCAACACGATAGGGGGGATTTAGCATAATAATAAAGCCAGCAATCATGTTTTTAGCCGGTTCTTGAGTGGCTAAACCTATGACAATACTGATTGACCCTATCATGGCCAACACGACGTTTTGATGTGGAGCAATTATTCCAACAGTGGCGTAGGTAATCACACTGCCCCAAATAAATAATCGTATAAAAGGGTATAGTCGCCCCCAGAGTAATCGGTATTTGGGCAACTTATTGGTGAGCAGATCTAAACTCATTTTTATTCCAACAAGCATTGCCCAAGCAAGGCCACATATCAGAACAATAATCGCTATTTTTTCAAATGAAATAATATTGATTAACGATTGCAAGGCATCAGCGCTGGATTCCATACTCACTCCTTCTACCTTTGGTTATAGGCTAAATAGTTTATTGTGATTAACCAAGTGCATTGCCACAATTTTGGTTAATGCAGGGGTGATTTGGTAATAATGACGGGCAAAATCATCTTCACAATACTGTGGGATAATTAATCCCTGCCGATTTAAAAACTCTAATGTTAACGAGCTTTTTTCTATTGAAATATTGAAAATAATGCTTAAATTTTCAACCGTTAAACCACCGTGAATATAAATCTCTGCTAGCGCAAATAGTGATTCTTCATTTAAGTGATTTAACGCCTGAGTATCAACCGAAATCAGCTCTTTGGCGGGCAGATTGCTTAGCTGCTTTATAGGAAGGGATTCAAGCGAGCGCTTTAAGACCAATAAAGCTAATTTAGGATGCCCCTGACTAATCACCATTAAGGTTTTACTGAGTTCTTCTATCGCCGTTAATTCAACGTCTAAAGGGTCTGTATTCGCCGTATTATCATCGGTTTTGACTGCGTTTTGTGCGGGCAAGGTTATACCTAAATCCGTCAAATGTAAGCTTAAAAGTGTCTTTAATGCCGGTTGATTAAAATAAGACAGATGGACTACGGTTTTAAAAAAGTGGGTTATTTGATATTGAGATGATAGCCGCTGCCAAACATATGTTTCACACCCCATAATCCAGCAATGTTGCTGGCGGGTCTCCATTAAAATTGTGGCTAAGGTGACTAATGCTTGATAGTTCCCCATTCTTCTGAGCATTAATTTATGCATATCATCAATAAAAATGATTTTCGCGGGTTGAGTATTGATTAAGCTTATTGCATCGGTAATCGACTGGGGCTCATGATGAATATTAAAACAACTAAATAAGCTGGATATTGCGTCTTTTGTGGATAAGGGCGCGCGATAAAAACTTAACCATAAAATCGGTTCTGCGCCTTGTTGACTATGAATAATGTTATTAATGAAATGGCTTAGGCCTGCACCAAATGGTGCCGTAATCGCACTTAGCTCACCTTGCTGTTTTCGCCACAATTCTATGGCATTGTTTATTTGCTCAAGAGCGAGTTCACGACCTAAAAGCGGACTCATACGATTAGCATGTATGGCATAAGGTTGCTGCTTTAATTGGCCTCTTATGCCATGGTAAGTATACGTTTGCGCAATCGCTTTTAAAGAGAGTTTGTCCGTTGGTTCAGATTCGGTCTTTTGTGGTGTAAAAATCGTTTTTAATTGTGCCACGAATAGCTGCCACTGAGCAGTAATAGCATTGAAGGTTACAGCCATAATATTATCCGTTTAATTGACTATCCATGAAAATACTTTAGCGCAATACACACCATAACAGGTTATATGTTTCCCATCGTCATCAATAATAGCGCATGCTAGCGTTATAAAATACTTGATGGCAGCGTTAGATTTTTTTAATTTCCAAATAATGACTTACCATCAAAACATGCCTGGTTAACACACCTATTTACCTTCGTTAATTCTGTTCACTTATTTACTGTGATGGGGATAAGTCATCGCAGTAAATTCAACTAGTTAAAATATAAACTATGACAATTAACGAGGTGAATTATAGTAAAGCGATAAGCCGAAGCGATTGGCTTTTGTTAAACATCATGCCCCCCAATAAAACCATGGGCGTGGGTAAGTAAAGCGGCGGTGATATTGAACTAATATTTAAGCGTGTTTTTGTGATTATTTGACTCGCAGAATTGGGATTACTTAGCGTATACTTTATTTTATTTATTCACTTAATGTACTTTATTATGCCATTCAAAGCCGTTTTTTCGACAGTCATGTTACTTGCTAGCTTGTCTTCCACTTTAGTGGTGGCTAAACCCGTTTCAACTTCAGAGCAGCAAGAGTTAGCGGCAGTTAGCGCAATGTTGGTAGATTTAAAAACCAATGAGGTGCTTTATTCAAGCAATATTAACCAACAAGTGCCTATCGCATCGGTGACTAAACTGATGACAGCAATGGTGGTTTTAGACGCTAAGTTACCTTTGGATGAGATGATCTCAGTTGATATTAGTGACGCAAAAATTATGCGTAATGTACACTCTCGAGTGCGGGTTGGTAGTGTTGTCAGTCGTGAAACCATGATGTTGCTAACTTTAATGTCATCAGAAAATCGTGCCGCTACGGCATTGGCCCATCATTATCCTGGGGGGTATTTCGCGTTTATCAAAGCCATGAATGCGAAAGCGAAAGCTTTAGGGATGGAGCAAACTCGCTATGCTGAACCAACGGGTTTATCTGCGGATAATGTTTCAAGTGCCAGAGATTTAATTATTTTACTACAAGAAAGTCAAAAATATCCCTTACTGGGCAAACTCAGTTCAACCGAGAAAAAACACGTCATTTTTAGTAATCCCAAATATAAGCTCGATTTTTACAATACCAATAAATTGGTATCAAAAGACACTTGGAACATTGCGTTAACTAAGACGGGATATACCAGTAAAGCTGGGCATTGTTTAATTATGCTCACTGAAATGGATAAGCGTAAAGTGGCATTTGTGGTGTTAGATGCGTTTGGCAAGTATACCCATATGGCTGATGCTAATAGACTCAAAAAATGGCTTGAAACAGGTAAAGTGACCCCTATACCTGCTTCTGCAAAAGCCTATAAAAGTCAAAAGCAAAGTAGTTAATCAACCCTAAAATTTAATATTCCATTGAGATTTTTCGCTATTGATGGGGCATCGCCATTAGTGGATATCGTCATTAGTGGATATAGTGGAGCAACTGTCTTCTAGTGCCAACATAACCCGTGATGAGGTTATCTAGCTTTAACGACTAAATGAATGTGTGCCGACTTTTCGTCCCAGTTATGCTAATAACTGGGATTTTTTATATTCGGTAGAGTCTTAAAAATATTGATGTTGAGTGATCATTTACCTTGTTAACACGGTATAACATCAGTGGTGAGTATCGGGAGAACATTATGCTTAATATGGATTTCAGCCAGCGAGTGAATATCAATACACTTAATCAGCAATGGCAAGCGAGTCCTGCCTCAGGAGTATGGCGTAAACGACTTGCTCGAGAAGAGGCTGAGCGTGGTCATGCAACCAGTATTGTGAAGTATGATGCGGGAGCTAGCTTTGCGACGCATCCACACCCATCAGGGGAAGAAATACTCGTTTTGTCAGGGGTATTTTCCGACGAAACCGGTGATTATCCTGCCGGCAGTTACCTGCGAAATCCACAGGGGTTTAGTCACGCCCCTTTTAGCCTTCAAGGATGCGAGTTACTGGTGAAACTGCATCAGTTTCAAGCTACAGATACCAAGCAGGTTCGAGTTGATACCCATAATACCCCTTGGCTGCCAGGTTATGGCGACTTAAAGGTGATGCCATTACATCAACACAATACCGAATCTACCGCTCTGGTATTTTGGCCAGCAGGGGCAAAGTTTCAACCTCATCGCCATTTTGGCGGCGAAGAAATTTACGTGATAAGCGGGGTGTTTATGGATGAATTTGGTCAGTATCCCGCAGGTTCTTGGCTTAGAAGCCCGCATTTAAGTCAACACAATCCTTATGTTGAACAAGATACCGTAATATGGGTGAAAACGGGCCATTTATAATTGACAGGTTCGGCGTTTGAACCTTTCAAAAAAACAATTTAAACGATATATTAATCGCTCACCTCTAGTCAGGATAAACATTAGCAATGGATGCTTATACCCTACATATTTCGACCGCGATAATTAGCGCCATGATGGTCGTCAGTTTACTCACCTTTTATTTTGTCGGTAATCGTGAACGCAGTCTGATAGATTGGAGCATTGCTGGTGGACTATTCTTTTTTAGCAATGGCGTTGGCCTGGCGTCTTATTTGTTTGAGGTTCCCTATTGGCTTGGCCCTGCACTCACTAACGCCTGTTATACCTTGGCACATCTGGCTTTACTGGCAGGCATAAGGCGCCACCTTTTATTACCGCCTAACTGGTCTTTAATGTTATCGGTAGCTACAGCGGTGTTTCTAGCGCACTACATACCGGGGTTATTAGAAACCGCCACCCATAGATTACTGTATATTTACCCCTTATTGATGACTATCAATGTTTATACTGTCTTTACCGTGATTCAGGGAGTGAAATCGAAAAAAATTCATGCCATTTACTACCCTTTTATGCTTGCTGAGTTAATCTTTTTTGGCCAACAATTAGTACGCTTTACCTTTGTTGTATTTGATAATCAGTTACCTTTAACTATTGCAGGTGATGACTTATTACAAACTTTGGGTACATTGGCTGTCATGACCTTTTTATTACTGATGATGTTATCCTGTTGTTTGATTATTTACCGCCAACAGCAACTTAAATTATTTGATGCCATTGAAGTGGATTCATTAACGGGTCTACTTAATCGTCAGGCTTTACCTCAACGCGCTAAAGACATGTTTGAACAAAGTATTCCTGCAACGCCATTGGGGATAATGGTGGTTGAGATAGCTGCTTTACCTCAATTAAGCGAACAATATGGTTACCCCGCAAGTGATAGCGTGATAAAGCATATTGCCAATGTGCTGAAATTCACTACCCATATTCAAGGTGGTATTTTTCGAATTCAAACTAATAAGTTTGTTTTGTTGATTGAAGAGGCAACGGTTGAACAATTAGTGCGTTTAAGTGATCGTTTAGCTGAAAAAACCGCCAACATGCAAATAAAACCTTTACCTAAAGGTATCCAGATTAACTTGAATATTGGCTATTCGATTCAAACCATCCATGATCAGAGTTGGCAAATATTGTTACAGCAGGCTGAGCAAAAATTAACGCAAACTCAGTATGCGGATCAAACACTAGACCAGAGAAATGATAAAAATATGACCTTAGATAGATTCGGTTTTATTGCTTGATATCCTAACGGGAGAAGCGCTTCATTAGGCTGAAACCATAGCAATTATACCGAATAGTCTTACCGTCAAGCGTGTTTAATTGACTTGTAATCCGACCCCAAGGATAGGGAGTTAGCGCAAGGTTAGAACTCAAGTCCAAACTCGTTATTGATGTTTACATTCGCCTTGTTATCAGAACTCAGTTTAAATTCACTGTTAGTAACCTCAGCTCGGGATAGAAACTCCTTTATCGTGATTAACATAAACCAGAGTGCGAATGAATTTAGCGAATAAAAAATGTGGCTCACAGGCCACATTTCTTTATTTTCAGCCCATAAACTACCGACTTCAGTAGGTGGTTATCATCAATTAGGTTTTGCCTGAAGTATGTTCAATAGCTGATTAAATCAAGTAATAGGTGAGCTGTTCTAATGGTGCGGTACAAGCTTCTAAATCAGGAATGATTTAGTAGCGCCTATAGGGGGGTATTTACGGCGTCTTGTTAATGCACGGTAGGAAAGCGCCCCTTTAGAGAGTGATATCAAAGCCACCTTCTTCAGAAGGTGGATTCTTTACTCGAACGATGTTTAAGCACACTCAAAGCTCTGGCGATGATTACTCTGGATCATAATCTAACACAGGAGCTAACCAGCGCTCGGTGTCAGCGATGCTCATACCTTTACGTTTAGCATAGTCTTCTACCTGATCCTTACCCACATTTGTCACGCCAAAGTAGCGTGATTTAGGGTGGGCGAAATACCAGCCAGAGACGGCAGCTGTAGGGAACATGGCATAACTTTCGGTAATATTTAAGCCAATGGTTTCATCCGGTTTTAATAGATCCCATAACAAGCCTTTTTCGGTGTGATCAGGGCATGCTGGGTAACCTGGTGCTGGGCGAATACCTTTGTACTTCTCGCGAATTAATGACTCATTATCCAGTGCTTCATCTGCAGCATAACCCCAAAACTCTTTACGCACTCTTTCATGCATGCGTTCGGCAAAAGCTTCAGCTAAACGGTCGGCAAGGCATTTCAGCATAATGGCATTATAATCGTCATGATTGGCTTCAAAACGGGCAACGTGCTCATCAATACCGTGCCCAGCAGTGACAGCAAAGCCACCCATGTAGTCGGCCACACCTGAGTCTTTAGGGGCTACGAAGTCTGATAAGCAGAAGTTGTCATTGCCAACACGCTCAAGTTGCATCCGTAAATGGTGGGTGGTTATTTCCACTTGGGTACGGCTTTCATCGGTATACAGTTCAATATCATCATGGTTAACGGTGTTAGCAGGAAATAAGCCTATTACCGCTTTTGCGGTTAACCATTTTTCACTGATAATGGTTTGCAGCATGGCTTTACCGTCGGCAAAGAGTTTACGTGCTTCTTCGCCCACAACTTTATCGTCTAAAATATCAGGGTAACGTCCATGAAGCTCCCAACTTCTAAAGAAAGGCGTCCAGTCAATGCGATCGACTAAATCTTCAAGCGGGTAATCATCAAATACTTGGCGTCCCAATACATTGGGTTTAAATGGGGTATAGTTTTCCCAATCATGTGTGCAGCGATTTTCGCGGGCAACCTCAATTGGGACAATGGTTTTACGCTTAGTTTGTGATAAGCGTTTTTCACGCATGACATCGTATTCAGCATATTCTTCATCAATGGTCGCTTGGCGAGTTTCATTGCTTATGAGCTTTGATACCATAGGCACAGCACGCGAGGCATCGGCAATATAAATTGCACCATGTGGGTAATGTGGCGCTATTTTCACGGCGGTGTGTATTTTAGAACAGGTTGCTCCGCCAATAATGGCCGGAATAGTCAGTCCTTCGCGGTGGAATGTTTTGACGTTATGCACCATTTCATCAAGGCTGGGGGTGATAAGCCCAGACATACCAATAATGTCAATATTGTGCTCTTTTACTGCATCAAGAATTTTATCAACCGATACCATCACACCTAAATCGACGACCTCGTAACCATTACAAGCGAGTACCACGCCGACAATATTTTTGCCTATATCATGCACGTCACCTTTAACTGTGACCATCAAAATGCGCCCGTTTGATTGGCCTTCTACTTTTTCAAGTTCGATAAACGGGTTTAAATAAGCCACCGCTTTTTTCATTACTCGAGCCGATTTTACTACTTGAGGCAGGAACATCTTACCTGCACCAAATAAGTCTCCCACCACATTCATGCCATCCATCAACGGCCCTTCAATCACATCAAGCGGTCTTGCTGCTTGTAAGCGCGCTTCTTCAGTATCTAGGTCAATAAACTCAGTGATACCTTTTACGAGGGCGTGGGATAAACGTTCATTTACAGGCAAACTGCGCCATGCTAAATCTTCTTTTTTAGCTACTTGGCTACCGTCACCACGGTACTTTTCGGCGATATCGAGTAGCTGTTCGGTATTGGTTGAATCGGCTACGGGGCAGGGTAGGTTAAGGACGACATTTTCAACTTTGTCCTTTAAATCGGCGTCAATGTCATCGTAAATCGCCAGCTGACCAGCGTTTACAATGCCCATGTCCATACCCGCTTGAATCGCGTGGTATAAAAACACCGCATGGATAGCTTCACGTACTGGGTTGTTACCACGGAACGAGAACGACACGTTTGATACACCACCGGAAATCATCGCATAAGGTAGGGTAGATTTAATGTCTTTAATGGATTCGATAAAATCGACGGCGTAGTTGTCGTGCTCTTCAATACCTGTGGCAATGGCAAAAATGTTTGGGTCAAAAATAATGTCTTCTGGCGGAAAGCCAACAACATCGACTAACAAACGGTAGGCACGAGTACAAATTTCAGTTTTACGCGCTCGGGTATCGGCCTGGCCATCTTCATCAAAGGCCATCACAATGGCAGCGGCGCCATAACGCTTCACTAAAGTCGCTTGTTTAATAAAGGCTTCTTCGCCTTCTTTCATCGAAATCGAGTTAACAATCGACTTACCCTGAACACACTTAAGGCCGGCTTCAATGACTTCCCATTTTGATGAGTCAATCATAATTGGCACTCTGGAGATATCAGGCTCTGAGGCGATTAAGTTCAAGAACTTCTTCATCGATTCAGCACCATCAAGCATGCCTTCATCCATGTTTACGTCGATGATTTGGGCGCCATTTTCAACCTGTTCACGAACAACATCGAGTGCTTCTTCAAACTTTTCTTCTTTAATAAGACGTAAAAACTTTGCCGAACCTGTTACGTTAGCGCGTTCGCCGACGTTAACGAACAAAGAGCTGGCATCAATGGTTAATGGCTCTAGCCCTGATAGGCGACAAGCGACCGGAATATCTGGAATAGTTCGAGGCTCATGATTGATCACCGCTTCACGAATAGTGTGAATGTGTGCGGGCGTGCTACCACAACAACCACCGACAATATTGAGCATTCCTTCACGGGCCCAGTCGCTGATCACTTCTGCCATTTCTTCAGGTGTTTCATCATAACCGCCAAACTCATTGGGTAAGCCAGCGTTAGGATGAGCAGACACAAAGCACTCGGCAATACGTGATAATTCTTCAACGTAAGGACGCAGCTCTTTTGGACCTAAAGCACAGTTTAGGCCGATGGATAATGGCTTGATGTGGCGCAGTGAGTTATAGAAACCTTCAGTTGTTTGTCCTGTTAGGGTACGACCTGAGGCATCTGTGATGGTGCCGGAGATCATTACAGGTAAACGATCGCCTAGCTCGTCAAAGACTTTTTCAATTGCAAACAGAGCTGCTTTGGCGTTAAGGGTATCAAAAATGGTTTCAACCATAATGATATCAGCGCCGCCTTGAATTAGCGCAGTGGTGGATTCAACATAAGCTTCGACTAGCTCATCAAAGCTGACATTTCGAAAACTTGGGTCGTTCACATCTGGGCTGATAGAGCAGGTGCGGTTTGTAGGGCCAAGTACGCCAGCTACGTAGCGCGCAATGCCAGTTTGCGCGGCAACTTCATCGGCGGCTTCACGGGCAACTTGGGCACCTTGTAAATTGATTTCAGCCGACAACGACTGCATGTCGTAATCAGCCATCGCAATAGTGGTAGCATTAAAGGTATTGGTTTCAATAATGTCAGCGCCTGCCAACAAATATTTAGTATGAATGTCTTTGATAATTTGTCGTTGGCTGAGCACCAACATGTCGTTGTTACCCTTAACATCGCAATGCCAGTCTTTAAAACGTTCACCGCGATAGTCGGCTTCTTCCAATTTGTAGTCTTGGATCATGGTGCCCATCGCACCATCAAGAATGACAATTCGCTCTTTAAGCGTAGTTGTAAGTTGTTCAAGAACCTGACTGTAGGAAGTCGACTTCAGCATAACTCATTACCTTTTAATGCAGTGGCGCTTAGCTAACAAAGCACCAAATTTATCTAACTTATTATTTTATCGAGTGTTAATTAATACATCGTGAATAGCGGACACTCGACAAGCAGAAATACTTTTGGACATTTATACGTATAGACGTCCATAATACGCGAGTTGTTATCTTTAGGGCAAGGCAGAAATCCATGAAACATCTTCAATTGGTGTTCCTGCGCCATGGTCAATGCCAGGGCGGCGACATTTTGCGTGGAAAAACCAATGTGCCCTTGTCAGAAAAAGGGCTAACACAAATGCAGCAAGCTTTTAGTCGCTTGGTTAAATTGCCCGATGTGGTGTATTCCTCTCCACTTGAACGCTGTTTGCAGTTTAGTGACCTTATCGCAAAACAGTATCAATTGCCCATCAAGGTCTTGGACGGTTTACAAGAAATTGATTTTGGAGAATGGGATGGTCAAACATGGCAAACCTTGTATCAACATCATGAAGCCAAGATAACCGCCTATTGGGCAAACCCTTGGGAACCTAAGCACACTCCGCCACTGGGGGAGTATACGGTAGATTTTAGTGCCAGAGTGCAAGCCGTTGTGTCGCAAATAATATGGCAGATGCTGCAGCCCTTAGCTGCCGAAGTCGCGGTAGATCCTACGACTGTTAAGTCCGCTTCTACGCCATCAGCATTAATAGTCACCCATGGTGGCGTGATGCGATGTATAATGGCTGCCATCTTGGGCGTTGAGCAAGCGGCAGGTATTTTTAATCAGTTTCATTTACCCTATGCTGCGGTATTTCATGTTGATGTTTATGTCGATGGGCACTACCTTGAACATGTTGACCAAGATACATTCGCGTTTAACAATCTCAGCGTGAGATTAAACTGGCCTGGGCTGAGTGATTTATCACAAGGTTAGGCCAACCGTTAACTATAGTCTTGAGTATTGGGAATCGGGAAAGCCCGAACTGTACCCGCAACTGTGAATATGATGCCAGCATGAATTTTGGCAAACCATATAAGTCAGATACCAGCTTGAGACTATTCATTTTTGCCTGAGCGGGATAACTCAGTGGGGCATATATGTTTGAAATTTTGTTTGCTTTTATAGTGGGTAACCTTGCTCTAGGTGGCCTTATTTATCTTGGTGCAAAACTCTATTTGGGAGACGATGTGTGATGTCTTCAAGTTTTGATGCCGTTATTGTCAACTCTCACTCTGATGATCTGGCCTTATTTGTAAACGGGATCAGTTGGCATGTTGATGATGTTGCCATCTTAGCGGATATTTCCTTTTCACTGCACAAAAAGCAAATGCTAGGGGTTATTGGCCCAAATGGTGCAGGTAAGTCGAGTTTACTTCGATGTCTTTATCGTTATATCACACCCACCTATGGGCAAATCCGTCTATTTGATCAAGATATTAGCCAATTTAACGCCAAGGCCTTTGCTACCCAAGTTGCTGTGGTACAGCAAGACACGCCACAATTTTTTGATATGAATACCAGCCAGCTGGTGGCGATGGGCCTCACGCCACACAAAGGTATGTTCGATGGGCATACCGCAGTAGATAATCAACTGATCCACGATGCTATTCAAAAAGTAGGGTTAACTGACAAAGCCTTTTTGCAATACAGTCAACTGTCTGGCGGCGAAAAACAACGTGCATTAATTG
The DNA here is from genome assembly GCF_025971955.1 of Shewanella subflava. Taxonomy (GTDB): domain Bacteria; phylum Pseudomonadota; class Gammaproteobacteria; order Enterobacterales; family Shewanellaceae; genus Shewanella; species Shewanella subflava. The sequence continues at coordinate 84,735 of NZ_JAPDMX010000028.1, forward strand.
CCAGAGCCATAGTGCAACGGCCTCAGCTATTAATACTTGATGAGCCCACAAATCATTTAGATATTCGTTATCAAATCCAAATTCTTGAGTTGGTCAAAAGCTTAGGCATTACCGTTATTGCCTCTATTCATGATTTAAATTTAGCCAGCGCGATGTGTGATACATTGGTGTTGCTCAATAAAGGCCAACTAGTGGCCCAAGGCACTCCCAGCACCGTGCTTACCGAGGCACAAATTGGTGAGGTTTTTGAGGTATGTTGTGAGGTCAAGCCGCACCCTCAACATGCTAAACCCTTAGTGAATTACTTTTACGGTTATATGTCGCAACCGATAGTGCCATCGTCAAATCAGCTTAGTCATAAGACCGAACAAGATCCATCGCTTCACGCTACTGAGGTGCAGTCATGAGCCCTATGAAAGATCAATATAGGTATCGACTGTTTCTATGTTTATTAACTTTGTTTGCCACATTAAGCCCCCTTGTTGCGGCAAGTTTTGGCGCGGCATCTATCAGCTTTACTGATGTGCTTCAGGCCCTAATCCAGCATCTTCCTTGGCAAGAAACTGCGCAATCAACAGGCGTAACCGAACGAATCGTATTTGAGCTGCGTTTTCCGCGTATTGTGCTGGCATTTGTCGCGGGCGCAGGTTTAGCAATAGCGGGTAGCGTGTTACAAACTGTTACCCGTAATCCGTTGGCGGATCCCTATTTGTTTGGTATTAGTTCTGGAGCCTCTTTTGGCGCGGTATTGGTCTTCAGCTTTTTGTCTAACGGGTTGTTTGAACAAACTCAGGTAACGGCGATGTCCTCAGGGCAACTTGATTGGTGGCGTTGGCAAAACTTGTTGTTACCCGTAGGGGCATTTGCAGGAGCCTGTTTATCGGTGTTGTTGGTGTTAAGTTTGTCTGGCTTAGGGCGAAGTAGTCAGGTTGAACGCATGTTGTTATCGGGGGTAGCAACCTCGTTTTTATTTGGGGCATTGACCAGTTTACTGTTGTATTTTTCAAGCCCACAAGCCACGGCATCAGTATTGTTCTGGTCATTGGGTAGCTTTGCAAAAGCTAACTGGGTTGGGGTGATACTCCCCAGTGTTATTGTGTTAGGCAGCTTAGCGGTGATTGTGGTGTTTAAACGTCAAATTGTAGCACTACAAGCGGGCGATGAAACCGCCCATACCCTTGGGGTCAATGTGGCTAAATTGCGCCTTAATATGCTGTTGCTGTGCTCGTTGATAACCGCTGTATTAGTGGCAAGTTGTGGCGGCATTGGCTTTGTTGGCTTAATGATCCCCCATTGTGTTCGTTTATTGTTTCCTGGGCGTCAGCCGATGATAGTGACCGCCATTGTTGGGGGACTATTTATGGTGTGGATTGATGTGGTGGCGCGCTGCATTTTAGGCAATCAAGAGCTACCCGTTGGTATTATCACTGCTGCAATAGGCAGTGTATTTTTCTTGTTTATATTAAGACATAGGCGCTAAAGCCCGTGCTATTAAGGTGTTTATCATTGTTATCTTTGTGGAGCGTATATGTTTGCAGTTGATCATGTTAGTCATAAGTTTGACGACTTAATTCAGCATAAAATTGATCAAAAAACCAAACCCAAAGGTGCGCTAGGTCAGCTGGAGTCATTAGCTAAACAAGTTGCCCAAGTGCAATTATCCCGTGATCCAAAAGCCAAAAAACTGCATATAACTCAGCCAGGATTACTGGTATTTGCGGGCGACCATGGCATTGCGCAATATGGGGTATCTATTGCGCCCAGTGAAGTGACCAGCCAAATGGTAGCGAACTTTGTTCATGGTGGTGCTGCTGTGAATGTGTTCTGCCGTCAAATGGGTTTTAACCTTGAGGTGATAGACGCAGGCATTATGGCTCCTTTGGGTTTTAACCTTGAGGTGATAGACGCAGGCATTATGGCTCCTTTGGGTTTAAAGGGCGTTACCGAGCACAGGCTGGGTAATGGCACCACGGCGATTCATTTGGCGCCAGCTATGACACTTGAGCAAGTTAAACAAGGTTTTGAAGCGGCCCATGAAGTGGTTGAACGTCATGTGTTGTCGGGTTGCAACCTTATCGCGTTAGGTGAAATGGGCATAGGTAATACCTCGTCAGCCGCAGCAATCATGGCGGCTTTGCTCGAGCTTGACGTTAATACTTGTGTTGGCAGAGGGACGGGCATTGATGATAAAACCTTGGCTTTGAAAAAAGCCTTGATCAATGAAGCATTGAAATTACATCGGCCTAAATTGGCCTCACCAGTGCATGTATTGGCTTATTTAGGTGGTTTTGAAATTGTGCAAATGACAGGAGCAATTTTAGCCGCAGCAGAGCAGAAAATATTAGTCTTAATAGATGGGTTTATCTCTACCGCTGCTGCACTTGTCGCTGTAAGATTACACCCCGCAGCAAGAGACTATTTAGTGTTTGCCCATGAGTCGGAAGAACAGGGACATAAATTGATGTTAACGCACTTAAGCGCACAACCGATTTTGTCTTTAGGCTTACGTCTAGGCGAAGGAACCGGAGCCGCACTCGCGCTACCGATAGTTCAAGCCGCAGTGAATTTTTATAATGACATGGCCAGCTTTGAAGATGCTGGTGTCAAAAATGTGGTCTAAGGAAAGTATGTTCAATTTATACCGTGGTTTAAGGCAGTTAAATTTATTTTTTGTGGCATTGAGTTTTTTTACTCGAATTCCGATCCCGTCGTGGGTGGTGGTTGATGCTGACAAGTTGAATCAATCAAGCCGATACTTTGGGGTCGTGGGATTAGTTATCGGTTTGCTCAGTGGCTTGATTTTCTGGCTTGCACAATTAGTTCTGCCTGCCAGTATTGCGGTTTTGCTTGCTATGGTCGCGGGCGTTATTGCTACAGGGGCATTTCATGAAGATGGCTTAGCGGATACCGCCGATGGCTTTGGCGGCGGCTGGACCGTTGAAGATAAACTGCGCATTATGAAAGACTCCCGTCTGGGCAGTTACGGTGCATTAGCCATTGGTTTAGCCTTGTTATTAAAGTGGCAGTTATTGGTTGAGTTGGCACTATACAGCCCAATGGCAGCCATCAGTGGTCTGGTTGTCGCGCATACATTAAGCCGTGTATTAGCTGCCAGTCTGATTTTTAGTGAAAAATATGTCAGAGATGACAGCGGTAAATCTAAACCGCTAGCACAGCAACAATCATTGAATGATCTGTTTATTTTATTAGCCAGTGGCTTGTTTGTTTTACTGTGGTTAAACGGTGTCGCCGCCTTTGCTTTGTTTATTATCCTTTGGTGTGTGCGTTTTCTAATAGGCAACTTATTCAGACGTCAAATTGGTGGTTATACTGGTGATACCTTAGGGGCGGCGCAACAAATCAGCGAAATAGTGTGTTACCTCGTAATATTGGTGGTTGGATTAAGTTAATGATCCATTTAGTGCTTGGGGGGGCAAGAAGCGGCAAAAGCCGGTTTGCTGAAAACTGGGTAACCCAACTGACAGCCTCAATCCCTCAAGTCTGCCCGCCGGTGTATATTGCCACGGCAACTATCGGCAATGATGACGAGATGGCAAACAGAATTGCTCGTCATCAAAGTGACAGAAACACCAGCGCCTTAGCTTGGGTAACCTTAGAAACGCCATTAGCACTAGCCGATTGTTTAACCCAAATAGATAAAGCTAATCAAGTTATTCTGGTTGATTGTCTGACCCTTTATTTAACCAATCATTTATTGCGCTCCAGTTTCGGTGGCGTAACACAAACCCTAATCCCTCACTTAGAAACAGATGTCATCTCAGTCGACTGGCAAACAGAAAAAGCTCAGCTTTTAGCGGTATTACCGACACTCAAATCACATGTGGTTTTGGTGAGTAACGAAGTGGGCTCAGGCATTGTGCCGATGGGCGAACTCAGTCGAGAATTTGTCGACCAAGCTGGATGGCTAAATCAGGCTATTGCTGCGCTGGCGGATGAGGTGAGTCTTGTTGTGGCCGGATTACCCCTTAGGTTAAAAATAGCACCTAATTCATGACCATACATAACTCTAGAACACCAAACGCCGCTTTAATGACTCAACTTAGCCGATTGCAAGGCAGCTTAATGGTGCAAGGCACCACATCTGATGCGGGCAAAAGTACCTTAGTGGCCGGTCTATGTCGTGTCTTTGCCCGTCATGACGTAAAGGTTGCCCCATTTAAACCGCAAAATATGGCATTGAACAGTGCAGTTACAGAAGATGGCGGCGAAATAGGCAGAGCTCAAGCACTTCAAGCTGTGGCATGCAACCTTAAACCCCATACCGATTTTAATCCTGTGTTGCTTAAGCCGAGTTCGGACACAGGGGCGCAGGTGATTATTCATGGTAAAGCGTTAACCACCCTTGAGGCCAAAGTTTTTTTCGGGCCTAAAAGCCAAGGTTATAAGGCCATGGCACTGGATGCCGTTATGGCATCCTTTACTCGCTTACAGCAACAATATGACTTGGTCGTGATAGAAGGTGCTGGCAGTCCCGCTGAGATCAATTTACGCCAGGGCGATATTGCCAATATGGGGTTTGCAGAAGAGGCTGATTGTCCGGTGATTATTATTGCCGATATTGATAAAGGCGGTGTATTTGCTCACCTTGTGGGCACGTTGGCTTTATTAAGCCCAACTGAGCAGGCCAGGGTAAAAGGATTTGTCATTAATCGGTTTAGGGGCGATATCAGCCTACTGCAATCGGGCATTGATTGGCTTGAAGACTATACCCACAAACCAGTATTGGGCGTGTTACCTTATTTGCACGATCTTCACTTAGACGCCGAAGACAGTTTAATTGCGTCACCTTCTTCAGCCCAGTGCATGGCTTCACAACAAAAGCTGGTGGTTTTAGTATTAGTGTTTCCGCGGATCAGCAATCATACCGATTTTGATCCCTTAAGGCTGCATCCTCAAGTTGAGTTTCGTTATGTCAGTATGGCGGATCAACATAAATCTTTTCCCTCTGCCGATTTAATCATTTTACCGGGCAGTAAAAATGTGCGTGCGGATCTTAATTTCATGCGTGAACAGGGGTGGGATAAAGCCATTTTTCAGCATTTACGCTATGGCGGCAAAGTGATGGGGATTTGTGGTGGTTATCAAATGCTAGGGCAAATAATTGCCGACCCCCTCGGTATTGAAGATGTCGCCGGTAATACCCCAGGGTTAGGTTTATTGGATATCACCACTGAACTGACAGCCCAAAAAGTGCTGACTCAGGTGAGCGGCCAATTACAACTTGATCACCAACAGGTGAGTTTTAGTGGTTATGAAATTCATTGTGGCGTATCGAATTTTACCGCGGCAACTGTAATTCACCCGATCACTATGACGCAGCCAACGGAACAACATGACGGTCAAGTCAGCCAAGATAATTTGATTCTAGGCACTTATATCCATGGTTTATTGGATAACCCTTCTGCGTGTCAGCTGCTTTTAACTTGGGCTGGGCTTGAGCAGGCACAAGCTATCGACATTAACCACATTCGCGAACAACAATTGAATCGTCTTGCTGATGTGCTTGAAGAACATTTAGATTTAAACAAGTTAATAGGAGTGATTTCATAATGGACAGCAACAAAGACGAAAATCAGATAAATGATCAAAAAGCCCAGCGGCATAAAGCGCGCCAACAGAAAGTAAAACAAGGTGTGGATGCAAAAATTGCCGCGGCACAGGAAGAAAAAGGTATTTTATTGGTGCTAACCGGTAACGGTAAGGGCAAGTCAACCTCTGGTTTTGGTGCTGTTGCCCGTGCAGTGGGACACGGTCAAAAAGCGGCTGTAGTGCAGTTTATTAAAGGCACATGGGTTTGTGGTGAGCGTAATTTATTGGAAGGTGCAGGGGTGGAGTTTCATGTCATGGGTACAGGGTTTACCTGGGAAACTCAAGACAAAGAAAAAGACACCAAAGCGGCCATGGAAGCTTGGCAGCAAGCAGAGAAATTATTGCAGGACGAGTCGGTTAACTTATTGTTGTTAGATGAATTAACTTACATGGTTAGCTACCACTATATCGAATTGGAACGCGTGTTAACGGCTTTAAAAAACAGACCCGCAATGCAGCATGTGATCATTACCGGCCGCGCCTGTCATCGTGAAATCATTGAGTTAGCGGACACTGTGAGTGAAGTGCAACCCATAAAACACGCTTTTAATGCGGGAGTCAAAGCTCAATTAGGGTTTGATTATTAAGCATTTTTTTCTTTTAACCCATAGATTGACATAATGTACCCATAGTTTGACAAATTTAACCCATTTAATGTTTGCTGCCACAGTTTCACTTAAAAAAGAATTTGTTAGCCGAAAATTCATATTCCGATTCCAGTGGTATTTTTTTGACAAACTCTAGTTTAAAAAAAGGCCAACTTAGATTAAGTTGGCCTTTCATTTCTAGTCTAATGGCTTAGCGGCGTCTTCTGCTGCGACGACGCATTCGGCCTTCTTTAGTGGCAGATATGTCACCCGTGGTGCCATTTTTTTCTTCATGGTCATCATCATGTTCGTTGTGATCATCGAAGTTATCATTACTGTGGGCGAGAGTGACTGGAGAATCCAATTTCACTTCTTGCTTAGGTTCAACTTTTTTATCGCCTCTGAACACTGACTTCAAGATACTGGCTACACCATGTCGCTTAGCGGGTGCATCTATGTTGGTTTTTTTTATATCAGATTCTTTGCTGGTTTTTTCAGTTGGCACCGCTGGGCTTTGTTCAAAAACTTTTTCCAGATTTTGTTCTATAGTGTCTTTAAGTTTGTCAGAAAATTGAATGTTATCAATTTTCTCTTGCGACTTTTTTGGCGCGATGTCATCAATCGATTCCCCCGGTTTTAAGCGTACGGCAACGTTATCTAAACTTGCTGAAGGGCGTATAGGTTGTGGATCTAAAGATGCTGTTTTGGGTCTGATTTCGGCAACGTTATCTAAAGGCGTAGCTTTAACTGCGATCGGATCTAAAGAGAGTGATTTGGTCGGGATTGGATCTAATGTTGCTCTTGGCGTTGCGATAGGATCTAAAGAGACTGATTTTGTTGCTATAGGGTCTAAAGAAGCGATTAATGGCTCAGACACTGATTTTGTTGCCAAAGGGTCTAAAGAAGCGATTAATGGTTCAGACGCTGATTTTGTTGCCACAGGGTCTAAAGAAGCGATTAATGGCTCAGACACTGATTTTGTTGCCAAAGGGTCTAAAGAAGCGATTAATGGTTCACACTCTGACTTTGTTACCATAGGGGCTAGGGAAGCGGGTAATAACTCTGGAATGGATTCGGAGCCAGATTTAGCTGCCACGGGGACTGATGCAGTTTGAGTCAGAAGCTCGTCCAAATTAAAGCTTTGCTCGGTTTCTCGGATCGCTTGTGGAGGCGTTGGAACCAATGCTTGGTCTGCAGTTCGTTCTGCAACACGTTTATCAAACTCGCTTGTGACCTCAGTGATTTCAGATTTAGCAATGCTAACGGCATTAACCAATTCTTCTAATACTTTTTGATACCCTTCATACTTTTTTTCAATTGTTTTGATGTTGTTTTTAACATCATCACTGAGCTTGCTAGTTAAGCGTTTGTAGATGTTAATTTCTTGTTCTAGCTCATAAAGATAAGTTTTAGAATACTTAACAGACTCATCCATTTCATTGATTTTGTCTTGTAGTAGATGACGTTTTGTATTGAACTCATTAATCAATTCTGTCGGAATTTGAGCTGGTGAGGTGGGTGGGGGAACAATTCCCGCAAACTCACCGATATGACTTACAGGTAGCCATTGTGTGAATGAAGGATGCCAGCCATAGCAGTTAGGTTCGTTCTGTAAAAACGAAATTGCCTCACTTTGAGTTAATGGCCCTGTAACATTGCCATCATGTGAAAAAAACCATTTCTTCATAGTTATCATTCTTATTTAGTCGTTATCAACAGTGATTGTGATCGTAATCAGATCAACAACATTAACTTGCCACACCAGCCAACTTGCGTTGCAAAGCTTCATATTGTTCGTTGACGCTGCGAATTGTTGCTTTAACTTCTTGATTTAAGTTTTGTGTGACCGTTTTGGTTTTATTGGTATCGCGATCAAAATCAGCAAAAGAGGTCGAAATTGCCTTTAAAGTGGTTTCAATGCGGCTTAACTCAGTATTAAGCTCTTTTTCTTTAGCAATAAAACGTTCAATCAGTTTTTTAGGGATAGCTTGGGGTGGTGGCGGGGGAGTGATAACAATATCAAACTCATCAATATGGCTTACGGGGAGCCATTGGGCATAAGATGGATGCCAAGCATAGGTGTGCGGGTTTTTTTCGATAAATTTGTTGGATGCTGCCAGACCTAATGGTCCACTCACTTCACCATTATTTGAGAAATACCACTCTTTCATAGTTCCACTCTTATCCTTAATAGTGTTTAAGTTATAATGATATATTAATCAGGGGTGTAGCTTGTTTTTTGTTACTGTACTCAAGGTGTTTTAAATTCCAATTACGCTATTTTTTTGTTGGTTTTTGAAGCATAAAAAACATTGGTGTGGCGATTGAAATATAAAGAGTTGCTTACATTAACCTATATTTTTTTACATGACCACCCTTTTGAATGATCGCTTTTTTTCAAATGATCAGCTGAATTTAACTCTCTGATATCAATATAAGGTTCGCTTGATTTTTGGTCGAATTGGATAGGCAGCGTTTATTATCCCTAGCGGAGGTTGCTTATTCAAAATCCGCTAGAGCAGTAAACTCAACCCACTGACCTGAAGAGGGGTGGTTAAAACCAATATATGCAGCATGTAGGTGTAATCGATTGGCTTGCTGACCGTACAAATCATCACCCACTATTGGTAAACCTAAACCTAAATGATGGGCACAATGTACCCTAAGTTGATGGGTGCGGCCGGTTTTAGGGTAGAGGTGAAGTAGGGTGGTTTCACCTTTGTTTTTATAAACTTCCCAGAATGTTTCGGCATTTTTCCCATGCTCATAACACACTAATTGTTTGGGGCGATCATTTAAGTCGACGCGCAAGGGTAAAGTGATGCTACCTTGTTTTTGGCTAGGCTGACCTTCTACTAAGGCGATATAGCGTTTTGTCACAGTGCGATTGATAAATTGCTGTTGTAAGGCTTTGTTAGCCTCTTTTGTTAATGCGATCACCATCAGTCCTGATGTCGACATATCAAGGCGATGCACGATCAAAGGCCCAGTCGCGTGTGGGAAGCGTTGTTGCATGCGGGTTTGTACCGAGTCGGTGACATTTTTCCCTGCGACTGACAGCATTTCAGCAGGCTTATTAATAATCGCAAAATCAGCATCCTGATAAATAATGTCAATGTGTTTATCTTGAGCAGTATTGACGAGTAATGGATCAGGATCGACCTGCATATCGGTTAGCATATGCCCCAAAATAGGCCGACATTTGCTGTGACAAGCAGGGTAATAATTTTGATGTTGTTTAATTTCTGATTTGGGTGATTGCCCCCACCAAAACTCGGCCATGGCGATTGGCGTTAATTGCTGTTTAAAAGCATATTGCAATAATTTTGGCGCTGCACACTCTCCAGCTCCTGCGGGGGATAAATGATTTGGCGTTTCAATAAATAGGCTATTTAAGTCTCGGGTGAGCCCGGAAATATTTAAAAACTGATATTGATTAAATAGCTTTTTTTGTAATTGATTAGACAGTTGCTTACGGCGTTTTTTAAGTTGTTTAATCTGATACTGGTGCGTATCGACTTGTTTTTGGGTGAGCTCAACTTTGTCTGCCCAGTGTTGTTTTAACTCGGACAATTGCTGTTTTTGCTGCACACTTTGACGGCTTAGTTCAATTGACAGGGTTTTATATGCTTCAGGGCTTAGCTTTCCCTGAGCTAAATCTATATCGGCTTGCTCACGTTGACTTTTTCGCTGTTTACGGTTGTCGATTATGTTTGAGCGTAACAAAGTTAATTCCGTCTCGGCTTGCTGCTGTTGCCGATCGAGCAAGCTATGTAAAAATGCCAATTCAGGTTTAGCTTCATGCTGAATAATTAACTGGTTAATTTCATTAATCTGTTTGTTTTCTTCGCTAAAGAAACTGTCTTTAGTCAGCATATCAAAAACCGGTGGCACAAAAGGTGGCAGAATATTTTGATCGGCAAGCTTGCCTGAAAATGCGGCTAAAAACCCCACTTTTCCCTGTTGATCTTTTACCACCAACACTCCAAACATTTTACCAATGACCATACCGCGATCATTTTCAGGGTCTAAACCAAAGTTATGCTGCCAGGGATTTTTGATTAACCAGTCTTGCTGAAGTTGATGTGCAGCTTGTAAACATACTGGGTGTGGTTGGTAGTAAAACGGAAACGTAAAAGAGGTTGGTAAACTGTGTTGGGCAATGCTGTCATTGAATTGAATAAAGCAGGGGTCGATAACAGACATGGTAAAAGGCCACTCACAGTATAAAAAGGACGGGTATTTTACCTTGTTGGTGAAGCGGATGCACCACTAACGGGTGATTTATGGGGGCGATGGGACATCATCAATTGCTACATTAAGTAGCATGGGTGCAATACCCATTATAGATGGCGCACAATAGAGGATGGATTTATTCCAATGGGAGCTCAGCCATTAAGCCGATTAAGTTGTTATCTGGGTCGCGAAGAAAACCAATCCATAAATGATGGTCGGTCATTTTAGCGGCTAATTGAGGCTCGCGCTCAAAGGTCACACCTTTAGCTTTTAGGTGTTTTGTGGCGTGGTGAATATCTGATACCTGATAATAAATCACTGAGGTTTTATGGTCTTCACTTTTCCCCTGTAAGGTGGTGAGCATTATTCTTGTATCACCACAGTTAAAAAAAGCTAATCCCGAAGGCACTTCAAATAACAAGCTTAAGCCAAGAATATCTTGATAAAAGGCAACGGATTTATTGATGTCTGTTACGGCAATTGCAATTTGGCCAACTTTTTCAATGTTCAAATTCATCTTAGCTTTTTTCTTATCGATTAGTGGAGCGGGTTAATGACTGATTGTGTTAATCACTGTGCTTTACTCTGCAGTGCCTGATGAGTAAAGCACAATGTGGTTAGGTCGCTTTTATACTCTGTGCAACGCGCACAGTTTATTTCCATCAGGGTCACGTAAATAGGCTAGGTATAGCTGAAAGCCCGGTCCTTGACGAATACCGGGGGCATCTTCACAGGCGGTGCCGCCATTTTTTACTCCTGCGGCTTCCCAAGCATTGGCCAATTCAGGTGTTGCTGCGGCAAAACCTATCGTTGTGCCATTACCGTGGGTAGCAGGTTCGCCATTAATGGGTTTAGTTAAGGCAAAAATACCCGTTGGTGTAAAGTAGAAACAGCGACCTTTCTCATCGATAGTGCCCGGTGCATGACCTAATTCGCCTAATATTGCATCGTAAAACTTTTTCGACTTTTGTATATCATTAACACCGATCATAACGTGACTAAACATGGTGACTCTCCTTGTAAGAACTCTTATCGAGTGGTTTTTATTAATTTTACACCGCAATATCGAACAAACTTATTGTGGTTGCTGGCTATGATATTGTTGGATTAGGCTGATTGTGTGATTAAGTAATCTGGTATCACCTTTTGCACCATGGCCAGGAATCACTTGGTTAATATGCGGAAATTCTTGGATTATTTTTTTGATGGTCAATGGCCAAGCTTGTATATCGGCTTCTGCTATGTATCCCATGCTATTTGAGCTCAGCGACTTAATCAGGCAGCCACCAAACAATATTTTCTGCTTGGGTAACCAGACGATGAGGTTATCTTTGGTGTGGCCTGCGCCCATGTCATACACCTCGATAAGATCGGTTTGCATACTATAATGCTGACCTTTAAATGTGTTTTGTGCTTGGGGTTTGTCTGTCTCAGCTAAAATGGTTTGGGTGTTTTCAGACACTATGGTGTTAATGCCTTGGCTGTTTAAATAGCCAATACCGCCAGCGCGGTCTTGATGTGAATGGGTTGAAATGCTGGCTACCGCGGTAAAGCCTTGTTGTTTTATCCATTCAAGTAATGTTGCTGTGTCGTTATCTGTCCATGGGGTATCAATAATATACGCCTGCTTATTTTGCACAACGATTAGGCCATTGGCGTCAACCAAACCAAAATTGGTGACATTCAAAAACGAACTGTGCTGATAAACGCCCTCGGCAATTTGAGTCACAATAAGCTGTTGATTTGTGTCGCGAGAAAGATCACTGCCGGTGGCTGTTGGGGTTACAGAGCCGGTTATGGGTATTGATAGCGAGATTTTATCAGTGTTGAGAGTGGCAGGATCAGCTTGGCTAGCATGGTTTATTAATAATCCCAACAAACATAAGCTTTTTAGGCTGATTGATAACGCAGTATTCATAATGATCCCAGATGATGCTGATGAGTGGGTAATGCCGCTGTTGTCACTACCCGCTGAATAGACAGAATATGTTACGCTTTTCTTGCATCATCGCTAGCCTGATGAACAGAAAATAATGCTCTGACATTCACCTTGGCTTTAATTTTGGCGGCTAATAGATAAATACCTGCTAATTTTCGATGAATAAAAATCGCATCCATCGGAGGCGTGTGCCATTGATCCTGTTGGGTGCTCATAACTTTTGCAGCGTCAGTAATACGTTTAGCCAGCTGACTTTGTGCAAAATCATACTCGCCATCGCAACGCAGTGGTTCACAGGCTTGGTGAAATATATTCACAATTTGCTGTTGTTGATGGTGAGTAATATTATCTTGAAAAAAGCCAATGTCAGATGCTGCGCGAGAAATGACCTCATAATCACTGGTGATAGCACCTTCCATTAATTGCTTGTATCCATTAGATAAATGTTCTGGAATCGCGCGGGTTGCACCAAAATCTAACAGGACAATTTTTCCTGTATCAGCTTGGTATTGAAAATTGCCAAAATTAGGATCGGTTTGCACCAATTTAAAGGTAAACAACTCATCTAAAAACAGTTGTAATAAGCGGCTGGCAATATTATTTCGGGTGGCTTGATCGAGTGACATCACCGATTCTATCGGCGTCCCTTCAACAAACTCCATGCACAAGATGCTGTCATTACTTAACTGCGGATATACCTTAGGCACCACAAAGTGATTTTGTTGTTCAACCCAATGCTGATATTGATTCAACAAGGCGGCTTCGTGAATGTAATCCGCCTCATGGTGCAATTGCTGTTTGGCCTCTAGCAGGAGTTGGTCAAGCTTGACGTTATCCGGAATTAGGCCCGACATTTTTAACATTGTTGCTACGTTATCTATGTCGCTGTCGATACTGTCTTTAATTCCTGGATACTGAATTTTAACGGCAAGCTTTTCACCAGTGGCTAAATAGGCTAAATGCACTTGACCAATAGAGGCTGCAGCAAATGGGCGCAGTTCGAATTGACCAAATGCATCAAGCCAGTGCTCGCCCCAATGGCGTTTTAACACCCCAACAAGTTGCTTATGGGGCATAAAATTAGCTTCAGAGCGTAATCTTGCTAAAACATCTGATAACTCTGGCGGTAATAACTCCCCAGCATCCATAGACAACATTTGACCGACTTTCATTGCCGCGCCACGAAGCTGTGCCAATTTGTCGGCGACATGGCCAATATTGGTTGGGGTCATGATTAGTTGTTGCAGTTTAGGTGATTGTCCTTGACTGTATTGCTTGACCCCTTCTTTAATCACATTCCCGGCAAGGCGAGTGGCTAATCCACCAAAGGCAGAAAAGCGTGAAAAACGGCTACTAGGGATTCTAGCTGCCTTTAGCGGATCGGATTGTTTATTCATACCAACCTATCAGGGTCACAAACATAAATGATGATACGCCGATTAGCGTGAAAAGATCATTTAATCAATTTTAATAGTGCTTTAAATCGGTCACCTTCAGCCTGATGTTGCAGTTCAAATAACAACGACTCGACATTGGTAAGTTGTGCACCAAGGTTTAGCATCATTTGAATGCCTAAAACCTTGTTATCGATTGAGCGCGAAGACATTGCATCTGCGACGATGTGGACAGAAAAATCATGTTGTAGCAAATCTTTACAGGTTTGATAAACGCAGACATGGGTTTCAATTCCACATAAAATAATCTGTTTACGGCCTTTTTTAGCGAGCAGGGTTTGTACTTGTGCCGATTGCCACCCGCTGAAGTGCTGTTTGGCAATCGGCTGGCAAATAGGGGCCAGTATTTCAGCCAGTTCCGCTGATGTTGTCCCGAGTTTGTCAGGCAATTGCTCCAGCCAAATGATCGGTATATCAAACAGTGAAGTGCCTTTAATCAGGGTCGATATTTGATGATGTAATTGGCTAGAATGCTGCATCACTTGTGCAAGCTTACCTTGAACATCAACGACCATTAGTATGCAATCAGCTGGGTTTATCATCTTCGGACTCGCTTTAGTGTCAGTGGTAAGAGTGAAATAATTACTATGACAGTAGATGTTTTTTAGACAAGTTTCCAATAGGGCCTTAGTCTATAGCGCAACGATTAAAAGGATTTATAACCATGAATAAGAGAATTATCGTTTGTGCCGACGGCACTTGGAATCGCCCTGAGCTTGATGTAGCAAAGGACTATGCCACCAATGTGCTAAAATTGGCCCGTGCTATTCAGCCGATTGCAGATGATGGTAAGCCGCAGCAGGTATTTTATGATTGGGGAATTGGTTCATATCATGACGCCTTGATTGGCGGAGCAACGGGACGCGGATTACATAAAAACATTGTCGATGGATATCGTTACATTGTGCAAAATTATTCACCAGGTGATGAGATCTGGCTGTTCGGTTTTAGCCGCGGGGCTTATACGGTGCGCTGTTTATCTGGTTTGATAAATAATTGCGGCATTATTAAACGTCCCGAAGCAAAATTCATTCAGAAGGCATTTGATCATTACAAAATCCAAGATGATAAATACGCTCCTGATGGCTGTAAATCAATTACCTTTAGAGAGCAATATTCGCACCCCTCAAGAGACGTCGCCTTTATTGGTGTTTGGGACACGGTAGGTGCCATGGGGATCCCATTTTCATTTTTAGGCTTGTTTGAAGACAAAGATGAGTTTTATGACACCAAAATTGGTGGCAATGTCAAAGTGGCACGGCATGCTTTGGCTATTGATGAACACCTCGAAGACTTTGAGCCTACCATATGGTCACCAAAAGATAGCGTGAGTATAGAACAAATGTGGTTTGCCGGTGCTCACTGTAATGTGGGGGGCAGTTACCCTCCAGATGCCGATGGCAGTGCCTTGTCAGATATTTCATTACAGTGGATGATGCAACAAGCGCAGTTAAGTGGGTTAAACATTGAAAATCATTTATTGAATGGTATTGTGCTTAATCCGTTAGCCAAGATAACTAATTCTAGGCGTAAGTTTTATCGATTAAAGCAAAAGTCGTTACGCCCAATCGAAATGGGGGACACGATTAAAGTGCATGATTCAGTGAAACAGCGTTGGCAGCAAGATGATCAATATCGTCCAGAAAATCTCATTGACCTAGCTAAGTTGCAGGGGTGGTGAGGGCGTTTGTTTAGCGCTGCAAATCAGCAGTATGTGTAATATCTAGCAGTGTTTTTGCTTTTCCATCATGTTCATTTTTATGATAAGGATTTTCATTTGCCACAGTGTATTGTTAACCAATTAATCAAAATGGTTATGTTGTTTATGGCCTTTGTGGGCGGTACCGTTTTAGCGGCTGATTATCCGTTAAATGCTAGCCATACAGTAAAACGGATTGTGGCATTGTCGCCCCACGGGGTAGAAATGCTATTTGCAATTGGCGCTGGCGATATGATTGTCGCTACCACAGATCATGCTGATTACCCTGAAGCGGCAAAATCTATCCCACGCATCGGCGGATATTACGGTATTCAAATTGAGCGTATTATTGAGTTAAATCCAGATTTAGTCGTGGTGTGGCAAAGTGGCAATAAACTCGAAGACATTAATCATATTAAGCAATTAGGTTTTAAGGTGTTTAATAGCGATCCTAAGTCATTAGATGATGTAGCGAGTGAATTGGAGCAGTTAGGAGAGCTAACAGGTTTGCAAACACAGGCTTATCAAGTTGCCGCAGACTATCGGACGCAATTAACTGATATTCGTCAACACAATAGCCGTAAACCATCTGTTAAAGTGTTTTATCAACTCTGGTCAACGCCTTTAATGACAGTGGCGAAAGGCAGCTGGATACAGCAAAGTATTGCAGCATGTCATGGCGATAACGTGTTTTATGATGCCGCCAGTGAGTATCCACAAATTAGTATTGAGAATGTATTGCTAACCCAAGCGCAAGTGATATTACAAAGTCAGGATGAGGGTAATATTTTAGGGGTTGATTGGTCGGCATGGCCAGAGTTACCTGCGGTAAAAAATAAGCATATTTATCAACTTAATGCAGACTTACTGCACCGGGCTTCACCCAGAGCATTATTAGGGGTGACAGCGTTATGTGAAGCCTTAGATAGGGCTCGTCAGCCCAGCATTTAGCATACCTTTAATGCTGGTCGAAGATTTGTCAAAGTGGCTTTGCAGATGCGCAGGTGATTTGTTCGCGACTGGATAAGATAGGCTGAGGTTGTATTATTTATATAATTGATATTATTAATTATTTTATCAATTGGTGAACTAGCCTAAGCAAAGAACAGTTCGCCTTGATATATTGAATTGCCTTCATCAAACAAACATAACAACAAGGAATGAAAATGAATATTTTAATCACCTGTTTATTTATCGCGATGCTATTACCCTATCTGGCCAAAATCCCAGTTGCTGTGGCGATGGCAAAATTAGGTGGCTACGACAATGCCCATCCACGAGCCCAACAAGCGAAACTGACTGGATTTGGGGCAAGAGCGTTAGCAGGGCATCAAAATGCGTTCGAGTCATTGCTTATATTTGGCCTTGCGGTATTAACGGTGATGGCGACCGACACGGTTAACGAAACCTGCGGCACGTTAGCCATTATCCATGTTATCGCCCGAGTGGTTTACCACGTTTTATATTTATTAAATTACGGTACTTTACGGTCATTATCTTGGTTTGTGGCAATAGGAGCATCTATTGGTATTTTTGTGCAGGCACTGTAAGGATATAAATTTGTATGTTTTATTCTAAAGCAGCCTCAGGGCTGCTTTTGCAATTTCTAGCCTACCCAAAAGTACTAATTTACTACTTTAGACCTAGACAAACGGGCTAATTTAAGCGGAATTTACCCATTGAAGGATGACGTAACTGGGGTGATGTTGTTAATGTTACCTTTCTATACTTAGGGGAAGGATTACCCATCAATGACAGGAAAGCGTCGCGACGTTTATACATTAAACCTACAATGCCTAGTGGGCAGTTTATTGTTGAGTTTAATGACGGTAATAGGCCTACCTTCTAAAGCGTTAGCTCAAGAGACTGATATTGAAATTAGCGGCTTAGTAATTGATAGAACGTTAACACGTTTTGGTAAAGACTTTGGCTTCTATTACTCTGGCTACTGGCGCGACCTTCCCTTTACCCAAGGCTTCAATGTTACCCTTTACGAAACCGTTTACCCGCAAGCGGGTACCTTATTAACGCTAGAAGTCAATGGTACGCAAATATACCGCACTCATTTTGGGCGACGTGCAATGCCGATTAAAGAGCGGGCAGAGCAAGCGGTATTAATTACCATTGATTACATTGCTCAAATAAAAGCAAATTCACTAACAACGGGTTTTGCAGATTCATCAGACGGATTTTAGGATAAAAAAATGAAAAACAGGATGTTAAAACCATTTTATACACTCTGCATGAGTGCTTTTTTTGTAACTGGAGTGGCGTCGACTGAATTAGTCTATACCCCGGTTAATCCCAGTTTTGGCGGTTCTGCTTTAAATGGATCTTTTTTACTTAATAAAGCCAACGCGCAGAATGATAATCAATCTCCCACAAATGAAAAAGATTTTGTGACACGGTTTAAAGAGTCATTAGAAAGAAACATTATAAATACCATTACACGCGGCGTAGCAGATGGTGAAATCACCGATGGTGTATATGATACGGGTGATTTTCGTATTGAGGTGGTTTCTACGGGCAATGGCGTGATGTTAACTATCACAAACTTGCTTTCGGGTGATGTCACCGTTATTGAAATGCCAACTTATGGGGTGTAATTGAATGAAAAAATTATTCTCCCAATCAATTGCTCTATTTGGTTTATTAGGATTATTGTCTGGTTGCAGTTTGATCCCTAAACCCGAGCTTAATTTAACCGCTGCGCAAGTTAACCCAACAAGTGAAACTATGCTGGCTCTTCAAGCACAATCAGGGCCTAAATATCCTATCCCTGTTGCTGTGTACTCTTTTAGAGATCAAACTGGTCAATATAAACCTCAAGCAAACGTGAGTTCATTTTCAACAGCGGTGACTCAAGGGGCAACATCAATGTTGATCCAAACCCTGTTAGATTCTAAGTGGTTTACCCCAGTCGAGCGTGAGGGCCTGCAAAATCTATTAACAGAGCGTAAAATCAGTAAAAAGCAGGGAGCAAAGGATGATGATGTTCCGAGTTTATCTAATGCTCGTTTATTGTTAGAGGGTGGGATAATTAGCTATGAAACCAATACCAGTACCGGTGGTGCGGGAGTTGAGTATTATGGCATTGGGGCATCAGAAATGTACCGTGAAGATCAGGTTACCATTTATTTACGTGCTGTAGATGTGCACACAGGTAAAGTAATGATGTCGGTATCGACGACTAAGCGTGTGTTATCACAAGAGATGCGCGCTGGATTATTCCGTTTTACCAGTTTGAATCGTTTAGCAGAGGCGGAAGTAGGTTTTACGACCAATGAGCCTGTGCAGTTTTGTGTATTACAAGCGATTGAGTTAGCGGTAGCTGAAATGATTGAAAAGGGGATTAAACAAGGTTATTGGCAAGCTGTTGAAGATAAGCAAGCGAGCATGACAAGTATTGAGACCAGTTGATTGTTAACGGTAATTTTTAACCATGATTAACTGTAAAATATATAACACCTACTTAAACCGTAGGTGTTATGTTGTATTACTGGTTAACTTCTTCCGGCGACGTGTCTTCTTCAGACAAGGCTTCAACCAAGGACTTTTGATTTTCTGATGTGTCAGTTGATTCATTATCTGTATCGATTGCGACGTTATCATTTGGCGTGACACCGTCTAAATATTCAACTCTCTCATAACCGCGCTCATTCAGTTGGTCATTGACACAATCGAGTAAAAAAGAGGGAATTTCATTTTCGGGTAAAGCATCTTCTTGAGCAATTTCTGCACAGGCGGCTTTCAGCGAAATAACATCTTTTAGTTGTGCCTGGGGCTGAGCGTTAACAGCAGCCGAAAATAACACGACAGTGGAGCATAATAAGCTAATAGCAGGGTATTTCATTTTAATATCCTATTTTCGATAGCACTTTATCATTATTATGGTGTGACTTATCAGTACCAGTCGTGCCAAAGCATGTACTTTGGGCAGTTCATGATACTGAATGCTGTTAACCAAATATTAATCTAACTTCAACAAATTAACTATACCTTGCAGCGTAAGAGTTTTATTTTATGGTGAGGTTTATATTTTTGTGCGAATGAAAGCGATCGCCTCTTCAGATAATCCCCGTTTACTTAAGTAACTTTTACTGTTTGCTAGGGTGATCATAAAGCCAGTATCCATTTCACTAATACGGTACACGTCTGTCCATAAGGTGGTTTGATTAACATAAACCGACTCGATTAATATCCCTTGTTCATTTAATGTCAACGAGGCATTGTTGTTAGCCGCTTTGCTCATCATTTGACGCCATAACCACCAAGTGCGTTTAAACTTAATACTCAGTGCCTCTACGACACTTAATCCAATGAAAAAATAACCTAAATAGTAAGTGTTTTTATGGGCAAGCTCATGATTACCAAGATTGGTTGACAGTAGAATACCGAAACCAATAACAGCAAAAATGGCCGTTTTTATAAAGTCTTTCCCTTTAATTTGAGGATCGATAGAAGCATCATAGGTTTCGGCAAAGTAGCTTTTATCAAGGGTAAATTCATGGTTGAACGAGAATGGCTTTGTCATAGGTATGGATAGCTCTTTTAGGGTGAACTTTGGGGGTATACCAATCGTAATAAATTACTGTTTATTCTAGCGGGTGAAAACATGCATTAACGGCGTTAAATTTTTAGAATGTATAACAACTGCTTATCATAAAAACTTACCTTGTTATGCTGTATTTTTCTTCGTTATATCTGATCACTTATTGACAGTGATTGGTATTATATTGGCGCCTATTATCTCACAACTGATTTGAATGGCTACTCACGGATAAATAAAAACGCCGATAATGTGCAGAAATTATCAGCGTTAATCAGATGGTATCAGGTTGCTAGTCGCCCACTGTTTGGTTAAGCAATTCAGTTAATTGTTGGCGCTCATTCTGGTCTAGCCTTTGACCTTGTGCATTTGACAGCAAGAAGACATTATCTGCTCTTTCACCCACAGTGCTGATATTGGCACTGTGAATGGTCAGTTCCTGTTTTCTAAATGCACTGGATATTTGTTCCATAAACTCACTGGTATCTAATGCAGACACGTTAAGTACGGTACGTGTCGACTGGCGAGAATATAAAAACGCAATACTTAGCTGATTTTCGAAACTTTTGTGAGTACGTGGCTGACGAATTTTCGGCAGTTTTGCATCATGGTCAAGCACTCGATAGAGTTTCTGCAGCACCTGATTACGACGAGTCTCGCTAAAAATAGGCATATCATCAAAATCTAAGACCTTAAATGACTCAACCACATAGCCATCTTTGGTTTTCGATATTTGTGCTTGTTTTACCGAGATTTTTAAAGTGGCGAGGGCATTGAATAATTTAACAAACAGCCCTGGTCTGTCTTTACTGTAAACAAACACATCACTACAGCCTTTCACGGTCACATTATCGATTAGTATCAAGGTTTCGAACTGGCTATCGTAGTCAGGTTGTAATTGATGCTTAATTAAGGCTTTACTGTAGCGCGCAATATTATTGGCTTCAGCATGACTAAAAAATGCCAATGGTAAACGCTTCCATAGCGCTTTAACAGTGTCAATATCTGCATCATCTGCCAGCAGGATTTGCAGTGCATCTTGTTTATGATCGCGCACAATTGCTCGTAACTGTTGCACATTTTCAAAGCCATTGTGAAGTGCTTTACGGGTTGAAAAATATAATTCTTTTAACAGTGCGGCTTTCCAGTTGTTCCATAAGTCATCATTGGTCGCTTGAATATCGGCAATGGTTAAGCAATACAGCGCATCAAGACGCGTTTGACTGCCAACGGCTTTGGCAAAGCGATTAACCACATCTGGATCATGAATATCCATGCGTTGGGATGTAATCGACATTAGGAGATGGTTTTCTACTAACCAACAAATTAACCGTTCTTGAGACAGTTTTAGCCCATGAAACTTCGCAAATAAACGTGCATCTACCGCACCTAATTCACTGTGGTCACCGCCACGCCCTTTGGCTAAATCATGGAATAAAGCCGCAAAAAGCAGTGAGGATTTATTCGGCATTTTGTCATAAATATCGGCAGCTAATTGCCTGTCTTTGTCGATAGTGCCGTTTTGAATATCTGTGCCATAGCGATAAATATTTTTAAGCACTTTATGGGTATGTTCATCCACGGTATAGGCGTGAAACAGGTCAAATTGCATCTGACCTACCACTTCACGCCATTGTGGTAAGTATGATGCCAAAATACCATGTTGATGCATAAGGGTGATTGCTAGGCCCATGCCCTCAGGGTGATTAAAAATTTGCTTAAAGGTTTGTCGGCAAACTTGAAAATCCTGCAGATCGCCCATTAAACGTCGTCGCACTTGACGGAGTAACCTTAGCGTTTCAGGACTGATGCCTGTAATTTGGTCATGGTGTGTGGCAATCAGTAAAAACAGCGCCATAATTTGTGTACGGTCAATAAATACATCTTCATCGCGTACATGAATATGTTGGTCAACGATTTCAAATTTATCATTAATTGGGATAACGTGAGAGGGCGTATTAGGTGCTATTTCTCGGGAAAAATAAGCCATTAGCAGTTGGTTTAATTCACGTATCCTTTTCATTGCGCGGAAGATTTGGCGCATCATTTTTTCAATGGCAATATTGCCACCTTCGCCTAATGAACTGCCTTCACCAAACCCCATAAGCTTAGCGACTTCAGCTTGGTATTGAAGTAGTAAGCGGTTTTCAGGACGGGCGGCGGCTTGATGTAACGCAAAGCGCACCCTAAATAGAAAGTTTTGGCACTCCATTAATTCGGCGTATTCGTCGTTGGTAAAAAAGCCGCGACGTCTTAAGGTCAGCATATCTGCCACGCCAAAGTGTTTGCGTGCAACCCAGGTTAAGGTTTGTAAATCACGCATACCACCAGGGCTGGTTTTTAAATTAGGCTCAATACTGTATGCCGTGCCTTGTGCTTTAGCGTGGCGCTGCTGTTGTTCTGCTAACTTAGCTTCAAAGAAGGTATCGCTGCGCCATAACTCATCACTGTACAAGGCTTTTAGCACCTTATTCGCATGATCTTCTTTACCAATAACATGTCTAATTTCTAACAGGCTGGTGGCAATTGTGACATCATCGCGGCAACTTTGATAAGTGTCTTGCAGTGAGCGAACACCGTGGCCTAAGTCTAAATTTAAATCCCATAGCTGGGTTAAAAACGCACTGACTTTTGCTGAGTCTTGCTGATTTAAAGGAGCGTCGTGAATAATACAAATGTCGATATCTGAAAAAGGATGCAAGGTTTGACGGCCATAACCGCCAACGGCATTCAGTGAGATAGAATCGCTATCAAATTGATGGTGTTGCCAAAGTAGGCTGAGCAATTGGTCAAAAAAGTTCGCGCGATTGGTCAGCGTTTCGTTAATCGAGCAATGTAGAATATTGTCTTCTAAAAATTTATCTAGTGATGAAATGGCTTGTTTAAGCTCGCTAATTGTCATCCCAGAGCGCAATTCTGTACTAGCAGGTTGCGAAACCATGTTACTCCTTGTTTGTTTTTTCCACCTACAGGGTAAGGTATTATGTAACCTAACTCAACTTTGATAAATCGATAACTTATGGTTTCCAAGCGTGGACGAATTGACACTTTTGTAGCTAAACGCCTGCAAATACCTAAAAAAATGGTACGTAACTTGATTGCTTCCAAGCAGTTATTTATCGATGGGCATCAGGTATTAACTGCAGATACCCAAATAGATGAATTTAGCCTAGTTGAATGTCAAGGTAATGTATTGCAACAACGACAACGTGCTTATTGGATGCTAAATAAGCCCAAAGGCGTGGTGAGTGCTACGGTTGACGAGCAGCATGTTACGGCTTTAGATTTATTAAAAGGTATTGACCACGATTTACTGCATATAGCGGGTAGGTTAGATCTTAATTCGACCGGATTATTATTAATTACAAATGATGCCAAATGGTCACAAAGGTTAATGGCGCCCGAAAGTAAAGTAATTAAACGCTATTTAGTCACGTTAGCGAACCCGATTGATGACACCTATATAGCGGCTTTTGAGCAAGGGATGTGGTTTGAATATGAAGGCATAACCACCCAACCGGCGAAGTTAACTGTGCTGTCAACTCATCAGGCTTTGGTTGAGTTAAAAGAAGGTAAGTATCACCAAATTAAACGCATGTTTGGTCGTTTTCAAAACCCTGTGATTGCATTACACCGAGAGTCGGTGGGGGCAATTTGTTTAGACGATGATTTAGACCAAGGAAAATTTAGAGCTTTGTCGATATCTGAGATTAATTCAATTTATACCTAAGGTTATTATTTGTAATATAAAAATCAATTTGTTATTCGGGGTGATTTCACCATTGTTAAATTGACGATTACATCAGTAGATACTCATTTAGCGAGATAGATCAATTTTTTAACCTGAGTGAGATGTTAGCTTTGATTAATTGGCCGAACACCGAGAAAAAGTGTGGATACTCAAGTAATCAAAAAAATAAGCGAGTTAGATGTTTTTTGTTTATTGGTTTTTAAAACCATTTATGAAACGGGTTATGCCAATTTGGCCGCTAAAGCTTTGGGGGTTTCAGCACCTAAAGTTAGCCGTTGCTTAACTTCGTTGCGGAATACTTTTGACGATGAGTTATTTTATCGTCGCCAGCAAGGATTAAAACCAACGCCTTTAGCCGAACAGCTTTATCAACCTATTTGTCAGTTCAGCGATACTATTGATCAAATTGAATCGGTCGCACAACAAACCAAACGAAACCCATTAAAACCCGTGCTCAATGTGGCTGTGTCTCCCAGTATCATTACCAGTTTGGCGATGTCGTTGAGCTTACCTGAATTTTTTAATCATTTTGGGCCTTTACGCTTACATCCTTGGCAAAATGACACGGAAGAGAAAATTCATAAAGGTGAAATTGATTTCGGCATTGGCTTTGATGAACAAAACCAACATGGGCTGAATGTGACTCCCATTATTGAGGTCAGTAGCCTTTATGTTGTCGCGAGTAAAGATCATCCTATTTGGCAATGCCCAGCTCCTATCTCGATAGCGGATATTGCTGAATTTGATTATGTGTATTTAAAATGTCACGGCTATAACCATCGTATTGATCCTTTAGAGTTGTATTGCCAAGAAAGTGGCCATTTTTTGACTAATATCGAGTACGTTTCAGGATTAGATGATTGGTATTGGCATCTGATGACCATGGGCAGTGTGTCATTAACAATAATGCCTGAGGGGTTGATAGCCAATGATATTCCTCGGGTATGTTCGCAACCTTTGCCAACGAAAGAGTTAAACAAGTTAAAGAAGGTGATGAATTTTCCTGTGTATTGTTTTTTTGAAGGCGATGAGCAATATCGTCGATATTCTGAAGCCTCCAAGCAAATAATAATTACTCTCATTAATAAGTTGTTTTTAACTGTTTCGTAAATAAAACACTTATACCCTCTCAACAGATAAAAATAAACATGTAACCTCTAACTATTTTAATTGATTGTTTTTAAATTGAATATTTAATCTTATACCTAATTAGTGGTATTGTTTTTATGTTTGAATAACCATTTACTGCTTTATCGATTTCAAAAAGAGAAATCACCAATTAAAGGATCTGCAATCCGCAAATTAGAAATTGTAAATTTCACTTAACGAAACTTTAACCTTTGTTCACATCTTCGATACGTTACCCGCGCAAAAAGTAAGGTTTTCATTATATTTTAAGTATGCAAAAGCATATTTCATTAAATCGGGGGATTTAAAATGAAAACCTATAATAAATCGTTAATCGCCATCGCCTTTATTTCCGCATTCGGCCTAGCTGCATGCGGATCTGACGGTTCAGATGGTGCCCCTGGAGCACCTGGCGCTCCAGGTCAACCTGGTACTCCCGGCACTCCTGGTACTCCTGCAGGTGATGTTGTAACCACTGTGAGTTCAGCAGCTGATTTAGTTGTTTCTGTCATGCCTGAAGATATTGTTGTGGTTGGTGACAGCCCATTTACCCTTAAATTTACTGCAATAGGTAAAAATACAGCGGGTAATGCAAAAGCATTTTCTGGTTTAGAGAAAGTGGCGCTGTATGTCATGAGCCAATCTGAAAATACAACCGACACCGGCGCGCCAATGCTGTGGGTGAACCATACCTTGGCAAATGAATTTGGCAGTAGCATGTATTGTACGCCAACAGGCAAAGCCACTGCCCGAGGCGGCGCAGAGGTTGATGCTTGTACCTTAGTTGAAGATGAAGCCAACCCCGGCACCTATACGGGTACTTGGGCCCACGATGGTAATGCGCCTGTTGTCTTGGCCGCTGGCGATGCCAATGACCTTGTGCGGGTATTTATTCGCGCCTATGACGTGACCATGGCTGATGGTACGGGCATATCAGATAAGATAATGTCAACTCCAGTTGATTTTATTCCTGCGACCGGTGAGTTAGCTATTTCAGCTAAAGATACGGTATCAAATGCGGCGTGTATTAAGTGTCATAGCCCAATGGAAGGTTATGCGGATACTGATATGCGTATTGCGAATATCGGTGCTCACCATAATTACCAAAAAGTAGAAAACTGTGTTGCTTGTCATAACCCTGCTTATGCTGGTGGACAGGACGATCCTGAAAAAGGCTTTAATGCTAACTTTAATGCGATGATCCACACCATTCACGCAGGTCATCATATTGCGGATGATTTAACCGGTGAAGCCAAAGAAATGTTTGGTGAAATTGGTTTTCCAGCCGAGCTTAGCCAATGCACCACTTGTCATGACAATGGTACTGCATGGAATGATAATGTTTATGCCGAAGCTTGTTTGTCATGTCACGTGAATGTTGACTTAGTAACGGGTGAAAACCACCGTGGTATTGTTCCTGGCAGTGATGCAGTGTGTTCAGGTTGTCATGGCGCAGGCGTTTTAAGTCCTATGCAAGCGCATAAAGTGGGCCAGCGAGACCGAGTTGCTGAAGGCTTAACCTTTGACTTTACCTCTGCCGTAGCAACTACCACAGCTGACCCTTTAGTTTCTACCTTAACGATTACCGCTAAAGTGATGTTAAATGGGGTAGCCATTGCCGATGGCACTAACTTAAGTGAGTACATGACCAGTACCAGACGGGGTTTGTTAATTGGTAACTTAGAAGCCGATGGCACCCCACTTAGAGGCTTAGGTATGTCGGTTGTCACTGATGTAAAAAGTGTAACGGGTGGGGTTATGACCCTAGCTAAAGACTTTAGTAGCAGCCGCTTAATGGGACCAATATATGTCACCGCAGAAGTTCAGGTTTGTGCTGAAGCTGACAAAATTGTCAAATGTACAAAAAATGCCGATGGCGATATTGAACAACTTGGTGTGGCGAATAATGCACCCATTCAGTACTTCAATTTATCAGACCCTACGGCAGATGAAGTTATCGCTCGCGTTGATGACCCAGCTCGTATCACGGTGAGTGAAGCCCAATGTAATACCTGTCATGGTAATCTAACTCATGTTAAAGGGACTCACGGAGCTACCGAGTTTACCCAATGTATGGATTGTCACAATAACCGTTATCCTGGCTCATATCACGGTGATGTGGCCTACGATACCGGTGAGGTTGATGCCGATGGTAAACCGATTTTTGCTAATATTGATGGCTTAAGCTTCAGTAACAGAGACCTTGTTACCGTATCGCACAGATTCCATAGCGGTGCGTGGGACGGTGGGGCAATATACTTTGATAAAAATATCAACACCGTGGGTTATCCTGCCTTAGCAACAGATTGTCAGGCATGTCATAAAGCAGGCGCAACGTTGTTTGCTGATGATGGTGGTTTAACTTCAGGTAAACGTTCTATTCAAGTGAGTGCGACTGAGTATATTTCGCCTATTGCTGAATCTTGCCGCTCTTGTCACATTAAAGGTTCTGCTTTAGCTCACTTTGAAAGTAATGGCGCATATGTAGAAGGTAATCCTGCAACAACCGCTAATTTACCTGTTGAATCATGTGCGACTTGTCACGCAGAAGGTAAAACTTATGGTATCGATAAGGTCCATATGGGAGGTGCACATTAATTCACAACAGCACACTAGGTAAGGTTAGTTCGACTTATTAAACAATCTATGAAGTATACAGGTAACAATGACGTGATAATTTTCATTGCCATGCTATCTAAATAGCCACTCAATACTTCAGCCAAACTAAAAGGGAGATGCACATGCATCTCCCTTTATTATTTGCGTCTGTTGAGGTGATTGTAACTCGCGCTACACCCCATCGAATATCGTTAGGCTTGCTGGCGCTGCATTTGCAGTAACCACTTACCGTAGATGAAAATGCCCACAGCAGAAATAATGCCAATCGCAGCAATAATATACCAAGCCATACCAATGTTATTCGCTTCATAAAGCATATGGGTTAATGGCTGTGCTTCAATGCCTGTAAAATCAACTAAGCGCATAAAGGCTTCACCTTGAGGAATGGCATCAACATCGGATTGGCTCATGCCTCGAGTCACTAGCTCATTGCGAGAAATGATTTCTTTTGAGGCATAAATTTGATAAAGCTTAGGCGCAAAATACCCTTCTAATGTCCAACCAATCCCTTGCGGTAACATCACAAAACCAAGGTACATGGCTTTTTTACCTTCAGGGGCAATGTTACCCATAAACTCATTTTTCTTTGGGCTGATCATCATTTCACCAAAAGAAAACATCGCAATGGCTAATACCATCATCCATGCCGCATTAAATGCACCGACTAACATGATGGCCACAATGCTTAAAATACAACCCACTAACATGGCGGTGGTAATGCGGTATTTAGCCGTAAAGGCAGCCACTAAAAAACAGGTTGTCATGATCATACCTGCGTTCAAGTTCAGCATACCCTCAGGCATCACCTTTGTGCCTTCATTATTTAAGCCTAACCAGAATTGTAAGATACCGTTACTGGTACCTTCTGGGCCAAATAAAGAGGTAACAATAATGCTAGTATCCACCCATTCTGCAATATGAATAGGGAGCACATCAAACAATGAGTTATATAAAAACCAGAAACCGGCAAATACCAGCATGTAGTAAATGACAACAGGTTTTTTCAGCTCATGCAGGGCATCTTTCCACAGGGCTTGTTGTTTTATTTCGCCCGATTTTACTTTGCGCGCACGTTCAACTCGTTCATCTTTACCAGGCTCTTTGTAGGCTAATAGAAATAAAAAGTTTAATGAAATAATCGCCGCACAAGCATAAAACACATTATCCCAAGATAACTGACGCATATGCACTGCAACTAATGGCCCTAAAAATCCGCCAATGTTGACCACTTGGTAAAAAATTCCCCAAGCCATAGACGTGTTTTCACGTTTTGTGGAGAGAACTAATGTCCCCTGAATACCGGGTTTAAATACCCCTGTACCGGCAGCCAACAACATGGCCCCGCCTAAAAAACCCCAAAAATTAGGGAATAAAGCCATGGTGAGATAACCCATGATTTTAATAATGGTTGATACAAATATCGTTTCTTTATAGCCAACGCGATCAGATATGCCCCCGGTTAAAACGGGAATAAAAGTTTGTAGTAAGGCCCAGGCCGCGAGGATAATACCGTAATCGTGTAGATTAATCCCTAATCCGCCTTCAGACTGCGGTGATTTAGCATATAAGCCCGCACTCGCTTTTACGCCATAATAGGCAATACGTTCTACCAGCTCCATGCCGCCCACTAGCCAGAAAATATAGCCAAGGCTGGTGATGGAGGCCCACATACCAAGTTGTTTTACTTCACTTAGGTCATTGCCTGAGTGTGAATTAGCACTCATAAGTTACCCTTTTGTTATGATTGTTTAGCGAAATTGGCAGACACTTTACCTAACTTTGGCGTTAAAAACCAAGGCCAATGTGGTTATGGTGATTTAGCGGGCTATATCTTTGCTTACTCATTTACTTGCTAAGCTAAAGTCGATCGCTATTTGTGGTTTTTACTGCCGCATGAAAGTGATTTGCAGGTAAAAGATGCTTACCAGTAACCTGTATATTGGGCGATAGAAGAGAGTGGCTTTGACTAATGAATCTGTGTGAATGATTGTAGAACGTTTGCTTGTATTGCGATCTTGAAAGCAATCTATGCCAGTGGTGTCGACTGACATAGATTTAAGATAACAAGGTTATTGACCACAACACTTTTTGTATTTCTTTTCACTGCCGCAGGTGCAAGGGGCATTGCGATTTATTTTTGCTTCAGCAACAACCGCTTTAGGTTTGTTTAAGATGCGCTCAAGCTGAACGATGTTTTCTTCAATGTCACTATTTATGGTAATAATGGCAAATAATCCTTGTTCATCGACAATGGCTTGCACCGCTTGTTTGCGCTCATCCGATTGAACTGTTAATTGCAACGGGCTGGCTTCAGTGCCAATTTTGGTTTGGCGTTTGGTGTTATAGCCACTTTCGCCATAGGCCGGTTTTGGGGTTCTGCGACCTTTAAAAAAGAATTTATCTGACATAGCGGAATACCATTTAATTGGATGATGATTTTGGCTGAAGCTTTTACAGTAATTAGCGTTATTTGACCAGTATTATTGACGAATTATGCTGATTGATGGTGAAAGTGTTTTGGCAACCTAATAGAAAAGATAGCGATTTAAAATGCCTTGTTTAACGGCATAATATTGAGGCTAATAAAAAAATCAGAGGGATAATAATATTAACCCTCTGATTTTATTGTTTGATTGTTTGCTTTGCTAATTAAAAGGCCAAGGTTGAATACCATCAATGGCCACGGCTGGCATGTCTAAACCGTAGCAATAACCGTCTTTTTCAAATGCGAACACCTGTTTTATGGTGGCAGTATAGCCAAATTGATTCACTTGTAACTTGGCTTTATCAGAAACCGTTAATCCCCACATTTCAAACAGCGGTAAATAATTGAGTTTAGTGGCATGGCTCATGGCAATGATCAGAAAATCATTATTGCTGATTGATTTAGCCTCGGTTTGATCAAAAAGGCTAAAGCCAAGCTGAGCTTTAATCGCATCCCACTTATTGAGATCATTTTTGTTCGCTTCAAATTCGCGCAAAATGATGTGCAATCTAGGCAATAAATGCCAGCCATTTGATAAGGCTCCTTGCTTTTGGGCTGTGGCATACATCTGCACCATAATTGACATGCCTTGGCTCCAACCGTTTAGATTGGCGGCTTTCATAAAGGCCGATGGATCAGCGGTTTGCACGCTTTGCTGCAGTAAATCAAACTCATTTTTAATCGGTAATGACTGACAGTTTGGCAACTCACCTAAAGATAAGTAGTTCATATACTTAGTGTAATAAGAATATGGATTAGTTGATGCATGACCATCAACACCATCAAAACGCAGTTTGGAATGCTCTAAGCCGTGGCCGAGTTCATGAATATCACCATGCCCCAGTGGATTGAAATTCCAAAATGCATCGTAAGGGTTGCCTGAACAACCTGAACCACAGGTTGCTTGGTCTGCATTCATGTGTTTTACCGTGTTCAACTGCGTCACGGCTAAGTTGTGGTTATTGGCAAAATCAACGATTTCAGCAACGGTATCAATATTCGGACCTTGAAACCCAGCGAGTACGTGAGGCAAATTATGTAAGTTGTTGTTCATGGCCTCAGCCATAGTATCAGCGCTATTCCAGCGTGAATAAAGTGCCATGGTTTTTTGCATTTTATCCGTTTGCGAATGCACTTCAAAATGCGGGCTGGCAATTTCTGCCCAATCATAATCTGCCTGAGCAAGTGCAGTGGCAAAGGTATTGGCATCCATTCCATCACGCCAATACGGGTGCTCACCAATATTGCTAAAGTTGAACTGGGTGCTGATATCAGATTGATCAAATCGGATTTGAACCGGACCACCATAGGCGCTGGTGAGGGTGATGGTTTCGCCTTTTTTGAGCTCAATTTGAGGAGACTGCAGATATTTAGGTCTGTTGTATGTGTTTTCACCAAACTCTTTGGTCGAGGCTGAGCGTTGGGTATTGATAAATACCCATGCACGGACCGCGCTATTGTCCAAGCGCGTGATACTCATTGGTTGACCGGGAATGTGATAAACCCCTGTCGAGCGGAAGCCATTTTTACTGGTCAGATTGATTTGCTTATCTTTAGGTGTCACATGACTAAAGTCAGTGCGACTAAAGTTACCCAGTGAGTTAGGTACCATGCTAAATGAGCGGGTATAAAACACACTGTGATCAGCAAAGTAGGCTTTGGCGAAACTTAAATTGTCCAAACTGGCGACATTCATCGGATACTGAATGTTTTGACGATAAACATCCCCCAGCAGTACCAGTTTTTTATAAATCGCATGACTATTTTCTTGCTCGAAAAGCGCTATTTTATTTTGATCTAACTGATTAATACGTTGTTTTATTGTGAGTAAACTTGGACGGTAACTGTCGTTATAAATGGCATCACAATCGGTTTGACATAGGCTAAAATTAAACGGAAATTCTTGGTTTAAGAATCCGTTAACCCATTTTTGCTCATCATTGAATAACGGTGAGGCCTGTAGCATGTCAGTAACGGTATTCCAATTGGCTTTATCCGTATTGAAAAAGTTACCAGGCCCACCAGGGGCTTGCATTGAAAGGTGAATTTTACCTAACACAATTGCGGTTTGTGGTTTGCTATTCCAAGAATGTCTGTGGGTATAAAGTAAGGGCTTTTTCTGGGTTAACGCAGAATCTAATACGGTATTAATTTGAAGATCGGTAAAAATTTCATCTGAGGCAACAACCACTAAATCACTGTCATTAACGCAACTTGTTAATGCTTCATCCGTTGCCGCACTATCGGCACAAAGAGTGACGATCATATTAGGATAATGACTTGTAAACCAGGTTTTTACCCGATTTGCACCAGATTCATTTAGACCAAAAATACTGATGCGATTATCAGAAGTATCAGTTAAGTTTTGCTGCATTTGCCAAGCTAATAAACGCTTAAAACTGGCTTCAAATTCAGGGAAGTGTCCAGCATTAAGACGATTGAAAATATCGGTTCCAAATGCAGCGTGGTTAACGCCCTGTTGTATGCTGGCTGCAGCGAAAACACGCCCTTTATTTCCTTTTAATAACTCAAAGGTTGGGTTATCAGGGTAACCATGTACTGCGTTATTAATTTCAATTAATTGTGAGTGCTGACCCGGTTCAAATACGATGGCATCAGTATTAAAAATGGCTTTTAAAAAATCACTTTGCAACTGCTGAGATTGAATAAAGTCTTTATCAAGGCGTTTAATCAAGGTCGTTAATAGTGGGCCATTAATATCACTGGCATCGCCCGTTTTCATGGCTGCAGAAATGCGATCGTTCAGGCTGATATTAACCAGAGTTGAAGCGCTTTTGTTGTTTGTGTCTGTCACAGTTAATTCAAGGGTGACAACTGTGTCACTTTCTAGTTGTGAAGCATCAATACTGACCGTCTGTTTATCCGCATCACGGATGACCACTTCAGCACCTGCAGTTTGTTGCCATTGATAAGTCGCGGTCACACTGGGATCAAGGGTCACATTCGCGTTAATCGTAATGACCTCATCATTCCATTCGGTTAACGGAGAAATGGCGGCAATCGTGGGGGCAGCAGTTTCAACTGGCGGAGGTGTTACGGGGGGCGTGACTGTGGGTGGTGTTACAGGTGGCTCAGATGATTCACCTCCGCCTCCGCATGCCGTTAATAACAACAATAGAGCAGGGGTGATTAATGCGTATTTTTGTTTCATATTGCCATCTTTTTTAACATGTTTGTAGCATTATGCCGCTTGAGGTGATCGAGTGCAAAAATAAATAGCTAATTATTTTAGTGCGTTACAACTTGTCACATTTGTTTGGCTAAATAAAAAGCCAGTACAAATGTACTGGCATCAAGTTTGGGGTAACTACTGGTTATTATTCAACTTCTAGTTTAGCCAACTCCGTTTTTTGTTCGTTCAATTTTTCAATATCACGACTTAAACTGGTCATTTTTTCACGCTCTTTATCAATCACCGCAGCAGGGGCTTTTGCTACAAAACCTTGGTTTGATAATTTGCCTTCAATACGGCTAACTTCTTGGCTTAACTTTTCAAGTTGTTTATCGATACGTGCCATTTCTGCTGCAACATCAATTAAACCTGCCATAGGGATCAGTAATTCCATATTACCGATTAACTGGGTGGTCGACATTGGCGCAGTTTCACCTTCATTCAGAATCGTCATAGACTCTAATTTGGCTAAGCTGGCAAAGAATGGTTGGTTCGCTTCAAGACGAATACGGTCTTCATAGCTCACACCACGTAATAAGGCATTAAGTGGTTTTGATGGGGCAATATTCAATTCAGCACGAATATTACGCACAGCTACAATCACTTGCTTAACCCACTCAAGATCAGCCATTGCTGCAGCATCAACTTTATCCGCTTGATATGTTGGAAAGCTTGCTAGCATTAAGGTGTTGCCCGTCACACCCGCCAACGGCTTAACCCGTTGCCAAATGGTTTCGGTAATATATGGCATAATGGGGTGCATTAAACGTTGCATTTGTTCAAGCACGGTAACCAAAGTATGACGAGTACCACGTTGCTCGGCTTCGCTGCCATTTTGCATGACAGGCTTAGTTAATTCTAAATACCAGTCACAGAATTGGTTCCATGTGAACTCATATAAGGTATTCGCTGCTAAGTCGAAACGGTATGCCGCCATGTGATCTTCAAAGGTTTTCACCGTTTGGTTGAATAAACCAATAATCCAACGGTCAGCAAGTGAAAGCTGCATTTCACCGGGTTTGCCATCAACAAGAATTTGGCCGCAATCTAAAGGTTCGCCTGCTTCATTGCTGTCAGGATCCGCTTGCACTTCGGTATTCATTAGCACGTAACGTGATGCGTTCCATAATTTATTACAGAAGCTGCGGTAGCCATCAAGACGTTTCATGTCCCAGTTAATATCACGACCGGTTGATGCCATTGCTGCTAGGGTAAAGCGCAGTGCATCGGTACCGTGGGCTTCAATGCCTTCGGCAAATTCTTTGCGGGTACTTTTTTCAATTTTAGCGGCCAATTGTGGCTGCATCATATTGCCAGTACGCTTGCTCACTAAACTTTCTAAATCAATACCGTCAATCATGTCTAATGGGTCAAGAACGTTACCCTTTGACTTAGACATCTTGTTACCGGCTTCGTCGCGAATAAGTCCAGTCACATAAACGGTTTTGAAAGGGACTTGTGGCTTGCCGTTTTCATCTTTAATGAAGTGCATTGTCATCATGATCATACGGGCAACCCAGAAGAAAATAATGTCAAAACCAGTCACCAACACGTCAGTTGGGTGGAAGGTTTTTAAATCTTCTAAGTTGTCAGGCCAACCTAAGGTAGAGAAGGTCCATAGTGCAGAACTAAACCAAGTATCTAATACGTCATCGTCTTGGCGTAATACGACTGAGTCAGCAAGTTTATGTTTAGCGCGGACTTCTGCTTCATTACGGCCGACATACACTTTGCCATTTTGGTCGTACCAAGCTGGAATGCGGTGTCCCCACCATAGCTGGCGTGAAATACACCAGTCATTGATGTCACGCATCCACGAGTAATACATGTTCTCGTATTGCTGCGGTACAAACTTAATGTCGCCATTTTCAACGGCTTCTAATGCGGTTTTTGCCATTGGTGCTACCGCAACATACCACTGGTCAGTTAGCAGTGGCTCAATTACCACGCCGCTGCGATCGCCATAAGGAACTTTCAAACCATGTGGGGCGATTTTTTCAAGTAAACCTAAGGTCTCAAACTCTTCCACAATTGCTGTGCGGGCTTTAAAACGGTCAAGGCCAACATAACGCTCAGGTAAAGCGATTTCGATATCTTTGTTTGGTGTGCCGTCGGTGTTAATCACTTCAACATATTCTCGTACTGCGGCATCTAAGGTAAAGATGTTGTACATAGGTAATGCATGACGTTTGCCGACTTCATAATCGTTAAAGTCGTGCGCAGGGGTGATTTTTACACAGCCCGTACCAAATTCCATGTCGACATAGTCATCCGCTACAATCGGAATTAAACGGTTTACGATTGGCAATAAAATAAATTTGCCAATTAATGACTGATAACGCTCATCATCTGGGTGCACGGCAACCGCGCTGTCACCTAGCATGGTTTCAGGACGTGTGGTGGCAACTTCTAAATAGTCTTTACCATCAGCCGTTAATGCACCTTCTGCTAATGGGTAGCGGAAGTGCCACATATGGCCTTGTTTTTCTTTGTTTTCAACTTCAAGATCTGAAATAGCAGTGTGTAATTTACAGTCCCAGTTTACTAGGCGCTTACCGCGGTAAATCAGGTCGTCTTCATACAAGCGCACAAACACTTCTTGAACGGCTTTAGACAAGCCTTCATCCATGGTAAAACGTTCACGATCCCAATCAACAGAGGCACCCATGCGACGAAGCTGTTTGGTAATGGTGCCGCCAGACTGTGCTTTCCATTCCCATACTTTGTCCATAAAGGCGTCACGGCCTAAGTCGTGGCGAGTTTTGCCTTCTTCAGCTTCAATTTTACGCTCAACCAACATTTGGGTCGCAATACCTGCATGGTCTGTACCCACTTGCCATAGGGTGTTTTTACCTTTCATGCGCTGGTAGCGGGTCAAAGTGTCCATGATAGTATCTTGGAAAGCGTGGCCCATGTGCAGGCTACCTGTCACATTTGGCGGCGGGATCATGATGCAATAATTGCCTTGTGATTCATCACCGTGCGGCTTGAAGTAACCTTGCTCTTCCCAGTTTTGGTAAAGCGTTTGTTCGATAGACTTAGGATCGTATGTTTTTTCCATGGGGGCGTTTTATCTCAATCTAAATTTAGTGTTTATTCAGCTAAAGCTTGGGTCGTAACCTGACACCCAAGGGTTTGATAATCACGGTAGCGCTTTCTTGCGATGCCTTTTAGTGTGTCATCATTAGCCACAAAATCGATAATATGCGCCAAGTTTACCGCAAATTGGGGCACTTGGTCTGCAAGATTAATCAGAACTTGGCGACTTTTATTCGGGCCAAGTGGGTCAAAGCCAATTTCAACCGGGGCACCGTTAACTGGGCCTTCACCCTTTAAGTTGTGCGGTACAAAGTAGCTGGGTTCAAATTGCCATAATAGTTCATCAATGGCATAGGCTTGTTGTTTGGTTTGGCAATGAATATATACCTGTTTTTGTTGTCTATAATGTTGCTCTGCTAATTGGCAGGCAGCTAAATAGACGGCATCTAATGCACTCATTTGATTCTGATTATCAGGCATAAGGTAAAACACGGTTTCGGGCATTGTGTAGATGCTTTTACAGGTGAATAAGGTAAAGGGGAGTTTACACTAAAAATCTAATGGGGTTAATGGGAGAAATGGCATGCGTTTTAAGGTTATAAAAAAGGCGAAGAGTGAGTTCTTCGCCTTTTAAAATATTGCTTTAGTTTGAAAACAGCTTATTCGTTGATTTCAATGCCTGAACGATTAATCAAGAACTGCGTCAATATTGGCACTGGACGACCGGTTGAGCCTTTGTTTGCACCGCTATTCCACGCGGTACCTGCCACATCTAAGTGAGCCCAATTATACTTTTTAGCAAAGCGAGACAAGAAACACGCAGCCGTGATAGACCCCGCTGGGCGGCCACCTAAGTTAGTCATGTCAGCAAAAGGACTGTCTAACAAATCTTGGTACTCATCCCACAATGGCATACGCCACGCGCGGTCACCGCTTTGTTCGCCCGCATTTAAAATTTCATGGGCGAGTGGGTTATGTGAGCTGAATAAACCTGAAGCATGTTTACCGAGTGCAATCACACACGCACCGGTTAAGGTTGCGGTATCAATCACTAACTCAGGATCAAAACGCTCAACATAAGTTAAGACGTCACACAGTACTAGACGACCTTCTGCATCAGTATTTAATACTTCTACGGTTTGACCTGACATAGTGGTCAGAATATCACCAGGACGGTATGCACTACCCGAAACCATGTTTTCACAGCCCGCGAGTACACCAATAACATTGATAGGCAGTTTCATTTCACACAGCGCTTTCATCGCACCGAGAACGCCCGCAGCGCCACCCATGTCGTACTTCATCTCGTCCATGGCTTCGCCAGGCTTTAATGAAATACCGCCAGAGTCAAAGGTTAACCCTTTGCCAACAAGCACAATTGGCTTTTGAGTGCTGTCGACAGCACCTTGATATTCCATAATGGTCATAATGGATTCATTGGCACTGGCACGGCCAACTGCAAGGTATGAGTTCATCCCTAACTTAGCCATCTGCTCTTCACCTACGGTTGACACTTTAAGTGTTGCGTAAGTTTCGGCCATTTGACGAGCTTGTGAAGCAAGGTAAGCTGGGTTACAGATGTTTGGCGGCATGTTCGCCACATCACGGCATAATGACATGCCTTGCGATACTGCTGCGCCATGTTCAATCGCTTTTTCGCCAATAGTCAATTCACGACGAGTAGGAACATTGAATACCATTTTACGTAATGGACGACGGGTTTCACCTTTGCGAGTTTTTAATGCATCGAAGGTATATAAACTCTGATGAGTGGTTTCAACCGCTTGGCGAACTTTCCAGTAAGTATCGCGACCTTTAACGTGAAGCTCAGTTAAAAAGCACACTGCTTCCATTGAGCCTGTTTCGTTTAA
This sequence comes from Shewanella subflava, assembly GCF_025971955.1. GTDB lineage: Bacteria > Pseudomonadota > Gammaproteobacteria > Enterobacterales > Shewanellaceae > Shewanella > Shewanella subflava. The sequence continues at coordinate 122,895 of NZ_JAPDMX010000028.1, forward strand.
TGTATTAATGGTCTTAGTGATAATTTGTTTGTATTGGCGCTCGTCTAGCTCGCGCTCTTTGCCACAACCGACTAATAATACACGTTCACTCAACACGTTAGGCACGTGGTGAAGTAATAACATTTGCCCTGGCTTACCTTCAAGGTCGCCACGACGTAGAAGGTTACTGATGTAACCCTCACTGATTTTATCTAACTGCTCTGCGATACCAGATAGACGGCGAGGTTCGTATACACCAACAACGATACACGCTGAACGTTGCTTTTCGGGGCTACCGCTCTTTACGCTAAACTCCATGAGCACTCCTAGATTCTTAAAGACAAATTTTTATATTTATAAGATAATGTTTGCTTTCGGGCCGAATGGCCGTAGATCAACTTTAAAGTGATAAGCTACTGGCATGTAGGCAAAATAAGCGTTATAACAGAGACGACTTAATTGGCCTGAACCTTAGCTGTTTAGCACCTTCCGAGCTGGTCAGAAAACTATCAAAACTGCTAAAAGTAGACAGTTTACATGAAAGTAACTCTGATACCAGTAAAAAGATACGTTTAGCCCTTGGATCCTATTTGTGATTGTATTTAGATACTTGATTGGCGAAGTTTTAAAAGCACAATTAGCCGTACTTACCGTGCTGTTAACTATTTTTATTAGCCAACAGTTTGTCCGCGTTTTAGGCGATGCCTCAGATGGCGAATTTCCGGCATCATTAGTCATGACATTATTGGGGCTAAATTTGCCTCAACTTACCGTATTGATTTTACCGTTAAGTTTCTTTTTGGGTATTTTATTGGCCCACGGTCGAATGTACGCCGAAAATGAAATGGTGGTATTGCATGGCGTAGGTGTCAGTGAATGGTATGTTACTCGTGTCACCTTAATTCTTGCTGTTGTTAATATGGCGTTCACCGCCTATTTAGCGCTTTATGTTTCCCCCTGGGCTGAAGAAAGGCAAAACCAAGTGCTTGAGCAGGCTCAGTCTGAGGCGGGGTTAGCGGCATTAACGCAAGGCCGTTTTCAAACCAGTCCTAACGGCCGTGCGGTGCTTTTTGTTGAGAAAATCAGCAAAGATAATAAATTGGATAAAGTGTTTGTTGCTCAGTTGCCCGATGCCGATGATGAGAATGGTTTAACCAATATTGTGGTCGCCCAACAAGGTAAAGTGATTGAAGATGAATACGGTAGTCAACAGTTACAACTTGAAAGTGGTTTGCGTTATCAAGGCAGCCCGAATGCCATGAACTATCAAATTATTGAATTTGGTGGTTATAAAATGGAAATCAAAGAGCAAGAAGTCGATGAGCGCAGCCGTAAACTTTCCGCCATGCCAATTGAACAATTAATGAATACTACCGGTCCGGAAGCGGTAGCAGAATTTCAGTGGCGTTTAGCCATTCCACTGTCTATCCCGTTACTGACGCTTATCGCGGTGCCATTAGCAAGAGTGAATGTGCGTCAGGGTAAGTTTGCTAAAATGTTCCCTGCGATTTTGTTATACCTCGGCTATTTTGGTTTAATGGTTGCTGGTCGTAAAGCATTACAAGATGAGGTGATTCCTGCTTATTTAGGCATGTGGTGGATCCATGTTTGCGCGCTGATTATGGGGATTTTGCTGTTGGGTAAAGAACGCCCTTCAAGGGGTAAGTTTCTTAGCCTGTTTAAAACCAATAAGCAGGTGGCGTCATGAATATCATTGATTTATATATTTCACGTGTGATCTTGAGCACCTCGGCTTTATGTTTACTGGTGCTGACGGGCTTATCTGGCATCATTAAATGGGTCGACCAACTCCGGCTAGTTGGCCGTGGTAGCTATACCATGATGGATGCAGGCGTTTATGTATTGTATTTAGTGCCACGTGATATTGAGATGTTTTTCCCGATGGCGGTATTACTGGGTGCCTTGATCGGTATGGGAATGTTAGCCTCAAATTCAGAACTAGTGGTGATGCAGGCGTCTGGCATGTCTAGGTTGCAAATCACTCAGTCTGCAATGAAAACAGCTATTCCACTTATGATTATGGTGATGGCATTAGGAGAGTGGGGCGCGCCAGTAGCAGAGCAATCTGCCAAAGAGTTGCAGGCAACAAAGATATCGGGTGGCAGTTTAATTAAGTCACAACGTGGGATTTGGGCTAAAGATGGCGATTTGTTTGTCAATATTGCTGAGGTGCGAGATATTGATAAGCTCAATAATGTCACCTTGTATAAATTTGATGATCAATCAAAATTAGTGCAAATAACCCAAGCGAAAAAAGCACACTTTGAAAATGATGAATGGCGTTTAACGGATGTGACAACGACAGAATTATCAGAAGACCAAATTGAATTAGTTGCCACGCCCAGCGAGCAATGGCGCTCGACTTTAACCCCTGATAAATTGGGGGTGGTATCGATAAAACCTGAAGCGTTATCGATTCAAGGATTACTGGGTTATTTAGAATACTTAGAAGTGAATCAGCAAGACTCAAGCCGATATGAATTGGCTTTGTGGCGCAAGATCATGCAGCCTGTGACTGTTGCTGTGATGATGCTGGTGGCATTGTCATTTGTATTTGGTCCGCTAAGAACGGTTACCATGGGGGCGAGGGTGCTTTTGGGCGTGGTTGCAGGGTTCAGTTTCTATATCAGTAATCAAATTTTTGGCCCTATGAGTATGGTATATGATTTGCCAGCGATGGTTGGAGCGGTCGCGCCGAGTGTTTTATTTACTGGTGTGGCTTTGTATTACATTAGAAAGTAGGCTTTACTTGATAACTCCTGTGCAGATTTTTAATAAAGGAACATTAAAATGAAAGTTTGGTATTCATGTTTAGCCGTGGTTATTGCTTCATTAATGATGCCTGCGGCTATTGCTAAAAACGACAAGCAAAACGATCAAAAAAGTGATCAATATAGCGAAAAACATAGCGATAAAAAGAAAGACAAAGACCACAAGAAAGACAAAGACGATCGTGATGACAGAGACAGAGACAGAGACAGAGACAGAGACAGAGACAATTATAACGACAGATATAACGACAACAATAAATCACTTCCTCCAGGGCTGCAGAAAAAGGCAGCCCAAGGCAAGCCATTACCACCTGGTTGGCAAAAAAAGCTCGCTAAAGGGGATATATTAAGTCGTGATATTTTCTCTCGTGGTGAAATTATTTCTCCCCGAGATAGAGAGGGAAGAGTCTCGGTAAACGTGGATGGGACCGTCATTCGTGTAATGGAAAACACCCGTGAAATTATCGATATATTAAAACGTTAAAATATCATTTGATTAATAAAATAAAAAACGCGCTCAATGCGCGTTTTTTATTATTTTAAAGCCATCAGTTTTTAGGCTAAAAGTTTACGCACCGTGCCAATTACGCATTTGATTTGCTTCAACCGACAACACCACCACTTCTGAACGAGTCAATTTATCTTGCAGCGCGAGTTTATCACTATTAAGCAAAATATATAGGTTGCCAATCCCCGCTAAAGACCATACCACACGAGCACAGGCAGTGATAAAGCTGAGGTTTTGTCCATTTGGATGCTGCACTTTCAATCGCCAAGCACGCATCCCGAGGGTTTGGCCGCCTTTGCTCCAAAAAAGTGCGTAAAATCCACATACCCATAACGCCAGCCATAACTGGTAAATGCCTTGGTATATCGGCGTATTATTCAAAGTATCAGAGATATGTTCATGACCACCAAGTGAAATCAATCCCATGGTATGTAAACCGTAAAAAATGCCAAAACCTATAGCACCGGCAATCATATACACCGCAACGGCCAGTAATAAGTCATAAATCATAGCCCCTAAGCGGCGAAAGAAGCCTGCGCGAGGGAAATTGGCATGTTCTGTATTTAACATATTAATGTGCCTTATTTTGCTTCATCTTCATCGCGAACAAACTTGATGCTGGTGAAACCAAAACGGTTAAATTCGGTTTGCCGAAACTCTTTCTCCGCTTTTGCACCTTTTTTAGAGGTTAATGCCACTTGTTTTTCCATGGCAAGAAAACTCGTTAAGTCGATACCTTCAGCCTCTGCTGCTGCTTCATATAGGTCATGGTGTTTGTCGTAACTAAAGGCTATGGTTTTCGTTTTACCTTTGTAGGTATAAATTACTTGGCGTGCCATTAACAATCCTCACGCGATCACATATCGCTTCTAAAAATAAAATATACTGCACCGAGAATGCATAAACCTGCCCAAAGGTAATCGAGTTTAAGCGGCTCTTTGAGGTACCAGACAGCAAAAGGCACAAATAGGCTTAATGTAATCACTTCTTGCAGAATCTTTAATTGTCCCACGTTCATCACCGTATAACCAATACGATTTGCTGGAACCTGTAATAAATATTCGAATAATGCAATTCCCCAACTGACTAAAGCGGCGATGATCCAGGGTTTGCTGTTCATTGTTTTGAGGTGACCGTACCAAGCAAATGTCATAAAGATATTGCTCAGGCAAAGGAGGCCTATGGTGATGAGAGTGGGATGCATGTTTTATACAGCCTTATCGGCTGGCAGGTACATGTAGCAGGCATCATCACTATAACTGGCAAGTGAGGTTGATAATTGCTTACTCATATTGTTAACAGGTTGAAAACCAAACCGTTGCCAAAATTCACTCGCGCCCTGAATCGCAATGAGGCCGATACCTGAAAACCCTAAAGTTGTTGATATTTGTACCACATGATTTACCAGTTTTTTTGCCACACCTAAACCTTGGGCGCAGGGGGATACGGCCATGTCGTGAATATACAGTGAGCAGGAATTTTCAATCGAGGTAAATACACTATTTAGCTTAGGCGCATCACCTTTTTGCCAAGGGTGCGTCAACACATAAGCCATGATTTGCCCCTGATGTTCATAAACCATGCAAGAATCTGGCGACACTAACCATTTGCTCTGCATGCTTGCAAGTGATTCAGGTGCAATATCGTGATAACAGTTTTGTTGTATTGCCATTATTGCAGGCCAATCTTTAGCGGTAATTTGTCTAATGTTCATTTTCATACTACACATCAAAAAATCAGCTGCTAGTATATCTTTGATGAGAAGGGATAAACAACTATTACACATTAAAGGAACACGATGAAAATTTTACCTCAAACTGCCTATACGATTGTTAATCTTGCCTGTTTAATCCTGTTAATGTTTAGCCTAGAGGCTCAGGCAGCGTCTGGACTTTCGGCATTTAAATCCGGTGCTGTAATCAAAGATTTTGGCCGCATAGCCGCGGTAGATAATCAGCTACCTATTCCTGAAAATATGACATTTAAGGTGGTTTTTGATTTGGGGCAGGCTGCAGAGGAGGGGAAAATAAATCGACAAATTGACACCTTAGCTCGCTTTATCAATATGCATGTAGCCAATGGGGTGAAATTAGAAAACATAGAGCTAGCCATGGTTGTTCATGGTAAAGCCGCCATGGATATGACTGGGGATTTTTATCAAAAGCTAAATAAAGGCACGTTAAATGCCAACCAAGCGTTAATTGCTGAATTAACGAAACATCAGGTCAAATTTTATGTTTGTGGACAAACGGCTGCGTATTATGGGATAGGTGCCGAGGACTTACTTCCTGGTGTCAATATGGCGTTATCGGCATTAACCGCCCATGCTATTTTGGCTCAGCAAGGTTACAGTTTAAATCCATTTTAAGCATAAAAATGGATTACTGAGTGAGCACAATTTTCTTGGTGTACTTATCGATAATCGTATCAATAGTGCCATCGGCTTTAAGTTGAGCTATTGCCGCATTGATTTGCGGCAATAGACGCTGATGCTCTTTACGCAGGCGCATCACCAATACCCCATTAGAATGCACCGCAGCAAGGACGATTTTCTGATTCAGTTTATTGCTCCAATAAAGCGCTGGTAAGTCGCCCGAAATAGCGGCTTCAATTCTATTTTTGTGTAGTGCTTTGATCAGTTCTCTTTCTGAGGTGAAATCAATCCGAGTAAACTGGCTGTCATCATGATATAGGTATCCTCTAACAGTGCCGATGGACTGATCTTTTATGGCATGAATATTGGCCCATTTTTGTGCATTTTCTTCAAGGGCGATGATGTTTTCTTTTATCTGAATAATAGCATCAGATTGAACAAAGCTTTCACCCATGTCTTCATCAGGAAACCAACTAGGACTGACTAAGTCAAAGTCCAATAACCCTGTTTCTAGTGCTTGATTGGTGCGTTTGGGCGGGTAGTTATGCTTCTCGTTCTGAATTTGTGCCAACACTAAAATTTGCGGCACAATTTCAGCTAAAATACCCGGTTGTTCTGGTTGGTAAGGGATGTAATAAGGCACCCAACTACTTGAGCCATTGATATTATATTTTAATACCACATCTGCAGAAGCATGACTGCAGAACAACATAACAACAAATGACCCTAAGGCACAAAATAAAGGTTTCAATGATTATCCTTTTTTGAAAACAACCTGCACATTAGGTATATCAGTTTAAGATAAATATTCAACCTTTTTAGTGGCTGGCCTGGTTAACTTTGGTCTTATTCTATTGCCAATAAACACAGGCTTTGGTGTTGATTTTGTGGCGTAATTAAATAGGTTTTATGGTGCTTAATAAGACTGTTCTTTTTATTGGCCTGACTTAGCAATAATCCGTGTGCTAAGGCATTTTTTGCTAGTGTGTTTTCATTACCTCTAACATAGAGTGCGATAGGTTTAATGATTTCCGCCTCTTTACAGTGCCGTTGCAGTTGTTCTGCACAAATAACGATACTTGATTGTCCATCACCTTCTAATTTTAATTTGGTTGATAACGGTGTATCTGTCACGACTAACCAATTTTGTTGTTCAAAGTCAGTAAGCATGGCGTTCAAAGCTGTTGCAAGTTCGGCTGTTTTAGCCGTTTGATATTGCAAAATGATGCGTTCTAGCAGTTGTTTTAATTGTGCCCCCGCGCCATGACTGCGACCTAAACGGATCCACTGAGTTAAATCATCAGCGACCTGTTTTGAAAATCGTTTTGTTTTGAGTGCTTCGACCATCCAACTGCATAAAAAATGGCTTTCTTGTGCCAAAGTGCGTTGCCCTTTATGCGATTTATTGGATTCAGTTAAATCGTGAATACCCGCTAAAGCCAATTCGAGTACTGTTGCGTTATAAGTTTCAATCATGCTGTTGTTTATTCCAATGCACATCTATGCATAGTCGGTTTGATTATCTGATGCATAGTGTACTGCGAGTGGATGGGTTTCGACATGCTTATATCTGATATTGTGCTGATAAATTGAGTACTTGTTCAATGGTCAATGGTTTGAAAAAATAAAATCCTTGAACCACATTGACGCCCATCTTTTTTACAATGTTAAGTTGCCGCTCGGTTTCTACACCTTCAACAATCATCTCCTTGCCAAGTTTGGTGCCCATATGAATGATACCCTCTAATACGATTTGGGCATTGTGGTTGTCGACCAAATGAGACACAAATGCGCGGTCAATTTTAATGGTATTTAACGGTAATCTCAGTAAATACCCCAAAGATGAATAGCCCGCGCCAAAATCATCCAAGCACACAGTAAACCCATAATCCGCAAGCCTGTCTAATTCCCTGATCGCTGAATCAGAATGAATTAAGGCATTTTCAGTGATTTCTAGCTCCACTCTATCCAAACCAATATTCGCCTGTTTAAAAATGGCGAAAAGATCATCAACAAAGGTTTCATGGTTAAGTGAATTGGCTGACAAATTAATTGAAATAGGATGGGTGATTTGAGGGTAGTCGTTAAGCAGTTTGCAGGTGGCTTTCGCCACATATAAATCGACATCGTAATATAAGCCCGATTTTTCTACCGCGGGGATAAATGCCCCAGGTGGAATTGATCCTTTTTCAGCATGATTCCAGCGCAGTAAAGCTTCATAGCCTATGATGGTTTTATCTTGCGTATTGACTTTAGGTTGTAAAACTAAGAAAAGCGCCTCATGGGTTATGGCATTACGTAAGTCATTGAGTAAGTTCATGCGATTATAGGAGTCAACCTCATATCCAGAGTCAAAAAGCTCTCCTGAACCTCGGCGGTTTTCCTTGGCCACTTTTAAGGCAATTTCAGCATGACGAAGCAATAGTGCTGCATCAAAGTTGGATTCATGGCTGTTACTACCATCTTGTGATGGATGTTGTATGTACTCATTGGAATACTGCGCCGCGCCGACCGTGACCCCTAATCGAATAGAGTGCTCTTCAATATTGAAAGGGAATGAACTTCTTAGGGCAATATCCTGTGCTTTGGTGCGACTGTTTGGCAGGAGTAAGGCAAATACATCAGAATGTAATCGGGCTAGCAATACTTCATCGCCATAAGATGATATTAAATGAGTAGCAATGCGTTTGAGGATTTTATTTCCAAATTCATACCCCAGACTTTCAATAATATTATGGAAATAATCAATATCAATTAAATACAGGCAAATATCATCGCCATGTTGATGATGGAATGAGCGTGCATAATCGATAAAGCCTGCACGGCTGTATAAACCGGTTACATCATCAAAGTAAGCGGCTTTATTCAAATAGTTAAAGAATTTTGCATTTTCTAAGCCTACTGCAACATTCATGCAGAACACTTGCAAGAGTTCTTGGTCTACGAGTTTAAGTTTTGCGGCTTTTTCTGCCACAATCACGCCCTCCCAAAGTGAGGGCGTTGACAAATACAGGCAGCTGAAATCATCATTAAAAAGATGCGCTTTTTGCTTTAGCACCTGATGTACCGCTTGAATGGCGCAGTCTTCACTATTGAGCTTTGCTAGCCCTTTACCAAATAGCGGTTGATATTTATGGCTGGCGGCTACCACAACATAATCATCACTTTGACTACTGATAATGGCAGAGGGGCCATTTTGTGGGCGTTGAGATACACAAAAGATGCTTTCAGCCTCGATATTAAATAATGCACCTATTTGATTTAATACACCGCTTGAAAAATCAAATACAGATCGTTCTTGCAGTAAATTGGATGAAGCATCAATAATGGCGCGCAAACCTTGACGGCTTTTTTCTAAGGCGGTGATTTGTCGATAACTGCGAATGCCGCTAGCCAATGCCGTAAATAGTTTTGCACGTGTTAGCTCGCTTTTGGTTTTGTAGGCATTGATTTCATAATCAATAATGACTTGTTCTTCAGGGGCAAATCCAGGTTGACCAGTGCGTAGAATAATTTGCACGAATTTGTTTTTAAGCTCTTCCCGAATACGTTTAACCAGCTTTAAACCCGCATCCTCGGTCTCCATTACCACATCAAGCAGCACCAATGCCATGTTGGGATTATCTTTGATGATATTATAACCTTCTGTGGCATCATAGGCGCTGACAAATGTTAAAGGTCGCCCCAGAATCTCTACCCGAGATAATGCCAATTTAGTCACTTCATGCATGCCAGGTTCGTCATCAATGATCCCGATAATCCAAGGATCTGCTTCTCGTGTTGTTTGTCGAACACTGGTGTCTTTTGATGCCGCGGTATCCGTACTAGCAGGTTTATCGTTAATGATTTTTAAGAAAAAATCGCTCATTACTCACGCTCCTTGTGCTGTAATTATTTGGGCGCAATGATAGGTATAATAAGGGTAAAAGTGGTGCCATTGTGGCTGGTAACACTAATATCCCCACCTAAAATATTATTGACTATGTTATAAACAATATTCATCCCTAGTCCAGAACCACCTTGACCCAGTTTGGTGGTGAAGAATGGATCAAATATCTTATCGATATGGCTAACGGGGATCCCTATACCATTGTCATTGAATTGCAGCTTTATTTTATCATTTTCTTCCAGATAAACTTTGACACTGATATCACCCGTTTGCGCGCCATCAAACCCATGAATAATGGCATTATTAAATAAGTTGGTAATAACCTGACCAAAAGGCCCTGGGAAACTGTCCATCATAATGTCCGCAGGACAATCAATTGAAACGGTATATGTTGAACGCTTAATTTGATGCTTTAAGGTATTGAATACTTCATTGAGCATTTCGTCGAGTAAAAATGATCTGCGTTGATTACTGGATTGATCGATAGCCACTTGTTTAAAGCTATGGATGAGTTCAGCGGCGCGGTTAAGTGCCTTTTGCATGATCACTAAACCTTCTAAGCTTTCTTGTTCGAACATTTCTAAATCAGATAAATTGAGTTGTCCTGTTCTGGCTTGGGTCACGAACTCTTTTACCCGAGATTCAAATGTTGAGCTGATGGTGACCGCAATGCCTATCGGAGTGTTGATTTCGTGTGATATACCTGCAACCAATGCTCCAAGCGAGGCCATTTTCTCACTGTTAATCAGTTTCTTCTGCGCTTGTTGTAAGGTATTTAACGCTTGCTGTAACTTATCGCGCTCAAGCTCTAATTGGAGTTTATATTGAGCTTCATTTTTTTGTAACGCATCCAATTGCCTTAGATCATGCTGAAATTTTTCGACATTTTTAAAGACATCGCCGAGCTCATCATCATTATGGATAAATTGAATGTTTCGCTCGCCAAGGCGCAATGCATCGACTGACTTAGCCAGTTTTTCTATCGGTAAGTAAATGGTCCGCTTAGTATAAAAACTTAATGATATTAATAAAATGATGGTTATCATGGCAAACAGTGCTAGCAGAATAATACTGCCAATATTGGTACTTTTTAAATCTTCAAGTTGGCTGACAACCTGATTAGATGTGCTGTTAAGTAGCACAGACATTTGCTGTTCAATGTCTGCAATGTGTGTTTGCTTCAATTGATTAAAAGCATGGGTCGCTGAGGCTAATGATTCAGGGTTATACAGATTAAATAATTGATACCCTCCATCAAGTAATTGCTCAAATAGTTGCTTTATATGGGTTATATCAGCAACTTCATCCTCATCCTGCTCTAAGGGTTCTAATAATGTAAGCCATTTAACAAAGGCTTCTCCATTCTCATCAAATTCTTGCTTAGCATTTTTATCATTCAGTAGGTAGCTCGCTAATGCATTTTGCATGTCACCTGCTTCATCTACAAGCTGGAGGTAATAGTGAATGGCCGGAATATCATCATAGCGTAGCTCCTCTTCATCCGAACTTTCTTGGGAGCCCTTAATTTCATCTTGAGCCCTAAAGTCAATAATTTTCTCCAGAGGCTTAGCATTGTTTTCTAACAGATTCGCTGCAATTTGTTTTGCGGCCTTTTCATCCTCAGGAGAATAAACATCAAAAATAAGGGTTTGATATTGCTGGTTAATGGCGTTACTTAATTGATTAACTTGATAAAAAGCATTGATCTGCTCATTATTAGTTAATAGCTTTTGATGGGAAATAGTTTGTTTGGTGGATTGAAGTAGGGCTAAGTTTACTTGATATTGCTGTTTTTGATCTTCATAGCCAAGCAAATACAAGGCGGCATTGGTTTGCATGGCTTTTAGTGTAGAGTTCATCGATTCGATGGCCATTTCCAGCGGCAAATCTGCCCGTAAAATAGCATTGCTGGCGACAAGCATTTTCTGACTAGTAAATGCAAAAATGCTGGCGATAATAATGACCAGTAAAGTAATTGAAATAAACACTTTGTTTAGTTGGGTCAGGATTGATTTGCGAGCCATAGCCATATTTGTTGTAGATTGAATGGTTTAAGTGTAGCAAAGGATATTTAAAAGCGAATAAAATAAACACAAAAAAAGGTATAACAAATACAATTGTTATACCCAAACTGGAGCATGAAAGTGAGCAGTAGTTGCTGGTTAGTTCAGTAAACTGGCTGCCGATAAGATCAGCTCTGGTGCAGGGCGCACTTTGTAATTAGGATTGGCATACATAAATTGAATGAGACCGGTTTTATCGATCATATAAATCGCAGGGACAGGTAACACTAAACGTGCTTCCCCAGTAGGCATGTTAAACAGGGGATTAGAAACACCTAACTTTGCCTGATACATTTTAGTCACCTTGTCACTGGTATAAAACGCTAAACCGAATGCTTGAGCGGCTTGCAGGTGTTGATCCGATAACAACAGATAATTGAGTTTATTTTGGGTTATTGAGGCTTTGAGTTTTTCGGGTGAGTCAGGTGAAATACCCACCAGTTGTATATTCATTGCCAATAGCTGAGATTCAATTGCTTGCAGTTGTCCCATTTGAACATTGCAAAATGGGCACCAGCCGCCACGGTAAAAAAACAATATGGTATTCTTGTGGCTAACTAACTCTTTTAAATTAACATCTTCACCTTCAACGGTTTGTAAGCTGATGTTGGGGAGCTCATGACCGTTCAGTAATGGGCTGATATTATTTTCATCTATGGCGATGGGGTTGGCTGTGGTGGTGAAGCTCAAAAGCGCTATTGCAGCTGTGATGATTAATTTAGTCAACATGCAGTGTCCTGAAAGTGTAATAGTATGGATTAACGCAATAGACCAGAATATGGGATAAAAACTTTCATCAAAACCCAAATGGATGATAACAAGGAGGTAAAATGCGCCCAACATTAAGACAAAACGTGATTGCGGTTTGTCAGCGTAAAATCCAGCAAAAAGGTGACAATGTCGGCTTATCTTTTTATGCATTTTTTGCCAATAAAAATGATCAACCTGAATTGCTGATGGAGGCTGCAACGTGGTGGATACAAACACATCAACTCGACCATTTTGAAAAAGCGGTAAAGATTATGGCTTTGATTCAAGATGGAAAATAAACTAAAGCCGTTAAATGAGGTTTGAGGATAAAAGATTAATGCCAAGCGATTATAGTGCCCAAGAATTAGCGACTATCTCATTGATAGATAAACAGCTAGAGGCTTACAATGCCAGAGATATAGAAGCGTTTGTTGCTACCTATCATGATGATATTGAGGTTTACACTTTAACAGGTGGACTGCAATATCAAGGTAAACCTACTTTAAAAGCAAAATATGGTGCTAAGTTCGCGGGACTTAAATATTTGCATGCCACTTCATTAACCCGGATTGTGCAAGGCCAGTATTTGGTTGACCATGAGTTAGCAGAATCCGCCAGTGAAGATGAAAATACCATTGATAGAAGTGTTAAAGTCATCGCCGCATATGAAGTAGAACAGGGGCTAATTCGGCGGGTAACCTTTATGGGTTAACTTTGACAAAAGCATAAAAAACGCGACCTTACGACCGCGCTAAAATGCTAATTTGAATCTAAATTAAGGTTACTTAATCTTTTTATATTTTACCGAATCTTTGGTTTTACCCACGGTCACGCGGCGACCTTGCATGCTTTTTTCTGCAATCATCTGTGCACTGGCTCCGTCATCACGCTGCTTACTTTTTGCAAAGCTACGGCGTTTTTGGATCTGCTTTAGCAACAACTCACGGTTACTGACTTCATAACCTGGTACGGTAATACGGCGAATTTTTTGGCCAATCAATTTTTCAATATCGGCTAAAGTACGTTCTTCTTCACGGCTGACAAATGAGATGGCAATGCCTGACTTTCCGGCACGGCCTGTACGGCCGATGCGGTGCACATAATCTTCTGCTAAAAAAGGAAGATCGTAGTTTACAACATACTGCAAATCAGGAATGTCTAAGCCACGGGCTGCGACTTCAGTTGAAACCAATACACGGATTTTGCCTTCCATAAATTCACGAAGGGCACGGCGGCGACTGCCTTGGGCTTTTTCGCCATGCACTACCGAGGTTGGAATGCCATCTAAATTAAGCTCTTTTACTAAGCGATCGCAGTCTTCACGCGTGGCACTGAAAACCATGACTTTATGCCAGTTTTTAGTGCCAATCAGTTCCGATAATAACTCACGCTTACGACGTTGCTCGACTGGGTAAACCACTTGACTGATCGTGTCTGCGGTACTGTTTTGATCGTTAGCAGCAATAATTTTAGGTTTGTCTAACATCTCGTTAGCCAGTTTTTTAACCGCGGTCGAGAAGGTGGCTGAGAACAATAAGTTTTGACGATTTTTATTCACGGCTTGCATGATTTTTTCAATATCGGCACTAAAGCCCATATCTAACATGCGGTCGGCTTCATCTAATACTAAAAAGTCGACGTGGGATAAACTCAAGTTACACGATAAAATGTGCTCGAGTAATCGCCCTGGGGTTGCCACAATTACATCGGTACCGCGTTTCATTTTAACGGCTTGGCTGTCCATTTTTACACCGCCATAAATGGTCAGTACATTGATGTCCATGTATTTACCGTAGGCAGTAATGTTGTCAGCAACTTGAGCCGCTAATTCACGGGTTGGGGTTAAAATCAGTACGCGGGTATTTGAGGCGATTCTTTCTTTAGGCTTTTCCATCATTTTTTGTAAGATAGGTAAAGCAAAGGCAGCCGTTTTACCTGTGCCGGTTTGGGCACTGGCTAGTACATCTGAGCCACGACGAATGGCTGGAATGGCTTGACGCTGAATAGGGGTCATTGTCTGATAACCGCATTCAGCGATCGCGCGGAGTAGTTCTGGTGCGAAGCTAAAAGATTCAAATTTCATGGTTTCAGTTCCTAATTAAGCTGCAAGCCGACAATCTATTCGGCGGGGATTTGGCATTCTTGGGTCTATTTCAACGCTACACTAAAGCCTAATAACGCATTAGCGGTTCGTTTTGACGGGCGCGGATTATACCAAACTTTTATACAGAGTTTGTATAGTTCTTGCGCTTTATCAAATAAAAACGGCGATCATTGAATGATCGCCGTGTTATATGGATACAATTTATTGCGTTAAATTGCCGCGGTTACTTTATTTAACCATGTTAAATCATCGCCTTGCATAAATGGTGTCAAGGTATCACGTACTTTGGCGTGATATTGATTAAACCAGTTGATTTCAGCATCAGTGAGTAATGACTTATCAATTAAACGGGCATCGATAGGGATCAATGTAATCGCATCGAACTCATACATTTCACGCTCGCTGCCTGTTAATGCTGCGCAATGTTGTACTATCACTAAGTTCTCTATACGAATACCAAAGCCATTAGTACGGTAGTAGCCTGGCTCGTTTGATAACACCATGCCAGGAAGCAAAGCCACATTGTTCAGATTTTTACCGATACGCTGTGGGCCTTCATGCACACTTAAAAAGTGGCCTACACCATGACCTGTGCCGTGGTCATAGTCAAAACCATGTTGCCATAAATGTTGGCGAGCAAAGGCATCAAGCTGTTGACCTGAAGTGCCCTTAGGGAAACGAGCTAAATCTAAAGCGATATGGCCTTTTAGCACTAAGGTGACCATTTTGCGTTGTTCGTCAGTGACATCGCCAATCGCAATGGTACGGGTAACATCTGTTGTGCCATCTAAGTACTGGGCACCAGAATCCACTAGGTAGATACTGTTCATTGTCATGGTGCTAGGCGTGCCATTATTATGATTGTAATGACACATCGCAGCGTTCGGGCCTGTGGCAGAAATCGTATCGAAGCTTGGCTCGCGGTAAAGTGAGTCTTGTAAACGATAACTTTCTAATTGCGTCGCTAATACGCCTTCATCATGCATAATGCCTTGTTCAACCTGGTTATCTAACCAAGCTAAAAAGCGAGACACGGCCACACCATCACGCACATGACACGCTCTCATGCCAGCTAACTCAGCAGCATTTTTTTGCGCTTTGGGTAAGGCTACAGGATCAAGTCCGGCAATCAGTTTTGCACCCGCCGCTTGAGCTTGCAGTTGTGAAAATGCGTTGGCTGAATGGGGATCCGCCAGTAATTTCATGCCTTTTAATTCTGCTAGCGCGTTTACCAGCTCCGCTTCATCTTTTACCGTGACGCCTTGTCCCACATGTTCAGCAAAACCGCTAGGCACTTTGTTTAAGTCAGTAAATAAGGTCATGTCGCCATTTGTTGCGAGTAATGCGCTACCTAGGATAACCGGCAGACGGGGCACATCGTTACCACGAATATTCAGTAACCAGCAAAAAGAATCGAGTGCGGCAATAAGAGCGACGTCAGCACCTTGTTTTTTAACTAAAGCGCCTATTTGCTGACGCTTCTCTAGGCTGTTTCTGCCTGCACCTTCATGGCTGAAAAGGGTGAAAGCTGATGTTGGTAGCTGTGGACGGTCTTGCCAGTGCACATCAATCGGATTTTGTTTTACATCAACTAACTCAATATCAGCTTTATCAAATTGCGCCTTAGCTTGTTGGTACCAGGCTAAAGTATGTAAACGGCTATCAATACCGACTTTGCTTCCAGCGCTTAGGGTGTCAACTAACCATTCAATCTGAGGGTCATCGGTTAGGCTTAAAAACTGATACAAAGAGCTGTCTACTTGCTTTGGAACCTGAACGGTATAACGGCCATCAGTAAAGAGGGCTGCGGTATCTTTTAATACTATGGCCATACCCGCAGAGCCAGTGAAACCTGTGGCCCAACGAAGTCGCTCATTTCTGACTGGAACGTATTCACCAAGATATTCATCCGCGCGAGGAATAATAAAAGCATCGATATTTTCAAGGGCAAGTTGCAGGCGAATAGCGCTTAGACGTTCTGCAATAACAGCTGATTGGGGCATAAAGAGTCGACTCCTGTGATAGGGTTGAGCTAGAAAGTAGCATGGCCTGATTATCTCAAGCTCGGATGTTATGTTGCAAGTTAACTGTACTTTAACTTGACCTAACCAATTGTAACTTTATATTGTATACAATTTCAATCATGCTTAACATTGTATTATCACCCTCATCAGCGACCAATATGTGCTAGTTTGAGGGAAATCTGAGTTAATCATTCACTTAATATGGAGTAAAAATGACAATAGGTATTGGCGGCGTAAGCCCACAACAAGCCCTTGAAGGCTTAACAAATATGACTCAAGGTGTTGAACCTATTGCTTTATCAGAGTTTGAAGCTCGTATTGCCAAAGCGCAGCATATCATGCAGCAGCAAGGTATTGATGCGCTTTACTTAAATGCGGGCACCAATCTTTACTACTTTACTGGCACACGTTGGTATGCCAGTGAGCGCTTGGTCGGTGCCATTTTACCCGCCACTGGCAAAGTGCAATATATTGCGCCTGCTTTTGAGCTTGATACATTGCAAGGCTTTATGGTGGTAAAAGGCGAGGTAAACACCTGGCATGAAGATGAAAGCCCTTATGTACTGGTTGCAAAAACGCTTAACCAGATGGGGTTTGACCTTACTCGGGCAAAATTAGCCATCGATGAGTCAACCTCCTATTTCATCAGTAATGGCATTGCTAAAGCTGCGCCGCAATTAACATTGGTTGATGCGAAAACGGTGACGGCAGGTTGTCGGATGATTAAATCATCCACAGAGCTGGCGTTGATTCAACAGGCGATGAATATGACCCTTGAAGTGCATAAAGCGGCGGCCAGTATTTTGCGTGAAGGTATCACAACCGATGAAGTGACAGCCTTTATCGATGCCGCGCACCGTAAAGTAGGTGCCTCTCGTGGTTCTTATTTTTGCATTGTGTTATTTGGTGAAGATACCGCATATCCGCATGGCGTGAAGTCGCCTAAAGCCTTATCTAAAAATGATACCGTGCTAATTGATACAGGTTGCCAACTAGAAGGCTATAACTCAGATATCACCCGTACTTATGTGTTTGGTGAGCCCAGCGCGCGTCAACGCGAATTATGGCAGTTAGAGCAACAAGCTCAATTAGCGGCGTTTAATTTCGCTAAAGTTGATTTACCCTGTGGTGATGTTGATACGGCGGCTAGGCAGGTATTAGAACAAGCGGGCTTTGGCCCAGGCTATGCCGTACCGGGATTACCGCATCGTACCGGACATGGTATTGGTTTAGATATTCATGAATGGCCATATCTGGTGAAAAGCGATCGTACCCCATTAGCCGCGGGAATGTGTTTCAGTAATGAACCTATGTTATGTGTACCTGGGGAATTTGGCATTCGCCATGAAGATCATTTCTACATGACCGCAGAGGGCGCTAAGTGGTTTACCTTACCCGCCAAATCCATTGATGATCCGTTTTACCTCGGATAACCCATGCGAGTATGTGGTGAATAATTCAGCCTCCATCAGCCTAAGTTGATGGAGGCTTTTTTATGTCGCCTTGTGAATTTATCGTGTTTAGTTACGTCTGATAAAGGATTCAATATAAGCGGCAGAGCGTGCATTTAATATTGGGTCAGCCGATGCAGATATGCCTTTAGGTAATTGCAATGGATTAAAAATACCTTTATCACACTCTATGGTGGCTTTCGCATCGTCATGCTGACCGTTAATAATCACTTGGCCGATTAACAGCCGTTGTCGAGACGTCGGCCAAACAATAGTAGGATCATTCACCTTATCTTGTTTTTCGGCAAGTTGAACATATAGATCCCAGGTGGCGGGTGTCGTGGCTATTCGATTGGTCAATTCTTGTTGTAAAAAATGATCCGGCTTTTGAGCAAGCTCTGCTGCTGATGCGGCTATCACGCCGTCTACAGGCTCAAAAATCCATCTGCCCGCAACGGGCTCGCCATTATTTGAGGTGAACATAAAGCTATTGACACCAAAATAGCGGTTGTCTGCATAACTGCTTGTTGGCGGGAGCTTTTTAATATATTCAAAAAAAGCTTTAGCATCTGGTTTATTGTCAATCAGCCATTGTTTGCCTTCATTACCTTGTTTTACTTTGGTTTGAAACGTAAAAAAATCATCAAGATTACTGGCAAAAAACACCTCGGCATTTGAGGTAACAAAATGCAAACTTTCAGTCTCACCATTTAGCTTAAGCGACATAAAGCGCCCAGCGGTTTTATCCGATGATTGTGGATTGGTGCCACCTAATGAAAAACGGGCAACGACATCAATATTGCTTTGGGTGAAAAACGGGATTGCCAATGTCTCTGTAACTTGCGGGTTCGGCTTAAACACGCCAGAGGTGCAAAAACCATTAGCATGATTGCGTAACTTCACCTTTTTACCCGCATCGCGGCTGATATCATCAGGCGTGCCATTAACCGCATCCACTAAATCAGAGATGGTTTTTTCTGTGGCTGCAGCGGGTAACATCAACATTGGTAAAGCGGTAAATAGACTTGCTTTGATTAGCATTGAAAGTGTGCGAGTGTGCATTGTCATCCTATTGATTCGTTTATTTGTTATTGGATAAAGAAAGGCAAAAGCTGATATTTATTTCACCATGACAAAAATAAAATGCTGAAAGATAAACTATCTTCGCTCACGATGATAAGAAATGTTGGTTTGATATAGTATTCTTTATAAATCAGAGTTTTAAATATTATAATTTATTTGCAGACGGGGTGTCCTTGGCTGAGTTCAATAGCAACACTCTATAGGCACAGCCGCGGTTGATGTGTGTTCATATTTTCTATTTTGAAAAGGCGCTTCGCCCACACCAGACCAAAGGGGCAAAACGCACGCTTTTTTTACAAAAGAAGCCCTTTGGAAACCCTCAGCGCCCCAGACGAAAAATGCTGAAAAACGCATATTTTCGATGGGGTTTGATTCAGCATTAAACTTCATTTTTAGCTTACTTCTGCCATTGTCTAAAAGCCCTAACGCTTCCGATAGGCCATCCGTGGCCTAACGAAAGCTAGCTTGGCATCCATGCCAAGCTCACGGACTTTTCTCGATGACCTTAAATCATATTGAGCCTTTTAGCTGATTAGTTACTTATCTTTTTGCTTTTTATAATTGCCCAAATACAGTCAAATCGAAGAGATAATAATTCCAGTGTAAGCGCGGCCGTGACTACTGACCACCATGGATGGTGGGAATGTCAAAATTTGTCTGGAACAAATTTGACCATGACATGGACGTCATGGCCGAGGTTTCAGGGACGAAATCGCAGCGTGTCACGGTCGTGCTTGCACATAGGCCTGCGGCAGGCTGTGTTCTAAATCGTTTTTGTCCAGTTCCGAGTTAACCTTGTGTTACCAAAGCTATCAATAAGCTAAATCGAAGAGATAATTATGCGGGTGCAGATGAGTCAGCGAGTATCCCTAACTTCGGCGTTTAGGATAAGCCCATATGGACGGGCTTGCGGCGTCTCGCTGGACCATTTGTATTTGAAATCAATCTGATGCCAATTGAAGTCACGCTGACGTCTCTAAAAGTTTCATTGGATATAATGGCTTTTTGTTGATCTCTTAAACCGAGTTGAGGTTAGTTAATTGCAAATAACTCGACATCAAAAATTAACACAGACCCGCCAACAATTTTACCGGTTGAGCGGTTGCCATAGGCCAGTTGGCTTGGAATATAAAAACGGAATTTATCGCCAACCGTCATTAACTGCACACCTTCGGTCCAACCTTTAATCACTTGGTTAAGCGGAAATGCGATGGTTTGTCCGCGATCGACAGAGCTGTCGAAAACCGTACCGTCTATCAAAGTACCGTGATAATGCACAGTGACATTACTTTTGGCAGTAGGGTGTTCGGTGTTGTCACTTTTAGTCAGCACTTCATATTGTAAGCCTGATAAGGTTTGAATGACCCCATCACGCTTGGCATTTTCTGCCAAAAAAGCACTGCCTTTGGCAATGTTTTCTTTGGCGGCTTTTTGATTATTCATTTGGCTAAAAAAATAAAAAATGACTAAAGCGATTACCGCTACAGCAATGATCATGCGCATGAAAAATTCTCTCGGTTAGTATGAGTAAAATAGTGCTGTAGTTTACCTTAGTTTAGTCAGTGGATATAGCCACTCTTAGCTGACTAAGTTTAATGCGTTAAAGGATATACAGCAGATATAAATAACTGATCCCGACAGTGAGTAACATATTGATTGCGATACATAACCAGAATCGATATTTGAAGGCATTCTTTTGGGTTTTATGGCGAAAATATTGCTGGGCAATAATAGCCGCAGGCCAGCCGCCGATTAAGGCGTAAATGTATAAGGTTTTTTCACTAATACGATTGCGTTGAGTATCGGGCGAAGTTTGGTTTTGAGCCGCAATGCGCTTGTCATACCAAGTTATTATAAAACTCAACAGGTTAATGCCAATAAATATGCCAATAACCCAAGGCGAAAGTGCATAGAATCCATAACCGACAAGCAAAAATACTAGCCAGATAACCAGCATTATTAGGGCAAATATCATCATTGTTTTAAAAACTCCGCGTAGATCTCTAGGGTTATTTTATCGCCCACGATTGGGATGTAGCTGCTCATATCAAAATCAGAGCGTTTAATGGTACCAACTGCGCTAAACCCTAAGGTATATTTCCCCGTCATCCAATTATCAGCACCGCCATGAAATGTCGCGCTAAAGGTGACGGGTTTTGTTACACCTCGTAAGGTCAGTAAACCTTCAAAGGCAAATTGATTATCAGAGCCATCAGCGTTAATCGGGGTCACTTTTTGGCTTTTAAACAGCGCTTGGGGAAAGGTTTGACTATCAAACCAAGTGCTATTTTGCAGGGTGGTTGCGAGTTTTTCATTGTTGACGTCAATTGAACTGATTTGCACGCTGGCTACTAATGATGCTGCCTGCATGTTATTGGGATCAAAATTCAGTTGAGCATCAAATTGATTAAAACGACCCACATAGGTCGATAAGCCTAAATGCGGTATTTTAAAAATCAATGCCGCATGGTTTGGGTCTAAGGTAAATTCACCGCCTTTAAGCTGAACCAGTTCTGGTGTCACAGAAGGTGTAACCCAACTGATACAGCCCGAAAGGCTAACTAGGGCAAACAATATCGCCAATATATGGCGGTATTGGCTGTTAATATGACGGATTATGGTTTGCAAAAAAACTCCTTTAGTTATCTGAGTAAGTGCTGACTTTAGTTACACATTGATTTATTTAGGTATTGATTCGTTTAGACAGCACTCGCAATAAGTATTCTAAGGGGCCTTGGTTAAAAAAGCGCACATATAGAGCAGCCATACTCAGTTGTAACGCGTTTAATACTATGGCAAGTAGCATGTAATCGATACGATCAAATGATATCTGCCATTGTGGCATCCAATGTCGTAATAACAGCACACCTAAAATAGACTGTAGAATATAAAAGCTTAAAGATACCCGCCCTAGGTTTTGTAATAAGGTTAATTTTAGCGGGTTGTTTTGACAGAGTTTAACAATAATATGCCAATAAATCAGTGCGGTGGGTATGGCGCCCAGCATCATAAAGATAGCCGATATTTCTTTTAGCACCGCAGAACTAGACTGGCTTAATACACTGTCAAGTATCGCAAATATTATGCCTGTAACGGCAAATGCTCCTAGCTGTTTGGTACTAAAGCCGCGTTTATAATAATCCTGTTTCATCAGGGCTATGCCGATAAGCATTAATCCTGCGCCGTACCATAAAATACTAATTGGGATTATCAACAGCATGTACCCCACCATGATGGCTTGCATCATCACCTGTGTAGTGTAACTGCCGGTCCAAATATCAAGCTGCTGTGTATAATAGTCAGAGCCGCGGTAAAAGGGGTCATCCTCAATGGTTAAAGATATGAGCGCCATCACCACTAGTGCAAGCATGATAAATTTTACCGACTTGACTAACAAGGCTTTAGGGGCAAACGAGCAGTATTGATAAGCCAGTAATCCGCATAAACCGTAGGTTAGTAAAATGTCTCCAGAGAAAATCAATACGCCATGAACCAGCCCAAATACGATAAGCCAGTACAATCGTCGTTTGATGGTGTGTTGCGCCTTTATATCATCGCCCGCTTTACAACGTTGGTGCCATAAACCTGCACCGAACAACATTGAAAACAAGCTGATAAAGCGCCCTTCAAATGCAAAATTACTCAGTATTTCGATGATTTGATCGGATAAGATTTCTGGCTGATGTGGGGCATAACCGTAAAAGTTATTCGCCATGAAATAAATATTTAAAAACAAAATACCCAGTAACGCCAAACCTCGAATGGCATCTAAATTAGCAGATCTGTCTGGGGGATATTTTATCGTGGGCGTGATAATGTTTGCCTGTTCCTCAGGTGGTTTTGGCGCGTTGGCAAGCGGATAACGATTAATGATTGAATTCCTTTTTATCATTGATGTTAATCACGTCATCAATAAGATTTACTTCGCCTAAAAAATTGCTTTAAAAGGCAAAGTAAATCCTTTGACTATGGTTATGGCTAACCGAATAAGCGATTTGCTACTTATTTTTTTGCACTTCTAAGAATGGAATTGTCCCTGTTGGCAACATGGTGGTTGGCAACTTTCCATCCCAGCGTTCGGCTTTGGTCAGTTCAACTAAATTCTGATTTTGGGCTAAGGCTTCAGCACGGATTTTAATTGCCGACGCTTCAGCATCGCCTTTAATTCGAATACTTTCTGCTTCAGCAATCGCCCTAGCCAATTGTGAGTCAGCTTCAGCTTGTGCTTGAGTCACGGCAATTTGCGCGCTGACACGTTCTTTTTCAAGATTTTGTAATTGGGTTTGTACTTCAACTTCGGCGCGCATTCTGTCTTCTACTGATTTTTCATAGGCATTACTAAAATCAATGTTTTCAATTTGCACTGAGCTAATTGTCACAGGCCCTTTAATTGATTTTGTAATCGCATCAGTCACGTCAATACCAAACTTAACCCTTTCTTGCACCGCTGAAATGGCGGTGTATTTACCAAAGATATTTTCAACCTGGGTAGGTACCTGACGGTCTAACAATCGTGACACCATAGAATCAATGCCCTTGAAGTTGGCATAAACTTCTTCAACTCTGTCCGGTGGCACACTAAATGTCACGGATGCACGCAGGGTCGCAGGCTGTTGATCGCGACTATAAGCTTGCAGCGCTTGATAACTGGCGGTATGAGTTTGAGTCGAAATTTTGACGACCGTATCGATTAACGGAATTTTAAAACCTAATCCTGGTTCAGCCGTATCGATAATTTTACCATTGCGCAGTAAAACACCTCGTTCCCCCTGATCAACCGTGTACCAACTGCCATAAAGACCTGTTAGTAAGCTGATAAAAATAACCCCAGGAATGATTTTACTTAGATGATTGTCGCCGGTTGTTAGACCATTTTTTAACATTGTGCTTCCCTAGCAAAATTGAACAAAATTTATTTTTGTGGCTTTTCTGAAATCCATAGCTTGATATGGCCTTGAACCACCACAACACCATGAGTGTCATAGGCTTTGACGTCGACTAACATATCACCAACTTGCCATTGTTCTGGTTTTACCTCTGCGACACACAGAATATCGCTACCGGCTTTAGCGGTATAATCTACAGACATACCTTTAGGGATCCAGCGAAGATGCTTAGGAATCGAAGCCTCCGCCATCGTGCCCATTGCCATTTCAAGGCCATTACAAATGGCAATCACATGCACTGTACCAATGTGGTTTTGCACAATTTTGCGTTTTTTGATTAAGCATTCACAGCGATTTTCTTGCAGTGAAGTGATCTGAGGGTGAATCGTGCCGAAATACGGCGCCATACGGGATACCATTTTAGAGAAAATTTTATCGCCGAAAGGGTAGCGAGTAACCTTGTGGTATAACGCCATGACTTTATTAGGTTTGTTGTTATTCATAATCCATTACTGGTGATTATTTGTCTGGTCGGATGAGGTTAGCATTATTGTTAACACTCTGCTAGTGGTTTGCCTTTGTGCAAGTGGGTATAATCGCCGCCTAGATTATTGTGTCCAAACTACGGATTAGGGTTAATTTTGAAGTTATTTATAACGTATTTAAAAGGTATGGCCATGGGTGCAGCTGATGTTGTGCCGGGCGTATCAGGTGGAACCATTGCCTTTATCACGGGGTTATTAGACCCTTTGCTGGATGGGATCCGTAAGATTAATCCGAGTTTATTTGGTATTGTGCGTCAGCAGGGGATTAAAGCCGCTTTTTTACACATTAATGGTCCTTTCCTTGTGTGTGTGTTTGGCGGTATTTTGACCAGCATTTTTGCCTTTGCTAAGTTAATCTCTTGGTTGATAGTCACTCATCCTATTCCAGTGTGGTCATTCTTTTTTGGACTGATTTTATATTCTGTTATCCATATGCTTAAACAGGTCAGTCAGTATACATTGCCGCGAATGCTGCTGTTTGCCCTAGGGGTATTATTTGCTTGGAGCATAACAGTGTTAAACCCTATCGCTATAGAAGTCAGCTATGTAACGTTTTTCTTTGCTGGTGCAATTGCGATATGTGCGATGATTTTACCGGGTATTTCTGGCAGTTTTATTCTACTGTTGCTTGGTCTTTATCCTGCGGTGTTAGCCGCCGTTAAAGGGTTTGATATTGCTTATTTGGCCTGTTTTGCAATGGGGTGTGTACTGGGATTGCTGAGCTTTAGTCATGTCTTATCTGCTTTGCTGCGAAAGTTTCATGATGCCACGTTAATGTTTTTAATTGGTTTGATGTTAGGCACATTAGGAAAAATCTGGCCATGGAAACAAGTTGTTAGTTGGCGTGAAAACTCTAGTGGAGAGCAAGTTCCATTACTTGAGCAAAATTTAAGTCCATTTGATTTTCAAACCATAACGGGGGATTCACATCAGCTTATTGCTGCCATAGCCTGCGCACTTTTTGGGGTTGTGTTAGTTTGGTCGTTAGAATATTTTGGCCATCGACGTACATTGAAGTAGATTTAAGCAAGATTTAAACAAAAAACAGAACTTAGGTTCTGTTTTTTTGTTTAAAATGAACTAGTTTTAAAGCATCCACGTATAATTTTACAATATGATTAGCCTCATTAAAAAATTTACCCGCCACAGGAGTGCGCTTTTATGAATGAACCTCAAACATTTGTACCAGAAAAAATTCAAATTGGTATTAGCAGTTGTTTACTCGGGAGTGAGGTTCGGTTTGATGGTGGACACAAGAACTCTTATTACTGCGCCACCGAAATAGAACCATTTTTTGAATACACCAGTATTTGCCCCGAAATGGCTATCGGTATGGGGGCACCAAGAAAGAGCATTCGCCAAATTCGTGATGGCGATGTGTTATTCATTCAAAGTGCTGACGGTACCTTGGATGTGACGGAAAAATTGACTCAATTTAGCCAACAAAAGGTGGTTGAACTGGGTTATTTGGGCGGCTATGTGCTTTGTGCAAAGTCGCCAACTTGTGGTATGGAACGTGTTTTAGAATACAAAATGGGTACCAATAACAGTACCAAAACAGGGGTGGGGGTTTTTGCTAAAGCCCTAATGGATGCTTACCCGCACTTACCCGTTGAAGAAGAAGGTCGCCTGAATGATATGGTGATTCGAGAAAACTTCTTTACCCGTGTTTATGCCTATCATGATTGGCGAAAAATGCTCGAATCAGGTTTGACAAAGCACAAGTTGATTCAATTTCACTCTCGTTATAAGTATTTGTTGATGGCCCATAGCCCTAAATGGTATCGCGAATTGGGGCCGTTATTGGCTGATATTCAAGACTTAGAACAAACCGCTAATAGCTATTTTGAAGGCTTTATGAGTGCGCTAAAAGTCAAAGCAACGCGCAAAAATCACACCAGTACTTTGCAGCATATTCAGGGCTATTTTAAGAAGCACTTGAGTGCCCGTCAAAAAGAAGAGTTAACCGAGTCGATTATGAAATATCGCCAAGGGCTTTTTCCTTTGCTGGTGCCAATTACGCTAATTAACCATTATTTGAATGAGTTTGAAGTGCCTTACATTGCAGACCAAGTGTATTTAAATCCGCACCCGGAAACACTTAAATTACGTTATGCATACTAGGTTAGGTTAATACAAGGTAAAAATACAGCATGCAATTTGCTCATAATAGTGTCGTGTGGTTTCGACAAGATTTACGTATTCATGATCATCCTGCGTTAACTCAAGCTTGTGAGTTCGCGCAGTTGCATGATTCAAATCTAACTGCGATTTATTTTGTTACCCCTAAACAATGGGCTGAACACGACGTTGCTGCTATTCAAATTGATTTTATCGAAAGGCATATTGAGCAATTAAACCAAAGGTTAGCGGCAATTGGTATTGAGTTAACCGTAGTTAATTTAAGCACCTTTGATGATATTTTACCTTGGCTAAAGGCGTATTGTGCTGAGCATCATATAGGGCAAATATTTGCCGCTAATGAGTCAGAATTTAATGAGCGGCAGCGCGATATAAAACTCATTAATGCGGGTATCCCGCTAAGGTTAATTGAGCAAGACTGTGTGTTAGCAACCGGTACTGTTAACAATTTATCCGGGCAGATGTATAAAGTTTTTACCCCGTTTTCGAAAGCTTGGAAAAAAATAGCGTCAAGCCAACCCATCGTGCCATTAGGGATCCCTGCGTTTAGGCAGCCAATAGCCGCGCCTTCATTAAGTCGATTTAATTGTGATGAGTTTTATCCTCAACGAGTGACAAGTGAGCTGTGGGCGGCGGGGGAGGATTGCGCCAGAAAGCAATTGAAACAGTTTATTGAGAATGACATTGCTGACTATCAACAATACCGTGATTTACCAGCCATCGATGGAACAAGTAAACTCTCACCTTATCTCGCCATTGGTGTATTGAGCCCACGTCAGTGTGTTGCTGGCATTTTATTTTATTATCCAGATGCACTTGTTAATGATGCCAGTCCAGCTAAAACATGGTTAAACGAACTGATATGGCGAGAGTTCTACCGTCATTTGCTGGTGGCGTTTCCTAAATTATCAAGATCTCAAAGCTTTAATGAATTGGGTCAGTTTATTCAATGGCGCAATGACAATGATGAATTTCAAGCCTGGTGTCAGGGGCAGACGGGGTACCCGATAATTGACGCCGCAATGCGGCAACTCAACCAAACGGGTTGGATGCACAATCGTTTACGCATGGTCGTGGCGAGCTTTTTAACTAAACATTTGCTGATAGATTGGCGCTGGGGAGAGCAATATTTTAGGCAGCATCTTATTGATGGAGATTTAGCGGCTAACAATGGTGGCTGGCAATGGTCTGCCGGTACAGGGTGCGATGCCCAACCGTACTTTAGGGTGTTTAACCCTATGACACAAAGTAGCAAGTTTGATCCCGATGCGAGCTTTATAAAGCATTTTGTTCCTGAAGTGGCCGATTGGAGTTTAAAGCATATTCACGAGCCACATTTAAAGGCGCATCATATTAATTCCATGGCCGATTTATTTTCTGAACGTGCCAAGCAAGAAAAGGCTTACCCTCAGCCGATAGTTGAACATGGTTTTGCCCGAAAACGCGCACTTGAAGTATTAGGGGCATTGAAGCGCGGGTAGTTATTCTATCTAAGTCATCTCGCTCGGGAAAATAAATGCAACCAGCCAGGCCTTTGTATCGCTAACAGCGTTGAATTGACAGGCGATAAGACCCCAAGGATGGGATAGAGTTTTGGTTGCAACTGAAGCTGACACCCGCTATTAAAGGCTAATTTTGACTGTTAGCTGCACAAAGTTAAAATCTTTTAGTAAACAATTGAATATAAAGATTTAACTCTGGTTTGTTCATGTCTTAACACTCGTTCTGGTTGCGATAGACAGTACTAACCTTTTTTACCGGCTATTTTCTAGCAACATTCTTCAAGTACAAGATAACGTGTAGATCACAGTTTTATCTAATGGCTTATCACGCAGCCCTATTACTATTGAACAAAAGTCTAGATGGGCTTAAACTGCATTAAAGATTTATTTTTTATGCATGTTTAAGGCTGTGTTAAATGTTAAACATTGATGACCCCCGAGAAATTGAGCAAACACCCGCTATATGGCGATTAGGCTTTAGACCTTTTTTCCTTGGAGGTGCGGTGGTTGCAGCTTTGTATATTCCGCTTTGGTTAATGGGCTGGTTTACGCCGCAATACAGTTTATTTAATGGCCAGTTTTGGGCTAATGTGTTGCCATTATGGTGGCATCCCCATGAGATGTTGTTTGGTTTTGCACTGGCTATCGTAAGCGGTTTTTTGCTTACCGCGGCACAAACTTGGACCAACCAACCCACCATGAAAGGGCCTTTGTTAGCTGTAACGTTTAGCTGCTGGTTAGCCGCTCGTTTACTGTTATTAATGCCTTTTAATATTCCTATTTGGCTACCAGCATTGTTTGACACCTTATTTTTAGGTATCACAGCTGCAACATTATGGCGTTGTATTTATAAAGTAAAACAGTGGCGAAACATTGGTTTTCCCATAATGATTATGCTTGCTCTGGTTGTTAACTTAGTCAGTTATTACGCCTTGTATGAACGAAATTTTTCGTTATCAACTCAGTTATGGCAAGCTATGATTTGGTGGTTGGCCATGGTGATTACCATCGTTGGTGGACGAGTTATTCCTTTCTTTACTGCGATGAAGTTACAGCATTCAAAGCCAGATCCCATACATGCACTTGAATTAACGTTATTATTCGTAATGGGTGTTTTGTTTGTCCAGTCAGTATTTCATGTCTTTTCGCGTGAAATTGAACAAGGTATTTTATTGAGTGCCGGACTGTTGCAACTGATCAGAGTATTACGTTGGAAAGGCCATAAAACCTTTAAAGAACCTATGTTGTGGTCTTTACATGTTTCATATTGGGCATTACCTGTGACCTTGCTTGCGATGGCGTGGAATATTAACAATGAGTTTGCATACCGCACGTTACTGCATTTATTTGCCGTTGGTGGCATCGCATCCTTGTGTTTGTCGATGATATCGCGCGTCTCTTTAGGTCATACAAGTCGTAATATCTACCAAGGCCCTAACATGGTATTAGCCTTTGCTTGCTTGCCCTTAGCGGCAATATTACGCGCGATTATGCCTTTAGTCGTGCCTCAATATTCCTCTACTTGGCTATGGTTAGCGGGGGCATGTTGGTTTATTAGTTTTGGAATGTTCGTGTGGTATTACGCCCCTATTTTAACCCGTCCCAGATTAGATGGTCGCCCTGGATAAATTTTAAGAAGAGTAAGCTATGTTTTTAAATCAATACCCTCTATTCGTGTCAATACTTGCAGGCGTAGGGATGATAGCCACTTTGCCTGCGATGGCCAATGTAGAAGACATCAATCAGGGTAAATTCCCTAACCAATATCAAACTTGGTTAGCGACATCAGAGCAAGCAGATAAAGAAGACATGTTAGCCTCATACCCAGCAAACATCATTTTATGGGCGGGTTCGTCTTTTGCGAAAGAGTATAATAGTCCTCGCGGACATCAGTTTGCCGTCGCTGATGTGACTCATATCTTACGAACTGGAGTCTCAGTCGAAGAAGGAAAAAAAGGGCTGTCAGCCAGTTGCTGGACCTGTAAAACACCTGATGCGCCAAGATTGATGAGTGAAATGGGCATTGAGGGGTTTTCTGGCGCCAATTTTACCGATTTAGGTACTGAAATTAAATCTGTGGTGTATTGCAGCGATTGTCACGAAGACGGCAGTGCTAAATTGGCGCTACCTCGTCCACATGCACAGGATGCTATGGCCAAAATAAAATTGCCTTTTGATAAACAAAATAACAGTATGAAAGGGGCTCAAGTATGCGGTCAGTGCCATGTGACGTATTATTTTCAGCCTGAGCGGAGCGATAAAGTCAATATTCCATGGATTTTTGGCAGCACCGCCGATGATATTGAAAAGTATTATGATACCCGTCGTTTTTATGAATGGATTCATCCTATTTCAAAAACACCCATCTTAAAGGCGCGCCACCCAGAGTTTGAGCATTGGAGTCGCAGCAAACATGCCAAAGCTGGCGTTACCTGTATAACCTGTCATATGCCGCCAGCAACAGATGATAAAGGCCATCAGTTTACCGATCATAAAGTGGGTAATGCGCTAGAACATTTCGATAGTACATGTAAGGCTTGTCACTCTAGTCAGCAGGCGATTACCAAAACATTAAACAAAAACAAGCAGCAAATTAATATTAAGGCACGTAAGGTTGAGGACTTGTTGGTTAAAGCACACTTTGAGGCCAAAGCTGCGTGGGATGCAGGCGCAACATGGCCACTTATGAATGATGCCATCATGGGCATTCGTCATGGGCAATGGCGTTGGGATTTTGCCATGGCTTCCCATGGTTTGTATGCTCATAATCCAGAAGAAGGTAATGCATTGTTGGATAAAGCGATTGAGCAAGTGACCTTATCACGTACTTTATTGGCCATGGTTTTGAAACAGCTTGATGTCGAAAAAGTGGATTACCCCGATATCAGTACCAAAGAGAAGGCCCATGCGGTTATTGGCTTTGATAAAGATGCCGCAGAAGCCGCAAAAGCGATGTTTATTAAAGATGAAGTGGATAAACACTGGAACCCAGTTGCTCGCCATGGTTATGAAAATTAACAAATATCAAAGTTAACCTTCGATTTGTCTGCCAAAAAAGCACTTAAAATATTAAGTGCTTTTTTTTGATCTTTTTCTCTCTTATTACCGTATTTTTTGTAAGTGATATAACGCATATTTTATCCCCTAAAAAGTAATATATGTTGTTGTGATATAAGACATTGTAATTTATTACATTGCGTTTTATGGTTAACGTGCGAACGAGATAAGAGAGCAAAATATGCAAAATAGGTCAAATGTAACCGAACTTACGTTACCTGATGACAAGGTGCCTGAAATTGTTGGCCAATTTATTCGGCTTTACCAACAGTTGAATAAAGATAATTTGCAACGATTAACGGAAATCTACAGTTCAGATGTGCATTTTCAAGATCCGTTGCATCAGGTTTATGGAATGACAGCACTAACGGATTACTTTACTAATTTGTACCAAAACATTACTCACATTGAGTTTGATATTCATCAAATACTCTTGAGTGAATGCCAGCATCAGGCATCACTTTATTGGGTGATGAGCTATTCGCATCCTAAATTAAATAAGGGGCAAACGATTCATGTTGATGGTTCAAGTTTGCTTAAATTTAATGACAAAATATATTTTCATCGGGATTATTTCGATGCAGGTCAGATGCTTTATCAACACGTACCGCTGTTAGGTGGGTTAATCAATATGCTAAATAAACGCATAGGTTGAATTTATGAATACGCAGCGCGCAGCATCTTCTCAGGCGGTACTGATTACCGGTGCAACATCGGGTATTGGCCTAGCCTGTGTCAATTACTATACATCCCAAGGTTTTCATGTCATTGCATGCGGCAGAAATGAGTCGATACTTAATCAATTAAATACTCATCATTTTTTGACATTTGATATTACTGAACCACAACAAGTCACCGCTGCAAGTGCGGCCTTAAAGCAACACCTTGTACAACATGATTTATCACTTGTTCAAGTGATACTCAATGCCGGCACGTGTGAGTACATTGAGAATGTCTTTGAATTTGATTCATCGCTATTTAGCCGAGTCATTACCACCAATTTAATTGCAATTGGTTATTGTATTGAAGCTTTTTTGCCATTAATGGCAACAGGGGGACAGCTGGGGCTAATGAGTTCCAGTGCAACTTATTTACCCTTTCCACGAGCGGAAGCTTATGGCGCATCTAAAGCGGCGATAAGTTATTTAGGACGAAGCTTGCGATTGGATTTGGCAGCAAAACCCAAAAAGCAGATCGGTGTGAGCGTGATTTGTCCTGGTTTTGTGAAGACCCCACTAACAGACAAAAATGATTTTGCTATGCCAATGCGGGTGAGCAGCGAGCAAGCCGCACAGCGGATTTTTGAAGGTATGGTCAAACGTCAGTTTGAGATCCACTTCCCTAGAAGGTTTACCTTTATATTGAAGTGTTTATCTTGGTTGCCTGAAAAATTATTAATTAAAATACTCGCAGAGAAATCGACAAAATAACAACGATCTCATTTGCAATAAATACGTATACCCCTTATTAGCGTGAATGGGATAGTGGAGAAAAACAACAATGAAAAAAATTGCCGTAATTGGAACGGGTGTCTCTGGGTTAACCTGCGCGCATTTACTGAGCAGTAAGCATCATGTCACTGTATTTGAAGCAAATGATTATATTGGCGGTCACACCGCTACAGTGGACGTTGAAGTCGATGGCGAAAACTATGCTATCGACACAGGCTTTATCGTATTCAATGACAGAACTTATCCTCGTTTTGAAAAGTTAATGGCTAAATTAGGCGTAGAGTCGTTGCCAACACAAATGAGCTTTAGTGTTCACAATGCCCTTACTGGTCTTGAATATAACGGCCATACCCTTTGGAGCTTATTTGCCCAGAAACGCAATATACTGCGTCCTAGTTTTTATCGTTTTCTGGCAGAGATAGTGCGGTTCAATAATAGCTGCAAAGCGATTTATGAATCTGATAATTACCCCGAGATCAGCTTGGGCGAATACCTTGACCAGCATCAATTTAGCGATTTTTTCTGCGAGCATTACATTTTGCCTATGGGGGCGGCAATTTGGTCCTCAAGTATTAACGATATGCGCGCTTTTGCATTACGCTTTTTTATCCGTTTCTTTCAACACCATGGTTTGCTCAATATCAGCGACCGTCCTCAGTGGTCGGTATTAAAAGGTGGTTCGAGAAGCTACATCCCCGCACTGATTGAACCTTTCAAAGATAATATTCTTTTAAATAGCCCAGTTAGCAGCATTGTGCGTGATGATGAAGGGGTAAAGGTAAAAATTGCTAATGGCGACTGGCAGCATTTTGATGATGTTATTTTAGCCTGCCATAGCGATCAAGCATTGGCAATGTTGAGCGATCCGAGTATTGATGAACAACACATTTTATCGGCTATGGAATATCAGAATAATGAAGTGGTATTACACACCGATATTAACTTATTGCCTAAACGACGAGCGGCTTGGGCAAGTTGGAATTACCGTTTAGACGGTGATGACGATGTTGCCATGGCAGATAGACCTGCTAGCGTGACCTATAATATGAATATTTTGCAGCGATTACCAAAAACTGCCCCGACATTTTGTGTTACCTTGAATCAAACCGAATTAATCGATGAAAGCAAAATATTACGTAAATTTAATTATGCCCATCCTGTTTTTAATGAGGCGAGCATGCGGGCACAATTAAAACGTACCTTAATATCTGGAAAGCGTCATACCTACTTCGCGGGTGCCTATTGGTATAACGGCTTCCATGAAGATGGCGTCAGAAGCGCTGTAGATGTGTGTAATCAATTTGGGATCAGTTTATGACCGATAGCTCGGTTGAAACCAGTGGCTTAAATAGTGGTATTTATTATGGCAAAGTCAGCCACAGAAGGCATGTGCCTAAACGCCACAGTTTTGGTTACGATATTGCCATGATGGCGCTTGATTTAGATGAATTGCCGCAGTTATACAGTTCGTCTAAATTATTTGACCACAACTGGGCATTATTAACCTTTAAAGCTGAAGATTATCTCAATAGTATTGATAAGCAGTTTGGTGAAGATTTTGCGTTGCAATTCAAATCAACACATTTGCCATCTGTAGACGCTTTAAAAATACGCGCCCTCACAACCATAAAGCATTTAGGGGCACAACACGCCTGTAATCGAGTGGTGTTTTGTGGTCAAGTCCGTCACTTTGGGTTTTATTTTAGTCCCGTTAACTTCTTTTTTTGTTATCAGGGTGATACTCCGTTATATATGCTAGCTGAGGTCAGCAACACTCCCTGGAACGAACGCCATTGTTATTTGGTTGATTTAGCCAATACCACACATACCGATAAAGTATTCCACGTGTCTCCGTTTATGACCTTAGATATGCACTATTTATGGCGCATAGTTCCGCCACAAAAGCATTTTAAAGTGACTATTGAGAATCGTAATGACCAAAATGCTAAATTATTTGACGCCACTATCGCATTAACCCGCTTACCATTTACTCCTAAGAATATACAGCGCTTCGTATTGGGCTATCCTTTGATGACAGTAAAAATTGTCATGGGTATTTATTGGCAGGCTATGAAGCTATTTGTTAAGCGGATCCCTTTTGTCGGCAAACCCAAAGTGAAGCTGCCAACTTAAATGCTGATTTAACTTCAAAAATGAATCCAAAACACTTTCATGGACGTATTGATCGTTATTATTAAAAAACTACCTTGTTTTTAAATGGAGCCAGACATGGACAACATCGCAACCCAAAGCAGTATTGCTCAGGCCTCGTTATCAGACAGCTTGGCAAAAAAGATTTTATTGCGCGCTTTAGCGCATCTCGCTCAGGGGCAATTAACCATAGTTGATGGCACTCAATCCCATGTATTTGGTGATCACAACAGCGCATTACATGCCACCATGCAAGTTCAGCATCCTAGCTTTTATCGTCAAGTCGTATTTGGCGGGTCCATTGGTGCTGGCGAAGCTTATATACAAGGACACTGGTGTAGTCCAGACCTAACTAAAGTTGTTCAAGTGTTTGCTAGAAACTTAGCGCTGCTAGATAACATTGAACGTTATTTCTCATGGTTGAGTAATGGAATTAATCGGATTAAACATGTGTTTAATCGAAACTCTCAATCTGGATCCAAAAGAAATATTCTTGCCCATTATGATTTGGGCAATGATATGTACCAAACATTTTTAGATCCTGAAATGATGTATTCCAGTGCAATTTATCCCACAGATGATGCGTGTCTTGCACAAGCGCAGTTACACAAATTAGACACCATATGCCAGCGTTTAGAGTTACAACCGGGGCAGACGCTTTTAGAAGTGGGCACGGGGTGGGGCGCGTTAGCCATTTATGCTGCTAAACATTATGGCGTTACTGTCACCACAACCACTATTTCGGATGCCCAGTATGACTATGCCGTTGCACGAGTTAACAGCGAAGGTTTAGCCGACAAAGTCACCTTGTTAAAGCAAGATTACCGTGAGCTGACTGGTGAATATGATCGTGTGGTATCGATTGAAATGATCGAAGCCGTTGGCCATGAATATCTACCGGGATTTTTTGAAAAGCTTCAACATTTGTTAAAGCCAGAAGGAAAACTGCTTATTCAAGCGATCACCATTGCCGATCAACGTTATGATAGTTATCGCAAAAGTGTCGATTTTATTCAACGTTACATTTTTCCAGGTGGTTGCTTGCCATCAATTAGCGAGATGTCGCGTCATATCGCGAATAAAACCGATATGGTGATATGGTCTATTGATGACATTGGTCTGGATTACGCACGTACATTGAAGCACTGGCATGATAATTTTGACCACGCCAAACAAACCATTACTGAATTAGGTTACGGTGATGACTTTATCAGGATGTGGAAGTTTTATTTAAGTTATTGTGAAGGTGGCTTCTTAGAGCGCACAACCAGTACAGTACATTTAACCGCAGTAAGACCAGGTTATCGATGCTAACAATCGGGCGTGTTTATCTTGGTTTATTTTTTATGTTGAGAGATAAAATGACTTTAGGCAAGGCGGATAACTGCGGGCATAGTCGCCCGACGTCAAGATTATCCAACGCAGTATAACGTCATTTTAGCCTCAACCCGAAGGGCAGAGGCTATTTCCCAGTCATTCTGCTCACATATTCACTCATTTAACGGGCTAAACAGCGTTCATTTGTGATTGCCTGACAGAAAATCGCCTACTGCATAATTTATCAACAAAGATAAACACGCCCTAGGATACATGTGAAGGATTAAAGATGCATTCTACCGTATCCCCATCGACGTTATCTGTAGTGTTTAACGCCCTCTGTTTTCAATGCATTTGGTGGCTTGGGGTGTTGTATCAAAACCAATTTATTATCATATCGATACTGATAGTATTACTTCATTTTGCTGTATCAAAGAACAAAAAAAGTGATTTATTAGTGCTGTTAGCGGTAAGTTCATTAGGCATTGTTGTCGACATAAGTCTGGTTCATTTTGGTGTCTTTGAGTTTTCAACTCCCCCATTATGGCTGGCATTATTATGGTGTTTTTTTGCCCTTACTTTAAATTCTAGTTTGGCATTTGCACACAAATTACGCTTACCTTTGCAAGTGATACTGGGAGGCGTATCAGGGAGCTTAAGTTATCTTGCTGGTGCTAATTTGGGTGCTGTGACACTTCCGTTAGGTACAGTTTACTCTGTCGCTATTCTTATTGTGATCTGGTGTGTGTTATTTCCCGTATCAATGACTATAGCAGCGCGATTGAAGTAATCATTAATGATACCCAATCATGTTTAGGTTAGCGGAGTAATGGCATGCACATTGAAAATAGATGGCGATTAGGGCAAATATTATTAATCACAATGTTAGCAACTCCGCAGATTGCATTGGCAAAATATCAAGCTTCGATTGATTATAACCAGCCCAACCAAGATAAGTTTGAGTCGCAGACAACAAACGCAAAACAACCGTTGTCAGGTTCTTCAACTGACACTGATGTGCCATTAAAACTTATCCAAGTCGGTGAGGCTGATATGGATGTGCTGTGGTTTGATGTGTATTTAGCCAAGCTGTATTCCATTGATGGTATTTATCAACCAAGACGTTTTCCATTAATGCTCGATATCGAATATCACCGCGATATTTCAGCGCAAGAATTGATCGACGCCACGATCGACCAATGGCATGAAAATGGTATTTCTAGTGCCGAAATTAATCAAATTAAGTCGCACCTCACCTCTGCATGGCCTGATGTGAAACAAAATGATCGCTTAAGTTTCATTATCCATAATGAACAACAAGCTGAATTTTTATTCAACGATAAACCGTTTTATCAACTAGCAGATCAACGCTTTAGTGAAGCATTTATCGGAATTTGGTTATCAGAAAAAACCACTCATCCGAAATTGCGTAAACAGTTAATTGGAGCAAAATAATAATGAATATTGTGCTAAAGCCAGCATTTGCAGTTATCAATAAAGGGCCTTTTTTAAGTCTAACTCGTTTTAAGTGGCTAAAAAAAAGCGTCGCGATACTTGCTTGTATAAGCTTGTTTTCTTGTTCATCGGCATCAATTGAGGATTACTCTAATACCACTCCATCATTAAATTTAGCTGCTTTTTTTGATGGTGAATTAACTGCAGCAGGCATAGTGCAGGATTATTCTGGCAAGGTTACTCGTAAATTTACCGTTACTATGGAAGGCAGTTGGCAAGGCAATAAAGGTGAGTTAAAGGAGTGGTTTGTTTATGACGATGGTGAAAAGCAAATTCGAATCTGGTATCTAACCGATCTAGGAAATGGCCAGTTTGAAGGCCGAGCTGATGATATTTTGGGTGTCGCCAAAGGTGAGGCCAATGGTAGTGCACTGCGCTGGCGTTATGACATGAAATTATTGGTCGATGGCAGTGAGTATGAAGTTGAATTTGATGATTGGATGTTTTTAGTTGATAACAAAACCATTATCAACAAAAGCGACATTAACAAGTTTGGCATTAAAGTAGCTGAAGTCACCTTAGTAATACAAAAAAAATAACCTGAATGTGATAAATAAATCGAATTCAGGTTATCTGGTTGAATGTAAAGGTAATACTAACTTTTTATCTGCTCAAGTCGTTTTATCCCTTGAGCTTTGAATTGTCGATGTGCTTTTTATCATAATATTCAAATGGGAATATATTTCTGATTTGCTGAGTTAAGCTGTCACCAACATTGGCCGATACATGTAATCTAACCTGATTATCTTTTTCAGCGCGAACAGTGCAGGTCAGTTTGTGTTCTTTAGCAAAGGCACGACATTCTCGTTCAAATTTTTCCGGAATTTTACCTTTATGTTTATTCAAACGCCCTTGTTTGAAATGCATTTCAAATAGCGTTAACCCACGTTTACCTGAAAAAATTAGCTTGTAAGCAAGAAAAAATAACACCACGATAAATAAAATTTTGAATACAGTTTCTGTCATGTTAAGCGTCCTTTAAGCTTTGTTATTCTTATAGTTAAGATACGCTTGATTATCGCAGGTGCAATCTTTTTTTACTAAAAAAGTGGTGTTTAGCAAGAATATTAATTTCTGTTATTGGCGCAAACTGAAAAGCTGTGTTACATTTTTATTACATCAGGTTCAAGTTTGTATTTTGCACTAATTAAGCAATCAAACTGTTACTTGTTTAGGCACGGTAAATGGATTTTTATCTCATTAAGGATAATGTTATGTCGATATCAAATGCTAAGCGTTGGAATGAATTGTGTGAATTACAAATTATCACAATGAATAATCTTGCAAATCAGTTTCCTGAACGTCGTGAACACCTTTCTACTATTTCTAATGGCTGGCGCCATATGCAACAGCAATTACTGCAAAATAAAGTTCCCTCACTGAAGTAGTCTAAATTAACCTCAGCACGGTTAAACGTTATATATACAGCGCTTTTTATAGCTAGTAGCGTTGAGTTTATATGCTATACGCTCCAATGATAGGGGAGCGAGCGACATTGGAACTCAAACCCGCTTTATTGTCGGCACGAAATTAAAGATTCACTGTAAGTATCTGATTGATATTTTAACAATCAATCATTTACCTCTTGGCTTGAATTGTATTTGAATTGTATTTGAATTGTGCTGAATTAGGTTTTGTCGACTTTCAAAAGTGTCACGTTTAAATGAACATTAGGGCGAGTTTATCTTTGTTGATAAAAAACAAACAAAGATCAATACGCCTAAATACAGCTGCATTGAGTTATCTGAGAAGATCAATACTCAAATGACTCTTATACTCAGACTCAGACGATACCTGTAAGCAATGATGCTTGGGATACTCTCTCTATCGTGACGTAAACCCAAATAATTAAAAAGCATAGCATCATCAGCAAGGCAACAATTCTGAATACTTGCGCATATTCCATGACAGAAGTGAAGTAGCGTTTTTGTACCGCATTCGATAAGAATGTGCCGACTAAAGAAAATACACACAAGTACATGGCTGCATATTGAGTTGAGCTTGAACCATAGATTTTTTCATAAACCAAAACGAAACTAACAATGGTCAGAACTATGATCCGAAACAAACGTTCATTTTTATTTGATAAGTTCCATCTAGGCAATCCCATTGCCATCACCTCTCCATTTCTGCTGACTCAGTTGCAATATAGCGGCAATTAAATACCGCTAAGATAAGTATAGTTATAGTGAGATATGATTATTTTTTCAACTGTTTAGTGATGTTTATGTCAATTGTGATTCGAATTTACAAATAACATGAGGAAGCAGTTTTTGCAGTGCAAGGGCCAGCAGGATAAAACCAAGACCAAGATACGTTGCTGTTGCGATATTTTCTTTTAATATCCAGCTTATAAAACAGATAGATAACACGGGTGTTAAAAATGCCATGGTGCTCATATTGGCTGCTTTATTAGTGTTTTTTAATGCCATCAACCACAAAGCAAATGTGACGCCCATTTCAAATAGCCCAACATACATACCTGCAAGTAAGCCTTTTGTAGACAAACTTGGTAGCGTATCAGTTAATAAAAGTGTGATAACAATAAACGGCAATCCTAGCGTAAAGCTAAGCAGTAAGCTGACAATCGCATTGCCATTATCTTTAGTGTTGAAAATCCAATATAAACACCATAAAACCGTACTCAACAAAGCAAGTAAAATACCGACGGGGCTATCAAAGTTCATTGTGGTAATGTTTCCGCCTGTAGCGATAATAAACACACCAACATAAGCAATAATGGCAGCAATTATGTCGATTTTACTCAGCGAGTGACCTAAAAAGGGAACGGACAGGAGAGGCAACAAAATAGCCCAAGTGTAATTTAATGACTGAGCTTGTTGTGCAGGTAACAAATCATAAGCAGCAAAAAGCACATAATAGTAAAGAAATGGATTTAACATCCCGCTGATCAGATAAAATGTAGGCCGCTGTAAAAACTGGCGGCTCACTAAGTTGAGTTTACCTTGCATCAACAAAATAATACTCAGTGCTACCACAGACGTTAGCACTGCCACTAAGACCAGTTGTAAGGGCGTGAAATAACCCAGCGCAACTTTGAATGCTACGGCGACCGTTGACCATAAAAACACCGCGCTTAAACCATATAGGTAGGCGATTTGGGTTGAGTTCAAGATGACACCCTCAAAAATGAATAGTGGTAATAGTGCTTAGGAAGGTAAATAATAACATACAAATTGTATGCAATATCCAATTTTGGCATTTTCCCATAACTCATATTAGGAAAACAGCATAAATTTTTAATGTCTCCCCTTGTAAATGAAATTCCCGCCCCTATATACATTGGTAAGAAAGATTTGGGCGGTAAAAAAAGCCAAGATTTTAGCGCAAATAAATGCTTGAAATAATCTCAGCGTCCCCCATATCAATATCAGACAACAAATTTATGACGAATATCGTCAATTTCCGGAGGACCTCATGGGCAAAATTATTGGTATCGACTTAGGCACAACAAATTCATGTGTGGCTGTCCTTGATGGCGGTAAAGCACGCGTAATTGAAAACGCAGAAGGCGATCGTACAACCCCTTCTATTGTTGCTTATACCGATGATGAAACAATTGTAGGCCAGCCTGCAAAACGCCAAGCAGTGACAA
The DNA here is from genome assembly GCF_025971955.1 of Shewanella subflava. Lineage (GTDB taxonomy): Bacteria > Pseudomonadota > Gammaproteobacteria > Enterobacterales > Shewanellaceae > Shewanella > Shewanella subflava. The sequence continues at coordinate 164,094 of NZ_JAPDMX010000028.1, forward strand.
ACCCTGCGAACACTTTTTTCGCAATCAAGCGTTTAATTGGTCGTCGTTTTAAAGATGACGAAGTTCAGCGCGATGTTGACATCATGCCTTTCAAAATTATCGCTGCAGATAATGGCGATGCATGGGTTGAGCAACGTGGTAACAAAATGGCACCGCCACAAGTGTCTGCTGAAATCTTGAAAAAGATGAAAAAAACTGCAGAAGACTTTTTAGGTGAAGAAGTGACTGAAGCGGTCATTACGGTTCCTGCTTACTTTAACGATTCACAACGTCAAGCAACAAAAGATGCTGGTCGTATCGCGGGTCTTGATGTAAAGCGTATTATCAACGAGCCAACAGCAGCGGCATTAGCCTATGGTATTGATAAGAAGCAAGGCGACAACATTGTTGCGGTATACGATTTAGGTGGTGGTACATTCGATATTTCAATCATCGAAATCGACAGCAATGACGGTGATCAAACATTCGAAGTATTAGCAACCAATGGTGACACTCACTTAGGTGGTGAAGACTTCGATAACCGTTTAATTAACTATTTAGCAGACGAGTTCAAAAAAGACCAAGGCTTAGATCTACGTAAAGATCCATTAGCGATGCAACGTCTTAAAGAAGCGGCTGAAAAAGCGAAAATTGAATTATCAAGCACTAACTCAACTGAAGTTAACTTACCTTACATCACAGCTGATGCAACAGGTCCTAAGCATTTAGTGGTTAAAATCACTCGTGCTAAGTTAGAGTCATTAGTTGAAGACTTAATCCAACGTTCTTTAGAGCCGTTAAAAGTCGCGTTAGCTGATGCTGATTTATCTGTATCAGACATCAACGAGGTTATCTTAGTTGGTGGTCAAACACGTATGCCTAAGGTACAAGAAGCGGTAACTAACTTCTTTGGCAAAGAGCCTCGTAAAGACGTTAACCCAGATGAAGCGGTTGCAGTAGGTGCAGCGATTCAAGCTGGCGTACTTTCTGGTGACGTGAAAGACGTTCTATTACTTGACGTAACACCGTTATCATTTGGTATTGAAACCATGGGTAGCGTAATGACTAAGCTTATCGAGAAGAACACCACTATCCCGACTAAAGCGAGTCAAATTTTCTCTACCGCTGACGACAACCAAAGTGCAGTGACCATTCACGTACTTCAAGGTGAGCGTAAGCAAGCGAGTTACAATAAATCTTTAGGTCAATTTAACCTAGAAGGTATTGAGCCAGCACCTCGTGGTCAACCACAAATTGAAGTCGCTTTTGACATCGATGCTGACGGTATCTTAAAAGTGTCTGCAACCGACAAGAAAACCGGTAAAGCGCAAAACATCACCATTAAGGCTAACTCAGGTTTGTCTGATGAAGAAGTTGAGCAAATGGTACGTGATGCTGAAGCTAACGCTGATGAAGATGCCAAGTTTGAAGAGTTAGTTCAAGCGCGCAACCAAGCAGATGGTTTAGTTCACTCTACTAAGAAACAAGTCACTGAAGCGGGTGATGATTTACCTGCAGAAGACAAAGAGAAAATCGAAGCAGCAATGGCTGACGTTGATGCAGCAGTGAAGAGCAATGACAAAGAAGCCATTGATAAAGCGACACAAGCATTAATCGAAGCTTCTGCTAAGTTAATGGAAATTGCTCAAGCTAAAGCACAAGGCGGCGCAGAGCAAGCAACTGATGCTGGCAAGCAAGCTAACCCTGCTGACGATGTTGTTGACGCTGAGTTTGAAGAAGTGAAAGACGACAAAAAATAATTAGTTACTTTCTATAGTAAAAGCAATTAGTTAGTATAAAGCGGGCGTTGAGGCTTACCTCTAACGCCCGTTTGCACAATATTCTTAATCATTTTAAGCAAACCTTCGAGAAGCAAAACACTATGTCAAAGCGTGATTTTTACGAAGTTCTCGGTGTCGGTCGTGATGCCAGTGAGCGCGAAATTAAAAAAGCCTACAAGCGTTTAGCGATGAAATTTCACCCTGATCGCAATCCTGGTGATAAAGCGGCAGAAGCAAGCTTTAAAGAAGCAAAAGAAGCTTATGAAATTTTAACCGACAGCGATAAAAAAGCGGCTTATGATCAATTTGGTCATGCTGGCGTAGATCCTAACCGTGGTGGTGGCCATGGTGGACAAGGCGATTTCGGTGATATTTTTGGCGACGTTTTTGGTGATATCTTCGGCGGTGGCCGCCGTGGTGGTCAGCGTCAAGCGGCACGTGGCAGTGATTTACGCTACAACTTAGAATTATCACTTGAAGAAGCGGTTCGTGGTTTAACCAAAGAGTTACGCATACCTACACTTGCTGCGTGTGATCTTTGTGATGGCAGCGGCGCGAAAAAGGGCACTCAAGCAACCACTTGCGGCACTTGTCATGGTCAAGGCCAAGTACAAATGCGTCAAGGCTTCTTTGCGGTACAACAGGCTTGTCCAACGTGTCATGGTCGCGGCAAAATCATCAAAGACCCTTGTAACAAGTGTCATGGTGAAGGCCGAGTTGAAAAGAGCAAAACCTTATCGGTTAAAATTCCTGCTGGCGTTGATAACGGCGACAGAATTCGTTTAACAGGTGAAGGTGAAGCGGGCGAGTTTGGTGCACCTCCTGGTGATTTATATGTTCAGGTGAGCGTACGTGAGCACAGTATTTTCACCCGTGATGCCAACAATCTTTACTGTGAAGTGCCTATTTCATTCAGTAAAGCGGCATTAGGCGGCGAGATTGAGGTGCCAACACTGGACGGTAAAGTTAGCCTGAAAATTCCAACAGAAACCCAAACGGGTCGTATGTTCCGCCTACGTGGTAAAGGAGTGAAATCTGTGCGTAGCCATGCAGTAGGCGATCTACTGTGTAAAGTGGTTATGGAAACACCGGTTAACCTAAACGAAAAGCAAAAAGAATTATTACGTGAGTTTGAAGCCACCTTGACTGGTGAATCAAAAAAACACAGCCCAAAAGCGGAAGGTTTTTTTGATGGCGTGAAGAAGTTCTTTCAAGATTTAAATAGCTAATCGCAACTCGCTAGGCTAAAACAAATATCAATAGCAAGGCTGTTTACTTAAGTAAGCAGCCTTTTTTGTTTAAGTGAATGTTATAATCTGTTCATTATTGGCTATTCCTTCCCTTCGTGACCAGGCGCTATTGATGAAATTGACTGCATTTTCTCTTCATTCCGGTTTAGTTAATGCCTTACCTACTAGCGTGTCGGTCGCTAGTCAGATACAGCAACAGGCTATTCCCGCGGTGTTGTCTGGTGAGGATGTATTGGCATTAGCGCAAACGGGCAGCGGTAAAACTTACGCCTATGGTTTGCCTTTATTGCATCGCATCATTCAGCAGCGAAATAGTTACAGTTTGTCTGCGGTGATTATTGCGCCGACACGAGAACTGGCCTCGCAAGTGGGACAAAGCTTATCGCCACTTGCGCAGGCGCTGAATCTTAAACTTGAGGTGCTGTGTGGCGGTGAAGATATCGCATTACAAGTAGAGCGCCTCACAAAACACATTAATGTTATTGTCGCGACACCGGGGCGATTATTAGCTTTGGCACAACAGAATTCCCTTAACTTTGCAGATTTAGAGACATTAGTGCTAGATGAAGCCGATCGTTTGCTGGATATGGGGTTTATTAATGATTTAAATGCCTTGCTGGCGTTAATGCCAACCAGACAAACCCTGTTATTTTCTGCCACCATGCCAGAAACGTTAGCGGAGTTAGCCAGTAATATTTTATCTAAGCCATTTGCTCGGATAGAAGCGAGCACTTTAAATCATCCTGTCGAAGAGATTGTACAAAGTATTTATCATGTGAATAAAGGCAGTAAGGCTAAAGTACTTATTGAGCAGATAAAGTTGCATCAATGGCGCCAAGTATTGGTGTTTGTTAATGCCAAAGATGATGCCGATGCTTTATGCAAAAAACTGTTAAAAGCCGGGATCAATGCAGCTGCCATGCACGGTGATAAAGAGCAAAAGCTTAGGGCGCAAACATTGGCTCAGTTTCAGCAACAACAATTGACGGTATTGATTGCAACCGATGTGTTGGCTAGAGGTATTCATATTGAGGCTTTGCCAGTAGTGATTAATTTTGAGTTGCCTTCTCAACCTACCACTTATATACATCGTGTTGGCCGCACAGCCCGTGCTGGATTGAGTGGCATTGTGCTTTCGTTAGTGTGTCATGCTGAATTGTCCGTCTTAGTGGCAATCAGGCAATTAACTGGCCAAGCTTTACCACTGCAAACGTTGGCAGATTTTCCGGTTACCGATAAACCGATTGATGCCAACAGCAAACGGCCCCCCCGTGACAAACAAGCCAATCGCCGCACGGCAAATAAAAAAAGCATAAGTGATTTTGCTAAACGTGCAAGGTCTCGATAAAGTAGATTTTAGATAAACCTATTATTTTTTAAAGGATGTAAAAATGAACAAATTGGCATTATCACTGTGTATTACCGCATTATTAGTCGGTTGTGTTAGTACTAAATCACCCACGGGTAGAAGCCAAACCTTATTATTCTCCGACGCACAGATGCAACAAATGGGCGCACAATCCTTTGCCGCAATGAAAAAAGATCAAAAAATTAGCCAAGACAAAAACAAAACTGCATACGTGAATTGCATCGCCAAAAGGATCACTGCGGTTTTACCCGATCAAAGTCAGCAATGGGAAGTGGTGTTATTTGAATCGGAACAAGTGAACGCCTTTGCATTACCCGGAGGTCATATTGGCGTTTATACCGGTTTATTAAATGTGGCGGTGAATCAAGATCAACTGGCTACGGTAATGGGCCATGAAGTTGCTCACGTATTGGCGCAGCATGGGAATGAGCAAGTATCGCGTTCACAACTTACCGGTATCGGCATGCAAGTGGCTGATGCGGCGTTAGGCGCAAGTGGCGTCGCCAACAAAGATTTATATATGGCTGGTTTAGGGTTAGGCACTCAAGTTGGGATCATTTTGCCCTTTGGCCGAAATCAAGAAAGCGAAGCTGATATGGTGGGTTTAGAGTTAATGGCTAAGGCAGGTTTTAATCCACAAGAGAGCGTTACACTTTGGCAAAATATGGCTAAAGCCGGTGGTAGCCAAGGACCCGAATTACTTTCAACCCATCCATCACACAGCCATCGAATAGAAGATTTGCAGGCGGCTCAAAACCGCGTTATGCCGCTTTATACTCAAGCTCGAAAACAGTCTTTGACTGAATGTAAAATTAACGGTTCAAAATAGTCATTTTGTTCGGCTTTTTGTCAGCAAGCGCGGTTTAAATGTGATAGACTCCGTAAAATTTTTAATTGTCCAGATGAGAGAAAGAAATTATGTCAGATGTGTTCAGCACAATGGAGCAACATGCAAGTTATGGTGTAGGTCGTCAAATGGGTGAGCAATTAGCCGCCAACCCTTTTGAAGGCATCGATATCCCTGCTGTTCAAGCTGGTTTAGCGGATGCATTTTCTGGTAAAGAAAGCCAAGTGTCTATGGAAGACTTACAAACGGCTTTTACAGAAATTAGTCGTCGTTTACAAGCTGCACAAGAAGCGGCTGCAGAAAATGCAACTGCAGAAGCTGAAGCATTTTTAGCTGACAACGCTAAACGTGATGGTGTAATTGTCACTGATTCAGGTCTTCAATATGAAGTCCTTGTTCAAGGTGATGGCGAAAAGCCAACAATTGATTCAACAGTACGTACTCACTACCACGGTACTTTCCTAAACGGTGAAGTATTTGACAGCTCAGTGACTCGCGGTCAACCTGCTGAGTTTCCTGTATCTGGCGTAATTGCTGGTTGGACTGAAGCATTACAATTAATGCCAGTGGGTACCAAGCTTAAGTTATTCGTACCACATCACTTAGCCTATGGCGAACGTGGTGCAGGCGCATCTATTCCTCCTTACACTGCATTAGTGTTTGAAGTTGAATTGTTAGACATTATCTAATTGTTAATTAACGCCTAAGATATCTTAGGCGTTTTTGTATATAGCCGATTTATCAAGTGTAAGATGCTTTGCAGACTTTCACTGGGAGGACATATGACAGCAAAAGTGAGAGTCGCCGTTGTGGGTGCCAGTGGCCGTATGGGTCGCACGTTAATTGAATCAGCTAAACATCAAGAAGTCATCCGTCTTGGCGCTGCCATAGAACGTTCAGGCTCCACCTTAATAGGTGTTGATGCAGGCGAACTCGCAGGCGTTGGCTCAATGGATGTTGCTATCACTGATTCATTGGATAATGTGATCAATGATTTTGATGTACTCATCGATTTTACCTCGCCTGAAGCCTCAATTATTCATCTTGACTGGTGTGCGCGTAACCGCAAAGCCATGGTTATAGGAACAACAGGCTTTAATCACGCTCAAAAAGAGTTGATTGGCGCATATGCCGAGCAAACTCCTGTGGTATTTGCGCCAAATATGTCTGTTGGCGTTAACTTAATGTGGAAGTTGCTCGAACTTGCCGCTGAAGTGATGGGTGATTATACCGACATCGAAATCATTGAAGGTCACCACCGTTTTAAGAAAGATGCACCTTCGGGTACCGCGCTTAAAATGGGCGAAGTTATCGCTAAAAAGCTAGGCAGAGATCTTGAAAAGTGTGCTGTTTACGGCCGCGAAGGGATCACTGGTGAGCGTGATCGTGACACCATAGGTTTTGCGACTATTCGTGCAGGTGATTTAGTCGGTGAACATACCGCCATGTTTGCCGACATTGGTGAGCGTTTAGAGATTACCCATAAAGCATCCAGTCGTATGACATTTGCAAATGGCGCAATGCGTGCTGCATATTGGCTATATGATCAAAATCCGGGTCTGTATGATATGCAGCAGGTCCTTGGACTAAATGATTAAATTAAAAACCACCATTGATATGGTGGTTTTTTTTGAAAAACAGTTTTACCGCTATAGACGACTTTATGGAATTCCTGTAAAATCGCCGAAATTTGTCAAAATTTCGTAAAACAGCGGAAATTGGTATCTTAGTGCAAAATAAAATAAAATAATTTCAATGGCTTGGCTCTTTTCTGGAGGTCGCGTTGACACAGTCTGCCTTACTCGTACTCGAAGATGGAACCGTATTTTCTGGCACTGCAATTGGTGCATCAGGTATTTCAGTTGGTGAAGTGGTGTTTAACACTTCAATGACCGGATACCAAGAAATATTAACGGATCCATCATATTCACGCCAAATAGTAACTTTAACCTACCCGCATATCGGTAACACCGGTACTAATGATGAAGACACAGAATCGGACTCGGTTCATGCTTGTGGTTTAATCATTCGCGATTTGCCGTTAATTGCTAGTAACTTCCGTAACCAACAATCTTTAAGTGATTATTTAAAAGCGCATAATGTCGTTGGTATAGCGGATATCGATACCCGAAAGTTAACCCGTATCCTGCGTGAAAAAGGTGCCCAAGCCGGTTGTATTATGGTGGGTGACCTAGACGAAGCAAAAGCCCTAGCGGAAGCAAAAGCATTCCCTGGCTTAAAAGGCATGGATTTAGCCAAAGAAGTCACTACCGATAAAGCCTATCAATGGCGCAACGGTAGCTGGAAGTTAGTGGGTGGTTTACCATCAGACACGCCAGAATCTGCATTGAAATACAAAGTTGTTGCTTATGATTACGGCGTAAAACGTAATATTTTACGTATGTTAGTTGACCGTGGTTGTGATGTTACCGTGGTACCAGCTAAAACACCTGCAGCAGATGTGCTAGCAATGAACCCAGATGGGGTGTTTTTATCAAATGGTCCTGGCGATCCAGAGCCATGTGATTACGCCATCACCGCGATTCAAGAAATTCTGAAAACAGAAATTCCAGTATTTGGTATCTGTTTAGGTCACCAGTTACTTGCACTTGCCTCAGGTGCTAAAACCTTAAAGATGAAATTTGGTCACCACGGTGCTAACCACCCTGTGAGCAATATCGAAAAAGGTAACGTGATGATCACCAGCCAAAACCACGGTTTTGCTGCTGATGAAACCACATTGCCAGCCAACATCAAAGTGACACACAAGTCGCTGTTTGATGGCTCTTTACAAGGTATCCATTTAACCGACAAGCCTGCATTTAGTTTCCAGGGACACCCTGAAGCTAGCCCTGGGCCAACCGATGCCGCGCCACTGTTCGATCATTTTATCGAGCTTATTGAACAATATCGTCAGCACGCTAAGTAGTTATCTGGGAGAAGAGAGAAGCAATGCCAAAACGTACCGATATAAAAAGTATTCTTATCCTAGGTGCCGGTCCAATTGTAATTGGTCAGGCGTGTGAATTCGATTATTCAGGTGCCCAAGCCTGTAAAGCCCTTCGTGAAGAAGGCTACCGTGTGATCCTGGTTAACTCTAATCCAGCCACGATTATGACCGACCCTGAAATGGCCGATGCAACCTATATCGAGCCCATTCACTGGGAAGTTGTACGCAACATTATTGCTAAAGAGCGTCCAGATGCCATTCTACCTACAATGGGTGGACAAACCGCACTGAACTGCGCTCTTCAGCTTGAGGCGAAAGGCGTACTTAAAGAATTTAACGTTGAAATGATAGGTGCAACAGCTGATGCAATCGACAAAGCTGAAGACCGTAGTCGTTTTGACAAAGCCATGAAAGCTATCGGCTTAGAATGTCCACGTGCGGGCATTGCCCATAATATGGACGAAGCCTATGGCGTGCTCGATATGGTCGGTTTCCCCTGTATTATTCGTCCATCATTCACCATGGGTGGCAGCGGTGGCGGTATTGCCTATAACAAAGAAGAGTTTGAAGAGATTTGCTCTCAAGGCTTAGATTTGTCGCCAACTAACGAGTTATTGATTGATGAATCACTAATTGGTTGGAAAGAATACGAAATGGAAGTGGTTCGTGACCGCAACGATAACTGTATTATCGTGTGTGCGATTGAAAACTTCGATCCAATGGGGGTTCACACCGGTGACTCCATCACTGTTGCGCCAGCGCAAACCTTAACCGATAAAGAATACCAATTAATGCGTAATGCTTCGTTAGCAGTACTGCGTGAAATTGGTGTTGAAACCGGTGGTTCAAACGTCCAGTTTGGTATTTGCCCTAAAACGGGTCGTATGGTGATTATTGAGATGAATCCGCGTGTATCGCGTTCATCTGCACTCGCCTCAAAAGCAACGGGTTTCCCGATTGCTAAAATTGCGGCTAAGTTAGCGGTTGGGTTTACCCTTGACGAGCTAAGCAACGATATTACTGGCGGTAAAACACCCGCATCGTTCGAGCCTGCCATCGATTACGTTGTGACTAAAATTCCACGCTTTAACTTTGAAAAGTTTGCTGGTGCAAATGATCGCCTAACCACGCAAATGAAGTCAGTGGGTGAAGTGATGGCCATTGGCCGTACTTTCCAGGAGTCATTGCAAAAAGCATTACGTGGCCTTGAAGTGGGTCGCAGTGGTTTTGACCCGATTGTCGATTTACAATCGTCAGAAGCCATGCAAACCATTCGCCATGAATTAAAAGAGCCAGGTTGTGATCGTATTTGGTACATAGCTGATGCATTCCGTGCTGGTTTAAGCCGTGATGATATTTTTGCATTGACCAACATAGATCATTGGTTCTTGATTCAAATCGAAGATTTGATTGCCCAAGAAGCTAAAGTGGCCGAGTTAGGCATGTCAGGTTTAGAGCAAAACTTCTTACGTCAATTAAAGCGTAAAGGTTTCTCTGATGCGCGTTTAGCACAAGTACTTGGTGTGAATGAAAGCGAAATACGTAAGTTACGTCACCGTCATGAAATTCACCCTGTTTACAAGCGCGTAGATACCTGTGCGGCGGAATTCTCAACCGATACCGCTTACATGTACTCAACCTATGAAGAAGAGTGTGAAGCGAACCCATCGGACCGTGAAAAAATCATGGTTTTAGGTGGTGGTCCTAACCGTATTGGTCAAGGTATTGAATTTGATTACTGTTGTGTTCATGCGGCGTTAGCTTTGCGTGAAGACGGTTATGAAACCATCATGGTTAACTGTAACCCTGAAACCGTATCAACTGACTACGATACTTCAGATAGACTCTACTTCGAGCCAGTAACACTGGAAGATGTATTAGAAATCGTGCGTATCGAAAAGCCAAAGGGCGTTATCGTTCAGTATGGTGGCCAAACTCCGCTAAAATTAGCGCGTGAATTAGAAGCCGCAGGCGTGCCAATTATTGGTACTAGCCCTGATGCGATTGACCGCGCAGAAGACCGTGAGCGCTTCCAGCAAGCGATTCAACGTCTTGGTATGAAGCAGCCAGAAAACGCAACGGTAACAACCGTTGAAAGTGCGGTTATTGAAGCTGAGAAAATTGGTTATCCGCTAGTGGTTCGTCCATCGTATGTACTCGGTGGCCGTGCGATGGAAATCGTCTACGACAAGCAAGATTTACTACGCTACTTTAAAGAAGCCGTTAAAGTTTCTAACGCATCACCAGTGTTACTTGATCACTTCTTAGATGATGCGATTGAAGTGGATATCGATGCGGTATGTGATGGTGAAACCGTGGTGGTTGGCGCCATTATGGAGCACATTGAACAAGCAGGCGTTCACTCAGGTGACTCTGGTTGCTCATTACCGCCATACAGCTTAAGCGCTGACATTCAGGCACAAATGCGCGAGCAAGTGTCTAAGTTGGCATTTGAGTTAGGCGTGATTGGCTTAATGAACGTACAGTTTGCCGTCAAAGATAACGAAATCTACATGATTGAAGTTAACCCACGTGCAGCGCGTACGGTACCATTTGTCTCTAAAGCGACTGGTGTACCATTAGCTAAAATTGCTGCTCGTGTGATGGCTGGCCAAAGCTTGAAATCGCAAAACTTCACTCAAGAAGTTATCCCACCGTTCTTTTCAGTAAAAGAAGTGGTATTGCCTTTCAATAAATTCCCTGGCGTTGACCCTTTATTAGGGCCTGAAATGCGTTCAACAGGTGAAGTGATGGGGGTAGGTGAAACCTTCGCAGAAGCGTATGCTAAAGCGCAGTTAGGTGCGACGTCTGAAGTGCCTAAATCTGGCCGTGCTTTATTATCTGTTCGTAACAGTGATAAAAAGCGTGTCGCCGCTCTTGCCGCTAAGTTAATTGAGCTGGGTTACGAGATTGATGCAACCCACGGTACAGCAGTGGTTTTAGGTGAAGCGGGCATTAACCCTCGTTTAGTGAACAAGGTTCATGAAGGTCGCCCACATATTCTTGACCGTATCAAGAATGATGAGTATACCTACATTGTTAACACTACTGAAGGTCGTCAAGCGATTGAAGACTCTCGTCAAATCCGTCGCGGTGCATTACGTTACAAAGTGAATTACACCACCACATTGAATGCTGCGTTTGCAACATGTCTTGCGCATGCTGCCGATGACCGTACCAATGTCAACTCGGTGCAAGAGTTACATAAACGTATCACTGGCTAAACGTTAGCAAACATACATTGTAAAGAGCCTTCATTTTGAAGGCTTTTTTTATGGTCGTAATTTAACCTAAGTTACAAACCTTAGTGATAATGACAATGGTTATCAATATTATGTATATGAATTTAAAGGAAAATTTGCAATTTGTGCTCTATTGCACTATTCTATTCGACATTGATCCAGATCAAGTTTTGCTATCAAGGACATCATTATGAAAGGTCACCCAAAAGTCATCAGCCAATTAAATCGCGTATTAACCTTCGAGCTGACTGCGATTAACCAATACTTCCTTCATGCGCGTATGTTTAAGCATTGGGGTTTAGAAAAGCTTAACGAAAAAGAATATAAAAAATCGATTCAAGACATGAAGCATGCCGATAAACTGATCGAACGTGTTTTATTTCTTGAAGGATTACCTAATTTACAGCAACTCGATAAGCTGCGTATTGGTGAAGAAGCGCAAGAGATGTTGAGCTGCGATAAAGAAGCAGTAACCGAGCAAATTGCGGTACTACGTGATGTGATCAAATTGTGTGAAACAGAACAAGACTACGTGTCACGTGATTTACTTGAAGACTTGCTTGAAGATGAAGAAGAGCATTTAGATTGGATTGAGTCTCAGCAAGAGCTTATCGGTCAAACGGGCATCCAGAATTATCTTCAATCACAAATTAAAGATTAATCGCACAATATTATATCACCTCGATTAGCTTGAACAGCTACTTAAAGGTGGAGATGAAGCACGACATTTTACTTGGGTTGAGACATAGGTATTCATTTCACAACCCTAATTAAACCGTCACTTCAATCACAAATTTAAGATGAATAGGACAAGATTATGAAAGGCAATCCAGAAGTCATTGACGCACTAAACAGCTTGTTAACAGGCGAACTATCAGCAATGGATCAATATTTTGTCCATGCACATATGTATGAAGATTGGGGATTTGATGAGTTATATACTCGTATTCTTCATGAGTCTGACGACGAGAAAGTCCATGCCGCTAAATTAGTGCAACGCATTCTGTTTTTAGAAGGCACGCCAGATGTGGCGAGTCGTGAAGCATTAAACATCGGTAAAGATGTACAAGAAATGCTGAAAAATGACCTACAGTATGAATACAAAGTGGCTGACGATTTACGTAAAGTGATCAAGCTATGTGAAGAAAAAGGCGATTATCAAACCCGTGAAATCTTAGAGGTTTTACTTGATGATACCGAGTCTGATCACATGTATTGGTTAGAAAAGCAATTACGTTTAATTGAGCGTGTTGGTTTACAAAACTATTTACAAACTAAAATGTAATTTATCCGCTTAAATCTACATTTTAAATGAAAGCCCAACATCGCAAGATGGTGGGCTTTTTTATCTAGAAGACATAGTGGCATTCTAGCTGTTCCTTTGTCATACCCTTTACGGTATACACATCAGCCGATGCCAATATTATTCGCTGTCATGTAGTTAACTAGCTGCTGAGCATCTAAATTTGCTCATTCTGCTAACCCGTTCGTCACGCCCTGTTGATCTGCAGTACTTCTATGTTGGCCCCTTATATTGAATACTGTTTTTATATACAGTATTATCAAGGTATTCTGATCACTTTTGATTACACTATGCGAAAAATTATTCATATCGACATGGACTGTTATTTTGCTGCCGTTGAAATGCGTGATTTTCCTGAATTGCGTGATAAGCCCATTGCGGTAGGTGGTCGCAGTGATCGCCGTGGAGTGATCAGTACCTGTAATTATGCCGCTCGTCAATTTGGGGTGCGTTCAGCAATGTCTAGCTATCATGCATTAAAGCTATGTCCTAACTTGGTATTAGTGCCTGGTCGCATGCAGGTTTATAAACAGGTATCGCAGCAGATAAGAGCAATATTCAATCGATATAGTGATCTGATAGAACCTTTATCTTTAGATGAGGCATTTCTTGATGTGTCAGATTGCCAATTACACCACGGCAGTGCCACTTTAATTGCCAAAGCTATTCGAGCAGACATTGAAGCTGAAACCGGATTAACAGCATCGGCGGGCATCGCACCAATTAAGTTTCTTGCCAAAATAGCGTCCGACTTAAATAAACCTAATGGCCAGTATGTGATAACTCCTGATGATATTCCTGAATTTGTGCGCACTTTACCACTAAAGAAAATTCCGGGCGTCGGCAAGGTAACAGCACAAAAGCTGTCGCTGTTGGGATTAGAAACCTGTGCCGATGTGCAGCAGTATCCGAAAAACAAATTGCTTGAAGCCTTTGGCAAGTTTGGCGCAGTACTGATTGAACGCGCCAATGGTATTGATTCAAGGCCTATTAGTAACAATCGAGTGCGTAAGTCGGTTGGGGTAGAAACCACCCTCGCAAAAGACATTTTTACCCTAGCACAATGCCATCAAGTCTTGCCGCAATTGATTCAAGAGTTAGATACCCGAGTCAACCGCAGTGCCAAAGGTAGGCAGATAAGCAAGCAAGTGGTAAAAATTAAATTTAATGACTTTAAACAAACCACCATAGAACATCGTAGTGCAGAAATGTCGGTTAATTTGTTTTATGACTTATTAGCACAAGCTTTATCTCGCACTAATGGCAGAGGCATACGATTATTAGGGGTCAGTGTTGGTTTAGCTGATGTGGGAGAATCGAATGAAAAAAAACTGCAAACTAAGTCGGTTACCCAACTCGATTTGCAGTTTTAATATTTTGCTTACGCAAGGCTGATAGGGAATATCAAAATCTTGTTAGCGTTAACAGCCGTTTAAGCTTTTTCTGGAATGCGCTCTAACACTGCTAATAGTAGCTGCCAGTATTGACCAACGGTTTCAATGTTAACCATTTCATCAGGGCTATGCGGGTAGCGAATGGTTGGGCCAATCGACACCATGTCCATGTTTGGGTAAGGCTCTTTAAATAAGCCACACTCAAGACCTGCATGGATCACCATAATGGTTGGGTCTTTTTTATAAATGTCGTTATAGGTGTCGCGCACAATTGCCATAACCGGCGAGCTGTTATCTGGCTTCCAGCCAGGATATGCGCCACTAAATTCAATGCTGGCACCGGCAAGATTGGCTAACGCATTTAACATGCCTTGCACTTCATCTCGACCAGAATCAATTAATGAACGAATTAAGCATAATATTTCAACGCTTTCCTGTTCAGTATTTATCACGCCAACGTTTAATGACGTTTCTGTCACGCCTGCAACTTCATCACTCATGCGCATCACGCCATTGGGGCAAGCATGCAAGAAATCGATTAAACAGTTTTGCGCATCTTCACCCATCACTTTGGCAGGGGCATCAATTGATTTAAGAGTCAGTAACATGCTTGGATCGGCAATGGCTAACTCTGCACGGACAACGGCTTGAAAATCACTGATCGCTTGCTTTAAGGCGTCAACATTTTCACTTGGTAACATAAAGCTAATGCTGGCCTCACGCGGAATGGCATTACGCAGCGAGCCACCAGTGAAATCAACTAATTCTAGGGCTAATTCATCGCTATATTTAAATAAGAAACGCGCCAGTAATTTGTTGGCATTACCACGGCCAAGGTGAATGTTTACCCCTGAGTGACCGCCTTTAATGCCTGACAATGTCAGCTTGAATGATTGATTACTTAACTCTGGTGCTTGCCATGACAAGGGAAGGGATATCTGCGCATCCACACCGCCAGCACAGCCCATGTAAATTTCACCTTCTTGTTCAGAGTCGGTGTTGATCAAAATCTCGGCGTCTAAATACCCGGCTTCTAGGCCAAATGCGCCAGTCATGCCAGCTTCTTCATCAATGGTTAATAACACTTCTAAAGGGCCGTGTTTAATGTCATCGCTGGCTAAAACCGCTAACGCTGATGCCATACCAATGCCATTATCTGACCCTAAAGTGGTGCCTTTCGCTTTTACCCACTCGCCATCAACATAGGCTTCGATAGGATCTTTTTCAAAGTCATGCACTTTATCTGCATTCTTTTGCGGCACCATATCAATGTGTGCCTGCAGCACGACAATTTTGCGGTTTTCCATGCCAGGTGTAGCAGGCTTACGGATAATAAGGTTACCTACTTTGTCTTCAACAACGCTAAGGCCTTTACCTTTTGCCCACTGTTGAATGTGATTTGATAATGCTTGTTCATGCTTAGAAGGGTGGGGAATAGCACAAATTTGTTCGAACCATTGCCATAGAGGTTGTGGATATAATTGGTTTAATGCGGTCACGGAACATCCTCAATCTGAAAAATATGGCGTTATTCTAACATAGGCTGTTTAAATGCTATTGTGACAGCGTGTTTTTTCTTAGATCTATAAACGCTATTATGTAAATATTAATTAACTTTAAAAGCTGATGTGATCTAAAAAAGTTCATGTGCTGCTATCGCCATAGTGAAAACAATAATAAGGAAAAACCATGTTTCAGGTGCCAGTAATTGATGTAAATAACGATCAAGCTATTTTTGACGGTGAAGGTTTTGATGCCGTAGTGGTTGTCACACCTAATTTGAATGATGTAGCCCAGCAAGAAATTAGTTTGTTGGCAGAGCACGCCAAGCACATCGATCATCGGGTTGGTAAACAAGCCACGTTATTATTTGCCCCAGGACTGGCAGGTGGTCGCTTGATTATCTCGCCTGTTACTGGAAATGATGATTACGCCGATGTGCGTATTTATGCTAAAGCCGCCAAAGAAGGTATTACGATAGCCAAAGATGCCGGCGCGAATAAACCTTTGCTGGTAGTGGCGGCATCAACCGATCACAGATTCAGTTTTGCGGCAGATGTTGCTGCATTGGCGTGTGGACAAGTGTTATGGCAACCACTGGAAACACGTGAGGCCCAAGCGTTATCACCCGCCTTCAGTGCCATTGGCGTGATGAGCAGCCACCCGAAAAGTGATTTGTTAAATGCCCTCGAAGCAGGCAGGGTGTTGGCTCGAGACTTATGTGGCACCGAACCGGAGCGGATGAGCGCGATTCATTTTGCCAACTACTGTGTTACTTCCTTTAAAGACAGTGACCTTGAGGTTGCCGTTGTGGATGATAAAGCCACGTTACTGAAAGACTACCCGTTATTGAGTGCAGTGGGGCGCAGCTCATTTGATGTTGCTAGACATCACCCACGAGTTGTTAAACTGACTTATACAGGCGAGGGCGAAATTAACCGAACCTTGTTATTTGCTGGTAAAGGTGTGGTTTACGACACAGGCGGAGCCGATATCAAAATCGCTGGGGGAATGGCGGGAATGAGCCGCGATAAAGGCGGCGCCGCTGCGGTAGCGGGGTTAATGAAAACATTATCACTGCTTAAACCCAAAGGGGTCAAAGTGATTGCTGAATTAGGTTTAGTGCGTAACAGCATAGGCAGCGAAGCATTTGTCACCGATGAAATTATTACCAGTCATGCCGGAGTGCGTGTCCGTATTGGTAATACGGATGCCGAAGGGCGCCTAGTATTAGCCGACTTATTATCGCATTTACGTATTCAAGCAACCCAATCTATCGCCCCAAGTTTGTTTTCAGTAGCAACATTAACTGGGCATGTAGTTCGTGCTTACGGCGGTTATAGCGCATTGGTTGAAAATGCTGTGGCCAAGCAGCAAGGTGTAGCCGCAAAGCTTCAACAGATTGGCCAACAATGGGCAGAGCCTTTTGAAGTGTCTTATTTACGCCCAGAAGACTTCGATAAAGTGGCAGATAAAAATGGCGCTGCTGATGTGATCTCCTCCAATAATGCTCCGTCATCAGTGACTGCACGTGGTCATCAATATCCGGCAGCCTTTTTGCTCAAGGCTTCAGGGTTAGACTTACATCATTTACAAAGTGATTTACCATTGAGTTATACCCATATCGACATTGCTGGTAGTGCGACAGAGGGTGACCCGTTATACGGTAAACCGACCGCTCAACCTTTGGTTGCTTTATTACATTTCGCTAAAAGTTAATTTGTTGCAAGATTATCCTTTAATAACAGTTATATAGCTCTTTGTTAATAAGTTGATCTGAAAATGTTAAAACCTTTATTTTGTAATGATATTACTTAATAAAGGTTTTTTATGATTAAGATCAAAAAATACTTGTAATTTAATTACAGTTTCGTATAATTACTCTCGTTGGCTGGCGTGACGCCGTCAATACTAGTAAATCCAGGATGGATGTTATCTCCAAGGAAACGAGTGAAAGAAAGTTGTCTCAATGGATTGAGAAAAAGTAAGTTCCATGGACCAGAGCCACTACTAGGTTTAACAACTTTAATTTGGAGAATTTATTATGTCTTATTTAGGCAATGGCAAAATTTATTGGCAAAACACTTGGATTAACCCAGAAGTTTTGCGTGGCGGTTTATTCGCCATGAAGTTTTAAATCGCTTTACTTATTTCCGTTTGACCGTTCACCACCTTTTTTCGTCGTTTTGACGTTTTGACTCGGGTAATTGATCAACTTGATTGATTCCCTTATCACTCCCCCAAGTGATACTAGTTTTCCGTTCCCCAACGGGATGCTTGAACCATGTCAGCCTACTCTATGAGTAGGCTTTTTTTTGCCTGTTTTTTGTTATTTCATAGGCATGAATGAGCAGTTATTGGCGTTTGAAATAAACGGATTTACAAATGTCACGGTGGCAGGGATGTCAAAGAGTGACCATGGCCTAACGAAAGCTAGTTTGGCATCCATGCCAAGCTCACGGGTTCTCGAAATAAAGAGTCTCGATGACCTCAATTTAAATCTAATAGGTAATAATCCCTTTGTAGATCCTGCTTCGGGGCGCTTTACGCCATCCATGGCCGCTTAACGAAAACGTCCCTGTTTTCGATACCCTCAGCCGTATCTACACCGGGCCATTTTATCTCTTCGATTTGGCTTTATTTGAACCCAAGATTTAAAGCAAAATGATACTTTGAATTAAATTTTTATGTTTTTTCTATTAGTAACAAACAATGCTAAATCGAAGAGACGAAAATTTCAGGGACCTTTGATTTATAAAAGAGTGCAGCGTGTCACGGTCGTGCTTGCACATAAGGTCGCTCTTTCACATCCATGTAAACGCGACATTCCGTTCATCCTGAACATCCCAGCGGCAGGCAATGGATTAGATTGCCGTCACGGACTCACTTAACCTACCCAGTACAACTTTTATTAAAACATTGAGTTAAAAAGTATAAAGTAGATTAAAGTATCAAAACTTAAGGACAAGGTAGGGTAAGCTCGAACATATTCATCGAGTGCGCCATTCAGGGAAGAAAAAGCCATTCAATAGTATGTGCATATCAACCCCCTTTTTAAAGTTTACTCTGACCCACTAATTTCCTGACCCACTAATTTCTATCCTTACTGCTTTTTCACCCACTTCTGGATCGAACTTGTATTCCCGTTCAATAGTCGATAGCATAAAATTAACAAATGTATACAATATACGAGAATAGTAATGACTACAGAACGTACCCCTTTACCGAAGACGTTTTTTGTCGCCAATACCATGGAGATCTTCGAGCGACTCGCTTGGTATGGCTTCTTTACCCTTTCATCGCTTTACATTACATCGCCACACAATCAAGGTGGCTTGGGCTTTACCGAGCAAGAACGTGGGTTATTACAAGGGATGATCCCTTTCTTTCTCTATCTGTTCCCGGTGTTAACCGGGGCTTTGGCCGATCGTTATGGCTATCGAAAAATGTTCCTAATCGCCTACGGTATTATGTGTCCCAGCTATTATCTGCTTGGGCAAGTCACCAGCTTCAGTGGTTTCTTTATCGCCTTTATGGGCGTAGCGATTGGCGCGGCTTGCTTTAAACCTGTGGTGACAGGCACTGTAGCCAGAACCACTGACAATACCAATCGAGGCATAGGCTTTGGTATTTTCTACATGATGGTAAATATTGGCGGATTTCTTGGCCCCTTTATCGCTGGCTATGTACGCGCCATTAGCTGGGACTGGGTGTTTATCATGTCGGCGTTCTGGATAGGCCTTAATTTCATTCCCGCCATTTTCTTCTACCAAGAACCCACAGATCCCCATAAGCAACAAGGTAAGCCACTCTCGCAAGTGTTAAAGGATATTCAGGATGTATTGGGTAACGCACGTTTTGCCATCCTCTTCTTTGGCACATTAATCATCTTAATGTCTTACGGCGCAAAGTGGATCAGCGGCCAAACTTGTCTAATAACCTATGCCCTCTGGTTTAGTGGCCACGGACTATGGAACTACCTGGCCAGCCATCAGCGCAATGCGCCTTGGTATCGACAAAAAATTACAGTAGGTAATAAGCCATTTGTAACTTACTTATTGATACTCTCTGGTTTTTGGATGGTCTATCAGCAGATATTTATTACCTTACCTATCTATATCCGTGACTTTGTCGATACCCAAGACTTAGTACAGTTACTTGCATGGTCGCCCGATCTGCTGGCATTCTTTGCGCCCGTCGATCTGTCACTTATTAACAGTGAACTACAGCGTTTAGCTGGTGAGCACCTTGCTGGTGTGATTAATGCTCAGCAAGTCTATTTTGAGCTGGTGCATACCAAGATAATGGTACCGCTCAATGTACTCAATGATGCCTTGCCACTAATAGGACAATCCCCAACACTGGCACAGCAGTACGCAGAGCAATGGTCAAGCCAATATCGCCAGATTAATCCTGAGTATCTTATAGGGTTAAATTTCCTCTCTATCGTATTGATGCAGATCGCGGTCAGTCGTATCGCAGAGAAGTTCAGTCCGCTTCCCGTGCTGGTTGCAGGTACCCTGATTTTAGCACTCGGCACAGCATTAGGCGGACTTGCCCATGGTATCTTGATGGGCGGCGCTATGGTACTCACCTCGATACTGGTGTTCTCAATTGGTGAAATGGTGGCCTCGCCGAAAAGTCAGGAGTATGTCGCCAGTTTTGCACCGCACGATAAGAAAGCGATGTTTATGGGTTATTACTTTGTTTCATCAGCCATCGGCTTTTTATTGGCTGGGCCTCTCTCTGGCTACCTCTATGCCGAAGTAGCTAAGGCGGCTAATCAACCAGCATTGATGTGGTACATCATTGGCGGGCTTGGCGTCGTCGCTGCCTTGGGGTTAGTACTGTTCCACCGTTTTAGCGTAATGAAGCCGTCCACATTAGATATAACGCAAACGGCTTAATGATGCTGACTTGGTGCCGCTTTCATTTAAGCGGCGTCGAGTTAGGCCAGTCAAAAAACGCCAAAAATTTAGTGGGGTCAGAATTTAGTGGGGTCAGGGTAAACTTTTATAAAAAGTAAATTGAAACACTGCCTTTTCTAAAACGTTTATATTCAAAAATGAGTTAACCCCTGTTTTATATAGCTCTTTCCCGCAGCGTTCAATGAAGCTAAATCGAAGAGATCATACTGCGGGTGCAGATGAGCTAGCGAGTATCCAAAACAGGGCGAAGTTTCACTAAGTGAAACATTTCTGAGCGAGAGGCATGAATGCCGAACTGGCTGTTTAACATGGATGATATTTGTTTTGGTTATGCCCACATGGATGTGCCTGCGGCGCCTCGCTAGATTATCTGCACTTGTAATTAAACTCAAATCTATGAGGATTTAATTCTATCAGGTTACAGTTTTATTAAACTGAAACCTTCCACTCCGATTTTGTCCAGTAACCCGTTAATTTCAGCCAAGCCGTCAGCAATGAACGACGATGATTAACCTGTTAGCAAAAGTCTGTTTTCAGGCTTTATAAGGTGTTTTTGCGACCAAAGTATGATTTTATGACATATTACGGGATATAATCTCGCGGCTTTGAGCATTCGGGGTCAAATTATCGAAATTGCTCAAAATTATAACAATATTAATTAACCCTCATCCAAGGAACATGGTTCCATGTTAGAAAAACTATTTAAACTGAAACAAAACAATACCTCGTTAAAACAAGAAGTGGTTGCTGGACTGACTACGTTTTTAACTATGGCTTACATTATCTTTGTTAACCCTATGATGCTTGCTGATGCAGGGATGGATCATGGCGCAGTATTTGTCGCAACCTGTTTAGCGGCGGCAATTGGCTGTTTGATCATGGGATTATTAGCAAATTATCCAATCGCTTTAGCACCAGGAATGGGACTGAATGCGTTTTTCACTTACACCGTCGTCGGCGAGATGGGATACAGCTGGGAAACCGCGTTAGGCGCGGTGTTTATGTCTGGTGTTTGTTTCTTAGTGTTGTCTCTAGTCAAAATTCGTGAGTGGATTGTGAATAGCATTCCAATGTCATTACGGTTAGGTATTGCTGCGGGTATTGGTCTGTTTTTAGCATTAATCGGCCTTAAAAGTGCGGGCATTGTGGTGGCAAGTCCTGCCACGTTAGTCACTATGGGTGATATCACCTCATTTCCGGCAGTAATGGCATCACTTGGGTTTTTCCTGATCATTGCTATGGTGCAGCGCGGCTGGAAAGCGGCGGTAATCTTAAGCATCATGATAGTGACGGTATTAGGTTTGCTATTTGGTGATGTGCAATACAATGGGGTTATGTCATTGCCGCCTTCTATTGCGCCAACATTCATGAAAATGGATTTATCAAGCGTATTAGAAATCAGTATGATTTCAGTGATTTTTGCGTTCTTGTTTGTCGATTTATTCGATACATCAGGCACCTTAGTTGCTGTGGCTCAACGTGGTGGTTTTTTAGATGATAAAGGCCGTTTACCAAGAGTGAAACGTGCATTAACCGCAGACAGTGTTGCCACCATTACCGGTGCTGCATTAGGCACTTCAACCACCACAAGTTACATTGAAAGTACAGCAGGTGTCAGTGCTGGTGGTCGTACCGGTTTAACCGCTGTTGTGGTTGGGGTATTATTTTTAGCCGCCTTGTTCCTTTCGCCACTGGCTGGAATGGTCCCTGCGTATGCGACTTCAGGCGCACTATTTTATGTCGCTATTTTAATGATGTCTGGTCTTATCAATGTGGATTGGGATGACTTGACTGAAGCTGCACCTGTAGTGGTCACTTGTTTATTAATGCCGCTTACCTTCTCTATTGCGAACGCCATTGGTTTCGGGTTTATTTCTTATTTAGTGATAAAGCTGTTAACGGGCCGTATTAAAGACTTAAATGCCGGAGTGGTATTTATTGCCTTGTTGTTCTTAGTGAAGTTTATCTACGGCTAACGACAACTAGGGCGGTTGAGCTTTCAAGATTGTTTTGCAAAGTTTAACGCGTTCAAGATTAGCGCCATTTGATTAAGGGTTATGCAATGCATAGCCCTTTTTTATGGCAGATCACAAATAAAATGCACTTAAACCCATTTGATTGCAGCTTTATCTAGGAATTCAACATTGAATTGGGTATAAAAATAGTTCGGAATATTATCAAGTAAATTAGAGAGAAGGCTAAATGGGTTATCGCCGCGTGGTAGTGAAGTTAGGCACCAGTGTACTGACTTCCGGCAGCAAGAAATTAGACAAGGCACATATGGTTGAATTAGCCAGACAAATGGCTAACTTAATGAAGTCTGGTGTTGAAGTAGTGTTATGCACTTCAGGTGCAATTGCCGCGGGACGTGAACATTTACAATATCCCATTTTGCCCGACACCATGGCGCACAAACAATTGCTTGCGGCGGTGGGGCAAAGCCAATTAATTCTGGCCTGGTCGCAATTGTTCAGTTTATATGGCTTGCATGTGGGTCAGCTATTGCTAACCCGTGCAGACTTGCAAGACAGAGAGCGCTACCTCAATGCGCGCGATACGTTAAACGCGCTATTAGATAACAATATTATCCCGATTATTAATGAAAATGATGCGGTCGCCACCAACGAAATTAAAGTCGGCGATAACGATAACTTATCGGCTCGTGCGGCGTTGTTGTGTGATGCTGACCTGTTGATTTTACTTACCGATCAAAAAGGCTTGTTTGATGCCGATCCGCGTACCAATCCCGATGCTCAATTAATCAAACAAGTGGTGAATATTGATGACAGCTTGCGCTTACTTGCGGGTGGGTCGGTTTCTGGATTAGGCACCGGCGGTATGGCCACTAAACTTGAGGCGGCAGATATTGCGAGACGCGCGGGAATTGAGGTGGTGATCGCTTCAGGTCATCATCCCGATGTGATTAATAAAGTCGCCCTGCGGGAGTCGGTCGGAACTCATTTTAGTGCGATAGATTCGCCCTTAGAAAGTCGTAAACAGTGGATATTAGCTGGGCCTGCTAGCCAAGGTAAGCTGGTTGTGGATGCGGGGGCTGCTCGGGCAGTTGTAGAAAGCGGGCGCAGTTTATTGTCTAAAGGGATCATCCGCATTGAAGGGGAGTTTGATCGAGGCGCCACCATTTTAATTATTAATACAGAAACGCGTGTTTTAGCTAAGGGCATAAGCCGTTATTGCGCCGCTGACTTACGTAAAATCAGCGGCAAACATTCCAATGAAATTGAAGATATTTTAGGGTATGACTATGGGGATGCCGCTGTGCACCGCAATGACATGGTTGTATTAGAAAACAAGGAGAAAACTCATGTCAGTTAATCAGGATGACGCCAGCCAAGCGCAAATTAATGAATATTTGCAAGGTTTAGGTCAACGTGCCAAGGCGGCAAGTTTTACCCTTGCCACGTTAACATCTACCCAGAAAAATAATTTACTCAGTACCATCAGTGAACGTTTAGCTGATAATGCCAGTGCGATTTTAGCTGCAAACGCTAAAGATGTGGCGGCCGCCAAGGCCAATGGGTTAACCGATGCCATGATTGACCGTTTACTGCTTGATGAAGCGAGATTAGCCGGCATTATTGGTGACATTGATAATGTGATAGCCCTTGCCGATCCTATCGGTAAAGAAGCGGCCAGCCAGTTACTTGATAATGGATTACGACTGACCCAGCGAAGCGTGCCTCTTGGGGTCGTTGGCGTGATTTACGAAGCCCGCCCGAATGTGACCGTGGATATTGCGGTATTAGCATTAAAAACCGGTAATGCGGTTATTTTACGTGGCGGTAAAGAAACCATCGAGTCGAATAAAGTACTCAGTGATGTTATTCGAGGCGCGCTCAATAGCTTGAACTTACCGCAAGATGCGGTGCAATTAATCGCATCCCCAGAGCGGGCAATTGTAAGTGGTTTACTGCGCTTAGATAAGTATGTCGATATGATCATTCCACGTGGCGGGCAAGCGTTACAGCGCTTATGCGCTGAACAATCAAGTATTCCAGTTATTCTGGGTGGTATTGGTATTTGCCATTTATTGGTCGATAAAAAAGCTGATTTGAACCGTGCTGTTGACGTGATTGCTAACGCGAAAGTGCAACGACCTACCGTGTGTAATGCTTTAGATACCTTGTTAATCGACCAGCAAGTTGCCGCAGCCTTTGTCCCTAAGGTGGCAGCACATTTACATAGCCTTGGGGTGAAGTTTTATGTGTGTGAGCAAACTCAGGGCTATTTAAGTGGATTAGGGTTTGATATCACACCTGCCGATGATGAGTCGTTTTCGACTGAGTGGTTATCATTAACTTTAGGCATAAAAGTGGTTGCTGACATTGATGCGGCAATCGCTCATATTCGTCAGCATTCAAGCGGGCATTCTGAAGCGATATTAACCGATGATATTCACGCGGCAAGTTACTTTATGAATCAAGTTGATTCAGCGGCGGTATATGTTAATGCCAGCACGCGTTTTACCGATGGTGCTCAATTTGGTTTAGGTGCAGAGGTGGCGGTGAGTACTCAAAAATTGCATGCCAGAGGGCCAATGGCGTTGGATGCCTTAACCACCTATAAATGGCTTGCGTGGGGCGATTACACCTGCCGTGGTTAGTGGCTCACGTTAATAAGCTACTGAAGTAGGTGGTTTAGGGCTAAAAATAAAAACGCCACCCTAGGGTGGCGTTAACTTATTAACTAACTCAATAGTTTATAGGTCAAAGTTATATACGTAACCTACTACAACTTTAGCATCATCTTTGCCCCAAACATCATTGTCTAAATCTGTTTTAGAGACCATAAATGATACTGTGCCTACATCGGTATCGGCACTTAATGAGATATTGTAATCTGAATAGCTATCGCCGTATAAATCATCAGCGACGTCACCCATAGAGTAACCATAATGCAGACCTAAATTAACTTTTTCAGTTAATGGGAAACTTAGATTAGCTTGTACATAGCTCCAATCTGTTTCGTCATCAGCACCTGATACATCATCATCAGCATTAACCACTTGGGTATAACCCACTTCTAACCATTGCCAACCGACAAGTAGGGTCACTTCACCAAAGTTAAGGTCATAATCTGAATCTGGATAAGCATAATAAATATAGCTTATGTCATAGTAGAAATCTTCACCAAACTCACCACCATAGCCGGCATAAAAATCGGTTTCGTAGGTGCCGTAAGTTTCTATGCCATCTAACATTTCTTCTTCATCTGGAGAGCCAAAGTCGACATTAGAGGCCCAAGTTCCTGCATAAAAACCTGATTCATGTGCGTAGTCTAAGCCACCCTGTACTGCAACAGCATCATCAGTTTGAGTTACGCCACGCCATAGATAATTAGAGGTTGCGCCAATATTAGCCGAGAATTCAGCAAGCGCACTGCCGCTAAGTAACAGTGTGCTTGATAAAGCCACAGCTTGTAATAGTGATTTTTTCATTTTCATCCCTCAAGTTTTATTATTGTGTATTTAATGCTTTGTGTTGAACTCAAAGCGTTAAATTCTTTTGGTTTATATAAAACAAAACCAAGATTAATTGCTGATCATTCTACCGCTTGTTATTTGCTCCCATATATTCAGTTATATTGAAGAGCTGTTGGGCACAATCTAACCAACCTAAATTAGGTTGAGTTAAATCATAGTTTAACATTTTTTACACATCAACTGATTTGGTGTAATTTTTCATCATATTTTTTTACAGTGTAGGTGCTTTACATACAAAAGGTTGTTTCCATCCCATTGGGACAAAGATACTTTTGTTTATGTCAGCTTACTTTTTACTTAAATAATTTTAATTTTCAAAAATAACATAAATTTTCTTACACTTTTCAGTTACTTCCCATGTACCTTTAAAGCCAGCAGGAATGACAAACTTGTCACCCACATTGACAGTCAGTTTGGCACCATTCACATCGGTTATGATGCTAGTACCTGCGAGAATGTCGCAGTACTCATGTTCAGTATATTCAACGTTCCAACAACCAACATCACTCTCCCATATGCCTACATTAAATTGTGCGCATGGGCTGGCATAATGATTTTGTATGCTTTGTAATGGGTTGCCGTTAAGTCTTTTTTCATCAGGTAAATGATATTGTTCGATTTCAGCTGATGATGTTGCAAAGCTCTCGATATCATTGATTAGTTTTGTCATGTTTATGTACTCGAGATTAGTTCATTGTCGGCATGATAAACGCCGAGCCTTCAGTGGTGACTGATGCTTTTGGCCATCTTGCGGTAATGGCTTTGCGTTTTGTATAAAAACGAACGCCATCTGGTCCATGCATATGCAAAGGACCAAACAATGAGCGTTTCCAACCGCCAAAGCTATGGAATGCCATTGGTACAGGAATAGGCACGTTAACCCCAACCATACCAACCTCAACATGGTGGCAAAAATGGCGTGCAGCTTCACCATTTTGAGTGAAGATCGCGGTGCCGTTACCAAACTCGTGTTTGTTAATCAGGTTAAGCGCCTCGGCGTAATCTTTTACGCGTACAATGGCTAATACCGGACCAAAAATTTCTTCTTGGTAAATGGTCATCTCAGGGGTGACGTTATCGAACAAGCATGCCCCTAAAAAGTAACCCTGTTGCTGATCTTTTACCGATAAATTTCTGCCATCGGCAATCAGTGTTGCGCCTTCAGCCACGCCTTTTTCCACGTAGTCGCGAACTTTTTGTAGGTGCTGGGCTGAAATTAAAGGCCCCATATCCATTTCTGGTGTTAAGCCGTTACCCACTTTAAGATTTTCAATTTGTGGCAGTAAAGCTTCTACTAATTTGTCGCCGCTATTTCCAACCGCTAACACGACTGAAATGGCCATGCAGCGTTCGCCTGCACTGCCATAAGCTGCGCCCATAAGCGCTTTAACCGCTTGGTCTAAATCAGCATCTGGCATTAATAACATGTGGTTTTTAGCGCCACCTAATGCTTGTACACGTTTACCGTGCGCTGAGGCTGTACTGTAAATATATTCGGCGATTGGCGTTGAACCAACAAAGCTAACTGCTTGAATATCTGGGTGAGTTAGCAGCGTATCAACGGCTTCTTTATCACCATTGACAACGTTAAATACTCCATCAGGTAAACCTGCTTCAGTGAGTAATTCAGCCATGCGCAGCACAGAGCTTGGATCCTTTTCAGAAGGCTTCATGATGAAAGTATTGCCGCAAGCGATGGCAATAGGGAACATCCACATAGGTACCATTACTGGGAAGTTAAACGGTGCAATTCCTGCGACAACGCCTAAAGATTGATTCACAGACCATGAATCTACGCCACCGCCAACCTGTTGAGTATGTTCGCCCTTCAGTAAATGTGGAATGCCACAAGCAAATTCAACCACTTCTAAACCACGTACCAATTCACCTTTGGCATCTTCTAATACTTTGCCGTGCTCGCGAGTGATAAGTTCAGCTAGCTCATCAATGTGTTGTTCCATTAATGCTTTAAACTTGAACAGTACGCGTGCGCGATTGAGTGGCGTTACCTGTGACCATGTTTGATAGGCTTGTTTTGCAATCTCAACGGCATGGCTCACTTCTTGTGTACTCGCTAACGACACATGGCCGCGAAGTTCTCCACTAGCGGGTTCATAAATAGGTTGCTGGCGTTGACTGATTTCAGTGTGCTTGCCATTGACGTAATGAGATAAAGTGAGCATAAAAAACCTTTCTATTAATAGTGTAAATGTAGTTGTGTTTGTGCTGTTGAGTGATCAAATCAGTAGCCGTTAACCCACTGCCAGTATCGCATCAGACAGGCTATTGACCATGTCATCTATTTGCGATTTTTCGACAATTAGCGGTGGCGAAAGGGCCAAAATATCGCCAGTGGCACGGACTAAAGTGCCATTTCTAAAACAGTGGTCGAATATCTCATACCCACGTTTACCCACTCCTTTGTCGCTGGGGGCAAACTGAATGCCCGCAACTAAACCAATATTGCGAATATCGATAATGTTCGGTAAGCCTTTCAAGCTGTGCACCGCGTCTTCAAAATATTGGCTAAGGTTTTTAGCGCGTTCAAAAAGTTGCTCTTCCTGATATATCGCTAAAGTGGCTAATGCAGAAGCGGCAGCAACAGGGTGCCCTGAATAAGTGTAACCATGGAAAAACTCAATCATGTTTTCTGGACCCTGCATGCAGGTATCATGAATGGTATTACTAACAAACACTGCGCCCATCGGAATCGCGCCATTGTTAATGGCCTTGGCTGTAGTAATAATATCTGGTGTTACCTGCCAAAAATCACTGGCAAACGCTGCGCCTAATCGACCAAATCCGGTAATGACTTCGTCAAATATCAATAAAATGCCGTGTTTTTGGGTGATTTCGCGTAAGCGTTTTAAATAACCATCAGGGGGTAAAATAACCCCAGCAGAACCTGACATGGGTTCAACAATCACGGCGGCAATGTTTTCTGCACCGTGTAGGGTAATCAGTTGTTCTAATACTTCAGCTTTTTCAATGCCATTTTTCGGTAGCCCTTTTGAAAATGCATTGTTAGCAATATCTAAGGTGTGGGGTAAATGATCGACCCCTTGCAATAACTGGCCACTAAACGTTTTACGATTATTGCCAATACCACCTACTGAGATCCCGCCAAAACCGACACCATGATATCCAAGCTCTCTGCCGATAAAGCGAGTGCGTGAAGGTTGACCATTTGCGCGGTGATAGCACAGAGCCATTTTTAATGCGGTATCAACTGATTCAGAACCTGAGTTAGTGAAAAACACTTTATCAAGTCCATCAGGACTCATTTGGGTGAGTTTTTGGGCTAATTCAAATGCCAATGGATGACCCAATTGGAATGAAGGGGCATAATCCATTTGATTAATCTGTTTGCTGACCGCCTCAGAAATCTTTTTGCGACCATGACCCGCATTACAACACCATAACCCCGCAGTGGCATCTAGCACAGCTTGGCCACGATCATCGGTATAGTACATACCTTCAGCTTGGGTCAGTAACCTTGGGTTGGCTTTAAACTGTCGATTGGCAGTAAAGGGCATCCAATAGTTTGCCATGTCTGGCGTGGATATTGATGAACTGCTTGATTGAGGCGGATGTTGTTGCATTGCTAATTCCTTGTTTTTCATCGCACTGAAATTGCGTTATCAGCACACTTTTTTGTAGTCAATACATCTATTGATGGTCAATATTTGCTACGCTATATCAAATATAATGAACATGGAAGAGGTTTTGGTAAAAAATTAAAGTAAATTGGACAATTTTGTAAAATATATTGAAATTTTTGTCGGTTCAGCATAATTTGAAGCATCAATTACACTCTGTAATTACAGTCAGGTTGTTTGGCTAATTAATTTGGTTACAGCCAAACATGCACATATAGGATGTCGAGGTGGCAATGAGCTCTCCAACAAATCGTAGCGAATGGGAACAACTCGCAAAAAGTCTCACTATTAATGGCAACGCCATGATTAATGGTGAGTATCAATCAGCACAATCGGGTGAAACATTTGATTGTATTAGCCCTGTTGATGGCCGCATGCTAGCTAAAGTCGCCAGTTGCGATTATCAAGATGCCAACAAAGCTGTGGCAAATGCTAAAGCCGTGTTTGAAGCCGGTACATGGTCTGAACTTCCTCCTGTAAAGCGTAAAGCGATTATGATCCGTTTTGCCGAGCTTTTAGAGCAAAATGCAGATGAGCTTGCTTTACTTGAAACCCTCGACATGGGTAAGCCTATTCAGTTTGCCAAAGCGGTTGACGTAGCGGGTGCGGCTCGCGCAATCAGATGGTGTGGTGAAGCCATCGACAAAATTTATGATGAAATAGCCCCTACAGCACACAATGAAATAGGCATGATCACCCGTGAACCTGTTGGCGTCGTTGCTGCCATTGTGCCTTGGAACTTCCCAATGATTATGGCGTGTTGGAAGTTAGGCCCAGCGCTAGCAACGGGTAACAGTGTGGTATTAAAACCTTCTGAAAAGTCACCGTTAACCGCGATAAAAATGGCGCAGCTTGCATTGGATGCAGGGATTCCTAAAGGCGTGCTAAACGTATTACCAGGTTTGGGTCATACTGTCGGTAAAGCATTAGCGTTACATATGGATGTGGATACTTTGGTATTTACTGGCTCAACAAAAATTGCCAAGCAGTTGATGATTTATGCTGGGCAATCAAATATGAAACGTGTTTGGTTAGAGGCGGGTGGAAAAAGCCCGAATATCGTTTTCAATGATGCACCTGATTTGAAAGCCGCGGCGCAAGCTGCAGCCTCTGCTATCGCATTTAATCAAGGTGAAGTGTGTACTGCAGGTTCGCGTTTACTGGTTGAATCTGGCATTAAAGATGAATTGATTCAACTTATTGCTGAAGAGTTAAAATCTTGGCAGCCCGGTCATCCATTAGATCCCGATACGGTTACGGGAGCAATGGTTGATACCCAGCAAATGGAAAACGTTTTAGGCTATATCAAAGCCGGTGAAGATGAAGGTGCAACTTTAGTACAAGGCGGCAAACAAGTAATGGCGGATACCGGTGGTGTGTATGTCCAGCCAACGATATTCTCTGAAGTGAACAACAAAATGACCATCGCCAGCGAAGAGATTTTTGGGCCGGTTTTATCTGTGATCGAATTTGATGGTATGGACGAAGCAATTCAAATTGCTAATGACACCATTTACGGTTTAGCCGCGGGTGTATGGACATCAAATCTTTCTAAAGCGCATAAAACTGCCAAAGCGTTACGCAGCGGAATGGTGTGGATAAACCATTATGATGGTGGCGATATGACTGCGCCATTTGGTGGTTATAAGCAATCAGGAAATGGTCGAGATAAATCGTTGCATGCATTCGACAAGTACACAGAAATTAAAGCTACTTGGATTGCATTGTAATTCATTGACCGTGTAATTCATTTGATTTAAAGCAAGCCCTGTGAGCCTTCATCACAGGGCTTTTTTATTAGCTATTTTCAGGATAAGGTCATTGGTATTCAAGATGCTCTTGAATTGTAAAAACACCTTTGCACTCGGCGTTTTATATGACTCGCTATTAAGATAAAAGCGATTGAATGGATACTGTTTGTGTGCATTTTAACCCTCTCTTAGGTGATATTTATCGATATTTATGCACATTTTGGCTGTTCGTATACTAGGATAGACAGCATCTTACAATTCAGGATCTGTTTAGAATGCTTTCATCACGGTTTTATGTGTTATCGGTGTTAATGGCGGGCGCTTTTCTAGGCTTTATTATCTGGATTATTTATCTTGCCAATACTGGCGCATCGAGTGTGTTTTTCGACTTAATCAAACATATACCTTATGGTGATAAAGTTGGCCATTGCTTATTATTTGGCACCTTAACTTTTTTGGCTAACCTAACGTTAAAGTTCAATACCATCACATTGGGTCGCGTTAGTGCTTATATTGGATCATGCTTAGTGGCCGTGTTTGTGCTGGTAGAAGAGATTAGCCAAGGTTTTATCCCAAGCCGCACTTTAGATGGCGCCGATTTACTTGCTGACGCCCTTGGCATTGCATTATTTAGCTATTTCAGTTGGTTAACCCACAGATTTATACTGTCCTCTTATCAAGGAAAAAATCATGAATAACATTACTGTTTCAACAGCCTGGTTAGTCGAGCATCTAGATGACACCAATTTTATTTTGCTGGATGCCAGTATGGATGTGGTGTTAGGTAAAGAGCCTTTAGTTTATGAACAGTTTAGGTGCATTCCAAATGCGATAAATATGCAGTTGGAACAGGATTTTTTTGATCACCATTCATCCATGTCACATGCCATGCCAACAGTTGAGCAATTTACCCAGGCTGCACAACAACTAGGCATTAACCAAGATAGTGTGGTGGTGATTTATGATAACCAAGGGATGTACTCTGCGCCCAGAGCTTGGTGGACCTTCAAAACCATGGGGTTTGAAAAGGTGTATATTCTTGATGGTGGTTTGCCCCAATGGATGGCTGAAAATTTACCCACAGCAGATCAATATAATACGCCAATCAGAATAGGTAATGTGACCGCAACAGCGCAAACAGGGTACGTTTGTGATAGTGCTACAGTGTTATGCACCTTTGACAAACAGGGGGTCACAATAGTTGATGCCAGAGCAGAGGCAAGATTTAAGGGGTTGGCGCCAGAACCAAGGCCCGGAATTAGAAGCGGCCACATACCTGGGGCGGTCAATTTACCGTTTGCGAACGTGCTTGATGGCTATCGATTAAAATCCCCAATGGCGTTATCAGCTGTGTTTCAGCAAACAGTCAACAATGATGCTGAGCAGCTCATCTTTAGTTGTGGTTCCGGAATTACAGCGTGTATTTTACTGGTTGCGGCTAAAGTGTCTGGTGTACAAAATGTCATGTTATATGACGGTTCTTGGGCGGAGTGGGGGGCCAGCGAAACACTGCCAATTACTGGAGGACAATCTCGCACATAGTGCCGTATTTATGTCTACTTCATCCGCTCCCACTTCACCCGCACTGACGAAGTGCTGTGAAGTCGAAGCGGTTGAAAGCTTGGGTAATATTAAAATATATCTTTAAATCTGTGGTAAAGCATCCCAGCTGCGAGCATTGGCGAGCGAAAATGCGGTCCGCCGGGAAAGGTCATGTGTTTTATTTTATCAAAAATATCAAATCGTTCAGCTTGTTCTGTAATCGCTTCAGCTATCAGTTTGGCAGCCATATGTGTGGCGTTCACGCCATGGCCTGAATACGCTTGAGCATAAAAAATATTCTTGGCATCGGGTAATCGGCCAATTTGCGGCATTCTATTCGCGCCAATACCGATCATGCCTCCCCACTGATAATCTATCTTTACCCCTTTTAACTGCGGGAAAACATGTTCTAAATTAGGTCGCAGTGCCGCTTCGATATTACGGGGATCTTTGCCTGAATAGGTACATAATCCACCAAATAATAAGCGGTTATCTGCCGATAAGTGGAAGTAATCTAATGCTACTCGCATGTCTGCAAAGGCCATATTTTGTGGAATGATCGCCTGGCATTGCTCTGGGGTTAGTGGCTCAGTGGCTAATAAATAACTTCCAGCGGGTAACACTTTACCGCCGACATAATCATTGAGTTTGTGACCAATGTAAGCATTGCCTGCAAGCACTAAAAAGCGGCAGTTAACTTCGCCTTTAGCGGTTTTGACTACAGGTTTATCCCCTTTGTAAATATGTTCTGCAGGACTATTTTCAAAAATTTGTACTCCCATTTCACGTGCAACACGTGCTTCGCCCAGTACTAAATTAAGCGGGTGTAAGTGGCCGCTGCCCATGTCGACTAGTGCACCCTGATAAAAATCTGATTGAATCACTTCACTTGTGTGAGCTTTATCCAGTAGCTTTATTTCATGTTGATAGCCTGCTTGCTTTAAATCGTCAAACTCTTGCGCTAATTCATGCATATGTCGAGGTTTAACGGCAAGATCACAGTAGCCCATTTGTAAATCACACTGAATATGATGTTGTGTTACACGCTGTTTAACAATTTCTACCGCCTCAAAACCCATTTGGGTAATGGCGTTGACACCTTCTGTACCGATCACATTTTTAAATTGGCTAATATCATGGCCTATGCCACGGATCAGTTCGCCGCCATTGCGACCTGAAGCCCCCCAACCTATGCGTTTAGCTTCTAAAACTGCAACGCTAAATCCTTTCTGTGCCAGTTCAATAGCGGTATTAATTCCGCTAAAACCGCCACCGACAATACAGACATCAACGTGAATCGATTCTGTTAATTGTGGATGATTATATAATTCTTTAGCACTATGAAAATAAAAGGAATCTGGGTAGTTATCGCTATGGATAGGTGAAGGTTTTGGCATAGCGTCTCCGACGGTATTTTGTTAAAAGTAAAAAGTCACTGTCAATGGGTACGTTTTAATCGACAGATTGTGCATTTTATTTAACACGGAATTAAGCTAGAATACAATTCCTTTCATCAGTTGATGAAACAGTGTTAAATTTCAGATCCAAAGTAGGTGTTTTGAGCAGGATGTTTTTTCAGGAGAAATAAATTGGATATTGGAGCAAGCTTAAAAGCTGTTCGAAAAATGCGTGGTCTTTCTCAACGTGAATTAGCTAAACGTGCAGGTGTGACGAATAGCACTATTTCTATGATTGAAAAAAACAGTGTCAGTCCTTCTATCAGTTCCTTAAAAAAGGTACTGGCAGGCATCCCTATGTCATTGGTAGAGTTTTTCTCTATTGAAGAAGGTAGAGTGGGCGAGCAAAAAGTGGTTTATCGCTCTGAAGAACTTCTTGATATAGGTACCGGCGATTTAGTGTATAAATTGATTGGTCGAGATTTTCCTAATCGATCTATGTCGCTTATGCTTGAAACCTATCCACCAGGCACCAGTACGGGCGATGACATGCTGCAACATCGTGGTGAGGAAGGGGCATATATTCTCGAGGGAAAAATTGAGCTGACTGTTGCTAATGAAACATTTGTTTTAGAAAAAGGCGACAGTTATTACTTTAACAGTGAACTACCACATCATTTTTCAAACCCATTTTCTGAATCCTGCAAATTAGTTAGCGCCACCACACCTGGCGATTTTTAATCCGATCACATTACCACGGAGCAATTAATGTGCTCTGTGGTATTTCTGCTATTTTTCTTTCAAGTCCTTTCGCTTCAAGACATTGAAGCTTTTTGGCTAATGTAAATAATATTAAGCACATGATTGTTCGATATTCTGAATGGTTGTTATGCAGAAAGTATTGTTTTTCACCCTAATATATATTCTTAATTTTCATTAAATTGCCTTTTAATAACCATTTACTCTTAACTTTAGTACGTTTGAAGCGTTTTGTTTGGTTAGAATAATAAAAGTGAATTCAGTTGCATTATTGCTATTGCCTAGTTTCAAAATTAGGTGTAGTGTGTGAAAAAATGAACACAAAATATTGGTTTATTGAGTCCGTCATCGGTTGTAGATGTATGGTAAAGCTGACAACTCAATAGGCAATAAACTTCCAAACAGATTGAAAGGAACACTGCGTTTACGCAGTTCAAGTAGGTGTGATATGTCTTTGTCAAATGTCCCAATGATTGGGGTCGTGGCATGTAATCAACAAATAGGGTTACACCCATTTAATATTGTGGGTGAAAAATATCTTCTTAGCGTAGTGAATGGAGCAAAGGGATTCCCCATAGTTATCCCTTCACTCGGTATAGATTTAC
Organism: Shewanella subflava; assembly: GCF_025971955.1. Classification (GTDB taxonomy): domain Bacteria; phylum Pseudomonadota; class Gammaproteobacteria; order Enterobacterales; family Shewanellaceae; genus Shewanella; species Shewanella subflava. The sequence continues at coordinate 199,850 of NZ_JAPDMX010000028.1, forward strand.
CCACCCAAGCGTTACTTTCTCGTTTAGATGGCATCTTATTTACAGGATCTCCTTCTAACGTCGAACCACATCACTATCAAGGCCCAAGCAGTGCTGAGGGTACTCACCACGACCCTAAACGTGATGCGACTACTTTACCGTTAATTCGAGCTGCTATTGATGCTGGTGTTCCAGTGTTAGGTATTTGCCGTGGCTTTCAAGAGATGAACGTGGTGTTCGGTGGTAGCTTGCACCAAAAATTGCATGAAGTTGGCCAATATATTGAACATCGTGAAGATAAAAATGCCCCACTTGATGTGCAGTACGGCTTGTCACATAAAATCGATATTGTTCCGGGTGGATTGCTCCACGATGCATGGGGCTGTGACTTTGCAGAAGTGAATTCTGTTCATACTCAAGGTGTCGATCGTTTGGGTAAAGGGTTACAGCCAGAAGCACATGCTCCAGATGGATTGGTAGAGGCATTCTCTGTTAAAGAGGCACAAGCCTTCGCACTAGCGGTACAGTGGCATCCTGAGTGGAAAGTACAAGATAACCAGTTTTATTCGTCAATTTTTGATGCATTCGGCAACGCCTGCCGTTTACATGCTGCTAAACGAGAGAAATAACAAATGGATAAGTTAATTAAGTTTTTAAAAGATAGAAAAATTACAGAAGTAGAATGTGTTATTAGTGATATGACGGGCATTGCCCGCGGTAAAATTGCACCGGTTGATAAGTTTATCGATGAAAAAGGCATGCGCCTTCCAGAAAGTGTGCTGTTACAAACCGTGACGGGTGATTTTATCGATGACAGTATTTTTTACTCGTTACTTGATGATGCCGATATTGATTTTGTTTGTGTTCCTGATGAAGACGCCGTGTTCATGCTACCTTGGACCGTTGAAGCTACCGCACAAGTGATACATGATTGTTATGATCGTATGGGCAACCCAATTGAACTTTCGCCACGTAACGTGCTGAAAAAAGTGCTTAAACTTTATGAAGATAAAGGTTGGGAGCCTGTCATTGCGCCAGAAATGGAGTTTTATTTAACTCAGCGTAGTGACGATCACGACTTACCACTTAAGCCTCCAGTTGGTCGCTCTGGTCGTCCAGAAGCCGGTCGTCAGTCTTTCTCAATTGATGCAGCTAACGAATATGATCCATTATTTGAAGACATGTATGATTGGTGTGAAGCCCAGGGCTTAGATATTGATACCTTGATCCATGAAGATGGCCCTGCACAAATGGAGATTAACTTCAGCCATGGTAATCCATTAGCATTAGCTGACCAAGTGTTCATCTTTAAACGCACCCTAAAAGAAGCAGCATTAAAGCATAACGTTTGTGCTACGTTTATGGCTAAGCCGGTCACCGACGAGCCAGGTAGTGCGATGCATATTCACCAAAGTGTGATTGATAAGAAAACCGGCAAAAACATTTTCACTAAAGAAGATGGTACCCAAAGCCAGTTATTCTTGAATTACATTGCTGGTTTACAAACGTATATTCCTGAACTGTTACCTTTAATGGCGCCAAGCGCAAACTCGTTCCGTCGTTTTTTACCTGGCACATCAGCGCCAGTAAACTTAGAGTGGGGTGTTGAAAACCGCACTTGTGGTTTACGAATTCCTGAGTCTTCACCACAAAATCGTCGTATTGAAAACCGTATACCAGGCGCCGATGCGAACTGTTATTTAACCATCGCAGCTAGTTTATTATGTGGCTTTATTGGTATGGAAAAAGGTTTACGTCCATCAACGCCTGTGACAGGTCGTTCAAACGAAAGTCGTACTAATAATGAATATTGTTTACCACTCACGTTAGAAGAAGCGTTAATGGCAATGCAAGACAGTGAAGCTTGTATTGAATACCTAGGTCAATCATTCACCACAGGGTTTGTGGCGGTGAAGCAAGCTGAGTTAGAGAACTTCCGTCGCGTGGTCAGTTCTTGGGAACGTGAGTTCTTATTGTTAACGGTTTAAGCCTAACCGAGACATTTCAGTGATTTGCATTTTTGATTGAAGCGCTGGCAATAGTGGTTTATTGCCAGCGATAAAGGAACGGGTATGACAGACTTAACAAAATTACAGCAAGCTGATCAAGCGCATTTTATTCATCCATTTACTGACTCTAAAAGCCTTGGCGAAAAAGGTACCCGCGTGATTGAACGTGCCGAAGGCGTTTACATTTGGGATGTACAAGGTCATAAGTTACTGGATGGAATGGCAGGGCTTTGGTGTGTGAATGTGGGTTATGGCAGACAGTCTATTGTCGATGCTGTGAGTAAGCAAATGCAGCAACTACCTTATTACAACAGCTTCTTTCAATGTACGCATCCTCCGGCAATAGAACTGGCAAAAACGATTGCTGAATTAGCGCCAAAGCATATGAATAATGTGTTTTTTACTGGTTCAGGATCAGAGTCAAATGATACTAACTTGCGTATGGTGCGCCGTTATTGGGACTTGAAAGGGCAACCTAACAAGAAAACCATTATTAGTCGCCATAATGCCTATCACGGTTCTACCGTAGCGGGGGCAAGTTTAGGCGGAATGTCTGGTATGCACGAACAAGGTGATTTACCTATCCCTAAAATAGTGCATATTGCGCAACCCTACTGGTATCAAGAAGGCGGAGATTTAACCCCTGAGGCATTCGGTTTAAAAGCGGCACAAGCGCTAGAAACTGAAATTTTAGCCTTGGGTGAAGACAATGTTGCGGCCTTCATTGCTGAGCCATTTCAGGGGGCGGGTGGAGTCATTATTCCTCCATCAACATACTGGCCTGAAATTAAACGTATTTTAGCTAAATATGATATTTTGCTTATTCTTGATGAAGTGATCAGTGGTTTTGGTCGAACAGGCCATTGGTTCGCGGCCGAGTATTTTGATTTACAACCGGATTTGATTTCGATTGCCAAGGGCATGACGTCTGGATACATGCCAATGGGTGGCGTAATAATTGCAGATAGAGTTGCTGATGTTATCAAGCAACAATGTGGTGAGTTTACCCATGGTTATACTTATTCAGGGCATCCTGTTGCAGCAGCAGCCGCACTAGAAAATATTAATATCATCAAGCAAGAAAAGTTGGTTGAAAAAGTGGGCGCTGAAATCGCACCTTATTTCCAACAGTCTTTACAACAATTAGCTGAGCATCCATTAGTGGGTGAAGTGCGCGGCTTAGGCTTGGTTGGGGCAATTGAGCTTGTGCAAAATAAAGCTAAGCGTCAACGTTACCCGTCAAACATTGGCGTGGGAACCTGGTGCCGCGATGCCTGTATTAAGCATGGTTTAGTGATGCGTTCCGTTGGCGATACTATGATTATTTCGCCGCCGTTAGTGATTACTAAAGCACAAATAGATGAGTTAATTGAAAAAGCCTTACTCGCGTTAAATGATACATATACCCAGTGTTTATCGATAAAATAGCGAATAGACTGGCTTTAAGTTTTGAATAATAATATCAACCGAATGAATGTTTATGAGCAAGTAGTGATTTTTTAATCAGTTAGAGTATCACTGTCTAGTAATTGAAAAGGTTTTTGATAGAATCCAAAAAGTTATGGCATTTACATTTTGCTGTGATGTTACCGATGCAGAAATACGATGTAGCATTGGATAATTTCCTTTTTATAAGGGAATGATAATAACGCTTTAAAAGCGAAAAACTGTCAGCTCAGATCTGACCATTATCCAAGTAAGGGAGAACATATGAAGCTACTGAACAAACTGTCTACCATCGCGCTTATGTCAGCGTCGGTATTTGCTAGCACAACGCTGCATGCTGAAGAAGTGGTAAAGATGTATAACTGGTCTGATTATATTGCTGAAGATACCTTAGCAAACTTTGAAAAAGAGACTGGTATTCGCGTTATTTATGACGTTTTTGATAGCAACGAAGTGCTTGAAGCTAAATTGCTTTCAGGACGCAGCGGTTATGACATCGTTGTGCCTTCAAATCACTTTTTAGCTAAGCAAGTTAAAGCTGGGGCTTTTCAAAAGCTTGATCGCGCTAAGTTGACTAATTATGCCAACTTAAAGCCTGATTTAATGAAGCAACTAGAAAAAGCCGATCCTGCAAACGAGCATGCTGTCCCTTATTTATGGGGTACAAATGGCATCGGTTACAACATCGATAAAGTCAAAGCGGTGTTAGGTGAAGATGCGCCATTTGATTCATTAGAACTTATCTTTAATCCTAAGTATGCAGAAAAAATCGCATCATGTGGTTTCTCAATGTTAGATTCTGCTGATGATATGTTGCCTCAGGCACTTATTTACTTGGGCTTAGATCCAAACAGTAAAAATCCAGCGGACTATGAAAAAGCGGCTGAAGTACTGGCTAAAGTACGTCCATACATCACTTACTTCCACTCATCACGTTATATCTCTGACTTAGCGAATGGCGATATTTGTGTTGCGTTTGGATTCTCTGGTGATGTGTTCCAGGCTGCGGCTCGTGCAGATGAAGCAGGAAACGGCAATAAAATTGGTTATTCAATTCCAAAAGAAGGTGCAAACCTTTGGTTTGATATGTTAGCCATCCCACAAGATGCGACTAACGTTGAAAATGCGCATAAGTTTATCAATTACTTATTGCGCCCAGAAGTTATTGCACCGATCACTAACTATGTTGCTTACGCTAATCCAAATACTCCAGCACAGGATTTAGTCGATGAGTCAATCAAGAACGACCCAGCTATTTATCCGTCACAAGCGGTAATTGATAAGCTTTACATTGGTGATATTCGTCCAATGAAAATTCAACGTGTTGTGACACGCGCGTGGACTAAAGTGAAATCTGGTCAGTAATCAGGTTTTATAGTCGGGCGAGGAAACTCGCCCGACTTAATGTAGTCTTTCATCAATCAGATTTTAATGTTTCATGTAACCCCAAATAATAATCAATGTTACAGAACACATACTCCAAATAGGCGGAGCAGTATTATGGTAAACACCTCGGGCGTCACTAATAAACCAACCACAAAGACGCAAGATAAAGTACTTCTCAAAATTGATCGTGTTAGTAAGCTTTTTGATGATGTCCGTGCAGTTGATAATGTGTCATTGACCATCAATCAAGGTGAGATTTTCGCTTTATTGGGCGGTTCAGGATCGGGTAAATCAACTTTGCTACGTATGTTAGCGGGTTTTGATAAACCGACTGAAGGCCGAATTTTTCTAGACGGTGTAGATATCACCGACATGCCTCCATACGAACGTCCAATCAATATGATGTTCCAGTCTTACGCATTATTTCCACACATGACGGTTGAGCAGAATATCGCTTTTGGTCTTAAACAAGACAAAATGCCTAAGGCCGAGATAGCTCAGCGCGTTGAAGAAATGCTCAAGCTAGTGCATATGGAAAAATATGCTAAGCGTAAGCCACACCAGTTATCAGGCGGTCAGCGTCAGCGTGTGGCTTTAGCTCGCTCGTTAGCTAAACGTCCCAAATTACTGTTACTTGATGAGCCAATGGGCGCATTAGATAAAAAACTCCGTACGCAAATGCAGCTTGAAGTAGTCGATATTCTTGAAGCAGTAGGTGTAACGTGCGTGATGGTAACCCATGACCAAGAAGAAGCCATGACCATGGCGGGCCGGATCGCTATTATGAATGAGGGTTGGATTGCTCAAACGGGCAGCCCAATGGACATTTATGAAGCGCCAAATAGCCGCATGGTGGCTGAATTTATCGGTACGGTTAACTTATTCAAAGGCGATATTATTGAAGATGAAGCTGACCACGCCATCATCAAATCGCCCACATTAAAGCAGCCTTTCTATATTGGCCATGGTATTTCTACCAGTTTAGATAACAAGTCCGTATTACTTGCTGTTCGTCCAGAGAAAACCATCATTACCCGAGAGCAACCCGAGGGTGAATATAACTGGGCAAGAGGTGTGGTACATGACATCGCTTATTTGGGGGGGATTTCAGTATTTTATATCAAACTGAGAAACAACCAAATTGTTCAGTGTTCTATGGCCAACCGTGAGCGTCGTGCCGATAACCCAACTTGGGAAGATGAAGTGTATATCAGCTGGGAAGATACTAGCGGGGTGGTATTAAACTCATGATAAATCCATTTAAGCGCCTAAGAGGCCGACATCTCACGATAGGCATGCCCTATTTGTGGCTACTGATGTTTTTTGCGTTACCGTTTGCCATCGTGCTTAAGTTGAGTCTTTCAACTGCTGCGATTGCCATACCGCCCTATGAAGCGACGTTTAGCTATGTTGATGAAACGTTATCTATTTTTCTGAATTTAGGTAACTACTTCCTCTTATTACAAGACTCCATGTATTACATGGCGTATTTAACGTCACTCAAAATGGCATTTATTGCCACTATTGGCTGTTTAATTCTGGGGTTTCCTATGGCTTATGCTATTGCCAGAGCCCCCTCAAGATTTCAGCCGGTACTGCTGTTATTAGTTATGTTGCCTTCTTGGACCTCGTTTTTGATTCGAGTGTATGCTTGGATGGGAATTTTAAGTAATACAGGGTTAATTAATAACTTCTTAATGTGGTTAGGGGTTATTTCTGAACCGATTCAAATGCTGAACACCAATTTTGCAGTCTATATCGGTATTGTTTACGCCTATCTACCGTTTATGATTTTGCCGCTATATGCCACCTTGGTGAAGATGGATATGAGCTTAATTGAAGCCGCATCTGATTTAGGTTCAAGCAGTTTCAATACATTCTGGAAAATCACCTTGCCTTTAGCAATGGGCGGCGTGGTAGCGGGGTCAATGTTGGTGTTTATTCCTGCTGTCGGCGAGTTTGTTATTCCTGAATTGTTAGGTGGCCCTGATTCATTAATGATTGGTAAGGTGCTGTGGCAAGAGTTCTTTAATAACCGCGATTGGCCTGTAGCGTCATCACTGGCGATTGTGATGCTTGCACTGCTTATTGTGCCCATTACCTTGTTCCATAGATATCAGTCACGCAGCATGGAGAACGATGCATGAAGAAGTTAAGTTTCTCTAAAGTAATGCTATGGTTTGGCTTGCTATTCTTATATGCGCCAATGTTTATTTTGGTTATTTATTCTTTTAACGAATCTAAGCTTGTGACGGTATGGAGTGGTTTTTCAGCTAAATGGTACGGCGAATTATTTCGTGATGAGCAAATCTTAGATGCAGTATGGGTGAGTTTACGTATTGCATTTTACAGTGCCACTATGGCGGTCATTATTGGCACTATGGCTGCATTTGTCATGACACGATTCCGTCGTTCATGGGCTAAGTTAACCTTATCAAACATGATCACCGCACCGCTGGTAATGCCTGAAGTGATCACCGGTTTGTCATTGTTGCTGCTTTTTGTTCAAATGGCAGACACATTTGGCTGGCCTGCTGAGCGTGGCATGTTAACCGTATGGATAGCACATTCAACATTCTGTGCAGCCTATGTTGCGGTGGTGGTGTCGTCACGGTTACGTGAGTTAGATCAGTCAATTGAAGAGGCTGCCATGGATTTAGGGGCTACCCCACTAAAAACCTTCTTCTTGATTACTGTGCCAATGATCGCCCCCGCATTAATTGCCGGCTGGTTATTGTCATTCAGTTTATCGTTAGATGATTTAGTTATTGCTAGCTTTGCATCGGGTCCAGGATCAACAACCTTGCCGATGGTGGTGTTTTCCTCAGTGCGTTTAGGTGTTTCACCTAAGATTAACGCCCTCGCGACGATTATCATTCTAGCGGTATCTTTAGTGGCTTTCTTGTCATGGTACTTGACCAGACGCGCAGAGAGAAAAGCCAAAGAAGCAATGGAATCTTAATTTCATTGTGATAAAAAAAGCGCGTGATGATTCAAGCGATTGGATAATCTACGCGCTTTTTTATTGATTGTTTTCTTCTAAAACACTTAACTTCTCAGGCTGATACTCCGCCATAGAAGCAAATTTATACCAAACACTTTGGGTATAAGCCTAAATCTTTCAAATCATACTAATACAATTTAGCGCTAAGAAAGATTGTCTTATTTTGAGTGTTTAATATTTTCAACAAACTGTAAATAATCATGCCTTTTTTGCTAGTTTTTATTTTAGCCTAGGTGTAGGATTAGACAGTTGTATTTTGCAATGTACATATAAGGGAAATGCTATGTCCGCGACACCTCATGCTAGTTCATATTATGCCGCATCGGCCAACGATAAAGTGGAGCGTCCTAGACTTGAATCATCAATAGAAACAGATGTTTGTATTGTTGGTGCAGGTTACACAGGTTTGTCTTCTGCGCTACATCTTTTAGAAAGCGGTATGAAGGTTGTGGTACTTGAAGCAGCCCGTATCGGTTGGGGAGCATCTGGTCGAAATGGTGGTCAGATCGTTAACTCTTTTAGCCGTGATATCGACAGCATTGAAAAAGTAGTTGGTAAAGAACAAGCAAAACTTTTTGGTCAAATGGCATTTGAAGGCGGACGTATCATTCGCGAACGTATTGCCAAATATAATATTGATTGTGATTTAAAAGATGGTGGTGTTTTTGCTGCCATGAATAAAAAACAAATGGGTCATTTACACGATCAAAAAAAGCTATGGGAAACCCATGGTCACAATCACCAACTTGAAATCTTAGATCAAGATGCCATTCGTAAAGTTGTTGATACTGATTTATACGTCGGTGGCTTGTTAGATAAAAGTGGTGGCCACATCCACCCACTTAATTTGGCGTTAGGTGAAGCGCGTGCTGTTGAATCATTAGGCGGGTTAATTTTTGAAGACTCTGCTGTCATTGATATTGACGATGGGTCTTCACCCGTTGTGCGCACTGCTCATGGCCAAGTGAAATGTAAATTTGTGATTGTTGCTGGTAACGCCTATTTAGGTAAGTTATTACCAGAGTTACATGCTAAATCAATGCCTTGTGGCACACAGGTGGTAACCACAGAACCGCTTTCAGATGAACTGGCTGCCAGCATTTTACCGCAAGATTACTGCGTAGAAGATTGTAATTACTTGCTTGATTATTATCGTTTAAGCGGAGATAAACGCCTAATTTTTGGTGGTGGAGTGGTATATGGTGCTCGTGATCCTGCCAACATCAAAGCGCTTATTGAACCGAAATTATTGAAAACCTTCCCGCAATTAAAAGACGTAAAAATCGACTATGCCTGGACAGGTAATTTCTTAATGACCTTATCGCGTTTACCGCAAGTAGGGCGTATTGGTCATAATATTTATTACTCACAAGGTTGTAGTGGCCATGGTGTTACTTACACCCATTTAGCCGGTAAGTTATTGGCTGAAATGCTCAACGGTCAAGCTACCCGATTTGATGCCTTTGCGGCATTGCCGCATTATCCGTTCCCTGGAGGGCACGCATTAAGAGTGCCGTTTAGTGCACTGGGTGCTTGGTATTACACAATGCGCGATAAGTTCGGCATTTAACTTCGGATTATTGAGATTAAGGAGATCGTCATGGTGTTAAATGATCCAAGCTTATTACAAGATCAATGTTACATCGATGGTCAATGGGTTAGTGCTAACTCGGGTGAAACCATTGCAATAGCTAACCCGGCCAATCATGAGATTATCGGCCACGTACCCGTTATGGGCGCGACTGAAACTTTGGTTGCCATTGAGGCAGCCAATAAAGCATTACCGGCTTGGCGAGCACTCACAGCCAAAGAGCGCAGCAGTAAGTTGCGACGTTGGTTTGAGCTATTAATTGAAAATGCAGATGATCTTGCGTTGTTAATGACAACCGAGCAAGGCAAGCCTTTAGCTGAAGCCAGAGGCGAAGTGGCCTATGCCGCTTCATTTATTGAATGGTTTGCTGAAGAAGCTAAACGTGTTTATGGGGATACTATCCCAGGGCATCAAGCAGATAAAAGGCTAACCGTTATCAAGCAACCGGTTGGTGTTACGGCGGCGATTACCCCATGGAACTTTCCTGCGGCTATGATCACTCGTAAAGCGGCGCCTGCATTGGCGGCAGGTTGTACTATGGTGGTTAAACCTGCACCGCAAACACCGTTTACCGCTTTAGCGTTGGCTGAGCTGGCTCATCGAGCGGGTATTCCTGCCGGTGTCTTTAGTGTGGTAACCGGTGATGCAATTGCTATTGGTAACACCCTTTGTGACAGTCCGATTGTGCGTAAGTTATCGTTTACGGGCTCAACCGCAGTGGGCATTAAGCTTATGCAGCAATGTGCTCCTACGCTTAAAAAGATGTCTTTAGAATTGGGTGGCAATGCACCGTTCATCGTATTTGATGATGCTGATTTAGATGCAGCCGTTGATGGCGCCATGATAGCTAAATACCGTAATGCTGGACAAACCTGTGTTTGTGCGAATCGCATATACGTGCAAGCGGGCGTTTATGATGCTTTCATTCAAAAATTTGCCGAGGCTGTCAGTAAGTTGAAAGTAGGTGCAGGTACCGAACAAGGTGTCACGACGGGACCATTAATTAATGCAGATGCAGTGACTAAAGTACAACGGCATTTAGATGATGCCGTTAGCAAAGGTGCGAGCATTGTTGTTGGCGGAAAACCGCATAATTTAGGCGGTTACTTTTTTGAACCCACTATCATGCGCGATGTAGATAAAAGCATGTTAGTGGCCCGTGAAGAAACCTTCGGCCCATTAGCTCCTGTATTCAAATTTGAATCTGTTGATGATGTTATCAAACAAGCCAATGATACTGAGTTTGGTTTAGCCGCTTATTTTTATGGCCGTGATATCTCATTGGTATACAAAGTGGCAGAAGCGCTTGAATATGGCATGGTCGGGGTTAACACGGGATTAATCTCTAATGAAGTCGCACCATTTGGCGGCATTAAGTCTTCTGGTTTAGGCCGCGAAGGTTCTAAATTTGGCATCGAGGAATACCTCGAAATGAAATATATCTGCATGTCGGTGTAGTCCGCATCAAGGGGAGTAGGCAATGAGTAAAACAAACGAAGGATTAATGGCCCGTCGCCAAGCTGCGGTCGCTCAAGGTGTGGGGCAAATTCACCCAATTTTTACCCAGCGTGCGGAAAATGCCACGGTATGGGATGTTGAAGGTCGCGAGTATATTGATTTTGCTGGTGGCATTGCGGTGTTAAACACAGGACATTTGCACCCAAAAGTGAAAGCGGCAGTACAAGCACAATTAAATGATTTCTCGCACACTTGTTTTATGGTGTTGGGCTATGAAAACTATGTTGAAGTATGTGAAAAACTCAATCATTTAGTGCCAGGCGATTTTGCTAAAAAGACCGCCTTATTTACAAGCGGTTCAGAAGCGGTTGAGAATGCGGTTAAAGTTGCTCGAGCTTATACCAAGCGTTCGGGGGTGATAGCGTTTACCTCAGGATACCATGGTCGCACTATGGCAGCTTTGGCCTTAACGGGTAAAGTTGCGCCATACAGTAAAGGCATGGGGTTAATGTCGGCTAACGTATTTCGTGCTGAATTTCCTTGTGAGTTACATGGCGTATCTGAAGATGCTGCCATGGCTTCAATTGAGCGTATTTTTAAAAATGATGCCGAGCCAAGCGATATCGCGGCAATCATACTCGAGCCTGTTCAAGGTGAAGGGGGATTCTACGCAGCATCACCAAGCTTTATGCAGCGTTTACGTCAATTGTGTGATACCCATGGGATTATGCTTATTGCAGATGAAGTGCAAACAGGAGCTGGTCGTACTGGCACTTTCTTTGCGATGGAGCAAATGGGCGTAGCACCTGATATTACCACTTTTGCGAAATCCATAGCCGGTGGTTTCCCATTATCGGGTATTACAGGCCGTGCAGAGGTCATGGATGCGATTGCACCAGGCGGTTTAGGTGGCACTTACGGCGGTAGTCCGCTGGCATGTGCTGCGGCATTAGCGGTCATTGAAGTTTTTGAACAAGAAAAACTCCTTGATCGTGCCAATCGCTTAGGCGACCACATCAAAGCATCGGTTGCTGCAATGCAAAGCAAATATAAGCAAATTGCTGAGGTACGTGGTTTAGGCGCAATGATTGCCATTGAGTTAATGGAAAATGGCCAGCCTGCCCCGCAATATTGTCCCAAGGTGTTAGCCGAAGCGCGAAATCGAGGGTTGATTTTACTGTCTTGTGGTACCTACGGAAATGTTCTACGTGTGTTAGTGCCTCTAACGGCGCCCGATGCGCAAGTGGATGCCGGTTTAGCTATTATGGATGAAGTCTTTAATGTTGTTTTTAATGGGTAAATCCCATTAGGCCTGCAAAATTTTCAAGCCCTATTCACAAATAGGGCTTTTTTGTTTCTTTGTCTCTCATTTTCAAGAATCTAGACTATACTAAAGTGTGTAAGTGGCAATTTTTAGCTAAACAATAAAAATGATAATAAAAGCGGAGTGAAAATATGAAGGCATTGCCTGTCAAAACAAAACTACTTTGGATTACTTCAGGGCTATTCTTGCTGATCGTATTAACGTTATCATTAAGTTTATGGTGGGGATTAAGTGATAAAAACAAAATTTTATCAGCGCAAGTAGATGACACTTTACACCAAGAAATTAGTCAAAAATTATCAGCTAAGGCAGCTGAGTATGGTCAACAAATTGCGGGGTTTATTAATGAAGCCTACCGTATTCCTTATTCGTTTTCTGGCATGGTTGAATACACCGCACAAAATGAGCCCCTCGACCGTTCAAAGCTAGAAGCACTCTTGGTTGCAAACCTACACAAAAACGCGCAAATATCGTCTATGTATGCGCAATTTGAATCAAATGGATACGACGGCAGAGACAGTGAATATCTGCAGGGCTTTACTCACAGTGTACCCGATAACGGTGGATTAGAAATTTATTACACCCGTAATGATGATGGGTCGACCGAGCATCAACAAGTGGATGATGCTGACGAAAAGTACGTCGCGACCCTTAATGAATTTGGTATACGCGAAGCGGAATGGTATTTGTGCGTCAAAGACACCAAAAAGCCTTGTTTGATGGAACCTTACCTCTATGAGATCACCCCTGGTAATAATGCATTAATGACATCTCTTACCGTTCCTGTACTGGTTAATCAACAGTTTATAGGCATGGTCGGGACTGATGTTAATTTACCTATTTTTCAAAAGTTAATTGTTCAGTTATCACAAAGCCTTTATCAGGGAAAAGCTAAAGTGACTTTACTTAGCCAGCGGGGCTTAGTGGTGGCAGCAAGCCATTATGACAAGTTAGCGAGGCCGTTTGCTGAATCTATCTCTCCTCAAAAAGCCTCAGAATTAATGAAGCTGCATAAAAGTAATCAAATGTATAGTGATGATGACATCATCGCGGTGGCTTTTCCTATTCAAATTCCATTAGCTCAAGCTACCTGGTCACTGGTGATTGAAGTGCCCAAAGAGCAAGCATTTGCTGCAATTACTAAAATGGATAACGCCATGGATGAAATGGCGGCTTCATTAGGCAGTTTACTGTTAACCTTAGGCGCGATAGTGTCGATTATTGCGATAGGTCTAATTAGCATAGTGATCCGCAGTATTATTTCACCACTGAATAAGATCCAGCAACGAGTTGAAAATTTAGGCAGTGCAGAAGGGGATTTAACCCAATCTATTCATGTCGATTCACATGCTGAACTTATTGCGCTGGCAAAAGGGTTTAATCTCTTTATCACTAAACTAAGAGACTTGATTATCGGTCTTAAAGGTTTGGCCGATCGTTCACAATCTGAAAGTCAGAAGTCGGCCAAAATTGCGCAATTAACCCGTGAAAGCGTTAATCGTCAATATGCTGAAATTGACAGTGTTGTCACTGCTGTTAATCAAATGAGCGCCGCCGCACTAGAAGTGGCTAAAGCCTCAGAGCAAACCGCGCATGAAACCGAATCGATGACTAAGAATGTTAAGGAAGGTGAACAGCGTCTGACACAGGCAATGAGCTACGTGAATGAGATGTCAGTTGAGTCTGCTCAAGCGCAAAAGGCGGTTGAACTGGTTTCTCAAAGTAGTGGCAATATTAGTGGCATTTTAGAGGTGATAAGTTCAATAGCGGGACAAACTAACCTTTTAGCCTTGAATGCGGCCATTGAAGCAGCTAGAGCAGGCGAGCAAGGGCGAGGTTTTGCGGTGGTGGCTGATGAGGTCAGAGCATTAGCATCAAAAACACAAAACTCGACCGATCAAATCACTAAATTGATTGATTCGCTGCAATCAGAAGTGCGCAATGCATCCAATATCATAGATAAAGGTGCAAAAGGCGCTTTGCTTGCCGTTGAGCAAACTGAGATGGCTTTATCCTCTTTAAATGCGATAGTGGTGCAGATTAATGAAGTGTCATCGCAGGTGACTCATATCGCTACTGCGGCTGAAGAGCAAAGTATGGTGACTGAAGAGGTAAGCCGAAATATTACTGGTATTTCAGACTCGGCAGCAGAGTTGTCACAGCTAGCTGATGAAGCTCAACAAAGTAGTCATTCGTTAGCTGAGTTAGTTCAGCAACAGCATAGCGAATTAGGTAAGCTAAGAACCTAATCGTGTTTGCTATTGCAGTTAAAAGGTGGCCCAATGGCCACCTTTTGTTTATGCTGCGATTTTATTTTATCTTCATCACAATAAATAAGTGTTCAGAAATAGCCAAAGAAAAAGACATGATAACAAGGCAGATTTTTATGATAAGTGGTTATTATACAATCTAAACATTTAACGCTGTTATCGTGTATTTTCAGCCGCTAGCGTGAGCAGTGATTTATTTCGATTGGCATTATATGGTTATCCAATGACAGAGTTTATTGCCCCACCTTGTTTAGAGCAAATTGATATCTTGTTTCAAGATGAGCACTTATTGGTCATCAATAAACCCTCAGGACTATTAAGTTTATCGGGCAAACACCCACTCAATTTAGATTCAGTGCATTATCGCCTTATCAAAGACTTTCCAGGTTGCACGTTAGTACATAGGTTAGATTTTGGCACCTCAGGCATTCTGTTAGTGGCATTAAATAAACGCATTAATGGCCTGCTGACGAAACAGTTTCAAGATGGCGCAGTAGATAAAACCTACACAGCCATACTGCAAGGTGAGCTAGCTTGTTTAGAAGGCAACATAAAAGCCCCAATTGCTAAAGGCGAGTTTCCTTTAATGCAAGTATGTGAAACAGGTAAAGCTGCTCATAGCCATTACCGTGTACTTGAATATGACCGGTTATATCAAGGGGTACCCGTGACTAAAGTGGTTTATCGCCCTATTACCGGAAGAACCCATCAATTACGGTTACATAGCCAGTATATTGGCCACCCTATTATTGGCTGTGACCTTTATACTCAGGGGTATTCAAAGCATTTAGCACCACGATTGATGCTTCATGCTAGTAGTCTGTCATTTGTCCACCCCATCACTGGTGTGAGAATAAATATAGAGAGTCAAAGTGGGTTTTAAATAATCTTCATGGCGTCATAAAACTGGTGCATAATATTGCCCAAATTCGCTTATTATTCAGTTTATAGGAAATTAGCATGATCGGGTCGGCGTTAGATTATTTAGCTTTGGTCACTTTTTTGACCAGCTGGCTGGGTTACACCCAGTTTTCAAAGCGCAAAGCTAAGACCACGCAGTGTATTGCCAGAGTGATGCATCAACAACGTATTCATTGGATGTCGCAAGTGATTGCCAAAGAGGTGCGAGTGGCTGAGGCCGCATTGTTGGCAAATCTTGAACGAAACATCGCCTTTTTTGCTTCCACCACATTACTTATTTTAGCGGGTGTGCTGACCTTGTTTTCGCAAGTGGAAAAACTTGAAATGGTTATTGGCTCTATTCCGTTTTCAGTTTCGCCAGATCATGCTTTGGTTCAAGTTAAGTTAGCATTACTGGCTTGTATTTTTGTGTTGGCATTTTTCCAGTTTACCTGGTCAATGCGTCAATATGGTTTTGTTAATGTCATGATAGGTGCTGCGCCACTGGACAAATCTGGAACAGATAAAAATTTGCTGGCTTATGCAAGGCAGATGGCAGTAGTACAGGATCAAGCCGCGCATTCATACAATTATGGTTTACGATCATATTACTTTGCTATGGCGGCATTGTGCTGGTTTTTACACCCATCGGCCTTTATTTTTGCCAGTTTATTCGTTGTTTATACTCTTTATCAACGTGAGTTTAATTCTCGGGCTGTGCAGGCAATAACGTTAGCACAAGCACATTTAGAAAAAGATCCTGCTTACAAAGTGAATGAATAACCGATAATTGGCCCTGCTGCTTGATAATAACTGCGACAAACAAGCCTATTATAAAATGTATTTGTAACTGGTTGTTGTACCGTTGCTAACAAGATGGCTTATTCAGCACTATTTTTAACTTCAACACCGGTTAAAATATGAAAATTGGCACTGAAAGTGCCAATTTTCAATGCCATACAACTAAATTCGTTATTTTAACTGATAACTATTTGAATTTAAGACTAATCGTGGTTCTGCTTTGGTTACTATGTCCCTTAATCTTCCCCCGTCCTTGTGGACTATTTATAAAGTGGTTTAGAAAGATTTTCGAAGAAAGAGATAATCCCAAAAATTAAAAACAGCATAATTAAAGTGTTTAGCGGTGTTTCAATTGAGTAACTTGGCGTTAAATTTAACGCGCTCATGGTTAAAATGACCACAAAGTTACCACCTAATAATTTGTAAAGCGCAAGCGCTGGGGTTGAGCATATTCGCCAAATAGCAAAGATATTAATGAAGTAAAATAAGCATAACTGCCATAGTTCGGTGAAATAAGGCATAAGAAACACATATTCAATCAAAATAATAACACTAGTATTAAACGTCACTGTTGCTGCCGGCTTTATTAACCCTTTTGGCATCGTCATTATCGACACGGCAAGAATGGATGACAATAATGGGAACATATAGCTGCCCATAATGGGTATGTAAATCCATGCCCCAAAACAGCATCCAATAATGATGAACGACATCATCGCGTTAATGAGTCTATTTCTGCTTGACTCCATTGGGCTGAGATTTGTTAAATCATGCCAGCTTTTTGTCAGTGACAATTGGCCCATCGGACGCTCATCGTTTTTCACACCTTCTTGCAGTAGTGCGAGTTTACGTTGTATTTCATCTAAATCATTTGATGTTACTTTAGTTGTGGTTTCTTGCTTTGGGTCTTGCACCGCAAAGTGGTTGAGCTTTTGTGCTATCTCATAACTTGCAATAGTACAAGACTGCCATTTTTTAAGTTGATTACTTAGTCTATAGCTACCACTGAGGGGCAAATCTAATAACATTTCCATTTTTGCTATTTGTTGCTGGGTATGAGCCAGTTTTTCAACTAGTTTTTGACCATCTTCAATACTGATAGCGTCATTGAGTTGAATACAATAAGTTTTCAATTCAAGTAACACTTTGTCTAATAGCGTAAAGAAATAGTTTTCAGTGCTATTAGGCCATACAAATCGGTATACCAATGAATAAACAACAATGCCTAAAAGGGTTTCTTGTAAGCGCAAAATAATCATTGAAAACGAAGTAAAATCATCAAAGCTGCCAACAGCGGTGATCATAGTACAGACAATAAATGACATTCTATAGGCATAACCATGCTTTGGATCGAAGGCCATGTAGGTAGCTATAGCGGCTAATATCAAATATATACCAATAAATAGCAGTCGATCTTGGGAGAAAAAAGCAATTAATATAATCGCTATTATGGCTCCCGCTAGTGTTCCCATTAACCGCTCACGTGCGACTTTTAGTGACTGGCCATAGGTTTCATTTGATGCCAATACTACAATTGTGACCGCTGCCCAATAAGGTTTTTCCCAGCCAAAATAAAGTGAAAGGACAATACTGATCACAAAGCTTATAGCAACTTTAAGGGCATCTTTGGTTGTGAATGATAGCATCCGATCCGCCTAAATAATTATGGGTTTGATTTGATGATTTTCACTGAAGCCGTAATGCCAACTCGCAATTGAATGTCTTCTGGCACATCATTTAATAACAGCTTTACTGGAATACGTTGGGCTAAACGTATCCACTGAAAGTTAGGGTTTACTGTGGGTAACAGTGTATTGCCAGTGCTGCCATCAGATTTAGAAATACCGTAACCAATGCTGTCTACTTGTGCTTTAATAATTTTGTCGGTATCCATCATTAAGGTGACTAGTGCTTTGTCGCCACTTTTTACCCCTTTAAGATCAGTTTCTTTAAAAAAGCCTTCAATCCAAAAGCTGTTTTTATCGATAAGGGCAATTACCGGTGAATTGGCGACCACTTGTGCGCCTTCACGTAGATTTAAATTGGTAACAAAACCACCTGTTGGTGCATACACTTTGGTAAAATTGAGGTTTAGTTGCGCTTCTTCTACTAAGGCATTTACTGCCGCTAAGTTAGCTTTGGCGGTTTGCACTGCATTTTCAAAGTTGTTCAAATCTAATACAGAAACCGTACCTTGTTTACGTTTTTCAAGCGCGGTAGCGCGGTTGTTTTCGTTGATGGCTTTGTCTAATACCGCCTTGGCTTGCAGTTGTTTCGCTAACGCATTATTGAGTGAAACTTGATAAAGGCTTGGATCAATTTCAAATAATAAATCGCCTTTATTTACCTGGCTATTATCGTTAATTCCAATTTTGACAACGGGACCTGTAACTCGTGGAGTAATTTGAATAATGTGTGCGCGGACTTGGCCGTCGCGGGTCCATGGATTTTCATTATAATGTTTGTATTGAGTGTATATACCGGCAATTGCAGCAATGGCGACTATAGTAGTGATGAAATATCGAAACATGTCAGTATGACCTTAAAATTGAGTGTGTTAACAAGATATTTTGGCGAGTTGTACAATGTACTTAGGTAATTGCCATCATTTGACTTAATGCTATGGTAAATATAGCCACTAAACTCAATTCAAATATGGCAGGCAATGCTATCCATTTATACCAACCTAGTTTGGTTGATATTTTGGTAAAAATGATCATTAAAATATAGGCAATAGGGATGAGAGCGAGCAGTGGTGGCCCGTATATTTCTCCGAATGCGATTTCGTGAGGCATAGTCTTACCATTTTTATGTTGATGATATTAATTAAAATGCCAAGAGTATTTCTAAGCATTGATGTACAAAGTGAATATCAATTGTTTGATAGCACAATCATAAGCCTAATCTGTTGTTATTGTTTATCGCATATGATGTATCAAACCCTACAAATTAAGTGTTTAATTACATTCTAGTTCAGCATCTATAAACCTGACCTCTAAACTTCTGAAAATGGAGTTTAAATTAAGGGGTAGGGCGTCCTAATAATCTGATGTATCACAGCAACCAAGGTTCGCACTAGACAAGCTTGAAATTCAGCCAGTTATTATGACGCTTTTAGATTGAGTAAAGCATGAGTCGCAAAGGAAATTGTTGGCAGTTTGCCCTAATGGAGCGTTGCTGTAGAAGTTTGAAATCTGCATGGGAGCCAGCAAATGGTGATGGTAATTTTACCGAAGCAGTCAAATCTAACACAAATTACACCACAGGATATGACAGTGAAACTAGATCCATCAATATAACGGTGGATTAACGCCAAATAGGTCAGAACGTTAATATTGGAAAGACTCTAAAACCGTGGCCAATTTTACTTGAACACTACAAGTTTATTCGTTAACTAGAGCAATAATTCATTAAATTGTGAAGCTTACCTAAATCATTACTACAGGCACAACTACGCCCAAAACAACCAGAAATGAAAAAGGCGTAGCAAGTACTAACTTGCTACGCCTTATCAGAATTGGTGGCCCCTCCCAGACTTGAACTGGGGACCTGACGATTATGAGTCGTATGCTCTAACCAACTGAGCTAAGGGGCCGACTTAAGATAGTCGTCACTATCGAAAGCGGGAGGAATTATACGAAGTTTATCCTCGCTTGTCACCCGTGATTTTCACTCAATTTTAGTATCTTGATTCAATTGGTTATGTGTTAATCAAAAAGTATGCCGCGGCGCGTGAAATAGGCATAAAAAAACCTGCCGAAGCAGGTTTTAGCACAATCAATTTAAAAATCGATTGATTCTATATCATTACTAGTGATTACTCATCTAAGAATGATTTTAAGATTTCAGAGCGTGAAGGGTGGCGCAACTTACGTAACGCTTTCGCTTCGATTTGACGAATACGTTCACGTGTTACGTCAAACTGCTTACCAACCTCTTCTAGCGTGTGATCTGTATTCATGTCGATACCAAAACGCATACGCAATACTTTGGCTTCACGGGCGGTTAAGCCTGCTAGCACTTCATGGGTTGCATTTTTTAGACTTTCGCTAGTGGCTGAGTCTAAAGGTAGCTCGAGGGTGGTATCCTCGATAAAATCACCTAAATGCGAATCTTCATCGTCACCAATTGGTGTTTCCATGGAGATGGGTTCTTTAGCGATTTTCAGTACCTTACGGATCTTATCTTCAGGCATCATCATACGCTCTGCCAATTCTTCAGGAGACGGCTCGCGGCCCATTTCTTGAAGCATTTGTCGAGAAATACGGTTTAGCTTGTTGATTGTTTCGATCATGTGTACCGGAATACGGATCGTGCGTGCTTGGTCAGCAATCGAGCGGGTAATCGCCTGACGGATCCACCAAGTTGCATAAGTTGAGAACTTATAACCACGACGGTATTCAAACTTATCAACGGCTTTCATCAAACCGATGTTACCTTCCTGAATTAAGTCTAGGAATTGTAAACCACGGTTGGTGTACTTTTTAGCAATCGAGATAACCAGACGTAAGTTAGCTTCAACCATTTCTTTCTTGGCACGACGGGCTTTCGCTTCACCGATTGACATACGACGGTTAATGTCTTTAATGCCTGCGATGGTTAAATCGGTTTCTTTTTCAACAGCATCAAGTTTGTTCACACAACGAATAACATCTTCTTCAACCATACGTAAGCCTTCAGCGTATGGTTTAGTGCTGTTCATTTCGGTGGTAAACCATTCAAGACTGGTTTCTTTACCTGTAAATGCTTTCACGAAGTTTTTCTTCGGCATTTTTGCTTGCTCAACAACAAGCTTGAGGATCAGACGTTCTTGAACGCGAACACGGTCCATCATGGTGCGCATGCTTTTGACTAAACGATCGAATTGCTTAGGCACTAAGCGGAATTCTTTGAATAGTTCGCCGATAACAAACAATGAGCCGATAGCTTCAGGATGGTCGCGACCTTTCTCTGCAATAATCGCTAAGCTTTTTTCATAAGCTTCACGTAATTGAGTGAATTTTTCTTTCGCTTCTTCAGGATCAGGACCTTTTGGACCTTCTTCCTCTTCTTGGTCGTCATCATCATCGTCATCGTCGTCTTCATCATCTAAATCATCATCAGATAGTTCAGAGCCGATATGGGTTGCGGTTGGGGCAACGTCTTCTTCGTCAGGGTTTACAAATCCAGAGATAATATCAGACAAGCGTAATTCGTCAGCTTCATACTGATCAAATTGCTCTAAAATCATTGCAATGGCTTGTGGGTATTCACTCACTGAGCATTGAACGGTATTGATACCTTCTTCAATGCGCTTTGCAATTACAATTTCGCCTTCGCGTGTTAAAAGCTCGACCGTACCCATTTCACGCATGTACATGCGTACAGGATCAGTTGTACGACCTAATTCACTTTCAACTGTCGCAAGTGCGGCAGCAGCTTCTTCTGCTGCATCTTCGTCTGTGTTGTCTTCCGACATCATCATGTCATCGGCATCCGGTGCTTCTTCAAACACACGAATACCCATGTCATTTATCATCTGGATAATATCTTCAATCTGATCTGAATCGACCATGTCTGCAGGTAAGTGGTCGTTCACTTCTGCATAGGTTAAATAACCTTGCTCTTTACCTTTAGCGAGCAACAGTTTAAGTTGCGACTGCGGAGTGTGATCCATAGATATCATCCAAGTTTGGGGAACTGAAATAACGATAGGACACTGAGACTAGCTTAGTGTCGCGCAAATCGTCAATTATAGCTGTGTGGACTCATCTTAGCTAGTCCATGGCGTTGTTTTAACCGCGAAAATTTTGTCTTTTTCGGGTTACTTCGCAACACCTTTCATTACTGAAATCAGCTTAGTAAGCTGCATTTTCTCAGCTTTTGTTAAAGTCTGTTTGAGACTAAGTTCCTGATAGCGTTGTTCTATATATTGGTTAGTCAACCATATCAGGGTTTGTTTAAACTCGGTCAACACATTTTCATCCGCCACTTGATGGTCCCATTGGGCTAACTTTATTAGAGTGCTCTTCTGTTCGTGCTCTCTATGTATTTCAAGTAGTTGTGCGCTATTAAATTGTTGAGTTCGAGTTATTTCAAGCAAATGAATCAGCAAGTCAATGCCAGCCATTTGAATTTTGTTTAATGCCGGTTGCGGGGCAAGTCCGAAGCCTAAGCTTGGTTTTTGTACTAACAATGCAATAGCTAACCTTAATGGTGTGCCTCGCCCTTGTAAGCCTTTGGCATTAAGTGGTTGCGGTTTCTTGACCGCAAAACCTAATTTTTTCTTTAAATCATCACTGCTGTTCATGCCTAATTTGTGCGACAAATTTTCTAACAACAGGTTTTGTAATACACTGTCTTGTACTTTTTCGATTAAGGTTATTGCCTGTTTGGCAAGGGCACCTTTATCTGTTCCATGGATACTACTTAAAGTATCAAACAAAAACTCGGGTAACTGCATGGCCTGTTGAATGAGCTCTTCAAAAGCCGATTTGCCAATTTTTCTGACCATGGTGTCAGGATCTTCACCCTGAGGTAAAAACATAAATCTTACCGTATCACCGGGTTTTAAAAGCGGTAAAGCGGTTTCAAGTGCGCGACATGCGGCTTCACGTCCTGCTCTATCACCGTCATAACAACAGATGACTTCTTTGGCACTACGAACTAACAGTTGAAATTGTTCAGCCGTTGTCGATGTACCAAGCGATGCAACAGCATAGTCAACGCCAAATTGCGCTAACGCCACAACATCCATATAGCCTTCAACAATTAAAACATGTTGAGGATCGCGATGACGCTGTTTTAATTCGTATAAGCCGTAAAGTTCATTACCCTTATGAAATATGGGCGTTTCTGGAGAATTCAAGTATTTAGGTGTACCTTCACCTAAAACTCTGCCACCAAAGCCGATCACTCTGCCGCGTCTATCGCGGATTGGAAACATTAAGCGATCACGAAAACGGTCGTAACGCTTACCACTGTCGTTTTCTATCAACATGCCAGCGGTCAGTAATTTATCTTGTGCTGATTGGTTTTGACGGTAGCGGCCTAATAATCCGTCCCAGCCGTCAGGCGCAAAACCTATGCCGAAATGCTTAATAACTTCATCTGATAACCCTCTGAAGTCAAGGTAATCAAGCACTTTTTGCTTATCTTGATGCTGTCTTAATTGGCTTTGATAGAAAAGGTTCGCTTCTTCCATTAATTGATATAAATCGCGGCTTAATCCGTGATCCTGGCGTTTTGTGTTGCCATTTTCTTGTGGTACATCTAAACCCAGTTGACTGGCGAGCTCTTCGATCGCATCGACAAATTCTAATCGATCGTATTCCATGACAAAATCAATAGCATTGCCATGTGCACCACAGCCGAAGCAATGGTAAAACTGTTTATCTCTGCTGACGGTAAAAGAGGGCGATTTTTCGCTATGAAAAGGACAGCATGCAGAATGATTTTTGCCCGCTTTTTTCAGTGGCACTTTTCGATCAATAAGATCGACAATGTCAGTTCGAGCTATTAGCTCATTGATAAAATCACGAGGGATCGCCATTGATTGCTATAAATTCTCGAAGTCACTTTATCAACTAATTAAAACAAACAAGCCGTGCAGGTGCACGGCTCATTCAACATTAACGCCTGATTATTTCAATTTTGCGCGGATTAAAGCACCAATGGCACTCATGTCTGCACGGCCTTGAACTTCAGATTTTAATGCTCCCATTACTTTGCCCATATCCGCCATGGATGCAGCACCGACTTTAACAATAGTTGCATCGATAATCGCTGCCACTTCTGCTTCTGTTAAGGGTGTTGGCAAGAAGGTTTCAATGACTTGAATCTCTTCTGCTTCAGCTGCTGCAAGCTCTGGGCGATTCGCTGCTTCATATTGAGCAATTGAATCACGACGTTGCTTGACCATCTTGGTTAAGATAGCTATTACCTGTTCATCATTTAAGGTTTCGCGGGTATCCACTTCAACTTGTTTGACGGCGGCAAGTGCCATACGAATAGTGCCTAGGCGTACCTTTTCTTTGGTACGCATAGCGTCTTTCATTTGGTCTTTTAGCTTATCGACTAGGCTCATAATGAGATTAGTATAAACGTACGCGACGTGCGTTTTCGCGAGAAAGCTTCTTAGCTAGACGTTTAACTGCAGCAGCTTTTGCGCGCTTACGTGCAGTAGTTGGCTTCTCGTAGAATTCACGAGCACGTACATCAGCTAAAATACCAGCTTTTTCACAAGAGCGCTTGAAACGACGAAGAGCTACGTCGAATGGTTCGTTTTCACGTACTTTAATAATTGGCATACGCCATCACCCCTTAGGTGTAGTTGAGTTGGTTATGTAAGTGTTTTAAGTTCGAAACTTAAACCCTTAAATAGCCAAAAGGCTAATTAAAATGGTGCGGAATTTTACACCGAGCAAAGGGTATTTGTAAACCCTTTGTTCAGATTGTCTGCTGAAGGCAAGTTAAAAAACAATAAATAGCTGTTTTAAAAGTGATATAAGCGATCAAAAACGATCGCCTAGGTGGGGCTGTTGATTTTATCTGGAGAAAACTGACACCAAAGGCTAGAATTAGCCGCTTAATTTTACAGGAACAAGATATTATGCGCATTATTGGTATTGAAACATCATGTGATGAAACTGGCATTGCCGTTTATGATGATCAGCAAGGCCTGCTTTCACATGTATTATATAGCCAAGTAAAGCTGCACGCTGACTATGGTGGCGTTGTGCCTGAATTGGCTTCTCGTGATCATGTACGTAAAATTATTCCACTAATCAAACAAGCGCTGACTAAAGCGAATTCTACTATTGATGATATTGATGGTGTGGCATTTACAAAAGGACCTGGCTTAATTGGGGCGCTATTAGTGGGCGCCTGTGTTGGACGTTCATTAGCCTATGCTTGGGGGAAACCTGCGGTAGGTGTGCATCACATGGAAGGGCATTTATTAGCCCCGATGCTTGAAGATGATGCTCCTGAGTTTCCGTTTGTTGCCTTGTTAGTTTCAGGTGGACATTCAATGTTGGTGCAAGTGGACGGAATCGGTCAATATGTTGTATTGGGTGAGTCTGTTGACGATGCAGCAGGTGAGGCTTTTGATAAAACGGCTAAATTGATGGGATTAGAGTATCCGGGCGGTCCGCGTTTAGCAAAATTGGCAGCCCAAGGATTGGAGGTTGGATACAAATTCCCGCGTCCAATGACTGATAGACCAGGCCTAGATTTCAGCTTTTCAGGTTTAAAAACCTTTGCTGCTAATACTATTGCTTCAGAACCGGATGATCAGCAAACCCGTGCCAATATCGCTAGGGCATTTGAAGAGGCGGTAGTTGATACTCTTGCTATTAAATGTAAGCGTGCCCTCAAGCAAACTGGCTATAAGCGTTTAGTGATTGCCGGCGGCGTGAGCGCCAATACGCGTTTGCGTGAATCTTTAGCTAAGATGATGCAAGACATGGGCGGAAAAGTGTATTATCCACGGGGTGAGTTTTGTACTGATAATGGCGCTATGATTGCTTATGCGGGTATGCAACGACTGAAAGCGGGACAAATAGAAGATTTAGCTGTGAAAGGTGTACCTCGTTGGCCTTTAGATTCATTACCTGCGGTTTAAATCGTTAGCGTCGGCTGTAAATTATTAGGGCGTGTTTATCTTTGTTGATAAACACGCCCTAGATAAGATCAAACATTAAAGCTTAACGTGTTTAATCGCGTTAAGTTTTTTTATTGCTTCTTTTTCGGGTCACTTTGGTTTCTTCGCCAATTCTTAACCTTTCAATATTATCTTTATGCCGAATTAAAATCAGCGTCGATAACATGGCTACTGGTAGCACAAAGCGCTCATCCAGCCACCATGTGTAGACAGGGGCAAGTACCGCAGTTGCCATGGCTGAAACGGAGGAGTAACGGGTAATAAAAACTAATATGACCCATGTGGCTACTAAGCAAAGTGCTAAATCATGTCCAATAGGGGCCATGGCGCCAAAAGCCGTTGCAACGCCTTTACCGCCTTTAAATTGAAAAAATATTGGGTAAATGTGGCCAAGGCAAGCGGCAACCGCAATAAATCCAAGGGATGGGGCATCTAAACCAAGTAAATAACTCAGGTAAGACGGAACAGCCCCTTTCAGCATGTCAAAAAACAACACCAGCAATGCAGAACTTGCACCGCCAATTCTTAATACATTTGTCGCGCCAGGGTTGCCTGAACCGTTTTCTCTAGGATCGGGCAAACCTCTCATTTTGCAAACTAATATCGCACTTGAGATCGAACCTGCCAAATATGCAACAATTATCATCAAAACGGTTACGACTATGGTGTTCAAATTGGTTTCCTTACTCATCTTAGGGTATTATCGCGCATGTTTTTTTAATGCGCTGTTGCAAGTCATTCTGCAAGCATCAAAAGCAAGTTCCGTGGTATGAATTAAATTCGTTACCTTTGTTTTTGTATTGGCTTATCCTACTGCTTTACGCGTGCAGGCAAAAGGCCAGATGGTGAGAATATCACTGTTTATCTGCAATTAATTTTGAACAGTCTAACAATATGGGTTTTTCTGGAGGTTCACATGGATAAAGTGCTTATCAGGCAGTTGAAAATTGAAACTGTGATTGGAATTTATGAGTGGGAAAAGAAGATCCATCAAACCTTGCTGATTGATTTAGA
This sequence comes from Shewanella subflava, assembly GCF_025971955.1. Classification (GTDB taxonomy): domain Bacteria; phylum Pseudomonadota; class Gammaproteobacteria; order Enterobacterales; family Shewanellaceae; genus Shewanella; species Shewanella subflava. The sequence goes on from NZ_JAPDMX010000028.1 coordinate 226,675, forward strand.
CATGGCTTGGGATAATCGATTAGCCGCTGCGGGTGATGATTATGCCCATGCGTTGTGTTACGAAACCGTCTCGAACCGTTTAACCGCTTTGATTACCGAAAAACCATTGGAATTGATTGAAACCGTTGCTGAAATGATTGCCCAGTGTTTGCAAAATGAATTCAATGTGCCATGGGTCAAGGTTGTTGTGATGAAACCCGGTGCCGTACCTCACGCCGCATCTGTAGGTGTTGAAATTGAACGAGGCATTGTTTAAACGATTTTTGATGATCAATCTTCCCAATAACCCGGATTAACACATTTAATGGCAAAAATTTATATCAGTTTAGGCACCAATATTGAACCTGAACGACACCTCCAGGCAGGATTGTTGGATTTGCAGCAACATTTTGGACGTTTGTCTTTATCGCGGGTGTTTGAAAGTGAATCGGTTGGGTTTAAAGGCACTAACTTTTTAAATATGGTTGCGAGTGCTGATACCGATATGTCGATTGCTGAGGTTGTTGCCACGTTTAAGATGATTGAACAAGCCAATGGCCGTATAAGAGGCGAGAAAAAATTTAGTCCTCGTAGTTTAGACATTGATTTATTGCTTTATAATGACGAAATAACCCGCCAGCCAGTTGAACTTCCTCGTGGTGAAATTCTATTTAATGCTTTTGTGCTGTGGCCATTGGCAGAGTTAGCCCCTGATGTATTGCACCCAATCGTTGGATTGTCATATCAAACATTGTGGCAGCAATACGATAAGCAACAGCAGCAAATATGGCCAATTCCTTTTACTTTTTCACCCCAGCTACATTGTACTAGTGCTTTATGATGAAAACCTGCATGTATTACGTTATTTAAACAAGGACAAATATGGAATCGCTACAAGTTATATTTTTGGCACTTATTCAAGGTTTAACCGAGTTTTTACCTATTTCAAGTTCAGGGCATTTAATTTTACCTGCACAATTATTGGGCTGGGAAGACCAAGGATTATCATTTGATGTAGCGGTAAATACTGGGTCATTATTCGCGGTGATTATTTATTTTCGTACAGAAATTGTGACCTTAACTCAGGCGTGGATTAAAAGTTTTGCTACCGGCACTCAAACCCAGGAAAGTAAATTGTCATGGTGGATTTTGTTGGCCACCATTCCTGCGGTTATCGTCGGTTTTATGGCCAAAGATTTTATTGAAACCCATTTACGTAATACTTTAGTTATCGCAATCACAACCATCTTTTTTGGTTTGTTGTTATGGGTTGCCGACCGAATGTCAAAAGCACAGCTTAATGAGTTTCAGATGGGTTGGAAAAAAGCCCTGTTAATTGGTGTTGCACAAGCTATGGCATTAATTCCGGGGACTTCTCGCTCTGGTGCAACCATGACCGCAGCATTAATGTTGGGACTGACCCGTGAAGCCGCAGCGCGTTTTTCATTTTTGATGTCTATTCCAGTCAGTTGCGGTGCCGCACTATTAGTCACTAAAGACTTAATTGAAAGCCCGTTACCGATTGACTATCAAGCATTAGGTTTGGGTTTGGTGGTATCGTTTGTGGCAGCTTATATCTGTATCCATTACTTCTTGAAGTTTATTAGTCAAATCGGCATGACCCCATTTGTGATTTACCGACTAATATTAGGTAGCATTTTACTTGGTTTGTTATACCTATAAGGTTTTGAGTCAGTAACAAATGAATTAAACGGGTATTTTTACCCGTTTTTTATTTTTAGTTTTCCTTATTGAAAGTTTATTTATGATGATTTCTCCATTAATTTGCCCGATCTGTGCTCAGCCATTGCATCAACATGATGCTTCAAAAGGTTTATATTGCGACGCAAAGCATCACTTTGATCGTTTAGTACAAGGCTATTACCCTTTGGTGAAGGTAAAAGCAAAAACACTGCAATCATCCGTTAGTCGACAACAAATGCGAGCAAGGCAGTTTTTACTCCAAAGTGGTGTTTTCCAACCGCTTGTCGATGTATTGCAACAATTAATGCTGTCGCTGACTAATGATAAACAAGCAGTTAATTGGTTAGATTATCAATGTGGTGATGGCTATTATTTAGCGCAAATTCATGCCTTTTTAGTTGCACAGCAACAAGCTGACAATTTGTCTGTTTGGGGGGTGTCTGATGCTGAAAATGCCTTATTTGCCGCTTCAAAATTACAGTTGCCGGCCTGTTTGATTTTTAGTGCACTCAAAGCATTACCGTTTGCGGATAAAAGCATTGATATTGTGACGATATTTGATGCGCCGATCAAAGGTCAAGAATGTATTCGGATATTAAAGGATGATGGCCGCATGATCCTAGTGCAGCCGAGTCACCAGCATTTATGGCAAATTAAACAACAGGTTTACCCTGATTTGATGGAGAAACCATTTCAAATCAATATTCCTAAGCGCTTAAGCATTGAAACACACGAGTGCGTGTCATTTGACATTAATGTCAGTGGCGATCAGGCGCTAGGTTTATTAGACAGTTCTTTGTTTGCCTGGCGTGCTAATGATGAACTTAGACATCAAATTAAAGCTCGGCCCATTGAAGGATTGAAATGTGAGTTTGATGTATTGGTACTCAAGCAAGCATAGGTGTTTTTAGGATGTGTAGCCAAGATGCGATGGTAGGCTACAAATATAGGATTTTACGCTGATATGTAGTTGTTTGTGGTAAATATTAACAAGCGTTGGTTAGCAAAACCGATAAAGTCTTTTTGACGTGTTAATCAATTATTAAGTAAAACAAATAATTAAGGCTTGAAGTTGATTTAAACTGCATGGCAGTTAATCCACATTCAAGCCCTAATAATCAACCTATGAAAATAAGCTAATTCTTTATAGCTATGTCTTACTTCTTGTAAGAAGAAGCCATGTTGTCTAAACGGTCGTTAGCACGTTTAGCTTCAGCTTGTGCGTCCATAGAAGCAGCTTTAGCGCCTTTAACATCAGCAGATAATTTGCTTTGCTCAGACTTTAAAGAACCAACTTCTGCAGATAGTTGATCAACTTTGTTACCTAAGTTAGCAACGCTTTCTTCTAGAGCAGTAGTGTTAGCACAGCCACCTAGTAAAGCAGTCATAGCAACACCAGCAATCATCAGTACTTTTTTGTTCATGGGTAAATCCCTTAAATATAGGTTGTAGTTTTAGCGCAAAAGCCTATGCCTTTGCAGCGGCGTAATTATGTCACACATTCTATAATTTGCTATAGGCAAACAACAAAATGTTTACCTAAAGTAGTCAAATAAATGAAAAATGCAAGCGTTTTGGAGCTTATTGGGTTGATTCGTGTACTATTTGAAGGAAATTAGTGAATTATCCTACGAAAATCAATAAAAAAGCAGTTTTCTGCCCATAGCTATTTTTTGAGCTATAAGTCATATAGTTTGGCTTTGTTGCTTTAAAGCTTGCACGGCTTCAATTCTTTTTTGGTGCAATTGCTGTTTTATTTCCGCGCCTTGAAATCCACCTAATATAATTTGCTTAACATCAACGTTACTTGCTACTTCAAAGCAGGATTCAAGATACGCTTGTTGCGGATATTGCGCATTTTCAAACCCGAAGCGGCCCCGCATATCGGCATGACAACAGGTTAACATTTGCTTTAATCGCTGTGGTTTGCGCCAAAAATCAGCTTTGTCGAATATTTTGATAACGGTTTCTGCTTTTAGTTCAAACGCATTATGAATATTTTGGTGTTGGTCGCTGACTAAAATAGCTAAATCACGATATTCATTTGGCACACGCAAACGTTGGCACAAGCGTTTTATAACACCGACACCTTTTTGACCGTGGCCGTGATGTTTAGGTAACGTTTCTTTGGGGCTAAGGGCTTTACCTAAATCATGGGTTAAACTGGCAAACCTGATGGCTTTATCTGTCGATAATATACTTGCTTCCGCCAGTACCAGTAAGGTGTGTACTCCTGTGTCTATTTCAGGGTGCCATTTTTCAGGTTGCGGAATGCCAAATAGCACGTCAACTTCAGGAAATATCGCTTTTAAGGCGTTGCAGTTACGCAATACTTGAAAAAACACTTCAGGGTTATTGTTGCTTAATACTTTATCTAGCTCTTGCCATACACGTTCAGGGGTTAAATGCTCCAGTTCACCTGACTCTGCAATTTGTTGCATAAGTGCTTGAGTTTCTGGCGCAATGGTAAAGCCAAGATGATGGAATCGTGCTGCAAAGCGGGCGACGCGTAAGACCCTTAGTGGATCTTCAATAAATGCATCTGAAACATGTCTGAGAATTTTTTGTTCAATATCTTGCAGGCCCCCATAAGGGTCCACCAAGTTGCCTGATTCATCTTCAGCAATGGCATTAACGGTTAAGTCTCGGCGTAATAGGTCTTGCTCTAGGCTGACATCTTTGGCTGCATAGCATGCAAAACCTTGATATCCCATACCCGTTTTGCGCTCAGTTCTGGCAAGTGCATATTCTTGTTGCGTTTTAGGGTGCAAAAAAACCGGAAAATCTTTGCCTACCTGTTGATAGCCTTTTGCTAGCATTTCTTCAACACTACTGCCAACAACAACAAAATCTTGGTCTTTAATTGCATGGCCAAGCAGCTTGTCTCGCACCGCACCACCGACTAAATAGATCTTCATTTGGGTCACTTTTGGTCAATATAGGAAATAAATCTTACCAGAGTTCGATTTTTGCGGCTAACTTTTGACAAGCAACCTCGCAGGGATTAACTTGAGCCGTCAGTTTTAGTTAAGGATGCTAAGTCGTATGTATAAAGCTTTTTATGGGTTAAACGATAATCCATTTTCCATTGCTCCTAATCCGCATTATATGTTCTTAAGTGATCGTCACCGTGAAGCCCTCGTGCATTTGACCTACGGTTTGGGGGAAACCGGTGGCTTTGTGTTGCTTACTGGTGAGGTGGGAACGGGTAAAACAACTGTATCGCGTTGTTTATTGCAGCAGTTACCTGAAAATACTGATACTGCATTTATTCTTAATCCTTCACTCACTGAGCAAGAGTTATTGGCGACCCTGTGTGATGAGCTTGGCATTACCTATGGTGAAAATCCCAGTATTAAGCAACTTACCGATTTATTGAGCCAATATTTACTTAATAGCCATAAAAATGGGCGTAACACGGTACTAATCATTGATGAAGCGCAACATTTACGCTCAGAGGTACTAGAGCAGTTAAGATTATTAACTAACCTTGAAACAGATACTAAAAAGCTATTACAGGTTATTTTAATTGGCCAGCCAGAATTACAACAACTGCTAAAGCGCCAAGACTTACGTCAGCTTGCGCAGCGTATTACTGCGCGATATCACTTATTACCGCTCAATGCTGATGAATTAGCCTTGTATGTGCAGCATCGTTTACAGGTTGCTGGCCGGCATGAGCCTTTATTTACCGCAAAATCGATCCGCAGGTTGCACCACTACAGTGGTGGCATACCTCGATTGACCAACCTTTTATGCGAAAGAGCATTAATGGCAGGATATGGTCAATCTAAGGTGCCGATAGATCATAAGATGATCGATCAGGCAGCGATGGAAGTGCTTGGAGAGTCATTGCCAAATAATGATAAACGTTGGTATGCTGCGATTGCTGTTGTGGCATTATTCACGTTTTCTGCGGCATTTTATCTTTTTTATCAAAGTGGTGAAACGACATCATCCGCTGCTGAAGTGCTCCATAATCAGCAAACAAATCAACCCATTCAAACGCTGCCTTCGGCATCACAAGCTGTATCACATTCACCATCTGCTGATACTGCATTACAGGTTAATTCAAGTAAGATGAATGCCAATCAAAGGGTGATGCAAAATGCCATGGCACAAAGCCAAAATATTGATGTGGCTTTTGCTGCATTATTCGGTTTATGGCAATTACAGCCTATTAGCGAGTTAACCCCTTGTCAGGCTGCACAGCAACAAGGATTAACCTGTTACCAACAACAAGGTAATTGGAATAGCATCATGCGCCTCAACTATCCTGCCGTGGTGTATTTACAAGATGCAAAAATTAACCCGTTTTATGGGGTGATTGTAGAGCGTCAGTATGAACAAATATTATTGCAATTAGGCGAGCAACAATTTTGGGTGGGTAAAGATTGGTTTGATCGCCATTTCAGTGGCACTTTTGAAATTTTATGGCAGTCAGAACAAGCTATGCCAAGAGAAATAGGCCAAAGTGCGCCTTTAGCGCAAGTGCAGTGGTTAGAAAATAGCCTCGCCATGATTGATCAACGTCCAGCCCGCTTAGTGAGCCAGTTTGATCGCCAATTAGAAGAGCATTTAATGTCGTTTCAGCGATTGCATGGATTAAAAGCAGATGGCATAGCAGGCAGTCAAACACTGGTGCAAATTAATTTATATCTAAGCCAAACCGGCCCAAGATTGAGTTCAGCGGGGCGTCAATAATGTCAATTTTATTGGATGCGGTCAGTAAACAGAAGCAACAATCTGCGGGAGTATATGATCCGGTTTTGACACCACGCCCTGCGTCACCTTTGATCCGGCGTAAGCGCGGCTTGGCGACGAAAGTGACTATACTCGCCGTTGCTATGTCGTTTGCAATTTCCGGCGCATGGGGATTAAACACCTTATTGAGTCGTGGCCATCAAGACGCTGCAACCCGTAAAGTGACATCGGCTCCGTCGGTTTTACCTGTGGCGACTATTGTGCCTGAAGTGTCTAAATCGGATGTCGAATCTGAGACTTCAGCAATGGAAGATTTTAGTTTAGCAGGCAAAGTGGCATTACCACGACCTAAACCACTGTCATCGTCCATGGTAATGACTGAGCCGCAGCTTCAGCAGCCACAGCCGATGAGCAACCAATACAGCCAACCTGATCCGGTACAGCAACCCCATTTGACAACCGCGTCTTCATCTAATGCATTGACGATAGAGCAGTTGCAGCAATTGAGTCAGCAATACGATCAACAATTGCAAAATGCCTATCAACAATCAACTGATACGCAGGATGTTGAACCGATTATTTTAGGTGCAAATGCCAATCAGCGTGGCTTACAAGAGCTAGAAGCCTTAAAACTTCAAGTGAATATGGCAGCAAATGAAGTTGATTTTCAGTCGGTTAGACAGGAGCGAGTGAATCAGGATAACAATCTTGCTGATGCATTTGCTGCAGCTTTAAAAGATGTTGAGTACGAGCAGTCTGCTAATCGTGATGTGACTGAGGCTAAATTGGATCCTATTCCTAAACCTAAGCCGCAGGGGATCCCCAAATACGGCGACTTACCTGCAAGCATACAGTTACGTATTCCCGAGTTTAATATTGTTGCGCATGTGTATTCAACAGAACCCAGCAATCGCTGGTTAAATGTAGATGGTCAAGAGTTACAGCAGGGCGATATGATCCAAGGTAAATTAACCATTATTGAAATTCGCCCTCGAGACATTATTTTAGATATTGATGGTCAAGAGTTTAAAGTGCCTGCCATTTAATCATCGACTTTTGTAGATGACAGACAAGCAATAAAAAAGGCGCCTAGGCGCCTTTTTTATGTCTGATAAAGATTAACCGTGTAAGTGATTGGCTAAAAATAATGTTAATGAATAACCTAAGCAATAACATAACAATAGTGCTGGCACGTATTTTAAGTAACTGACAAAGGTTAGCTCAGGTACTTTACTCATCGCAATAATGCCTGAGGCTGATCCAATAACCAGCAGCGAGCCACCTACACCGACAGAATAGGTTAAACCTAACCATTGCGCAGTAGTGAGTACAGGATCGGCTTTTAATAACGCCGCAGTTAACGGTACGTTATCTAACACGGCTGAGCCAACACCGGTAAAAAAGTTTGAAATACTTGGGTCGTACATAGAGTAGACCTCAGTTAATAAGTGCAGCGTACCTATTTCTTTGAGCATACCAACAAGTAACAAAATACCTAAGAAAAACAGTAGCGTATCAAACTCAACCTGACGAACATATTCTAAAATTTGTACTTCTTCATCTTTACTTTTATTGCTACGCCCCACTAAAAACATCACTGATAAACCGGCTAAAAAGGTCAGCACAGGAGGAATGGCAAATAGCACGTTAAGTAGCATAGTCAAAATGATTGTTAGGAGGAAGATGACCCCAATAACGATATCGACCGTGTTGTAAGACTGCGCCATGGGCGTGGTATTGACAGAACCTTCTGCTTTTAACGAAAACAACACCGCTAACAACAATACGCTAAGCGATGCAGGTATAAACAATACTAATAATTCAGAGATATGCACCTTGCCAGCAAGGAAAATCATCAAGGTGGTGACATCGCCAGTGATCAATGCGACACCACCAGAGTTGACCGCAAAAATAATCAAAACCGCCATGCGACGACGCATTTGGCTATCTAAATTAAACGTTGTTAGTAGCCCAAGCGATACGAGGGTTGCTGTTACGTTGTCACAAAATGTCGATAACACTAAGGAAAACATCCCCACTTGCAGCATCAGCATTCTGACAGACACCTGTTGCGGGAATATTTTTTGCACCATGACCTGGATCATACCCTTCGCGTTAAGGTAGGCCACAAAGGTCATCGTTGACATTAAAAATAGCCATAAAGTGGCAATTTCTAATAAGTTCTCGTTCAGTTCCTCTGAAATCAAGGCTGATTTTTCTGGTGTCTGAGCGGCAATAAATAGAGTAATCCAAGACACACAGCCTAAAAATAAGGTGGTCTTAGCTTTGTTAATATGGGTAACTTCTTCAAAAATGATACTAAGTAGTGCAAGTACAGCAAGTGTGAGCAGAAAGGTTTCTAGCATAACGGCAATTCCAACGGCTTGTTAATGACATAGCTGCTATGTCATGAATTTAAGCTAGCTTAATTAAGTTTTAATTAAGCTTTCTTCAGGCGGTGCGGATCACATCACACTATGGCGATTTCTGCAACAGGCTTCTCATTGTTTTAAGTAAATAAGCACAACGCTGAGCCAGAATCTCTAACAAGGAAGGCTTTCTAGATATGCTATTGAATAATTATCAATTTTGGCGCTCAAAATTAATCCCACTTAATGGGGTTTTTAGCTGGACTTAATCGGTTTACATCGACATCTTTTTAGTGATCTGAAAAACAGGACTGAGAAACACCGCAATAGCGGCTAAATACGCATTAACTTCATGCTGTCATTATGGTAACAATGGTGTGATATTCAACGTTAACTAAAGCGGAAATGCCTTTTAAAAGGCGCAGGGAAATCAATAAAAAGGCCAATCTGAGTAGATTGGCCTTAGCATGACGCCTGATTAAATCAGGTGTTACTTCATTGCTGCAAAAATACGGTCAACAGCGGCCAAAGTGTAACTGATCTCTTCTTCACCATGTGCCATAGACAAGAATCCGGCTTCATAGGCCGAAGGTGCTAGGTAAATGCCTTCATCTAACATTGCATGGTAGAAATGACGGAAGTGTTCCATATTACATTTTGTCACCTGACTGAATGAGGTCATTGGCGCTTGATCTTCTGTAAAGAAGAAACCAAACATACCACCAACATAGGTGATGCTTAATGGAATACCGTGCTTATCAGCAGCGGCTTTAAAACCTTCTGCGATACGCTTAGTTTTAGCGGCAAGTGCTTCATATAAACCAGGTTCGTTTAAGGCTTCCATTTGCGCTAAACCTGCGGTCATAGCAATAGGGTTACCCGATAAGGTACCCGCTTGATAAACAGGTCCTGTTGGAGCAATAAACTGCATCACATCTTTACGACCACCAAATGCGCCTACTGGCATACCGCCGCCAATCACCTTACCTAAGGTTGTTAAGTCAGGTTTAACGCCATAATGACCTTGTGCACCGCTCATTGATACACGAAAACCGGTCATCACTTCATCAATAATCAGTAACGCACCAAACTCATCACAAATTGCACGCAGACCCTGTAAAAAGCCTTCAACTGGCGGAATACAGTTCATGTTGCCCGCCACTGGCTCAAGGATGATACAAGAAATTTCTGTCGGGTGCAGTTCAAACAAAGCACGTACTGACGCTAAATCATTGTATGTTGCTGTGAGCGTGTGCTTGGCAAAGTCTTCAGGAATACCCGGTGAGCTAGGTTGACCTAGGGTTAATGCACCAGAACCTGCTTTTACTAGTAGGCAGTCAGCATGGCCATGATAGCAACCTTCAAACTTTAAAATTTTGTCGCGATTTGTGAAGCCACGGGCTAAACGAATCGCACTCATGGTGGCTTCTGTACCAGAGCTCACCATACGAACTTGTTCCATTGATGGTACCATCGAAATCACTTTTTCAGCCATTTTGACTTCAAGTTCAGTGGGGGCACCAAAAGATAAACCATTTTCAACAGCCGCTAATACCGCTTCACGGATTTTAGGGTGGTTATGTCCTAAAATCATCGGTCCCCATGAACCTACATAATCGATATATTTTTTACCATCAGCATCATAGATATAAGCACCATCGGCTTTTTCGATAAATAATGGCGAGCCACCTACACCGTTAAATGCACGAACAGGTGAGTTTACGCCACCAGGGATGGTCTTTTTAGCCTGTTCAAATAGTGTTTCGGAACGGGTCATGTGTAATCCTTAATTTAATGCCGCTGATTAACGATCAGCTTTACGTGAATACCAATTTACTGGGCATTCATATTTTTCGAGTTGGTTTTCAACACCTAGCGTTAATGCAAACAATGCCATACGGATTAATAATCCGTTATCAGCTTGACGGAAAATAGCCAAACTTGGGTGGCTGTTTAGGTCGTTATCAAGCTCATTTGCCTGTGCACGTGAATCACGTGGTAAAGGATGCATGATCACTGTGTTCGATTTACAGTGTTGAGTGTAAATATTGTGATTTAATCGGAATTTACCCCGATATTTGTTCGCCTCTTCCTGGGAAGGAAAACGCTCTTCTTGAATTCGAGTTAAATAAAGAATATCCGCTTGATGCAGATTTCCTTCGAGTTGTTCGGTTATTTTGATCTTATGACCAGCATTTTCAATGTCGGCGATCACATAGTCGGGCATTGCCAGCTCAGAAGGTGAAATTAATGTGAACTGGATATCTTTATACATGCATAACAAACGTGAGAGTGAATGCACAGTGCGGCCATATTTCAAATCACCTACCATAGCGATATGCATACCATTAATGCCCATACCTGAGTGGCTGAGTTCTTTTTGAATGGTAAATAAATCAAGTAAGGCTTGGGTAGGGTGCTCATTTGGACCATCACCGCCGTTGATCACCGGAACACGACTGCCTTCAGCAAACTCTTTTACTGAGTAAGCATCAGGGTGGCGCATGGCGATAACATCAGAGTAGGTCGACAGCACGCGCGCTGTGTCATACAAAGATTCACCTTTTGACAACGATGACGATGCCATTCCGGTGGTTTCGCGAACATGCCCACCAAGTAGGTTGAATGCGCAACCAAAACTAACACGGGTACGGGTGCTGGGTTCAAAAAATAAATTACCTAGAATCGCGCCTTCTAATACCTTAGTGCGCTTTTCTCGCAACGCATACGGGGTCATTTTATTGGCAACATCAAAAATGGTAGTAATTGAATCCAGATTTAACTGGTTTACGGAAAGGATGTGTGAACCTTCGAACTGAGTCATCAGCCTGATTTCCAATATTTGAGGGGTAAATCGTGCTTGAAATTCAGCGGGAGATTTACCCAAGTTGTGTAGGGTGGCTGAGGCAAAATTGTAACAGACAATCTTGTACAGTTAAACTAGATTACTGTGAACCTGTTATCAAATGAAGCGGATGGGCATCGGATAGATAAGCTTCATCAACTTGATCTAAGCCATTAAAGCGGATCATATTGCGTAAACTGTCGATGTAAGCTTGGCCACGTTCGGAATACTTATCTAATGTGCTAGCTAGGGCTAGTCCTGTTATTGGGGCATTTTCATGCCTAAGTTTTGCACGCAAATCTCGCAACTTTTGGTAAGCATTATTGGTGTTTATGTTGTGCAAGTAGCCGATGACCGATGCCAGAGGCGAGTCAAACCTGGCAATACCATAGTTGCCCAGTTCAGTGCGTTGTTGCTTTGGCACCATGCCGTTGCCGCTAAAATCCCATTGGCCAAAAAAGGCATTTCCTTCAATTGTAAATCGTGAGGTAGCCCAGCCGCTTTCTTCGGCTGCTTGTGCTAGAACCAAAGAGGGGGGCACGATATCAACGCTATTAAGTAATGTGGTTCGTTGTTCATCTGAGAGACTTGCGCCACTTTCTAGAAATTCTTCATCAATAACGTTGTATTTCAGCGCAAGTTTTCTGACTTTTTCATCGCTATTGGCGTTGACTTCGATGTATCTGCGTTCCAGCAGCATTTTTTCATTACTGAGTAAAATCAAGGGCGCCATCAGGCGGAAGAAAATCATTTTTTTCTCTTCTACGGGAATGCTATTTGCCGTTCGTTGCCATTTTTCGGTGACGGTATTGAAGGTAAGCCTTGGTACCTCGCGGTTGCCTTGTTGCCAACTTTGAGAGTTATAATTAAGCGAATCGAAGAGGTTTTTTATACTGTCTAACGAATAAATCGGCACTCTTTTAGGTTTTTGGGTTGGGCGATTATCTGAAATTAACGAAAAACTGTTTTGTAATTGGTCTGGTTCATTGTCAGTAAAGGCGCTTAATGGAGCAAGCTTTATATCGGTTTTAGCATCTGTGGTGTTTTTAACGTCGGCTAAGGTGATATCAAGGGATTCATCTTTGTCTGTAGAGAGGCTAAATATCATAAAAGCCGATACTGACAATATGCCGATACCTAGCAGTGCCCAAAATGATTTGGTCATTATTTTCATGATTCAGTCCTATAGTTGGCCAGAGCGAATTTCTTGTATTAAATTAGCCCAACTGATCACCCCAATGACATTATTTGGCGTGTTACGATAAATATAGACCTCTCCAGCGCGTTTTGCTGCAAGTGCTTCGTAAGCCTCATTCAAGGTTGCTGAGTCCGGTAATCCGACCATCAAATGCCGCGATAAGGTGGTTTCATCTTCAAATGATTGAATTTCTAATCTGAGCATTTCTATTTGATTGTCAGCATTACGGACTAACACAGGCCGACCTTCTGCACGTTTTAATACTTCGAGTAATAATTCATCATCGTCGTTGACCACCACAAAGCGTCTATTCATTAATACCCTGACGCCTTTTTTCTGTAAGCCTTGATTCATCGGGGCGATTTTATACTCTAAGCCCATAATCTCTAGCTGCTTAATAAAAATGGAGCTGGTGTTAAAGCCCTGGTAAGCCACTAAAAATGCAGGAATAGTTACAAACATTGCCGGTAAAATAATCGATGCATCGTTGGTTAACTCGAGTAAAGCCACTAACGCAGCAAGTGGGGCGCTTAAACACACGCCCATCATGGCTGTCATACCAATAACGGTATAAAGTCCAACGTAAGGCGCAATAGATGGGAATAGCGCACTGCTGACCAGCGCCAGTATTGCACCCACTAAAGCACCAATACCGTATAACGGACCAATTAATCCTCCTGGCACGCCAAAACCTATTGCGGCGATGGTTGCCAGCATCTTACCCAGTAATAGCGCGATTAAAAACCACAGGTTGGGGGACTCGCTAATTGCTTCATGGATGGCTAAATCGCCAGAACCTAGTGCTTGAGGTAACACCAAGCCAATTAAAGTGGTCACTGAGCCTGCGATGAGCAATCGATAGATTAAGGGCCAGTGTTGTCCTTTGGCGGTCACCGTTAATAATGAATGATTAAACAAGGCTGCAGTACATCCTAAGCCTAAACCACCAAGCAATAATATTGGGTAATGATCTAGCGGAATGCGGATCACATTAATTAGGTCGTATTCATGGACATTGCCAAATACTATTTGACTTGATACTGCGCCACAAATGGCGGATAGCATGATGGGGAAAAAGTAATGAATTTTATATTCACGAACAATCACTTCAAACACAAACAGCACCGCGGCTAAAGGTGCGTTAAAGGTTGCGGCAATACCGGCGGCAATACCACTGGCACACATGATCCGGACGCTGTTATCGGGTAACTTAAATTTTTCAGCCATGACACTGGCGCTTACAGCGCCTAAATGAATAGCAGGCCCTTCGCGTCCAACCGAAAAGTTTGTTACCAGTGCAATAAGTGCTTGAAAAAATTGACCCGCAGCAGATTGAAGAGGCACTTTGCCGTAATGGATTTTAAATCGATGTAATACATAGGCAATCCCCATACGGCGATAACGTTTTGAACCGAGTAATGATAACAACCAAATGAGTAATGCGCCGATCAGGGGTAAATAAGAACGCCAATCGGTAAGGACATTATTGAAGCTGGTTGCCTCACTATGGGTATACTGTTCAGCCCACACCAACATCAATCGGAATAGAATAATCACGCTGGATGCGATAACCGCAAACAGCAATGCTAGGGCGCATAGTTGAACACTTATTTTCGCTTGTGATAATTTATCGCGAAATTCGTTGTTCAGATATTTGCGTGTGGCCCTCTTGGCGTGAATAATAGCAGCTTTATTAAGTTTGAGTTGCACTGTTATGCTCTTGCTTCCCTGTAGTTACTTTATCATTGTATTTTATTAAGGGCTTGTTACCTAATGCTAAATTATCATCGCATGTTGGACACTTTCAAATCAATCGAACGAAAAAAACGTGCCTCAAGTTCCTATCTTATTGCATTGGTGATAGTCGCTTTCATTACCGGTGTGTTATCCCATCAAATTTGGCTGTCCTTAGCGCCAGAGGCCGCGCCCAATAGCGTCAGTGGTAAACGAAAATTGCTATCCGATCTTGATGCGCAAGCTAAGGTATTGGCAAGTCGTAATCTTGCGTTAACAATAGAACAAGAAGCCAACAAAAACTTACAGCAAATGTTCAGCGATCAATTAGTGCGTCAAAAAGTATTAGAAAAAGAGCTGGCATTTTATCGAAGCGTAATGGTTGCCGATGCTGAAGTTGAGGGAGTGATGATCCACAATGTTGAAATCAATGCAGGCATATTACCTGAACAACAACAGCTTAGGGTTGTTTTAACTCAGCTACAAAAGCGTAAGGTTAATTTAAAGGTTGTCGTTGATGCAGTATTTATTGGGGTGATGGATGATAAAGTCACTGAACTCACTTTAAGTCAGTTGCTAGGTAAAAAGCATAATATTGATTTTAAGTATTTCCACATTATGGATAGTGATTTTACTCTGCCCGTGGGATTTGAGCTGCAAAGAGTGAAGGTGAATGTGCTAGTTAAATCAGCACGAGGCGTGAAAGGCGGTGAGATTGAGCAGGTATTTAATATTGCCGATATTGCTTCATTAACCACCGAAGTCACAGACAATCAAAAAGAACCTCGGGTAATACTTGAACAAAACAGTCAGGTATCGGATAATTCACCGCAGAAAACTGAAGTAAGAGGTAGTAATGACTGAACAAACTGATGCAGCAATGCCGATCCAATTTACCGATGCTGCGGCGACCAAGGTAAAAGGGCTGTTAGAAGAAGAACAGAACCCTGAATTAAAACTGCGAGTTTATGTTACCGGCGGTGGTTGTTCAGGTTTTCAGTATGGCTTTACATTCGATGAAAAAGTCAACGAAGGTGACTTCACTATTGAAAAACAAGGCGTACAACTAGTGGTAGATCCAATGAGCCTACAATACCTTGTGGGTGGTGAAGTGGATTACACCTCTGGCTTAGAAGGCTCTCGCTTCTTTGTTAAAAATCCCAATGCAACGACCACCTGTGGTTGTGGTGCTAGCTTCTCAGTGTAATGGATTTTATCCCAATCACAGTCCATAGGTTAACAGAAATAGCCAAGGGGAAATGCTTGATAATAAGGTAGATTTTTATGATGAGTCGTGATTATACCATCTAAAAATTTAATGCCTTTACTGCGCATTTTTACCAGCTGGTTATTTATTACTATTGGCATTACACTCAAGCATAAAAAAGCCGTCTTTTGACGGCTTTTTCGTTTTCAGTGGGTTTAACTCATAATATTCATGCTTTGTCTGGGTTTAAACCAAGCTTTCACTTTGCCATTAAAGCTAATCCAAACTTGAAACGCACCTATAAAAATTAGCACACTGAAGATGATCCAATCAGACACCACCGCCTGAAACAAACCAAAATCAACCGTTGTTGGGCCGGCGACGAGATTTTCAGGATCGTACATAATAGCGGGTAAGCAACTGTAAAATGCAAGTTGCAGTACGCTGTAACCTCTAAGCATGTATAACGCCGCTTTTTGGCGTCCAAATACCGCAACGACCATCAATAACGTCAACATGCATAACATTGAGCTTAGATCTGATACAGAACCTGCTGACATCAACCCGCTTATCGACGCCGCTGTATATATCAGCATCAGCGCAGTTAAACGTTTAGGCAACGTTGGTTTTTTTGGGAAAGCTAAAGTGTCAGACACAGTATCGACATCTGGCAAAGCATCAGTTTGCACTGGCGTCACGACCTTAGATTGAGCATCCATTGGATTAATCATAAATTAGTGTTTCTTGTCGCTTTTAGGCGTTAGACGTTGGTCAACTTCAAAAGGTGCCACCACCACACCTAAGTCTTCTTGAACGGGGAAGACAGCAATAAATAAGTCATCGTCTTCCATACCACTTACCCAGCGTTGTTGAAATTCATCAAGTGGGATCGCTAAAGGTTCACAATCTTTCCAATCATCAACAGCCCAAAGTGCTGCTGTTTCTTCAGATGGCCACATCGGAATGCAATCTTCATCTTCGGTGGTTAACATCACGCAGCCATCGCTGTCTTGTAAAGACCAAATGACTTTATTGGCTTTTACTTGCTCAATCATATAGTCATAACGGCCTTCAGGCGTTAGGTTCATTAGTTCAGCGATGCTTTTTTCTTTAGTGCTCATGTGATTCTCATATGGCTGCAATCAGCAATAGCTATGCCGATCAGGGACAATTATGTGCGCATAATACCATTGACAAGAATAATTGAAAAAGAAAAGTCCGAACACGGTCGGACTTTTCTTAAACGGGGGATAAAATTTATTTAGCGGCGGGTTGAAAACTGCGATAAATGATGCCGGCTAAAATAGCGCCAACAATCGGTGCGATCCAGAATAACCAAAGTTGAGAGAGCGCCCAATCACCGACAAACAATGCAGGCCCGGTGCTTCGTGCAGGATTAACTGAAGTGTTAGATACCGGAATACTAATCAGGTGAATAAGAGTTAAACCAAAACCAATCGCAATTGG
The DNA here is from genome assembly GCF_025971955.1 of Shewanella subflava. Lineage (GTDB taxonomy): Bacteria > Pseudomonadota > Gammaproteobacteria > Enterobacterales > Shewanellaceae > Shewanella > Shewanella subflava. The sequence goes on from NZ_JAPDMX010000028.1 coordinate 243,882, forward strand.
CGCAAAACCTTTTGGCGCGCGGTCATCGGTTGCTCCTAATATAATCAGCAAGAAAAACAGCGTCATGACAATTTCACAAATCAATACCGCAATTAAGTCATAGCCGCCTGGTGAGTGTTCGCCAAAACCATTTGAGGCAAACCCTGCACTTAATGCAAATCCGTCCTGTCCTGATGCAATTAAATATAAAATGCCTGCGCCCATTATGGCGCCAGAAACTTGGGCAATGATATAGGGAAGTAGTTCACTGGCATTGAAACGGCCACCGGCCCATAATCCAAATGACACTGCAGGATTAAGATGGCATCCAGAGATATGGCCAATGGCGTAAGCCATGGTTAAAACGGTCAAACCAAAAGCAAATGATACACCAAGCAGTCCTATTCCTACATCTGGAAAGGCCGCAGCAAGTACTGCGCTGCCGCAACCGCCTAATACTAGCCAGAGAGTGCCTAAAAACTCTGCTAGCATTTTTTGTTTTATATCCATAACTTCATTCCTTGTTAATGTGCATGCCAGTCAAGTAAAGTCTATAAAACAGTAAGTTGTCAATAACACAAAAGATTATTTTGATGAAAATTTTCCACCGAGCACCGCTTCTCTGTTTGCACCTGTAACGGCGGGTAAATTTGCGGGTAATTGGTGTTCATAACGCATGGCTAGCCAAGCAAAAGCGATGCCTTCAACCCACTTAGGGTCAACGCCTATCTCGGTCGTTGTCGCCAATTTATAGCCAGGTAAAAGCAGACTAAGTCTGCGCATTAAGGCTTTATTCAGCGCGCCGCCACCACAAACGTACATTTCACCTTGGGGGTTAAGTTTATTCACATCGTTGGCAATGCTGTGGCAGGTTAAGTCGAGCAAGGTTGATTGAATATCTTCTTCATCTAAATGACTGAAATCAGCGAGTTGCTGCTCTAACCAGGCTTGATTGAATAACTCGCGTCCAGTGCTTTTGGGGTAATGTAATGAAAAATAAGCATGGGATAATAGCTGTTTTAATAAATCAGGATTGGAAGTGCCAGACTCCGCCCACTCACCGTCTTTATCAAAGGGCTGTTGCTGTACTTGTTGGATAAAAGCATCAATTAAATTATTACCAGGACCGGTATCAAACCCAAGTACCTGATTCGAATCACCTGGAAGGTAAGTAATATTGGCAATACCGCCAATATTTAATATCACTCTGGAAGTATCAGTTTTGGCAAATACTTGCTGGTGGAATGCGGGTACCAGTGGCGCGCCTTGTCCACCTAACGCAATGTCCTTGCGGCGAAAATCGGCAATAACATCAATGCCGGTTTCGACTGCAATGGTATTAGGATCGCCAATTTGTAGGGTGAAGCCAATTTCTAAATTGGGCATGTGTCTGACTGTCTGACCGTGAGACCCTATCGCTATGACTTCACTTGGACTCACACCTGCCAGTGCTAATAATTGATTGACTGCTTTTGCAAATAACAAACCGACACTACGATCAATACGGCCTAAACGGTTTATTTCGTCCGTTGAGGGTTGGCAAAGGCGTTGTAGTCCTTTTAACAAGTGGTCAGGAATGGCTTCTGTATGTGCGTAAACCAATAAAGGATAACCGCTACTGAAATCGACCAGAACGGCATCAACGCCGTCCATACTGGTTCCAGACATAAGGCCAATATAATATTCAGGCTGCGACATTAATGACATTCCTTGTAACAAGGGAAACTAAAAGAGATGTATGGGTGATAATATGCTCACCCACACAATATAGATAAGGGATTAATTACTGGCGAGCTGTTGTTGTTGATTCGACTTAATCTGTGCCATCAGTTGTTTACTTAACCCATCAAACTTTGCTTTTTCACTGCGGTCTATCGGCAGCGATTTAGGCAGGTTAACGGTGCGCGGATTACGATGTACCCCATTGACAATAAATTCGTAATGTAAATGTGCGCCTGTCACTCGGCCAGTGCGTCCAAGTGTCCCAATGATCTGCCCTTGTTTTACCGTGTCGCCACGTTTTACGCTGCGCTTAGTTAAATGCAAATACTTAGTGGTATAAGTATCGTTGTGTTTGATAAATACGTAATTACCGTTGTACTGATTGTAGCTCGATTCGATTACTTTACCGCGACCAGCCGCTTTGATTGGAGTGCCAATGGCGGCAACATAATCTACCCCTCTGTGGGCTTTCACCTGGCCTGTAACTGGGTGAAGTCGACGAGGATTAAAATTAGAGCTTACGTATTTAAAATCAACGGGTGATCGTAAAAATGCTTTACGCATACTATCGCCTGTTTCCGAGTAGTACTGGCCATCTTTATATCTAATCGCAGTATAACGCTCGCCTTGGTTAACAAACTCGGCCGCTAAAATATTGCCAGTTCGAATAAATTGCCCATCGGCATATTCTTGTTCAAAAATCAGTGAAAAGTGATCGTTTTTACGGATATCTAAGGCAAAGTCGATATCCCAACCGAAAATATTAGCCAACTGCATAATATGGTTAGCTGATAAACCTGCATCGGCAGCGGCACTCCAAAAATTACTTTTTATGTTGGCAGTAATAAAAGACTGCCGAGTTTCGAGCGATTTTTTGTTTACGGTTTCTTTATATTTATCATTTGCTTTGGTGATAACTAATGTGGATATTTTATCGATTCGGTAGCTTAATTCGGTTAATTCGCCTTGGGCATTTTTACTGATCGCAATTTCTTCGCCAGGGATGATTTTAACTAAATTCTTTTTTGCAAGTGGCAGGCGAGTAATGTCATAAACATCTTTTGATGTCAGTCCTGCACGATTGAATAAACCACCCAAGGTGTCGCCTTTGGCAACTTCATAATATTCAACTTGATTTTCAAGTGCAGCAGCCTCTTTTAACGCTTTTTGCTGCGCTTTTAGTTCTTCATCGATACGATCAATTATCTCATCCGTTTTCGCGCCAGACGATAAGGTTGAAAGGTGAGCGATAAAGGCTTCATCATCGGCAGTGGGTAATCCCATTTCTGCTTCGGTATCATCGTTGTTAGCGGTTTTTTCTGGTGCGCTTGGGCTTCTAAAAGCCAAAGGTACTTGATAGCGGGTATTGCTTTGCAGAGTTGCAGAAGGTTCCATCGAGGTTTGTTTAGAAGCCTGAGCGTCTTCTGATGGAAACATCAAAATAAAAAAAGTGAAAATAGCCAATATTGCTAAGGCTATTTGATGTGCTTTAGGCAGCAACTTAAATAATGTAATCAGCTTTGCCATTGACTCTAGTACCAATTTCCCACTCTTGTTGTTATCCGTTAAGTGTACACTCTTTCATTTGCTGTGGCTAACAAGTAACATAGTCCTCTTTATTTTATTTATTAAGGCTTGTTCATCTTTGACGGTTGTTTTGGCAGCAAAGAACAACAGGCTTTCATGATTACGCTCTAGGAGTTGCAGTAGAGATGGCTGATTTAGATCAAGTGTTGGCAGAGATCAAACGTGGTACAGACGAAATTTTACTTGAGACAGATCTCATTGAAAAACTTAAAGAAGGTCGCCCACTTAAGATAAAGCTAGGTGCTGATCCTACCGCACCCGATATCCATTTAGGCCACACGGTCATTTTGAACAAAATGCGTACTTTTCAAGAGTTAGGTCACGAAGTGATTTTTTTGATTGGTGATTTTACCGGTATGGTCGGTGATCCAAGTGGTAAAAACAGTACGCGTCCACCGTTAACACGTGAGCAAGTGCTTGCTAATGCTGAAACCTATAAAGAACAGGTGTATAAAATTTTAGACCCAGCTAAAACGCGCATCGAATTTAATTCTAGCTGGTTAGAGCCATTAGGCGCAGCTGGTATGATCCGTTTAGCATCTCAGCAAACGGTTGCGCGTATGATGGAACGTGATGATTTTAAAAAGCGTTATGCGTCAGGTCAGTCAATTGCGATCCATGAATTTATGTACCCTTTACTGCAAGGTTACGATTCGGTTGCACTGCAAGCTGATGTGGAACTGGGCGGAACCGACCAAAAATTTAATTTATTAATGGGTCGTGAATTACAAAAAGCAGAAGGACAAAAACCGCAAACGGTTATTATGATGCCATTGCTTGAAGGTTTAGACGGCGTGAAAAAAATGTCTAAATCGGCCCATAACTACATTGGTGTGAGTGAACCTGCCAATGAAATGTTTGGTAAAATCATGTCGATTTCCGATGATCTCATGTGGCGTTATTTTGAATTACTGTCTTTCCGTCCATTAGAAGAGATTGCAGGCTTTAAGCAAGATATCGAAAATGGCACTAACCCACGTGATATTAAAATCACTCTAGCCAAAGAGATTATTGCTCGTTTCCATGATGAGGCCGCAGCAGAAGCTGCGCATCAAGAGTTTATCAATCGTTTCCAAAAAGGTGCCATACCGGATGATATTGAAACAGTTATCCTTGAGGCTGGCGAGGGGTTAGCGATTGCTAACTTGCTAAAAGATGCTGGTTTAGTGGGATCTACCTCTGATGGCATGCGCATGATTAAACAAGGTGCAGTGAAAATTGATGGTGAAAAAGCCGAAGACAGTCGTCAGGTGTTTAACAGCGGTTTTGAAGCGGTAGTACAAGTTGGCAAGCGTAAATTTGCTAAAGTGGTATTAAGTTAATTTACAAAAAACTAACCAATTAAAAAGGCTCTTAGGAGCCTTTTTTAATGTTTTTTTATCATTGGTGTACCGCAATATTTGATAATCCCCACACATTAGCATGACGCATTACTGAGACTCTAATTGGTCAGCCATAGTTTGGTAATCCATTAAATCCATGTGTTCTATTAAACGCTGGGTGTTTTTATCAAACGTTAAGGTGGTGACGCCTGGTACAGCAATATCAATGATTCTGTCTGGTTTACCGTATTGGTCTCCCGGCCCACGTAATCGGTAACTGCCGATAATCACCACAATCGAGCCGTTGTTAAACATATGCTCGATATTGAGTCGATATTCCAACACACCCTCATGGGCGCGAGTTAAAAAATCAATAATATGGCGTTCTCCCTTGTATTCAACGCCCGCGGTTTTATCAAAAAATATGCTTTCACGGGTATAGAATTGTTTTAGGGTTTTAAAGTCATGCTCAGTGTAGGCTTTAATATATTGCATGGCTAATTGCTGTTCGACAGGCATATCACCAAGATTTGCTTGTGCTGGAAAACTGAAAATGATGCAAAATAGTAGACTAATTAAACGCACATCAGTGTCTCTTCGTTTTTAAATCAAATGCGGGTAATGACAGGTGCCAACGAATAGCGCTCAATCTAATGATCAAGGTACTTAACATGGCCAAAAACATCGATGTCATACTATCCATTCCTGAGAGTAAGCTCAAGGTATAACATATACCACCTATGATTGACGCCGTCGCGTATATTTCAGTACGTAAAACCATTGGTACTTGGCGACATAAAAGATCGCGAATAATCCCACCGCCAACGCCAGTGATTAGGCCCATAACAACCGCAATCATGCCTGAGTGACCCAGTAATAATGCTTTTTCAGCACCAATCACGGTAAATAAGGCCAAACCAAAGGCATCTGCGACCGGCAGTGTCATTTGTGGTAATTTGTGTGGTTTACGCACTAACACTAAACAGGCTAAAACGGTGGCTAATATCACTATGATGTAATTGTGATTAGTGATCCAAAATACCGGCGTGGTGCCTAACAAAGCATCACGGATACTGCCGCCGCCAATAGCGGTGACCGAAGCCAAAACGATCACCCCAAAAGGGTCCATGCGGTGTTTTCCCGCGGCTAATGCGCCTGACAATGCGAATACCGCCGTGCCACAAAGGTCAAAAAAGTAGATCCATTGACTCATTTACTTAACTCTTTTAGGTGAATATTGAGGGCATCAACTGAGATACGAATTTCAATGACCGACAAAATCAACGAATATAGCAATAGCAATAAACTGATCCCAAAAATAATTGAGCCGGTTTGGTTAAAGCCAGTGTAGAGAAAAATCATGCATAATACGCATAGGGCAAAGCTGCTGACACCGGCTTCTTGCATTTTGCGGATAAGGTTAATTCTTTGTTTGAGGTTTTTGATTTGGTTGTCGTTTACTGGCTTTCCTGCCTGGCTTAGTTGGCGAATTAACGCCGCTAATGAAAAAAATCGATTGGTATACGCCAGTAATAACAATGATATTGCTGGAAACAGTAATGCTGGTGTGGTCAGTGATACATGTAAATTATTAAACAATTGGGCTTTCCTATTGCAAAAGCATTCATGAAAAATCAGCCGCGAATAATAACGTTTTTGATTGTTGATTTACACCGTTTGTAACGTTGCCCAGAGTAAAGGTAATAAAATCGCTAAGCTTAGGAAGAAAAATTTACCATTTTGACTGGCTTTAATCGCTAATTGAATATGTTGGTATTGAGGTAATGGGCCAGCGTTCACTTTCGCGAGGGTGACTTTCTCTACATTAACTGGTGCAGTTTGATCTTGTGTATAAGCTAAGGTTTGTGTTGTTGGGGTTAAAAACTGTTGCGGTCCACCTAGTTCAATTTTAAGCAAATTTGCCCCAAGGTGAAGGGTACGGTAATCGTTATTAAGCCCTAGACTTTGTGGGTCACTCATCCACATGCTTTTTAAACCAAGTTGACCAAATTGGATAGCAAGGGAGCAATGCCAAATCCATTGCGGCACAAAAAATAATACTCGATTAAATTGGCTAACGAAGCTGGCAAAGTTGATATATTTTTTCTGATAGGGTGGCCATGATAACTCTAATTGCTTTAATAGATGAACTGCGATGACCGTAGATGCGCCCCCAACAGCAAAAAATACAATGCTAGAAATACTGCCATAAATGGGCGAAGTAAGGGTTTTTTCTATCGTTGTTTTACATATGCCGATACTCGACAACCTCTGTGTACTTTGGCTTACCCAGGGAGCTAACAATATCTTTGCTTGTTGATTATTATTTTGCTCCAATGCCATTTGAATACGCTTTGCTTGGTGGGTAAATTGATAATTACTGATACAGCAATACAAAACAATAAAATCGAAAAACCAGGGAAATGCGGCAAATTCCAATAAAAAACTCGCGATCACGGTTATTGGAACCACCAGTAACAAGGTGGCTAGAATACCAGCGGTCATTTGCTGCGAAACGGGACGTTCGTTATGATTGACTTTTGATGCCAGCTCAGTAGCTAGCATGCTAAAGGCATTAAATGGCTGCCATCGCTTAGGAAGAGGCGCGACTTGCGCCACAGCAATTGCAGCCAATAGGACCAGGCATTGTTGGATGAGCTCGTTTTGCAGCAGTAGACTTTCCATATTTATTTGCATATCCGTCGCAAGCTCATACAGGGTGTGATGTTATAGCTGTTGCAGTAACGCGATGACCATCATCGCAGAATGATGTCCTGCTTTGATAATATATGAATCAAAATCCACCGGTGAGTCATTATTGGCATTATCTGACAGAGAACGGATAATCACAAATGGCGTGTTAAATTGATGGCACACCTGTGCGATAGCCGCGCCTTCCATTTCACATGCCGCCATCGTTGGGAAGTTTGCACGCATCACTTTTGTGCGCTGTGGATCGCAAATGAAACTGTCGCCAGTACAAATTAAACCTTCTATCGCTTTCACTTCGCCTAATGATGCTACCGCTTGTTGGGCAGCTTGAACGAGTGTTGCATCAGGGATAAATGCCGCAGGTTGCTGTGCCATTTGACCAATTTCATAGCCAAATGCAGTGACATCTACATCGTGATGGCGCACTTCTGATGAAATCACAATATCGCCAATAGCAAGGTCATCAACAAATCCACCCGCAGACCCCGTGTTAACCACATGGCTGACAGCAAATTTTTCGATCAATAAGGTTGTTGCGATACTGGCTGCAACTTTACCAATACCAGAGCGGGTAACCACTACGTCTTTGTCAGCAATCTTGCCGCTGATGAACTCAATACCGGCAATGGTGGTATGAACTGGAGAATGAATAGCTTGAACAAGATGAACGACTTCGGGCTCCATAGCGCCGATAATACCGATTTTCATTGGGTAACCTTAAACGAGTTTTATACAAATAGAATTGCTGAATAATATATCACGTCAGAATAGGCTTTGTGAAAACTCTCTTCATTCTCTTGCACGATAGTCGGGCTTAAGTCGATTTTACTGATTTTTAAACTAGCTTAGTCTCCCGTTTTTTGGCATTTTACCGTTCGATTTTGTAACACAAGTTGTGAGGGCTTGAGAACGAATGGGCAAAAAAAATGCACACCCTAAGGTGTGCAAAATCACAAGCAAACGGGTTTATCGGCTTCAGTCGATAAAGTTTAAAATACCTAATGCGGCATCACGACCTTCAGCAATTGCTGTAACAACAAGATCGGATCCTCGCACCATATCCCCACCAGCAAACACTTTAGGGTTTGTTGTTTGAAAAGGATTAGCATCTGTTTTGGACGCTTTTACGAGTCCCCATTCATTGGTTTCAATACCAAAATCTGCAAACCAAGCGGCAGGACTGGCCTGGAAACCAAAGGCAACGATAACCGCATCGGCCTCGAGTATTTGTTCACTTCCTGCAATTATTTCAGCACGGCGACGTCCTGTGGCATCGGCTTCACCCATTTGAGTTTCAACGCACTCAATCCCCACTACAACACCATTGTCAGCTTTAACGGCAACAGGCTGGCGATTAAATAAGAATTTTACGCCTTCTTCGCGTGCGTTTTGGACCTCACGAACTGAACCTGGCATATTGGCCTCGTCACGACGATAAGCACAGGTAACGCTTTTTGCGCCCTGACGGACAGCTGTGCGAACACAATCCATTGCGGTGTCACCTCCACCCAGCACCACCACATTTTTACCTTCTAGGCTAATGTAAGGTGTGGCCGCATCCGAGGTCCCCATCACTTTGTGCGTGTTACCAATCAAATAGGGAAGGGCTTGTAAAACACCTGTGGCATCTTCATTAGGTAATTTAGCAGGCATGGCGGTATAGGTCCCCATGCCTAAGAAAACAGCATCGTATTCGTCTAACAAACTTTGGAAGCTAATATCTTTGCCGACAGTGGTATTCAATTTGAACTGGATACCCATGCCTTCCATCACCGAGCGGCGAGTTGCCATGACGTTTTTATCTAATTTAAAAGATGGAATACCGTACGTGAGTAGACCACCAATTTGAGGGTACTTGTCATACACCACCGCCTGCACACCGTTACGGGCAAGAATATCAGCACAGCCTAAACCCGCAGGACCCGCGCCGATAATGGCAACACGTTCTTTACGTGGTGTTACATTGCTTAAGTCTGGGCGCCAACCTTGGGAGATAGCCGTGTCAGTGATGTATTTCTCGACATTACCAATTGTCACAGCCCCAAACTCTTCGTTGAGGGTACAAGCGCCTTCACATAATCTGTCTTGAGGACATACACGACCACAAATCTCTGGCAGGGTATTAGTTTCATGGACTAAGTCTGCCGCTTCCATAATACGTCCTTGCTTGGCCAAATTAAGCCAGTTAGGGATATAGTTATGTAATGGGCATTTCCATTCACAATAAGGGTTGCCACAATCCAAACAGCGATCGGCTTGACTGCTCACTTGTGGTTGAGTAAACGGCTGATAAATCTCAATAAACTGAGTCGCACGTTTTTCTGCGGCATGCTTGGTTGGATCAACACGACCAACTTCGATAAATTGAAAATCATTACTCATGTTTATTATCCCGCCTTAACAACTAATTCAGGGCTTTTCTGCTCTATTTTTAACAGATCAGCAACGGCAATATTTTTAGGTTTAACCAGTACGAAACAGTCAATCCAATTGTCAAAATCACTTAAAATCATATTGGCATGTTCACTGCCTGTTTCAGCGACATGGGCTTCAATTAAGCCTTTTAAGTGTTGACGATGAATGGTTGATTCGACTTTTAAGGTATCGACTAATTCGGTATTTACACGGCGATTAAAGCGGCCGAATTGATCAAATACATACGCAAATCCTCCTGTCATACCCGCGCCGAAGTTAACACCGGTTTTACCTAGCACGACAATGATCCCGCTGGTCATGTATTCACAGCCGTTATCACCTAAACCTTCGACCACAGCAATTGCACCTGAGTTTCGCACTGCAAAACGCTCACCCGCTTGACCAGCTGCAAATAATTTACCGCCAGTCGCACCGTATAAACAGGTATTACCTACAATGGCACTTCGCTCAGATTGAAATGGGCTGCCAATAGGAGGATGAATAACAATCTTCCCGCCTGACATACCTTTACCAACGTAGTCATTGGCATCACCACATAATTTGAGGTTTAACCCTGGGCTATTCCATACCCCAAAGCTCTGGCCTGCGCTGCCACTAAAACCTAGCGATATAGGTTCTTTGGTACCCGCAACACCATGCACTGTGGCTATGTAGCCCGATAGCGTTGCGCCCACAGAGCGGTCAGTGTTATTGATGGCATATTGGTATGCATATGCCTCACCCGAATCCACAGCATGCTTGCAATCGGCTAGCAAGGTTTGGTTTAGCTGGCCAACATCTGATGGCGGGTTAATTTCTTTCCAAGTGAGTGATGATGAGCTGGGCACCACTGGTTTATATAAAATAGGGGCAAGATCTAAGCCTTGTTGCTTAGCCGTTTGACCTTCAAGTTCATGTAACCATTCGCTACGGCCGACTAAATCTTCAAATTGGCTTACACCCAATGCCGCCATCCATTCACGGACTTCCTGTGCCACAAATTCAAAGTAAGTCATTACTCGCTCGGGTAAGCCATGGTAATGATTGTCACGCAGGTTTTTGTCTTGGGTTGCAACGCCGGTAGCGCAGTTATTTAAATGGCAAATACGCAGGTATTTACAACCTAACGCGATCATGGGCACGGTACCAAAACCGAAACTTTCAGCCCCTAGCAGCGCTGCTTTAATCACATCGGTACCGGTTTTTAAGCCGCCATCAACCTGTAAACGGATTTTATGGCGTAAGCCATTTTCAACCAAAGATTGTTGCACTTCAGCTAGGCCCAGCTCCCATGGTGAGCCAGCGTATTTAACGGAAGTAATTGGACTTGCACCAGTACCGCCATCATAGCCGGAGATGGTGATCATATCGGCGTATGCTTTGGCTACACCTGTGGCAATTGTTCCAACGCCAGGCTCTGACACTAACTTCACAGAAACCAGTGCTGTTGGGTTAATTTGTTTTAAGTCGAAAATCAGCTGGGCTAAATCTTCAATTGAATAAATGTCGTGGTGAGGCGGAGGTGAAATGAGTGTTACGCCAGGACGCGCATGACGTAATCCAGCGATTTCAACACTGACTTTGTGACCGGGTAATTGACCACCTTCACCGGGTTTTGCACCTTGGGCGACTTTGATTTGTAACACATCAGCATTCACAAGGTAGTGGGCGGTGACACCAAAGCGACCAGAAGCAATTTGCTTAATGGCTGAGTTACGCTCGCTGTTAAAACGACGCGCGTCTTCTCCACCTTCTCCTGAGTTAGAGCGACCGCCTAAGCGGTTCATCGCAACGGCTAATGCCTCATGCGCTTCAGGGCTTAAAGCACCAATACTCATAGCTGCGCTATCGAAGCGAGTGTACAAATGGCTAGCATCTTCCACTTTGTCTAAGTCGATTGCGGCTTGAGTGCCTTTGATGCCAATTAAGTCTCGTAGGGTGGCAATTGGGCGTTCATCAACAAGCTTGGCAAACTGTTTGTATGCTGGATAATCTTTATTTTTTAATGATGCTTGAAGCGTGTTAACCACATCTGGGTTAAAGCTGTGGTATTCACCACCTTCAACATATTTAAGTAATCCACCTTGAGGCAGTGGCACATGCGCACGATAAGCTGCGGTATGCAGTATTTTTTGATCGTCAGCAATATGGCTAAAACTAGCACCTTCAATGCGGCTTATCACGCCTTTAAAGCACAATTCAATTACGTCACTGGCTAAGCCGACAGCTTCAAACTGTTGGCTACAACGATAGGAACCAACGGTACTGATCCCCATTTTTGACATGATTTTACGCAGGCCTTTTTCAATGCCGTAACGGAAGTTAAGCATTAGACTGGTAATATCTTCAACCGCATGTTGCTTGGCCATGGCCGCAATCGATTCATAGGCAAGGTAAGGGTATATAGCAGTCGCACCAAAGCCGAGTAATACCGCAAAATGGTGGGGATCTCGCGCTGACGCGGTTTCAACAATGATGTTGGTATCGCAACGTAAACTTTTATCAACTAAGCGTGTTTGAACCGCACCGACAGCCATAGCCGCAGGAATAACCTGCGCATTCTTGTCGACAGCACGATCTGATAGGATAAGCAGTGTTGTGCCACTTCTGGCTAAACGTTCTGCTTCATCGGTAATACGATGAATGGCTTGCTCCAGTGTTTCGTGACCGTCGTAGTTTAAATCGACAGTGTTAGCGCGATAGTTGGTGCTGTCTAAGCCGAGTAACTGGTTAAAATCACTGAATAATAAAATTGGCGAGTTAAACATAACGCGATATGCGTTGCCTGTGGTTTCGCTAAATAAGTTTTGCTCGCGCCCTACACAAGTTGCCAGTGACATCACGTGTTTTTCACGTAATGGGTCAATGGGTGGATTGGTTACCTGAGCAAATTTCTGGCGGAAATAGTCATACAGCGAACGTGATTTTTTAGACAATACCGCCATCGGGGTATCATCACCCATTGATCCAATCGCTTCCTCACCTTTGCTGGCTAATACCCAAATCACTTGTTCTAACTCTTCACGAGTAAATCCAAACTGTTTTTGGTACTGTAATAGGGTTTTAGCATCAAAACGGCTAGAACCTTGCTTGCTAGGCTCAGTTTGCTCTGCAGGGATCAATGTTTGGCTGTTTTTTGCCATCCATTCTTTGTATGGGTGACGACGTTTCAAGTCATTATCGATTTCAAATGATTGGTGTAAGCGACCATTTAAGGTATCAAGTACCAATAACTCACCAGGGCCTACACGGCCTTTCTCGATGACCTCATCAGCTGCGTAATCCCAAATGCCTACCTCAGAAGCCAAGGTAAGAATGCGATCTTTAGTGATAACGTAACGCGATGGGCGCAAACCATTACGGTCAACCGCACAGGCGGCATAACGGCCATTAGTCATTACGATACCCGCAGGGCCATCCCATGGTTCCATGTGCATAGAGTTAAAGTCGTAGAAGGCCTTTAACTCGTCATCCATTTCAGGGTTTGATTGCCACGCTGGTGGAATAAGCAAACGCATGGCACGGTATAGGTCCATACCACCCGATAACAACATTTCTAGCATGTTATCCAGAGATGAAGAATCAGAGCCGGTTTCATTCACAAATGGCGCGGCTTGTTGTAAATCTGGTAGCAATGGCGAATTAAATTTATAAGCACGTGCGCGAGCCCATTGGCGATTACCGGTAATGGTATTGATTTCACCATTGTGCGCTAAATAGCGAAAGGGTTGAGCCAAAGGCCATTTAGGTGAGGTATTGGTTGAAAAGCGCTGGTGGAATAAGCAAATAGCACTTTTTAAACGAATGTCGGCTAGGTCTAAATAAAATGATGGCAAGTCCGCAGGCATCATTAGGCCTTTATAGACAATAACCTGACCAGATAAGCTGGCAACATAAAAGTCGTTATCATTAACAATTTGTTGTTCAAGGCGACGACGCGCCATATACAGACGACGTTCTAAGTCTTTTTCACGCCAACCGACAGGCGCATTAATGAGAACCTGATAAATTTGTGGCAAGCTATTACGGCCAATTTCACCCAATACGTCAGGATTAATGGGAACTTTGCGCCAACCCGCAACACTTAGTGTTTCTCGTTGTAATTCTTTTTCTAAAATAAACTTCGCTTCGTCAGCTTTTTGCTGATCTTGACTAAGAAACAGCATGCCTACAGCGAATTTTCGACTTAAGTGCCAGTCATTCTCTGCTGCAATGGCTTCAAAAAATTGGGTCGGCATTTGCATTAATAGACCACATCCATCACCTGTGCGTCCATCGGATGCAATACCACCACGGTGTTTCATGCGATCGAGCCCATGAATTGCAGTGCGCACGATTCTGTGGCTGGCATCGCCATCCATTTGTGCAATCAATCCAAACCCGCAATTGTCCCGTTCGAAACTGGGATGATATAAGCTCATACAAAAACCCCCTAAAACCTTTACTGATACGACTCGGGGTAAATGTGAAGAAATTCCATAGATATGCACCCGAACCTCTCAAATTAAACTGAGTTAGTACAAAGGTCAAACGCATTTATTGTATTATTCTGAAATATTATTACCAACTAATTGTAATATTTTATCATGTTTACGTTAACGTCAACTGTGGTTTTGCCTGTATAACGTTATGAATAAAAAGAATTTTAATATATTGCAGTTTTGTTTGTAACTTTTTGGTAACAAGGTGGGTAAATTGTTTTTGAAATAGAAATAGTGAATTTTATTCCAAACACAGTGGCAGTGGGTATAAATGCTGTTTGTGACTAAATATTCACTTTTAGTAATTTAAAATTTATTGATGTTGTTTTAAACAATCTTTAACTGTTTACAGTCTTTACACTGGGCCTTGGTTAAACTCGCTTTCTTTGATTTAAATCTAAGTTTGCTGTTTGATTTTATCCTAAATTAAGCGCCGTTTTGCAATAGGGTAGAGGTTAAATATGGGCTTAGATGATTTCGTCAATACTTACGGCGCGGATTGTAAAAGGCGTTATGGTAAAAGACTAAAAAAGCTCACTATAGATGCTAAATTCACCTGTCCTAACAGAGATGGCACATTGGGTGTAGGAGGCTGTAGTTTTTGTAATGTGGCTTCTTTTCATGAAAAGCAGGGGGAATTGCAGTCAATTGCAGTCCAACTTGATTCGGCTAAAATGAACTTGAAAGAAAATCCTCGTGCAAGCAGTAGCCATAGTGACAGTCAATATATTGCTTACTTTCAGGCTTACACATCAACATATGAAGAATATCAGCAGTTAAAAACTAAATATGATCAAGCCATACAGGATTCACAAATTGTGGCATTACACATTGGCACAAGGCCCGATTGTGTCCCTGATGATGTATTAGATTTGCTGGTGAGTTACCAAAAATCGGGTGTTGAGGTTTGGTTAGAGTTGGGTCTGCAAACTGCAAACAATCAGACGTTGAAAAGTATTAATCGAGGGCACGATTTTGCCGCATACCAAGATGCAGCTACCCGAGCGCGCATGCGCGGACTTAAAGTGTGTTGTCACCTGATTTTGGGGTTACCTAATGAAACGTTAACGGATTATATGTCTAGCCTGAAACAGGTTTTAGCTGTGGGGGTTGATGGATTGAAATTACATCCTCTACATATTGTTGAAGGCAGTACCATGGCCAAACAATGGCGCTATAAACCTTTTTCACTTTTAAGTATTCAAGATTATGCCGAAGCAGCTACTGAGTTGATCTGCAATACACCAAAACACATCATTTATCATAGAGTCACGGCATACGCTAAAAAACCTTTATTAATCGCGCCACAGTGGTGTGGGTTCAGATGGGATGGATTGGTCGCCATTGTTGATTTATTAGCTGTGAAAGGAGAACAGGGAAGTGCACTCATTGGTAACAGTAAAAATTGTTCTCTGTAGTAGGTTTATGATAAGTGGCGCTATTTTATATTTATATGGCTGAATGTATGACGTTTTAATCGTAATTGTTAAGATGTTTTTTTCGCCATGATGAATAGTTGTTTGTACAATTGTTATCAGTTTGTTGGCTGTGCGAGGTTTAGCACACATACACTGCTGAAAGCTTGCATAGGGCAAAAGACGGGGTATTATAAAGTTAATTTAATAGATTGCGATTTAGAATTTTAATTTAATAGAGGTGCCCTACATGTCCGCAACGCAGTTAGATGCTATTTTAGATCTGAATACTCTTGAGCAATATATCAGTGCAATCGGAGCAGGCACGTTATTGAAAAGTGTCGTGTTATTTGAACAATTAATGCCTGAATATGTTGGTAGTTTAGTTAAAGCAAATGACGCTGGCGATAAAGAGACATTGTGCTCAGAAGCTCATAAATTCAAAGGGGCAGCAGGTTCTGTTGGTTTGAAGCGTATTCAGCAGTTTGCCCAGTCGCTTCAGCATGGCGAAGAAACCACATGGGATGCCGAGCATAAAGTGTGGTTAGCAGGTATTGTTGAACATGCAGAACGTGATTTACAGCAATTGAAGTTATTCTTAGAAGCGAAAGCTTAATTTCTCGATACCAATTGCAGCTATAAAGCGAATTGACATGCTCCTTAATATAAGGAGCATTTTTTTATCATTTTTACTGATTTTGTGGAATTGCTCATCATACTGACCTTGTCATTCTGGCGTTGTTAATTCATTATTTGAATTACCTTGGTCTTATATAATCGATTACATGAAAAACCTTCCTAGTCTTAAGAACCTGTATTATTTGGTTAACTTATACCAAGAGCAGAATTTCAATCGCGCCGCCAAAATTTGTTTTGTTAGTCAATCAACTTTATCCAGTGGCATTCAAAATTTAGAAGAACAATTGGGTTACCAACTGATTGAACGTGATCATAAATCATTCATGTTTACGGCAATTGGCGAAGAAGTGGTTGAACGTGCTCGTGATATTTTAACTAATGTTGATGATTTGGTTGAGTTAGTTAAAAATCAGGGGGCACCAATGACGGGCGAAATTCGTCTAGGCTGCATACCCACCATCGCGCCTTTTTTACTCAGTAGAGTGGTCAAGCTTTGCCAACAAGAATACCCACAATTGTCTTTATTATTGAAAGAAGACACCACAGAGCGTTTACTTGATGCTTTGGCAAAAGGAGAGCTTGATTTATTGATTTTGGCTTTACCGGTCGATACCAGTGGTTTTCATAGCATGAAAGTCGGGATTGATCCTTTTAAAATGGTGATGCATCAGGAGATGTCCCATGATGTGGTACAGCCAATTGATTATCAATCTATGCCTGATGAAAGTATCTTTTTATTGCAGGCAGAGCATTGTATCACTGGTCATGCTATTACGGCTTGCCAGTTAGGCGATAGCGCAAAAATCAACCCATTTGCGGCCACAAGCTTGCATACTTTAGTGCAGATGGTTAATAGCAAGCTGGGCACAACCTTTTTACCGCAAATGGCGATTGATGCGGGTATTTTGAAAGACACTGAACTTAAAGTGATGGACCCACCAGGTGAGGCGCCTTATCGTGATATCGGTTTAGTATGGCGGCAAACCACTAGCAGGATCAGCACTTTTAGAACCTTAGGCTTAGCTATTCAACAAAAGTTGATGCCACAAGTGCTTGCTAAAAAATAGCGGTTAACGATTAAAGCTTGATGTCGTGTTTTTTGGGGAAACAGCATAAACTTCAATAGGATGCTGTTTTCCTTTTAGCGGTATTAAGCCAAGATCTTGCAATTGATAATTGCTGCCCTGTTGTTCCAAACGGTGTGCTAAATCCCCTGATAACAGCATGCGTTGGCCAAGGGGATTACATTGATCTTGCAGACGGGCGAGGGTATTTAATACGTCACTAAAGAAGCTTATTTCTTGTTTGTGTACGCCAACTACAGCAGCAACAACCTGACCACAATGAGCTGCAGCCTTAAACTTCGGTACGAACCCATATTGTTCTTCAAAGTATTTTCTTTGCCATTGAAGTTCATTACAAAATTCATAATAAATATTCATGCAGCGATCGTGTTGGATCCCTTCTTTTAATGGCCAATGGATCAGCACAGCATCACCCATATAACGATAAATTTCGGCATCGTTCCTGATCACAGTATCTGCCAGTAAACTAAAACTATCTTGAATTAATCTTGAAAAGCGGTAGTCACCTAATGACTCAGCATGTGAGGTTGAAGACGCCATGTCTAAAAATAAAAATAAGCGCTGTTCATATCTGGGTTTGTGATATTTACCCAGTCCAATATTAAGTAAAACTCTTGGTCCTACCAATAACCCCATTTGTTCAATAAACGCAAGCCCGACTCTAACCACAACTAGATAAACAACTAACGCTTGAAATGAAGGGCTATAAAGCACATGTGCGGTTAGCATTTGGCGCAAGGTTACCATATGGTTCTCAATTGCCCACATGTTCAAAAATTGCGTCACATAAGCTAAGGTTGTTGCACCAAGTAGTAAGAATAACCCTTTGAATATGACTGAAAAAAGATAGGGAAGACGGCTAATTGCGCTGAAATCGGCAATAAGGTTAGACATCCAATGAAGGCTGCCAAATACAAAGCCCATAAAAATGGCCAGTGTTGCGAGATCGCCTTGGCCAACGGCCCATTGCGGGAGTTCTGGCATTTGTGCGTAACGAAAAAAAACAAATGCGGCCATAGCAAAGCACCAAGCTAATATGGCAAACGCGAGTTTTTTAACTTGCTTCTTGGCTTTCACGGTTAGAAGTTTAATCCGAAGTGGGCTGCAAAGGAGGCGGCATTTTAACGAAAAAACCCTACTTGTGTTAGTGGTAATTGTGATTTAGATCAAGAGATGTCCATAAAACGTTACTTTTAGCCAAAGTTCCTCCTTGTAGCATGAAAAAAGATAAGCTCTGTTAGCCGTTATGATGCCGTATTAATGGCAAAAGCATTACTGAGAATTTTTTGGGTAAAGGGAATTTTTAAATAAAAACCACGTGGATTGGATAATTGTAATTTTCCATCAGGTCCAATGCTTTCTGTTAATGTATGGCTGTTAGCGGCTTTAGGGCGTAATTGCAGTACTTCACCGTGGCGGGCGGTGATATTATCCACATGACCTAAAGCTATTTTTTCCATAATCTCTTCCCAATCTTGTTTGAGTAAAGCCATTTCTTTTAGGGAGGGCGACCAAAGTAGTGGGGTTCCTATACGTCTTTGCCCTACAGGGATATGACGATCGCCTTCAATTGGTACCCATAAAACACATCGAAGCTTATGAAATACCACACTTTGCTCCCATGTTAGACCATGAATGTCAGTTAATGGCGCAACTGTCACATAAGTGGTTTCTAATGGCTTTCCTTGCTTGTCTATCGGGATCGTTTTTAATTCTACCCCCAAATGGATGAAATCAGGTTCGGGTTTTGAACCCGCTAATGCACCAAGCTCTAATTCAATGAGCTGTCCTACCCAGCCTTTATCTCGCCGAAGGTTGTTAGGTACGGGAATATGATGCTCTGCGGCTATGTCAGCTAAAGATATTCCGGCCATTGCATTGGCTCGTAACATCAATTCATGGATATTTTTAGGCGCTGGTTTTGTCATAAAGGTTAGTCACCCGAACTTTGGTTAATCAATCTATCTGCAGCAGCTATATTCAGCGCTAACATTATTAATGCCTTAGCTAACCTCAAACTGAATTAAGTGAAATCAAGTATGTGGTTTAGGTTATCAATATCAGCATCAAGTGCAACTCTTTGTCATTATATTGTTTTCCTAGAGCAGAAAATCATAGTCTGTTGATTAATGTGGACTAGATGCTTTTAACTTGGTGTGGTTAAAATATGCTCACTAAAATATGGGTAAGTTATTCACGCTAAAAATGATCTTTTAAGTTTATGAAAATAAGACATTTAAATGCATTTTGTTTTTCAGATAATGGCCTTTTAAAAAAGTTACACGCTTTTATCCCTAGTATTTCACACATAGTTATCCACAGTTTTGTTGAATAACACGCTAAAGTTATTGTCTTAACCGATGTAAAATCTATCGTCAATGACTTTTTTATTGAAAAAAAGGCTTTTTTTATAAATATTCGCTTGTTATTTGTGAATAAGTTTTATTGTGTCAATGAGGTTTGTAGAATAACTTTAAGTGCGGTTAAAAAATGAGCTTCAAGGTTTTTTAATACTTTACATATTTAATTTTAAATTATAATGTATTGTTTATAAATAATTTTTGTTGATGGTTGTTTTTTTAAAACAAGTCGGTCACGACTGTTTTTTTAACCAAATATCTTAGTTTACGGAAGTTTCAAACAGAGATATCCACAGATTTTGTGGATAACGCACAGTTGTAATGGTTTCTGCTGTTGATAAAATTGCATTTAATTTATATTTATCCCAAATTATGTTGAAAATAGGTGTTTGCCGATAGCCAAGCTTTGTGAAACAATCACATCAATGAAATTTTTGTGAATTTGGAGTCCATGTGATTGATAGCGACGGCTTTCGCGCAAATGTGGGCATCATTATCTGTAACAAGTTCGGTCAAGTTATGTGGGCAAGACGTTTTGGTCAGCATTCTTGGCAATTTCCACAAGGTGGGCTTGATGAAGGCGAAACTGCTGAGCAAGCCATGTATAGAGAATTATATGAAGAAGTCGGTCTTTTACCTGAACACGTTCAAATTCTGACAACTTCGCGTGCTTGGTTACGTTATCGTTTACCAAAGCGATTAATTCGGCAAGACAGCAAGCCTGTGTGTATTGGACAAAAACAGAAATGGTTTTTGCTACAACTAAAGGGACATGATAACACTATTAACTTGAATTCATCGGGTCATCCAGAGTTTGATGATTGGCGTTGGGTGAGTTATTGGTATCCTGTTAGGCAAGTGGTGTCATTTAAACGAGATGTTTATCGTAAGGTGATGAAAGAGTTTGCAGTCACAACTTTAGCGCTGCAAGCCAGGGAAGTTCATCAAAATAGACGAAGAGGCCGTAACCGAAATTAACTGCCATTATTAAAGGATGAGAAAAAAGTGTTAAATACACTTAGGGACATTACACAGGCTGTCGCTGCGGCTAATTCGTTAGACGTAGCGCTTGATTTATTGGTTGTGCAAACCAAACAAGCGATGGCAACCCAGTGTTGTTCTGTTTATCTTTTAGAGCAGAAACAGCTAGTGCTTTGGGCAACTGAAGGACTTCAGCGTTCTGCTATTGGTCATGTGAAAATGCCCTTGTCACAAGGGTTGGTTGGATTAGCGGCTGAGCGTGAAGAAGCAATCAATCTTGCTGATGCTAGAGTGCATCCCCGTTTTAAATTATTCCCCGAAGTTGAAGAAGAAGAATATCGCGCTTTTCTGGCCGTACCCATCATTTATCAAAAAATGGTTGTGGGTGTCATCGTCGTGCAACAACCTGATGCCAGACAGTTTAGCGAGGGTGAAGAAGCCTTTTTGATGACGCTAGCTGCGCAGCTGGCAGTGGTGATCCGCAGTTTAAAAAATAGAGCGGCTATCACCAATGTACAAGATAAAGTGGTATTTAGTGGTACCACAGCCTCAAGCGGTATCGCCATTGCAAAAGGGTTTGTGCTTGGAGGTGCAATATCACTCGAACAAGCTGATTTAGCTTGTGAAGATATAGCTTATGAAACACAGCGAATTAAACTTGCAATTAACCGCAGCAGAGACAGATTAAACACCCTTTCGCAACGTTTTGAACATGATCAAGCTGACGATGTCGCCTCAATTTTTTCGGCTTTTAAAATGTTACTTGATGACAGTAGCCTTGGCGGTGAATATGTTCGTGAAGTGACAGGCGGATGGCGAGCCGAATCTGCGGTTAGTCGGGTTTCTATTCGTTATATCGAACAATTCTTGGCGATGGATGACCCCTATCTAAAAGAACGTGCAAGCGATATTCGTGAGTTAGGCCAAAAAGTATTACGCCAGCTTATTGAACCCGATCGATTAGAATTAGAACCCGATACACCTGTAATTTTGGTTGCTAAAGAGGTCGATGCCACTATGTTGGCTGAGTTTCCTCGACATAAATTAGCCGGCATTGTCACTAAATTAGGCGGGGTCAATGCGCATGCTGCCATTCTTGCTCGCGCACTGGGCGTGCCTGCTTTAATTGGGGTTGAACAGGTTTTAGACACCAACATCGATAATAAATTGTTGGTGTTGAACGCGACTCGTGGTCAGTTGCTCGTGTCGCCTTCTCCAACAGTGGTTGATGAGTATCGGGTGCTGATCAATGCTGATGTAGAGAAGCAAAAGCGTTTTTCTGCTGAGCTTTGTCTGCCTGCAAAAACATTAGATGGCAGGCGTATTCATCTATACCTCAATGCTGGCTTATTAAGTGGCATGGAATCAAACATAGCTGACGGTGCCGATGGCATTGGTTTATATCGTACTGAAATTCCGTTTATGCTGCATCAACGTTTTCCGAGCGAAGCTGAACAAATTAAGGTTTATCAGCAAGTGCTTAACGTGGCAGGAACCAGGCCGGTTGTTATGCGCACTCTTGATGTAGGTGGTGATAAGCCATTACCCTATTTCCCGATCAAAGAAGATAATCCTTTTCTTGGTTGGCGTGGAATTCGATTGTCTTTAGATCATCCAGAGCTTTTTTTAGTGCAATTAAGAGCAATGCTGCAAGCGGGTGGATCAGGTAAGCAATTGCAAATCCTCTTACCTATGGTCAGTAATTTAGATGAAATAGATCAAACCTTGGAATATTTAGACCAAGCTTATGAAGAGCTTAATGTTGAATTGGCAGGAGTATTGACTCGTCCTAAAATTGGCGTGATGTTAGAAGTGCCAGCATTGCTTTATCAATTAGCTGACGTGGCCAAAAGGGTCGATTTTGTTTCCGTCGGAAGTAACGATTTAACCC
This sequence comes from Shewanella subflava, assembly GCF_025971955.1. GTDB lineage: Bacteria > Pseudomonadota > Gammaproteobacteria > Enterobacterales > Shewanellaceae > Shewanella > Shewanella subflava. The sequence goes on from NZ_JAPDMX010000028.1 coordinate 266,471, forward strand.
AATATTTATTGGCGGTGGATCGTAATAACCCCAGTGTAAGTTCTTTGTTTGATAGTTATCACCCCGGTATTTTACGTGCATTAAAACGTGCATTAGATGAATGCCAACAATACAAATTAGATGTGAGTGTTTGTGGTGAACTTGCTGGCGAGCCCTATGGCGCTTTGCTTTTGGTCGCTATGGGTTATACGAAACTCAGCATGAACCAAGCAAGCCTAGCACGAATTAATTATCTACTCAGGCGTGTGTCATGCCGTCATCTTAACTTGTTATTAGAGCGTTGTTTGGCTGTCTCAAATGCCACGCAAGTGAGGCAACTGCTACAAACATTTACTGTGCAGCATCAATTGGAAGATATATTGCATTAACCCGCAGGTCATTTTTAGGGGACAACCTTGGATAATTTTCTACTTATTTTTGCTATTTGTTTAGCATTAGGTTCTTTAGTGGGTTTTTTAGCTGGGTTACTGGGTATTGGCGGAGGGCTTATTATTGTTCCAGCCCTGCTGTATATTTTGCCTTGGGTGGGAGTCACCTCTTCGCAATTAACTCATGTGGCGATAGCAACCTCGCTTAGCACGATTATTTTAACTTCTTTATCTTCTGCTACCGCGCATCACCGACGCGGAAATATTCCTTGGGCGTTATTTAAACCCATTTTACCCGGCATTATTATCGGGGCACTTTCAGCGGGATTTGTATCTGAGTTAATCTCGTCTGATCGATTGCAGCAAGCTTTTGCTGTTTTTGTGGTGTTAATGGCTTTGCAAATGGCTTTTCCGTTTAAAGCTAAGGGTGAAGGACAAATGCCTGGCGATGGTGTGTTGTTTATTGTCTCTGTGATTATCGCATTAGTTGCTGGAATGATGGGCATTGGTGGTGGCGTATTATTGGTGCCTTTTTTAAGTTATTGTGGTTTACAAATGAAGCAGGCTGTGGGGTTTTCATCAGCCACGGGCTTCTTGATTGCGATAGCTGGCACGATAGGCTACGTTGTAGCCGGCTTTGATGCGCCTGATTTACCTTCTGGCACCTTAGGGTATATTTATCTACCAGCGTTATTTGGCATTATTATTAGTTCAATGATCTTTGCGCCATTTGGCGTTAAAGCCGCTAGCACGTTACCCACACCAAAACTAAAAAAGGCCTTTGCAGGCCTGTTATTGGTTGTGGGGCTAAAAATGATATTCAGTTAAGTAGTGGTTTACTAAACAGAATTTGAATACATTCTACACCGCAAAAGGATATTGAATCGCATCGTGGTGCTGGTATCCTTTAACTTCAAAATCATCTAATGTGACCCAAGTTTCAATATCTTTAAGGCTCTTAATATCAGGGTTGATAATCAACTGCGGGGCAGCGAAAGGTTCACGCTTGAGTTGAATATCGCGCATGGGCGCTAGTTGATCTTCATAAATATGGGCATTAACAATTTTGTGATAAGCCTTACCAGGTTTTTTACCGGTTATTTGCGCCATTAATGCCAATAATACGTAAACTTGAACCATATTAAAGTTTAACCCAAGTGGCACATCACAACTGCGCTGGGTACTGTTTAGATATAAGGTGTCACCTAATAATGAAAAATGATGTTCATACATGCATGGGCGTAAGCAGCCTAAGTCAAATGCCCCAGGGTGTAAAAAGGTCAGGATTTCACCACGATTATCGACCCCTTTAGTCAGATCATCAACAATACCTTGTAGCAAATCAACATGGCCTCCATTAGGTTTTGGAAACGCTCGCCCTAATGCGCCGTAAATTAATCCTAAATCATCTTCGCCTTTGCGATGAGGGTTCTTCAACCATGCCTCGTTTAAGTTTGCGTTAGCATCCCAGGTTTTGGTTCCTAAAGCACGAAAATCAGCCGCACTTTGGTAACCACGCATATAACCAATAATTTCAGCAATTGCAGATTTCCAGTAGCTTTTCCGGGTGGTAACTAGTGGAAATTGATGATTGGCAACATCGTATGTCAGATCTGCATTAATGACGGTTAAACAACGTTTATTTGTCCGTTCATTATTAATCCAAACGCCTTCATTAACGATACGCTGGCAAAGGTCCAAATATTGTTTCATGGTGTCCCTGATTTCATTGTGCGTTATCTGCTGAGTATACCTTTGTGTTGTTGACGCTTAAACCCAATCTTTTACTAAAATGAACTTCACAGCCATTTTTAATACTGATTGAAAAATGTTTTTTTAACATTTATGTTGTATTTATCTGCAAATGGATTAGTGATTGAAGTGTAAATTAACATTAGATTTATTAGTTTACAGCGCTTTTAGGGGCATTTACTCAGTAAAAACGACTAAATGTGAGCTCGATTCGGTTTTTTCGATGTATTAGCTCGAAACATTCGATTATATTTGTTTTAATGTTCTGGTATAGACTCAAAGGATCGATTTTTAGGAGTTACAAATGGAAAAAGCACTTAGAAACTTTCTGAGCCAAGAGTCTGCAGGTGGGATCATTTTAATGATCTCTGTCGCCTTGGCCATGATTTTAGCAAATTCACCACTATCTGGTTTGTACGAAGGTTTTTTAAATACTGAGGTACAAGTCCGTGTCGGTGCACTAGATATTGATAAGCCACTATTGTTGTGGATTAATGATGGCTTGATGGCACTATTTTTCTTGTTGATCGGTTTAGAAGTTAAGCGCGAACTATTAGAAGGGGCGTTATCAACAGCAGCAAAAGCTTCTTTACCTACTTTTGGCGCTATCGGCGGGATGCTATTCCCCGCGCTATTTTATTTGATGTTTAATTATTCAAACCCTGCAACTCAAGTTGGTTGGGCTATTCCTGCCGCGACTGACATTGCTTTTGCTTTGGGTATTATGGCGTTGCTAGGCAATCGCGTTCCAGTCGCATTAAAAGTATTCTTATTAGCGTTGGCGATCATCGATGACCTTGGTGTGATTGTCATCATTGCACTGTTCTATAGTACCGATTTATCAATGCTGAGCTTGATTATTGCGGCGATTGCGATTGGACTAATGGTTTTATTAAATCGTAAAGGGGTTACATCATTAACACCTTACGGATTACTCGGGTTCATTCTTTGGGTTGCAGTATTGAAATCTGGGGTACATGCTACATTAGCAGGCGTGATTATCGCATTCTGTATTCCGTTAAGAGCTAAAGATGGCACATCGCCTTCAGAGCACTTAGAACATAGCTTACATCCTTGGAGTACGTTCTTAATTTTGCCAGTGTTTGCATTTGCTAATGCGGGTTTATCATTGGCTAATATGACTTTTGCCTCTTTTGCTGAGCCCATTACCATTGGTATTATTTTAGGTTTAGTGTTGGGCAAACCGATTGGTGTATTACTGTTTAGTTTTGTTGCGGTTAAGCTTAAATGGGCAGAATTACCACCGGGTATAGGTTGGAAACATATTGCTCCTGTGGCGGCTATGTGTGGTGTTGGTTTTACCATGTCAGTTTTCATTGCTTCACTTGCATTTGAAAATTCACCAGCAGCGTTTGGTGACTTTGCTAGATTAGGCATTTTGACGGGTTCATTACTTGCGGCTTTATTGGGGTACTTCTGGTTAGACAAAGTGTTACCGAAAAAAGGAGCCAAATAATGAAAACGTTATCTGTTGTTGCTTTAGTGGCAAGCATAGGGGTATATGCCTCCCCAGTTTCTGCAAGCGCGTTTGATGTGTGCTTAACCGATTCAACTAGCCAAAGCTGTACAAGCTATCTTGAAGGTGTAGTTGATGGTGCGTTAATGTACCGTAAAGACGTGCCCGCAAAGAAAGTGGAAGCCAATAGCTACGAGTCTAGGGCATTAAAGTATCGTGCTGGAAAACGCTATCAAACGGCTAACAGTAAATATTGCGTCAGCCAAGTACCAATTAAAGGTGACATTGTAGATGCTTTATCTGAGCAGGTTGCAATGGATAACGTTTCAAACAGTGATGAACTTGAGTTGGTCATTAATTCATTGATGGATTGCCGTAAGCAGTAATGCATGTTTACTTATCAAAAATCGCTCACGCTCGTGGGCGATTTTTTTTAGATAGGGGTTTGCATGCTGTGGTTGATATTCTGCTAAGTTGCCAACTTAACCAGAACGAGTGACAGTTGGCTTATTTACTAAAGCGTATTCTTTAAAAGGCGTATGTTATGCAGCATCTTAATTATAATCACCTTTATTATTTCTGGATGGTTAAGCGCAAAGGGTCAGTCGCTAAAGCTGCTGAAGCACTGTGTTTAACACCACAAACCATAACAGGACAAATGCGCTTACTCGAAAACCGATTAAAAGGCGCATTATTTAAGCGTGTTGGACGTAATTTGGAAGCAACAGAACTTGGTGAAGTTGTGTTTCGCTATACCGATAAAATGTTTAACTTGAGTTATGAAATGCTCGATTTGCTCAATTATCAAAAAGACACATCGTTGCTCTTTGAGGTTGGCATTGCTGATGCGCTCTCAAAAGCGCTCGCTAGCCGAGTATTGTTAACGGTTATTCCACACGATGGTTCGATCCATTTAGCATGTTATGAATCAACCCATGAGAGTTTGATTGCACGTTTACGTGAGCATAAATTAGATATGATATTATCGGATTGCGCCGGTGAATCATTAAAATACAGCGATATTTTATCTAAAAAATTGGGGGAGTGCGGTGTCAGCTTTTTTTGTGCTCATCCTATCGATGCCCCATTTCCTGCTTGTTTAGAGCAAGAAAAATTATTGATCCCCGGGATCCGTACTTCACTTGGTCAACAATTGCATAGCTGGTTTGCTGAGAAAAATCTGAATGTGAGTATCTTAGGTGAGTTTGATGATGCGGCCATGATGAAAGCTTTTGGCTATTTCAAACGCGGAATTTTTGTTGCCCCGTCTATTTATCGACATGATATACTTTCGCAAGGAATGGTTTTATTAGGTGAAACCACCGATATTAAAGAAGAATATCATGTCATGTTTGCTGAGCGAATGATTCAACATCCTGCCGTAAAAAGCTTACTTGAAACAGATTTTACCGATTTATTTTTAGGGTTAGATCAACAAGTACAAGATTTTGATAATCGTTTAGGATTCGCTGATTAGCCATGGTGGTTGATCCTCATTATTGCAGGAGTATGTGTTGGAATTAATGAATATAGCGAGAGTTCGCTGGGCTTGTCGTCGCGGAATGCTAGAACTTGATGTATTGTTTCAACCCTTTGTTGAGGCACATTATCAACAATTACCCGATCATGAAAAACAGACATTTATTCGCTTATTAGAATGTGAAGATCCTGAACTATTTGCATGGTTCATGGGGCATGAACAATGCCCCGATGTCGATTTAGCGGCCATGGTGATAAAAGTTCGTGGACGCCCAGCACCATAATCAAGCTGGAAATTCCCCTCGCACAAGTCTCTTTGTGTTGAGGGCATCGTTTCATCAATATCTCTGTTACTGGCTAATATTTGCTGTCGTGATGACCAGTTTTATCGCGTGGCCAAACTTGAATTCAACTTTATTAACGATTTGTTTTTATGGATGTATGTCAGCTGCCATCATAGTGTTTATTGGACAACTGCGTCGATTAAGGCATTGGCAATGTCAGATAGTATTAGATGGACGTTCAGGCGGTCGGCTTGGGACAGAAGACGGGTTTAAATTAGCTAAACCGGCTTTTATTTGCCCTTTATTTTGTCTGCTTTATCTTGAGTTTGATGATCACTCACGGCAAATCTGTTGTGTGTGGGCGGATATGCTAGACGACACTCAGTATCGTACTTTATGTCGTCTTGCAAAGCAGTCTAGTTAATATAAACCTCGTATCACTACTTGCTCTCGTGTGACTATTTTACTGATAACAGCGTTAAATTGTCCTAACAATATATTCCTTTGGAATATATTGTTAGGTAAAGCTCAGCACATTCATTTGGGCTGCAAAATAGTTGGCCCTGAATTTTCAAGCAGTTTAGGGTAATCAATATTATAATGTAGGCCTCTACTTTCCTTACGCTCCATTGCACAGCGAATAATCAGTTCAGCCACTTGCACTAGGTTTCGTAATTCCAGTAGGTTATTACTCACACGGAAGTTAGAATAATATTCTTGGATTTCTTGTTGCAACATCATACAGCGTCTAAGTGCCCGCTCTAATCGTTTATCCGTTCGGACTATGCCAACATAATCCCACATAAACAGTCTGAGCTCATGCCAGTTATGCGCAATGACGACTTCTTCATCAGAGTTGCTGACCTTACTTTCGTCCCAGTTAGGTACATTCATCGGCATTTTAATTTTTTGAAGCTGACTTTCAATATCCTGAGAGGCCGCTCTTGCAAACACCAAGCATTCTAATAACGAATTGCTTGCTAGACGATTAGCGCCGTGCAGTCCGGTATAAGCGACTTCGCCTATCGCATATAAGCCAGTTAAATCAGTTTGGCCATGTAAATCTGTCATCACACCACCACAGGTATAATGAGCTGCAGGTACCGCCGGAATAGGCGATTTAGTGATGTCAATTCCTAACTCTAAACAACGCTGATAAATCGTCGGGAAATGTTTAATAATAAAATCAGCAGGCTTATGGCTAATATCCAGATACACGCAATCTGAACCCAAGCGTTTCATTTCATAATCAATTGCCCTTGCAACGATATCGCGAGGAGCGAGTTCTGCGCGTTCATCAAATTCTGGCATAAAACGACTGCCATCTGGGCGGCGAAGATAAGCACCTTCTCCCCTTAATGCTTCTGATAACAAAAAGTTTTTGGCTTCAGCATGGTATAAACACGTTGGGTGGAATTGATTAAACTCCATATTGGCCACGCGGCAACCTGCGCGCCAAGCCATAGCAATACCATCACCACTGGCAATGTCTGGATTAGAGGTATACTGATAAACCTTTGAACATCCCCCTGTTGCTAGTGCCACAAATTTTGCCGTAATGGTTTCGACGTGTTCTTTATCTCGATTCCAAACATAGGCACCAAGCACACGGTTACCTGGGCGATTAAGTTTTCGAGAGGTAATTAGGTCAATTGCATTATAGCGCTCTAATACGCGAATGTTAGGGTGGGCAAGGGCGCGTGCTTGTAGTGTAGTTTGTACCGCTTTGCCTGTCGCATCAGCAGCATGCAAAATACGACGATGACTATGGCCGCCTTCTCTGGTGAGGTGATAAGGCGCATCTTTTTGATTATCTGACGTTTCTTCTTTATCAAAAGCCACACCGCAATCTATCAGCCACTGCATCGATGCTTTGGCATTTTCAGCGGTATAAGTGACTACGGCTTTATCACATATTCCTGCACCTGCTATTAGGGTGTCATTTACATGGGATTCAATCGTGTCATCTTCATCAAATACGGAAGCAATGCCACCTTGGGCATAGAGGGTTGAGCCTTCAGCTAAAGGACCTTTAGAGAGGAGAATGACAGAAGATGTTTCTGCCAAATGAAGTGCTAAAGTGAGCCCAGCCGCACCGCTACCTATCACCAAAATGTCAGATTGGTATTCAACTGCTTGTGTCATCGGGTATCATGGGTAAAGAAATGGTTCAGTAATGGTAAATCAAAACACCATACTTGGGTACATTAAGCCGATATTTTGTTCGTGCTATTTAGTGTTTATTTGGCATAAAGCCAGCAAAATGAATTTTTTTTTATATTTTATCGAACTTTTATCGAAATGCTCTGTCTACTTATATGAACAGGATTCGAGCGACTGAATATCAGTGATACAGATTTAGGAGTAGTCGGCTCGGATGAGTGGACAATATAGTGATCAACAATTAGTTGAGCGTGTACAGCAAGGCGATAAAAACGCTTTTAACCTGTTGGTAATGAAATACCAAAACAAAGTAATGAGCCTGATTGGACGATACGTTCGTAATCAAGCGGATGTAGCTGATGTTACGCAAGAAGCTTTTATTAAAGCTTACCGTGCACTTGCTAATTTTCGTGGTGATAGTGCTTTTTACACTTGGTTGTACCGAATAGCCGTGAATACGGCAAAGAATTTTCTGACTTCTCAAGGCCGTAAAGCGCCTGCGAATGATGTTGATATTGAAGAGGCTGAATACTATGAAGGCAGTGATGCTTTAAAAGAGTTCGCTTCACCAGAGCGTTTGTTGATGAAAGATCAAATGAGTAAAGTGATATTTGATACGCTCGATAAACTACCTGAAGAATTAAAAATGGCGATATCTTTACGTGAATTAGATGGTATGAGTTACGAAGATATTGCCAACATCATGGATTGTCCCGTTGGTACGGTGAGATCGCGAATATTTCGTGCTCGAGAAGCAATCGATAAACAGCTCCAGCCTCTACTGGAAAAGTAATAGCCTTGTTATTAAGATAGGTGAAAAATGGTTAAATCAAGTCAAGAGTGGGTATCTGCAGCAGTTGATGGCGAGGTTGATGCGCAAACATTAACTCAACTTGCATCTGATGTTGATTCTCATCAAGAGTGGCAACGTTATCACATGATTGGTGATACGATGCGTGGTGAACTTCCCGCGGCCATCGACTTAGATATTACAGCAAGCATTGCAGCGGCTATTGAGTTAGAACCAACTATTATGGCCCCTAAAAATAGCCCTGCGATAGAAGTTCAAGGTGTTGAGTCCAAGACACCTAAGACCTCTAATGTGGTTTCGCTGTTTAAGCAGTTTGGCCAATATGCCATTGCCGCTAGTGTTGCTTTAGTTGCCATTGTGGGTGTGCAGTCTTACGATCAATCTCAAGATGTTGAGTCTCCATTACCCGTGTTTAATACCCGCCCGTTAGTGGGCACTATGTCTCCAGTTAGTTTACAAACGGGTCCGGTCACTAATCAGCAAGGTTATACAAACGAGCAAGTGCTTGAGCAGCGCAAACGTATCAACGCATACATTCAAGATCACATGCTGCAACAACGCTTAAACCCAGGTGTTCAAGTTGAGCAAGCTAACCAAGCTGAAATCAACCAATAACTTTTATTCTCCCTACAGCAATGGTTCAATAGGCCATTGCTGATTTACTTTCTAGGAGTTAGCTTGCGCCTTTTCCTGCTAGCACTGTTAATCATTTCCCCTTTTAGTCATAGTGAAGAATTGTCAGCAAAAGATTGGCTTGTCAACATGAGCCAAGCCCTTAGCGAAACACAGTTCAAAGCCTCAGTTGTTCAAATTCAAGCTGATCATGTGCGTCCTTTGGTATTTTTACAAGGTACGGTAGATGAAAAGCGAATAGCCTATTTAGAATATCTCAATGGTCCGCCCAAAAATGCGGTTAAAGTGAATAATACCGTTACTTTTTTAGAGCATGACCAACCCCCATACAGTGTTAACGCCAACCTGATTCAAGGTGTTTGGCCGGTATCTTTATATGGTGACATTAGTAAACTAGAGCAGGGGTATCAATTTGTATTAGGCGGTCGCAGCCGTATTGCAGGTCGCGCGGGGCAATTGATTCGATTTATTGCCAAAGATGAATATCGTTATGATGCGCAAATCTGGCTTGATTTAGAAACCTATTTACCTTTGCGATATGACACGCTGAATCGTGACAAGCAGTTACTCGAACAGACCATGGTTATCGAGCTTATTGAATTTACTGACTCTCCCAGTATTTTAGTTGAGGCGAGTAAGCACGATTGGCCAGAAGTGATCAAACAAGCCGATCGTAAAGATGCACAAGATTGGCAGTTCACTTGGTTACCGCAAGGTTTTAGCATGGTTGTAAGCGATAATCATCGTTTAATTGGTATTCATGAACCGGTTGAATATATTGCGTTAACCGATGGTTTAGCGAATATTTCAGTTTACGTTGCTAGAGCGCCAGAGGCTCCTATGCCTGAAGAGTTAGTCACCCGAAATGGTTTATCAATGGTGGTGGAAAAAGTCGGTAATGCTGAAGTGGTTGCCTTAGGTAAAGTCCCCAGTCAAACTTTAGAGCGCATTGCTAGAAGTTTAGCGTTAAAATAGTGCTTTCATTGCCCATTAACCATAAGCAAATAGATATGCCTAATCAACCAACGCCCTCAGTTCGCGAACTAAAGCCAAGTCCTTTATTGGAGGAGTTGGCTAAAGTGGTTGATTACCAACCTGGCTGGGTAATGGTCGAAGTTGAGTTAAAAAGCGCCTGTAATCACTGCGCTAATAATGAAAATTGTGGTACATCGGCTGTGGCTAAAGCTTTTTCGGTTAAAACCCAGCGATTTTCTATTGCCAGTGACCAAGCATATAACAAAAACGATATGTTGAAATTGGGCCTTCCAGAAAGCGTCATCATTCAAGCAGCAGCATTGGTTTACCTACTTCCTTTGTTAGGATTGTTTTTATTTGCAGGTATAGGGCATTTATTCGCGCTTGTCCTTGAAATCGATACTAACCTTAGTGCGATGACGCTTGCCCTGTTAGGTGCCGTATTGAGTTGGCGTGTAGGTAAATATTTTGCCCATAAAATTGAAGCCAACGCACAACCCGTTATCATCAGTAATTTAGGCCAGCAGGTTGAATTATTCCGTCAGGTTTAGTCATTTCAATTTAATTGAGCCTTTGTTTTTAGACAATTTTAGGCTTGATTGGGATATGGATGATGAATCTGATTGGTATTAGCACCCTAATCAGGTACAATTTCACACCATATTTTTCACCCTTTTTAGTAGTAGTCATTGCCTCATAATGAAACACATTAGAAACTTTTCAATTATTGCCCATATCGACCACGGCAAATCCACCTTATCGGATCGTCTTATCCAGTTTTGTGGCGGCTTAAGTGACCGCGAGATGGCTGCTCAGGTTCTCGATTCAATGGACATTGAACGTGAGCGTGGCATTACCATTAAAGCCCAAAGCGTGACTTTGGACTATAAAGCTAAAGATGGAAATACCTATCAATTAAACTTCATTGACACCCCTGGGCACGTAGACTTTTCATACGAAGTGTCGCGCTCACTAGCCGCCTGTGAAGGCGCATTGTTAGTGGTAGATGCTGGTCAAGGTGTTGAAGCGCAAACGTTGGCAAACTGTTATACCGCATTAGATATGAATCTTGATGTGGTTCCAGTACTAAACAAAATCGATTTGCCTCAAGCAGAGCCCGATAGAGTGGCTGCAGAGATTGAAGACATTGTGGGTATTGATGCCATGGATGCTGTGCGCTGCTCAGCTAAAACCGGTGTTGGTATTGAAGATGTTCTTGAAGAAATTGTAGCCAAAATCCCTCCACCAGAAGGCGATGAAAATGCCCCTTTACAAGCGCTGATCATTGACTCTTGGTTTGATGCTTATTTAGGTGTGGTGTCTTTAGTTCGTATTAAACATGGTGTACTAAAGAAAGGCGACAAGTTTAAAGTGATGTCAACTGGACAAAACTATAACGCGGATCGCGTCGGTATTTTTACGCCAAAAGAACAGGACGAACCTGAACTACGAGCAGGTGAAGTGGGTTATGTTATCTCAGGTATCAAAGAGATCCATGGTGCACCAGTAGGTGATACATTAACTCATGCTAAACACGGTGCAGAAAAACCACTTCCAGGCTTTAAAAAAGTGAAGCCACAGGTTTACGCGGGTGTTTTCCCTATTTCGACTGATGAATACGAAAACTTCCGTGAAGCATTGAATAAATTATCACTAAACGATGCTTCACTGTTTTTCGAACCTGAAACCTCTGGTGCGTTAGGTTTTGGCTTCCGTATCGGTTACCTTGGCTTATTGCACATGGAGATCGTGCAAGAGCGTTTAGAACGCGAATATAATCTAGACTTGATCACCACTGCACCAACGGTAGTTTATGAAGTTGAAATGACTAACGGCGATGTGATCTATGTTGATAATCCATCTGATTTACCCCCACTGAACAACATTGAAGAAGTGCGGGAGCCGATTGTTGAAGCGAACATACTCGTACCCAAAGAATATTTAGGTAACGTTATTACCTTATGTATTGATAAACGCGGCATGCAAACAAACATGGTTTATCATGGCAATCAAGTTGCAGTAACTTACCACATTCCAATGGCTGAAGTGGTAATGGATTTCTTTGACCGCTTAAAGTCAACGAGCCGTGGTTATGCATCTCTTGAATATAACTTCATTCGTTTTGATCCTGCTGATATGGTGCGATTAGATATCCTTATTAACGGCGATCGAGTCGATGCACTGGCGATGATTATTCACCGCACGAATATTCGTCATCGTGGTTTAGCCCTTGTTGAAAAGATGAAAGAGCTTATTCCACGACAGATGTTTGATATCGCAATTCAAGCTGCGATTGGCAGCCAAATTGTTGCGCGTTCAACAATTAAAGCACTACGTAAAGACGTTACAGCTAAATGTTATGGTGGTGACGTTTCGCGTAAGAAGAAACTGCTTAATAAGCAGAAAGAAGGTAAGAAACGTATGAAGCAGGTGGGTAATGTTGAGGTACCTCAAGAGGCATTCTTAGCAGTATTAAAGTTAAATGATTAATCATAATTAACCCAATTGCTTCTAAGATAACGCCGCATTTAGCGGCGTTATCGTTATAATAAATCTAATTTATCTGCAAATTTTTTCAGTATTGAGTCGTCGAAATTGGCTTACACTGTTTGTTGAGATAATAACCGTTAAAGTGTAAGACTTATATTTAGGAGTTCTATCAGCAATGGCAGCTCACTTTTCTACCATTCTCGTACTCGTCACCCTTATCAGTGGTCTGATTTGGCTTATTGACGTGGTATTTTTTGCCCCTAAACGCAAAGAGAAATTGGCTTTAGCTCAATCGGGATCAAAACAACTCAGTGATGAAGCGATTGATAAAATTATTCGTGAGCCAATGTTAGTCGAAACAGCACACTCTATTTTTCCAGTGATTGCATTTGTAATGATTCTGCGTTCATTTATTTATGAACCATTTCAAATACCATCAGGGTCTATGATGCCAACTTTGCTAGTGGGTGATTTTATCTTAGTTGAAAAATTCAGTTATGGTCTAAGGGATCCTGTATGGCGTACCAAATTAGTCGAAACGGGTGAGCCTGAACGTGGTGATGTATTTGTCTTTAAATACCCAGAAAACCCTTCAATTGATTACATAAAACGTGTTGTTGGATTACCTGGTGACACGGTCACTTATCGTAACAAGCAATTGAGCATTCAGCCTAAATGTAGCACTGATAATGTGTGTCCTGAGCCGTTAGTCATTGAACATGTTGAACTTAACCAAGGTGAGTTCACCCAAGAAAATGTACCATTAACCCGTTACACAGAAACGACCTCAGGTTTTGCGCATGATATTTTAATCAATCCATCGCGTCCTGATTTTAGACAGCATTTTTATCAACAACCTGGTACTCAAATCGGTGAGTTTATTGTGCCTGAAGGGCAGTATTTTGCTATGGGTGATAATCGAGATAACAGCACTGATAGTCGTTTTTGGGGCTTCGTGCCAGAAGCTAATCTTGTTGGTAAAGCGGTGGCTATTTGGATCAGTTTTGAGTTTGATCGCCAAGCAAGTGATTTTTTACCAACATGGGTACCCAGCGGAGTGCGTTTCGAGCGAACGGGTGGAATTAAGTAATGGAACCAATTAAAAACTTACCTAGACTTTGTCGTACCTTAGGTTATGAATTTAAAGATATTAACTTACTTACCCAAGCCTTAACTCATCGAAGTGCGGCAAATAAGCATAACGAGCGTTTAGAGTTTTTAGGGGATTCGATTTTATCAATTGTGATATCAGACGCGTTATACCATCAGTTTCCTAAAGCCACAGAAGGAGACTTAAGCCGTATGCGTGCAACCTTGGTGAAAGGCGATACACTTACCTTGATTGCCAAAGAGTTTAAGTTAGGTGATTACCTCTATTTAGGCCCTGGCGAGCTTAAAAGTGGGGGTTTTAGACGGGAATCAATTTTGGCTGATGCTGTTGAAGCCATCATTGGTGCCGTTTATCTTGATGCCAATATTGATGCCTGCCGTACACTATTATTGAGCTGGTACGAGCAACGTTTAGCTAAAATTAAGCCAGGCATTAATCAAAAAGATCCTAAGACTATTTTACAAGAGCATCTTCAAGGTTTTAAAAAGCCATTACCCGATTATCAAGTGGTGAAAGTTGAAGGTGAAGCGCACGATCAAACCTTTACGGTTGAGTGTCGTATTACGGATTTAGCTGATGTCGTGATTGGCGTAGCAAGTTCAAGAAGAAAAGCTGAGCAGCTAGCCGCCGCTCAGGTGTTGGAGTTACTGAACAAATGACCAAGAAAAATGACTTGCCAGATCAACAAGCACCGGCAGATAAAGAGCCAAGCTTAAATGAGTTATTGTCGAGATTGAACCTTGCCGCACCCGAGGCCGCAGCTCAGTATGATGTGACTTATTGTGGCATGGTTGCCATTGTTGGCCGTCCCAATGTGGGCAAGTCTACTTTACTGAACAAATTACTTGGCCAAAAAGTCAGTATTACTTCTAAAAAGCCACAAACAACACGTCATCGTATTATGGGGATCCACAGTGATGGCCCAAAACAAATCGTTTTTATTGATACCCCAGGTTTACACATTGAAGAAAAACGTGCCATTAATCGCTTAATGAACCGTGCAGCGGCCAGTTCATTAGCGGATGTGTCTATGGTGATTTTTGTTGTTGATGGCATGACTTGGACTGCTGACGATGAAATGGTTTTACAAAAGATCAAACATCGTAACGATGACCGCAAAATTGTGTTGGCCATCAACAAAGTGGATAACATCAAAGATAAAGAAGCCTTATTCCCTTATTTAAGTGAACTGGGCAAAAAATTTGATTTTGATGAGATTTTGCCTATTTCAGCCAATAAAGGCACTAACGTGCAGCGTATTTTAGAGTTGGCGCAAACATCATTGCCAAAAGCGCCGTTTTACTTTCCTGAAGATTATGTGACCGATCGCTCACAGCGCTTCATGGCATCTGAAATTGTCCGTGAAAAACTCATGCGTTTTTTAGGAGATGAATTACCTTACGATTGCACCGTTGAAATTGAGCAATTTAAAATGATGGACAATGGCGTTTATCAAATTAATGCCCTGATTTTAGTCGAACGTGATGGCCAAAAACGTATGGTGATTGGCAACAAAGGTGAACGTATTCGTACTATCGCCACCCAAGCCCGATTAGATATGGAAACACTATTTGATAATAAGGTATTTCTTGAGATTTGGGTCAAAGTTAAATCAGGTTGGGCTGATGATGAACGTGCGCTGCGTAGCTTAGGTTATGGTGAAGACTAAGCACTATGATGGGATCACCGATTGGGTGACGTTAACATGGCCACAATGAAACGTGGCTATGTTTTGCATCACCGCGCCTATCGTGAGTCAAGCGTGATTGTAAACTTGCTCGTCGATGGTGTCGGGCGAGTTGACGCTATTGTTCGAACAGGTAGCGGTAAACGTTCTATTAAGTCTATTTTACAACCCTTTCAACCCCTCATTATTCAATTTAGTGCTCAGTCTGAAGTCAAAAATTTATCGCTCAAAACCATTACGCATATTGAGGCGGCCGCGCCTGCAATTCCATTATCTGGTAATAGCTTATTTTCAGGTTTTTATTTAAATGAGCTATCTGTTCGCTTATTAACGGTCGAGCACCAAACCGAATCTTTATTTTTAGCTTATCATCGAAGTGTTTTATCGTTGGCTCAGGCCTTTTGTTCAAGCCATTTACGTTTTTATGAGAAAGCGCTGTTAAGCGAGTTGGGTGCATTGCCTTCATTGCAATATGATGTTGATGGGAATGCTATTGCTGGAGAAACATTTTATCGTTTAGAGGCAGAATGCGGCTTTATTCCTGTATTACAGCATGCTGTTGGTGTGTTTAGCCATGGTAAAAGTGTCGTCCCAGGTGCAATGTTGATTGCTCTTCACCTTGAAAATTTACCTGAAGAACATTTAAACTCCGCTAAAGGGTTAATGCGTTTTTTACTTAGGCCGTTACTCGGTACTAAGCCATTATTAAGCCGTCAGTTATTCATTAAATAATCTCGAATTCAGTCACGGTTGTCAGTACAATAACAACCACACTATTTTGTCATCACGTTAAGGAACCTTCCGTGAGCGCTATTCTTTTAGGTATTAATATCGATCATATTGCGACCCTTCGTCAGGCTCGTGGCACTAATTACCCCGATCCAATTCATGCAGCGGCCGTGGCAGAGCATGCTGGCGCAGATGGCATTACCATTCATTTACGTGAAGACCGTCGCCATATTCAAGACAGAGATGTGTATTTATTAGCAAAAACCCTTAAGACACGGATGAATTTTGAATTTGCTGTGACAGAGGAAATGATTGCGATTGCGTGTGAGGTTAAGCCTGCTTATGCTTGCTTGGTACCAGAAAAGCGTGAAGAGTTGACGACAGAAGGTGGTTTAGATGTTGCTGGTCAGCTAGATAAAATCACATCAGCAGTCACTCGATTGGCAGCTCAAGGAATTAAAGTCTCTCTATTTATTGATGCCGATAAGCAGCAAATCGATGCGGCGGTAGCATCGGGTGCGCCCTATATCGAGATCCATACAGGCTGTTATGCTGATGCTCATACTGATGCAGAGCAAGCTTATGAGTTAAAACGTATCGCCGAAATGGCAGCTTATGCCCATAGTAAAGGCTTAGTCGTTAATGCCGGTCATGGACTGCATTATCATAATGTGAAACCTATTGCAGCAATCCCTGAATTGTATGAGTTAAATATTGGTCATGCTGTGGTTGCCCGTGCAGCTATTGATGGGTTGGAAAAAGCCGTACGCGATATGAAGCAATTGATGCTTGAAGGCCGTAGAGGCGAATAATGGCAATCATCGGCATAGGCACTGATATTGTTGAAATTGCACGAATACGTGCACAACGTGAACGCATAGGCGACAAGTTAGCTAAGCGTATTTTGACCGATGCCGAGTTTGCTGTGTATTTGCAATCTTCATTACCAGAGCGTTTTCTGGCAAAACGTTTTGCCGCGAAAGAAGCTGCTGCTAAAGCGTTAGGTACTGGAATTGGGCGGGGCGTGTCTTTTCAACATATTCATATTGGTAATGATGAAAATGGCGCGCCAACCTTGAGTTTTAGTGCTGGAGCTAAAGCCCGGCTTGAGTTATTGAGTGGGCATCATGGGTTTATCAGCATTGCAGATGAACAACACTATGCTGTTGCAACTGTGGTGCTAGAAAGTGAGTGAACAGTGTGGTGTTGGTTTTACATCAGGCGCAATAGCGCCTTTTTTAATGGGCTTTTAAAATCTTCAGAGATGCGCTAAGTTAACAGCATAATAACAACATGCATCGAGAGCCATTATGAAATCTGCCGTAGAACAACTTGCTACTTATAAAAGCGTTCATTTGAACCCCAAAAACATTAGAACGCATTTTTTCGGGGTGCCAATGATCATTTGGTCAGCTTTTTTGATGCTAGGTACGATTCGTTTTGAACTGGCTGGTGTAGAATTAAGTGCGGCTATGGTACTCATGTTGTTGGTATTGGCTTATTACTACAAGCTCCATGTTAAACTGGCTTTCGGGTTAACCTTGTTCATTATTCCAGTATTAATTACTTCGGAAATGGCTGTTCATACCGACAAGCCGTTTATGTTGGCAATCTCGATATTCGTTATTGGTTGGATAATTCAATTTGTTGGTCATAAATATGAAAAAGCGAAGCCCGCGTTCATGGATGATTTAAACCAACTATTAATTGGCCCATTTTTCTTAATGGCTGAATTGTATTTTATGCTTGGTTGGGAAAAACAGTTAGATGCTGAGATTACTCCAATTGCCAGAGAAAAGCGCCGCGCCATGGAAGCGGCAAAGCGGGCAGTGTAGCGAATGATTTTACCGTAATAAAAAAGGCGCAGAGCGCCTTTTTTATTACTTACTGAAAGTATTAGCTTATTTCATCGTCATCGTTTTTTTCAACAATGGGTGAGTTAGGCATAATCCGCACTAATTTGATCATATTGTCGGCAACTTCTATGACTTCAATATGATAATCAGCTAAACGAAGACTGGTTTTTGCCGCAGGGATATCTTCAAGATATTCGACAATCAGGCCATTTAACGTTTTAGGGCCATCGATGGGGAAATCCCATTTCATTTCTTTGTTCAGATCACGAATGTTAATCGTCGCATCAATTAAGAAACTACCATCTTGTTGGATATTAATATCTTCACTGGGCGTGGTCATCATCGATGTGGTGAAGTCGCCAACGATTTCTTCCAATATATCCTCAAGCGTAACCAAACCTTGAATATCACCGTATTCATCTACCACTAGGCCAATACGTTCTTTATTCTGTTGAAAATTAGCCAGCTGCACGTTAAGTGGCGTACCTTCAGGAATGAAGTACAACTCTTTTACGGCGCGTAACAATGATGACTTACTGAATTGTTCTTTTGATTGCAGGCGCAATGCGTCACGCAAATGAATAAACCCTACAGCTTCATCTATCGTGTCACGATATACCAATACGCGCGTATGTGGACTTTGAGTGACCAGTTTATTAATCAGTTTAAAGTCATCGTTCATATTAATGGCGTATATGTCTGAACGCGCGATCATAATATCTTCAACAGTGACTTTTTCTAAGTCTAATATCGACAGCAACATTTCTTGGTGACGCTGCGGGATCAAAGCGCCCGCTTCATGCACAACGGTTCGAAGTTCTTCCTGGCTTAATGCATCATCCGTTTGCACCGTCTTAATGCCCATTAGGCGTAAAAATCCAGTGGTGATAATGTTGAGAGATTTGACCAAAGGAAGTAAAAGGATCAATAACCACTTTAATAATATGCTTGATGGAAAAGCGATGCGCTCAGGATGCAAAGCTGCGTAGGTTTTTGGGGTGACCTCTGCAAAAATTAATACCACAACCGTTAATACCCCGGTGGCAATGGCCACGCCAACATCACCAAATAGACGCATCCCGACAATCGTTGCGATAGCAGATGCAAGGATATTGACCAAGTTGTTACCAATTAGGATAAGACCGATTAAGCGATCAGGTCTATCGAGCATTTTTAATGCTCGTTGGGCACCTTTATGCCCACTGCCTGCTAGATGGCGAAGTCGATAACGGTTTAACGTCATCATGGCGGTTTCTGAACCCGAAAAATAAGCTGAGATCAGTAATAAAACCAAAAGGAAAATCAGGAGTGCGCTGGTAGATATAGCGTCCAAAGAAAGGGGCTCCGTTTTTGCATATAAGCTGTTTTTTACAGCTAAAATGGATGAATTAAGTTGGACATTATTAATGACTGACAAAAAGAGTCAAGAGATATGCGGGGATATTATCAGCAAAGTAAAAAAAGAAAATGAATATGCAGGTAAAAAAGTCTCTAAATACTAAAGAAAACGACTACTCTGCTGGATAGCCGTTATCTTTAAAGGCTTAAGTATGTCGCTTAATTGAGGATAAGCTCTTTCACAATGCGAGCACCGAAATAGGCCAATGATAATAAGCCTGCTCCAGACAAACTATAAAGCACAGCGGTGCGGATACGACAGCCTATAGTGTAATGTTGCCAAAGCATCGCGCCATAAACTAGCCAAGCGGCGATAGATAAGATGGCTTTGTGTCCTTTACCTTCAACGAACATATCTTCAAGGAAGACAAACCCAGTTATCAGTGACAGGCTCAGTAACACAAACCCGATTACCACGAGATGATATAATTGACGCTCAACTGTCATCAATGGTGGCATTGAAGGGCTCATTATCATTTTTTTGGTTTTGAGCTTATTTTGAATCATCCATAATTGTAATGCGTAAAGTGCGGCAATCATTAAGGCACTGTAGGCCATTAGCGATAACACCACATGGGCTAAAATCTCAGGGTGTAGTTCAAAATGAGTAATAAATTGCGGTGGCAATAACCACAGTAAAGCCACAGATATGATCGAGCAGGCATATATTACTGGCAACACGACAATGACTTTTAGTCGCGGTAATGTCACGGTAAAGGTAAAAGCGATTATCCAGTTCACCATTGAAATCACATTGGTTAAACTGAAGTTTTGCCCATCGAGGGTAAAAATGGAATTCGATAACGCAAAACCATGCATTACCACACCCAAAGCAGAAATAATCATAATGAGTTTGCGATTAGGGCCATCAGCATGAAATAGCCGGCTAGTGGCAAGAATCAATGCAATACAATAAAACAACATAGCCGAAGCAGAAAAAATAACCATCCGATTAGAACCTATCAAGTTATACAGACATGTTGACTAGACAAAATATCACGTCATGCAAAGTACACGGGCATTATGAGGTTAGACTAACATGAAGTGACCCTATAAGGGCAGTGACCTAATACGCAAAATTTAACAGTATCTTACTCTTAGTCGCAAATAATTTACGTTTAGACATAAATGATGCTGAACACACCGTTTAAATTGATTGTTTTTCGTCAACGCTTGCATCTTTGCAACCCGCTTATAAAATCGATAGCGCTAAAAATGAATAAATTGTCACACAAGCGCGCATCTTAAAAATTTTTGAGTATAATAGTGCGCATTATCGAGAAGCGTATTAAGAGCGGTTAAATGTTTGAGAATCTATCTGACAGACTATCTAGAACACTAAAAAATATCAGTGGTCGTGGTCGATTAACGGAAGACAACATTAAAGACACCTTACGTGAAGTCCGCATGGCTTTGCTCGAGGCTGATGTTGCGTTACCTGTAGTAAGAGAATTTGTTAACAGCGTCAAAGAGCGCGCTGTTGGTCAAGAAGTCTCAAAAAGTTTAAGTCCTGGACAAGCTTTTATTAAGATTGTTCAAAGTGAGCTTGAACGTGCAATGGGCGAAGCAAATGAAGCGTTAGACTTAGCTGCACAGCCGCCAGCTGTGATTATGATGGCAGGTTTACAAGGTGCCGGTAAAACGACTTCAGTGGCTAAATTGAGTAAACTGTTACGTACTCGCCATAAAAAATCCGTTTTAGTTGTCAGTGCCGACGTTTATCGTCCAGCAGCGATTAAACAGCTTGAAACATTAGCCACAGAGGTTGAGGTTGAGTTCTTTCCCTCTGATGTCAGTCAAAAGCCATTAGATATTGCTAAAGCCGCCATTGCTCATGCCAAATTAAAGTTCATTGATGTTGTTATTGTCGATACTGCAGGTCGTTTGCATGTTGACGAAGCCATGATGGATGAAATTAAAGAACTTCATGCGGTGATTAAACCAATTGAAACCTTATTTGTTGTTGATGCTATGACAGGTCAAGATGCGGCAAATACGGCAAAGGCATTTAATGAAGCATTACCACTTACAGGGGTTATCTTAACCAAAGTGGATGGCGATGCACGTGGTGGTGCTGCGTTATCTATACGTAGCATAACCGGTAAGCCGATTAAGTTTTTAGGTGTGGGTGAAAAAACCGATGCGTTAGAACCTTTCCACCCAGATCGTATTGCATCACGTATTCTAGGCATGGGCGATGTACTGTCGCTTATTGAAGAAGTTGAACGTGGTGTCGACAAAGACAAAGCGATGAAGCTTGCTTCAAAAGTCAAAGCGGGTGGAAGCTTTGATTTAGAAGACTTTCGTGAGCAATTGCAGCAAATGAAGAATATGGGCGGCATGATGAACATGATTGAAAAGCTGCCAGGCGTTGGCCAATTGCCCCCTGAAGCTTTAGCGCAAGTACAAGATGGAAAAATGACTGGGCAAATGGAAGCCATTATTAATTCCATGACAGCCAAAGAGCGTAAAAATCCTGATGTTATTAAAGGCTCACGTAAGCGTCGTATCGCATTAGGTTCAGGTACACAAATTCAAGATGTGAATCGTTTATTGAAACAATTTACGCAAATGCAAAAGATGATGAAAAAAATGTCATCTAAAGGCGGCATGAAAAAAATGATGCGTGGAATGAGTGGGATGCTTCCACCTGGCATGAAAATGCCTGGCCGTTAATTTATTTCAATCTCCGTAAGTGGTCACCTGCTTGGCAACTATAATCCAGTTTTGCTGTAAAAAACGGCACTGTGGGTTGCAATAGTTTCAAAGTCAGGTAAAATCTTCCGGCTTTCTTTCTGGGACCTTCGCGAACACGGGTTCCAGTTTTTATTTTTGCTTCTAGCAAATCATTAGAGGAATAAAACGCATGGTTACCATTCGTTTAGCTCGTGGCGGCGCAAAAAAGCGTCCATTTTACAATATCGTTGTTGCTGATAGCCGCAATGCTCGTGACGGTCGTTTCATCGAACGTGTAGGCTTCTTCAACCCACTAGCTCGTGGTCAAGAAGAAACTTTACGTTTAGATTTAGACCGTGTTGAGCACTGGGTTGCTACTGGCGCGGCAACATCTGACCGTGTTGCTAAGTTAATTAAAGACGCACGTAAAGCTGCTGCTTAATTGCGTTTAGGTATAGATTGATGAGTAGTAACCAACAGCCGATTGTGCTGGGAAAATTAGGCGCAAGTCATGGCATTAAAGGTTGGCTAAAAATCACTGCCTATACCGATTCTGTTGAAGGCATTTTTGATTATTCTCCTTGGCTCATTTATGACCAAGGAAAATGGCGTGAAGTTAAAGTCAGCCAATGGCGTTCACAAGGTAAAGCAATAATTGCTGAGCTTGAAGGTGTAACGTCGCGGGAACAGGCGCAAATGCTCACAAATTGTGAAATTGCGATTATGCCTGAGCAAATGAAAGAACTCAGTGATGATGAATTTTATCACCGAGATCTTATCGGATGTGAAGTGACAAATAGTAACGGCTATAACATGGGTATTGTCGACCAGATCGTGGAAACAGGATCAAACGATGTATTACTTGTTAAAGCTAATGCCAAAGATGCTTTTGGCAAAGCGGAACGTATGATCCCCTTTGTCCCTGAACAATTCATTTTAAAAGTGGATTTGCAAGGTAAACAGATAACAGTGGATTGGGATCCTGACTTCTAAGTCGAGGTACAACACATGTGGTTAGGGGTAATAACCCTGTTTCCAGAGATGTTTCGTGCCGTTACAGACTTTGGGGTGACGGGGCGAGCCGTAAAAAACGGCCTGCTTGAGGTGCAAACGTGGAATCCTCGTGATTTCACCCATGATAGACATAACACGGTTGATGATCGCCCTTACGGTGGTGGACCTGGAATGTTAATGATGGTGCAACCTCTACGAGATGCCATTCATGCAGCAAAAGCTGCAGCGGGTGACAGAGCGAAAGTGATTTATCTATCTCCTCAGGGACGCAAGCTGGATCAGCAAGGTGTCACTGAGTTAGCTAAATCAGACAGTTTGATTTTAGTGTGCGGTCGCTACGAAGGTATCGATGAGCGCATAATTCAAACTGAAGTGGATGAAGAATGGTCAATTGGTGATTACGTGCTTTCGGGCGGTGAAATACCAGCAATGACTTTAATCGATTCAGTGGCGCGCTTAGTACCAGGTGTACTAGGTAAGCAAGCTTCAGCAGAGCAAGATTCTTTCTCTGATGGGTTACTGGATTGTCCTCATTACACGCGCCCTGAAAACTTAGATGGCATGGATGTACCAGCAGTGTTGTTGAGCGGTGACCACGAAAAAATTAGACTCTGGCGGTTGCAACAAAGTATCGGAAGAACTTTTTTACGACGACCAGAAATATTTGAAAATCTAGCTCTGACTGACGAGCAAACCGCATTATTAGCGCAGTTTGTTAACGAAACGGATACGTCCGTATAGTCATCGCTTCAGTTATTCTAGAACGGAGTAAGTTATGAACAACATCATTAAAATGCTCAACGATGAGCAAATGAAAACAGACGTACCTGAATTTGGTGCTGGTGATACAGTAGTAGTTCAAGTTCGCGTAAAAGAAGGTGATAAAGAGCGTCTTCAGGCTTTTGAAGGTATCGTTATCGCAAAACGTAACCGTGGTTTGCACTCTGCATTCACAGTTCGTAAAATCTCTAATGGTGAAGGTGTTGAGCGTGCTTTCCAAACGCACAGCCCATTAATTGCTAGCATCGAAGTTAAGCGTCGCGGCCGTGTTCGTCGTGCTAAACTTTACTACTTACGTGAGCGTTCAGGTAAATCTGCACGTATCCGTGAAAAATTGGCAACTAAGTAATAGTTATCAATTTAGTTTAAAAGATGCAGTGTTCGCACAACTAACCGCCGAAAGGCGGTTTTTTGTTTTCAGCCCTAAACCACCGACTTCAGTAGGTGGATATCATCAATTAGGCTTTGCCTGAAGTATGTTCAATGGTATGGAGGAGTAAGGCAATGTTTAACGACTTTTAAGCACGCCGAGGTTGCTTTCATACCGGTTTGCTTATCGCATCCATGCGATACACGGCTTATCAGTTCATTTGAACATAGCTTATTAACTCAAGTGATACGTAAGCTTTGCTAATGGTGCGGTACAAGCTTCTAAATCAGGGATGATTTAGTAGAGCCTATAGGGATATATTTACGGCGTCTTGTTAACGCATTTTAGGAAAGCGCCCTTTTAGGGCGTGATATCAAAGCCACCTTCTGAAGAAGGTAGCTATCATCAATTAGGTTTTGCCTGTTAAAATGCTCAATAACAGCGTTAAATTTTTAGATTGTAGAATAACGACTTATCGTAAAAATCTGCCTTGTCGTCATGCATTTTTCTCGGCTATTACTGAGTTCCTATTGACTGCGATAGATATGAAATACGAGTGTGTTACCAGAGTTACTGCAATATTTTCACATCTTGATTGAAATAAGCCTTGATCTCATGGTTACTCGCAGGCATAGTTGTCGTTAAAGTGTAATGGTGTATCATTACAAAATTACAAGTGGAGTGTTAATTATCGTTAACAAGCTCTACAAAGTTAACTTTTAAAAGATAAGAAGTGAGCCAAGATCATGCAGCAAGATACCATAAATAACGTTCATATTAGTTCTGAGCAAGTGCTCTCTACACCGACGCAGCTCAAGCAAGAGTTGCCTTTATCTGCGCATGCTTACCGCTATATTTTAGATGCACGTAAAACGGTCGCTGATATTGTACATAAGCGTGATAGCCGTGTACTTGTGGTAACCGGACCCTGTTCTATACATGATATCGATGCCGCTAAAGAATACGCATTAAAGCTCAAAAAACTCCATGATGAACTTAGCGATGAATTTTATATTTTAATGCGAGTGTATTTCGAAAAGCCTCGTACAACTGTAGGGTGGAAAGGTTTAATCAACGATCCCAATATGGATGAGTCTTTTGATGTTGAAAAAGGGCTAAGAATGGCGCGTGAGTTAATGATTTGGTTAGCAGAGCTCGAATTACCTGTAGCAACAGAGGCGCTTGACCCGATTAGTCCGCAATATATTTCAGAATTAGTCACCTGGTCGGCAATCGGAGCGCGTACAACAGAGTCACAAACCCACCGTGAAATGGCCTCGGGCTTATCTATGCCTGTAGGGTTCAAAAATGGTACTGAAGGTAAGTTAGATGTCGCTATTAATGCCTTGAAATCAGCTGCAAGCAGTCACCGTTTTATGGGAATTAACCAAGAAGGGCAAGTGAGTTTGTTACAAACAGCTGGTAATCCTGATGGACACATTATCCTGCGTGGTGGACTTGTACCAAACTATGATGCGCAGAGTGTTGCTGATTGCGAAACACAAATTCATAAGGCCAAATTAAATGCGCGACTTGTGGTTGATTGCAGCCATGGTAATTCCTCCAAGGATCACAATCGTCAAAAACAAGTATGTGAAGACGTATTTAATCAAATTGTTGAAGGCAATAAATCCATTATTGGTGTTATGCTAGAAAGTCATTTAAATGCGGGTAATCAAAGTACGAATAAGCCTTTAAATGAACTTGAATACGGTGTGTCGGTTACCGATGCCTGTATTGATTGGAACACCACTGAAACGATATTACGACAAGGCGCTAACCAGTTATCTGCAGTACTTCCGACTCGATTCGATATGCTGCAAGTTGTTAATGGTTAATGAAAAGTATGATGAATGAAAAAACCACTGCGGATTTAGAAAAGCTGCGCGATTTAATTGATGGCGTCGATCAACAACTTCTACATTTATTACGCAAACGTTTAGATTTAGTCGCTCAAGTTGGGGCGGTGAAGCATGCCGCAGGAGTGCCAATTTACGCGCCGCAACGTGAAGCCTCTATGTTAGCCAAACGCCGTGATGAAGCGCAAAAAATGAATGTGTCGCCACAGCTCATTGAGGATATTTTACGTCGATTAATGCGCGAGTCTTATTTGAATGAAAAAGATGTTGGCTTTAAACAAGTAAAGCATGATTTAGGTCATATTGTGGTTGTCGGGGGCGAAGGTCAGCTCGGACAGCTATTTACCCAAATGCTAACATTGTCGGGTTATCAAGTTAAAAGCCTAGACAAAAATGACTGGCATCGTGCTAATAGTTTATTTGATGGCGCTGGATTAGTCATTGTTACGGTTCCCATCAAAGTCACTTGTAGTGTGATTCGTGAGCATCTCACCAATTTACCTGAAACATGTATTTTAGCGGATCTTACGTCAATTAAAGAACAACCTGTTGAAGCCATGCTTAACGCACATAAAGGCCCCGTCGTTGGTTTACATCCCATGTTTGGCCCAGATGTTGGCAGTCTCGCTAAGCAAGTCATTGTGGTTTGCCATGGCCGTCAAAGCGAAGCATACCAATGGCTGCTTGATCAAATTGTTATTTGGGGAGCGAGAATTGTTGAAGCTGAACCGGTAAAACACGATAAAGCCATGCAACTTGTGCAGGCTATGCGCCACTTCTCTAGCTTTGTCTACGGGATGAATTTATGCGAAGAGCAGGCTGACATTGACACTTTATTGCAGTTTAGTTCACCAATATACCGGTTAGAGTTGGCGATGGTCGGCCGCTTGTTTGCTCAAGATCCTGAGCTTTATGCCGATATAATTTTTGCACAACAAGGCAGCCAAGATGCGATAAGTGACTATTTAGATAATTATCGCAATGCACTTGCATTGTTAAAGTCTGGCGACAGAAGTACATTTGTTGAAGAGTTTAAACGTGTTGCAAAATGGTTCGGTGATTTTGCTCCACAGTTTCAGCATGAAAGCAGAGCGATGTTGCAATCGGTTAATGATATGAAAGCAGGATAAGCATTTTTATCGTTTGTTGATTGCGTAAATCTAGTCTAGGGCTTATGTTTATAGTGTTGTAAAAAGAAGATTGTGTTGTCATGATGCAATTTCCGTTATTTTTATCATTCACCATGGAGATGAGCCCATGACAACATCCAATATGCTGTCTACATCGACACCACAAGATAAGACGGTTGGTCATTTTCTATATGCCATGATGAGTGCTTTTCCGCTATTTTTAATTCCGGTGCTAGTCAGCTTTTGGCTTAATCTTATACAGAAGAATATTCAACCTAATTCGTTACTTGCTTCCCATCTTCGCTGGCAGCGATTAAGCATTATTGGTTTATGCCCTTTCTTTATTGCCGGTTATTGCTTCAGCCCTGCATGGCTAAGTATCAGTATGTACTTGATAGGTATCAGCTGGTTTAGTTACCGCATATTTAAAGGTTGGGTCAGCTTAAATGAAGACTTGATGGTTTAAGTTAACCTCATCTCGGGATATAAATGCTTCCCAAACAGCCCTTTGTCGTGCTAACTGCGTTCATTAATGTGCAATAGGCTAGCTATTGACGAGTTAATGCGTCTTGTTTCAAAACACATGGCAAGTTTGCTACAAAATAAGCTCAATCAGTTGAATTCAGCTTATTGAACCCATCTCTTAAGCGGAGTTGAGGTTTAGTTATCATTTAGTAATAAAAAATGCCGGTTTTTACCGGCATTTTTTGCTTTTACTTATTGATAGAGCTCGTGAAGCAAACGGCTACTGGCGGTTGTATTCGGGTAGGGCAATACAATACCGTTTGAATGTAACTGCTTTGCAGCTTTCGCCTGAGCATAACCTAAGGTTTCGATCTCATGGCTTATGTTACAAATAATCGGTAAGTGGCAGGTTTGCTTCACAGCTACTAATGAGGATAAGTCCAAGCTGATGGTATCTGGTTTGGCAAAACTGCGTATACCAGAATCACACAGGATAACCTGTTGATTGCCCTTGGTAAGCACGGTTTGTGCTGACGATAACCAATCTTCTAAACTGGCAATGTGATTTCGCTCGATTATGACGGGCAAATTCAAACATCCTAGTTGTTCTAATAAATCCTGATTATACATATTCTGGCCACTTAACATCACCATATCAGCCAAGTGGCTGCAGGTAATGTCGGCTTCGTGTTCGATATAGATAACACTGACAAGTCCTGCTTGTTCTATAATTTGAAAATATTTTTTAAGCTTGTTATCACTTAGAAACGTGGCAGACTGATGAAGAATAATGGCTTGAAAACCGGTTTCCTTACTTTGTTTTGCAAGACTGGTTAATTCTGTTTCATTTTGAGGATTGCTAACAAATTGAAATGCGCCAAAGTGGCTACCGCCAACTTGCAAATGCTTACAATGCACTTCACTGTCTTGTGATTTGTATTCTCGACTGTACTTTGCTTCAGATAATTCGGTATTGCTTGTGGTTAATTCTGTATTTTTTGAGCTATCCGGCTCAATCAACAGTTGTGCTTGTGATAATTGGGTCGGTTTAACGGATTCGCAAGGATAACAGCCCAGTACTTTGATAAAGCGGGTTAATCGTTCTAATTCTTTAATCGCTTGCTGAACATTTTGATGTGCAAGGTTACCATCTATGTCGATATAAAACATTTCTTCCCATGGAGTACCAGGGATAGGTCTTGACTCCAATTTCGACATATTTAAGTTATGGGCTTTTAGCACTAATAAAGCTTCAACTAACGCCCCCGGTTTTTGACCTGTTGCCATAATTAAGGTGGTTTTTGCTGGTAGTTGTGTCGGCACACCGACAGCCTTTCTGGCAACGACAATAAAGCGGCTTTGGTTGATTTTTTGATTGGCAAGACCATCTTCAATTGCAGTTAGTTTATATAAGGCACCGCCTTCAGCACTCCCAATAGCAGCGACGTTTGCATTATCCGCCTCAATCACTTTCGCCATAGCTTCTGCACTACTAGAGCAGTACTCTAGTTTAAACTCAGGATGTTGGCTTAAATAGCGGCTGCACTGACTAATGGGTTGAGGATGAGCATAAACGGTTTTGATTTCTGCAGTGATTGCTCCAGGCTTTGCGAGCAAACAATGTCCTACTTCAATGGTTGTTTCACCGACAATAGACAGACTGGTGTGTT
This sequence comes from Shewanella subflava, assembly GCF_025971955.1. Lineage (GTDB taxonomy): Bacteria > Pseudomonadota > Gammaproteobacteria > Enterobacterales > Shewanellaceae > Shewanella > Shewanella subflava. Next base: position 295,648 of record NZ_JAPDMX010000028.1, read on the forward strand.
GCAATACGTCATAAACTTCATTGATTGAACCCGAAGAGGTATTTTCTATAGGTAAAAAACCATAATCAGCATGACCAGACTCTACAGCATTGACAATGTCATCAAAGCTTTGACAACCAAAATCAACCATGCTGACCTGACGTCGATCACAATAGCGTGTGGCAGCTAAGTAAGAGTATGAACCTCTAGCACCTAAGAAGGCGACGGTATATTGCTGTTTTTGGGTGTCAGGGTTTGCTCTACTATGCAAAAAAGCTTGCTGGTTAAGTACAGAATCTTCAATGATGCTTTGATAAAGTGAAATAACAAAATGTGCATCAAGGCCTTTTTCGCGCCCTTGCTGTACAAGGCGCTCTAGTAGCTCTTTTTCCCTTTGGGTATCGCGAATGGGTCTAATATCTACTTCCTTGCTACGGGCTACTTCAAGGCTTAATTCTCGACGTTTTGAGAGTAAGGTCAGTAATTCATTATCCAACGACGTAATTTGCTCTCGAGTTAGATTTAACCCTTGTGGCTTATTCATACTCACCTCTTAATATTGTTTAACAGATTTACTTTATTAACGAGTAAAACTAAAAAGCCTCCCACTTGGGAGGCTTTGGTATTTTCATTTTCTTTTTGATACAGAAAAACCGCCTCCCTATGTGGGCTGCATAAAAAAGGAAATAAAAACGCGACGGAAGATCTGATTCATAACTTAAAACTAAAACGTAGCTTGATAAGTGTCAATGTAAAATTACTCACTTTGCTAAAACAGCAATAAAAAGCGCACCCGAAGGTGCGCTCTGTGGATTAAATAAAATCAAGCTGCGGTTTCCTCCTTATAGACATACTCAAAGTCATCTTCCGCATTTTCAAATGTAGCATGACGTTGAGCCTGGGGTTTATCGGTCAGACGATTTAGCTGTTTCTCCAGCTTTTTACCCATTGCAGTAATTGCTGCGTAAAGGTTTTCATTTTTCGCCTGGGCAAATAATTCTCCACTTGGCAAGCCGATATTGGCTTCTATCTTGAAGAGTTGCTTTTCCTGAGTAATGATGATGTGTGGATTGATTAATTGGACATCGTGTCTGGTTAGTTTTTCAATTTGTCCTTCGATGCGTTCAAGAATAGGGGCAGTGACTTCAAGTTGCTTGCTAGTGATTTTCAGCATATTTTGAACCTTCTGTTGTATTGCTTAAGTTCAGATTACCAAGTTATCATACATAAAATGTGATCTTCGTCACATAATTAAAGGGGGGTTTAGCTGACAGATGCAAATTTGATCGCTTAGACATTTTCATTAAAAAGATGTCAAAAACCGCTTGAAAGACTCTTTTTTAAGGCGCATATTTGAATGGATAACAAGCCAGCTTTTTTGGTTTTTTGTTATTTTGTCGCTAAATTTCTCTCTCAATATCAATCGCAATATTTCTTACATTTCTTTACGTTTCGAATTCACCTAATTGATATAAATCATTTTATAATGTCCCTGGTGTTCGCAAAGGCGAATGATTAACCTTTTATTCAAGTCGAGTTATTACATGCATTCTCAATCGAAAAAAATCAAAGTGTGGGACATACCCGTAAGAGTATTTCATTGGAGCATGCTTGGCCTCCTCATCGGTTTATGGTGGAGTGCTGATGCTGGTGAAATGAGCCTTCATCAAGTCTTTGCTTATCTACTGATGGTGATTTTATCGTTTCGCCTTATTTGGGGAGTGATTGGAAGTGATACGGCCCGATTTAATCACTTTGTCCGTGCTCCTAAAACCGTCATTCAGTATGCTTTTACTCGTCAAAAGCCGGAATCAATAGGCCATAATCCAATGGGCGGGTATATGGTGGTTTTGTTACTCAGTTTATTGACGATCCAGTTAGTGAGTGGCTTATTTGCTACCGATGACATTTTTACTGAAGGCCCGCTTTATAGTTATGTTTCATCTGCAACCGCTAGCACAATGACCTGGTTGCATAAGCAAAATTTCAATCTTATTTTGGCCTTTTCAGCAATGCATATTCTAGCTGTGGTGATTTATCTGCTAAAGGGCGAAAATCTGATTAAGGCGATGTTTACTGGCTATAAACATCTAAAAGAAGAGGTGTTACAACCTAAAATGCGTCCAGCTTGGATTGGATTAATCCTATTTGCGATTATATTTGCTTGTGTTTGGTTTAGTGTTTTAGCGAATGCAGTTAAATACATGTAGATATACTAGGTTGTTTGGCTTGATATAAAACCCCATCTCTTTTTAAAGGTATGGGGTTTAATTTTTTAAGAGTTTAGCGTTTAGTCTTTCTTATAAACATCATGGCAGCCTTTGCAGCTTTGCCCTGTATTACCGAATGCATCTTTAATTTGACCTAAATCACTACCTTGTGCAGCCACAGCTAACTTAGCCGCATTTTCTTGGAATTGAGTCATTTTGCTATCAAAATCAGCCTTATCAGTCCAAATTTTAGCAAGAGCATCGGTATCACCTTTGTCTGAACCTGCGATAAATCCTTCATGAGGGATTTTAGAAAGCGCTGCAACATTGGTTGCACGGCTAGCAAAAACAGCGGCATCGAAATCTTTCTTACCCTTAAGCATCGCTCCCATGTCGCCAAAATTATAAGCGATTAGACCAAAAGCTGATTTACGGTAGTCAATTGCGTGGTCAGTGTCTTTAAAGTTATTGGCATAAACACTTGGAACAAGCAGTACAGTTGCGGTCATTGCAATTAATAATTTTTTCATCAGATTCTCTATTATTATCAGGTGGGTAAAGAACATTATTTTACACATTTTCAAACGGATATCACGTTTAGATTGTTTCTGAATGTGAGCGAAATTTACATAAGCTTAAATTGAGTTTTAATCGGTTCAGTACAGATTAATGACTAATGTTGATTTTAGCTTGGTGAGCGGAAAAGGAACTACGATAGCTATGGTCTAAGTGACTTATTATTATGTGATTTTGTTATCATTGACTTCGTATTCAATTTTGATGATTTATAAAAATTAAAATAAAACTTATTACTTTGAGGCTAGCTTTTGCTTTCATTGGGTTACTTGTTATTATCTATATGACTTTATTGAAGAGAGTAACTATGAGAGCGAATTGGAGTTTAGTGGTCGAGAAAATTTTGACTCATTCGAATCATGATGATTTAGCAGTATTATTTCGATTATTATTAACAGAAGAAGAGCGTAGCGCGATAGCTGGGCGTTTAAAGGTATTTCAAACCTTATTGGCTGGTGAGTTAAGTCAAAGGCAAATCGCTGCCGAGTATCAGGTCAGTATTGCGACTATCACCCGTTGTTCAAATTATCTTAAAAATATGTCAGCAGAGCAGCGCGAACTAGTACAAAAGTTGATTTTGTAAGCCATTACAATAAATTGTTAACTTAATGACACTGTTAAAATGAAAACCGCTTGATGATATCAAGCGGTTTTGTTGTTTATTCAATGAAACAAGTCCTGATGATTACACTCTCACGACAGGAATTTTATGCCTTCTGTAAGTGGATCTTCTGAGCAATAAATACATTCCGAAAGTGATTAAACAGATGGCAAATAATGCGCTTGAGTCTTTAGGATAAAAACGGTACAGCAAAACGGCTGATAATATGTACAAAAATGGCATGTAGCCATACAGCCAGTCAGGCAAAATACCTTCCCTGCGCTTGCGCTTCATGTCCGTTCGTCTATTTTCGGAGCGAAGGTTATAAATTCTGGCTCCTAATAAATACATCAAAATGGCGGCAGCTATAGCATACTGTTGTTGCAGTAGTAGAACACTTATTCCACCAATTACGATGTAAGTGTAAGGCAAAAGCTCGTATACAGGTTTAATTAACATAAGCACTCCGTCGCTGAGCATTAATTATTATTGTTTACTATGTAGATATGTTGTTTACAGCCCAAAGTTCATAAAATCTTCCATAATCAAAAAGATGGGAAAGAGTAAACCAAACACAATTTAGAGTGTGTCCGTTTTAAGCACAACACTTGTAATAATTATAGCCCATAAAAAAAGTCGCAGACTATTTTTAGTCTACGACCTACATTTATTTCAACCTTTTTACTGACCTAGTTTGATGAATATTGCCAACAAGACTTGATCAGTGTTGCAATTGATTTTGAGTTAGTGGCATCCGCAGCCGCCATTGCCATCACACCCAGGTTTTTGAGTATCGCAGGGTTCATGATCGTGATCATGGCCTCCACCACAACTGCCACCGTGGGCATGAATATGACCGTGAGCAATTTCTTCTGCCGTAGCTTCGCGAACATCAACTACTTCAATATTGAAGGTTAATGCTTGGCCTGCAAGAGGGTGATTGCCATCAACAATAACAGTATCATCTTTGATTTCTGTAACTTGCACTGGTCGTTGGCCCATTTCTGTTTCCGCAATAAAGCGCATACCCGGTACGATATCTTCAATATCACCAAAGGCGGCTAAAGGGACTTCTTGCTTTAAGCCTTCATGATATTCGCCATAGGCTTGTTCTGCTGGAATAGTGGCTTCAAATTTATCACCAGCAACTTTTCCTTCTAATTCTGCTTCTAAACCAGGAATAAGGTTTTCAGTGCCTTGTAAATATATCATTGGTTCAGCATCGAAAGAGCTTTCCAACAATTGACCTTGAGCATCGCTTAGGCGGTAATGAATCGTTACTGCTGCATGTTTTGAGATTTTCATAAAGACTCCAATAGCTGATATTGGCGCATAATACATTTATTTCTTTTTTGCTGCGATGATTTACATCAGGTTTTGCTAAATTTCTATTGATTAGATGCTGTAAATTTTAATTATTTTGATCTTGAACATTGTTTTTCGAAAAAGATAAGGCGTTAAGTTTTCAGGAGCAATTTTGATGTCGCATAAATAAGGAATTAACTATGCTTATCAAACCGTTTTTATTTTAGCTTATGAAAAATATGAATATTTTAAATTTTATGTTATTTGCGTTAACGTTAGCGTAAATGCGGACTTTAATTGATTTTATTGCTAATTGTATTGATGTTTCAGATTATGAAATATGTAATCTTAAATAAATCAATTTAAATGTTAGTTAATATGTAAATAAATCGCTAAGCGGGGTTGACAATATGGTGCTAAAAAAGCAATTCTGTAAGCATTAGTCAAAAGGGAGCGACGTAACCTAGTCAGATTACGTATCAAGCTATATAACCTGAATAAGAAAGTGAGCGAGATGTCAGCATTTAAGCACGTTGTTATTACAACTATTACAACTACCACTATTACCATAGTGGGGGCGGGCTGACACATCCTAAAAGAATTCAATAAACAGCCCGCCTCCCTACAAAGGACGCGGGCTTTTTTATTAATAATTTTGCATTGATGTCATGTATTTGACTGGAGAAGACGATATGAAAGTAATGAAATTTGGTGGTACATCTTTAGCAAATTGGCCGCGTTTTTTAATGGCGGCGGATATTATTGCTGAGTCTTCTAAGTTAGAACCTGTAGCAACAGTGCTTTCAGCGCCAGCAACCATTACTAATGCATTGTTAGAGATGGTAGATTTAGCCGTGGAGGGGAAATCATATCAGGCTGTTGTTAAGCACATCGATACTGTTTTTAATACCTTATATGCGCAAGCAAGTGAAGCGTTGTTATCGCCGGCCCAGCAGGCATTACTTCAAGAAAAATTAAATGATCAAATGCTGCAATGGAAACATAAGCTAGAAGGGATTTGCTTATTGGGGGAGTGCCCTGATTCAGTGCGCGCAGCAATAGTTGTATCTGGTGAACGCTTATCCGCTGCATTAATGGAACAAGTCATGCTTGCCAAAGGCATTACTTCCGCTCAATTAGATCCTGTGTCGTTATTCCTTGCACATGGGCAGCCTTTAGAATCGGTTGTGGATATTAATGTCAGTAAGCCACGTTTCTCTGTATTGCCGTTAAATGATTACAGAGTTTGGGTTATGCCTGGTTTTACTGCTGCCGATGCCCATGGAAAAGTCGTCACCTTAGGTCGCAATGGTTCTGATTATTCTGCCGCGGTATTGGCTGCATGTTTAGATGCCTCAAGCTGTGAAATTTGGACAGATGTTGATGGCGTTTATAATACCGACCCTAGAGTGGTGACCGATGCGAAGTTATTGTCACAACTGAGCTATCAAGAAGCGATGGAGCTTTCTTATTTTGGGGCAAAAGTGTTGCATCCTAAAACGATTGCTCCGATCGCTCAATATCATATTCCTTGCTACATCAAAAACAGCTTCAACCCATCAGCACCTGGGACATTAGTGTCTAACGATGCGGATAAAACGGGGCTGCAAGTGAAGGCCATTTCAAATCTTGATGATCAAACCATGTTTAACGTATCAGGCCCTGGTATGAAAGGCATGGTTGGGATGGCCAGTCGAACATTGGCTGCGATTTCACGTAGCGGTATTTCGGTATCCCTTATTACACAAAGCTCATCTGAGTACAGCATTAGTTTTTGTGTCGCAACCAATGAAGCCGCTAAAGCAAAATGGTCGTTAGAGCAAGAGTTTGAGTTAGAAATAAAGTCTGAACTATTAGAGCCTATTGAGTTACGTAAAGGGTTAGCGATTGTGTCTTTAATTGGCGACGGTATGAAAACTCACAAAGGTGTAGCGGCGAAGTTTTTCAGTGCGCTGGCCAAAGCAAGCGTTAATATCGTAGCGATTGCACAGGGGTCTTCAGAGCGCTCAATTTCAACGGTTATTCAGCAGGGAAAAACCAAGCATGCTATAGGTGCTTGTCATCAAGCTTTTTTCGATGTTCAGCAATATGTTGATGTGTTTTTGGTTGGCGCGGGGAATGTTGGGGCTGGGTTACTTGAGCAAATAAAGCAACAGAATGACATGCTCAAAGAACAACATATTAGTATTCGGGTTTGTGGTATTGCTAACTCGCGTCAGATGCTGCTTGATAGTAATGGAGTTGATTTATCCAATTGGCAAGGGTTAATGAGTGATAATGCTCAAAAATATGATTTAAATGATTTACTTGAGTTTGGTCAACAGCAGCAACTGCTCAATCCTGTGTTGGTCGATTGTACCTCAAGCGAAGCAGTATCTGACCGCTATTTAGATGTAATGAATGCCGGTTTTCATGTGGTTACCCCTAATAAAAAGGCAAACACACGTGATTATGCGTTTTATCAATCTTTACGCCAAGTAAGTTTAGAGCAACGTCGGCAATTTTTATATGAAACCACTGTGGGAGCAGGGCTCCCCGTGATTGATAATTTGAAAAAGCTTTTATGTGCGGGTGATAAACTGCATAAATTTAACGGTATTTTATCGGGTTCATTATCATATATTTTCGGTATGCTGGATGAGGGTATGAGTTTATCGCAAGCGACATCAATAGCGCGTGAAAAATGTTTTACCGAACCCGATCCACGTGATGATTTAAGCGGAATGGATGTTGCTCGTAAAGTGCTTATCTTAGCTCGTGAAGTTGGCTTATCCTTAGAGTTAAGCGATATCAATATCGAATCAGTATTACCTACTGATTTCGATGATAGCGGTGATGTTGACTCATTTATGGCTAAATTACCGAGTTTGGATGCGCAAGTTTTAGATCGTGTATCAAAGGCAAAAGCGCAGGGCAAAGTGTTGCGCTATGTGGGCCAAATCGATGAAGGTAAGTGTCATGTTCGCATTATAGAAGTCGAAGCAAGCGATCCGTTATACAGTGTAAAAGGTGGCGAGAATGCCCTTGCATTTTATAGTCGTTACTATCAGCCTATACCTTTTGTTTTACGCGGTTATGGTGCAGGAACTGATGTAACGGCTGCCGGAGTCTTTGCTGATGTATTGAGAACACTGAATTGGACTCGTGAGGTAGGGCTGTAATGAATAAAAGTAATCAAGCTGCAATCACTGTCTATGCTCCAGCCTCAATGGGAAACGTTGGCGTGGGTTTTGATTTGTTAGGCGCGGCGCTAGCCCCCATTGATGGAAGTTTATTGGGTGACCGTGTCACCATAAGCGCCCTTGACGCCGGTGTTGAGTTTGAACAAGTTGGAACTTGGGCACATAAACTTCCAACTAATTTGACTGAAAACATCGTTTATCAGTGCGCAGTATTTTTTCTTGAAAAATTACAGCGCACCGATGGCGTGAAATTAATATTAGAAAAAAACTTACCGGTAGGCAGCGGCTTAGGTTCGAGTGCTAGCTCTGTTGTTGCTGCACTATATGCGTTAAATGAACATTTTAAACAGCCATTTGATCAACAAGCATTATTGTTATTAATGGGTGAGTTTGAAGGGCAGATATCTGGCAGTATTCATTATGATAACGTGGCGCCATGTTTCTTAGGCGGTATGCAACTGATGCTTAACACCGCGAACAAGGTGTGTGCGCCAATTCCAAGTTTTAAGCAATGGTATTGGGTGGTGGCTTATCCTGGTATTTCATTGTCCACGGCAAAAATGCGGGCCTTATTACCCGCACAATACGATAAAGCTGTGGCGATAGAGTTTGGTCGGTACTTGAGCGCATTTGTGCATGCCAGTTACCAGCAAGATGCTGATATGGCAATTGAAGTGCTTAAAGATGTATTAGCTGAGCCTTATCGCGCGGCTGCGATTCCTGGCTACCTAGCGGCCCGAGAGGCACTGCAACAGCAAGGTATGCTTACAACTGGGATATCAGGTAGCGGACCAACATTATTTAGCGTAACGGACTCATTAGAAAAAGCTCAGCAGGCGAAAGCGTGGTTAGAACAACATTATGTGACAGAGCAAGGTGGTTTTGCCCATGTATGTCAATTAGATGAACAAGGTACTCGCCGCATTTAGATAATAAATAGTTTTCAATTTTATAGGTAGTGGTAATGGAATTATATAATTTAAAACATCCTTCTCAGGAAGTTAATTTTAGTCAAGCTGTGCAGTTAGGATTAGGCAAAGATAGAGGACTGTTTTTCCCTAAATCAATTCCAGTGTTAAGCAACATCGATGAATTGTTAGCAATGCCTTTTGCCGAGCGCAGTAAAAAGGTACTCGGCGCATGGCTTGCTGATGAATTAGGACAAGATAACGTCGATGTATTAGTGGATAACGCATTTACCTTTGCAGCGCCACTAGCAGAGGTGGATTACCACCGTAGCTGCTTAGAGTTATTTCATGGCCCTACCTTAGCTTTTAAAGACTTTGGTGCCCGCTTTATGGCCCAATGCGTTAATTTATTATCTGGCGATAAAGGATTAACCATTTTAACCGCCACATCGGGTGACACTGGCGCGGCAGTTGCTGATGCTTTTTATGGGCTGGAGAAAGTGCAAGTGGTTGTGATGTACCCTAAGGGTAAAATCAGTGAACTGCAGGAAAAGATGTTCACCACCTTAGGTAAAAATATTCATACAGTGGCGGTTAATGCTGATTTTGATGCCTGTCAGCATCTTGTTAAACAGGCATTTGATGACGAGGAAGTGCGTGAAGGATTAGCATTAAATTCGGCAAATTCAATCAACATTAGCCGATTGTTAGCGCAGATTTGTTATTACTTCGAAGCGATTGCACAGGCGAAAAAAGCTGGCCATGAAAACTTTGTGGTATCGGTACCAAGTGGAAACTTTGGTAATTTAACCGCCGGTTTGTTTGCCAAAGCGATGGGGTTACCGATCAAGCGTTTTATTGCCGCGACCAACAGCAACGATACTGTGCCTCGTTATTTAGTCAATGGCGATTGGGCTCCGCACGATACAGTTGCAACTATGTCTAATGCAATGGACGTGTCAGAACCAAGTAATTGGCCTAGAGTAGAAGCGATTTGTCAGCAAATGGGCTGGCCCTTATCTGATATTACAGGCTTAGCGTTGAATGAATTACAAACCTCAGAAGCGCTTAAAAACCTATATCAATTAGGTTATCAATCTGAACCACATGCTGCCATTGCTGCTCAAGGTTTACGCCAATTGTTAACTAAAGATGAATACGGTATTTTTTTAGGAACCGCGCACCCTGCTAAATTTAAAGATGTGGTTGATCGTGAGCTAAAAGTTGACTTGCCGCTACCTCCTGAGCTCAAAGCGGTAGCTAATAAGCCAATTCTATCAGTTGGGTTGGATGCTGATTTCAGTCAGTTAAAGTCTCATTTGTTTGCAACCCTACGTTAGTCATTGCGATATAAACTCAATTAATCATTGGTTTAGTATAAAAACACTCAATTATTGAGTGTTTTTTTATTTGAGATAATTGTGAGTTTTTTTCTAGAACATGATCTTGGTCATAACGAATATTTATCAATAGGGTAGATTGGGAAATACCCTGAGTATTGACTAAAATATAGACTAGTGAGGTTTACATGACGGAGAAGACTATGCTTAAGCGATTAAAGCGAGATCACCAACATATAGCCATATTATTGGACATACTCAACAATAAAAATAGCCGATTAATTGAAGGTGAGCCAGTAAACTTTAATCTTGTAAGAGACATTGTTGAGTATATGCAAGGCTATGCCGAACATAGCCATCATCCATTAGAAGATATTACCTATCACTATTATGTAAAAAAAATGTCAGTGCCTAATAGTGAACAGCTGCGTAATGAGCATGACAAACTTGCGCAGGTATCAGGCTCTTTAATGTACAGTTTAAATATGATTCTTTCAGATATCGTGATTTCAAGAGAGAAGTTAATTAATGATTTAGCTAATTATATTAAATTACAAGTTGAACACATGCAGTATGAGGAACAAGAAATATTTCCTTTATTTGCCAAATCATTAAATGATGACGATTGGCACAAAGTGGAACAGCTCTGTAATAAAAAATTAGTCGACGATCCATTATTTAGCGAAAATGATAATGCAATTTTTGATGATCTTCGTGCCTATATTGCGAATGTTGAGAGAAAAATGAAGCTATAGCCCAGTTAGAGTGATTCACTAATAGCTTAAGTTTTGATATTGAATTTATTCGCTTCGAACAAAACTCAATCAGCAAACAACACAGGTATTAATCATTAAGAGATCAAAAAGAGCACCCTAGAGTGCTCTTTTACATTTAAACATAAATGAATAAATATTCAGTTGAACTAATATTTATAATACTAAAGTATTTGCATCAAATTCGAAAGAGTCATCTATATCTTGTAACTCTTTCAGTAAGCGCTGCTTATCTTTAATTGCTTCAATCTCGCGCCATTTACGTTTTTTGTTGGAACTTTTTGTACGGCTTGGTCTTTCAACAACTTCATCTAACGCACCACCATAGTCTAAACGATCCATGGTAACCTCCCTTGTTATTATGATGTCTCTATGCAGATAAATAACATATTTCCATCATAGGGTGCAATAGTTATGTTTCATTAATGTTAATGCTGGGTTAATCTTTGATGAATAAATTAAACGGCCTTTTAGAATTCTATGCTGAAGTTATCGGATTCAAACTAATAAAAAGCCAGCTAATGCTGGCTATTTGAGTGATTAAATCTGTCCTTGACGATACAAATTGATTAAAGAATTACTGGAACAATCTAACGCTTGCGCATCATGATCGGCACCTATTCGGTCGAGTACATCATTTCCGAGTACTTTTCCTAATTCAACACCCCATTGGTCAAATGAATTGATTTGCCAAATGACACCTTGAACAAATGTTCTGTGTTCATACAACGCAATTAATGCGCCTAAGGTTTGTGGAGTTAGCTTATCCATCAATAAAGTATTACTAGGTTTGTTGCCAGCCATCACTTTATGTTTAGCGATAAGCTGCTTTTGGGTATCATCAAGCTTACTTGAACTCATTTCGGCTAATGCTTCTTCGTAGGTACGACCTTGCATTAACGCTTGGGTTTGACCGAAGCAATTTGAAGCCAGCTGATTATGGTGTTCGCCAAGCGGATTATGGCTTTGTAGCGGCATAATAAAGTCTGCAGGTATCAATGCTGTACCTTGGTGTAATAGCTGATGATAAGCATGCTGACCATTGGTACCTTCTCCCCCCCAAATAACAGGGCCCGTACTGTAATCTACTGCTGTGCCATTTAAGGTGACAGACTTACCATTACTTTCCATATCCAGTTGTTGGAAATAAGCCGGTAAACCTCGTAAGTAGTGATCGTAAGTTAAAATCACATGGGATTGGGCACCATGAAAATTGCTATATAACACAGATAGCATTCCCATAATCACAGGCATGTTTTGTTCTAATGGGGCTTGCTGAAAATGTTGGTCCATGTCAAAGGCACCAGATAACAGCGCTTTAAAGTTATCCATACCAATAACTAGCGCAATCGGTAATCCAATAGCCGACCAGAGAGAATAACGTCCTCCAACCCAATCCCACATCGGGAATATGTTGTTTGCATCCATACCAAATTCAGTCGCTTTGGTCACATTAGATGTTACCGCAACAAAGTGCTTTGCGACGTCTTGTTGTGATGCACCTTGAGCTAAAAACCACTCTTTGGCACTGAGTGTATTTGTTAGTGTTTCTTGGGTCCCAAAGGATTTTGACGACATCACAAATAGCGTTGTTTCTGCGTTTAATCCTTTTAATTTCTCGCAAATTGACGTTGCGTCAACATTGGCCACAAAATGGCAGTTTAAGTCTTTCCAGTAAGGTCGCAAAGCTTGGGTGACAATTTTCGGTCCAAGAAACGATCCACCAATACCTATACTGACGATATCAGTGATGGCTTTGCCTGTGTAGCCAGTCCATTGCCCGCTTTGAACTTGTTCGACAAACTCTGCCATTTTAGCCAAGGTTTGTTGTACTTCAGGAACAATATTTTGTCCCTCAGCTTTGATGGTTTGTGAAGCTTTGCTGCGAAGAGCGGTATGTAATACAGCGCGTTGCTCGGTGTTATTAATTATATCACCTGAGAACATACCGGTAATTTTATCGGTTAACTGTGCTTCATTGGCAAGTTTGAACAGTAATGCCAATGTCTCTTCATTTACACGGTTTTTAGAATAATCTAGCAATAGGCCACAACTCTTTAAGTGCATTGCATTAAAGCGTTGATCATTGTTTTCAAATAACTCACGCATGTGCGGTAATGCCGTGGTATGAGTGGCTAATTGTTGCCATGTGGCTGATTGTGTTAATTGAGTCATTAATTTACAGTCCTTGTTTAGCTTAATTTCTCTTTTAGCATGACCTCAAGTTTACCTTGGTCAATTGCAAAGTTTCTGATCCCTTCGGCTAATTTATCAACTGCCATTGGATCTTCGTTGAATGCCCAACGGAATTCGGCTTCTGTTAGCGCAGAAGGGGCGGTTGATGATGCCGAGACTGCTTTAAGTTTTTCTGTCACAACGGCATCTGTATTGGCTAACTCTTCTAATAGAGCGGGTCCAATCGTCAAGCGATCGCATCCTGCTAATTCAATAATTTCACCGATATTACGGAAGCTTGCTCCCATCACTACCGTGTTATAGCCGTGTTGTTTGTAGTAATTATAAATTTCAGTAACAGAAATAACGCCAGGATCTGTGTCTGCGGTGTAATCATTGCCGGTATCTTTTTTGTACCAGTCAAGGATACGGCCTACGAAAGGAGAAATAAGATAAACACCAGCTTCAGCACAGGCTCTTGCTTGAGCAAAACTAAAAAGTAAGGTGAGGTTACAGTTTATTCCTTCTTGTTCTAGCTCTTTAGCTGCGCAGATGCCTTCCCAGGTAGAGGCTAGTTTGATTAAAATGCGTGATTTATCAATGCCTGCTTCTTTATAAAGTTTGATAAGTTTATGTGCTTTATTAATAGAACCTTGCTTGTCGAAAGAAAGACGCGCATCTACTTCAGTAGAAATGCGACCAGGGACAAGTTTTAGGATCTCAACGCCAATATTAACCGCAAGTTTATCACCGGCATCTTCAATTTGTTGAGCTTGATCGTTACTTTGGCTTTTTGCCCAAGTAACTGCATTATCGATTAAAGAGGCATACTCAGGAATTTGTGCGGCTTTCAAAATCAATGATGGATTAGTGGTAGCATCCTCTGGTTGATAACGTTTGATTGCCTCAATGTCACCTGTATCTGCAACAATTGTGGTAAATGATTTGAGTTGAGTGAGTGCGTTGGCCATGTAACGTTTCCTCTCGATAAGCAAAATGAATGTTTCAATCCCTTTATTAGAAGCGATTTTACCCTTTATTCCAACTTGTTTTGTAAAAAAATTACGAAATAATACGACTTTATACTTAAAATTGAATTTTTATTGTTGTTTAATTCCGTATCTGATTACGAAGGGAATAATTGCTATTAAAAAACTTGTAAGCTAATTAGGTTAAAAGCAACAGTTTATGATGTTTTAGATTGTTCATAAAACAAAAAAGCCGCTGATATCAGCGGCTGTTAACTTTAGCGTTTAAGACTAAATTATTTTAGTACAGCGCGCTTTTCAGTACCGGTAACGATAGCTTCGATACGACGGTTTTGCTTATGCGCTTCAGGAGTGTTGCCTTGAGCGATAGGCTTAGTGATACCATAACCAACAGACTTGATGCGGTTGCTGCTAATACCATATTTGTTTTCTAAAACCTGTGCAACAGAGTTAGCACGACGCTCAGAAAGTGTCATATTGTATGCTGGTTTACCAACATTTGAAGCATGACCTTCAATGATCACTGTGTGTTCTGGATTTTTCTTCATGTAGTTTGCTAATTTTTCGATATCAGCATATGAAGATTGATTGATCACAGCAGAGTTGTTAGCAAATAAAAGGCCACCTAAGTCATGCTTAGTTGTTGCCATTTCATATACAGTACAACCAGTTGCATCAACTTTGTGGTCGCTTGGTGTGTTAGGGCATTTGTCTAAACGATCAACAACACCGTCGTTGTCTGAATCAACATCAGCAGCTACAGCAACAACAGGAGCAGCAACGGCTGTAGGAGCGGCTGAACCAAAGCGGTAGCTTAATTCAAGACCCCAGTAGTTGCTTTCCATTGAAAGTGTGTTCCACTTTTCTTCGTCTAAGTTTTCATAACGACGGTATTTAGCCGCTAACTTTAAGTTGTCAGTGAAGTTGTAACCGATACCAGCGCCAACATATGGTGCAACACCACTGTCGCTGTAGTATTCAGTGTTCCATTGTTTTTTGTTAGAGATTAGGTAGTTCATTGCACCAGCTTCTGCTGATAAAGACCATTTGTCAGCAAATGGGTAAAATGCAACTAAACCTAAATTCATGCCACGAGCACCAACATCATTTAACTTGTTGCTGTAGTCAGTCCATTCTGCACGGCCTAGGTCTCGGTAACCTAATTCCACACCGAAATAATCATTGAATAAGTAACCGCCGAAAACATCCCATGCATACGGATCATCTTCGCCACATACTTTCATGGTTTTTTGGTCACAGTTTGGCTCGTAGTTGTTTACGCCTAAACCGCCACCAACATACCAAGGAGTCATTCCTTCTGCTGCAGATGCTGCAAAAGGTAACATAGAGGTGAGTAATACTACTTTTAATGTGTTCTTCATCATTTATAAGTCCATTGTTATTTTTACTTCACCAACACACATGTTTTGAGTTTGTTGTAAACATGTGCAGCTGACACTTGAGAGGTGAATCCGTTATGTTTTAGCCAGCGGCGTAATTATCGTTGCTAATTGAGTGATTTGCCATAGTAAAAATGATTAATTTATGTTTAATGCCAAAATAAACTTAGAAATAGAGTATTGACACCATCAAAATATTTTACATTTGGGTGTATAAATGGAGGTTATGTTTATAAATTGTTAATGATTTGCGGGTGAATATTTTTCTATTAAATGAACCCAAATAAAAATGCGCCCATGGGACGCATTTCTATCTTATGGTGCATTATTTAGCTGCGCTTTAATTAACGCACAATCCAATGCTTATCGAGTCCATATCCAGTTTTCGATTTCTTCTGGGTCAACACCATTGGCTTTGATGTAGTTCTTGTGATCAACCAATCGCTGCAGCATATCAGTCGTAATACGCACATGTTGGGTTTCGTCAATCACGCCTTGCTGGAACAACTTGTAGGCCATATCAATGACTAAATGATAACGAGAAGTTCCGTTTCGTACGCCCATATCGAATGGTGTTGTGGTTGAACCTTCTTCTTCATAACCTTTAATACGGAAACGACGGTTACCTTTATAATCAAATACTAGCTTTTTGATAGTGTTTGGATAGCCATGGTAGTTAAATACTACGCCTTTATCTTCAGTAAAGATTTCATCCATCATCCAAGGCTTGCTCTGGAATTTAAGACTACCTAGACCGCTGCTATGAAGTTCTGACACACTCACAAAGCGGATTCGAACTCTAGGTAGGATTTCACGGATCAACACCAGTGAAGCCATACACTCTTGAGTGGCATAATCACCACAACCAGCAAGAACCACGTCTGGGTTTTCATCAGATGCAAAATCCCACACCATAATGCCATCTTTAGCCTGCTTACGTGCTTCTTCCAATGATAACCATTGTGGCAGTGATTTTTTACCTGCAACGATAATGTTTAATTTATCACGATCGCTAAAGGCGCGTTCTGTATAAACTAGCGTGCTGTTGGCATCTGCAGGTAAATAAGCAGAAATAATATTTGGATGTTTTTCTAACATTGCCCCCAAGAATGACGGATTCTGATGGGAGTAGCCATTGTGATCTTGACGTTCCAGCAGTGAAGATAATACTACGTTACACGCAGGAATAGGCTTACGGAAATGTATGTCTTGACTAGCATGTACATATTTACAATATTGGTCAGCCATTGATGACACAACTTGAGAGAAAGCCTCATAAGTTGGGAACATGCCATGACGACCTGTTACAGTGTAACCGTGTAACATACCGAAAAGTAAGTTTTCAGATAGCAATTCGATCACTCGTCCATCACGAGACATATCTTCGTCCCAACTTTCAATAGGCCATTGCCAGGCACGATCGGTTTCTTCAAACACAGCTTGTAATTGGTTTGAATAGGTTTCATCAGGGCTAAAAATGCGTAGATTACGTTGATCACGGTTCAGTTTGAAGGCATCACGCATCCATTGGCCCATTTTCAACATAGAGTAACCACGTTGACCGCGAGGTGTTTCAGGACCATAGCCCAGTTTAGCCAGATCAGGATTGGCTAATGCACGGACCACTTCACCGCCGTAGCTAAGACGTTGACGGCCACAACATAAATCTTTTGGTGGGATAAGGGATAAAATATCTTTATCAAATATGAGTTCACCAGATGCAGTTGTTTGCACTAATTCATCAAACTTATAGCTTGCTAGCCATTGATCAAGCGCCTCTAAATGGCCTTTGTCGGTAGCACAGTTGTTGACGATAACTTGATGCGATTCGCAGTTCCCTTCGAGCTTCTTACCTGCGTATTCTGATGTGCCGGTCCAACCTTTGGCTGTTCTCATCAAAATGACCGGCCAACGTGGCTTAACCACATCTTCGCCAGAACGAGCACGGCGCTGAATATCGGTGATCATGTCATATGATAAATCCATTGCTGCTGTCATCTGTTCGTAGATGTCAGTGTCAAGTTCATCATCAACAATAATTGGATGGTAACCCAGACCACGGAATTCTAAATCAAGTTCTTCATGACTCATTCGACCCATGCGAGTAGGACCTGAAATTTTATAGCCATTGATGTGCACGATAGGTAATACCGCACCATTATTGGCTGGAGACACTAACCGGTTAGCATACCAAGATGCTGCCAGTGGTCCTGTTTCTGCTTCACCGTCACCGATTAAACAGGTTGCAATAAGATTAGGGTTATCAAGAACAGAGCCCCAGGCAACGGATAATGAATAACCTAGCTCACCACCTTCTAAAATTTGCCCCGGTGCTTCTGGATTAGCGTGCGATGGGTAACCGTAAGCTGCTGAGAATTTTTTACAGATATCTTCGATACCCGTTTCTGTTAAAGGAATTGTCTCAGGGTAGAAATGGCTTAATGAACCTTCCATAAATAAGTTAGCTTGCACAGCAGGGAAACCATGGCCTGGGCCAACAAGATAAATGAATTCACGGTTATGTTTAACGATAAGACGGTTTACATTGGCATAAACAAAATTGATACCTGGGCATGTTCCCCAGTGACCTAATAATCTTGGCTTAATATCGGTATGCTCAAGCTTGCGTTTGTACAATACGTTTTGCTTTAGATAAATTTGTGAAGTGGCAAGAAAGTTGGTCGCTCTCACATACTTTTTCAGAGCAATAATTTCATTAGCAGTTGTCATAGTGGCCTCATACATCGTGAAATACAAAATACTTAGTCTTAATTTAAGAACACTGTATTCTTATTTTGTGGTTAATAATGTGTGGTGGTTCAAACTTTTGCTAATCAGGTAGGGTGAAAAATAACCAATGTTGTTTTTGAAGTGTTAATGGCTTTAATTTTGAGCGGTTTGTTAGGTTGTCTATTTGTTATGCTGACGGAGGCTAAATGTTTTTTTGCGATCCGCTTATCAAGAACAGTTTGACAGCTCATGATAATTTGCACTTGTTACAAATATGCAATCAACACAGAAATTTCAGTTTTGTAGCGTAAACTAAATTAGAGTTACTTTGTTGAATGAGTATAATGAAGCCAGTTAAATAACGGGTTATCACTCAGTTATTGCATTAAATCTATAATAATCAAATAACTAAGATATTTTTATTTTGTCATTGCTGATGTTTAGGTTGCACAAAATAAAGCTATCCCAAAGGAATAGACAAGCATTATGGCAATGTTAGAGACGATCGTTAATTATTTAAATGCCCTCTTATGGGGTAAGTTATTAGTCTACGGGCTAGTGGGTGCAGGGTTATATTTCACCATTAGACTGGGTTTTATTCAGTTTAGTCAGTTTGGTCATGGTCTTAAGTTACTGTCTATTAGTCGTCGACCAGGCAAAAATGGTTTGTCATCTTTTCAAGTATTTTGTACCAGTATGGCAGCGCGTGTCGGTGCGGGTAATATGGCTGGTGTGGCCTTCGCGATAGGTGTTGCAGGGCCTGGAGCTGTTTTTTGGATGTGGGCTATTGCCGTTTTAGGTATGGCCACAGCAATGATTGAGTCTACACTCGCTCAAGTTTATAAAGTGAAAGATGTCGATGGCCAATATCGCGGCGGCCCGTCTTACTATATGGAGAAAGGGTTAGGGCAGCGTTGGATGGGAATTTTATTCTCTGTTCTACTGATAATCTGTTTTGGTTTAGTCTTTAATGCTGTACAAGCGAATACCATCGCAGGGGCGATGACGACAGTATTTGATTTCAATCCGCTTTATGTCGGACTTGGGATCACCGCCTTTAGTGGTGTCGTTATCATGGGCGGCTTAAAGAAAGTGGCTAAGGTGTCTGAGTTTATCGTGCCAGTAATGGCACTGGCTTATATATTGATGGCATTAGTCGTTGTTTTGATGAATGTCACCGAACTGCCAAGTGTGTTTATGCTGGTTATCAACAGTGCTTTTGGTTGGCATGAAGCCGCTGGTGGCGCAATTGCTTATAGTGTTTCCCAGGCCATGCAAGCTGGTATCGCACGGGGTTTGTTTTCAAATGAAGCCGGTATGGGCAGTGCGGCAAATATTGCAGCCAGTGCATCACCTAATCCAAATCATCCTGCATCACAGGGGTATATTCAAATGATGGGGGTATTTTTCGATACCATCGTGATTTGTACTGCTACTGCGGCAATCATTTTACTGTCAGGCGATGCAGCAGGCAGTGGTGAGGGTATTGGCATGACAATCAATGCATTATCTTCACATGTCGGCAGTTGGGGTGGCGGATTTATTGCTGCGGCAATTTTGCTATTTTGCTTTACCTCGATTATTGCAAATTACTCATATGCAGAAACCAATGTGATGTTTTTATCTGGTAACAGTAAAAAGGCGTTACCGATTTTTAGATTGATTGTTTTAGGCATGGTGATGTTTGGTGCCATGGCTAAAATTGGCCTAGTGTGGGACTTAGCTGACGTATCGATGGGCTTAATGGCCTTGGTGAATATTGTCGCAATTTTATTACTGTCTGGTTTGGCTATTCGTGTCATCAATGATTATCGTGAGCAAGTTAACGCAGGTAAAGATCCTGTATTTGAGACCAGTAAGTTTCCTGAATTAGCAGATCAATTAGAAGACAAAATTTGGCCTGATGGTTCTGCAAAACATAAACGATAGATAGTAGAACGATATAATGCATTGAAAATGTGCGTTAGGGTAATCGAAAAAACCATGCTGATTTAGCATGGTTTTTTTATTTTAGTCACGTATCATGATTCTAATTAAGACAGAGGAGTAAACTATGCTGGTTTTAGTATCGCCCGCCAAAACATTAGACTTTGAAAATCCCCCAGCGACGAAAACATTCACTCAGCCAACATTATTATCTTACAGTGAATCACTTATTAAGGTGTGTCGTGAGCTTTCGCCCGTTGATATTGCTAGTTTGATGAAGGTCAGTGATAAAATAGCGGGCTTAAATGCTGCCCGATTTGCACAGTGGCAGCCCAACTTTACTCCCGATAACGCCAAACAAGCTATTTTTGCTTTTAGGGGGGATGTGTATACTGGTTTTGATGCAGATAGCTTATCTGAAATACAAATTGAGTCAGCGCAGCAACATTTACGCATATTATCTGGGTTATATGGACTACTTAAACCGTTAGATTTAATGCAACCATATCGCCTTGAAATGGGCACAAAGCTTGCTAATCCTCAAGGAAGTAATCTCTATGCCTTTTGGGGCGATACCATTACTAAAGAGATCAATAATGCATTACAAGCGCAAGGTGATGACATTATTATTAATTTAGCTTCTAACGAGTATTTTAAGTCGGTAAAAGTAAAACAGCTTAACGGCCAGCTAATCACGCCAGTGTTTAAAGATTGTAAGAATGGACAGTATAAAGTTATCAGTTTCTATGCCAAAAAAGCCCGTGGTTTGATGGCAAGGTATTTGATTGATAAGCAACCTAAAAATTTATCAGCATTACTTGAATTTGACCTTGAAGGCTACTTTTATTCTCCGGAGCAATCAACCGCTAATAGCCCGGTGTTTTTACGCCAAGAGCAAATTTAGCGCTTCGAAGCTTAAAGATGGTAAGTGATGGTGTAGATATTTTACCGTTTAAACCTGATCGCAGATGAAATTGCGCCTCATCAGTTAATGTAAAAAAAGCCCTTAATCAGGGCTTTTTTACCAACATGATATTGTCATTATTTAGTTGACGCTAACGGTCTTAAATCAATTTCAGATTGTGCCATCATATAAGCAAATTGCACATACGCAGCCACATTTTGCGCTAATGCTTTGGGATCAATTTTATCTAAGGTGTCATTAGGCGTGTGGTGGTAATCAAAATAATCGGTACCATCTTGTTTTAACGAGGCAACTGGTACGCCTAATCCCGGCATCATAGATACATCAGGGCCACCGGATGCGTCGTTAGTGCCTAATGCAACACCGAATCGCGTCATTGCCGACACTTGGTGTTGAACTTGTTTAAAGCTGTTTGGTGCAACATTAAAGTCAATTTGGTAAATCGGTCCAGCACCAAAATCAGACTCTGCGGCAATATAGTGTTTTTCCAGTTCATCGGCATGTTGCGCAGCATATGCTTTACCGCCGACTAAGCCCACTTCTTCAGCAGCATATAAAACAACTCTTACCGTACGCGCTGGCTTTTGCGGAAGGTCTTGAATCAATTTTGCAGCTGCAGTCACAATTGCGACGCCAGCACCATCATCAATTGCACCCGTGCCTTCATCCCAAGAGTCTAAATGTGCGCCTATTAGCACTATTTCGTCAGGTTTACTGCTGCCGGTCACTTCGGCGATGACATTATAGGATGTGGCGATGCCCAGATTTTCTGACGTCATGTTTAATGACATGACAATATTTGGATCGCGCTTAAGCATGCCATTTATCAATTCAGCATCAGGAATAGACATAGCTGCAGCAGGAATTTTGGGTACATCTTCTTCATATCGCATCATGCCAGTGTGCGCCATACGGTCGTGATCCGTACCAATTGATCGAATAACGATAGCAACAGCACCTTTTTTAGCGGCTTCAACAGCACCTCTTGAACGCCCGCCCACAGTCACACCATAACCATTACCCTCTTTGTGGCGCTCAGTTTTATGGTCGATGAAAACGATTTTTCCTTCTACACGGCCCGGAGAAGCAAGCATAAGCTCTTCTAATGATTCAAATCTAACAATGGGCGCTTGAATGCCTTTTATCGGTGTAGCGATGCTTCCGCCCAGTGCCGTAATCACTAAGGGTTGCTCATACGGGGCTATGATACTAGCACTTGCATGGCCGCGAGACCACGCGGGTACTTGAACAGATTCTTTATAAACCTTGTCAAATCCCATTAACCATAATTTTTCCATGGCCCAATCAACTGCCATGATATCTTTGTCTGTACCAGCTAACCTTGGACCCACTTCTACGGTGAGTGATTCAACAATGTCATAGGCGGCATTAGAATTTAGGGCTTTTTGAGCAAGTTGCTGACTAATTATTGCGTCTTGCGAATTATTTATGACTAACTCAGGCATTTTTTGAACTGATGAGGGTGTCGATTGACAGCCTAATAATGCCATTGTAAATAAGGCGGTTAAGCTGACGCGTGTGTAGTTTTTCATGAGTTTCCTTCAAATATTCTAACTATGTCTCACTTTTTTAAACAATCTACCAAAAAGTGTGCTTCATGTCCCGACTCTATTTTTAAGGTGACGCTATATTAGGCTAAGGTTAGATGAGGAGAGTATTTCGGGTGATGAATATAGAAAAAATGCAACAACAAGCCGATCATGCTGTTGTGTTACTGAAGGCACTAGCAAACGAACGTAGATTGTTTATTTTATGCCACCTTTTGAATGATGGTGAAATGTGCGTTGGCGATATGAATAAAAAGCTAGGTTTGAGTCAGTCTGCGTTATCACAGCACCTTGCATGGTTAAGAAAGGACGACTTAGTGTGCACACGCAAAGAAGCGCAAACCGTTTATTACTCGTTAAAAAGTGATGAAGTGAAAGCGTTAATTCAAGTGCTAAATAATATGTATTGTCACTAATATAACTTTATATTGAGCCTTAATCAGTAACCTGATTAAGGCTTTTTTATTACATCAACCTAATCACTTATTTATTGTAATTTAGATATAAAAAAACCGGCCTAAGCCGGTTTTTTAAAATTGATTACTAAAATTAAGCAGCTAGTGCTTTGATTCTAGCATTCAAACGAGCCTTTTGACGACCTGCTTTATTCTTGTGAATAAGGCCTTTTGTCGCCATACGGTCAACGATTGGTTGTGCAACTGCGAACGCTTCTGTAGCCGCTTTGTGGTCACCGCTCTTGATAGCAGCGATAACTTTTTTAACGTATGTACGTAACATAGAGCGACGGCTTGCATTATGCTGACGACGCTTTTCAGACTGAAGCGCGCGCTTCTTTGCAGACTTGCTATTAGCCAAGGTGCAACTCCTAAAAACTGGATTTGATACTTTTAAAGGCCGAGGAATATGCCTGCTTTTTGTCGCTTTGTCAACGACAATGATTGAAATAGCATCATAAAGATAAAAATTTCAATCGAGCGTGCTTATCTTCAACCCACTCGTGTAATATGTGGCGGCAATTCTAACAGCTCTTTCGCTTATGTGACAGGGCTTGGTTAGAATATTTGTGACAAATCCCATTAAATTTTGTGGGCAGGATGCGCTTCAGGGGGCCAATTGAGTAAAAAGTTAATAAGATCAGGTGTGATTGTGAGTGCTATGACATTGATTTCACGCGTGTTGGGGTTGGCGAGGGATGTTGTTATTGCAAACCTAATGGGGGCAGGAAGTAGCGCCGATGTGTTTTTTTTCGCGAATAAAATACCAAACTTTTTACGTCGACTGTTTGCTGAAGGGGCGTTTGCACAAGCTTTTGTACCTGTTTTAACCGAATATCAAGAGAAACATACTCCAGAAGAAACCAGAGAATTAATTGGTAAAGTTGCTGGTACACTAGGTGTGTTGGTGACATTGGTAACGCTTTTTGGCGTAATCGGTTCACCTATATTAGCGGCATTATTTGGCGGTGGCTGGTTTTTAGATTGGTTAAATGACGGCCCTAATGCTGAAAAATTCGAACTTGCATCATTAATGCTAAAAATCACCTTCCCTTATTTATGGTTTATTACATTTACCGCCCTAGCTGGATCCATTTTAAATACCAGAGGCCGCTTTGCGGTATCTGCGTTTACGCCCGTTTTTCTGAACATCGCCATAATCGCATTTGCTTTATATGTTTCGCCTTCAATGGAAAGCCCTGAAATTGGATTAGCATGGGGGGTTTTTGCTGGTGGTCTAGTGCAATTCGTGTTTCAAATTCCGTTTTTAATTCAAGAGCGTGCATTAGTAAAACCTTCGTGGGGTTGGCACCATCCTGGTGTCGTTAAAATTCGCACATTAATGATCCCCGCACTTTTTGGGGTTTCTGTTTCGCAAATTAATTTATTGTTTGATACTTTTATTGCCAGCTTTTTAATGACCGGATCGATTAGCTGGTTATATTACGCAGATCGATTACTCGAGTTTCCACTCGGGTTATTTGGTATTGCCATTGCGACGGTCATTTTGCCTGCTCTTTCAAGAAAGCATATTAATGCAGAAGGTGAGGGGTTTCATCACACCATGGATTGGGGCGTTAAAGCTATTTTGCTTTTAGGTATGCCGGCAATGTTTGGTTTGATTTTACTCGCGCAACCTATGTTAATGGTGCTGTTTATGCGTGGGGCATTTAGCATCACAGATGTAGAAATGGCTTCATTCAGTTTAGTCGCCTATGGTGCAGGACTGTTGAGTTTCATGATGATTAAGGTATTAGCTCCAGGCTATTACTCAAGGCAAGATACTAAAACACCAGTTAAATATGGCATTATTGCCATGGTAACCAACATGTTTTTTAACCTTCTTTTTGCCATTCCATTTGGTTATGTTGGCTTAGCCATTGCGACATCAATGTCAGCTTTGCTTAATGCGGGATTACTGTATCAAGGTTTGCATAAAGCTGGGGTTTATCAAGTTAGCCGCTCTACTTTAATCTTTACCTTTAAAGTTGTTATTGCAACTGCAGTGATGTCTGGTTTGCTATTTTATTTCTCTCCTGACCAATCGCAATGGATTAGCTGGAATATTGGTCACCGAATGTTAATGCTGATCACGTTAATTATTGCAGGCGCAATCAGTTATTTGCTCATGTTACTTTTACTTGGCGTGAGACCATGGAAAATTAAAAAAGCCCCTGTTTCGGGATAAAGGTACAATTAAACAGGCTTAATAGAGTTAGTGGGTTTAAGTGAATAGGGCTTTGGGTATATAATCTGCCGATTTACTATCATTAAATTACTTGGGCAAGCATTGGCGTAATGGAATTAATCCGCGGTATACACAATATATTACCTTCGCATCATGGGTGCGTGCTCTCCATTGGTAACTTTGATGGTGTGCATCGTGGCCACGCTGAAGTGATAAAGCGTTTAGTTGATAAAGCACATCATTTTCAATTGCCTGCAACGATAATGACCTTTGAGCCTCAGCCGCAAGAACTCTTTCGAGGAGAGAAAGCGCCAGCAAGGTTAAGCTTGCTGCGTGATAAAGTTCGATTACTTGATGAACTAGATATTGACCGTTTATTGTGTGTCAACTTTACGCCTGCTTTTGCCAGTCAACCTGCACAAGCTTTTATTGAAGATTTACTCGTTAATAAGCTTGGGGTGAAATACCTTGTTGTTGGAGACGATTTTTGCTTTGGTAAAGGCCGTGAAGGCACCTTTGAAATGTTGGTCGCTGCAGGAAAAGAATTTGGTTTTACCGTGGTCAGCACACAAAGTTTTATTGTTGGCTCGCAACGTGTGAGTTCAACATTAGTGCGCGAGCAATTGCAGCAGGGTAACCTTGAGCAAGCAAGGCGATTGCTGGGGCACCCTTTTATTTTAAGTGGTAAAGTGGCCCACGGACAAAAAATTGGTAGAACCATAGGTTTTCCGACTGCGAATATTGCTTTAAAAAGAAAAGTTGTCCCTGTGCGTGGCGTGTTTGCCGTGCGTTTATTTTGGGATGACAGTGATATATATGAAGGCGTTGCCAATATTGGTTTTAGACCAACGGTGCAAGGCCAAGTTTGCCAGTTAGAAGTTCACCTATTTGATTTTGATGGTGACTTGTATGGTAAGCGAGTAGAAGTAGAGTTAGTGGCAAAAATTCGTGATGAACAACCTTTTGAATCACTGGATGCACTAAAAAAACAAATTTTGAATGATGCGAATGAAGCCAAGGCTTTGTTCAGCTTTGATGCAAGCTGATGTATTCAGCTTAAACAACGGTATGGGATCAATGAGCGACTATAAACTGACTTTGAATTTGCCGGAAACTGAATTTCCGATGCGTGGTAACTTAGCTAATCGCGAGCCAGAAATGTTAAATCGCTGGACGCAAGATGGGCTGTATCAACACATTCGTGAAAATAGAACGGGTCGTAAACCGTTTATTTTGCACGATGGCCCTCCATATGCGAATGGCAGTATTCATATTGGTCACTCAGTTAATAAAATCCTAAAAGACATTATTATCAAGTCTAAAACCATGTCAGGTTTTGACGCACCTTATATTCCAGGTTGGGATTGTCATGGTTTACCTATTGAACTAAAAGTTGAGCAAAAAGTCGGAAAACCTGGCCAAAAAATTTCTGCAGCGGAGTTTCGTGAAGAGTGCCGTAAATATGCGGCTATTCAGGTCGATGGTCAACGTGATGACTTCATCCGTTTAGGGGTTTTAGGCGATTGGCACAACCCATATCTGACTATGGATTTCAGCACTGAAGCGAATATCGTCCGTTCACTTGCCAAAGTGATCGACAGTGGCCATTTGCATAAAGGCGTTAAGCCGGTGCATTGGTGTACCGATTGTGGTTCAGCGTTAGCTGAAGCTGAAGTGGAGTACGAAGATAAAACGTCTCCTGCAATTGATGTGGCTTTCGAAGCAGCCGACAGTGCGGCTATTGCGGCTAAGTTTGGCGTTGAAAATTACGCTTATCCAGTTTCTATGGTCATCTGGACAACCACACCATGGACATTGCCAGCTAATCGTGCGTTGTCACTTAGCCCAGATTTAGATTACAGCTTAGTGGAATACACCAAAGACGGTGTTACTGCAGCGGTTATATTAGGTCGGGTGTTAGTTGAGTCATGCGTTGAACGTTTTGCATTTGATTCGCATACTATTATTGGTGAAATCAAAGGTGCTGAAATTGAATTAACGCGCTTTAAGCATCCTTTTTTAAGTTTTGATGTGCCCGCAATTTTAGGTGACCATGTCACCACAGATGCGGGTACTGGAATTGTTCATACTGCACCAGGACATGGTCAAGACGACTTTGTCGTGGGGCAAAAATATGATTTAGAAGTCGCAAATCCAGTCGGTGATAACGGCGTATTTAAGCCTGACACTGAATTTTTTGCTGGCCAACATGTATTCAAAGCAAATGACAATGTGGTTGCTCTTTTAAAAGAGAAGGGCGCATTATTGAACCATGTGGCTTACCGTCACAGCTACCCGCATTGCTGGCGTCACAAAACCCCGATTATTTTCCGTGCCACGCCACAGTGGTTCATTTCGATGGACAACAAAGGCTTACGTACTCAAGCATTAGCTGAAATTGAAAAAACACAATGGGTGCCTGACTGGGGTCAAAGCCGTATTGAAAAAATGGTAGAAAACCGTCCAGACTGGTGTATTTCACGCCAACGTACTTGGGGCGTACCAATCACTTTATTTGTTCACCGTGAAACCGAAGAGTTACACCCTGATAGCGTTGCATTAATGGAACGTATCGCGCATCGCATTGAACAACAGGGTATTCAAGCTTGGTGGGATTTAGATGAGTCTGAACTCCTCGGCGAAGAAGCCGCTCAATACCGCAAAGTCACAGATACACTAGATGTATGGTACGACTCCGGTTCAACATTCTCATCGGTTGTGGCATCGCGTCCTGAGTTCCAAGGTCATGAAGTTGATTTGTATCTTGAGGGCAGCGATCAACATCGTGGTTGGTTTATGTCATCGTTGATGATTTCAACGGCGATGAATGGCAAAGCGCCTTACAAGCAAGTGCTTACGCACGGATTTACCGTAGATGGTAAAGGCCGCAAAATGTCTAAGTCAGTCGGTAACGTCATCGCGCCGCTGCAAGTCACCAACAAACTCGGTGCAGATATTCTACGTTTATGGGTTGCTGCGACCGATTATAGCGGTGAAATGACCGTTTCAGATGAGATCCTTAACCGTAGTGCCGATGCATATCGACGCATTCGCAATACTGCACGATTCTTATTGGCTAATTTGAATGGTTTTAACCCAGAGACCGATATGGTTGCGCCAGAAGATATGGTGGCATTAGATCGCTGGGTGCTGCGCCGTGCAGATACGTTGCAAAATGAAATTATTGCTGCGTACGATCAATATAACTTCCATTTAGTCACGCAAAAGTTAATGCAGTTCTGCTCTGTTGAACTGGGTGCATTTTATTTAGATATTATTAAAGACCGTCAATATACCGCGAAGCAGGATGGTAATGCGCGTCGTAGCTGCCAGTCGGCTTTATTCCACATTGCCGAAGCCATGGTACGTTGGATCACACCAATTCTAAGCTTTACCGCTGACGAAGTGTGGCAGTTATTACCAGGTAAACGTGAAAAGTACGTGTTTACGGAAGAATGGTATCAAGGTTTGCAGTCAGTAACGCTTGAATCCGATTTGAGCGATGAGTATTGGCAGAAGTTACTTACTGTTCGCAATGAAGTGAACAAAGTAATTGAACAAGCCCGTCGTGATAAACGTATTGGTGGTTCATTAGAAGCTGAAGTCACTCTATTTGCCGATTCTAAGTTGATTGCTGAGTTAGCTAAGTTAGATGATGAACTTCGCTTTGTATTGCTAACGTCTAAAGCGGTTGTTTTACCTTTAGCTGATGCACCCTCAGATGCGGTTGTGACTGAACTTGAAAGCCTTAAATTAGTTGTGACCAAAAGTGAAGCACAAAAGTGTGAACGTTGCTGGCATCACCGCGAAGAGGTTAGCACCATTGAAACCCACCCAACATTGTGTCAACGCTGTGTGACCAATATTGAAGGTGACGGCGAAAAACGTGAGTTTGCATAAGGGTATAATGCTATGAGTACTGTTCCATTAACTTGGAAAGACAGTGGCTTGCGTTGGTATTGGGTAGCTGTATTTGTATTTATTGCAGATCAGCTATCTAAACAATGGGTACTGAATAATTTTGAGTTATATGATTCCATTCAGTTATTGCCGTTTTTTAATTTCACGTATGTGCGAAATTACGGCGCTGCATTTAGCTTTTTAAGTGATGCAGGCGGTTGGCAAAGATGGTTTTTTGCTGTTGTAGCCGTAGGGTTCAGCACATTGCTGACTTTCTGGCTGAGAAAGCAATCACATCAAATGCTGCGTACAAACCTTGCCTACACATTGGTCATAGGTGGCGCATTAGGCAACTTAGTTGATCGTTTGATGCACGGTTTTGTGGTCGATTTTATCGACTTCTACTGGAATACCAGTCATTACCCAGCATTTAATATTGCTGATTCAGCCATTTTTATTGGTGCTGTACTGATTATTTGGGAAGCATTTAAGCCCGATGTGGTTCATGAAGAGCAGGAGCAGTCAAAGTGACCGATTTAAATAAGCCAGATATTCACTCAATTGTATGCCATATGAATATCATTCTTGAGGATGGCTCTACTGCCGATAGCACTAAAGCATCGGGTAAGCCAGCAAGATTAAATATCGGTGATCAAAGCTTAAGTCCAGCCTTAGAAGCACAGATTATTAATTTAGTTGCTGGTGATAAGCATACGTTTACCCTTGAGGCCAAAGATGCCTTTGGAGAGTCAAATCCAGATGCGATCCACCATATGGACCGTAGTCGTTTTCCTGCAGACATGAAATTAGAGCCAGGCGTTATTGTCAGTTTTGCCGGCCCTGGTGGAAGTGAGATTCCAGGCATTGTGCGTGAAACACTAGGTGATTCAATCACTGTAGACTTAAATCATCCTTTAGCTGGACGTAAAGTCACTTTTGAATTGGACGTTGTTAAAGTCATCACGGAGTAAACATTTGCAATGTTAAAAGTTGATCCTACTTCTGCAAAACTGAATATTTTATTAGCCAATCCTCGAGGTTTTTGTGCGGGTGTTGATCGTGCTATTAGTATTGTAGAGCGCGCACTAGAGCTATTTGAACCCCCCATTTATGTTCGTCATGAAGTGGTACATAACCGTTATGTGGTGCAAAATTTAAAAGATCGCGGTGCTATTTTTGTTGAAGAGTTACATCAAGTTCCTGACAATTCAATTGTTATTTTTAGTGCCCACGGTGTTTCACAAGCGGTAAGGAAAGAAGCTAAAACGCGCGGTTTAAAAGTATTTGATGCCACGTGTCCATTAGTGACTAAAGTGCATCTACAAGTAACGCGCGCCAGTCGTAAAGGTATTGAGTGCATCTTAATTGGTCATGAAGGTCATCCTGAAGTTGAGGGGACCATGGGACAATATGACAATGATGAAGGTGGGGTTTATTTAATTGAATCCCCTGAAGACGTAAATGCTTTAACGGTTAAAAATCCTGATAATTTATGTTTTGTTACGCAAACAACATTATCTGTTGATGATACGCTTGATATTATCGCAGCCTTACAAGCACGTTTTCCTTCAATTGAGGGACCGCGTAAAGATGATATTTGTTATGCGACTCAAAACCGTCAAGATGCGGTTAGGCAACTCTCTGAGCAAGTTGATCTACTGATAGTCGTTGGCTCTAAAAATAGCTCCAATTCAAATCGATTACGTGAATTAGCTGAAAAAACAGGCACTCAAGCTTATTTAGTTGATACCGCTGCTGATGTAGAGCCATCATGGTTTAAAGGGGTTACAAAAGTAGCTGTTACAGCTGGAGCTTCAGCGCCAGAAGTCTTAGTGCAGCAAGTGGTCAATGCAATTGCAGAGCATGCCCCTAGCGTGATAACTGAGGTAGAAGGCCGTAAAGAAGACATCGTTTTTGCCGTTCCAGCTGAGTTAAGATAGCGTAAGCACATTTTTTCAGTCATACTGTTTGAAATAAACCCGTAGCTTTTTAGTTACGGGTTTTTTTTTGTGCTTAAATTTTAATCGGAGTATAGTTAGTTAGTTATAGTCGCTTTACGCAAACGTAAACAGATTAATCTGGATTGTTGCCAATTTGTAAGCTAGAATTATTTGTCTACACATACGGTATAAGTTATAGATTTTTAAGCTTAAAACGTTATTTTTGAGGTCAAAATTATGGCGATTGTCGAAGGCTTGACACATGCGCGCTAAAGTCAAAGGATTCTCTCTTATTGAAGTCATGGTCTCACTGGTTATCCTAGTGATCGGCCTTATTGGCATTTTCAACCTTCACATTGTTGCCAAAAGAGGCAGCTTTGAGTCTTTCCAGCAAACTCAAGCGTCATATTATGCTAATGATATTGTTAATCGTATGAAGTTGAATTCAAGCCAACTAGCTAACTATGAAGGTACCTATAGTGGAACACCTTCCTCAGCAACGGCTTGTAATGCAGCAGTTTGTACACCATCTCAGATGCGATTGCGGGACATTTATGAGTGGCAATCGTCATTTACTGGAGCAAACGAGACTGTTGACAGCCAAAATGTGGGTGGACTCGATACTCCTACAGCATGTATTGAGGTTAATGCTAATACTGTAACAGTTGTTCTTGTATGGCGAGGTATTCGAAAGACGAAAATTGATGCAGATTCTCCCATTGTCGATACTTCGATATCCTGTGCTGCGGACAAAGAAAATCGCCGCATATTTTCAATTCAAACAGTAATTATATAGATGGTAGATATGACTAATAATTTGAAAGCATTGCAATCAGGTATGTCACTCGTAGAGTTGATGGTTGCTATGGTTATTGGTTTATTTTTAACCGCGGGTGTGTTTACCATGTTTAGTATGTCTTCATCTAACGTAACTACAACCAGCCAGTTTAATCAATTACAAGAAAACGGCCGGATAGCATTGGCGATTATGGAGCGTGATATAAGTCAATTAGGATTTTTTGGAGATTATACTGGGAATGATATAGATACTACCAACCCTAATGTTATGTCGGCGGCAGTACCCAATGATTGTTTCGGTGGAGGAGCTAATAATGCGACACTTCCAAATACTTCCGGGCTCCAATTTAGGCGTGTTTGGGGTTATGAAGCTGGTGTTAGTGGGGTAGGCATAAATTGTTTGACTGGAGTGCTTGCAAATACTGACGTCATTCAACTTAAAAGACTCTTGGGGCCCTCGGCTTCTTTACCGCTTAATACAACACGTCACTATGTCGCAACCGCATCTGGTGAGGCAATTTTTTTCACTGGTGGGCAAGCTTTGCCTGTTCTTGAAAATAGTCGTATTTGGGAGTATCTACATCATATTTATTTTATTAAAAATGACGGTGAGGTTCCAGTGCTGAGGCGACGTACACTGACAGTCACTAATGGCATGAATAACGAAGAACAACTCGTCGAAGGAATAGAAAATATTCGTGTGTTATATGGATTTGATGAAGATGCTGATGGTGTTGTTGATATATATAGATCTGTTTCTAACGTTTCTAATTCAATGTGGGAATCTGCATTAATGAGACCCAATACAGATATAACATTACTTACTTTACCCCGTTTGGTTGCTGTAAAAATATATGTGTTAGTTAGGTCGCAGCAGGAAGACTTTACTTATACCAATGATGTTGAATATCTGTTAGGAGATAAAACGATAGCCGCACCTAATGACCATTATAGGCGTAAAGTAATGTCAACAACCGTAATTTTAGAGAACCCAATGCTTATAGGGAGCTAGATAATGGTAAAAATCAAAAAGCAAGCAGGTGTGGTGCTGTTTTTTTCGTTAATTGTTCTCATCATTATGACAGTTATAGGTGTTGCTTTAGCCGTAAACTCTACTCAATCATTAAGAATGGCTGGGGCCGGAGCTGAACGTATTGAAGCAAAGGCATTGGCTGATGGTGGCATTGCAGCCGTTTTATTAGATAAGACTCCAGCATTTTTAGCAACCATGTCTAATGTTGATAATGCCAATAACTATTCCGGTGGGACGCAAGTGTTAACTCCACTTCCTTTGATTGATGATGGGGCTGGTGGTCTTAAGGTGGAGCCTAAAAATGTGTCTTGTCAACGCAAAGGGCCTGCTAGTGGAATAGATGTATTTAAATGTCGACGTATCGAAATATCTAGCCAGGTAAATTTTGGCCGTGATGATTTAGGTCAGGTGATAGTCGTTACAGGTATTGAGCAGGAAGTGCTCAACGGGAGTGGAATATGAAGCTTAGTAAAATATTATGTGCAAGCCTTGTGGCTGCATTTGCACTGCCGGTGCAATTACTGGCTGACGATACTGATTTGTATTTAAATCCAGAGTTAACTCAAAACCGTAGTAAAGTGTTAATCATATTTGATAACTCTGGCAGTATGGATGCAGAGGTTGAGGGGGCGCAAAAGGGTTATGATCCAGCCATAGCTTACCCTGCTGTTGGGAGCTCCAATTCGTATCAGGGACGAATGATCTATTTTACTGTTGGAACGGGGATGGATGAGTCTTCATTACCAGTACCAGATAGCCCTTCTGAATCTCGGCGATTTAATGAGCTAATCAATGGATGTGCTACGGCAAAAACAGCATTGAATAAATATGGTCGTTTTACAGGCTATATTCGAGAATTTAAGTTTACCGGAAATGGTAAAGGCACATGGCAACAGATTAAAGAAAATAGTGGTGCTGAAAAAAACAACCCTGTTGATTGTGGCGAGGATATTGAGGCGGGCATAACTGATAACAATAAGAGTTTAACTGGTTATGAACCAGGTTACCCACAGGATAGTGTTAAATCTGGCAATTCTTATATCCCCTATGGTTCTACAGACTCTGCTGCGCAAGATACCGCTAAAGCTATTAGTTTTGGCTCAGGGCAGTTAGTGACTCTTTATACTGATAATTATCTACGTTGGTACAAACTGTATAAAGATGGTTTGCTGCCACCAGATGAAACTCCACCAACTCGGCTAGAAATGGCGCAGAGTGCAATTACAGGTGTGATTAGCTCTATCCCATCTGTCGATTTTGGTTTGGCTCTTTTTAATTTAAACTATCCTAATGAAGGTAATAGAGATGGCGGGCGTATTGTCGCTGGCATTAAGCAAAGAACAAGTGCTGAAAAAGATTTATTGATCAGTACGGTTGAGAATATACCAGCTGAAACAAATACTCCTTTATGTGAAACTTTATTTGAGGCTTATAAGTATTTTAGCGGAGGGGAAGTTACCTTTGGTCATTCTGATAGTAACTATTCGAGTTGGTACCGAGCTAATAGACCGCCCTACGATTCAAGCATTGAAGTGAATGGTAGTTATAAATCTCCATTGACTGAGTGTGCTAAAATTGCGTACGTGATTTATATCACCGATGGTACGCCAACGGTTGATAAAAGTGCGAATAATTTTATAAAAGTATTAAATGATGCGCCATATGAATATGACACGGTTAATAATAGGTTTAGCTATTTACCTGCATTAGCAGGATATATGTATAACAATGATATCATGCCTAATGTAGATAATTTTCAACGAGTTATTACTCATTCAATTGGATTTAGTTTAGCTGAGGGCTCTGAAGCTGAGCCTTTATTGATTGAAACGGCTAGACGCGGTGGTGGTAAGTACTTTGCTGCAAATGATACTGCACAGTTACAAGAAAAAATTAGTAATATAGTTGATGAAATCACCAAGACAGGACAGCGTTTTTCCGCCCCTGGTGTGGCTTTTAGTAACGCAGACCCTACAAGAACATTGGACGCTGCATACTATGCATTATTCCGCCCATCTCAGAGTCCTAAATGGGCTGGTAATCTCAAAAAATTAAAGGTGAATTCTAGCGGAGCGCTGGTTGATGCAAAAGGTGAATTAGCGATTGATAGCTCTGGCGGGATCTCTGAAACGGCTTGTAGTTTTTGGAGTGATTGTGCAGGAACACCTGATGGTAATGATGTTATTCTTGGCGGGGCAGCTAGAACCATTTCCCCTGACAAACGCATATTATACAGTGATATCGGTGCTGGAGGAGCTATTACAACTCTATCTTTATCTAATGCGGCATTATACGCAGGTGGTTCAAACTCTTTGGCCACATACATGTCGCTTCCTCTCACAGATGTCAGTACAGATTTAACTAAGGCGTTTGAGTGGATTAAGGGGAATAATGTTGATAAAGCCGATGATGGAGAGTTTACATCTGAGGACTTTTCTGGCGTACGAGGAGATATAGTAGGTGATCCCTTACATTCCCAACCTCTTGCGATAGATTATGGCGGCGATGGTTCCAATGTGGTTATATTCTTCGGAACAAATCATGGGGTGCTTCATGCTTTTAAAGATACAGGTTCATCGGTTTCTGAGAGCTGGGCATTTATGCCTTATCAATTACTTCCCAATGTCACCACTCTTAGAGGAAATAATTATGCTCTAGGACATAGTGTTTATGGTATGGATGGATCACCTGTAGCTTATTTAGAGAGAAGTGCTAGTGGCTCTATAACTAAAGCGTGGCTATTTATTGGAATGCGAAGAGGCGGCGAAACATATTTTGCATTTGACGTTACAGATCCTTCTTCTCAGCCCAAACTGCTTTGGAAGGTATCTAATAGTACTTTGGGTTTTACAGACTTAGGCCAAACTTGGTCTACTCCTGTTGTGACGAAAGTTCCTGGATCGGATAAGCCAGTAGTCATTTTTGGCGGTGGTTATAATAATGGGTATGATTCTGGAACGGGCAAAAACTCCGACGGACGTGCTATTTTTATCGTGGATGCAGAAACGGGCTCATTAGTGCATAAATTTGGAGCGAGTGGTAATACCATATTAAGTGGTATCGAAGATTCAATCGTTGGAGCTATTGCAACTCTTGACAGCAATAGTGACGGCTATACAGACAGATTGTATGCATCCGATTTGGGCGGTAAAGTTTGGCGCATGGACATGCCATCTGATGATAAGAGTACTTGGAGCGGATTTAAGTTCGCTGATTTGGGTGGTACATTAAATAACGACCGTCGTTTCTTTTATGAACCAATTGTTGCCCAAACCTACTTTACCAATACGACTAAAGTAACTGTTACTGATGCGTCAGGTACGACATCAACTATCTCTTATCAAAATGTTCCTTATGATGCTGTAACTCTAGGAACAGGTAATAGAGCCGAACCATTAGAACGAACTACTAATGATATGTTTTATGTTTTACAAGATAGGAATGTTATTACTCAACAGTTTGGTTCTGGTGGTTCGCCCGTTCCTGAAGCGATTACTTTTTCGAATCTTTACAATGTAACATCAGCGTCCCCGACTACAGAGGCTGAAAATATCGAATTTGGTACTAAGAAAGGTTGGTATTATGACTTTCCTGTAGCGGGGGAAAAAAGTTTATCGCCTTCAATAATCATTAAAGGAAAGGTTTATTTCACGTCCTTTATTCCAACACAACCTGCGGCAGATCAAGATGTATGTACAGTTTCTTCTGTTGGTAGACTTTATACATTAGATCTACATAAAGGGGCCCGTTATTCTGAAGAGTATGTTATTGACGTATGTGATAATTGTATTCCGCAACCTCCAAAAATCATCACTCCGCCAGTAGATAAGCCAATTCCTTGTGAGGGGGAGGATTGCCCTCCACCTTGTGACGGAGATGATTGTTCAAAACCTGAGGAACCTGAGTCGGAGTCTGATTGTGAAAGCCAGATTAAGCTGATCATTGGTAAAGGTATTTGTGATGAGAATGGATTTAATTGTACAGGAACCATTAACCTTGATGCCTGTTTGAATACCAATAAACTTTATTACCATCAAGCTGAGAATAATTAATAATGCATAAAAGTGAAGGTTTTACTCTAATAGAGTTGATGATAACAGTGGCAATTGTGGGTATTTTAGCTTCGATTGCCTACCCATCTTATATCGACTATATCACTAAAAGTGGGCGTTCTGAGGGTGTTGCTGCAGTGATGAAAGTTGCAAATTTGCAAGAGCAGTATTATTTAGATAATCGTGTTTATGCTACCGATATGTCTAAACTTGGTCTTGCAAATCCCTTTGTAACAGAACATGGCCATTATAGTATAGCTTCTGCAGGCACGAGTGATTTTACCATAACCGCAACAGCTAAAGGAAGTCAGGCTAGTCGTGATAGCACCTGTGCAACAATTACCATGACATCAGTTGGCGTTAAAGGCCCTTCTGCGGAGTGTTGGAAATGATCAAATATATTAGTGTGTTAACGTGTTTTACACTATGCAGTTTGTCTCTGCCAGTTAGCGCAGCGAAACAGGACTATAAGTGCTATGTGAATACTACAAAAGGTTCGAAAGTTTTGTTTTATCGCTGGCAAGAGAAAGACGCTCAATTGAGATCGGCTAGAATAGTAGGTAAGCAGTTAACGGATAATAAAGGTAAAAAATACTTTATTAAAGAAGTCGAAGAATGTGTGCTGTTAAGTCAAGACTTCAAGAGTGAAAAGGCCAAAGAGCAAGATAAGCAAACATTAAGATGATTTATTCACGTGATAAAAACCTAGAATTTATCTAGGTTTTTATATAGGCTCCTATAAAAATATATAAAGAGCTGATTAAATTTAAGAACATGATAACGCATCTGTGCCATAAGAGATTAACCCACTACTACTGACATTAACGCTTTTGGAGTCAGCATTTTTACCTCCGGGGCAATAAATGATGTTGCCGCTACCAGCATTCACCATACCTTCAGCGGTAAATGAAACCATCGATGCAGAACCTTTTACAACATCTTGGCTATGAAAGCTATCAATTACCCTTAACTCATGATCACCATCTGCATTATTAATAAAAACTCGAATACCGTTACTCCAATCAGTTGTCGTGCCACAAGAAGTTTCGCTTGCAAAAGGGCATATGTTTACCGTAGCACCATAACTTATTGCTTGATTGCGAGCAAAAGCAATGATGTTATGAATCTTTTCAATATTATTATTTACCCTAACACCTTCATAAACTGATACTAATGAAGGTACTCCAATAGTCAATAAAATTGAAGCAACAGCAATAGTTACCATAAGCTCTACTACGGTAAAGCCGTTTTGATTTTTAAACATGACTTTCATCCCCCCAAACTACTTAATTAAGTATATGTGAGAATGGTTTAAATTTCAGTATCTAAAACTTAATCATTAAACATTCTATAACAGATAGTAACAATGTCTGATGCAGTTTGCGTTATTTCTCTGCGCATTTGATATCTTTTTTAGTTGAAAACCTCACCCGTCCAGCTTGATTGATGATCACTGCTTTAGAATAAGGGCTGTTAAATTTTTCTGGGCAATAAGTCAGTGTACCGTTTGTTCCAGAGGCTAACCCGTCAGGCTGGAAGCGTACTGCTTTTCGGTTATATTGAACGATATCGTTTGCGTGGAAGGCATTTATTTCTTTTAATATTTTATCCTTGCTATCTAATTCATTAGTTACACCATTATCACTAAAAATTGAAAATCCACCCTGCCAGTTGTTCCCACACTTTCCTTGCTCAAGAGGACAGACTGTTACTCTGGTGCCATAACTGATTGCCATATTTCTGGCAAATTGCATCGCATGTTGAATGGTGCTTATATTGCTATCCACTCTCCATTGCTGCTGAATAGCGTTGAAAGAGGGGAACGCTATTACAGACAACAAGCTGGTGATGGTAATAGTGGTCATGAGTTCAACAAAATTGAATCCACAATTGTGGCGAGGTAAGTTCATCATATTTTTCATCCTTGATAATTTTATAGCCGCATCCAGCAGCCGTTGCATTAATTATAGCCGATGATTAAGTTTTTAACTGAAAAGACGGTTTTAAAATAAGTTCAAAATGCAGCAGAAAATTAATTGGCTTTCAAGTAAGATGTTGAACAGATGCATTTTGTTACGATAAACTTTAAAAGTTACATCGTCTTAGGCAAGTTAATTCGCCTGTTTAGCCCTTTTAGGAGTGATTAAATGAAAAAAGTAGAAGCCATTATTAAACCATTTAAATTAGATGATGTGCGTGAATCACTCGCAGAGATTGGTATTACTGGCATGACAGTATCTGAAGTAAAGGGATTTGGTCGCCAAAAAGGGCATACAGAACTTTATCGCGGTGCTGAATATATGGTTGATTTTTTGCCTAAAGTGAAGATTGAGTTAGTGATACAAGATGATCTTTTAGAGCAAGCTATCGATGTCATCGTTGATACTGCTAGAACAGGCAAGATAGGTGACGGAAAAATATTTGTTACTGAAATAGAGCGCGTGATCCGGATTCGTACCGGTGAAGAAAACGAAGAAGCGGTATAACTTAAGGCCTTTATGGCCTTTTTTATTGGCTTGAATTTGTTAAAACGTTGTTTGTTTAATTGGTGTCATTCATAGGAATGTTGTCATGGCTCAAAAGGTTGTCATTGTGGGTGGTGGGGCTGCTGGTTTGGCACTCGCATCTCGATTAGGTCGTAAGTTTGGGCTCAGTAAGCAAATGGATATTTGTTTGATTGATAAAAATACCATCCATATCTGGAAGCCTAAATTACATGAAGTTGCTGTTGGCGTTATCGACCAGTCGCTTGAAGGTTTACAATATCGTGACCATGGTTTAAAAAATGGCTACCAATATGTGCGCGGTAGTATTGAACAATGTGATCCACAAACAAAGTCTA
Organism: Shewanella subflava; assembly: GCF_025971955.1. GTDB lineage: Bacteria > Pseudomonadota > Gammaproteobacteria > Enterobacterales > Shewanellaceae > Shewanella > Shewanella subflava. Next base: position 335,443 of record NZ_JAPDMX010000028.1, read on the forward strand.
TTCAGTTAGCTGCCGTTATCAATGATGAAAATGACGTCATTATTCCGCCAAGAAAAATTGATTATGATTTCTTAGTGCTAGCTCTGGGGGGCGTTTCTAATAGTTTTAATACGCTGGGTGCGGAGCAAAATTGCATCTTTTTAGATAGTTTGAATAGTGCAAATCGATTTCATGACAAACTGTTAGACGCGCTATTACAATTAAATGAAACTCAAGACAAATTGAGTATAGGCATTGTCGGCGCCGGTGCAACGGGCGTTGAACTTGCTGCAGAGTTACACCATGTTATCGAATCGGTTGCAGAATATGGCTATAGTAATATTTCAAAACAGCATTTAGAAATACATCTCATAGAAGCTGCTGATAAAGTATTGCCTCAATTACCTGAGCAGGTGAGTTTTCGGGCTCAGGCTGTTTTATCTAAATTAGGCATTAAATTGCATTTAGCTGTGCAAGTAAAAGAAGTCACCAAACAAGGCTTTATTACCTCAACTGGCGAAACGATTAATGCCAATATCAAGGTTTGGGCCGCAGGTGTTAAGGGACCAAAAGTATTAGAAAATTTTTCCGCACTACCTATTACTTCACGCAATCAAATTGAAGTTGATCAATATATGCGAGTGAAGGGAATGTATAATATCTATGCGTTAGGTGATTGCGCTCAACTGATCCAAGAAAACGGTAAACCTGTGCCTCCTAGGGCGCAAGCTGCAGCGCAGATGGCTGAAACATTATTTAAAAACATTTGTTTAAAAATAAAACATCAACCTGAAAAATCATTTATTTATAAAGATTATGGTTCACTAGTGTCTTTAAGCCGTTTTTCTGCGGTAGGTAATTTGATGGGGAATTTACGGACAGGAACTTTTTTTGTTGAAGGTCATCTTGCACGTATTATGTATATTTCTCTTTATCAACGTCATCTTATTAGCCTATATGGTTGGTTTTCTGCTTTGGTATATCGCCTTGCACAAAAACTGCTTCGCTGGAAAAGGCCAAAATTGAAACTGCATTAAAAATGACAAATGCTATAAATTAGAAACGTCTCACAATGGAGACGTTTTTTTATGTGATTAATTACCGTGAGGTGAGGCGGATGAATCACGTATAACCGGATTAGGCGTAAAGATTTTGAATTTCTCATTACCTTGATCTTTATGTTTATTGATCAATAGTTGAGTCGCTATCTGTGCAATTTCAACATTGGGTTGATGAACCGTAGTTAATTTGGGCCATGTTTGACGTGAGAAAGGGCTATCTTCGAATCCAACAATTGATAAATCTTTAGGAATATCAAGTCCGGCTAAACGTGCAGCAAACAATGCACCCGCGGCTATTTCATCGTTACAAGCTACAATTGCAGAGGGGCGATTTTTCATCGCAATCAATTTATTTGCCCCTTCAACACCTGATTCAAAGGAATATTTTCCGTCTAAGATCCAATTTTCATTAACAGTTAACTTGTTATTTTCGATGGCTTTTCTAAATCCTAGTAAACGCTCTTTTGTCGATTCATGTTGATGATCACCACTTAAAAAACCAATATGCTGGTGGCCTAGACTGATTAAGTGCTGAGTGATTTCAACCGCGCCGTGTTTATCATTGACTAATACCGTTAGGCCTTTATTCTCGTCAGTGTGTTCACCAGCGATGATCCGGACATAATTGGCATTTATCTTATCTAAAGCGGCCAAAATGTTGGGATCTTCAGACATAGGGGGCGTAAGCACTAATCCAGCAAGTCTAGAATGCTTCACCATAGAGGTGAGCTCATCACAAATAGAGGCAGACTTGGCATTGCAAGGATGAATAAGAAGCTCAAAGCCACGGTCATTACACGCAGATAAAATCCCATTTTGCATATCAATCACGTAATAAGCATTCGGGTTATCGTAAATAAATCCAATAACATAAGAGCTGGTACTGGCAAGGTTGCGTGCTGCAACATTGGGTTGGTAATTAAGCGCGGAAATCGCTTGATTTACTTTATCAATTGTTGCTTGTTTGACTGAGGGCTCTTTGTTAGTGACCCTAGATACAGTTTTTATCGACACGCCAGCATATTTGGCTACGTCATTTATGGTTACTTTCATGTAAAAGTTAGCTCTTCTTCAGGCGAAACCCAATTAATTGATCCCCCGGAATCGATCGTTTTCATGGGTTATTTATCGTGTAATAGTGCGAGTTTTTAAAAAAATAGGCAATCATCAATTTTTTAACAGGTAGGATCAGCTTACTTTTGGGGGTGATAATAACAGTGTTTACATCATGTTTACATTATTTACGTCTATGTTTTATAGCGTTTTATCATCAAAACTGGTGATAAATTACAGAATATAGTAGTAAAAAAAAACACCAAATAGTTATTTTGTTGTGGCGTGGCTGTTAATTTTTGTGTAATGTTTGTTCTAGACATGACAGCGTTGTCATTCCGTCGGAATGGTTATGAACTCAAAAACGATAATAAAGTTATGGAAGGGGAACAAAGATGCGACCATCTACCTTTAAGAAAAATGTACTAGCGACTAACATCGCAATCCTACTTGGCAGTGTTGTATCTGTTGGCGCTTATGCTGCAGATGAAGCCACTGCTGCTGATGAAAATATTGAAAAAATTGAAGTGCGCGGTATGCGTGCCTCAATGAAAGCTTCTGTAAACGAGAAGCGTTTTTCAAATGCCGTTGTTGATGCAGTGACTGCAGAAGACATTGGTAAGTTCCCTGACGGTGACGTAGGTGAATCTTTAGGCCGTATTCCTGGTGTTGCAGTTAATCGTCAATTTGGTCAAGGCCAAGGCGTATCGATTCGTGGTGCATCAAGCAGTTTGACACGTACTTTATTAAACGGACATTCTGTAGCTTCTACAGGTTGGTACGACCAACAAGGAATTGACCGTAGCTTCAACTATTCTTTATTACCACCTGAAATGGTCGGTGGTATCGAGATTTACAAATCATCACAAGCTGACTTACCGGAAGGTGGTGTTGGTGGTACGGTAATCGTTAAAACTCGTAAGCCATTAGACCTAGATGCTAATTCAACATTCTTAAGTGTTAAAGGTGACTACGGTACAATTTCAGAAGAGACAGATCCAGAGTTATCTGGCCTTTACAGCTGGAAAAATGATGATGAAAACTTTGGTTTCCTAATCTCTGCTGCGGGTTCTGAAACTCATTACCAACGTAACGGTATCGAATCTTTATTAGGTTGGGGCGAAATTGTTCCAACTACATTTGAGCAAAAGCGTGAACGTACAGCGATTAATGGTGCATTCCAATATAGCCCAATGGATAACTTAAACTTCGGTTTAAACATCATGAGCTTAGACATGAAAGCAAACAATGCTAACACGTCTTTATTTGTTATGTTCCCTGATGATAAAGATGCTGCATGTGAAGAGCGTAACTCTTCTGGTACTTGTACTTTCTACCGTCGTGACGGCAAAGGTGCTAATCCAGGTTGGGCGCAAACTTGGGCTCGTAAAGCAAGCATGGATTCAAATACCTATGACCTAAACTTCGACTATGAAGCAGAAAACTTCAAAGTAGAAGGTCGTGTAGGTAATACCAAATCTGAAGGTGGTACTGATTTAACATCTAACTACGGTTTCTGGTTAGGCACTGCAGCAGATTATGCTGGTACCTATGACGCCAGAGGTGAAGTGATTGATATCAATATCGCTAACAAAAATTTCAGCGCTGAAGATTTTGGTGGCAAACTTTCTCCTGCAGGTTGGGCACTGAAAAGTCAACCAAACTCAGACGAAGAAACCTATGCACAAGTTGATTTTACAATTCCAGCTGATTTAGGTGTTATCACTTCATTCAAAACTGGTTTACGTTATGCAGATCATGATGTTACTCAGCTAACTTTACCTGCAAATGTAAGAGCTTCTGTTACTGAAAAAGATGCTTCATATTATTATAGCGGTCAAGTTTCATCTGGCGCAGGTTTCACACTACCTAAGCCTAATATGGACGCAATGCTAGATGATGCCTATGCTGCAATTGATGGCTTCTTAACTGACGGTACTGTTTATAAGTCAGGTTATGGCACCATTAACGAGAAAAACCTGTCAGTTTATGCAATGGCTAACTTCGATGCAGACGGTATGCGTGGTAACTTTGGTTTACGTTATATTTCTACAGACGCTGAATCAGATTACTTTAAACTTCAAGCTGATGGCACATACGCTGATGAGTTAAGCACTAACAAAGAAAGCTACAATGATGTATTACCAAGCATTAACATCGCATTTGATGTTGCACCTGACGTCATTATTCGTACTTCTGCTTCACAAGTGATTTCTCGTCCTAACTACGCTGATATGTTCTCTGCTTCATCACTAGCGGGTTATAACGATGGTACTGCTGGCAACGAAGTATTAAATACCGGTAATGTTGGTTTAGAACCATTTAAAGCCACTCAAGCTGATTTAGGTGTTGAGTGGTACTTCAGCCCTGACGGATTATTTGGTGCATCTTTCTTCATCAAAGATATCAGCTCATTTATTACCTCTGCACAGATTTTAGATCAAAGCATTGGTATCATCGACCCTAACTCAGGTAAAGATGAGTGGACTGTATCAACCAAGAAAAACGGTACTGGTGGTCAAATCCAAGGTATTGAGCTTCAGTTACAAGATGCATTCGAAAATGGTTTAGGTTATGCCGCTAACTATACTTTCGCTGATTCAGATGCTGATGCAGAAAACTATCCAGATCAAGTGAGCGTATTCTCTGATTCATCTAAGCATTCTGTTAACTTAGTTGGCTTCTATGAAATGGATGATTTCTCTGCTCGTGTTGCATACAACTGGCGCAGTGAATACATGATCCGCGAATTACCAGGTTTCTACGGTAACCGTGAGCACCAAGCATTTGGTACTGTTGATTTAAGTGCTAACTACAACATCACTGACTACTTAGGTGTGACGTTTGAAGTGGTTAACTTACTTGAAGAAGACAGCGTACAGTTAGGTGTTGCACCTGATGGAGCCGATGTTAAGCCTGAGCTTAAAAATGGTTACCCAGCATGGAGCTTTGAAGGTGAAGCGCGTTACAAATTGGGTTTAAACCTACGCTTCTAATTTGAGTCAATTTTTTAATTGATATGCCTTAAAGCCCAGCCTATGCTGGGCTTTTTATTATATTCAAAGGTCGTCGTATGAATATTCAAAAAGTGGCTATTATTGGCGGTGGTACGGCGGGCTGGCTAGCCGCTAATCATCTTGGTAAAGCGTTACTTAATAAGAATGTGTCAATTACCTTGATTGAGTCACCTGACATTCCAACCATCGGGGTGGGTGAAGGCACAGTGCCGACCATTCGTAAAACACTTCAAAGCTTTGGTATTAGTGAAACTGAGTTTATTAAGCGCTGTGATGTGACATTCAAGCAGTCGATTAAGTTTCAAAACTGGCTTGATAAGGGCTTACATGGGCCTGCTAATTTTTATCATCACCTATTTGACCCGCCCAGTCCGCTGGGAGATGATTTATCAGCGCTCTGGCTTCAAAAGCCTTCACAAGACTATAGCAAGCTGGTATCGAGCCAGCATGACGTCTGCGAGGCTAATCTTGCGCCTAAGCTGATCACAACCCCGGAATATCAAGCAATTCAGGGGTATGCCTATCATTTAAATGCCGCAAAGTTTGCGTTGTTGTTGGCTGACAATGCGCAACAAAAATTTGCTGTTAACCACATTAAAGCCAATGTTGTAGAGGCTAAATTACACCTCGATGGCAGCATTGACTCATTGATGTTGGATACCATTGGTGAGCAACAGTTTGATTTTTACATCGATTGCAGTGGCTTTGAATCCATTTTATTAGCTAGAGCGTTAAAGGTTCCTTTTGTTGATAAATCTGCGCAGTTATTTGTCAATAAAGCCGTTGTGGTGCAAGTGCCTACCGAACCGTATGCAATTATTCCGCCTTATACTAAGGCCACAGCCCATCAGGGTGGTTGGATTTGGGATATTGCCTTATCTTCACGTCGAGGTATTGGTTTGGTGTATTCCAATGCCCACCTTGAAGATGAGCAAGCACAGCAAAAGTTAAATCGCTATTTAGATGGCCGCTTATCTGAATACTCTTATCGCACTATTCCTATGAATGTTGGATATCGTAAACAATTTTGGGCTAAAAATTGTGTTGCGCTAGGCTTAGCTCAAGGATTTTTAGAACCTATTGAAGCCACTTCTATCATGTTGACTGATTTTGCAGCAGGCTATTTAGCTAACCGCTTTCCTACTAGCACCGAACAAATGGCTGCGTTATCAGAGCGATTTAACCACACTATGACGTATGCGTGGGAGCGTGTGGTTGAGTTTGCGAAGATGCACTATTGTCTTTCGGATCGAACTGATTCTGACTTTTGGATAGATAACAGAAACTCTGAAACAATCCCTGAAGGATTGCAAAACAAACTGGCTTTGTGGAACCAATATGTCCCAATGAGTGAAGATTTATTCTCAAAGTTTGAAGTGTTTAATGTTGAGAATTACCTCTATGTGCTTTACGGCATGAAGTATATGACTAAGACGCCTCAAATAAATGAACACTCACTTATCGAAGCCAACAAGCATGCAGATAAGATCGCCAAGCGTGCCAATATGTTATGTCAGCAGTTGCCGTCTCACCGTGAGTTATTGCAAAAAATTCATCAGTTCGGTTTGCAAAAATTATAATTTCAACCATTTTTGATGGTTATTTAAGCTATTGATGTTCAGTATTTCGAATAAGCCAAGTTGCCACTTGAAAAAGCTGGGTAACTTGGTAGTTTCAAGTACTAAAATTATTTTAAACACCGAATAACGTTTACTAAACACCGTTATGACAGTGTTCACATTGAATGAGAAGCGCCTCAAGGAGCCAAGATGTCTAACCAAATTACGCTACTAGAACAAGCAAAACATGGTGAACTTAAAATCACAGCAAGTGATTTTAACCATGTTGCAGAACAGCACATTGTGCCTGTAACTCTGCATGAAATTGCTCGTGCTGCAACTGAATATCCCATCGTTTTTGTTAAAAACAGTGACACTGGCGAGTTTCAATCAGTTGCTATGTTGGGTTTAAAGCCAGGTCAGAATTTAAGTGTTAAAGACGGTAAGTGGTTAGGTTTATACATCCCTACTGTGGTGCGTGATTATCCATTAGGATTAGTGTTAAATCCTGAGGTTAAAGATAAAGTGTGGATTGGTTTACGTGAAGAAGCCAAAGAAGTCAGTAAGACTGAAGGCCAAGCGTTATTTAATGGCGATCAAGAAACGCCCTTCTTAGAAGCACGTAAAAAAGCCTTGATTACTCACTTTGAGCAAGATCAAGCAACTCGTGGCATTCTGGGCTTTTTAGCGGAGAAAGAGTTATTTATAAGTCAAACATTAACCGTTGATGTGGCAGGTGAAAAACGTAATATCAATGGGTTATACCTCATTGATGAGCAAAAGTTGAACTCATTATCTGATGAAGACTTCTTAGAGTTGAAAAAACGTGGTTTACTCGGTCCTATTTATGGTCACTTAGGCTCAATCAACCAAGTCAATCGTTTAGCGCGTATGGAAGTATTAGGCCGTTAATACTTTATAACTTGATAATACTAAATGGCGCGATTAACGCGCCATTTTTGTGTTTGAGAATCGCCTCTTTATTCATCCTGACTATAGCTAGGCCACGATGATCATGACTAAGCCTGTCAGCATAATCCACAGTGCAAAAAATATTTTAAGCTTGATCACCGAGAAAAATAACGCAATTCTCTTTGCAATTAATCCACCCAATAACGCACCAGGGCCAGCAAAAAGTAATACTTCGACGTTAGCAACAGAATCTGCACTAAGTGTAATAGGAGTGGCTGACCAAACGGTCATTGCGCTGACAACTACACCTGTCGCAATAGCAAGTTTTGTGCAATATCCTCTCAACATCAGATAGATAACTATTATCTCGCCAACACCTACCGACAACCAAGCTGTAATTATTCCGCCAACAAAACTTAATCCACTGAGGAACATGCAATCTCTTAACGCTGAGTTTTTAAATGAGGTTAGCGAATGTTGCGTGGTTTTTTTACGGCTATTTATGATAATAATTGCACCAAGGACAATAGAAAAAACACTAAAACTGACATGCAATGATACGGGGGCACTCAGTGAAGCGAATTGGCTAGTCCAAAAACCTGAAATCGAGAACAGTGCACAGCACGCCACCATAACAGGAAAGCCTTGCCATGAGTCATCCTGATGATGTTGTTTGAAGTAGTAATGACACCAAGTCATTGACCCAGCAGTCATACCAAAGCATTGAATGAGGAATGAGGTGCTGATTGCTTCTGTAGGAGTAAAACCTAAAGCTGAAAATGCTGGGATAAATATCACACCACCGCCAGCGCCAGTCGCATTGGCAAATATCGCCCCACATATGCCCAGTAACAAAAAGCCACTATGACTGAAAAAAAGTTGATCAATATTCGGGGTGTTCAATGCCCATTGCAGCCATAAACCGATCAAGACGAATACGGTGATAAAAATAATGGGATGCATTTTAGGTAAATGGCGTTTTAGCTGCATGTTGGCTGAAAGACAGTCTGTAAAGTGAAATTGAATTTATCCTATCAGTGCATTCATCTCTTGTCATTGATGATGTTAATTGGCTGTGATTTTTTATTAGATGACAACTTTTTTTGTAAGGTTATGATATAAAAGTGCTTTGTGGTGAATTAAGCTTGAGTTAATAAAATTTTGTCAAAAAGATGTAGATCTCATTAAATAAATTAGGTAACTTAATAAATGACAGCGTTGTCATTGCTTGTGGGGAACGCTGTTATTTAAGGTCAACATGAAGAGGAAGAGGTCTCTGATTCATGCTTGGTAATGTTAGCTCGGTCGGGCGAGCGACATTATCTTTTTAATATACTTTTAGTCTCTCCCCAGAAACGAGTATAGGCTGGGTACATGTCTTCACAGATTTATGTCCCAGCTTTTTTTTTCCTTAAATTTATAATTGAACATTTATCGAGCACACATTTATAAAGTGGCATAATCAATTAACCAACAAGATATCATTTTAAGGGGAATCCCTAAAATCAGTCTTTATTGGCGATGATATCAACCGACCACACTAAATAAGCCCTAATAAAAACAAGATTTATAACGAGGACGCTATGAAAAAGACTTGGGCGCTCAGTGCCATAATGATGTCATTAAGTTTGACCGCATGCTCTCCATCAGAATCGACAGTCTCAACCTCTCCAGCTACGGCCACTTGGCAGCAAAGTCACCTAGCAGAATTTGCAGATGCACTTATCGTTAAATATCGCTTAGTATCTAATTTACCTGAAGAAGCATGTCCCGCAGACGCTAAAGCGGATGAGCGCTGTTTTATTGCTGAGATTGATTTCACCAGTCCAAAAGATATGCTAAACCGTGATTGGGAAATCTATTTTAGCCAAATGCGCCCAGTTCAAACGGTGCTTAACGACGAGTTTACGATTGAACGTGTGAAAGGTGATTTACACCGTATAACGCCTACAGATAAATTTACTGGATTTAAAGCCGGACAGGTTAAAACCTTGCGTTTTCGTGGCGAGTTATGGCAATTGTCTGAAACAGACTTTATGCCTAATTACTACATCGTTGCTAAAGACGCTAATGGCACAGAGCTAGCGCCGCAGATAATAAGTAGTACCCGTGTTGAAATTGATGCTGACACAGGCATGGAAGTTAGACCCTATGTCGAAGCATTCGTTGATGCAAAAAGACAATATCAGCGCAGCGATAAAGATAAATTAGTATGGGCTAAATCAGGCGTTTTATTTGAACAGAATAAAGCCGTAGCGATTGAGCCTGCATTAACAGCTAACTCTTTATTACCCACGCCTCAAACACAAGTTCTGCTAGATAATGCTAAAGCGGTCTCTTTATCACAAGGGATCTCTTTAGACACGCAAAGTATAACGGATGCAAAGTTGAATCCTGATGATATTCAAGCGGCTTTAGCCCGTCTTGAACGTATTGGCGTGCCACAATCTGACAAGGGGGTAAAAGTCTCATTTGCAACATTATCATCAACCGCTAACCCAGAAGCTGGCTCATATCAGTTAACCATTGCGGATCAGGGCATTGTGATCAAAGCCAATGAGCCCAGTGGTTTTAGCTATGCTATTGCCTCAATCACCTCGCTGGTTAATTTGAACGACTTGACCATTAATGCCATGCAAATTGATGACAGTCCTCGTTATCAATACCGTGGTATGCATGTTGACGTATCGCGTAATTTCCATAGTAAGCAGTTCTTGTTAGATTTGCTTGATCAAATGGCAGCCTACAAACTCAATAAATTACATTTGCACATGGGAGATGACGAAGGTTGGCGTTTAGAGATTGATGGCTTACCTGAATTGACGGATATCGGCAGCAAACGATGCCATGATATTACTGAATCAAGCTGTATTTTACCTCAGTTAGGCAGCGGACCTTTTGTTGACACTAAAGTGAATGGTTACTACACAAAAGCGGATTATATTGACATTATTAAGTATGCCAATGCGCGTCAAATTCAGGTGATCCCGTCAATGGATATGCCAGGGCATTCTCGCGCTGCGATTAAATCAATGGATGCTCGTTATCGTAACCTTATGGCTAAGGGTGATGAGCAGGCTGCAAAAGAGTTTTTACTTACCGACGCGAATGACACAACGCTATATTCATCCGTACAGTATTATGACGACAACACCTTAAATGTGTGTATGGAATCGACTTATCATTTTGTCGACAAAGTGATTACCGAAATCGCAGCATTACACACCCAAGCGGGACAGCCTTTAACAACTTATCACATTGGTGCAGATGAAACCGCAGGTGCTTGGTTAGAATCTCCTATTTGTCATGACTTTATTGCTAATAACCAATATGGCGTAACCGATATCAAGCTAGTGGGCCCTTACTTTATTGAACGCGTTGCCAATATGTTAGCTGAAAAAGGCATTCAACCAGCCGGTTGGAGCGATGGTATGAGCCATACTAATCCAGCCAATATGCCTGCTAACTCTCAAACGAATGTTTGGGATGTGATATCCCATAAAGGTTATCAGCGTGCTCACCAACAAGTTAATAATGGTTGGACAACGATTCTTTCTAATCCAGAAGTGCTTTATTTCGACTTCCCTTATGAAGCTGACCCAAAAGAGCACGGTTATTACTGGGCATCTAGGGGGCTGAACAGCAAACACATATTCAGTTTTATGCCAGGTAATTTACCTGCTAATGCTGAACAGTGGTTAGATATTGAAGGTAATCCATTTGAGGCCGATGATCGTCCTCAAGTTGACGAAAATGGTCAACAAACCAGTGGTCCAATTGTTGCGGGTAAAACCTTCGATGGTATTCAGGGGCAACTCTGGAGCGAAACCTTACGCAGCGATCAAACGGTTGAATACATGATTTACCCAAGATTGCTAATGCTGGCAGAAAGAGCATGGAACAAGCCTGAATGGGAAGTGCCATATCAGTATAATGGCGCGGTTTATAATCAATCGACTCAGCACTTTACTGCACAAATGAGACAGCAGCAGGCGAGCGAATGGCAAAAAATGGCCAATCATTTAGGCCATAAAGAGCTGGCTAAACTAGACAAAGCGGGCATTGAATATCGGGTGCCTACCGTAGGAGCAATCATTGATGATAAAGGTGTGCTTACGGCAAATATCGCTTTTCCAGGATTACAAATAGAATATAAAGAGCAAGGTAAAGCTTGGCAGCCTTATCTGAGTCCTGTTGAAGTTAAAGGTCAGGTAGAAGTGCGAGCTATCACACCAGATGGCAAGCGAAAAGGTCGCACATTAGTTGTAAATTAGTTGTTGCTTAGAGCCGTTTTAAAGCCGTCAATAACGATATTGTTGACGGCTTTTTGTTTCAAAGCGTTAAGTTTTTAGTCATCAGCTACGCAGGCGTGTTTATCTTTGTCGATATAAAAAATAAACAAAGATAACTATGCCTTAGCTATCAGATTGTTTTTAAATGGTTAATTTGTAGTTGAAATTTGATGAACCATTTTGAGTTAAAAAACAAATGACAACGCTGTCATTTTGGGTGTAACATAGCCTTAACTTATTCATAGGCGCAAATACAATCAATAAAATAGCGACCTTAAACTGAATACCGAGGGGAAAGTCATGGGTCAGAATCAGCTTAGCAATTCGCAGCTTTACATTGGCATCGATGGCGGTGGCAGTAAATGCCGCGCAACCATTTATACTCAAGACCATAAGCAAATTGGCACCGGTGTTTCTGGCCGAGCAAATCCATTACATGGTTTAGAACAAACTTTTCAATCAATCACTGAATCAACTCAGCTTGCGCTAGCCGATGCTGGTTTACCTGCTGAGGCTTGTAACCAACTTGTTGCTGGACTGGGTCTTGCTGGCGTCAATGTAGGTCATTTTTACGATCAAATTTCAAATTGGCAGCATCCATTTAAATCGATGTATTTAACAACTGATCTGCATACCGCTTGCATTGGTGCGCACAATGGTGCCGATGGGGCAGTCATTATTACCGGAACAGGTTCATGCGGATATGCGCATGTTGGTCATCAAAGTATCAGTTTAGGTGGGCATGGTTTTGCTTTAGGTGATAAAGGCAGTGGTGCATGGTTAGGCCTTAAAGCTGCTGAGCATGTGTTATTAACACTTGACGGTTTTGCTTGTGAAACTGCACTTACAGATAAATTACTCGCCTACTTTGAAGTTAATGATGCAATTGGTATCGTTGAAAATTTAGCGGGCAAATCATCGAGTGTGTATGCCAAACTTGCACGAATTGTATTAGCTACCGCACACGAAGGCGATAAGGTTGCGATTGCTATTGTCGAAGAAGGTGCTGCTTATATCAGTGAGCTTGCCAGAAGATTATTTACCATTAACCCTAGTCGTTTTTCGATGATAGGTGGTCTAGCAGAGCCCTTATTGACTTGGTTAGATGAAGACGTTGCCTCAAAAGTGTCTCCTTCATTATCGCCACCTGAATTCGGTGCCTGTTTGTTTGCTCAACAACAATATGCTGCTGAGTCAGTCGCTTAATCACACCCAGGGTAAGTTTTTCAACTTACCCTTTCGCGATATAGCGTATAGCTTATAGCGTATAGGGCATTGGATTATTATTCTGTTGCGAGGGTGATTTTGACAACACATACCATCAAGGGGCAAGACGCTCGCACTGCTCCTGTTAATATTGCGCAGCCATTAATCGCTAATGACGGGTTTATTGAACAACTCGGTGTTGATGAAATATCAACCGCCTTGCAACCTCAGTTTGTTATGATGCTTGAATGTTGGGCATCGAAGCATCCGAGTGCATTTGCCAAGTATATCTGTGACATGAATGATGAATCACATCATCGTTATCTAGAACAAGTTAACAATGTTAAGCAGTGCGGTGCAGATATTGTCCATTTTAATCACATCGCCAGTGACTTACGCCCTGGTGTTGCGCCATTACTTTATTGCAATGTTTTATCTCGATGTAACAATGACCATGGCACAACGCCTGACCAGCCAGCAGGCTTGAAAAAAGTGACCAGAACCCTGTAACGTCGACGAAAAACTAAGAATCAAAACGAGAATATTATGAAACAAATCCTGATTGTTGAACGATTATTTGACGGTGAAGCTTTTCATCAAAACATGGCAGTAACTATTGATGCTGGCAAGATTACAGCGATCACCGCGGCGGCTAACGTTATCGATGCAGACCCTAGCATAGTGCATCACCTTGCAGGGACCCTTGTGCCAGGGTTTGTTGATGTTCAAGTCAATGGTGGCGGTGGCGCCTTATTTAACGACCAACCGAGCGTTGAATGTATTGAAACAATCGGTCGTGCCCACGCCCGCTTTGGTACAACGGGATTTTTACCTACCTTGATTACCGATGATGTTTCGGTAATGGCTAAGGCCGCTGACGCCGTTGCTGATGCGATTAAACATAATAAAGCCGGTGTATTAGGCGTGCATTTTGAAGGCCCGCATTTAAGTGTGCCTAAAAAAGGTGTTCATCCACAGCAGTTTATTCGCAAAATCAGTGATGAAGAATTAGCAATCTTCAGTCGTCAAGATTTGGGGATAAAAGTGGTCACTTTAGCGCCAGAAAATGTTTCCACTCAGGTGATTAAGTCATTAGTGAAAGCTGGCGTGCGCGTCTGCCTTGGCCATTCTAATGCTGACTATGACACTGTGGTTGCGGCATTAGATGCTGGTGCTAGTGGGTTCACTCATTTGTTCAATGCAATGTCACCTTTGGGCTCTCGTGAACCAGGTATGGTTGGTGCAGCACTTGAAAACCAAGATTCATGGTGTGGTTTGATTGTTGATGGACACCATGTTCACAGCGCTGCCGCAAAAGTGGCAATCAATGCTAAACCTCGTGGCAAAATGATGTTAGTGACCGATGCCATGCCACCTGTGGGTATGAGTGAAGACGCCAGTTTTGAATTATTTGGAATTAAAGTGGTTCGTCAGGGAGATCGTCTTAATGCATCTACGGGTGAGTTAGCCGGTTGTGTGCTTGATATGGTTGGCGCGGTAAATAATAGCGTCACCATGTTAGGACTCGCCCACGATGAAGCGCTGCGTATGGCATCAATGTATCCAGCACAATTTCTTGGTTTAGAAAAATCCTTAGGGGTGATTAAACCAGGATTTAAAGCTGACTTGGTGCTGTTAAATAGCGCCAATCAAGTCAGCAGAACCTACATAGGTGGCAAAATAGTATTTGCACAATAGCTTACCAATTTAAGCTAGTGAATGAGTCAAAAATATAATAACAATAGGGGCCGTAATGTCTGCCAACGCCACCGCAAACACTGAATTGAAGCAAGATAAACCCAATAAGCCAAGATTAATGTCACTTGATGCTTTACGTGGCTTTGACATGTTCTGGATTATTGGTGGGGAAGGGCTGTTTGCTGCCATGTTTGTTTTGACCGGATGGGCGGGATGGCAAATTGCTGCAGGGCAAATGCTGCATAGTCAGTGGCATGGTTTTACATTGTATGATCTTATTTTCCCCTTGTTTATATTTCTTTCAGGTGTCGCACTAGGTTTATCTCCTAAACGATTAGATAAACTGCCATTGCCACAACGAATGCCTTTGTATCGTCATGCTATCAAACGGTTAGCATTATTGATTGGCCTTGGCGTGCTTTATAACCATGGTTGGGGCTCTGGGGTGCCGGTTGATCCTGAACAGATACGTTTTTCTAGTGTATTAGCACGTATTGGTTTTGCATGGTTCTTTGCCGCATTTTTGGTATGGCACACGTCGTTACGCACTCAAATTATCACCACTATTGGGCTGTTAGTGGGATATTCTCTACTACTGTGCTTTATGCCATTTCCTGGCGGTCAAGCGGGGATATTTACCATGGACGGCAGTATTAATGCTTACATTGATGGGTTATTACGTCCAGGTATCGCTTATCAAAATAGACCGTTAGATCCAGAAGGTGTGCTTTCAACCATTCCCGCCGTGGTCAATGCATTAATTGGCGTGTTTGTTGGCCAATTCATTGTCAAGTCGCACCCTAAAGGGGATTGGGCAAAAGTATTGATTATGACGCTAAGCGGTCTGGTGTTGTTGGCACTTGGCTGGTTATTAAATCCAATTATCCCGGTTAATAAAGATCTTTGGAGCAGCAGCTTTGTGCTGGTAACGTCGGGATGGAGTTTACTGTTTTTAGCCTTATTTTATGCTGTGATTGATGTGCTTAAATGGCAAAAGTGGGCTTTTGTATTCGTGGTGATTGGTACAAACGCCATCATTGTTTATTTAGGCTCGAGCTTAATTGATTGGCACTATATTACTCGCAGTGTGTTTGGTGGAGTGATACAAGCTTTTCCTGATTCAGCTCAGCAACTTATCAGTGTAATAGGCTTTATCACAGTGCAATGGCTAATTTTGTTATGGATGTATCGTCGTAAAATATTTATTCGAATTTAAATTAAAGGCAGAGATATTTAGGCTTTAGTTGTAAATGACAGCGTTGTCTTAGTGGTTGAATTGTTCTACTATCGAATAAGTTGGTTAATGTGACTCAATTCACATTTCGCCTAACAAACCGCAAAGACCCTATAAATAAAATAATGAGCAGGTTTATGGAAATGACAGCAACGAAAGAACAATCTAAAAGTAGCTTAGTACCGATGGCAATTGTCGCGGTTCTGTTTTTTATTCTCGGCTTCGCAACATGGCTGAATGGCTCGTTGATGCCGTATCTGAAACAAATTCTTCAACTAACGCCTTTCCAAGCGTCACTCATCCTATTTTCATTTTACATTGCTGTGACCTTTACTGCGTTACCCTCGGCTTGGGTGATCCGCAAAGTCGGTTATAAAAATGGTATGGCGTTAGGTATGGGCATTATGATGCTAGCCGGCCTGCTATTTATTCCTGCAGCGCAAACCCAAATTTTTGTGCTGTTTCTACTGGCGCAGTTAGTGATGGGTACCGGGCAAACGCTACTGCAAACCGCAGTAAATCCCTATGTGGTGCGCTTAGGGCCTGAAGAGTCTGCTGCCGCACGTGTGAGTGTGATGGGGATTTTGAATAAAGGTGCAGGTGTTATCGCGCCAATGGTGTTTACCGCATTAATTCTAGATAGCTTTAAAGACCGTGTCGGTACTGAACTGACTCAGATCCAAATTGATGAAATGGCAAATAGCCTTATTTATCCTTATCTTGGTATGGCTATCTTTATTGGCATTTTAGCTTTTGCTGTTAAAAAATCACCATTACCAGAATTAGAAAAAGAGCAACAAGAACAGGACTCTGACAAAGGTCAAATTAAACAAGCTTTATCTCATCCTAACCTTGCTTTAGGTGTAGTGGCGTTATTTGTATACGTTGCTGTAGAGGTCATTGCCGGTGATACCATTGGTACCTTTGCACTAACCTTGGGTGTTGAAAATTATGGCGTGATGACCTCTTACACCATGCTTTGTATGGTACTGGGTTACACTCTGGGTATTATCTGTATTCCTCGATTTATTTCGCAGCCAAATGCACTCATGGTCAGCGCGGTTTTAGGCTTATTATTAACCGCGGGTATCGTATTTGGTGATAGTCAATCATATGCGATAGCAGATTTGCTATTAGTCCCATTTGGCGGTGCACAGCTACCTGATACTTTATTAATGATTGCTTTCTTAGGTTTAGCCAATGCTATTGTATGGCCTGCTGTGTGGCCTCTCGCATTGTCTGGTATGGGTAAGTTAACCAGTACGGGCTCAGCGTTATTGATTATGGGTATTGCTGGCGGTGCTTTCGGACCACTATTTTGGGGATTAACCAGCTCAGCCACTTCTCTTGGTATGCAAGGTGGCTACATGGTGATGTTCCCCTGTTATCTGTTCATTCTATTTTATGCGGTAAAAGGGCATAAAATGAAAAGTTGGAAGTAACGTTTGTTACTTCAGCAGACACAATAAAGAGAGCTTATGCTCTCTTTTTTATGTCTGTTAAAGTATGTTGGGAGGGTGATTTATTCTTTTCTCATGTTTAACTCAACTCTCATCAGTTCTTTGATCGCCTCTGGCATCGCTAATTTAGCCACAGGATAGCCATACGCTTCTATTACCTCAGTGATTGGCACCATGCCATTTGCTCCCACAAATGTAATTTTGGTTATTCCTACAGCTGTTACTTTGCCATTCCTTTCAAATTTGTGCTCAGTCCAGACCCATTCATCATCCCAATAAATAATGCTTGATTTCAGTAGATACCTTTCAAAAATTTTAAGGGGATAGCGGTATCTGACCGTGGCAATTCTAGCCACAGGTACCCATTTGTTTTTTAGGAAAGCATTTAGCAGACCAGCCTGAAGAATAATATTTATCCGACCAAGATCCATGATCGGTAAATATCTATCGCTGCTCATTCTTTTTACATCAACATCATTGATGAAAACGCGAAAGTGTAAGGTGTTTTCATCCAATACCCCGATAGAACGTTTGAAATAATGAATAAATATCAAGAACAAAAATCGAAATCTGAGAATCATTATAATTCCTTGTGATTGAGTAAAAGCCTTTATCAGTGAGAACAAGCCAAGTTCAGATTAGCCTTGCTAATACCCTGTACGACCTTGTGTTGTGATGTTCATTTAGCTAGGCTGTGCTTATCTTTGTTGATAAATAAACAAAGATAAGCACAGCCTAAATGAGCATTGATTGTTAAGCATTTTAGAACACTTTCGTATTAAACGAGCTAAATATAAGGTTTTATCGAATTTAAGTATGCAAATTAGCAGTGGCCATCATTGTACCAATGGCAACGCTAAGAAGATGGCTCTGCACTTGAGTGATGCCTTTAATCATCACAAGGCTGAAATAGATTTGAATATGAAGACAAATTGTAGATACAAAAAAGCCACTCATTGAGTGGCTTTTTTGTTTTTTATGGTGCCGGCACCAAGAGTCGAACTCGGGACCTACTGATTACAAGTCAGTTGCTCTACCAACTGAGCTATGCCGGCTAAATTGTGGTGCCCGAACCCGGAATCGAACCAGGGACACGAGGATTTTCAATCCTCTGCTCTACCGACTGAGCTATTCGGGCAACTAAACTAAGTGTTAGTCATCTACTTCAGATTCAATTGGCTTACTGTGAAATGCCTGTCTCGTCTGGAGTGCGCACATAATATAGGGATGGTTTTTATCGTGCAAGTAGTTTTTAAAAACTTTTTACTCGTTCGCTCACATTGTAGTCAGGATGGCGATTTTTTAGTGGGGTTGCTGCTTTTTAGACCAAAAAGCGACATTTTTTTAAACTGTGGAAGTCGCTAAAGCTTATTAGTAGCCAGTATTAAGGCTGAAATGATTAATTATTCTAATTTTTAGAAAGATATTGGCTATTTTTACTGATTTATATTTATTAAATAGTAAGTAAACTGTTTCACATGATGTTAACGCATCAAAAGGCACATTTAAGGGGGAGCCATGTTTAACAATAGTCCTGCTGGATACGGGTTAATAACCATTTTTATTCATTGGGTATCAGCCGTCATCGTCATAGGCTTATTTGCGCTTGGTTTTTGGATGGTTGATTTAACCTATTACAGTAGCTGGTATAAAACTGCCCCCGATATTCATAGAAGTGTTGGAATATTGCTATTGCTATTAACCACATTCAGGCTTTTATGGCGATTTATCGCAACCAAGCCGGCACCGGTATCAACGCATAAGCAATGGGAGCAAAAGAGTGCCTATTGGGCCCATAGAGTGATTTATCTTTTGATGCTGTCCATTATGGTGTCGGGTATTTTAATCTCGACAGCAGATGGCCGTGGAATTTGGGTATTTGATTGGTTTCAATTCCCAGCCGTGGGGGAGTTATTTGATGATCAAGCTGATCTTGCTGGTTTGTTTCATCAGTATGCGGCATACAGCCTGATGGGTTTAGTGGTTATCCATGCCGCAGGTGCACTTAAGCATCATTTTATAGACAAAGATTCAACCTTAACGCGAATGTTCCGAGTTAAGCGTTAGTTAACTAAATAACACGTTTAATCGGTTAACCAGCAATGATCACTGCTTGATGATGCCGTTTACACTGTGTGAAACAAGCACACTTATTTACTACATAAAAGCCATTAACCTATAGGAAGGATTAACCATGAAAAAACACTTAATTGCAGCCGTAATCAGTTCTGCCATGTTAGCGCCAATGTTGGTTGCCAATACGGCCAACGCAGCGGACTACGTTATCGACACCCAGGGTGCCCATGCGTTTATTCAATTTAAAGTCAGTCATTTAGGCTATAGTTTTGTAATGGGTCGCTTTAATGACTTTTCAGGAGACTTTAGCTTTGATGCCAGTAAAGTGAGTCAGGCGAGTATTAATGTTGATATCAACACAGATAGCGTTGATTCTAATCACGCTGAACGTGACAAGCATTTACGTAGTCCAGATTTTTTAAACACAGCAAAATTTCCAAAAGCGAGCTTTAAATCGACTTCGGTAGAAGACAAAGGTGAGGGTAAGTTTGTTGTTAATGGTGATTTTACCTTCAATGGCGTGACGAAACCGTTGGCTATTGATGCGGTATTGATTGGTGAAGGTGATGACCCTTGGGGCGGATACCGCGCAGGTTTTACCGGTACAACCACGTTTAAAATGAAAGACTATGGTATGAAAATGGATCTCGGCCCAGCCTCAGCGAATGTTGAGCTTGAGTTGGTTGTCGAGGGTATTAAAAAATAAGTCGCAATTTGCAAGCTTCAACTCGGGTCAAGAGACGAACTCAATAAGCACAATTCAATAGATTGAGCTTATTTTGTAGCAAACTTGTCATTTGTTTTGAAAACAAGGCGCATTAACACGTCAATAGCTTGTCTATTGCACGTTAATGAAACGCAGTTAGCAAAATAAAGGGCTGTTTACTAAGCGTTTATTAACCCGAGCTGAGGTTATTTAACCAGTTTAATGTTCCCGAACACGTCTGCTGTTTTGTAGCCAAGGTTTTTGTCACCATTAATTGGACTAATGTGATGGGAGCCAACAACATTTCACGTTCATTTGAGCCATCGTTATCACAATAGGCCACCATAAATCCGATAATATCTCCCACTTTTAAGTTAACAGCAGATACTTGTTGTGCATCGTCTGCAGCCAGTTTGTCATTGTAATCATCAGGGAAGATACTGATGGCCAGTTCCCAATAGATAACCTCTGGGCGCGCAGTGTCTCGCTGCCATCGGCTTTGCACATGTTGGTTAAAGGTTTGTGCCTGTTGGGAGCGATTAAAGTCAGCAACTTGATTGTCTAGGGCTACATGATATGCAAACGCATTGTGATTAAATTGATGCTCACCGCCCGAAGCGTCTTGATCAATAAATACTTCAAGGCAATCATCATCCCAATACAAGCTTGTGGGAACGGCGGTTTTGTCGAACAATACATCGTCAACGATTTCTGCTAGCAAATACAATTTATCTTCGCGCCACAATAGTTTATAGCGTCCACTAAAGTCAGCTGCAGTAGGTTGTACCCCTAAAATAAGCTGATCAATTGCTTGCCAAGGTGCGCTGTCCCACAAACTATCGGGTTTGCCATCGATAGTAATGGGGGTATGAGCATATTTGACCTCATTGGGATGAAGGTCTGTGGGCATTTCGGCAAGTGCCGAAAAACTGCATAATGAAATAGTTAAATAACCTAGTTTTATTATAGTTTTTGGTAGATTAGCCAAGCTAAACATACTGCCCCTAGTGTTAATCGATAATTTAAGTTGATGCTCAGTCTAGGCTAATTTAGCCTGAAGATAAATTGATGGTATTAACCCTAGTCGGTAAACTTGCGCTGTCCATAACCATTATGACAAACAAAAAAGGATAAGTGATTAACTTATCCTTTTAGCAAAACTTAGCTATTAACGGCCTAGATATATGATGATTAATCTTCTGAAGGGGGAACGTAGCCTTCAATTTCTACATCTTTACCTTCAAATAAGAATTGAGTCATCTGCTGTTCAAGAAACTGACGATCCTCAACATTCATCATGTTAAGTTTTTTCTCGTTAATCAGCATTGTTTGTTTTTTCTGCCACAAACCCCATGCTTCTTTACTGATATTGTCAAAAATACGTTTACCTAAGGCACCTGGATAAAGTTGAAAGTCTAAGCCGTCAGCTGATTTATTTAAATGAACGCATTCTACAGTGCGAGCCATGTTTACTCCTTAACGTGTATTAGGGCAGCGACATCATCGGGTTGATTAGCGAGTTCTGCAGCAAGATTGGCTAAAATCTTTTCAGTTGCAGCGGCTAAGCCGACTTTGGCTGGATGGGTGATGTTATACCAGAGTGGAGGCGTTTGTTCCATCACCCCATCAATATCCGCTGTTGAAAAGCACAAATCTTGATTTTCAACATCCACTAAAATAGGGCTGATATCTAAATGAAAATGACTAAACGTATGCCTAAACCCCGCTAATTCAATATCAGATTTACTCATCTGGTGTTGATTAACATACTGCTCAATCAAGGCTTGAGAATCAAATTGAGGAAAACACCATAGTCCCCCCCAAATTCCAGCGGGTGGGCGCTGAATTAATTGCACTTGTCCTTGATATAACATCACAAGCATCCAGGCTTGCTTAGATGGGATGGTTTTTTTGGGTTTTTTACCGGGATAATGGCTTTGGTTACCGCTTAGCTGCGCTTTGCAATCAATTGCCACGGGACAGTTTGAGCATTGTGGTTTACTTCGACTGCAAATACTGGCACCCAAATCCATCATGGCTTGATTATATTTTTGTACATCCTTTATCGGGGTTAGCTCATGGGTTAAATCCCATAACGTTTGCTCAACAGCCTTTTGGCCAGGCCAGCCATCAATGGCACCATGGCGGGCAAGCACTCGTTTAACGTTACCATCTAAAATAGGGTGATGTTGACCAAGAGATAAAGATAACACCGCGCCAGCCGTCGAACGGCCTATGCCGGATAGCGCTAATACCTGTTCAAACTCGGTTGGAAAAACACCATCAAACTTATCTCTGATATCAATTGCCGCTTTGTGAAGATTACGTGCTCTGGCGTAATAACCTAATCCAGTCCAAAGGTGTAATACTTCATCTTGGTGTGCATTAGCCAAATCAACTACCGTTGGAAAACGTGCCATAAATTTTTGGTAATAAGGGATCACGGTTGCAACTTGGGTTTGTTGCAACATAATCTCTGAAACCCACACACTATAAGGGGTTTTATCTAGTTGCCACGGCAACTTTTTACGGCCGTGGATGTCATACCAAGCGATGATGCGCTCAGCGAAAGAGGATACTTTTTTCATCGTCGCAGTGTAGCGATAGGTAATTAATCAAACAAGGTTTATATAAACAATTGTTAGCGGATTAGGTATACTATGGGGCTGAAATAAAAATTTAAGATTAACTATTACAAGTACTGCTGTTTTTTAAACGCATAATTGTAGTAAAGAGGCGAAAATGAGCGACGTTACCACAGCTGAATTTAATGAAGAAGGTAAGTACCTTCGTAAAATCAGAAGCTTTGTACTACGTGAAGGCCGTTTAACAAAAGGTCAATCACAAGCTATTGAATCACATTGGTCAACAATGGGGCTTGATTACAGTCCTGAAGCTTTGGATTTAACCCAGGTATTTGGCCGCGATGCCGACACGGTTTTAGAAATCGGTTTCGGCATGGGGGCATCTTTAGTGCAAATGGCGAAAGCCGCTCCTGAGCTAAACTACATTGGTATTGAAGTACATAAGCCTGGCGTGGGGGCGTGTTTGGCCGATGCCGGTGAAGCCCAAGTGACTAACTTACGTGTATATCACCATGATGCCATGGAAGTATTAGAGCACAGTATTGCCGACGGTGCTTTGGCGCGTGTGCAGTTATTTTTTCCTGATCCTTGGCATAAAAAACGTCACCACAAGCGCCGTATTGTTCAGCCTGAATTTGTGCAACTTATTCGCCGTAAACTAAAAGTGGGCGGCGTATTCCACATGGCCACAGATTGGGAAAACTACAGCGAGCATATGCTAGAAGTTATGCAAGCCGCTCCAGGATATAAAAACCAATCCGCAACAGGTACAGTGGTGGAAAGACCCGACCATCGCCCATTGACAAAATTTGAGGCTCGTGGCCATCGATTAGGTCATGGTGTTTGGGATATAATGTTCGAACGTATTGATTAATAACGTCTATTAGGAGACAAATCATGGCAAAAAATCGTAGCCGTCGTTTACGTAAAAAGTTACGTGTAGATGAGTTTCAAGAGTTTGGTTTTGACATCCAGTGGACGTTTGAAGAGTCTGTGTCGGAGCAAGACATTGACAGTTTGGTGGATCAGTTTATCGATGAAGTGATTGAACCTCGCCAATTAGGTTTTCACGGCGGTGGTCATAAAGAATGGCAAGGCATTATTGCCACTCAGCACATTGGCAAATGTACCGATGAAGATATCGCTGCAGTCACTGGTTTTTGGCAAGGCAAACCGGTAAAAGAAGTGCAAGCCTCTACTTTATATGATATTTGGTGGGGCTAATTGCTAAACCAAGCATTACTACAACAAGCGGTCGACAGTGTCAGGCCGCTTTTAGGTAAAGGCAAAGTTGCCGATTATATTCCCGCATTAGCAAACGTAGATAACACTAAGCTTGCCATTGCCGTCACCACCGTTGACGGGCAAACAATTGGTGCAGGTGATTATCTTGAACCTTTCTCTATTCAATCTATCTCTAAAGTTTTTAGTCTTACCTTAGCACTCAATCTTTACCGTGAAGATGAAATTTGGAGCCGTGTAGGCAAAGAGCCTTCAGGCCATTCTTTTAATTCATTAGTCCAAGTTGAGCTAGAGCGTGGTAAGCCCCGAAACCCATTTATCAATGCTGGTGCGTTAGTGATAGCAGATTTACTGCAGGCCAGAAGCGGCGCGCCAAAACAGCGCATGTTAGAGGTTGTGCGTAAACTCAGTATGAATCCCACTATCGCCTATGACAAAGTGGTTGCTGATTCTGAATTTGCTTTTAGTGCCCGTAATGCTGCGATAGCTTATTTAATGAAATCATTTGGCAATTTTGATGGGGTTGTTGAAACCGTACTGAAAAGTTATTTTCATTATTGCGCGTTAAGAATGAATTGTGCCGATTTATCTAAGTCGATGCTGTATTTGGCAAACCGAGGTAAAACTTTAACGGGTGAGCAACTTGTCACGCCAGTTCAAACTCGGCAATTAAATGCGTTATTGGCGACATCTGGTTTGTATGATGGCGCGGGTGAATTTGCTTATCGAGTGGGCATGCCGGGTAAAAGTGGTGTTGGTGGCGGTATTATTGCAGTGATCCCAGGTGATATGTCAGTGTGTGTTTGGTCGCCAGAATTAGATGCTAATGGCAATTCATTAGCGGGTACAGCAATGTTAGAGCACCTTTGCCAGCAATTAGGGCGCTCTATCTTCTAACTATTTATATCTCTACTAATCATCAACCCTTCCTAAATTCATTGCGTTAAATATTGAGTTGATTAAATTACTTAATAAGTGGTTTATTTAGCTAATTTGTTGTCGATGAATATTAAGTTACATTACGGGGTATCGATTAAGTTGTTGTATTATTGTTTATTTTTAATTTTGGCACGCTAAGTGCTTTATCATTGTCAAGATTGAGAGGGAAATAGTGTAGCGCTAGTTTTTTAAGGCAAAATTTCACCTTTGGCAGTTAAATATATTGATTTAAAAAAGGATTTACCTCATGGCTAACAACAATAAAGTAACCACAACACAATCAAACAGCACAATTCAATCCCCTTTATTAGGGCAAAAATTGCTGACGGGCATTGCCTTATCGGGATTGATTTTTACCGCTGGAGCATTAACGCCTGCAATGGCAAAAATGTCTTTGAATGATCAAAACTGCAATGTCACCTTAAACTACGATGTAACCGTCGAGCCTAAATCTGTAAAGATAAGTGAAAAAGGGACTGAAAAATACCGTGTTGAAGTAGGGCAGTTATTCGTTGAGGGTAAAGCCGTTCAGTTGAACGCTAGCCAGCAAAAACTACTGACACAATACTCTGATGAAGTTTCTCGCCAAGTGCCAGAAGTGATTGATTTAGTCGGTGAGGTTGTTAGCGTAGCGACACAAGCCGTGAGTATGGCTTTAACGCCGCTGTTAGGTGATGCTGCGGGTAGCCAAATTGATAAATTAATGGCGGGTATTGAAAAACGAGTAGACACCATGGCATATCAACATGGCGATAAATTCTTTATTGGTTCAACTGACGCTTCATTAGAGGAAACCTTTAATGAAGAGTTTGAACAAGAAATGGAAAATATTATTTCAAATTCAATTGGCAGCTTAATGATGAGCATGGGAAGCCAGATTATGTCCGCAGAAGGCGGGTCATTTGAAGAAAAAATGAATACCTTTGCCGCTAAAATGGAAAATGTAGGTAAAGACATCGAAACCCAAATGGAATCACAATCTCAAGCGTTAGAAACCAGAGCGAATAAAGTGTGTGGTGATTTCGAGCAGTTAATGGTGTTAGAAAATCAGCTGAGAAAATCTATCCCGCAATTAGCACCCTATCCACTGGCTGTTTTACAAGATAAACCTTTAGCAGAATAAGTTAGCCAGTAGGTTCTATTCGCTTCAAAGAGGTTTAGCGACACATTTTAAACGCTTTACTGTTAGTTTTATGCTTGTCACCTGACTTTCCCCTGCATGTTTAATCGTGCAGGGGCTTTTTGTTTTCAGCCCTAAACCACCTATTTCAGTAGGGGGTTATCATCAATTAGTATTTGCCTCATATAAGTTCATTTGAACATAGCTTATTAACTCAAGTGATAGGTGAGCTTTGCTAATTGTGCGGTACAAGCTTCTAAATCAGGGATGATTTAGTAGAGCCTATAGGGATATATTTACGGCGTCTTGTTAACGCAGGGTAGGAAAGCTCTCTTTTCGGGCGTGATATCAAAGCCAGCTTTTTAAGAAGGTGGATCTTTTACTTTTTGCGCGGATGAAAACTTCATATCATCTTGTTTAATGCCAAGTTTGTTCTGATAAAAAAATTGACAATTATAATTATAGAGCAATAGGATAGTTTTTTGTTATACTCATAAAAATTATAAGAAAAATGCACTCTATTTCAATTTTTGTTAGTTTTTCGGATAATTGGCGTAACTTTACCGCCTAATCTAGCTGTTTTTTAGTAAAAATAAAGAACTAGCCAGTTGATTACCCTGTGATATGACATTCACAGGTGACAAGGTCAGTAAAGAAATTGCCGAAAATCGTTTTCAATGTCGTAAACAGCTTAAGGCGACTTTCATGTTAGAACTGTTAGAACCTATTGCAATTTTTACCCATGTCGCACGCGCAGGCAGTTTCAGTGCTGCGGCTAGACGTCTTGGTATATCCAAGTCAAAAGTGAGTACTCAGGTTGCTGATTTAGAACATAAACTGGGTGTTCAACTTATTCAGCGAACCACACGAAGCTTAAGTTTGACTGAAGCAGGAAACTTACTTTATTTGCAAGGTGAGGAGTTACTGCGTGATGCTGAACAAGCTGTCGCCAGTGTGCATAATTTAAATGATGCCACCCGTGGTGTATTGAAGGTAGGTATTTCACAATCGTTCGGTACCATGCATATCATACCAGCCCTACCTGAGTTTATGGCTAAACACCCAGAGTTAGAGTTGCAGGTAAGTTTGCTTGATCACAAAGTCGATGTTGTGAGTGAAGGGTTAGACCTTTTGTTAACCATGTCAGAGCAATTGCCATTAGGCATGGTTGCTCGTCCGCTAATGAAGTGTCAGTTCTTGTTAGCGGCATCACCTAAATACATCGCTAAACATGGCAATATTTCACGCCCAGAACAACTGGTTGATCACAACTGTTTGGTGTATCAGGGAGAATGGCATGAACACAGTATGTGGCAGTTCAAAAAAGGTGAAGATTACTGTGAGATTGGTGTTTCAGGAAATTTCCGTGTTGATAATGCGCCAGCGTTAAAGTCAGCAGCTGTAAGCGGTTTAGGGATTGCTTATCTTGCCAGTTACTTAATGGAAGACGAAATTGAAAATGGCACACTGGTACCATTATTACCCGATTGGCAATTAACCAATAACTTGCCATTACAAGCTGTTTATCCTCGTCGTAAACACCTTGCACCTAAGGTCAGTGCCTTTATTGATTTCATCAAAGGTCACATTGGTACATCACCCTACTGGGATACTAAATTCGAACACTTGTATAAATTACGTAAGTAATTTTGAAAACATTGTTCGCCAAAGTGAATAAAACCGCATCTTAGTATGCGGTTTTTTATTTTCTCTTATTAATCATGTGTTTGTTTCGCTTATGCTGTGGGTGCTGTTATGTCGGTAATCAATGGCTTATGTTTGTATGAATTTGTTTGTGTTGCAGTTCGTTCTTATTTGAATACAATAGGTGTTAGTTGATTCGAGATGATTTGACCAAAGCATGTTATTGAAAAATGACCCCTTTTCAATGATGTGTACAAATCCGCTAACAAGCAAGTTTTGAATCACGGCTGATATCTAATTGCAAACTAAACGGTATCAGCTTTGAAACCATCATCCTAGTTTAATTGGTTTACCCCAGACTTTGTCTGGGGTTATTTTTTTCTACCGACTATCTATTTTGTAATCCATCTATCTTTGCTCAGGCATAGAAGTACATAGCTTCAGTTTAATTAATTGCCTGCTGCTGGGATGTTCAGGATGAACGGAATGTCGCGATCACAAGGCCAGTGATGTTGTCGACATTATACTGACATTTCCCATATCCCTATGGGTCAGATGTGAAAATGCTCGACAACGGTGTTCGATTTTTAGACTGTAGGATAACGACTTATCATAAAAATCTATCTTGTTATCAAGCACTTTTCTTTACTATATTTTGATCACTTTTGACTGGGATAGGTATAAATATCGTTTATTTAACCGAATCAACCCATTGGTTAACTTTGGTTTCTAACACGTCTAAAGGCAATGGGCCATTTTTTAATATCAGCGTATGAAAATCGCGAATATCAAATTTATCACCCAGCTGCTTTTTAGCCTTTTCACGCAGCGCAAGAATCTTAATCATACCAATTTTATACGCGGTTGCTTGAGATGGCATAACGATATGACGCTCTACCATTTTTATCGCATCAGACTCCGCGTTAGGTGTGTTTTTAACGTAATAGGCAATGCCTT
The DNA here is from genome assembly GCF_025971955.1 of Shewanella subflava. GTDB lineage: Bacteria > Pseudomonadota > Gammaproteobacteria > Enterobacterales > Shewanellaceae > Shewanella > Shewanella subflava. Next base: position 364,183 of record NZ_JAPDMX010000028.1, read on the forward strand.
GTTCACGGGTCCATTTTTTAGTGTGGATCCCTGTGTCTACCACTAAACGGCAGGCACGCCATAGCTCCATAGCAAGACGGCCAAAGTCAGAGTACGGGTCGGCATATAAGCCCATCTCCTTAGGGAAGTATTCGGTATATAATCCCCAGCCTTCAATATAGGCGGTGTAGCCACCAAACTTACGGAACTGAGGCAGTCCCTCTAACTCTTGTGCGATAGCAATTTGCATGTGATGACCCGGTACACCTTCATGATAAGCCAGTGCTTCCATTTGATATTTGGGCATTGCATTCATTTCATACAGGTTTGCATAGTAAGTGCCAGGGCGTGAACCATCTGGCGCAGGTTGATCATAAAATGCTTTTCCTGCAGATTGCTCTCGGAAGGCTTCAACCGGACGCACCACCAGTTTCGCCTTAGGTTTAATTTTAAAGACTTCGTCTAAACGCGATTCCATGTTATCGATTAAGGCTTTGGCTTCAGTAATGTATGCATCACGGCCAGCTTGGGTATCTGGGTAATAAAATTGTTTGTCATCGCGCATAAAAGCAAAGAAAGCTTGTAAATCACCCTTAAAGCCGACTTTTTTCATAATGTCGCGCATTTCCCCATGGATACGAGCCACTTCAGACAAGCCTAGTTCATGGATTTGATCTGAGGTCATATCAGTCGTGGTGGTGCGGGCTAAGGCATTGTTGAAGTAAGCTTCGCCATCAGGAAACTTCCAAGCACCATCGCGGGTGTCTGCTTTGGTCTCTAACTCAGTGACATAGCTAATTAGGCTTTGATAACCGGGTTCAACATGCTCGATTAATGCTGATTTTGCCTCAGCTAATAGGGTGCTTTTCTCATTATCAGTTATCGCTAATTTAGCCACTTTGCGCTTAAAGTCAGCCCACAACGCACTGTCTTTGTCGCTGTCATCAAATGGGGCACCAGTAATGATATTTTGGCTGTCTGAAATAACGTATGGAAATACAAATTTGGGCGCAATAATCTGTTTATTGGCGCGAACGGTTAATTCAACTTCCAGCTGTTTGAGTAAAGGCTGAATACCCACTAAACGGCTAATATAAGCCTTAGCATCACTTAAATCGGTGATCTGATGCTGGTTAATCATGAAGGATGGCACCATTGAATGCAGGCCATACATTTGATTAATCGGATAAGTATGATAACGCCATTTATCATCGGCTATGCGCTGCTCAAAACTGGCTTTTAACAGTTCATAGCTAAGGGTGGTTTGCTCATCAAGTTGGCTAACATCTAGGGTTAATAACTTAGCTAGCTGGGCTTTAGTTAAGGCTAAATCACTATCTAAACCCGCATCTGAAATATCGTTCCATTTATCATAGTCTTGCTTAATGCCTAAATAGGTTTGATTAACAGGATTAGCCATCACGCTTTGCATAAAAAATTCATCAAATAGCGCGTTGGCTTTTTCTGATGCTGTTTGGGTTGCGCTAACGGTTTTAACACTCTCTTGGGCACTAAAAACTTGAGTAGAATGAGCATAAACCGCACCGCTTAATAAGCTAGAAAGGGTTAGAGCAATTAAGGTGGCTTTTGTTTTTGTTAGCATCGCACGCATCCAATAGTATTTTAAAAGCCGCTATCCTAATAAAGCTTTAAGCAAAAGTATAAAAGGAAGTGTTAGTAAGTGTTTCGGTGTTGTAATAAAAATGAAAGGGTTCTGATACATAGGGTGATATCAATTTTTATGAACATTACTAAATGACAGCGTTTTGCTGTGATCTTGAGTAAACGTTGAATCAATATTTTCTGAGTATCGCAGGTGAGGTTAAAAGTTACAGCGCCTGCTTGCTATATTTAATGGGTGAAATGATGGCGTTTAGTCTATCCACTTTTGTAAAGCCACGACATGTGATATTGCGTTGGGGATACTTACAAGCATGACGAATGCCCCGAGTTGGCTTCGGGGCAATGATAAACGTCATTTAAATAAACTGAGATAAAAGGTCGTTGACAAACATATGCCCTTTAGGGGTAAGTTGCCAATGGGTATCTGTTTCGGTAACTAAGCCACGGGCAATCGACTTTTCCATGCCCTCTTTAACAACGGTCGCTTTTTGCCCTGTGCGTAATTCAAATTCAGTTTTGGGGATCGGTGTCATTAGGCGTAAGCGATTCATTAAATACTCTAATGGTCTGTCTTGCGCAATCACCTCTGTTGTTTCAAAGGTATAGTCACTGGCCGCCAAATAGCCTTTTGGATGTTTAATTTTTACGGTACGTATAATGTTGTCGGTATCTGGCAAGGTGATTTTGCCATGGGCTCCGCAACCAATACCTAAATAATCACCAAACTGCCAATAGTTTAGATTGTGTCTGCATTGAAATCCTGGTTTGGCATAGGCAGAAATCTCGTATTGTTCATAACCTAACTCGGCTAACTTTTTTTGACCTTGCTCATAAATATGCCAGAGGTTTTCATCATCTGGTAATTGCGGTGGCTTAGAGTAAAACAGTGTATTAGGCTCAATGGTCAATTGGTACCAAGATAAGTGCGGTGGTAAAAGCGCTGCGGCAGTGTCAATGTCATGCATTGCTTCATCAAAACTTTGATTGGGTAAACCGTGCATGAGATCGAGGTTAAAACTCAAGTATTGCGCTTGTTTGGCTTTTTCGGCCGCAGTTTTCGCTTCATTTTGATCATGAATACGCCCAAGAAGATTAAGCTTTTCTTTTGAAAAGCTTTGTACCCCAATTGAAAGGCGAGTGACACCGGCGGCACGATAGGCCGCAAAATCATCATGCTCTAGTGTGCCGGGGTTAGCCTCCATGGTGATCTCAATCTCCTTTTCAAAAGGAATTAAGGCTTCCACACCCTTTAATAAGCGCTCAATTTGGCTGGCATCAAATAAAGAAGGCGTACCACCGCCAATAAATATAGTGTGTATGGAGCGTTGTTGGACGTAAGCTAAATCATTTTTCAGGTCGGCAAGTAACGCATCAACATAGGCTTGTTGAGGTAACTCGCCATGTTGACCATGGGAGTTAAAATCGCAATAAGGGCATTTTTGCACGCACCACGGAATATGGATGTACAAGCTTAGTGGTGGTAATGACAGCATGGATAAATCACCTTGTAATGAATAGCGTGCGTTTAGATGCAAGATTAACCATGAATAATGCCTTTGGCTTTCATGGCCGCAATTAACAGCTCGAGGGCTTTACCCCGATGGCTGTGGGCATTTTTTTCATCACTGGTTAATTCTGCCGCAGTTTTATCAAATCCCTGAGGAATGAAAATAGGGTCGTAGCCATGACCTTGCTCACCCTGTGGAGCATGCGCAATGGTACCTTCCCATGCCGCCTGACAAATAATAGGTGTCGGGTCTTTTGCATGGCGCATATACACTAACACACACTGAAATCGAGCTGCACGATCTTGCTTTGTTGTCATTTCGGCTAACAGTTTTTGATAATTACTTAGCTCGGTCGCACCCGCACCAGAATATCGTGCAGAATAAATTCCTGGCTCACCGGCTAACGCATCGACTTCAATACCAGAATCATCAGCAATCGCTGGCTTGCCTGTAATACTTGCGGCATGGCGAGCTTTAATGATGGCGTTTTCGACAAACGTGGTGCCCGTTTCTGCTACTTCGGGCACCTCAAACTGGCTTTGTGCAAGTACCTGAATATTAAACTGAGCCAGCATCTGGTCAAACTCATTCAGTTTGCCTTTGTTGCCACTGGCTAAGACAATTTGCTGTAAAAGTGAGGTTTGCATGAAACGACCTTATATCATCATTTATAAAGGCGGGCATTATACCTGATGCACGAGGTAAAAGAAGGGCAGCTAAAGCTGTTGGATTAACAGTCAGGCCATTTGGCAAGGTTTGTGCGCATTTTCAAAGGATGAAACTGCGCTGAAATGCCATAAACAATGCCATAACAATGCCATTGCTTGCGAAGCTTATAGCCATTACTAACTAGCACGCCCTAGTCGACATAAAATTTTTGTTTAAACTTTAATGTGGTATTCAGCTTTTTCGCATGTTTGATGGCAATGTTGAAGTTAATTTCCTGATTATCGCGATAGGGCACCTGTGCGATATAGTAGATTGCATCACCTTCACGTATTTCTTTGAAATTTAGATCCTTTCTGGCATCTAATAAGTTATTCGCAATACCTGAAATGTCGACAGCCACTGCGGGGTTTCCTTCCTGACTTGTGTCTAAAACCGCGATATTAACAATGCCATTAAAACGGCTACGTTCAATACCGTAGGTTTTAGCTATTGCAGGAGTAATAAAAGTACTGCCAAGGGCCATGTAATGGATATCATAATTGCCAACTTGTTGTTTTTGTTCAGCATTGGCACTACTTGTAAACAGCATAAAGCTTGCCATTAACGTAAGTGAAAGTATTTTACGTAACATGTTAATTATCCTTTTAAAATCATCTCAGCGTGGTTTGTTGCTGCGCTGTATTGATAAGTATAACCTGATATCAATGAGCTGAAGATTAATTGTCAGTGTTAAGACGCTTATTAATGTAACGGCATTTTTAGAGTATGTTGTTAGGTGCTAGTTATGTTCTCAACGGCATGAGATGTAAAAAAGGCAGGCTTAAATTTGCCTGCCTTTAAAACGAATTTGAGATTAGATGTTCGCCCAGAATGGGATGTACTGAGAGAATAAAATATTGATGAAGTTCATCGCGATAAACAACACTAAAACAGATAAATCTAATCCGCCAATCGCTGGGATAATACGACGAATAGGGGCCAGAATAGGCTCAGTGAGCTGGGTCATAATCATCACCACAGGGTTATAACCTTGATTGAACCAGCTTAGTACTGCACGGATTAACAACATCCAAAACAATAATACGCCCGCATTTTTTATCACAGCAACCACGCAGAACAACAATAAAATACCGATATCAATACCCGCGCCTGCAATAAGCGTCAGGACTAACATTTTTGCCAGTACGACTAAAAATGCGAGTAACACTGAAGCAGTATCAATACTGCCCATTGACGGTAGTATTCTGCGCATAGGGGCAACAATCGGTTGGGTCGCTTTAACCACAAACTGGCTAAACGGATTATAAAAGTCAGCGCGCACTAACTGCAGCCAAAAACGTAGAATGACTACCATTAAATATAAATCAAATACCGTGCTAACTAAAAAACTCATCGCATTCATGATTATGCCTTTCTCTTTTGCTTGTTCAGGGGGTTGAACTTAATGTGGTTCAGCTTTATTGGGTTGAATCAATCAAGGTGACTGATGAAGTAAAGATTAATCAGGCTGATTTTAGCATCCCATACTGATAACACACTTAATTTCTCTGTTTAAAATGTTTTTGCCATTTCTTCGGCGCGAGCGACACAGTTATTCATGGCCTTATCAACTAAACCCCGTAAATCGCCTTGCTCAAATGTTTCAATAGCCTGTGCAGTAGTGCCACCTTTTGAGGTTACATTATTACGTAACTCTGCCAAAGATAAGTCTTGGTTTTGAATCACCATTTGCGCAGCGCCTAATGCGGCCTGCTCGGCTAAAGCACGGGCTTTGGCTTCATCCATGCCCATCTTTTTACCTGTTTCTATCATTGATTCAATAAACAAGAAAAAATAGGCAGGTGAGCTGCCAGCAAGCGCAATAACTTGATTTAATTCTTCTTCTTTTTCAACCCAAACGACTTTTCCGCCGCTTTGCATCAACTGTTGGCAAATTGCTTTATGGACTTCACTAATATTGTTATCGGCATATAGGCCTGTCATACCAAAACCTAATTGTGTTGGCGTGTTAGGCATAGTGCGGATAAGGTTTATCGATTGGTTAAAGTACTCACTGTAACGCGCAGCAGGAATACCTGCAGCAATAGTAATGACTAACTTATTCGATAAATTTAACGACTGCATCTGCTCGCATACTTGCTGCATTAATTGTGGTTTGACACTGAGTACAATCACATCTGCTTGCTCAGCCGCTTTGACGTTATCATTAGACACCACAATACCAAAGTCGGCATGCAAGGCATCAAGTTTGGCTTGGCTTGGATTGGTTGCGTGTACCAGCTCAGTGGGGTAACCATTGTTAATTAACCCACTGACGATGCTACGGGTCATATTACCTGCGCCAATAAAACATACTTTTGCTTGTGTCATGCTATTAATCCATTTAATTTGTCATTATCTAGAATCTAGAATCTAGAATCTAGAATCTTAAAATCCGCTCTGCCCGTGGGTACCTAAACTGCATTATACCGATAGATATAAGGCCAAAAAGTGTAAATCCAATCATTTGGGCAAATAAGTGAGTGTTCGCTTATCCGTAAATTGCCATCGAGGTGATATCCATACCCTATGACCTTTCACCAAATATGGCGCTACCAATTCGAACCATGGTCGAACCATTTGCTATCGCTACATCTAAATCAGCACTCATCCCCATCGAAAGCGTGTCGATATTATCAAAGTGTTGTTGTAACTGTTGATAAATGCGTTGCAATTTACCGAACTCGTCTTGTTGCACCTGGATATCATCAGTTGCAGTGGGAATTGCCATCACGCCGCGTAAGGTCAGTTGAGGCATTTGGTTAATTTTTGTTGCCAGCGCTATCACGTCTTCAGCATCTATACCGGATTTTGTATCTTCTTGGCTAATATTAACCTGAATACATACCTGCAAGGGGGCTTGATGGGCGGGGCGTTGATCATTTAAACGCTGGGCAATTTTTTCACGACTTAATGTGTGCATCCAATCAAAGTGCTGCGCAACAATTTTGGTTTTATTTGACTGTAATGGGCCAATAAAGTGCCACTCAATGTCAGAGTACTCGGCACGCAGCGTGGTAATTTTTTGCTCGCCTTCTTGAACATAGTTTTCGCCAAAAAGACGCTGCCCTGCGCGATAGGCTTCTATAATATCGCTAATAGGTTTGGTTTTACTCACCGCAAGCAGCTTTATCTCATCAGGCATGCGTGAACATTTTTGCGCCGCTTGATTAATTCTACTCTGGGCGATTGATAATCTGTCTGCTATTGTTGTATTCATGTTGATAAAATGGACATCTCTATAATGGAAATCACTGAATTACTGGCCTTTAGTGTAAAACATAAAGCATCAGATCTACATCTTTCTGCAGGTGTTTCACCTATGATCCGTGTTGACGGTGAAGTCAGAAAAATTAACTTACCGCCGCTAGACCATGCTGGCGTACACAGTTTAGTGTACGACATTATGAACGATAAGCAGCGTAAAGATTATGAAGAACATCTTGAAATTGACTTCTCGTTTGAGGTGCCTAATTTAGCACGTTTTCGTGTTAACGCATTTAACCAATCTCGAGGGGCTGGCGCGGTTTTTCGTACCATTCCTTCAGATATTTTGTCACTTGAACAATTGGGCGCACCTGATATTTTCAAAAAAATATCCAGTTTTCCACGCGGATTAGTCCTAGTAACAGGGCCAACGGGTTCAGGTAAATCAACAACGTTGGCAGCAATGGTCGATTATATTAACGAAAACCGCCACGACCATATTTTAACCATTGAAGACCCAATTGAATTCGTTCACCAAAACAAGCAATGTTTGGTCAACCAACGTGAAGTACACAAACACACCCACAGTTTTAACGCCGCACTGCGAAGTGCACTGCGTGAAGACCCTGACGTGATTCTTGTTGGTGAGATGCGTGACCTAGAAACCATTCGCCTTGCGATGACAGCAGCAGAAACGGGCCACTTAGTGTTTGGTACCCTGCACACCACCTCAGCCGCTAAAACCATTGACCGTGTTGTTGACGTATTTCCAGCCGGTGAGAAAAGTATGGTGCGTACTATGCTATCTGAGTCACTGCAAGCCGTTATTTCGCAAACTTTGATTAAAAAGATTGGCGGTGGCCGTGTTGCCGCCCATGAAATTATGATGGGTACGCCAGCAATTCGAAACCTTATTCGTGAAGACAAGGTTGCACAAATGTACTCAGCCATTCAAACGGGCATGGCGCATGGTATGCAAACGCTAGAACAGTGCTTACAAACACTGGTTAACCGCGGATTAATTACCCGTGAAGATGCAATGCAAAAAAGCTCGAACAAACAAGCTAACTTCTAAGGAATATTAAAATGGATGTTCGCCCTTTTTTAGCCACGATGGTTGAAAAAAAAGCCTCAGACTTATTCATTACTGCGATGTTTCCGCCCAGTGCCAAAATTGATGGCGAGCTTAGGCCACTGACGGAGGCCAAGTTAACCCCGGCGCAGTCATTAGAGTTTGTTGAAACATTAATGACAGATGCGCAAAAAAAGGAGTTCAGAGAATCTCGCGAATGTAACTTTGCTTATGCCGTATCAGGTCTAGGACGTTTTCGTGTGAGTGCCTTTTGGCAGCGAGATTCAGCAGGTTGCGTGATGCGCCGCATTGAAACCACCATTCCTGAAGTCGATGATTTAAAGCTGCCACCCATTTTAAAAGATTTGGTCATGAGTAAACGTGGCTTGATCATTATGGTAGGGGGAACCGGTACGGGTAAATCAACGTCACTTGCCGCCTTAATTGGTTATCGTAATCAGCATGCCCGCGGTCATATTCTTACCATTGAAGATCCGGTCGAGTTTGTGCATAACCATCGCCAAAGTATTGTGACCCAACGAGAAGTGGGAATTGATACCGAATCCTTTGATGCAGCATTAAAAAGCTCATTACGTCAGGCGCCAGATGTCATTCTGATTGGTGAAATTCGTACCCAAGAAACCATGGAATTTGCGTTATCGTTTGCTGAAACGGGCCACCTCTGTATGGCAACGCTGCATGCTAACAACGCTAACCAAGCACTCGATCGCATCATGCACTTGGTACCAGAAAGTAAACATGGCCAGTTGTTGTTCGATTTGTCACTTAATTTACGCGGTATTGTGGCGCAGCAGCTTATCGCTAAATCAGATGGCACAGGGCGACGAGCGGCAATTGAAGTATTAATTAATACGCCACGGGTCAGTAGTTTGATTGCTAAAAATGAACTGCATTTGCTAAAAGAAACCATGGCAAAGTCGAATGAGCAAGGGATGCAAACATTTGACCAAGCATTATTGGGGTTATATTCAGCCGGCGAAATCAGCTACGCCGATGCACTTCACCATGCTGACTCGCCGAACGATTTACGTCTAATGATCAAGCTTAAAACCAATGACACTTCAAGCTCAGGGTTCATGGAAGGCGTTACTTTAGATTTAGATTAACCCGATCGCCATTGACCTTGTCAAGCCGCAACAATCGTTGCGGCTTTTTGTTATACTTGTTAATCAACTCTTTTGTTCGTGTCTTAATTGTAACGATCAGTGCGTATCGATAAATTGGATATTGTGTTCAACGATAGAGAAGCCATTCTGTTTACCCTAAGGATTTTTTCATGTCTTTCCTCAAGAAAGCCTCACTACCCGCATTACTGATTATTCCCCTTTGTAGTTTTCAAACTCAAGCAGTAGAAGTGACCGACGAACTCGATATTGGCGGCGCTGTTCGTGTGAATTACGCTTGGAAAGATTATGATAATAATGCCAAATTAGAGTTTGAACTCTTTCGTGCCGATGTTAATTACAAAAGCGAAGATGGTTTATTTGCTTCAGCCCAATATCGCTGGTATCAAGACATGGACGTTATTCACCATGCCTACATGGGATATCAGTTTGATGATGCACAATCAATCAAAGTGGGCGTGACTCAGGTACCATTTGGACTATTACCCTACGCTGCGCACTCCTTCTGGTTTGGGGCAACTTACTACATTGGCTTTGAAGATGATTATGATGCCGGCATTCATTATCAATATCAGCGCGACAACTTGCGGGTTGATTTAGCCTATTTTGCCAATGATGAATATGGCAAAGGCACTCGTTTTGACCGTTACTCATTTGATGTGGCAACAACCGCACAATCACCCTATGAAGAAGCTGGCCAGTTAAATGCCAGAATCGAATACGATCTCAAGCAGGGCGAGTTTAGCCATAAAATAGGGGGCTCATTTCAATATGGCCAGTTAGATTTTGTGGCTAATGTGTCAGGGCGAGATCCTATTGCAAATACGGATGATATTAATACCTTTGCAGGCGCGGCGCATTGGCAAGCGGATTGGCAAAAGTGGCAACTTCAACTGCAATACTTGCATTATGATTATGACCTTAACAATAGCAATCGCATTGCCTTATCCGCATTTTCATATCCCTTTGACATCGCCGCACAAGCTGATGTGGTGACAGCAAACATTTCAAAGTCGATGGATGTTGATTGGGGGCCGATTTCAAACTTAACCTGTTACAACGACTACAGTACGGTGATTGCCTCAGGCGATGGCCTGGCTGATTCGGTACAAAACGTGACGGGATGCGCGGTCACCGCGGGCAAGTTTTATTCGTATGTTGATTGGATTGCCGGAAAAAATATGTATTTTGCAGGCGGCGAGGGCGTTGGCATTGATAATGGCGATACCGCGTGGCATTCTCGACTCAATATCAACATTGGCTGGTATTTTTAATCGTGATCGAACGGCAGTCTGTGTTCGTATACAGCTGAATAAATATCATTTAATACCAATCACAGTAAATAAGTGAACAGAAATAGCGAAAGGAAAATACACGATAACAAAACAGATTTTTATGATAAGTAGTTATTTTAAAATCTAAAAATTTAACGCAGTTATCGAGGGTTTTACCAGCTAGACTGAACAGTTATTTATTACGACTGCTATAAACTAAGGATTGATCATGACTGTGACTGCAAAAAGCGTGAATCTCGTAGGTATGGGACCATTTATCAAAGGCGCTGGGGTAATATCTAGCCTATTTGTGGGCGCGGCGTTGTTCAGCGCCACGGCGACAGCGGCAAGTTGTCCGGATTACTTAAATGTTGAGGCGCGCAAATTACACTCTGAAGAAAATGTAAACCTGTGCGAACTTACCCAAGGTAAATCGGTGTTAATTGTCAACACCGCTTCCAATTGTGGCTTCACGCCGCAATTTAAAGCGCTTGAAGCTTTGCATCAAGAATACAAAGATAAAGGCTTAGTGGTAATTGGTTTTCCATCGGATGACTTTTTTCAAGAAGAAAAAGATGAAGCGAAAACTGCCGACGTTTGCTTTTTAAATTATGGCGTTACTTTTACTATGGTTGCCACTTCCCCCGTTCGAGGCAGCGATGCTAATTCAGTTTTCGAACATTTAAACGCCAAAACAAGCGCGCCAAAATGGAATTTCTACAAATACCTAGTGTCAGGTGACGGTGAAACCGTGACTCAGTTTAATTCTCGAGTCAAACCTGACAGCGAAGAGCTTAAAAATGCGATTGAAAAACAGTTAAGCCTATAACGTCTATAGCTTAATTGTCATATTATCAAAACCGGATAAGTGGTTTTTCAGCTCATTCAAACCTTCATTACTGTTATTTTACAGGTTAAGCAAAAGCCGTTTTTAAGGTAAAAGAGTATTTGATAGGCCATTTATTCGCCTGTAGTGATAATTTTGGCCAGTTAAGTCGCATTTTTAGCAAGATATTGGGACAACCAGACGTAAAAATAATATGCTTTTTACATTAAAAAACACGATACAAAACAATAATAACTAGGAGCGAGTTTTGGCGCGATTTTCAGGGTTAGACAAAGCAACAGGTCATAGCGCACGTGGTAAAACAGGCGTTTTATTGGTTAACTTAGGCACACCAGATGAGCCAACAGCATCTGCGGTTAGGCGCTATTTGGCAGAGTTTTTAGCGGATCCGCGTGTAGTAGAAATTCCAAAATTAATTTGGATGATGATACTCCATGGCATTATTTTACGTGTTCGTCCGGCCAAATCCGCCGCGCTTTACAAAGAAATCTGGACAGATGAAGGCTCACCGTTATTAGCCATTAGCAGACAACAGCAATCAAAGTTGTCTGAGTTGTTATCGACATCGGGCATCGATGCGTCAGTCCATCTTGCAATGCGCTATGGTTCGCCATCGGTTGCCTCAACCTTACAGGATATGCATAAGCAAGGTATTGATAAGTTAGTGGTATTGCCGCTTTATCCTCAGTACGCCGCGCCAACAACGGCTTCTGCTTTTGATGCAATAGCCAAAGAGTTATGCAAATGGCGTTATCTGCCAGCACTGCACTTTATTAACACTTATCACGATCACCCCGATTTGATTAGTGCATTAGCCAACTCAATTCAGCAAGATTTTGATAAAAATGGTAAGCCGCAAAAGTTAGTGTTGTCATATCACGGCATGCCAGAACGCAATTTACACCTTGGCGATCCGTATTACTGCTTTTGTATGAAAACCACCCGTTTAGTGGTTGAAAAACTGGGATTAACTGAAGACGATTACATCAACACATTCCAATCGCGTTTTGGCAAAGCTAAATGGTTACAACCTTATACCGATGCGACCATTGAGGCATTACCTGCAAAAGGGATCAATGACATTGCGGTTATTTGCCCCGCCTTCAGTGCCGACTGTTTAGAAACCTTAGAAGAAATTCAAGGTGAAAATAGGCATGTGTTTGAAGGGGCAGGTGGCAAAAACTTCAGATACATCGAATGCCTAAACGCCAACGATGACCATATAAAAATGATGGCTAATATTGTTAAACCTTATTTATAAAGCGATGTAATGACGAATCTAGAGACTAGTTTCTAGTTTCTAGTTTCTAGTTTCTAGTTTCTAGTTTCTAGATTCTTGCTCTTATCTCGCTTCATTTATATCAATTTGTTAGACTCAACATAACAATGGTTAACGCATATAAGTTATGAGAATAGATCCCAACATAGCCTTAGTTTTCAGTACCGATAAAGGCAGAATTGAGCCAGAAAAAACGCAAAAAGCCATACCTGAAGGTGATGGCATTGTGCGCATTCATAAAGATTCTAAAGGCCGCAAAGGTAAAGGCGTAAGTGTGATTAAGGGCTTAGGTTTAGATCAAACTGAGCTAAAAGCATTAGCACAAAAACTGAAAAAGCAATGCGGCTGCGGTGGAACTGTCAAAGACTTCAATATTGAAGTTCAAACCGACAATCGCGAACAATTAAAAACCTTGCTAGAAAAAATGAATTATACGGTAAAGTTAGCCGGCGGTTAAAAGCCTGGTTGGTTATATACCCAAAGAACCTCAAGCTGCGTCTTCAGCGAGAATTGATTGCCTTTCAGGTGATGCACTGTATCTTGCAAATTAAGGTTGCTAAGGGGTATCTGGTTCCAACAGCTAAAAATGATGCATTTAGACTCATTACTAACAAGAGAAGCGCATTATGGATGAATCTAAAACGAATCTAAAACAAACAGACAAAAGCCGTTCAAAAGGCGATAACTTACAAGGTTATCTGCTGGTTGCGATGCCCTCACTTGAGGAAACATTTTTTGAACGTAGCGTGATTTACGTTTGTGAGCATGACGAAAAAGGGGCAATGGGATTAATTATTAATCGTCCTATTGGGATTGAACTTGAAGACTTGTTAGATCAAATGGGCCTAAATCCACCACCTGAAGCGGCGTTTCATATCAATTCACAGGTATTAATCGGTGGTCCAGTTTCACCAGACAGAGGTTTTGTGCTGCATAGTCCGCAATCCAATTGGATCAATAGCCATCAGATCAGCGATTATTGCATGCTGACATCTTCTCGCGATGTATTGTCAGCTATTGGTACGGCTAAATCTCCAGACGATTACATCGTAGCATTAGGCTACGCCGGATGGGGTAAAAACCAGTTAGAACAGGAATTAGCCGATAATACCTGGCTAACCATTAAAGCCACGCCAGAGTTACTTTACTCTAAAAATCCTGAGCAATTATGGGAGATCGCCTCAAAGCAGCTCGGATTTGATATGTGGCAAATATCATCACAAATTGGCCATGCTTAATGAAGGCATCTAATATTCAGAATCTAGAATCTAGAATCTAGCATCTAGCATCTAGCTTCTATTTTATAACGAGAAAAGTATGCACCCACAAACCGTATTAGGTTTTGATTATGGTACCAAAAGTATCGGCATTGCGATTGGTCAAGCGGTCACTGGCAGCGCCAACCCACTGATGTCGATTAAAGCGGTTGACGGTATTCCTAATTGGGATGACATCGAAAAGTTACTGAAAGAGTGGCAGCCCGATCTTGTTGTGGTAGGCCTACCGCTGAATATGGACGGTACCGAACAAGAAATGACCCAACGTGCACGTAAATTTGCAAACCGCATTAGTGGACGTTTTGGTGTTAAGGTGGCAACCCAAGATGAACGTTTAACAACAGCAGATGCCAAAGCACGCTTGTTTGAACTCGGCGGCTTTAAAGCGCTGACAAAAGGGCAGGTTGATGCAGTATCAGCAGTATTAATTATTGAAAGCTATTTTGAAAACCAGTTTTCATAAGAGTCTTTAGATTCTAACCTCTAGCTTCTAGCTTCTAGCTTCTAGCTTCTAGCTTCTAGCTTCTAGCTTCTAGATTCTCGCCTCATATATCAGTTTTCAAATCGAACTTGACAATCATTTAGCTGTCTATAAGCTTACAATGAATTAACGTGTTGTATTTGGAGTCTTTATGAAGAAGTTGTTCTTAGCCGCAGCGGTATTAGCCTTAAGTGCGTGCAGCACATTAAAAACCGATACTGATTTTGATCCTGCGGTATCGTTTAGCCAGTTTAAAACGTTTGCTTGGGTAGAAGCTAAAGCGACAGATGAAGGTTATCATTTAGATGGTTTACTTGATCAGCGCGTAAGAGATGCCGTTGATAGCCAAATGACGGCTAAAGGATTAACTAAAGCCTCTGCAGAAAATGCAGATTTATTGATTAATTATCTCACTAAAGTCGATAAGAAAATCAATATAGACACTTTTAATAATAATTTTGGCTACAACCCTTATTACGGACCAGGTTGGGGATGGGCAGGTACTATGCAAACTCAAACCACTGTGCGTGAATATGAGGTTGGTACCTTGATCATCGATTTAGTGGACAACAAAACCGATAAATTAGTTTGGCGTGGCAGTGTTGCAGATACTATCCGCGACAAAAATACCCCACAAGAGCGAGTTGAAGCAATCAACAACGCCATTGGTCAGGTGATGCTGGCGTATCCACCACAACCTAAACAATAAAGCGTTTATCAGGTGCTGCGCTTCACCGCGCAGCATGCTTATTTATCCTGCCTCTCGACTCTAGCTCCTAGCCTCTAGCCCTATTTTTAATGCATTTTTGCTTTACCCCCCATACCCTGTTTGCTAAAATCCTCGGCCGTGATAAGGACCTTCACATCTTTAGTTAAGTGAGCCCCAATGAAATCTTGGTATCTTTTGTACTGTAAGCCGCGCGAAGAGTTACGTGCGCAACAAAACCTAGCGCTTCAACAAGTTGAAAGCTACTTGCCAATGATTAAAGAGTCTAAAAAAGTTAAATCAATCACAAAAATGGTTGAAACGCCTTTATTCCCTAATTATCTATTTATTCATTTTGACCCAACAGAGTTCAGTGTCAGTAAGATCCATTCAACCCGCGGTGCAAGCCGTATTATTGGTTGCAAAGAGGTCATGACACCTATTGACGATCGTTTGATCAATGAGATTAAACGCCGCGTGAATGAACACATTCCCAAACAGGAAAAAGGCATACAAAAGGGCGATAAAGTGAAGTTTACTGAAGGCCCATTTATTGATTTAGAAGCCATTTTTGAAGAACGCAATGCCGAAAAACGTTGCTATGTGTTGTTCAATATAATGGGCCAACAAAAGCGCATTTTAGTTGATGAAACCAGCATAAAAAGAACTACTGAAAATGGTGAAGGTAAGTAATTTATCGTTGTTTGAAAAATAATCACATGTTAGACATTCACTCACAATCGTGTAAGACATTGTCCATTTTTGTTTATTGGCTTGTTACAATATAAAGCAGAGTTTAACAGGGTGTGAAATAATAGTTTCTTAAAATCATGTGTTTAGGTTTTTTGAAGCATACTTGCCGCTATTTACTTTATCGCATTTGTAACAAATTAGTCATTTTATATTGAATGGCTGAATTATGTGCATATTTAAGCACAAAGTTAAGCTATAATACGGCGCACTTTTAGGATTGGTTCAGTTTTAGACTAATCATTCTATTAATTTGTTAACAAAATCAGAATTTCGCAGCGCGAAGGGCAATATAGAAGCCGAAATCTATGGGCGGTAGCGTGTCCGCAGGACATCGAATGAACAGTTTCATTCGTTTAGCTATAAGCCGAAGGGCGTCTCGCCCGCCACGCGGATCGGTAGCAAAGATCTTGAAAGCAAGGTCGTGACCTTTCAGATAATTTAGGTCTTTAGTCTTTTAGTGGACGCCGAAAATAATTGTCAAGAACAATTATTAACAGCTTCAGCTGGCCCTAAGGGGAAAATACAGGACTTATTTCCTCAGGGCGTCTCGCCCGCCACGCGGATCGGTAGCAAAGATCTTCAACGCTAGGCAAACCTTACGACCTGATTATTTGATTAGAATTTATTACCTAATTAAAATTTATCAATAACATGAATAGACTCTAATAACAGCTTTAGCATGACGAAATGTTAAAACACACGAAAACGGGCTGAATCAAACCAGAACCAATATCACCGTAAGCGAAGCGTTCCGTTATCTGTAATCCGTATTCCGTTATCTGTAATCCGTATTCCGTTATCCGTATTCCGTATTCCGTTATCCGTATTCCGTTATCCGTATTCCGTTATCCGTATTCCGTTATCCGTTATCCGTATTCCGTATTCCGTATACCGTAATCCATAAGC
Organism: Shewanella subflava; assembly: GCF_025971955.1. Lineage (GTDB taxonomy): Bacteria > Pseudomonadota > Gammaproteobacteria > Enterobacterales > Shewanellaceae > Shewanella > Shewanella subflava. Next base: position 380,948 of record NZ_JAPDMX010000028.1, read on the forward strand.
GAAGCGCTTAGCCTCTAGCCTCTAGCTTCTAGACTCTAAGCTTTACAACCTAATTCAAACCAATAATATCGGAGAGACCTGGTGTTCCATAAAACCAAAAACATGTTCATTGCAGGCTTATCTGCCCTTATTATCATAAGCTCGCCAGCCTTGGCTATTACCCCATCCCCACAAATGATCGAGCAGTTCAAGCAACTGCCAAAATCTGAGCAGCAGCGAATTGCTAAGCAATACGGAATTGACCCAGCAGTGCTTGCTGGTGGTCAACAAGTGGCGCCAGTCACCAATCCTGAAGTAGTTGCTCAACGCAATGCCGAGCAAGATATCGCCAATGCGAAAAAACAAGCTAACGACTTTGATTTTTCTGATGACAGCCAAAAAGCTGAGTTAAAGCGTTTTGGTTATGACATGTTTGCCGGTGAACCATCTACTTTTGCACCTGTGACCGATGTACCAGTACCAAGTGATTATAAGGTTGGCCCTGGCGATACCATTAAGGTGCAATTATTTGGTAAAGATAATAAAGAATATACTCTGAGTATTAACCGTGATGGCACCATTCAATTTCCTGAATTAGGACCCATTTCGGTTAATGGGTTAAGTTTTTCTGAACTGCGCGAACAGTTACAGCAACGTATCAAGCAACAAATGATTGGTATTGAATCGAATATTTCTATGGGTGAATTACGTACCATAAGAATATTTGTCGCAGGCGATGCGTATAAATCTGGTTCATATACGGTCTCCAGCTTATCAACTATCACCCAAGCTTTATTTGTAGCCGGTGGCGTGAATGAAATTGGTAGCCTCAGAAACATTCAAGTCAAGCGTAGCGGCAAACTAGTTGGTACGTTTGATATGTATGACTTATTACTTAGGGGCGATGCCTCGGGTGATATCGGTCTTCGCTCTGGTGACGTTGTATTTATTCCATCCGTGGGTGGTTTAGTTTCGGTAACGGGTGAAGTCCGTCGTCCTGCTATTTATGAATTAAAAACCGGTGAAACCATTGCTGATATTGTAAAAATGGCAGCGGGTGTGACTCAAGCGGCATATTCAAAGTCAACTAGCATTGAACGATATAACGCTAATGGCCTAAAAACCATTTTAAACGTAGATTTAACCACCAGTAAAGGTGCCCAAGTTAAGGCTAAAGCTGGCGACTTTGTGAGAGTCAAAAATGCTTCACTACAATATGAAGATGCAGTAACGGTTGTTGGTGCGGTTGTGCGCCCAGGCAAATATCAATGGCACGCGGGGCAAAAGGTTAGCCATTTATTACCATCTATTTGGGGTGATTTATCCGCAAATGTTGATTTAGAATATGCGCTAGTGGTGCGTGAAATCAATAATTATGGTGAAATAAAAGTGTTTCAATTTTCATTAGGTAAAGCACTTAATGAGCCACAATCTACTGAAAACTTGTCACTCCAACCGCGCGATAAAGTGATTGTATTTAATTTCAATGATAAAACATTGAATCGTTATGAGTTAAATAAACTAGTTCAAACTCGTATCAAAAAAATCTCGTCATTAAAAGGTGAAGCGTTAGTCAGTGATGACACGTTTGAAAGTGGATTTAACTCCTTGAACACCTCATTGGATAACCGTTACAAAAGTTCAATTGCGGGTGTAGCCATTACGGGCAGTATTGAAGAAAAAGACGACGTGGTTAGAAACGAAGTCGAAAAAATGCTGACAAACCTGTTTGATGACCGTGATTTGATAAAGCTCAGTTCATCCATGCGCAGAACAGAATTGCTTTATCCGATACTTAACCAACTTTCACAGCAGCGTAAAGTAAACCAAGGCCTAAATATTGTCGCGATTGGTGGCAAAGTGCGACACCCAGGTATATACCCACTCACTCAAAATGCCCACGTGGCGGATTTGATTGTTGCAGCAGGGGGATTAGTTGAAGGCGCTTATGTGGAACGCGCTGAACTCACCAGAGCGAATGACACCGATGCACTAGCCGATATTGCGCACACCAATGTAAACATTAATGGTGTTTTACTCGGCATGCCGGAAGATAATGTCATGTTACAACCGCGCGATATGTTAACCGTACTGACAACCCCAGAGTGGCAAGAGCGTAAAGTGATTGAAATTCGTGGTGAAGTTAAATTCCCAGGTACCTACAATATTCGTCGCGGTGAGCGCCTATCTGATGTACTAGCACGAGCGGGCGGCTTTACTGATTATGCTTTCCCAAGTGCCGCAGTATTTGTTCGTGAATCAATTAAAAACCAAGAACAAATAGAGATTAAAAAGCTCGCCGATCAATTACGTCGAGACATCGCCACCCGTGGTGTATCAAAAGATGGCACAGTAGTTAACTACGCTGATGCACAATTGATGTTAACTGATTTAGAAAGTATCAAAGCAGTGGGCCGTTTGGTTGTCGATCTCAACGCCATTAGTTTAGGCATTCCTGAAGCTGATATTCAATTAGAAAATAGCGATATTTTATATGTGCCAACGGTTAAGCAAACGGTTGCAGTTATGGGTGAAGTACAGCATCAGGCAACCCATCGATTCAAAGAGGGTCTAACGTTAGACAACTATTTAGATATGTCAGGCGGCCCAAGAGAGCGTGCAGATGATGACCGCACCTATATCATTAAAGCTGATGGCTCAGTCATGCTACCCGTTGCCAGTTTATGGTTCAGCGGTAATGCCACGCTATCACCAGGCGACACTATCATCGTGCCACTGGATACAGAATACAAAGATAACCTAACGCTATGGACACAAGTAACAGGCATAATCTACAACACCGCAGTAGCCATCTCCGCTATTTCTGGACTTTAAAAAGCGAACGCTACGCTGACGGAACGCTGCGCTACGGACGCTACGCTCCCAAGGCTTTTACCGTAAGCTAAGTGTTCGATGTTACAACCAAGGATGGTTATGAAATTTCAAACTTTAGAAGTTTGGCAACTGAGTTATGGATTATCTTGCTCAATCTATCAGCAGACTAAAGATATGCGAGATTGGGGCTTTAGGGATCAGATCACACGTTCAGGGTTATCGGTACCTTCCAATATTGCCGAGGGAATTGAGAGACAAGGTGCCAAAGAGCAAATTCAATTTTTGTATATAGCTAAAGCTTCACTTGCAGAGTTAATGACTCAGCTAATGATCGGGACAGAGATTGGTTATCTTGATGCAGTCTTTGTTGATGAAAAACTACAAATTGCTGAGCGAATATCTGCAATGCTTGCTGGTTTGATTAACAGCATAAAAAGCCGAAGTCGATGAAAAGCTCAGATTTACAAGATTGTATTATTCCTATTTTTACCGTAACCCGTTATCCGTTATCCATAATCTGTTAGCGAAGCGTTCCGTAAGCGCAGCATTCTATTTTTCAGAACAAAAAAGAGACAAAAGATAAATGTCTATAGAAGTTACAAAATACCAACAAGATGTTACATTTCCACAACATCAAGACGATGAAATCGATCTCCGCGAACTTTTTTCCGTTATCTGGAAGGGCAAGTGGCTCATCATTGCTATCACCGGAGTATTCGCCATTGGCTCAGTCCTTTTTGCACTTAGCCAACCAAACACTTACAAATCTGAAGCTTTATTGGCACCAGCTGATGCAGAGCAAGGTGGCGGTGGTTTAGCCGCGTTAGCGGGGCAATTTGGCGGTTTAGCATCAATGGCAGGTATCAACCTTGGTGGTAAAGGTGGTGTTGATAAAACCCAGATGGCCATCGAAGTGATGAAGTCACGTCAATTCACTAGCGCTTTTATTCAAAGTCATAACCTACTACCTGATTTGATGGCGATTAAAAGCTGGAATATGGCAGACAATACCATAACGTATGATGACGAAATGTACCTTGCTGCAGACAATAAATGGATCCGTGAAGTACAAGCACCATTCAAACCTGAACCTTCAATGCAAGAAGCTTTCAAAGAATTCAGTAAAATTGTTGCAGTGAATACCGACAAAGAAACCGGCATGGTGAAAATTACAGTTGAGCATTTATCGCCATTCATTGCCCAGCAATGGGTTAACTGGTTAATTCTAGACATCAATAAAGTAATGAAAGAACGTGATGTGGCAGAAGCCATTAAAAGCACAGCGTTTTTAGAAAGTAAAATTGAACAAACCAACGTAGCCGATATCCGCTCAATTCTTTACAAGTTAATCGAAGAGCAAGCTAAAACCATTATGTTTGCCGAGGTTCGTGAAGAATATGTCTTTAAAACCATCGATCCAGCATTAGTACCAGAAGAAAAAGCAGGCCCTAAACGCGCACTCATCTGTGTATTAGGCACCATGCTTGGCGGCATGTTGGCAATTATGTTGGTATTAATCAGACATTTTGTTAGGAAAGAGAATTAAGAGTCTTTGGTTTTATAGTTTCTAGTAGCGAAGCGCTCTAGCAATCTAGAATCAACTCTTTTAAGAGCCTATTGGGACGGTTTTAAAGAAAACCATAAAACCGAGGCTCTATGCAGGTTAGCGAATGTTGACCTGTCTCAAAATGGATAAAAAGTGTCTCAGCTTGGTTTGTAAGGCTGAGGTACAAAAATGACAATATTCAATTCATTTAGTCTATTTCTACTCGTAAATAGACAACTCTACACGTCTCGGAAACATCAAAATGAAGATTTTAGTTACAGGTGGAGCAGGGTTTATTGGCTCTGCTGTCGTTCGTCATATTATTAACAACACCAATGACAGTGTGATCAATCTAGATAAATTGACCTACGCAGGTAATTTAGAATCATTAGTAAGTGTTGAATCAAACGAGCGCTATTCTTTTGAGCAAGTTGATATTTGTAATCGGTCAGAATTAGACAGAGTATTTAGTACCCATAAACCAGATGCTGTAATGCACCTTGCTGCAGAGTCTCACGTTGACCGTTCAATTACAGGCCCTGCAGATTTCATCCAAACCAATATCGTTGGCACTTACACACTTCTTGAAGCAACTAGAGCTTACTGGAACACGTTAGCGGATGATGCTAAAAAAGCATTTCGTTTTCACCATATCTCAACTGACGAAGTATACGGTGATTTACCTCATCCAGATGAAGTACAAAGTGCTGAAGAGTTAACTCTTTTTACTGAAACTACTTCATACGCACCAAGCAGCCCATATTCTGCATCTAAAGCATCAAGCGACCATTTGGTGAGAGCCTGGTTACGTACTTATGCTTTACCAACGATAATAACCAACTGCTCTAATAACTATGGCCCATATCACTTCCCTGAAAAGTTAATCCCTTTAGTTATCTTAAATGCATTAGAAGGTAAGGCATTACCAATTTATGGTAAAGGTGATCAAATTCGAGATTGGCTATATGTAGAAGATCACGCACGAGCACTCTACAAAGTGGTTACTGAGGGGAAAGTAGGTGAAACCTATAACATTGGTGGCCATAACGAAAAACAAAATATTGAAGTGGTAAACACCATTTGTAGTATTTTAGATGCCCTAGTACCTAAAACTACGCCATACGCGGAACAAATCACTTATGTAACTGACCGTCCTGGTCATGACCGTCGTTATGCGATTGACGCAAGTAAAATGAGTAAAGAACTCAACTGGCAACCTGAAGAAACATTCGAAACCGGCCTAAGCAAAACAGTTGAATGGTATTTAGCTAACAAAACATGGTGCCAACATGTGCAAGATGGTAGCTACCATCGCGAACGTTTAGGGATTTAGCATTTTGTTTTTGTGCCCTATTTCTCTACAACCTAGGGCTTATTAATTTAGGGATTTATTTACATATGAAAGGCATTATTTTAGCCGGCGGATCAGGTACACGCTTGTATCCTATTACCATGGGCGTTTCAAAACAGTTATTACCAGTTTATGACAAGCCAATGATTTACTACCCCATATCAGTGTTAATGCTTGCAGGTATTCGTGAAATATTAATTATTACTACACCTGAAGATCAATCCTCATTCCAACGTTTGTTAGGTGATGGCACTAGTTTCGGCATTAAGCTAGAGTATGCGGTGCAACCAAGTCCTGATGGGTTGGCTCAAGCCTTTCTTATTGGTGAAGATTTTATTGGTGATGATGCTGTTTGTTTAGTGTTGGGTGATAATATTTTCTATGGTCAAGGCTTTAGCTCTAAACTTAAAAAAGCAGTTGATATAGCGAATAACCATTCAGGAGCAACTGTATTTGGTTATCAAGTAAAGGATCCTGAACGTTTCGGTGTTGTAGAATTTGATATTAATCAAAAAGCGATATCAATAGAAGAAAAACCTAAGAAACCGAAAAGCCATTACGCAGTGACTGGCCTATATTTCTATCCAAATAATGTAGTAAAACAAGCGAAATTAGTTACACCTTCGTCACGTGGAGAGCTTGAAATTACCACATTGAATGAAATGTATCTTAATGACGACAATTTACATGTAGAAATGTTAGGTCGAGGATTTGCTTGGCTAGATACCGGTACCCATGAAAGCCTCTTAGAAGCAGCACAGTTTGTGGAAACGCTAGAAAAACGCCAAGGTTATAAAATAGCCTGTTTAGAGGAAATTGCTTATTTACAGCATTGGCTAACAGAGGAACAATTAATAGCGCGCGGTGATTTGATGAGCAAAAACAGTTATGGCCAATATCTGTTAACCTTAACTAAGCCCTAATTTACATGAGTGATCTTGCAAGCAAAACTAAAAAAGGTCTGCAATGGAGCGCCTTGGAACGCTTTTTAACCCAAGGTATACAACTCGCAATCACCTTATATTTGGCGCGATTATTAGGGCCAACTGCTTTTGGCTTGGTGGGGATGTTGGCAGTGTTTATTGCTATTGCTAATGTATTTGTTGATAGTGGTTTTACATCGGCGTTAATTCGTAAAAACGAGCGTACAGAAAGTGATTTGGTAACTGCCTTTTATTACAACATTGCAATGGCGGGATTCTGCTACATTGCTTTGTTTATCTGTGCACCATTCGTAGCAGATTTTTATCAACAAGCCGAGCTGCAAACTCTGTTGCGGGTCTTAGGTTTAGCGGTGCTAATAAACGCATTTACGTTAATTCCGCGCGTTAAACTTAATGTGGCGATGGACTTTAAGACCCAAGCTAAAATATCAGTACTGAGCGTGATCATTAGTGGGCCAACAGCGATAATATTAGCAATTAACGGTTATGGAGTATGGTCGTTGGTAGTGCAAGCCTTGCTTAATGCTATTTGTACTACATTGTTATTTAATATTTTTGTCCCTTGGTTACCCCGGGGCAATATTACTAGGCACGCTTTTAATTATCTATTTGGTTATGGCAGCAAATTGTTATTATCTGGCTTATTGGATGCCATCTACAACAATTTGTATCAAATCATTATAGGCAAAAAATTTAGCCCTGCCGTAGTGGGGCAATATACTCAAGCCAATCAATTAGCCAGTGTACCAGTGACTACCTTAACGGGCATTATTCAGCGCGTTACTTTCCCGTTGTTTAGTCAGTTACAAGATGATCCAGATAAAATGGCAAACGCCTATCGTCAAACCTTAATATTATCATCGATAGTGATCTTCCCATTAATAGTTGGTTTGGGGTTAATTGCCAAGCCATTGTTGACTAATTTTTTAGGCGAGCAGTGGCAGGGTGCCGCAGCGCTGCTTAGTGTGTTGTGTTTGGGTTATATGCTATACCCGATCCATTCCATTAATTTAAATTTATTGCAAGTCACTGGCCGCAGTGATCTGTTTTTAAAGCTTGAGGTGATGAAAAAAATTATTGGCGTTTCTGTGCTACTGTTGAGCATTCCTTATGGTGTACTAGCGATGTGCCTCGGTTTTACCTTGACTTCCTATTTAGCCTTATTACTTAACACCTATTACACCGGCAAGTTAACGCATTTAAGCCAATGGCAACAATGTAAAGATATTTTACCTATTTGGTTTGCCGTATTAGTGGCCGCTGCATTGGGGTATGGCGCTGGTTTATATTTTTCGCAAGCTTGGTCGCAAATAGTGGTTAACTTGAGTGTGGCTTTATTAGCGTATGGAATGTATTTAGTGTTGGCGCAAAAGCCACTGCTGCTGCAACTGCGCGATACCTTATACCGTTAATGGTTTAATTATTTTTACTTTGGATGTAAATATGACGAATAAAACAATCCCCGTCACTCAGCCATTTTTGCCAGAATTAAGTGAATTTGTGCCTTATCTTGAACAAATTTGGGATAACCGTTGGTTAACTAATAATGGCCCGTTTCATCAAGAACTAGAAGCCAAGTTGGCAGAATATTTGGGTGTTGAGCATGTCTCTTTATTTAATAATGCCACCATTGCGCTTATAACAGCCTTGCAGGCGATGCGCATTCACGGCGAGGTAATTACCACACCCTATTCGTTTGTGGCAACCAGCCATTCAATCATGTGGAATGGTTTAGAGCCGGTGTTTGTCGATATTGATCCAACCACTTTTAATATTGATCCTGCCAAGATAGAAGCTGCGATTACTCCACGCACCACTGCCATTATGCCGGTACATTGCTACTCTAACCCTTGCGATGTTGAAGCCATTCAAAAAATTGCTGATAACTATGGCCTTAAGGTAATTTATGATGCGGCTCATGCTTTTGGGGTCAAATATAAAGGTGAGAGTTTACTTAAGTGGGGTGATTTGTCGATTTTAAGTTTCCACGCAACTAAGGTATTTAATACCTTTGAAGGTGGAGCTATTATTAGCCCCGATGCCAAAACCAAGCAGCGTATTGATCGCTTAAAAAACTTTGGTATAGCCGATGAGCTAACTGTAACAGCGCCTGGTATTAACGGTAAAATGAGTGAAATCAATGCCGCTTTTGGTTTAGTGCAGCTTAAACATATTGATGATGCAATGGCGCAGCGCCAAGCCGTCGATTCGCGTTATCGCAGAGAGCTTGCTGAGGTTACCGGCATTACCCTGTATCAGCATGATATCAATGCTAATAGCAACTTCTCTTACTTCCCAATATTAGTGGAGGCAGAATACCCACTAAGCCGCGATGAGCTTTATGAAAAGCTAAAAGCTAATGGTATTTTATCGCGCCGTTATTTTTACCCGATTATTAGTAATATGCCTATGTATCGGGGGGTAGCATCTGCAGATACTGCGCATTTACCTCTGGCCAATGCCCTAGCTGAAAAGGTATTGTGTTTGCCGATTTTCAATGAGTTAACAGTTGAACAGCAACAACAAGTTATTGCATTAATTAAAGGAAATTAGTTAGATGGCATTTTTAACAGAAAAGCAGTTAAATGAAATGGGGTTTGCAGCACTGGGCCACAATGTATTGATATCTGATAAAGCTTCAATTTATGGTGCACAACGTATCAAACTTGGTAACAATGTTCGAATTGATGATTTTTGCGTCTTGTCTGCTGGTGAAGGTGGAATAAATATTGGAAATTATGTTCACATCGCTGTATATGCATTACTTATTGGAGCTGGTGAAATTTTAATTTCAGATTTCGCTGGAGTATCTTCTAGAGTTGCTATTTATTCTAGTAACGATGATTATTCTGGAAATTTTCTAACAAATCCTACTGTACCAACCAAATATACAAACGTTACACATGCAGATGTATATATAGGTAAGCATGCAATTATAGGAAGTGGTTCTGTTATATTGCCTGGAGTCTCTATATTTGAAGGGACTGCCGTTGGTGCACTTTCCCTTATAACTAAAAATTGTGAACCTTTTGGAGTGTATATTGGCGCACCCGCTAAGAAAATTAAAAACCGCAAGCGGGAGTTGTTGATGCTTGAGGAAAAACTGATTAATGGTGAAGAATAACTAATGTTAAAAATTGCACACATTGCAGCAGATGAGAAATTTATAGACACTGCTGTCGATATATTTGAATTGGCATATCCTGAGCAAAACACTTTTTATATTACAACGCCAAAACCATGGTCTTTTATAAAAGACAAAAAAATATATCATCAGCTAAGTAAAAAAAAATGGCTGCAATTGCTTTTTACTCAACGTGAAGAGTTAAAAGCCTATGATGTGGTCATTTTTCATAGTTTACCAAGTTTTTATTTGATTCCAATGGTGCTATTAAAGCAAAACTATGTATGGCTAGGTTGGGGGTTTGATTATTACAGTCGTCCCTTCGATACTGATTTATTAGGTGAATCACTGACTTTACCTAAAACAAGTGCACAGATAAAAAAAATAAGCGGAAAAAAAGCAACAACTTCACTATTTGGCATTTTATCCCGAATAATGAAAAGTTTTGTAAAACGATTAGTTGGCAGTAAATTTTTTTACAACTTGGCGATGAAAAATTTAAAAGTATTTTCGCCAGTTCTGCCACAAGAATATGACTTAGTTAAGCATAAATATGGGCTAGGACAATTTACAAAATATTCACCTTGGAACTACGGAATTTTGGAGAGGCATATTATTAAAAATATGCAATTGGGTGAAATAAACTCAGCGAACTCAATCCTGCTTGGTAATAGTGCTACATCAACGAACAATCACCTTGAAGCGTTAGACACAATCCTAAAATCAACGACGGAAAGAACTATTTATGTGCCTCTAAGCTATGGTGATATGGAATATGCTAAGCTGGTTAAAGATTACATAAATAACAACCAGAAACTTGCACGTTGTACTCAAGTGTTGGACACATTCATGCCATTGACTGATTACAATGCAATTATTAATAACTGTGGTTTTGTGATCATGAATCATGTACGTCAGCAAGCTTTGGGTAATGTCGTTGCTATGATGTATCGAGGTTCTAAGATATTTTTACGTGAAGAGTCAATGCTTTATGCACATTATAAAAGTTTAAATGCCTATATTTATTCTGTGCAGGAATTAGAAAATGATTCAAGCTTACTTGATGAACATCTCACTGATAAGCAGATCGAGCATAATCGAAAAATATTAAAAGCTACATGGTCTAAAGATGTGATATTACAACGAACGAAAAATCTGATAAAAACGGCAACTATCTAGCTTTTAATTTAATGTTAATGCAATTAAGTTTTTGATAACATGTTTTTGTTTTGTAATTATCATTCCCAAATGTTAACCATGGCGGTGTGTACTGATATGTAATATATTGATGACTTAGTTTAAGATGTTGAATTCGTGGTTGAGTGAATAAATATACTGTTTTTTTATGTTCATTATTAGTGTTTGAAAGGGGTGGTAATAACTCCAATATTTATCTATTTTTTTGTGTCATTTTATTTGAATGATTTAGTGAATAAATGAACGCAAGATTAGATTAGTGTTGTAATTCCTATTTGTGATCGGGTTCAGTAACACATTTATAAGTGTTCGTCATCAGACTTATTAAGCACTTGGAAATTATTTTTGTAGAAAATAATAGCATCCAACCTCACCTAATTAGGGCTGATTCGAACTTTAGTTACTGAAAAAAGAAATTTTAATATCCGGTGAACTTTTTGCATTATGTCGATCAGATCTTTCAGTCTGAACTACAGGAAACCAAAATGCTCCTCATTGTACACCTGGACAAAGTACGCGATACCCGCTCACATATCAATCAGTTATACCCCGTTATTGAAGTCGCTTTCCTTGCCATATCTGCCATGATCTGCGGACAAAACAAATGGACCGATATCAAAGATTTTGGTGAGGGTAATATGGACTGGCTACGTCAACATCTACTCTACGAAAACGGGAGCCCAACCCGTCACAACATCGCAGATATCATGAGGACCGCCGTCCCTGAAGCACTCTTAGAGGAAATGGTTGGTTCAACGAGCATCGGGAAAACAATAATGTTCCCATCATCAGTGTGGGTTGGAAAGTCCTCAAAGGTGTCAAAGCTAGTAAACTCGATAATCCGCTCTATATGGTATCCGCCTTTGATGTTGAACAAGGTCTGGTTCTTACCCATCGCCCCCTTGAAGGAAAAGGGATGGAGATTGAAGCCATCAGAAATATGCTTGATACTTTGGAATCACGGGCTGTTTGCTGACCGCTGATGCTCAGCATTGTCAGGTTTAAACGCTTCAAAAGTAGTCGATAAAAGCGGTGATATGTTGGTACAGATAAAGCTGAATCAACCGACATTACTCGCTGAAATCTTCATGCTGTTCCTGACTTATTTCTGAAGATTATTTTGGATATGGCAATAGAATGATATGTGACTATATTGATGGTATTTCGAAAAGTTTTAATACTTTTGGTACTTGCATTGAGTATCAGTAAGTTTGATATCTTTACTTTATAGTTTGAAATTGTTTTGTGATTGTATTACTTAGTGCCTGTTGTGCTTGTGATGTTACTTTATGAGCTTTTATGTGTAGAACTTACCCGTAAGTTGTCTACTTGTTACTTTTGTTTGTCGTAATTTGTTGAAAATTATACGCGTCTCATTCTGGAGTAAGTATGTGTGCGAGGATAAATTATACTAGCCTGCTTAAGTTGATGGTTATTTTTAACTTCTTCTTCCCTACATTTAATAATTACTTCGAAGCGACTGGTGATACTGGTGTAGTTATTATAAACCTAATAATGTTTACCTTAACCTTTTTATTTGTTGGAGCGTTGTATTATCAAGGGGGCGTGATAATAGGCACTAGTGCAAAAATGTTTCTTTTAGTATCATTTTTGTTCTTGGCTTCTACTATTTTGGGTAATTTGAGTAACCGAAATTTGATTTTTTCTGATTTGTTTGAGCTGTTTAGGCCTGCATTTTACACCATGTCTTTTTTGTTATTTTATTTACTTGTTACTAAAGAAATAGTTGAACCTGAAGAGGTAGTTATATTCCTCTCGAAAGTAATTCTTTGTACTGCTATATTTAGTCTAGCTTGTTTGATTTTTTATCAATACGGTGGTCGATGGATGATGTCATTTTATGCAAAGCCATCTCTTTTATCTGCTAGGCGCTTCACAGGTACTTTCCAAAACCCTTATGATTTCGCATTTATTGCAGTTTTACCGCTAGTTTACCTCACGACAAGCTTTGTTAGAGATGGTGGTTTTTCGAAATTAATTGGCATTACAATCTTGCTAATCACAATCCTTTTTGGGCAAAGTAAATCAGGATTTGCTAGTTTTTCGTTGGGCGTAACCTGTTCGTTGCTGCTGTGTGTTTTTGTAGTTAAGCGATCTCAATTAAAATTTGACCTGGCGTTTTACAGAAGATTGCTTTTTTTTCCAACGATGATTATATTTTTTGCTTCTGTTGTTTTCCTTTTTTATTTTGATTCGTTTTCTTATCTTTTTAATGGTCTGGAAAGATTGTTCTCCGGCAGTGGTGATACGTCAAGTCGCATCAGGCTTGAACAAGCTCAATTGGCAATTTCAATGTTAGATTCTAGTTATTTTAATCTTTTTTTCGGCTTCGGTTCATATAAATACTCAGCGTTAAAATTTGAATCATTATACCCCCTTTATTTTTTTCGATATGGATTGTTTGCAATTCCAATTTTACTTTGTTGGGTTTTGGTGCCTATAGTAATGTTGGTTTACAGGTTTAGTGAATCAAACCGGTTTTTATGTCTGATTTTGCTAGTTTTTTTTATTTCCGTTGTTCCTTCCGGATTTGGTAATAACGTTATTGACCAATCTAGAATCCCATTTGTATTTTTTGGTTGCGTCGGAATAGTTTTTGCTATGTTTGACGCTCGTTCGAGTAAAAGAGATTTATTATGAAAACTGTTTTATTGTCATCATTATCTTATGAAGGACGTTATGGGGGGGTTGAGAACTCCCTGCGCTTTATGTCTAATGAAATGGTTCGCCAAGGGATGAATGTAATTATTCTTGCTGCATCGCCATCTGGTAAAATATTCAAGCGTGTTATAAATAAGGATAAATTAACGCTTGTTAGCTTTAGAAGGGAGTTTTCACGAAATAGGTTAATTAACCTATTTTGTTTTCCATTAGTTGTGTTCGATCTGATGTTTTCTTTGTACATGATAAAGAAGAATTATACTGTCGATAGATCCATTACTCGAAACCAGTTTATTTGCTTTTTTGTTAATCTTTTTTTCTCGAAAGTAAATTTTTACCTTGCTCCTGGTTTTAGTCATAGGCAGTCATCAAGTGAGAATATGTCAAGCCATAGTCGTATGCTAACTTTTCGACGCTACATCCATATGAACTTTGACTATGCCGCTTTAAGATTTAGCTGTGGTGTGTTTGTTTTTTCAAAAAATATGCTGATTCAAGCACAGGAGGTTGCTTCAAAGTTTTCAAGTAAATGGTCGTTGAGTGAAATAAAGATTGTAAAACCGGGAGTTGATAAAGAAATATTTTATCCTGTAGACCAAGATACGAAAAACACAGTCAAAGATAAGCTTAAAATACCAAAGGATAAAATAGTCTTACTTTGTGTTGGGCGGTTCGTCAAAGCAAAGGGTTTTGACCTGGCTATCCGCTCTTTATGTCAACAAGACGCATATTATCTGGTTATCGTAGGAGATGGGCCTGAGTATGAAAGCTTAAATGACCTAGCAATTAAACTTGGTGTCATTGACAGAGTATCTTTTTTTGGTGCTAGGCATGATGTAAATAATTTCTATCAAGCTTCAGACTATTTTTTTATGTCTTCAGTGTATGAGCCACTTGGTCAAACTATACTAGAAGCAATCTCTTGTGGTTTGCCTGTTTTAGCTTTTGAGCATGGTGTAATCACAGCAACAAAAGAGATCACTGAGGGGGAAGGACTGTTTCTAATTGATAGCACATCGCCAGATGACATGGCTAGTTTATTTTCTGCTTTACCTGGCCCTCAGTCTAAATTGTATGCCGAAAAGTCGAACCAATCTTACTTGCGGTCACTGAAATTTGAATGGAGAAATTTGGTAGATGATTTGCTTAGTTAGTATGAGATTATGTATTTATAAATTATTAACAGCATAGGTCAATGTGATAAGTGAGAAAGAGCAAAAAGCCGTTAGTGTCTATAATTATGCCGGCTTATAATAGTGAAGATACGATATTAGACTCCATAAAGTCAGTTTGTGAGCAGACTTATGTTAACTGGGAGCTTATAGTAGTTGATGATAAATCATCAGACAAAACGCTTGAGGTCGTCTCCAATTTTAAAGATTCAAGGATCAAAACCATCTCATTTAGTAAAAATACAGGGTCGCCAGCAATTCCTAGAAATATTGGAATTGAACAATCCAAGGGAGAATATTTGGCCTTTTTAGATTCCGATGATATTTGGTACTCAAAAAAACTAGAAATTCAGATAGAGTTCATGGTTTCTTCCGGTAGTCTGTTTTCGTGTACTGGATACGATATTGCCAATAGTGATCTAGTCCCCATATCATCATATACACCACCTGCCAAAGTAAGTTATAGGCAATTACTTTTGAACAACTCAGTTGGATGTTTAACGGCCGTTGTTCATAGGAGATTGGTGGCTGATATGAGATTTCCTGTGTGCGGGCATGAGGACTTTTCTTTTTGGCTTAAGTTGATCAAGGAATCCAAATCAGTAGAAGGTTTGCCGCAAAAATTGGCTTGCTATCGGCTAATGAAGGGGTCTGTATCATCAAATAAAAAAAAGCTAGTAGGTTATTTTTGGAACATTTATAGGAATGAGGAAGCATTATCAAGAACAGTAAGTCTGTATTATTGTATTAGATATCTGATCAACGTGCTTTGGTTTAAATATAAATGAAGATATTACTTACAGGTAGTAGTGGATTCTTAGGAAACCACCTCAGGGGCACCACCAACATAAAGCGTATTGTCGTACGTGAAAATGATAACTGTGACCATTGGGATTGTGAGCTGTTTACGATTAGCGCGCTTAACGGGAAAACGGATTGGTCTGATGCTTTTAGTAGTATTGATGCCGTAATTCATCTTGCAGCGCTCGCTCATTCAAGAGCATCCACCAGTGATGATTACCAGCAGGTAAATGTGGATGGTACATTACATTTAGCTCGGGAAGCTGCACTGAATGGCGTCAAAAGGTTTGTCTTTGTCAGCTCGATTGGTGTGCATGGTTCGAACACATTTGAAGCCCCATTGACCCCAAATAGCCCACTTATACCAGATAATGATTATACGCGTTCTAAGTTCTCTGCTGAGCAAGGGTTGAAGCAAATTGCAACCGAGACTGGGCTTGAAGTTGTTATAGTTAGACCGACGCTTGTATACGGGTCAAATGCCCCGGGTAATTTCGGCTTATTAAGCAAACTCATAGAAAGAGCACCTTTCCTTCCGTTTGGTATAATTAAGAATAAGCGTGATTTTATCGCAGCTCAGAACTTAGCTGACCTTCTGGTTCGTTGTGCTACGCATCCAAACGCCAGTGGTCAGGTGTTTTTAGCGAGTGAAGGCGAGACAGTATCGATAGGCGAGTTTACTAACCAAATTGCGCGTGGTTTGAATCGTAAAATTATTCAACTTCCAATCCCTATTAGTTTATTTAGGCTTATTGGTCGACTGACAGGTAAGACACACTTAGTCGAACAACTAGTTGGTAATCTACACGTTGATAATTCTAATTTGAAACAACTGTTGGATTGGACACCTCCACACTCGATGGAAGAAGCCATGTCGCAACTGAATAAGGGACGAAAATGATTCGTATAATAGATTTTTTGGCAGCATTTTTGGGTTTGCTGTTTCTATGGCCGATTTTGTTAATTGTGACCATTATAGGTTTGTTTGACACCGGCTCACCGATTTTTATCCAGACTCGAGTAGGTCGAAATAAAAAACCATTTAAACTGATTAAGTTCCGTACTATGTCAGTTGAAACAGAATCTGTAGCAAGTCATTTGGCTAGTAATGCTTCAATCACGAAGTTAGGTGCATTTTTACGTAAAACTAAGATTGATGAGTTACCACAATTAATTAACGTTGTTAAGGGCGAAATGAGTTTAGTTGGCCCACGTCCAAACTTATTTAATCAAGAAGAATTGATTAAAGAGCGCGATGCGTTAGGTGTATATGATGTCTTACCTGGCGTGACTGGTTTAGCTCAGGTCCAAAATATCGATATGTCTACACCGGCTTTGTTAGCTAAAACGGACAAACAGATGATTGATAGCTTAACAGTTAAAGATTACTTCAAGTACATCATGATGACTGTCACCGGCAGTGGTTCTGGTGATGCGGTAAAGCCTAAATAGTTCTTAGTAGGAAGATAATTAATAATGAAAATTGCTGTTGCTGGCACCGGATACGTAGGTTTATCAAACGCGATGCTTTTGGCCCAGAGCCATGAAGTGGTCGCGGTTGATATCGTTCCTGAAAAAATTAAGATGCTTAATGAAAAAAAATCGCCAATTGTCGATGTTGAAATTGAGTACTTTTTAGCTAATAAGACTCTAAACTACAAAGCTACATTAGACAAAACTGTAGCATATAAAGACGCAGATTTTGTCATTATTGCAACCCCTACAGATTATGATCCTGAGACTAATTATTTTAATACTAAGTCTGTTGAGTCGGTTATATCAGATGTTTTGTTAATAAACCCTAATGCGGTAATGGTAATTAAGTCTACCGTTCCTGTGGGTTATACCAAAAGCGTTCGTGAGAAATTTAATACTGATAACATCATCTTTTCACCAGAGTTTTTACGTGAAGGTCGTGCCTTATATGATAACTTGCATCCGTCTCGTATTATTGTCGGTGAGCGCTCACAGCGAGCAAAAGTGTTCGCTAATCTATTGGTTGAAGGGGCTGTAAAAGAAAAAATAGAAGTCCTTTTTACAGACTCTACAGAAGCAGAAGCTGTTAAGTTATTTTCCAATACTTATCTTGCTCTTCGTGTTGCTTATTTTAACGAGCTAGATTCTTATGCCGAGTCGCATGGTTTAGACTCACGTCAAATTATTGAAGGTGTGGGTTTAGACCCACGAATTGGCAATCACTATAATAACCCATCTTTTGGGTATGGTGGTTACTGTTTACCTAAAGATACTAAGCAATTACGTGCTAACTATGCCGATGTGCCTAATAATATTATTGGTGCGATCGTTGAATCGAATACAACGCGTAAAGACTTTATCGCTGAATCAATTTTAAAGCGCAATCCTAATCGTGTTGGTATTTATCGACTCATTATGAAGTCGGGTTCGGATAATTTTAGAGCGTCAAGTATTCAAGGGATTATGAAGCGCTTGAAAGCGAAAGGCATTGAAGTGGTTGTTTATGAACCTGTTTTACATGAAGATGAATTTTTCCACTCTAAAGTGATTAAATCACTCGAAGACTTTAAAGCAAGTTGCGATGTGATTGTGTCAAATCGGATGGTGGATGAAATCCGTGATGTCGCAGATAAAGTTTATACGCGGGATTTATTTGGCTCTGATTAATGTTAGTCGTTATGCTGGCCGAATAGTTCTATCTATTCGCTTTGTGACGCTAGGGTATTGTTTTACAAGCCTTAGCGTTTCTCATTTCTGTCTCAATATTTAAAAATGGCGATAAAAACTGTCTCTGGCCTTTTAATCTGAGTGTTTAATTCTCCCTGTTCTGTCGCATTTTTTAGCGGTTTTATTTACCATCACACTGTGGTTTCACGTATAATGCACAAACCATAATTTGTGCAATGATCACGTTGTTCGTCTAAAATGAACGCGCTGATCTTGTCAGTATTTTAAGTTGTAATACATTATGATTTTTATCAATTTGGAGCGGAAAATGGATTTTTTGCAAACATTATTTGGGCTGAAACGCTCACATAAACGTGTTGTCAGTTTAGTTATTGATTCAATCTTTCTTTGTTTTGCTTTTTGGGCGGCATTGTTAGTGAGAGTTGATGACATCAGCGTATTAGCTGATCTGAGTTACTGGCTGTTAGTGGCTATTGTGGTGCCTTTTAGTCTAGTGGCTTTTACCAAACTTGGTTTATATCGCGCCGTATTGCGTTATATGAGCCTGCAAGCGTTGAGCGCTATCTTTTTAGGCGTTGTCGTATCGACTATTGCATTAGTGATCGCGTCTTATTTTACTGATGCGCTACTTCCTCGAACCGTTCCTATTATTTATGCAGCTTTTGCCATTGTGTTCATCGGTGGCACTCGTGCGATAGTGCGATCGCTTGTCGGCTCTGGCGTGAAGCGAATTGGTGAGCCAGTTATTATCTATGGTGCTGGTGTAAGTGGTCGCCAACTACTCACCTCTTTAGTGCTTAGCCATGAATATTATCCCTTTGCTTTTGTTGATGATGATGAAGCATTACATGGCACGGTTATTCAAGGTGTGCATGTTCATTCACCTTCTATTATTCGTAAATTGATCAAACAGCGAAAAGCGACCAAAGTATTGCTTGCTATTCCTAGTGCGACCAGAAGCAAGCGTCAGGACATTCTCAATCGACTTGAACCCTTATCCGTTCAGGTGTTAACCATTCCTGCGATGGCAGATCTTGTTAATGGCACCAAGCTTTACAGTGACATTAAAGAAGTCGAGATTGATGATTTGTTAGGGCGTGATCCTGTTGCGCCACGTCATGACTTATTAACCGCCAATATCAAAGATAAAGTGGTCATGGTGACTGGTGCTGGCGGCTCAATTGGCTCTGAACTTTGTCGTCAGATTTTAAAGCAGGCACCTAAAAAGTTAGTGCTATTTGAATTGTCCGAATATTCGCTCTATGCCATTGAAAGAGAATTAAACGCCACGGCTGCGGAACTCGGTTTAAATGTGCGTATTTTACCTATGATGGGATCTGTACAGCGTGAGAATCGTGTTCAAGCCATTATGGAATCTTTTGGTGTTCAGACGGTGTATCATGCTGCAGCTTATAAGCATGTTCCGCTTGTTGAGCATAACGTGGTTGAAGGGGTGCGTAACAATGTGTTTGGTACCCTGTATACTGCGCGAGCCGCTATTGCCGCTAAAGTGGAAACATTCGTTTTAGTGTCTACCGATAAAGCAGTTCGTCCGACCAATGTGATGGGCACGACAAAGCGTATGGCTGAATTAGTGTTACAAGCCTTTGCTAAAGAAAAGCACAGTACACGTTTTTGCATGGTGCGATTTGGTAATGTGCTTGGCTCATCAGGCTCGGTTGTACCCTTATTTCGTAGTCAAATTGCCAATGGCGGACCGGTTACTGTCACCCATCCTGAAATCACGCGTTTCTTTATGACCATTCCTGAAGCTTCACAACTTGTCATCCAAGCGGGCGCGATGGGCAAAGGCGGCGATGTATTTGTATTAGATATGGGTAAATCAGTAAAAATTGTCGACTTAGCGGCTAAGATGATCCGCTTGAGTGGGTTCGAAGTGCGCGATGAAACCAATCCTGAAGGGGATATTGCCATTGAATTTAGTGGTCTTCGCCCAGGCGAAAAGCTTTACGAAGAATTACTGATTGGTGATGATGTCACTGGCACTGAACACGAACGCATCATGACGGCTAACGAGTTACATTTAACCTGGAATGAATACGCTAAAATCCTTGAGCGTTTAGATGCCGCTTGTCATCAATTTGATCATGAAGCAATCCGCGATATTTTACTGAAAACGCCAACGGGTTTTGCACCTACCGATGGTATTTGTGATTTGCTATATCAGCAAACCGAGAAAAATCTAGTTTCAAATAAGAATGTAATTAAATTAGCGTAAACTTTATATGGTTAACCTATAAACCCGACTCAATGTTGGGTTTATTTTTTTAAGGATTTTATTGATGAAAGTTGTTATTCCTGTTGCCGGCCTCGGCACCCGTATGCTTCCGGCAACGAAAGCCATCCCTAAAGAAATGTTGCCTATTGTCGACAAGCCGCTTATTCAATATATCGTCAATGAATGTGTTGCAGCTGGTGTGAAAGAAATCGTACTGGTGACCCATGCCAGTAAAAATGCCATTGAAAACCACTTTGATAAATCGTATGAATTGGAATCGCAACTAGAAAAGCGTGTGAAGCGTCAGTTGTTAGATGAAATTCAATCCATTTGCCCTAAAGATGTCACCATTATGCATGTCCGCCAAGGTGAAGCGAAAGGATTAGGCCATGCGGTTTTATGTGCCAAACCTTGTATTGGCAATAACCCATTTGCAGTGGTGTTGCCTGATGTGATTTTAGATGAATATACCGCGAATCAAAAAACTGAAAACCTAGCAGCCATGATAGCGCGTTATAAAGCATCACACGCAAGTCAAATTATGGTGGCACCAGTACCGATAAGTGAAGTTAACAAGTATGGTATTGCGGATTGTGCTGGCGTTAGTATTGCCCCTGGTGAGTCTGCAAAAATTAACGCTATGGTCGAAAAGCCTGCAGTAGATGAAGCCCCCTCTAATCTGGCTGTGGTTGGCCGTTATGTGCTATCAGAAAAAATCTGGCCATTATTGGCAAAAACGCCAGCTGGGGCAGGTGATGAAATTCAGCTAACCGATGCCATTGATATGTTGATTGAACAAGATACTGTTGAAGCCTTCAACATGACCGGTAAATCACACGATTGTGGTGATAAGCTAGGTTATATGACGGCATTTGTGGAATATGGCATCCGTGATAAGAAACTGGGTGCTGATTTTTTAAAGAATATTACACAATTAGTTAAGGATATCTAATGGCAGTTTTGGTTACAGGTGGTGCGGGTTATATTGGTAGCCACACCATAGTCGAGCTTCTTAACGCGGGTGAAGAGGTGATTGTTTTAGACAATCTATCTAACTCGAGTGTTGAAAGTTTGGCTAGAGTAAAAACTATCACGGGTAAAGGTGTGAAGTTTTATCAAGGTGATATTTTAGACAAACCTTTATTGGTAACGCTTTTCAGTGAAAACCAGATTGAGTCAGTGATCCATTTCGCCGGTTTAAAAGCCGTGGGTGAGTCTGTCGCTCAACCTTTACGCTATTACACCAATAACGTGACAGGCACGATTGTGCTATGTGAAGTGATGGCTCACTTTGATGTTAAAAATTTGGTATTTAGTTCTTCTGCGACAGTTTATGGTGATCCAGCCAGTTTACCTATTTTAGAATCATTCCCGACTTCAGCAACGAATCCCTACGGTCAGTCTAAGCTAACGGTTGAGCATATTCTTGCCGATTTAGCCCATTCAGATCCTAGTTGGAATATTGCATGCCTTCGCTATTTTAATCCAGTTGGTGCGCATAAAAGTGGTTTGATTGGTGAAGACCCGAATGACATTCCCAATAATCTTATGCCTTTTATTGCCCAAGTCGCCATAGGTAAAAGAGAAAAGTTAATGGTGTTTGGTAATGATTATGCAACCCATGATGGCACTGGAGTCAGGGATTATATCCATGTTGTCGATCTTGCTTTAGGGCATTTAAAAGCATTAGACAAACTTAAAACAGACTGTGGGTTTGTGACTTATAACCTGGGGACTGGAGTGGGTTACAGTGTGCTTGATATGGTCCAGGCTTTTGAAAAAGCCGCTCAGAAATCGATTAGCTACGAAGTTGTTGCTCGCCGACCCGGTGATATTGGTGCTTGTTATGCCGATCCGACAAAAGCGAGAGCTGAGTTAAATTGGACAGCGACACATAATCTTGAAGATATGGTAAATAGCAGTTGGAAATGGCAATCAATGAATCCAAATGGTTATAAAGATTAATCAAGTTTATATGTAATAGTGCATTATGGGCTAAACCTAATGCCTATTTATTTACCTTAAAACTAATTTTTGTCGTTAATCTAATTTTTTCAATGATTTTGTTATTTATAATTTAACTAGGTTTTTTATGACTCGTAAATATTTCGGCACCGATGGTGTTCGCGGCAAAGTAGGTTCATTTCCTATCACTCCTGATTTTGCGATGAAATTGGGTTGGGCTGCTGGCAAGGTATTAGCATCTTCTGGCACAAAAGAAGTGTTAATAGGCAAAGATACGCGAAGTAGTGGTTATATGCTTGAGTCTGCTATTGAGGCGGGTTTATCAGCTGCAGGGATTAATGTTGCTTTAATTGGCCCAATGCCAACTCCTGCAGTTGCTTATCTTGCATCTACCTTCAGAGCGGATGCTGGAGTGGTGATTAGTGCCTCACACAATCCTTATTATGATAACGGTATTAAGTTTTTCTCTAACTCAGGCACTAAGCTGACAGTTAGCTTAAACCTATTGAATGCATTTCAAATTTATAAATAAAACACAGTTCGATAATAATCGACCTGTGTTTTTGTTTTTAATATTGAGTAAATTATATTAACTTTTCACTGCTTGGTTTTACGCTTACAGTTAAACCAATACACCAATACACCAATACGCAATTACAGAATCTGTTACACCCTCACAAATTACCATATTGGTTTTTTTATCCAATTTTGCATATCTGCTTCCTATATTCTCTTGACTGCAGTTTTGTAAACATGATTGCGCTCCCGCTTTCCAACCGCCACAACCGAGATAACTAGCTCATTATCTCTAATCTGATATACAAGCCTGTATCCTGCGCTACGCAATTTAATCTTGTAACAATCTTCCATTCCGCTAAGTCGAGCTGATTCGACTCTCGGATTATCTAGGCGCTCCAGCAGCTTCTTTTTAAACTGTTCCCGAATTGGGGAATCAAGCTTTCGCCACTCTTTCTCAGCATCGCGCTTGAAAACGAGCTTATAGGTCGTCAAGGCTTACCTCTACCTCACCTTGCTCAAGTCGTTCTTTAACGAGTTGAGTCAACTCAATATCTTCCAGTTTATCCAGCATCGCCTCATAAGCATCCGCTGGAACACAATAGAATTCAGGCTTATTTCTATTCAATACAGCTACCGGAAACCCATCGGCCTGCTCAACAACTGCCATTGGATTTTTCTTTAACTCGGAAATACTCGTTGTGTTATCAGCAAGTATCGGTCTTATGATTTGCATACGTTCACCTTTAGTGACTTAATTACAGTGCTTATTATAGGTCATTTAAAATTTTGGGCAAATAAAAAGACCTTTTAACAGGTCTGTTTAAATGTCCAATTGAACGTAAAAATGTTACAGCGCCTGCTAAGTCATTTCCAATGGCACGGACTTGTGAATAAACATTTTTTTCAGAAACACCCAAATTTTCAGCCAATAGCTTTCTGGCTTCACCTTCAGGCAAGGCATTATCTAGAAAGTTGTATGCGACTTCTGGTGAGTGTTGATTATCCAGTGTTAACCTGGGTGAGATAGCAAAACCTTCGTTTTGCCATTGCGGTGAATAATTAAGTTTGAATAAGTTGGTCGTGTTATCTAAAGATAAATTACCAATTACTTGACCTACGTATTTGATGTATAGCCTGTAAGCGTCAGCTTTTTTTATATCTAAACCCACTCATCGTGAGGGGATGATATCTTTTCTAAAGGGGTTAATTCTTTAGAGGTTAGTTTAATACCTAATCCGTTTAAAACAGAAAATACTGCTGATAAAGTTTTGAACATATGCCCAATATTCTGGGGTATCGACGGTTCTCACTTTAATTTTTTTAGGAATAAAGCGACTCATTTCCATATTGAAGTCATTGCATACTTCCTCTCCCGCACGAGTCCTCATATTTGGCTCTCCAACATATGTAAATTTCGCTGACAATGCTTTAGATCTGCAATTGCTTGTTCTTTGTGCGCGCGATACATTTTGATGTTGGGATCAAAGTACAAATTAGGTGCAATTTGTTCAACTGGTTTCTTAGTGTGGGTAAATTCGACCACGCCATAAGGCGTATCAAAACAACCGCTACGACCTTTAGTCACTATAGTGACTCTGTAGATCAAGACTTGTGAAATATCACCAGTATGACTTAGCTGAGTTTCTAAGCTAATGTAGTTCAATACACCACTACGCAGCTTTTTGATGATTTTATAAATGGCAGTATCTGGCTCAGGTGATGTAATAACGCTTTCATAGCAGCCTTTTACCACCCGTCTTAATAGGCCTTTTTTAATGCAATCTCCTAGAAACTTTCTAAAGGCTGGATTACAAGACTCACTCAGCATAAAAGCAAGCTCTGTTGCACTGTGAATGCCACCACCAACGTACACCGCTTTAGCTAATGCGTTTAATAACTCATGAGACTTTGTCATAGGTCTACACTAAATCACCAAATAAGTAACTTAGTGTAGACCCATTAAGTCTGTATTACCTTAGATTTTGATTATTTAAAAATACCTGCTCAATGATGAATTTGGGTAAAAAGGTTAAGCTCAACTTGAGCTTATATGATGTAGCTAACGCAATATTAAATTCACCTTATCTGATGGTATCCTCTAGGGTAAAGAATGATTAGAAAATGGTGGAGTGGTTGACGTGCTTGCGAGCTAAAAAAAAGCCCATTGAACATACGCTAATGGGCAAAAAGGTGGATGATATAGGTCACCGAGAGGCAAAGGAGTCAATCCTGTCAGTTAGCTAAGATTAGTATCAAATTTTGATTACGCAAGTCACCGTATCTTTATTCAGTATGAAATATTGTTAATATTCCAGAGTGAAAAATATGACATCATGTGACTTAACAAAATTTGACGTTATCCTATAAGAAATCACTTTCAGATTAACTTCTCATTACGCATTAGTTGGTCAAAGGCATTACCATCATTTCGTGCAGCGTTAGCCACATAGGGGGCATACACATCAAATAATAAACGCGTATCACTGTGACCCAGCATTTGAGAAATATAGATTGGGTTTTCTAATGCTGCGATATGCAGTACCGCTGCAGTATGGCGAGTTTCATAAGCGCGTCGACGTTTCAAGCCGGCTTTGATTAATGTTGGGTACCATATTTTTTTACTGACAAAATGGGTATCCAGTGGCAAACCATGCTTACCTGTAAATATAAAGCCAGTTCCAGCATCGGATGAATCATAAAGGCGTTTAAAGGCGTCATAAACCGTGTCACACATTTTTAGATCGCGTCTGGATTTTGGGGTTTTTACATCACAGACCTCACCATTGACCCAGTTTTGACGAATACGAATTAAGCGATGTGCAAAATCAATATGACACCAATCAAGGCCATGCACCTCACAACTTCGCATGCCTGTCCAAAATCGAATGATGAAATAATCTTTCCATTCAGGCGCAACTTGAGAAAGAAATACTTTGACCTCTTTGATTGTCATTGGGTTTGATTCCGCTTTTTCTTCCTTGAGTGCCTTGTATCGTCTGAGTGGGTATTCAAATTTAAATTCTTCAGCGGCTAAGCTGGTGATTGAAATTAATGGCCAAAGCAAGCTATTAATACGGCGATTGGATAGCTGACGTTGTTCATTGTCTTTCATTATTTCCATTAAGTCCTGACGAAAGTAATCAATTTGCGATAGGGTGATTTCATTGACCAAGGTATTACCGAATTCAGGGATAAGGTATTTGTCTAGTATGTTGCGGATGGTATCGGTGTAACTGTTTTTCCAGGTGCCTTTTTTGCGATAAAACCATTGATTGGCATAGTCGTTGAAAAATGGGTATTCACGATCTGGATGCTTTTCACGTTGAAGTATTTCAAATTGAGCGACTTTTTTGCTTTTTGGAAAATAGTCACGATATTGAAAGCTGCCCAAATCGATTTCAGCATTCATTTTTTTGAGCATGGTTTTGGCTTGGGCTAAGTTTTTAGGCGTTGCCATCATTTTGGTGCCTTCACGAAAGCGGCAGCCATAAAGATGCATGTCGAACTGAATGCGTCCATTTGGACGTATGCGAATATGAGCCATAGTGGCCTCCATTGATTTGCGATCATTAAATAGATCTGTCCCTTACCAATGGAATTCGTTAGAATTTGCCCATCGGCTGGTCTCGATTAATAGTCAATGCAGCCGATACGGGGTAGGGTGGTTGCCGCCACTCTGCCCCAACTGCTTTTTTTAGGTTTCTTTAGGTTAACAAGGCTTTAAAAACGCGCAAGTTAACTCATTACTGCCTACTTCTACTCTTACTTCTTACGTCTTAAATATTACCTTCCTATCTTTCATTTTGTATTTTCTCCCAATAGCGTTCAATTGAGTACTATTGGTTAAAAAGACATCTATCACTATAATCAATACTGTTTATTTGTCCAGTGTTTTATTGTTTAAGCTTTCGACTTTAAAATGTTCACTAACTATGCGAGAACAATAGAACGGGTGCTGAACACTAGCCCATTTGCGGCTCGTTTAAATATCATCAAACCCCAACATGTCGCCCTGTAACTCACGACCCCCGCGATTATTTTTCATTTTTGATTCGAGTGCTTTTTTCGCTTCTAGCACCTCGGCCATTTTCTCTGGTGCGAGCTCAATATCATAAACACTTTCATAAGGATGTGTTGAATCTTTATCGTTATAGAAGCCCAGTTTTCGTTTACCATCTTGACCAAGTAGCAATTGCACCTTGATTTGATTGGCTGTTGTGACGTCTTTAACTTTTACCTTTGCAAGTGCACTTAAGTTAATGCGGTAAACCGCAGGCTGTGTTTGACTGATGTGCTCCGCTGACAAAAATCGATTACCACCGGTTTCCTTTGTTAATCCGGCTAGCATCACGTTCGTATTATCGATGTATAGTAGTGCTTCGTTTGCTTTTTTTACTATGGCCATATTGCGATAACTTTCAATTTCGTCTTTTAAGGTATAGGTATTGATCACAAGCTTTTGCTCAACGGTATAAGACGTTTCCTTTTTATGAGCATAATCTCGTAAAGAAAGTAACGAACTCGACACGACGCGATTGCCATCACTAAATATCGCTCGTTCATCATCGGTATAGATAGACAGTGTGTCAGAGCGAGTTGAATCACATAGTCGACTCAAGTTTTCGAGGCTTTCTTTATTTAATAACAAGTCGAATTCTGGGATTAACGTTTGGGGAAGCGCATATGGAATAATTTCATTGTCACGCTCAATACGAATTTTTGATTGTGCTTTATTAATTTCGAAAGCATCAAAAGGCGTGTGTGTTTCCGCAGCTTTGATAATTGATTTGATTGAGGTCGTCGATACTATGTGCTGTTTTGCTTGTTCTGAAAGCACTAGAAAATCAAGGTGTTCTGTTACGACCTCTTGGGCATAAATATAAATTCGTGACTCGCCATTAATCAAGGTATCAACATATGGAAAGGTTTTTTTGGAGTCATATTCGATGACGATTTCAAAGTCTTCTTTCTGGGAAGTGTACTCGTGCAGATGACACCAACATTGTTTAAAGCTACTTGCAGATAGGCTCCATTCTCCCTTTTTTAATCGCCAAGATTTTTCTAAATAAAGGCTGATGATCTGAATGTCATCACCTGATCCGTTAATTATTTTGCATGTTTCATCATTGATAATGAATGAGATCCGGGCTTCTGCATCTGATTTACTGACTTTTTCTAAAAGGTCGTTCATGGGTTGTCGATGTTCCGGCTTAAAAATTAATTTTGGCATAGTTAGTTATCCTTTTTGTGATATTAAATGTGTGAAATATTCTTCTAGGGCTTGCTGTAACAGCGTGGACGGAATGAGGGTTTTTAACGTGATGGTTAATTGAGTATTTCCCGTAGGGATTATGTGCTGGCGAGCCTCATCACCTTTTCGCAAAAATTGCTGTTTAACCATATTCAATTTATTGCTGTTAAGGATTTTTCTGTTTTGTTCAAGTACAAAAATTGCTTTGTAACGCTTTAACGCACCTTCGTGACACAGGGTCTTAAAAGCTTGCAATATTTTTTGATTGCATGGGCATTTAAAATGAAGGTCAAGTGTTTCTTCGCTTGCTCTAGCCTTTGGTTTGTGGGGAATGATTCTTGGGACCCCTAGTGTTTTAAGTGCGGTTAGTTCTTTATTGGTAAAGTTTAAATATTGCCCTTGTGTCAATTGCAGCCATTGATTACTGACGGTATTGAAGTCTAAGGTTTCATTATTCAGTGATATAAATGACTTTTTGCAAAAATAATGAAATGAGGATGTATGTTTATCGACAAAGTCTTTAGGTAATGAACTTATCCAAAGAGATGCAAAATTATCATTGCCATGAGTGTGAGGTTGTTTATTGTTCGCAGTACTTTTTGTCCCCATAAAATGACTCAGTTTCATTTTTTTGAGAATTTGGCTTTCTGCCAATTGGGGTTGAAACTGCTTTTTATCCTTGTTGCTCAGTAATGAATACTCAGGGGAAAGTGAGCTTAAAATACGTGATATATCATTTGAATTGACGGGAATATCCAGTAAATAGCGAAGTTCTGCTCTTGAGTATTGGCGATAAGTTGGTTTGAGTATTTCAACGGTTTTATCCATACCATGTAGGTAATGGCGCCGTGTCGTTGAGTAGCTGGAGTGGCCTAATTGTTTTGAAATAATGTCGAAGAGTAACCCGACATTCAGTTCGTTAAGTGGGCGGCCTTCTAACCAAAAATCAAATCGCGCTATGCAACTTTCGTTACACAGCATTGCTTGTGTTGCTTCATCTTGAAGGATGCTGGATAGATGGCATCCTTGACGCTGATACGCAAGGTGCAATCCTTGTAAGTAAAGTAACTCTGCTCCGCCATGTCGTAAATGATGGAAACGTATTTGGGGACCGAAAAGGGCTTTTAGCGCCTGAGTTGCAGGGTAAATGTAATGACTGGAACGGAAATGTATAGATTCGTGTTGAAACCCAAGAAAAGGCTGAGTTTCATCACTGCCAGCTTTGATTTTTAGTAATATTCGGATCAGTTTGGCTGCTGATTCAGGCATAAATGCACTGACGATTCTTGTCTTACCGTTTTTGGTGCTTCCCTCAGGAGTTTTTGTTATCACGATATTGAAAAGCTGTTTGTTTTGAGGGCTTAACGATATGTGGCCAAGGCGCAGCCTCAACACTTCACTTCTTCGCATTGCTCCATAGTAACCAAGAATGGTCGCTATGCTGGCAAATAGCCGTTGCATGGCATCACCATTTTGTGACGAGAGTAATAGTGCTACAGCATTATGGACTTGAGAAACATTGAGACAAAATGGATCAACAAGAGAAGGGAGTTCAGGGCGCTCAAATTGACCTAAATCTAACTGGTCAGTGAGCTCTTGATGTGCTGCACTTCGAAGAAAATTATATAAATGCCAAGGTGTGGTTTTATCATCTAAACGCTCAAATTCTGTATGTGCCCAAAGATGCAACTTCTCTGAGTCGCAGGCATCATCAAAGCTCAATGGACTTAAACTCTTATAAAAATTTGTGTAGCGGTCGATACTTTGTGGCGGCAGGGTTTTCTTTTGAACCCCACCCTCATTAAATAGTTCCTCAGTAAAGAGGAAGAACAGTTTTGGGAGCACATTTTGTTGCTCCCAAGCAGGCGTAACTGGCCTTAGATGTTTCTTGTTAGGTGATTGTTTATGAAATTTTATGAGCGCTTTATGTGGCCATTGTGCGTTTCTAGTGCCGAGTTCTTTATTTTCATCAACGAAATTTGTTTGCTTCAATGGTGGTATGAATAATGACTTTTCCTTTATGGCATCAACAAAGCTAGATTTTGTGGGTTCCAGTGTTGCGACATGACGCATAGGATCACTCAAGTCTCGCAATAAAACTGGCGGCACGACATAGTGATTATGCCAAAAAGATTGAAATGTGCGCAGCCACTTTGATGATGTCATTGGTGCGAAATAATAGGGTTTATTATCTACCCACCGATTAATCGCATCCAATAATGACTTAATAGTTAACCCATTTACAGCGGTTGATTTGTAAAAATCTTGCAAAACCCTCAAGGGAAAAGCTGGCAGTGGATAACGGGTAAAGCTCATCGTTTTCTCATTAGCATATGAGGCAATAGGCTTAGAGTGGGGCACTTTGAGTGTAAATTGTCCTTCGAAAAACTCGATAGAAGTCGGCGTTGATAATATCTTTTGCCAGTATGATAAGTGTAGCGGGGCGACTTCAAAGTTCAGAACGAGTAATGTCCAACCTAAGTTATGCCATCGTTCATTCATAAATGATTCACGTTGCGACTTATATTTGGCAAAACATTCACCTGCCAGTTGATTATTTTTTGAAATACCAAGTAGCCACATCATCGATTCATCACGAAAGACTTGCTCTTTAACTTCAGGTAACCTCCAGTTACATATTTCTTTTAAGTAGAACAAGACTTGATTAAGTGCTTTGAATAATGTTCTTTGTCGACCAGTAGGAATGCTTCCAATGTGTTTATTGATCCCTAAAAGCTGCTGTTGAGATAATGCTCGTTCCTTAATATTTAATGAGTTAAGCATATCGCATACCCATTGAATATCTCTGCTTTGTTCACAATCCATGCCCTGATCTACACGGTAGTTGATAATCATCTGAGCTGTTAGTGTTCCCTTAGCCATGATGAGCCCCTTCTATTTTGGCTAAATTTAAAAACTCAGGGATTTTATTTAAAAAGGAAGTCAGTTTGTTTTGTGCGACAGGAAATAGCATGTCACTACCCAGTTGCTCGCCCCAATTAGCATGCCCCATCAGTCTGTCAATATCTTGTGAGGTGAGTGTAGGGGATGATGATGTTAACGCGTGCTGAGCAAAAAAATGGCGTAATTGATAGGGCACAGCAATTTCTCCTGAGTTAGCTTTAGCCCACCATTTCGCCGTAAATTGACGCAATGATTTTGCTGATAATGGTTTTACAGTTAGATGGTTATCAACTAAAAACCACATTAAGGGAGTATCAAATGTGGTTGATGAATGACGACGCAAGTTTTGCTGCAAAAATTCGTAGCGCGATAATGCTTGACGAAAATATTCACATAACCAAATAGATCGATAGCGCCCTTTATCAAAGACGAGGACAGACTGCTTATCAAAGCAATACTCTTTCAGAAATGTGATTTCGTGTGTGGGGCGTGTACTTGTTAAAACGATAAACAACAGAGCGAGTTCAAATACTCTAAAGTTATAGAGCTCTAGCAAGGTTTCTTGAGTATGTTTACTTTGCTCAAGCTTTTGACCCTGAAGGTGAAGTTCGTGAAAAAAACGACGTACAGAGTCAACTTTGACTTGTCGTAGTGAACCTAGATAAATCGGTGGGGATTGAATATAGGTTCGCAAAGCTGTTGATACATCATAATGTAAGGAGGGGATTCTTCCTGGGGTGCATAAGTAATCTTGTTGTTTAGCTGAAAAGTGAATGATCTGAGAATCTGTATGAGTAATAGGTTTTGGGGCACTAAATAATGATATTAATGCTGGTTCTGTGATGGCTTGACGTAGTCGATCCAAGTAGTGTGTTTGGGCTTTGAAAATATCATATCTTATTTGTTCGCTATCTCGTCTTTGATATTTTAAAGCGTTAAAGTGATGTAACTTATTGACCCCAAGCAAAACTGCTTTTGCCGGTGTTGGCAGGTTAGGATCACATTGAGCCATTTTATTAAAGTAATTGAACAGTGCGTCCTTTCGAGTCAGATATTTACCTTTTAATGCTGTAGGAGTGCGCCATTTGTCATTGATAAAGGAAAAGAATTTTTCTTTTTCTTTTTTTTCCAATATCCAGCATTTCTCAGTTTGCTTTGTTTTTGTTATTGCGTCAGAGAACCAATGGTTTAACCCGTTTGGGATCGGTTGCCATTGCCAATTAACGCCATGTTTAGTTGGAACTGCGATAGCGTATTCGATCCAAGAAGGAGCACTCTTACGAATGCTTCTTAGGCTATTTGGCTGACAGGGGTGGCTACCACTGACTATAGTGATGTCTGGAATATCTTCGATTGATTTACATGATGCTAGTGATCCTGTTAACCATAGATATAAGAAGTTAAAAAGTGCTCGGTCAAATGGCGTTACAGTTTCTATGTGTAATGGCGGGTATCGTTTTTTTAACCTTAATAATGCTGCTATTAGCTTAAAACCGTAAAATTGAGCATTAGGAAATGGCGCCCCACTATTTTTGTATCGCTCTTTTGACTTTATGGCTTCATTGTTCATCACTTACTCACTTCAGCTTTTTTTTTTACCATATCAAAATAATTCAACTTAAAAGTTAAATAAGGATGCTAATTTGGGCACACTAATCATCATTTTTTGAAATATGGGTGATATTTAATCAATAAGGTCAGTTTATTGAATTAAGTTTTGCTCAAGGTTTATGATTTCTCACTTTGGTGCGATAA
Source organism: Shewanella subflava (assembly GCF_025971955.1). Lineage (GTDB taxonomy): Bacteria > Pseudomonadota > Gammaproteobacteria > Enterobacterales > Shewanellaceae > Shewanella > Shewanella subflava. The sequence continues at coordinate 413,876 of NZ_JAPDMX010000028.1, forward strand.
TTTTAGCTTTTGATGAAAAGAAAATGAGCATGTTAAAGTTTGGATTAATTGCATACAAAACACTATCGCTGGACTTATCTTTGGCTATCTTTAGCTTGAGTTTGTCGTACCAATCGTTTGTTTTAATTTCTTTTGGAATAGGACTTTCAGTTTGTTATTTGGCGTTAATCTGGTCGATGATTGAACTTGAACAGATATGTGACTTTTGAATGTTTATTAACCTAATGTTATAATCAAATCATGGAATATTGATATGAGCCCACATATGTTCTCTGAGTCAGTAAATTATTGGATGCCACTTGTTGCGGTAGGTTTTGCGTTTGTAGTGTGTTTTGGAATGATTACGATATTCATTTTGAAGCAAAAACAAGAAGAGCGAAAAGTTACCGAAACAAAATAGCAACCAAGTACACCACCTAACCCAAGAGGGACACGCCCTCTAGGGATTGTGTTCCTCTAAATTTTGGAGAAACACAATGAATAACCTATCTATTAAAGCGCATTTAAACGACCTTGCATTTATTGGAGGCTGTTATGAATAATCGCAAACAACAATCTTCTAAAGCTGCTTACTTACTTACTCTCTCTAATACAAGAAGGGGACATTTGAGCTAAATGACTAAGCTGTTTTTTGCTAGGTATGGCTAAGTTAAGTAATTTTGCTTTCCCTAGTCGACTGTGCAATCGCTCTGGTAAATATTTGAATTCAGGAATAAGTAATGCTGGCTTGATGAGCGCAAGAGTAGACATGATTGGTTCAGCTTCCTCATAAATAATGAGCGATGCATTTAACTTTAATGATGCATCATAGCTGAGAATACTTTCAATAATAGGCATTGCTGCCAATATAAAATACTGTCCTTCTTTTTCGTGTTTCAATACAGGTATGGGACATGAATCAAGCACACATTGAAGTTGTTCAACTGAAAGAAATTGAATATCTGGAAGTTTTGACTGCGTTAATCTGTCACCTGATAGTAAAGTAACCAGATTCGGATGGAGGTGCAATTGAAGCGAGTTTAGCGGCAACTTTTTTGTCTTTGGCATAACGATATTTTCCTAAATCATCCCATTTCCCTATTTATAATTGATGATTTCACCCTGTAAAAACTTATCTCTTGGTAAGACTAATAACTCCAGTCCAACCCCCCTTAGGGCTTTACCTAAAACTAATGCGCTAGCTTTCGATTTATCTCCCTCAATCTCAGATAATGCCTTCCTTGTAATGCCAACCATTTTGGCATATTGCTCTTGATTAGCGAATAGCATTTCAGTACGCAACCTTTGCAAAGCCTTACCCGTCGTGATCTGACTGGTAATAAGCTCAATGCAAATACTTTTCATAAGCTCATCTTTGACAGAGCTCGGCAATTTTTTACGCTTAGCAGCAAGTGGTAGTCGGCCATGACGATTATCTTGGGCTAACATTTTGGCCTTTTCTGTCATAGTATTTTCCAGGTTTTGAATTTCTTCTCTAAATTTTCATACCCCATACTTGGGAAAGAGAGAATAGACTGGGGAACACCTCGGTTTCCCAGCCTTTGCTTGAGTTCAACTAATTCTATTGCTGTTTGAGCCAATGCATCTAAAAGGGCTTTTGGCTCAATAAGATCTGCAAGACTATTAGTGATTTTAACAAAGTCATATTGTCCACCTAATTCAAGGCCCGCCCCCCATATAAAAGTCCTTGATATCACTTCTGGATCGGCTTTCATGGGGGCAAAGTCGTAGATAGGCGCGAGGGATACGTGATTGTTCTGCTTGATGAATGACGTATTACGACCGTGATTATCGGAATTACCAAAAGCAATATTAAGCAAGTCCCTGCGAACCCACTCGATAACAAACGAGGCTATTCCATCCTCTACATCGAGAAACGTTGTTGTTTCACTGTTATCGCTTTTTAAAGTAAACACTTCTATCAAAGCGCGGATCACCTTGCCATGATCCATCATAGTCGCTGGAGCAACATCTAGGACAGAGTAAACTGACTCCATACCAAGCAATTGCTGTTTATTGCCTATTGTTGCAACATCGAACCTTGGCAACCAAAGTGATGGACCTCGCTCGCTCTCTATCAACCGCATTTCATCAATGGGTATAGTATCGTAACCAAGCGCGTTAAGTTCGTGATAGAAGTGAAACTCAGCCCTTAAAATATCGTGGTCGATACTTGCAGTTCCTCTTGGAAATTTAACTAAGTATCGGGTGTCTAGATTACTTGGATTATCTTGAAAGGTATCGATCCACACTCTGTCATCTGGATCACAACGAAGGAGTAATTTAGGCGCCGCACCACCAGCACCTGACGCACCGCCGGCAGCGGCTCCATTGGCCTGTGCGTATTCGATAAAGTCGACTTCAAGCCTACAGACATCCTCAACGCTAAATGTTACTGGTATTGGGTTAATAATAATAGCAGGTATCGACTCTTTCACCCTGATATTGCCTATCGGTGCGATAGTACCTTGAGATAACAGGATAAAATTCCTGGTAAGCTTATCTTCATCGAGCAAGCGCAGTGTTCGTAGCCAATATTTACGACTTGAGCCTGCGGGAATAATGTCATCTAAAAAACGAAACCAGTTTGTATTATTTCGATAGGGCATGGTGTCGTTTGGCAAAGTGACGCTGGTTGCGGTTTCTGCAAAATCATTATAGTGTGTAAACACATGATCTGTTTCATAGTCCAGTCGACAAAAGCTTGAATCAAGGTGTTCTGCAAACTCGATAGTCGCAACATCATGCCACTCAAAAGCGTAGTTAATTTGAATTGTAATTGCTTTAGGCATAATGAATCCATTTCGGTTCAATAAAGAGTGTAAAACTAATTTATTGAAACAATATTAGCACACAAAATAGCTATTACACTATTTATTGACACGATTTTAGCTCAAAAAGTCAAGCGCCATTTTGTGAATACAAAATTAGTTACAGTCTCTGATGAGGTTAATTTCTAGGATGTTTTCTATCCTCTGTTTTTTACCACTCCAAATGTATTTGTAATGTCCACCTTGTACTGGGATAGTTACAGCTCTAGGTTTAAACGCAGCAACACATTCACCACCTTCATCACGAACACTTCTATACAACAAGCCATTACTCCCTTGTGCACGGATCTCCTTTGCGAACTCTTGAGGCGCTGCGTAATCGTCAGTATATAAATGCTCAAACTCCTCACCCCTAACATCATGGAGTTCAAGCGCTATTTTATTGATATAGCAACGCATCGTTAATTCAGTATCAGGCTCATTAGTCGCCGCCAGAAACTTTTCTCGATGGTAAATCGTCTCAGAAAATGCTGTATTTAAATCTCTTGCCCCGTAATAAACACCGAACTCTATTCCATCAGTGAATCGAGTAGGAATGGAAATATGAGTAAATGCAGCCATGACAGGTGTCGAGCCAGGGCCAGAAACTCTCTCTTCCTCAGGTACAAGCGCCAAATCACCAATTTCTTCTCTGAGCCTGTCATTAGTAATTGATTCTATTGCAAAAACGATCTCAAGCTCATCAGGAGAAGAAACATTTTCAAATAAATCGATGGGAGGGAAGTGACTGGGAACTAAGCGGTGCAACTTCTCCCAGTCAGGGAAGACTGTATTAACTTCGTTGGGCATCAAGGTATCTCCGCATATCGTTCAAGTGCATCATGCTCCCTTTTAGCATATAGGCTAGCGCCGATTCATTGTTAAAATGACTATTAGGTTTTTTGATCCAAGCATCTGCTTGCTCACGCGTTGGAAACAAAATACCTAGCGCCTTGTAAATACCCATGATGTAAGAAATTCTCTCCATCGTATCTACTGATAAACTTGATGCTTGTCCTTTTTTCCAATTATAAAAAGTTGTCGAACCAGGCTTACCAAGTAAAGTGATTTGATCTTGGTTTTTAACACTCCACTCATTCATGATGTTAAAAAACACCCTAAGTGCGACTTGAGCAGTTTTACTTGGGTTTTGAGCTAGCACCTTATTTTCTAATGCAGGCATGATGATTTCCCCTTTAACTTGTTAACTACAATATAGTTCCATTGTGGAGTCATTTCAACATTTACTACAAATTCGTAGTTAATTAAAGGAAAAGCCACATTCTGTGGCTTTCGACTTTCTCGACAGATTCGAGAAACTGGCTGTCCACAGCTATCAACAACAAGGTGAATTTTAGCAAACTCACTATAGATGGAGAATTTCGCGAAAGTTCGTTAAACAAATTCCCTTTTTGGGAAATTAATGTTGACTATTGATTTGTGCTTTCCCATAATGGGAATGGTCGGCAAAGGGGGTTCAATGCGAGTTTTATCTAGAGCAATATTGCGAGAGTTTTGGGAGCAGCCAAAGTATGCTGACTCTGAATCGGCACTTAAAGTGTGGCATTACGAAGCCAAGCACGCAAATTGGCAGACGCCACAAGATATTAAGGCACTGTACCGTAATGCATCTTTTGTTGGTAACAATCGAGTGGTGTTCAATATTCACGGCAATAAATACAGACTGATCACCGCAATAAATTATAAATTTTCGATGGTCTATGTGCGCTTTGTAGGTACTCATGCTGAGTATGACAGGATAGACGCAACAACTATTTAAAAGAGGTCGATATGCAAGTTAAACCAATTAAAACAGCAGAAGATAACCGAACAGCATTAGCCCGTATTGAGCAGCTTTGGGATGCTGAACCAAACACTCCAGAGGGTGATGAGTTAGAAGTGCTTGCCACTCTAGTAGAAGCCTTTGAAGAGGCTAATTACCCGATTGATATACCTGATCCGATTGAAGCAATTCGCTTTCGCATGGAGCAACAAGGTCTAGAAGATAAAGATTTACTTCCGTTCCTAGGTACACGAAGCCGTGTAACCGAAATTCTAAAGCGTCAGCGTCGATTGACGCTCAATATGATCCGCAAGCTAAATGAGGGGCTAAAAATACCTTTGGATTGCCTTGTGAAAGACTACCAATTGGTTAAGTGAATAAAAAAGTAATTGCAGTAAAACTATGTTTACCACAGTGCCCCCCTTAGCTATTAGAAAAAGCAACTCAGCGGTCTTGAGCGACAACGACTAAGAGAATAAGGAGCTGTGTCAATATTGACGGAGTTTAAAACCTGGCTGGAAAAACAACAGGTACTTCCCAAAGGCTATTCAGACAAAGCCATTACCTATGTACTAAACCAATGGCCAAAATTATTAACTTATCTTGATGATGGTGATATCAGATCTAAAAACGGATGGTACTGCGAAAAGTGTAATGCAAGGATCTATCGGTGAACGCATTCACCGATTTGTCACTGCCCAACCCACTTTGGCAGAGTTGATTGTTGGATCTATCGGTGAACGCATTCACCGATTTGTCACTGCCCAACTCACTTTGGCAGAGTTGATTGTTGGATCTATCGGTGAACGTATTCACCGATTTTTCACTGATTAATTCAAGGAGGCAATCTCAATTGGCCATTTATCGGTGATTTTTTAAAGCAGTTTGGCTGAATAGGGTATTTATCGGTGAACGCATTCACCGATTTGTCACTGCCCAACCCACTTTGGCAGAGTTAATTGTTGGAACTATCGGTGAACGTATTCACCGATTTTTCAGTGTCTAACCCACTTGACGTGGTTTAATTGATACGACTACGCCAGTTAAGAGATAATTGATTTAACCGGAGATTGAAATGAAAACACGTAAATTCTATTCAAAAGAGTTCAAGCTTGATGCCATTGCACTGGTAAGAGAGCAAAATGACAAGTATTGCTGAAGCCGCTAGAAATTTAGAGCTCACTCCGCAACTACTTGGTCGCTGGATAAAAGGAGCAGAAAATGATGATGGTCATGCATTTAGAGGCAATGGCAAGCTAAAGGCTGATCGGGTCAACTCCTATTGGTGCGCAAAATTCACATTTTAGTCTCAGAAAAAGACGAGGTTAAATTGTCTCAAATGGCCATTATCAGACAAAAAGATGTCTCAGTGTTAGTGGGTTTTTGTTGTAAGTGGTTGAATATAAACAAGAATAGCAATTGCGGTATAAAAGCCGAATAGACGTAACTATTTATTAAAAATTTAAAAATTTGAAATTTACAGGTTATCAATCGCCTAGTGCACGACGCAATTACCCCGGTGACAAACATGATAAAATTCAGCTTTATTAATAGGCTGGCTTGCAAAATAATCGTGGTAGAACCGTTCATATTCAGGTGTGTCCTTGAAAGCTTTCAAGGTATCGGAAAACTGAGTAGCAAATTGTTCAGAAATACGTCGTTTATTAAAAATTAAATATAATTTTGTCTTGTAAACAGGCTGAGTTAACAAGGGCATTAACTCATCATTTAGCCCCATCTTTTCCAATATCGTTAACGCATTGGCATATTCTGCAATGGCATAGTCAATTCGTCCAGAGCGTAACTTGATAAAATTTTGCTCATCATTACTGACGGTTTCATAATTGTTTTCTTTTTTTAAAAACGCCCAAAACGCCGGGGTATAGGCATATTGCCTGACAACACCGATGGTTTTGCCCTTTAAGTCATTTAAAGTGGCAAAGGTCAGCCTATTTTTATCTTTTTGACGGATAAACAGGACCCATTTTGAATCGATTAATGGTTCCGCTGGGAAATAACATGCTGTTTGTCGTTCTGTATTCGAACTTAGACTGAATGCGGCATCAATGTGACCATGTAAAATATGATGCTCTAATCGTGCAAAGGGATAGCGGAAGATCTTGCCTTCGATCTTCACATCCATACGCTTCAAAACTGCTTCGACGACTTGTTTACTGAAACCATGGGTTACAAAATCCTTTTCGGCCAGTTCATAGGGCGGCCAATGATCGCTTCCGATAGTCAGTCTGATCTCTCCGGAAACAGGCGTCGGCATAAAAAGCTGCGTAACATTGCAAGCGATTAATAAAATGGCATATTTCATTGTTACCTCTTAAAAAATACGTAACCGGAAGTCTTAAGATGTACGTCATGAACACAATCTAGCTAAACCGATGTTACTTGTTTTATAGAGCAGTTTGCGGATATATGCCAATTCAAGCGTTAGCTTAAGTCGTGAGCGGTCGTTATTCACAAAAGGTTAATGCTATTGTTTAATCCTCACGTTGCAATCGCAAATAAAAATGGCCTTGAGAGATATACTCAGATCAGTAATACGTTAATGAACTTTGCCCACCCCAGGCCAATATCGGCAGCCTGTTACCTTAGAATGTTAACAATGAGGCGTTGCTTCCAGACGGGTATGTGCAAAGCGTTAACTATCTTTTGAACATTTTTATGCGTTTTTGAAATACGCAACTAAGCTTATCGTCATCGGTGGGCTTAACTCCTTTTTCCATTAACTTCTGAGCATATCCAGCGTTGCTTATCAGCTGAAGCTAAATAGGCGTTTTTTTACTTATTATAATCAATCTAAGTTCGAACCGACGCCATTCGCGTTGCGAACCACGAAAGCTTGCTCGGTTCAACTGAACTCAGTCATCCTAGTTAAGCCCGTCAATCGACTTCGTTTAAGGGCTGTGCAATACGGTCAAATTCATCCAACCGATAGAAGATCGAGTCGGTGCTTCTTTGTCAAAACCTCGATGTTTACCAAGCCAAGATAGGTTCTCGTTGACAAATTCTTTGATAGTTGACCAACCAGCACAATTTGAATCGTTCTCGGCTAAAACAAGAAAATGATTATCTACTAAATCATGGTCGAGATGATGTAAGAGCGAGGGGGCGATAAGTTTCAAGTGTCCAAATATGGTCATGGATTAAGTTCAGGAGAATTATATGCTCAATAAAATCATGCCGATACGAAAAATCCGTACTGTTACATGTTAATAGAGTGTGAGATCTCCCTGTCTTTTAGGGCCGATTCAAAGTCATCTTATTCAGCGGGAAACTTTTTTCTTCGGGGAATTTGGTATTCCCTCAATGTTATGCACTAAACTTAATTTATGCGTTTTTAGCTTAAATATTGGCTACTTACAAAGGAGTAAAAGTAATGATAACAACCTCTCCTCTGTCACATTCTTTTTTACATAAAATATTTTGTGTGGTCTTGATTTTATGTGGTCTCGTCATAATCAAGCCTGCCATTTCAGCTACCGTGACAATTGATTTGTCTACATTGGGTATACCTGATGGAACTTCAATAAATCGAAATACCTTTGATGGTGGTGTTGATGATTTTATGTATGAAAAAGATGGTTTTTTGTTTTTTGGCGATGACAACAATAATGGTTCGCCAGATAATGCAAGTCTAAAATATACCGCCCCAGGGATAAACGGAGCTCAAGGAGGGGTTTGGTATGAGGCAAATAATCCATTCGATAATCCAGATGTTCGTTTTATAGTTAAAAAAGCCGATGGACAAGAATTTAATTTTCAAAGTCTTACTGTTACTGAGAACACTGGAGAAAATCGAAGTTTATTTGTTCAAGGTTACAAAGATAGTTTTACCGTATCCGCTGCTTATGTAGTTATTCCTTTTGCGCCAAATCAACCAATAGATGTAAACCTGCCCGCCAGCTTTTTGGATGTAGATGAAGTACGATTTTATTCAACTGGTATATTCTTTTTTTCAACTTTTTATAACGGGTTTGGTACAGAATTTTTATTTGATAAATTCGTTTTTGAAGTTGCATCAGCGGCCACCCCAGTGATTACTAGTGGCACTTATAATGCTAGTACTGGCGTATTGTCAGTAACTGCAGAGAATATTACAGGCGGGGATACCATAGATGTCAATACACTCACTCTCACAGGTCGTAATAACGGGACTTATACGCTGACCAGTGCAAATGTCACAGCCTCTAGTGCTACATCGTTTTTAGTGACTTTAAATGACGATGACAAATTGGCCATCAATGGTTTATTAAATAAAAATGGCACAAGTTCTACCAATGCAACTACATATAACTTAGCTGCAGCTGCAAATTGGAATTCAACCGTTTCTGCACCAGAAGATTTAACGGGTAATGAGATTACGGTTTCAAATGTCGCCGCACCGACCATTACATCAGCTGCTTATGATAGTAGTACACATACTTTGACTGTAACGGGAACTAACTTCGTTTCAGTATTAGGGGCTAATAATGATATTGATATTAGTCTATTAACGATTACAGGCGAGGGTGGTTCTACTCATACGTTTACTTCGCCGGATGTCGAAGTCACAAGTCAGACAGCATTTTCAGTGACCTTAAATTCTACAGATTATGCCATTGTTGAGACCATTCTTAATAATGATAGCACTAGCTCAACCAGTGGCACGATTTATAACCTCGCTGCAGCGGATGATTGGAATTCTGATATCACAGACGGCAATATTGAGGATGTAACCAATACTATCACTGTATCGAACGTTCCATTACCCGTCATATCGAGTGCGACGTATGATGCCATTTCGGGTGTGTTTGTTATTTCTGGAACGGGTTTTCTTCAATACGCAGGGGCTACGAATGACATCAATGTGGCTAAATTCACTATAAGTGGTGATTCGAGTAGTTACACGCTGACGTCCTCTGATGTTGAGATTACATCAGGCACTAGCTTTTCATTGACATTAAATGCAACGGATAAAAGTGCCTTAATTAGTCGACTTAATAAAAATGGTACGATTTCAGATGGCACTACAAGCTATAATTTCGCGGCTGCAGAGGATTGGAACCGTGGTGCAGAACCGAGTGCTTTTATTGCAGATTTAGTCGGAAATCCTATCACTGTAAGTAATTTTGCTAATGTTCCAGATGCGCCTACGATGGTGACAGCTTCCGCCGGAGATACTCAAGCGATTATTACATTTAGCGCACCAGTCAATAATGGTGGTGCGGCCATCACCAGTTATACGGTGACCTCCAGCCCCGGCGGCTTGACTGCAACGGGTGCTAGTTCTCCATTAACCGTAAACGGTTTAACTAACACTACCCCATATACCTTCATTGTAACGGCGACCAATGCCATTGGGACAAGCAGTAGTTCAAGCGCATCTAACAGCGTAACACCTAAACAAAGCCAAACCATTACTTTTAATAACCCCGGTGCGCAAAACTTTGGCACCAGTCCGGTATTAAGTGCATCCGCGACATCCAGTTTAACGCCGCTATTTAGCTCCTCGACCACTGGGGTGTGTACTGTCACCAGCGGCGGTGTGTTAACTTTTGTCACTGCTGGTACTTGTACCATTGATGCAAATCAAGCAGGAAATGCAAATTACTTGGCTGCACCCACTGTCAGTCAGAGTTTTAGTGTGAATGGCGTTGTCGCTGGTTCGCCTACTATTGTGAGCGCGACTGCCGGTGATACTCAAGCAACGGTCACATTTACGCCCCCAGGAAGCAATGGTGGTACAGCTATCACTGCTTATACTGTCACTTCTAATCCAGGTAGTTTCACTGCAACGGGCGGGGGATCACCCTTAACAGTAACAGGGTTGACCAACGGTACTGCCTACACCTTCAGTGTCACCGCCACTAATTCCGCTGGTGTGAGCAGCAGCTCAAACGTTTCTAACAGCGTAACACCTAAACAAAGCCAAACCATTACTTTTAATAACCCAGGTGCGCAAAACTTTAATACGTCAGTTACTTTATCAGCAACCGCTGATTCAGGCCTAACTCCCACCTTTTCGTCAACCACCACTGTGGTGTGTACCATCACCAGCGGCGGTGTGTTAACGTTTATCACCACAGGCACCTGTACCATTAATGCCAATCAAGCAGGTAATGCGGCTTATGCGGCTGCGCCAGAAGTGACGCAAAGCTTTACCGTCAATGGCGTGGCGGCAGATGCGCCCATTATCGGCACAGCGACCGCCGGAGATGGCGAGGCAACGATAAGCTTTAGCGCACCGACCAATAATGGCGGCGTGGCTATCACGGGTTATACGATGACCTCCAGCCCAGGCGGCTTGACTGCTACGGGCACAGGTTCGCCCATTACCGTCACAGGGTTGACCAACGGCACCGCCTATACCTTTAGTGTGACCGCCACCAATGCCATTGGGGCAAGCAGTAGTTCAAGTGCGTCAAACAGCGTGACGCCACAGGGCAGTCAAACGATTACCTTTAATAACCCCGGTGCGCAAAACTTTGGCTCCAGTCCGGTATTAAGTGCCTCCGCGACATCCAGTTTAACGCCGGTGTTTACCTCATCAACCCCCAGCGTCTGTACCATCACCAGTGGTGGTGCATTAACCTTTATCACCACAGGCACCTGTACCATTAATGCCAATCAAGCGGGTAATGCGGCTTATGCGGCTGCGCCAGAGGTAACGCAAAGCTTTACCGTCAATGGCGTGGCGGCAGATGCGCCCATTATCGGCACTGCGACTGCGGGAGATGGCGAGGTAACGATAAGCTTTAGCGCACCGACCAATAATGGCGGCGTGGCTATCACAGGCTATACGGTGACCTCCAGCCCAGGCGGATTAACTGTTACGGGCACAGGTTCACCCATTACCGTCACAGGGTTGACCAACGGCACCGCCTATACTTTTAGTGTGACCGCCACCAATGCCATTGGGGCAAGCAGTAGTTCAAGTGCGTCAAACAGCGTGACGCCCAAAGGCACTCAAACGATTACCTTTAATAACCCCGGTGCGCAAAACTTTGGCTCCAGTCCGGTATTAAGTGCCTCCGCGACATCCAGTTTAACGCCGGTGTTCACCTCATCAACCCCCAGCGTCTGTACCATCACCAGTGGTGGTGCATTAACCTTTATCACCACAGGCACCTGTACCATTAATGCCAATCAAGCGGGTAATGCGGCTTATGCGGCTGCGCCAGAGGTAACGCAAAGCTTTACCGTCAATGGCGTGGCGGCAGATGCGCCCATTATCGGCACTGCGACTGCGGGAGATGGCGAGGCAACGATAAGCTTTAGCGCACCGACCAATAATGGCGGCGTGGCTATCACAGGCTATACGGTGACCTCCAGCCCAGGCGGATTAACTGTTACGGGCACAGGTTCACCCATTACCGTCACAGGGTTGACCAACGGCACCGCCTATACTTTTAGTGTGACCGCCACCAATGCCATTGGGGCAAGCAGTAGTTCAAGTGCGTCAAACAGCGTGACGCCCAAAGGCACTCAAACGATTACCTTTAATAACCCAGGTGCGCAAAACTTTGGCACCAGTCCGACATTAAGTGCCACCGCGACATCCAGTTTAACGCCGCTATTTACCTCCTCGACCACTGGGGTGTGTACTGTCACCAGCGGCGGTGTGTTAACTTTTGTCACTGCTGGTACTTGTACCATCAGCGCGAACGAGTCAGGTAATGCGTTTTATACCGCGGCACCAGAAGTGACGCAAAGCTTTACCGTCAATGGCGTGGCGGCAGATGCGCCCATTATCGGCACTGCGACCGCGGGAGATGGCGAGGCAACGATAAGCTTTAGCGCACCGAGCAACAATGGCGGCGCGGTTATCACAGGTTACACGGTGACCTCCAACCCAGGCGGCTTGACTGCAACGGGAACAGGTTCGCCATTGACCGTGACCGGATTAATCAACGGCACAGCCTACACCTTCAGTGTCACCGCGACCAATGCCATTGGGGCAAGCAGTAGTTCAAGTGCGTCAAACAGTGTGACACCAAATGGTGCACCGATAATTAGTTCTTCTCCAATATTAAACACTGATCAGAATGCGAATTATGTTTACACCTTGACTGCAGTGGATAGTGTCGGTGACACCCTCACGTTCACTGCTTTAAAACTTCCGGCTTGGTTGAGTTTTAACCCTGTAACCGCTGTGGTAACAGGTACTCCTAAACGTGCTGATGTTGGAGAACATGTTGTTGAATTAAAAGTAACTGATAAAGCGGGGTTATTTGCAATTCAAACGTACATTTTAGTTGTTAATCCAGTCAATAGCGCACCTGTAGCGAATGATGCGAGTATCATTTTAGAAGAAGATACTTCAAGTTTAATTAGCTTCACTGCGGTTGACGAAGATGATGATCCTCTCCAATTTGAAGTGGTTACAGAGCCCAGCTCAGGAACTTTAGAGCATCATGGTTCATTATGGCTATATACTCCAGATGCGGACTTTAATGGTAGCGATAGCATAACGTTTATTGCCAAAGATGCAGAATTGAGCTCGGATGTTGGGGTGATTAGCATTGAAGTGACAGCAATAAATGATGAACCCATTGCTGTTGATGATGAGTTTGTCCGAGAAGTATCAGACAATGATTATATTCTGTCGGTTTTAGATAATGACATCGATGTTGATGGTGACACATTGTTAATAGAAGGTGCTGCCGCTGAACTTGGAACCGTGCAAATAGAGGGATCATTACTCAAGTATCAAGCACCTAAAGGTTTTGTGGGGCCTGTTTCAATGAGATATTCGATCTCCGATGGTCAAAAAGGTCGAAGTCATGCCAAGGTGCAATTACTTATCACAGGTTCAAATTCAGTCGATGCGCCTGTCATTACTGTGCCACCGGAAGTGATAGCGAATGCCACAGGACTCAAAACCAAGTTGAAAATTGGTGTTGCGACAGCAGTAGATAAAGATGGCAAAAAACTGGCTGTTTCGCTAATCAATACGGATCAAGTATTTACCCCTGGGAAGCATTTTGCCTATTGGCAGGCAACTGACAGTTATGGTCTGACTTCAATAAAGGCGCAAAATGTTATCGTAAATCCTTTGGTATCAATTAATAGTCCGTTAATGGTATCTGAAGGCAATGAAGCTAACGTAACCGTTTTCTTGAATGGTGAATCTCCGCATTACCCTTTACATATTCCTTATACTGTTGGTGGTGTCGCGGATTCAAATGATCATGATTTAGTGGCGGGAGAGTTTGTGATTAACTCAGGCCTTTCAGCTAACTTCGTCTTCAATATTTTTGATGATGGTATAGCTGAAACAGATGAGGAGATAACCGTTAGTTTAGCGCCAACTGTCAATCTTAGTGCGAATAATGTTGCAAAACTAATGATTACCGAGGCTAACATAGCCCCTAAAGTCAGTGTTGTGATCTCACAAGCTGATGAAGTGAGAACCATAGTCAATAAGCAGGATGGCAAGGTCTATATTAAGGCTGAAAGCCTTGATGTAAATCCTCAAGACAATCTTTCTGAAGAGTGGTCACTAGGCGCTATTGTGTTGGAGACTGATGATCAAGGTCATTACTTTGACCCGCTTCTTTTAGATTCGGGCAGTTACCCAATAAGCCTTAAAGTCACCGACGATGGAGAGCCACAATTATCTACTGAAGTGCAAATGACTTTATTACTAAAAGATGAGTTTTCTGCACTCACTAGTGGTGATTCAGATGGGGATTTAATTCCAGATGTTCAGGAAGGCTTTGTTGATTTAGATGGGAATGGTATTCCTGATTATCTTGATGCTTCTAATGGATGCCATGTTATCCAACTTGATCCGCCTATTAATCGTATTGCCCCGGTTTTAGCCGAAAGTGAACCTGGGACTTGCTTAGGGCTCGGTAATACGGCAATGAATCATGGTAATGATGGCATAGGCATTCCGTTAGATGTCGTTTCAGACGATGATGAAGTCTTGTTTTCGAAAGGCCTTTTTGATTTCAATATAAACAATCTGCCAGCTAGAGGGGCGACAGTTACTATCGCCATCCCTCAGGTGCTGCCTATACCAATCAATGCTGTATATCGTAAATTTAATCAAGGAAAGTGGACTACTTTTGTTGAGAATGCTGACAATTCAGTGAGTTCCAGTGCCGGTCAATTGGGTTATTGCCCGCCCCCTGGAGCCGCTGATTGGCAACCAGGGTTAACTGAGGGGCATTGGTGTGTGCTGTTATCCATCGAAGATGGTGGACCAAATGATGGTGATGGTACTGTGAATGGCGAAATTGTTGATCCAGGTGGTGTTGCTGTGATGCGGAATAACAACCTTTCTCCTGTTGCAGTTGCAGATGAGGTGATTGTGCCAATGAACCAAAATGCAGATATTGACGTGTTACAAAACGACATAGATGCTGATGGCGATACTCTGACCATTCAACAAGTGAGTAGTCAGTTTGGTGACGTTATTGTGCAAGATAATCAAATCATGACTTATATTCCTGCTGATGAGTTTATAGGTACCGATACATTGCTGTATAGCATCAGTGATGGTAAAGGTGGCACTGCATATACTGAACTTACCGTTACCGTGGTGGCAAATCGGGAGCCGATAGCAGTGGATGATATTGCCAGCACAGATGATAAAACTGTTTTAATATTGGATGTGCTAAGCAATGATAGCGACCCAGATAACCAAGAATTAAGCTTGATCGCTGTGAGTGCCCAACAAGGGAGTGTCATGATACAAAATAACCTGCTTCACTATACCCCTAAAACGGGTTTTGAAGGGATCGACACGCTGAGTTACACCATCAGTGATGGTGAGGGAGGTGAGGCAACTGCTAATGTGATGGTTACCATTAAAGCTTACAAAGCCGTGGTGTTGGATAACCAATCTGGTGGTGGTAGCTTACACTGGTTGTCGAGTTGCCTGTTGTTTTTAATACTAATATTGCGCAAGTTTAAATTAAAACCAGATCCTCGATGTGTATTACAGAGAGAGCATTGGGTAGTGACTTGTTCTTGCGTTTTAGCATTATTGCTGGGTAGCAATTTGGCTCAAGCAAAGGATAGTGTATCTCCTTGGTATTTAGAGGCAAATATAAGTATTAATGAAACCGATGTGACCCAAAGATCACTTCAACAGCAAGTAACAGCGGTTGACATCAGCGGCTTTGACAACTCGGATGTAGGCATTGGTGTCACTGTTGGTTATCAAGTGACTTCGCTACTCGCCTTTGAAATAGGGTATGTCGATTTAGGAGATGGTTCGGCGCAGATCAGTGGAGAAACCCTAAATGAGCGTCAATTTCAAGAATCGCTGAAAACCGTGTCACCGGTATTAGCAAAAGGGGCGACAATCGGTGCAAGATTAACCTTAATTGAGTCTCAAGGATGGCGTTTTTCACTACCCTTTGGGGGATTTTTTTGGAAATCTGACATCAATAGTGATTTGCAAGGGCAGCGGATCACTACTGAGCTTGACGGAACTGACTTTTACACTGGTATGCATTTTAATTATGATTTTTATCCGCATTGGTCTATGGGGCTGGGGATTAATTATTACGCAATCTCTCCTAATGATATTTTAAGTTACCAACTGAATTTACGTAACCAATTCTAAGTATGGCACTTTTGGCATTAGGCGCTTAACGTTTTTTACGCCACAAAACGGGCATGTATGAAGTCAGGTCGACTAGCAACGTCACTTGTTGGGCTTATTGACGAAGTTGTTTATATGGTAAAAATAAATGACGAATAAGTTATTCAATGCCCGCTATATTGCTGTCAATTAATCGCTTTAAATTTGACGCTGATGAAATAATAATCATTTGACCGTTTTTTTTACTCATCTGATGAGTTAACTGGGTAGTAACAATTGGATAATGTCAAAGCCAAGTAAATAGACTCGCGCTAATATTTTGTCATCTCATTTTATATCAAACGTTATTTATTGATCTCACATTTTATTTTTAAGTCCTTCTAAATGTGTTATTCCAACTCGGTTTTAGGTTTTCTTGGCCATTAATCGCGATTCCGTTTTTTAAATAACGTCAAATCTATGGCACAGCCTATATCGCCTCGCTAAACAACACATATTTCTAACATGTTGTCATTTAATGTTTTTTTGACATATACATTATTTTTGACAGCGTTGTCACCTCAATAATTTGCATTACTATATGCCACGTACAGTCTGATAAAGGAGACTGTAGCAATGGATATATTAACGATTTATGTTCTGCATCACTCTCGTCATAAACCAATTAATGGCGGCTTACTTAAGGTATTTTTAAAATAAACTAACAACATTATTTTAAGTAATAAATATGCAGAAATACAATTTAATTCAACAAGATATCAATGTTAGTGAATGATGAGTTTTAGAGGGTTTAAACTATGTTCGCAAAAAATAAGTTGGCAGCTGTGATCGGTGTGGCTTTTTCTGCTTTAAGTATGCAAGTGCAAGCTGCGCCGATTGTAAACCCTGAAGCGGGTGTTGTGGTCGGTTATTGGCACAATTGGTGTGATGGTGCAGGCTATAAAGGCGGCGTTGCCCCTTGTGTGGATTTAGCTGCAGTGCATCCTATGTACAATGTGGTCAATGTATCATTTATGAAAGTGTTCAATACTGCGGATGGCCGTATTCCGACATTTAAACTTGACCCGACTATTGGCTTGTCAGAAGGCGAATTTACTGCGCAAATTGCAGAGTTAAACCAGCAAGGTCGCTCAGTATTATTAGCTTTGGGCGGCGCAGATGCGCATGTTGAAATGCTAAATGGTGATGAAGATGCTTTTGCTGCTGAAATTATTCGCCTAACAGATCTGTATGGTTTTGATGGTTTAGATATTGATTTAGAGCAAGCTGCGATCACGGCGGCGGATAACCAAACGGTTATTCCTGCTGCACTACGTATGGTGAAAGATCATTACCGCACAGAAGGTAAAAACTTTTTAATTACCATGGCTCCAGAGTTTCCTTATTTGACTCAAAATGGTCACTATGTACCTTATCTTAGAGGCCTAGAAGGTTATTACGATTGGGTTAATCCACAGTTTTACAACCAAGGTGGTGACGGTTTGTGGATTGATGGTGTGGGTTGGATTGCGCAAAACAATGACAACCTAAAAGAAGAGTTTATTTACTATATTTCTGATTCACTCATTAATGGTACTCGTGGTTATTACAAAATTCCCCATAACAAGTTAGTGTTTGGTCTGCCAACCAATAACGATGCCGCAGCAACCGGCTTTGTAAGCCAGCCGCAAGCATTATTTAATGCCTTTGATGCGCTAAAAGCCCAATCACAACCACTACGCGGTGTAATGACATGGTCGGTAAACTGGGACATGGGACGCAGTGCAAGTGGTCAGCAGTATAATGAAGCCTTTGTTAAAACCTATGGCCCTTATATTCACTCACAGGAATTACCGCCGATTATTCCTGAAGACGGTAAGCCGTTCTTTACCGGATTAACGGATGCACGCGTTAAACACAACAACCACTTCGACCCGTTATTAGGCGTTGAAGCCCATGATGCCGAAGATGGTGACTTAACGTCTAAAATAACAGTTGAAGGCGATGTTGATACTAGTCGTTTAGGTTTGTATCCACTGACTTACAGTGTCATTGATTCTGATGATAACGCGACCAAACAGGTGCGTACCATTGAGGTCTACAGTGAAAAGCCAGTATTTGAAGGGGTAGAGGCCGTTACCGTTCAGCAATTTAGCGATTTTGATCCGCTGGCGGGTGTGACAGCTATAGATGCTGAAGATGGTGACTTAACCTCAAGCATCGTGGTTGAAGGTCATGTTGATACTCAAAAAGTGGGCAAATATGCCTTAACTTATCAAGTGAGCGACAGCGCAAATCAAACGTCACGCATTAACCGAGCCGTCACTGTTGTGCCTGAAAATGGTGAGTGCGAAGTGGATAACCTTTGGTCTGCGACACAAGTTTATACTGGTGGTGAGCAAGTGACCCATGGTGATAAAATTTGGCAAGCAAGTTGGTGGACTCGTGCTGAAGAGCCAGGTACTACAGGCGAGTGGGGCGTGTGGAAAGTAAAGGGTGACAGTGAATGTGATAACCAGCAGCCACCAGTGCCAGGCCCTGTGGATCCAACGATTACCGTGAGTGGTGTCAGTACGCAATATATTATTAATGACGGTGCAGTCGCTTTTGATGTTAATGTGCAAACCAATACTGAAATTTTGGTGCATGTAAAACTGTATAACAGTGAAGGGTTAACTTATTCATATTTCAGCGATATTGTTGATAATCAGAGTCAAACGATCCCTGTTGAGTCTTACAATGTGGATGCTGGAAGTTACCAATTACATGTTTATGGCACAATTAAAGATAGCCACGAATTAGTATCCGAACAGCAGTTTACGGTTAAGTTGGTTGAATCAAACTCTGAGTACCCTGAATATGTACCAGGACAACAATATGCCGCAGGAGATATTGTCAGCTTTGATGGTGGTCTCTACCAATGTAAGCCTTGGCCTTACAGCGGATGGTGCAGTAATTCGGCTTACGCACCGAGTGGCCAATACTGGCAAGATGCTTGGACTAAGCAATAAATTAGCAGAGCATTGCAGCAGGTTAAATAGCTTACTGAAGTCAGTTTGAAGGTGTCATGCCTGCCAGTGACCAACTGGCAGGCATTTTTTATTTTCAGCCCTAACCCTCCTAAATATTAACTCAAGTGATAAGTGAGCTTTGCGAATGTTGCGATAAAAGCTTCTAAATCAGGGATGATTTACTAGAGCCTATAAGGATATATTTAAGGCGTCTTGTTAACGCACGCTAGAAAAGCTCCGTTTTAAGGAGTGATATCAAAGCCACCCTTTTCAGAAGGTTGTATTGATACCATTTGTGCTGAACATAACACCCAAAACTCACCCATTCGATGTGGTTTCTGTCATTGCACAGCAAATCAAGTTTCATTCGTTGAACGTCTCACTTTTTTGTGAATTTTAATTTCATTTCTGTAATTTTTATTCGGTATTTCGGCTGGTTTTAAGCGCTTTTTAACCTTTTGCATATCCCATCTAAATGTTATCAAAATTAGAGTGGTTGTTTTGTGTATGTTGAGTTGTGACCCAAGGTGTTTGGTTTTGTTTGGCGTGAATGTGCGCTTGCTGTTGTGGGGTTGTTTGTGAAGTTTTGATTTTTTGTTCATTAATATCAAGTGGATAATAAAAATGAATATTTTGTTGTTTTTGCAAGCTTAAGCACTTGAGTCTGATTTTTTATTTCGTACACTGCGAGTCATTCTAAGATTAATGAGTCAAAAATGTATGGAAGTTTTCATCAGTTTGGTCGGTATGATGGCGTTGATCGGTTTAGCGATTTTACTTTCGGAACGTCGTAGTGCCATTAACCCGAGGACGGTGCTCGGTGCATTAGCATTACAAGTTGCTTTTGGGGCATTTGTGCTTTATGTGCCTCTGGGGGAGCGAGTGTTAGATGCCACCTCCAGTGGTGTGATGCACGTTATTAATTATGCCAATGAAGGCCTAAGCTTTATCTTTGGTGGCTTAGCGACTTATAGCCTTGGCTTTATCTTTGTGATTAACGTGCTGTTTGTTGTGGTATTCATCAGTTCACTCATCGCGGTGCTGTATTACCTTGGCATTATGCAGTTAATCATAGGCATTATCGGTGGTGGCTTGTCTAAATTATTAGGGACAAGTCGTGCTGAGTCATTATCTGCAACGGCTAACATCTTTGTTGGGCCTATTGAAGCACCTTCAATGGTTCGTCCCTTTGTTAAACATATGACTCGTTCAGAGCTTTTTGCGGTAATGACAGGCGGTTTAGCATCTGTAGCCGGTGGCACTATGATTGGTTACATCCAAATGGGGGTCGATATTAAGTATGTGCTTACTGCAGCATTTATGACGGCACCAGCGGGGTTATTATTTGCCAAGTTGATGTGGCCTGAAACGGAAAAGCCTCGCAATGACATCAAACAAGTGATGGATGAACAAGAAGATAAGCCTAGCAATGTTCTTGATGCGGCGGCTAATGGTGCTGCAATGGGCATGCAACAAGTGTTGGCGGTGTCGGCATTATTGATTGCATTTGTTGGCCTTATTGCCTTGATTAATGGTTTTGTCGGTAATATTGGCTCGTGGTTTGGTTATGCCGATTTAACCCTACAAGGCATTTTAGGCTATGTGTTTGCACCTTTGGCTTGGTTAATGGGGGTGCCTTGGAGTGAAGCAACACAAGCCGCATCATTTATTGGCCAAAAAATGGTGATCAATGAGTTTATTGCCTATGTCGACTTCCTAAAAGTGGCGCCAGAATTATCAGAGAAAACTCAAATTATCATCAGCTTTGCGTTATGTGGTTTTGCTAACCTAGGCTCTTTAGCCATGGTGATTGGTGGCTTAGCTGCCCTTTGCCCAGAACGTCGACATGATTTAAGTGAAATCGGTTTTAAAGCCTTAATTGCTGCTGCATTAGCGAATTTAATGAGTGGTACTATTGCTGGTTTGCTATTTAGTTTAGCGGGCTAATTTAATTATCCCGCCAGTATTGTGTTATTTGGCGGGTTTGTTTGGAGAGATATCATGACCCCACATATCAATGCCCCTCAGGGCGCTTTTGCAAAAACCGTGTTAATGCCAGGTGATCCGTTACGTGCCAAATATATTGCTGAAAACTTTTTAGATAATCCTAAATTGGTGACAGATGTTAGAAACATGCTGGGCTATACCGGTGAGTATCAAGGCAAAGCCATTTCAGTCATGGGCTCTGGAATGGGGATCCCCTCCATTTCGATTTATGCAAAAGAGTTGATCACAGAGTATAACGTTGAAAATATCATCCGTATTGGTTCATGCGGTGCGGTAAGCAATAAAATTAAGTTGATGGATGTGGTGATGGCAATGGGAGCAAGCACTGACTCTGCCGTTAATCGTAGTCGTTTTCCTAATACTGATTTTGCTATGATAGCCGATTTTAATTTACTTCGATTAGCCGTTGAAGCAGCTGAAAATCAACAGGTTAATTATCACGTAGGCAACTTGTATTCTTCAGATTTATTCTACAGTGCCGATGAAGGCCGTTATGATTTAATGGAGAAATACGGCATTTTAGGCGTTGAAATGGAAGCTGCTGGACTTTACGGTGTTGCTGCTGAGTACGGTGCAAATGCGCTGGCAATGATGACCGTTACTGATCACCTCAGACAAGGGTTACATTTAAGTGCAGAAGAACGTCAACAGACCTTAAATGACATGATAAAGCTGACTTTAGAAGCCATTAGCCAAATTAACTAGAGCCTATTGATCTCTATAAGTTTATTTTTCAAATACACCCTGATCTTATGGCTAATGCAAACTCAATTGGGTAATCTTGTTGTAGTCGGAATTAATTTAAATCATAGTGAGATAAATCAATGAAAGTTTTCAGCTTATTATCGTTAGTTTGTTGTGCCGTATTAACAGGGTGTGGTATTCCAGATACTGTTAAAGAGCAAGATAACACCACTGCTATTGAGGTTAGCGCAGACACTGCAAGAACGTCTTTAGATTGGAATGGCATATACAAAGGCACAGTGCCATGCTCGGATTGTGAAGGCACGCAAGTGTTGTTGGAATTAAAGCAAGATGGCACCTATATGCAAAGTTTCAGTTACATCGGCAAAGTCAGTGCAACTGTCATGGATGAAGGCAACATAGCTTGGAATACAGCAGGTAATGAGATCACCATCAATGACATGCGTTATTTTGTTGCTGAAAACCACTTGATACTTCTTGATGCGAATACTGAAAATTCAGATGAGCCAAAGAAGTATATCCTTTACAAAGAGCCCGCAATGTAATTGCCATAAGATTGAGCGAGTACCACTAATATAGCTTACCGATTTGCGCGGAATGCCCCGAACTTCAGGTCGGGGATGAATAGCGCAAGCAGTGAAACTGCTTAATGTGGCCTATTTTGTTGTTCAATATATTGTCTTATTACTTCAATTTGAGCACCACCAACACTACCTGCAAAATAACTTGGACTCTAAAGTGCATTTTTCATGTAGGCGGGTTTTATCAATTCAGGGTGGTGCAACCTTAACTTCCGACTAGACCCCCCTTTTAAGCTATTAACGAGTTTAGAAAGACAGACTTTTGGTGGGTAGTTGACGAGCAAGTGTACATGATCTCTTTCACCATTCACCTCGACCAACTCAACTTCAAATTCATTGCAAACCACTTCAAACAACCTTTTTAAAGTGTCTAAGTGGTCATTATTAAATACCACATGCCGATACTTGGTCACAAAGACCAAGTGAGCATGGAGCATAAAGACACAGTGCCGACCTGTGCGATAAGGTTTGTTTTCATTCATAGACCAATGTTGCCATAAAAATATGACCATTACCAAGACGCTAAAAGTTAGAGTTAAGGATAACCACTCATTCTCACTGAACAAGCAAGCTAAAAGTGTGAATTATGTGTGGAATTACCTCAACGAACTCAGTCACCGTTCTATAAAAGAGCGGCGAACTTTTATGTCTGATTATGACTTACAAAAATACACTAATGGCTCAGGTAAAGAGTTGGGGCTACATAGCCAAACTGTTCAGGAAATATCGAAAGAGTACGTCACACGCAGAAAACAGTTTAAGAAAATTCGCTTAAACTGGCGTAAATCTGGGGGCGCAAAGCGCTCTCTCGGCTGGATACCTTTTAAGACAGGCGCGGCAAGCTTCAAAGACGGTCAGGTTTACTTTAATCGCCAGCATTTCAAGGTATGGGATAGTTACGGTTTATCACAGTATAAGTTCAAATCAGGCTCTTTCAATGAAGATTCTCGCGGTCGCTGGTACTTCAATGTTGTGGTTGAGGTAAAAGTCGAACAGAGCAAAGGCACAAGTGCTATCGGTATTGACTTAGGCTGCAAGGAGGCTGCTACAGATAGCGATGGTGGTCGAGTTGTTGGTCGTCAATACCGAAAGTTGGAGTCTAAGCTCGGTATCGCTCAACGGGCTAGAAATAAGCGTCGAGTTAAGGCAATTCACGCCAAAATTAAAAATCGCAGGTCTGATGATTTGCACAAATACAGCCGCCATCTAGTAGATAGTAATGCGGCTATTTTCGTTGGTAACGTTAATTCTTTAGGCATGGCAAAGACTAAAATGGCTAAGTCGGTTTTAGATGCAGGCTGGGGAATGTTAAAAACAATGCTGGAATATAAATGCGCTCACGCAGGCGTTGTTTTTGAAGAAGTCAACGAGTCATACACAACCCAAACTTGTTCGAGCTGCGAGGAAATCCCCGCAAGCAGTCCGAAAGGTAGAGCAGGTTTAGGAGTAAGAGAATGGTCTTGTAGCAGTTGTGGTGCTACGCATGATAGAGATATTAATGCAGCCAAGAACATTCTCGCGGTCGGACTAGATCGTCTTGCAGAAGAAAAGGTAGCAGCTAAACACTGCCCTAGTCTTTGAGCTGTAATAGCTCTTAGAATCCCCTTGCTTTAGCTGGGGGAGAAGTCAACTAGTGATATGGTTCTCAGGCTTATTGTTGGGATGGCATTCTTTCGCAATGAGCCCATTGCAGAAGTCGCTCTGCGCATGAATGTCTGTGCCGACGGGTTGGCTGATGAGTGTGACCCTCTCTTTAAATGGACATTTTGGAACTCCATACTTGTCCAATAAATAGATTTTTAATGGACAATCAATCCAATTGATGTTCAATAAAACTCGATTAAATGGACATTATTTTAGATTGTTGTCCATTAAAACTTATTTTATTGGACACTTTCTACTGTTTTTTGTCCAATAAATATGATTCAATGGACAAAATGTTGTGATAGTTGTCCATTAAAAGATGAGTAATATGACGATTCAACAAGAGCTAGATGTTATTTTGAAGTGCCTAAATGATATTGGTCACCCTGTGTCTGTTGGCGCGTTAAAAAACCAGTTAGCAGAACATACACACAATAAAACCATACAGCGAAGGTTGAGAAAGCTAGTTGAACTTGGCGAAGTGATTGCTGAAGGTGAGAAGAAGTTTCGAACTTATCGCTTGGCATCATATAGAACTGGTGACGCAACCGTTAGCGCGGTTTCTGACAACCAAGCACAGCTTGATAAACAGTGTGAGGATACTAAGCACCCCATTTTTTCTGAAAATTCTTTAGATAAACTAACTTACTTGGAAACTCCTCCATATGGTCGAATCAAAAGCACCTACCAACTCACGTTGATTGAGAAATATATCCCGAATGAGACCCTGTACGTACCCTTGTCTGTGCGCACTAAGTTGCACAAAGCGGGGAAGCGTTTTGACAAATCTCTGGCTGCTGGCACTTATGCTAAGCAAATTGGGCAGAGGCTGCTTATTGATTTGTCTTACAACTCAAGTCGCTTAGAAGGAAACACTTACTCTAAGCTGGATACTGAGAAATTGATAGAGCAAGGATTATCAGCAGAAGGCAAGATTCATGAAGAAACCGTGATGATCATGAACCACAAGGAAGCCATAGAGTTTCTGATTGAAAATGCTGAAAACATATCACTAAGCTCTTTTACTATTCGAAATATCCATTATCTGTTATCCCAAGATTTACTTGCTAATCCTAAAGCCTGCGGAAGAGAGCGAGAAATTGAAGTTAGCATAGGGAAATCTGCGTTTACGCCATTAAATAACCCACACCAAATTAAGGAGTTTTTGGCACTTCTATTACTAAAAGCAGATCAAATTATTGACCCGTTTGAACAAAGCTTTTTTTTGCTAATGCATCTGTCGTATTTGCAAGCATTTGAGGATGTGAACAAAAGAACAGCCCGACTTTCTTGTAACATTCCATTTATCAAGCAAAATCTGTGTCCGTTGAGCTTTATTGATGTTCCACAAGAGGACTACTTTAAAGCACTGCTGTATTTCTATGAAACTAACGAATTACTTCCTGCGTTGGAACTCTTTGAGTGGGCCTATAGAAAATCCTGTGAGCAATATGATGTTGTTAAAGAATCTCTGGGTGATATAGATGCCTACCGTATACAACATAGGGGGGCGAGAAAAGAGGCTATGGGTCAAGTTATTAGAGGTAACATTGGTAACAAGAAGCTAAACGAGTTTTTACGCGGTTACTGTCGTGAGAATAGTATCGAATTATCAGACAAGTTTATTGCTATGACGGTAGCGGATTTGGAGCAATTACATGCAGGAGCAATTATCGGACTAGGGATTACTGAAGCGATGTTTAATGAATGGAAAAAGCAAAATAGCTGAGTTGCCAATGCGAGCATCTGGATCGTAGATTCGACCGCTCATCTTAACTTGTACGATTTATGGATTGAATTTACAATTTAAATCGTAAAGTAAGCTGTATTGTTTAACGTCTTTAAGCATGCCTTTTATTCAGTCTCATACTTAAAACTCAATCCCCACTATTTCTTGCCTGAAATGCTATTATAATCAACTTAATTTTATGTATTCGTATTGAGTTATCCCATTGAAAATTTTGGTCACAGGTGGGGCTGGTTTTATTGGCTCTGCTGCCATTCGCTATTTAATGCAGCACACTGCTCACAGTGTGGTGAATGTCGATAAGTTAACCTATGCTGGAAACTTAACGTCTTTGGTGTCCGTAAGTCACCACCCTCGCTATCATTTTGAGCACATCGATATTTGCAATCGTGCGGAAATGGCACGTATTTTTACCCAATATCAGCCCGATGCGGTAATGCATCTGGCAGCTGAAAGCCATGTCGATCGTTCGATAACCGGTTCGGGTGATTTTATTCAGACTAATATTGTTGGCACGTTTTTGCTTCTTGAGACGGCACGTGAATACTGGCAAGCTCTTTCACCCGTCAAGCAAAAGCAGTTTCGTTTTCAGCATATTTCTACCGATGAAGTCTTCGGTGATTTACTCCATCCCGATGATGCACCAAACCAAGTATTGCCATTCTTTACCGAGCAATCACCTTATGCACCCAGTAGTCCGTATTCGGCGTCTAAAGCTTCGAGTGATCACCTTGTTCGCGCCTGGCACCGCACCTATGGTTTGCCAGTTATTGTGACTAATTGCTCAAACAATTATGGTCCATATCAGCATGTAGAGAAGTTCATCCCCTTAATGATTGCCAATGCATTAGCGGGTAAAGCTTTACCTATTTATGGTAAAGGCGATCAAATTCGTGATTGGTTATATGTTGAAGACCACGTTAAGGCGCTTTATAAGGTGCTAACCGAAGGTGAAGTAGGTGAAACCTATAATATTGGTGGCAACAACGAAAAACGTAATATTGATGTCGTATTCACCATTTGTGCTATGTTGGAAGAACTTGCGCCCTCGAACCCTTATTCCCTGGCAAGTGGTCATCTAGGTGGGTTTAGATCATTAATCCGCTATGTTGAAGATCGCCCCGGTCACGACAGGCGATACGCCATTGATGCCAGTAAAATTCAGCAAAAACTCAATTGGCAACCAGAGGAAACATTCGAATCAGGGATGCGAAAAACCGTACAGTGGTTTCTCAAATCCTCTAGCTAAAGAGCGCCTGTTTCAGTGAACTTTTTACCTTGTGTGTCTTTGGCTGATAGCTTAGGTGCTATACCATTCAATGGCCATTGGATATTCAATGTAGGATCATTCCACTGGATACATTCTTCAGATTGCGGGTGGTAATAGTCGGTGCATTTATACAGGCATTCGGCTTTGTCGCTTAATACAAAAAAACCGTGGGCAAAGCCTGCGGGAACCCACAATTGACGTTGGTTTTCAGCGGACAATATTTCTCCGACCCATTGACCATAAGTCGTTGAACCAGATCTTAAATCAACTGCGACATCAAAAACTTGCCCTGAGGTGACTCTTATTAACTTGCCTTGAGTCTGTTGCCGTTGAAAATGTAAGCCGCGCAGCGTGCCTTTTACTGACATGGAATGGTTGTCTTGAACAAATACGCAGGGCTTAGCTGTAACTAAATGTTCAAACCGTTGCTGGTGCCAGGTTTCGCAAAAGTAGCCCCTATCATCACCAAACACGGTTGGTTCGATAATTTTTACCACATCAATATGAGTATTTATTACTTTCATGCATTGCAAACCGTTAATTGAGTTTTGTGAATGTTTTATTGATCATGACTTTTGCTCATCGCTTTCAGTTGTCATGGGTACCAGTCAATGGATTGAACATTTTAGCTAACCCTGCTTGCCAATCACTTGGCGCTATGCCGAATGTGTTGGTTATTTTACTGCAGGCTAACATTGAATGTGCAGGTCTTATGGCTTTGCTGGCAAATGTGGCTGATGCCACAGGCAATAAAGTGGGTGTTGCTAACCCAGGTTGGATCTGCTTAAGATTAGCGTAAATAGCTTCAACATACTGATAGCGATTTGCATACGGGTAACCGCAAAAATGATAGGTGTCATAAAGTGCCGTATTATATGCTTGTTGATGCGATTTTGCTGTTAACTGACTCATTATATTAATAATCGCTGCGGCTAAATCACCGGCATAAGTGGGACAGCTTACTTGATCGTTGACAATATTCAGTGAGTGATTGTGAGCGGCTAAATTCACCATAGACTTAACGAAATTATTGCCCCATTCACTAAAGACCCATGCAGTGCGAATAATAATATGCTTTGAGCAGTTATCCTGTACTGATTGTTCTCCGGCTAACTTACTTTTTCCATATTGATTTAATGGTAGGGGCGTATCATCTTCAACATATGCCGCGGCTTGATGACCATCAAACACATAATCGGTTGAAATATGAATTAAGGTGGCGGCCATTGTTTGCGCGGCTTTGGCGAGATTTTTAGGTCCAAGCTGATTGACCTTAAAAGCTTGCTCGGTTTCTGTTTCAGCCAGTTCAACATTATTATAGGCAGCGCTATTGATAATGAAATCTGGTTGGCATTGCATTACAGCATCTAATACAGCCTGTTCATCTGCAATATCAAGTTCGCCATGTGAAAATGACATGAGAGAGAATGTACTTTTTTGCAGACTCATATAATGGCGAAGTGCTTGGCCTAATTGTCCATTTGCACCGGTCAGCATTACTTTTATCATTGTGTTTCTCGTGGGTAAAATTGCCATTATCAATTGGCAAGTAATCTTACTAAATATTGCCCGTATTCATTTTTAAGCAACGGTTTAGCGATGCGTAATACGTCATCGTTTGTTAGCCATTTGTTTCGCCAGGCAATTTCTTCTAAGCAGGCAACTTTTAAACCTTGAACCGTTTCAATCGTTTGTACAAATGAAGAGGCTTGATGCAAACTTTCATGAGTTCCGGTATCAAGCCATGCAAAGCCGCGTCCTAATAATGATAAATGTAATAGCCCTTGATGAAGGTAATCGCTAATGACATCACTGATTTCTAATTCGCCACGGGCAGAGGGGGCTAATTGTTTGGCAAATTGTACTGCTTGATGATCAAAAAAATACAGTCCAGTTACCGCGTAATTAGATTTTGGCTTGGCAGGTTTTTCTTCAACAGAAAGCACATTTAACTGGCTATCAAACTCCACTACACCAAATCGCTCTGGCGCATTCACTTGATAGGCAAATATTGTGGCGCCGTCTTGCTGCTTCGCTTGCTGTAGCATTAGGCTAAAAGATTGGCCATAAAATATATTATCTCCCAGGACTAAGCACACTTTGGACTTGCCGATAAAATCCTCGGCGATAATTAGTGCTTGAGCAATTCCCTCTGGTGCAGGCTGTACTGCGTAAGATAAGCGCACGCCAAAATCACTACCGTCGCCCAGTAAACGTTTAAAGTTGTCGCTATCATCAAGGGTTGTAATAATTAAAATGTCACGAATACCCGCCAACATCAGGGTTGAAATAGGGTAGTAAATCATAGGTTTGTCATAAACTGGCAACAGCTGTTTAGAGACACTTCGTGTTAGAGGATATAACCGTGTACCTGAACCGCCAGCTAACACAATACCTTTCATAAAACCTCGATGTAAAAATTGGATGGGTGCTAAATGCCAGATTCTAGATTCTAGCATTCTGTCTTGGCCTTTACTTAGTCAATACCCAAGAACCCACCGGTTTGGTGCGCCCATAACTGGCTATAAATACCGCCTGACGCGATTAATTCCTGATGGCTTCCTTGCTCAATAATTTTGCCTTCATCTAGCACGATCAAACGGTCCATGGCAGCAATAGTTGATAATCGATGCGCAATAGCAATGACCGTTTTGCCTTGCATTAGCTCATATAATGACTCTTGAATAGCGGCTTCTACTTCTGAGTCGAGTGCTGATGTCGCTTCATCTAAAATCAAAATTGGAGCGTTTTTAAGTAATACTCGTGCAATGGCGATGCGTTGACGCTGGCCGCCTGAAAGTTTTACGCCTCGTTCACCCACTTGTGCATCCAAGCCCTGATTACCATGGGGATCGGTTAATCTATCAATAAATTCGCTGGCTTGCGCTTGTTGAATAGCCGCCTGTAGTTGCTCTTCTGAAGCCGTAGGATCGCCATAAAGAATATTTTCACGAATTGAGCGATGTAGCAGTGAGGTATCTTGAGTCACCATGCCAATATGGGCGCGAAGCGAGTCTTGGGTAACCTCTTTTAACCCTTGAT
Source organism: Shewanella subflava (assembly GCF_025971955.1). Classification (GTDB taxonomy): domain Bacteria; phylum Pseudomonadota; class Gammaproteobacteria; order Enterobacterales; family Shewanellaceae; genus Shewanella; species Shewanella subflava. The sequence continues at coordinate 444,009 of NZ_JAPDMX010000028.1, forward strand.
GATCAATGAGAATTTCACCTTTTTCAACATCATGAAAACGCATCAATAGATTTACTAGGGTGGATTTCCCCGCGCCAGAACGACCGACTAAGCCGACTTTTTCGCCAGCTTTTATCTGTAAATCTAAGCCTTCAATCACGCCTTTTTGCTCACCGTAATGAAAGCTGACTTGATTAAAATCAATTTGACCTTTGCTTACCACCAAAGGTTTTGCCTGCGGTTTATCTTCAATCAAAATGGGTTTTGATAAGGTATTCATACCATCGGTCACAGTGCCGATATTTTCGAATAACGAGCTAATTTCCCACATGATCCACTGCGACATGCCATTTAATCTCAGTGCCAAGCTGACCGCAATGGCAATGGCACCGACAGTAATAGCATCATCGGCCCACAGCCAAATTGACACAGCTGCAATGGTAAACGCCAAAATATAGTTGATGATTTGCACCGAAACATTAATTACGGTGACTAAGCGCATTTGGCCATACACGGTTTTTAAGAAGGTCATCATACTGGCCTGAGCATAATCGGCTTCTTGTTTGGTATGGGAGAATAATTTTACCGTTGAAATATTGGTGTAGCTGTCGACGATTCGCCCTGTCATGGTGGAACGCGCATCGGCTTGTTCAGCGGATATGGCTTTAAGCTTGGGGACCAGTTTCCATTGAATGGCGACATAAGCTACTAGCCAAATGAGCATCGGCAGCATTAAACGCACATCGGCGCTGGCGATCATCACCAGCATAGAGGTGAAGTAAATGAGAATGTACATTAATACATCTAACAGCTTCATTACGGTTTCACGCACTGCTAATGCGGTTTGCATCACCTTGGTCGCCACGCGGCCGGCAAAATCATCCTGATAAAAAGACATGCTTTGTTTAAGTAAATAGCGGTGTGCCATCCAACGAATGGCCATTGGGTAGTTACCCAGTAGGGTTTGATACACAATTGAAGCATGTAACCATACCAATACGGGAATGATCACTAACACAATGACTGACATGGTAATTAAGGTGTCACCTTCTTCTTGCCACAAGGTGTCAGGATTTTTTGTGACTAGCCAATCGACAAGTTGCCCCATAAAACCAAATAATGACACTTCTAACATGGCTAATAATGCGGTCAGAATTGACATGATGATCAGTGGTGCCCCAAACCCTTTGGTGTAATGACGGCAAAAAGCATACAGGCCTTTTGGTGGTTGGGTGGGTTCTTCAGGCGGTAAAGGTTTTACCAATGATTCAAAAAAGTTAAACATGCAGGGCTCTAATTATTCATCAAAAAATTCATCCTTAGGATACCTGAACTGCTGGCACTTGTTTATCTTTGATCTTGAGTAAATGCTAATTTGCAACATAATGCCTATCGCAGGGTTCACCTTGAGTTCCGATTTTCGCTAGTGCTTCTAAACGGGCTATCGTAAAGTATTCGTCAATATCACCTGTGTTGGAATTGCTGTGGCTAGATTACCTGAACATGATTGCGCCTTATTGGCCGAAGTTTGCCGCCAAGCGAGGCTCAGCCGAGATGCACGATTTGATGGGCAGTTTTTCACTGGAGTGTTTACTACGGGGATTTATTGCCGCTCAATTTGTCCAGCATCGCCGCCCCATGAAAAAAACGTGCGCTATTTTGATACCAGTATCAAAGCGGCTAATCATGGGCTTAGACCGTGTTTACGTTGCCGCCCCGACAGTGCGCCGCATTCCTATGCTTGGATGGGGACTCAAACGACATTGCAACGCGCCGTTAAGTTGATTGATGCAGGCGCAATGGCGGGGGATAACGCCTTAAGTGTTGAGCAGCTGTCTGAAAAATTAGGGATCAGTAGCCGTTATCTGGTGAAGTTGTTTAATCAATATCTGGGCACATCTCCCAAGCGCTATGCAATATATCAACAAGTGATGTTTGCTAAAAAACTGCTGCATCAAACCATTATGCCTATCACTGAAGTCGCCTTCGCGGCTGGATTTAATAGCGTTCGCAGTTTTAATGATGCCTTTAAAGATGCATTGTTATTAACCCCAAGCGCATTAAGAAAATCAGTCAACCCACTACAAAATGATTCTGGCTCAGCCCGTCAGTTTGCTGCTGGCTCGGTTAACTTGCCTATTACCTTAACGTTAAGTTACCGGCCACCACTTAATTGGCAGGCTATGTATGATTTTTATCATTTAAGGCAAGTCAGCCAAATGGAGTGGCTAAGGGATCATACTTATGGTCGCAGCTTTGACTTGGATGGCGTGCAAGGCATCTTTGAGCTTAAACATATCGACAGTAAAGCGCAGTTTGAATTAAGTGTCAGTTTTGTTCGTCCAGCTGATAGCCGTTATTTGGCAAATGTCGTCAATGCTGTGCGTAAGCTGCTCGATCTTGATGCTGATATGGCGACCATAGAGCATCAACTGCAACAGGTTAAGGTGCTGCTGTTAAATAACACTGCGCGACAAAACTTGCTTAGTGATTCAAGTATAAAAACAGGCTTACGCATACCGGCGACCTTTTCTGTGTTTGAGGCAGCATGTCGTGCTGTACTCGGCCAGCAGGTGAGTGTGGTTCAAGCAACCAAATTACTCAATACGCTGGTGGCACATTATGGTGAATTAATGGTGATTAATCAGCAAGCATACCGGTTATTTCCAACACCTCAGACGATTGCTTCAGCCAGTTTAGATGAGTTGAAAATGCCAGGTGCGCGAAAGCTGGCATTGAATGCACTAGGTCAGTTTGTGGCGGATAACCCACAATCTGTTCCCGTTGACTGGTTAAACGTAAAAGGCATTGGCCCTTGGACCGTGGCCTATGCGCAAATGCGTGGTCAAAGTGACCCGAACCTGTTTTTATCAGGCGATTTAGTGATCAAAAATCGCTTGAAAGCCTATTGTCAGAAATATGGGGTCACGCTTGATACTGCAAAACAATATGGCGAGTTAGCTGATGACATCGCCCAGCAAATTGCCCCATGGGGCAGCTATTTAACATTCCAACTGTGGGCAAACACCTAAGGCTTAACAGGTTAATGAAGGAAATTAATATGAGAAATGAATATCAGCCACCTGTTTTAGAAGCTCAACTTACTAGTCCCGTTGGGCTATTGTCGTTACAGGCATCGGCTATGGGCTTAACCCATTTAACGGTTGTGGATCTTAACCATCAATCAGAGCAAGTTGAGGTGTGTGCCGTAAATGAACTAACAACTTCGCCATGCCCTGAAGAGAGTAAAGTTGTTGCACAGCAGCATATTAATGCCGTTCATCGGCAACTAAGCGAATATTTCTCTGGTCAGCGGCAAGCATTTGAATTGGCATTAGCGCCCAAAGGCACAGTGTTTCAACATCAAGTATGGCAAGCATTAGCGCAGCTGCATTTTGGTGAAGTTTGTAGCTATGGTGATATTGCTAATCGCATTCATCGGCCCAAAGCGGTTAGGGCCGTTGGCGCAGCGAATGGGGCAAACCCGATAGCGATAATTGTGCCGTGTCATCGAGTGATAGGTAAAAATGGTAAATTAACCGGTTATGCCTATGGCTTAGAGATGAAACAGTTTTTACTGGCGCTAGAGGCTAGAGGCTAGAGGCTAGAGGCTAGAGGCTAGAGGCTAGAGGCTAGAGGCTAGAGGCTAGAGGCTAGAGGCTAATAAAACGCCATTTGGTTGAGTGATTTTTTTCAGACTTTAGTGACAAATTAAGGTAAAATTATCCCTTTATTTTAATTGACTGAATTGATACATGACCCAAGCGGCTACTTTTACTGATTTTGGTTTGTCGGCGCCTTTACTGGCAAGGCTTACCGAGCTGAATTACATCACTGCCACGCCTGTGCAGGCAGCCACTATTCCAGCCTTATTACAAGGTAAAGATGTGCTAGCGGGGGCGAATACCGGTTCAGGTAAAACGGCAGCGTTTGCGTTACCCATCATTCAACATTTAAGTGTGAATACCCAGCGCGGTACTGCTAAACAAAACAACGTGAGTTGTTTAGTGCTAGTGCCTACTCGCGAGTTGGCTAAGCAGGTTGCTGATAGTTTTCAGTCTTATTCTAGCCATTTAAACGGATTGATAAAAACCGTAGCTGTATTTGGTGGCGTGTCGGTTAATACTCAAATGTTAGCATTACGGGGTGGTGCCGATGTGGTTGTTGCCACACCAGGTCGATTGTTAGATTTAATATCGTCAAATGCGCTTAAGTTAAATAAAGTGTCGCATTTAGTGTTGGATGAAGCTGATCGTATGTTAAGCCTTGGTTTTACCGATGAGTTAAATCAAGTACTTGAATTAATGCCAAAGAAAAAGCAAACCTTGCTGTTTTCAGCAACGTTTCCTGAAGATGTGCAAGCGTTAGCTTCGGCGTTATTGACAAATCCTCTTGAAATTCAAATGCAAAGTGCCGAGGCCAGCACTTTAGTGCAGCGTGTTTTTACCGTAAATCGTGAAAATAAAACCGCATTATTGGCCCATTTAATTCATCAAAACCATTGGCGACAAGCGCTGATTTTCGTCAATGCGAAAAATACCTGTGAACATTTAGCCCAAAAACTGGCTAAAAGAGGCATTAATGCAGAGGTGTTTCATGGCGATAAGGCACAAGGTGCAAGAAATCGTGTATTAGAGGCTTTTAAATCGTCTGAAATTGATGTATTAATTGCCACCGATATTGCGTCACGTGGTATTGATATTGAAAAGTTACCCGTGGTGATTAATTTTGATTTACCAAGAAGTCCTGCTGATTATATGCATCGTATCGGTCGAAGTGGCCGCGCGGGTGAAGTCGGTTTGGCAATCAGTTTGTTATGTCATGATGATTATCATCATTTCTCAGTGATTGAGAAAAAGAACAAGATCCGTCTTGAGCGTGAGCAAGTTGCAGGCTTTGAGGCTGATGAAGCAATGCCATTGAGTGCGCAAATCGTTAAACCAATGGCCAAACCCGCAGGTACAGGTAAAAAGAAGCGTAAAAAGCTTCCGCCTGTCAATGTCGAAATTTGGTCAACAAAACCAGATTAAGTAGTAGGTATATGAAACAAGTTTTTTGGTTGATTGATGGGCAACTTGCAGGACGCAGTGGTCCCAATAGAGATGCATGGGATTTAGCAGAAATTAAAGCCGCCGGATTCGGTGCGATAGCTTCACTTAATGATGGTGCTATGTGTGATACACAACAAATGGCTGATTTGGGCATTGACCACCAGATATTCAACTTGCCGGATAATATTCCGCCAGTTGAAAGCGATGTCGACATCTGCGCTGAAATAATGCCAAGAGTGTTGGATTTCATCCGCCAAGCTGAAGCGCAAAATAAAGCCGTTTTATTACATTGCCGCTCGGGTATCAACCGTACTGAGTTAATGATGGCATATTACTTAATGGAAAACGGCGCAGCCCCTGTGCATGCCGTTAGTCAGGTGCGTAATGCCAGTGGTTTAGCCTTTGATGCTGAAGGCTGGGATCAGTTTGTATACGATGTACTTTACCGTTTACAAGCGGCTTCAAATTAAGTGTGAAACACTGAGGGGCAAGGATGCTAACTAGCGGAATACTGAGTCAATTTATTGGTTATTGTGTTTTAAGTTGGCTGGCATTGATTGCGCTGGTGGGGTGTGCTTCTTATCATGTGTATCCCACCGCTCCTCTGGAATATCAATTAGCACCACCAGAGGATTCCCCTCTTGCTCAATATCTCGTCACGCTTCCACAAATTAATCATCAAACGGGTGTGTATCCGCTAGGTGATGGTGTCGATGCCTTTGTCGCCCGTTTAGCGTTAATTGAAGCGGCGCGAGTGTCGATCGATTTACAGTATTACCTCTACCATAATGATGAAACGGGTAAGCTGCTGACATTATATTTGTATCGCGCAGCTGAACGCGGTGTTCGGGTTCGTTTACTACTTGATGACATGACCACCAAGGGTAAAGATCGCGTGTTAGCGCAGTTGGTACAACATCCCAATATCAGCGTTCGTATATTTAATCCTGATCTTGAACGTCAGTTTCGCACCTTGTCTTTTGCGCAAAACTTTAGCCGCTTAAATCATCGAATGCACAATAAGTCTTTTACAGTTGACGGCCTAGTGTCGATTGTTGGTGGACGTAATATTGGTGATGAGTATTACTCTGCTGATCACAGTGTGGAGTTTGGCGATTTTGATATGTTACTTATCGGCCAGGTTGTGCCTGAAGTGTCAACGCAGTTTGATTTGTATTGGAATGCATCGCAAGTGCAACCGATAGAGCAGTTGCTAGACAAAGCGGCTGATGAGGCAGAGATAACACAAGCGATGGCAAAGTTAGCTGAATACGAGTTGTCCGTAAAAGACCACCCCTATTTGTTAAGGCTAATACAGTCGCAATTATTAGCGCGTATGATAAACAATCAAATTGAATGGTTTTGGTCTGCTACTGAGTTGTTTTATGACCCGCCCAATAAATTAAACACGCAAGTAAATCAAATATTATTACTCGATGACTTATCGACATTTTTTAATCGAACCCACGATGAATTAATATTGATTTCACCTTATTTTGTTCCAACAGATGCTGGTGCTGATGCGTTAATTAATGCGGTAAAAAACGGAGTGAAAGTATCAATCATTACTAATTCGTTAGCCGCAACAGATGTGCTTGCAGTGCATGCGGGATACATCAATTATCGCGAAAGATTAATTGATGGTGGCGTGGAAATTTACGAAATGAAATCATCGCCTGGGCAAAAAGAGCACTCACAAAGCCAATGGCAAGGTAGCTCACGCAGTAGTTTGCATGCAAAACTCTTTATTATTGACCGTAAAATGATGTTTGTTGGCTCATTTAATTTTGACCCACGTTCGGCTTGGCTGAATACTGAAATGGGCGTGATGGTTGAGCAACAACCGCTGGCAACGCAGATTGCTGAAGATGTTTTCATGAAGTTAAATGTCAAAGCGTATCAAGTCATCAAAAAAGAAGACCAGATCCAATGGCTCGATTTACAAACTCAAACTTATTTGACCACAGAGCCTGATAGCCACTGGTGGCAACGTGTTATCGCCAATACACTTTCATGGTTACCCGTTGAATCACAGTTGTAACCTGAATTTTTTATCTTTATTTGAAGCGGTTGCACAATAATGTTCAAGATTTACTGCTATATTTACCGCAGGTGATTATTTAATTTTCAGTGAGGATACTCGATGGCATCAAAGGGCAGTAAAGCCAGTCAATCTCAAGGGCTACTCTTGTTTCATTTGAATCAGAGTCAATTATTTGCGCTTGGTACATTGAAAATCCGTGAGCTGGTGCCTTTTACTGCATTAACGAAAATACCCAATTCTCATCCGAGTATTATGGGCGCTGCGACTGTGCGTGGTGGCACTATTCCGGTGATTGATATGGCTGCGGCAATTGGTTTTAGGCCGATTGAACAAAGTGAGTTGAACAAATGTTTTATCATTATCACCGATTGTCAGCGCATGGTCATTGGCTTTGTGGTTCGTGCTATCGATAAAATCATTGAATGTAATTGGCGCGATATTGAGCCGCCATCAAGTAGTTTAGGTAAAAGTGCCTACTTAACCGGAGTGACTCGTTTTGATGGTCGCTTGGTGCAGTTGCTCGACGTTGAGTTGCTGTTATCTAAAATATTCCCCAACGATCCTACCGTTAACCGCGCTATTTTGACCGACGTACAACGTGAGAAACTCAAACCACTGCGGATTTTAATCGTCGATGACTCTAAAGTTGCCCGTAAACAATTATCCGATGCCCTTGATTCGATCAATATTCCTTATGAAGTGACTTCTAATGGCCATGAAGCATTAATGATGATGGTTGAGGCTGCAAAAGCGCGCAAACCTGTTGACCTATTAGTAAGCGATATTGAAATGCCAGGCTTAGACGGATATGAGTTGTCATTTGAAGTTAAAGACAACCCTGAAATTGCCAAGGCATATATCATTTTGCATACCTCACTTTCAAGTGAGATTAGCTTAAGTCAGGCAAAGCAAGTCGGTGCCAATGAAGCGTTAACCAAGTTTGATGCTAAAGAGTTAATTGAGGCAATGCTTCGCGGTGCTCAATTCTTAGCCAAATAGTGCTATTGCCTATTTTATGCTGTTTTATTCTATATTCATCTGCGGTTTTGGGAGGTGGATTGCCTCTGCTTTTGTCAATTCAACAACCCTTTTTAATGACTTCAATTGCTGATTGTTATCACTTCAATGACTTTCGTTTAGGTCAGTTTTTAACTGAACATGTTGCCGTCTAACTGAGCGGTTATCCCTTTGCATGTTTAATAAATGTGGTCAGCTTGCAAATTTTGCGTAATTTTCAGTTTAAATATCAGCCTTTGCTAGACTTTGCCCATAGCATCCTGATATACAACCTCTATATCTGAATAACAGATAAAAAATAATAAAATAAATTTGAAGGTTAAGTCATGAATCAAAACACATCGCTGTTTGCGCGCATTGTGAACGGTAGCCTAGTGCTACAAATTATTGGCGGGATTATTTTAGGGGTGATCCTCGCATCTGTTTCAACATCGGCAGCTGGGCAAGTTGCTTTTTTAGGTGATTTATTCGTTGGTGCATTAAAAGCTATTGCGCCGATTTTAGTCTTTGTACTCGTTGCATCTTCTATCGCGAATCAGAAGAAAGATAGTCACACTAATATGCGTCCTATCATTGTGTTGTATTTACTCGGCACTCTTGCAGCAGCGATTACCGCTGTTATTTTTAGTTTTATGTTCCCAACCACATTATTACTCGCCACGGGGGTTGAAGGTTCCAATCCACCGCAGGGGATTGGTGAAGTATTGAATACTTTATTGTTTAAAGTGGTTGATAACCCAGTCAATGCCTTAATGACCGGCAACTACATTGGTATTTTAGCTTGGGGTGTCGGCTTGGGGATTGCGATGCATCATGCCAGTGATTCGACTAAGAAAATGCTAGCTGATGTCAGTGATGCGGTGTCGAGCATGGTGCGTTTTGTTATTCGCCTTGCGCCTATTGGTATCTTTGGTTTGGTTGCCGCCACGTTTGCGACAACAGGTTTTGCCGCGTTGGCCGGTTACGCTCAGTTATTATTGGTATTAGTCGGTGCAATGCTATTTATTGCGCTTGTGATAAACCCATTGATTGTTTACATCAAAATTAAACGTAATCCGTATCCATTAGTTTTAAGGTGTTTACGAGAAAGCGGCGTGACGGCATTTTTTACCCGTTCAAGTGCCGCTAACATTCCCGTTAACATGGCGTTATGTGAAGAGTTAAAGCTGCATAAAGACACCTATTCAGTATCTATCCCTTTGGGAGCAACGGTTAACATGGGCGGGGCGGCGATCACTATCACCGTATTAACCTTGGCCGCGGCGCATACCTTAGGGATTCAAGTTGACTTTATGACAGCGATTTTATTAAGCGTGGTTGCTGCTGTATCGGCTTGTGGTGCTTCTGGTGTAGCGGGTGGCTCATTATTGCTTATCCCATTGGCCTGTAGTTTATTTGGTATTTCAAATGATGTGGCCATGCAAGTGGTTGCAGTGGGCTTTATCATTGGGGTTATTCAAGACTCTGCTGAAACCGCTCTGAACAGTTCAACAGACGTGGTCTTTACGGCTGCCGCATGTGAAGCTGCTGAGAATAAAGCTAAATCTGCATAAATCATTTTGTGGGGTAGGGAGCTAAGCTCAACATTAACCCCGTTAAACTATTAATAAATTAAAAAATGCCGGCACCTCAAAGTGACGGCATTTTTTATTCTGCGCTATTTCTGACCGCTTTTTTTACTGTGATTAATGGCATTAGAAATGCTCTGGGCTGACAAAGGTCATTGGTGTCAGTTTATATGGGTGAATAATCGATAACGATTTAGCGTGCAGCTTTAATCTTGGGCTGGCGTTAATCGCTGCTTTATCGGCGTAAAAAGTATCACCTAGAATGGGGTGACCTAAGGCCAGCATGTGAACCCGTAACTGATGTGTTCTACCTGTGTGAGGGCGGAGTTCAATCAAGGTGCTGTTATCACGAAGTTTGAGCACCTGGTAATCGGTTATCGCCGCTTTCCCCTGTGTGCTAACTTGCTGAAAAGGCGGCTTATCAGCTATTGGTCCTAGGGCTAAATCAATTTGTCCTGAAGGCGGGGATACATGACCAGAAACTTCGGCGATATAGACTTTTCTCGCTTCACGGTTTTGAAATTGGGTTTTTAAGTGTGATTCGGCTTTTTTGTTGCGGGCAAAAATTAAAATTCCTGAAGTATCACAATCTAATCTGTGTACTAAAATGGCATCGGGATAACGCTCAATCACGCGGTTAATCGCGCAGTCATGGGTTTCTGACGCTCGTCCTGGATTGGATAATAATCCCGACGGTTTATTGATGACGATAATGTCTTTGTCTACATGTCGAATATCTAACCAAGGAATGCTAGGCGGTTGGTAGGTAAAAATATGCATTGGCTTACTCAGCAGAAATTAACACGGATGATTGATTGGGCGAGTTTAGCAAAATTGTCGATAAATAATCACAAAAAAGTGCTTAACCATAATCGTAATGTGAGCCCCCATTGGGTGGTAATGCCTGATGTAACGAAGCGAATTTGTTGTTGATTATCCAAAATATAAATGGCGGGAAAAGCATTGGCTCCCCATTGTTGTGAAGGACTTTTTTGCTGCGCTGCTAAGGTTAGATTTGTTTCGTTAATCACCTTAAACTGCAAGTCATTTTCGAGCATGAATTGGATGATATCTTGATCACTTCCCGATGCCACCGCAATTGCAATAACTTGATAGTCATTAGATGATGCAATGCTGTTAACCATTGGTGAGGTGACTTTGCAGGCTGGGCACCAAGTTCCCCAAAAATACACCAATGTCGGTTTTGTCGAGCTTGCAAGATCAAATGACTGTTGTTCAATGGTTATGCCTGAGAGCGCTGGCGCCTGCCCATCTATCATATCGCGCTGTAAATAGCTGGCTATCGTAAAAAGAACAATCAACAAAATGCACAGATCGCGAATTTGCTTTATCCAAAAAGCGCGGCTGTTAATTCGTTGGTGCAAGGTCATGTTATCGGCCATTTTTTTCATCGTCTTATATTGAGTCTAAATATTCAGCTGGTGTCTTTCTGCTATAAATGCGGCTATAAGCCATAAGCTGCGGATAAAAGGTACGAAAAGCAATTTCGATATCGATATAAAGTTTGTCGACATCTTTAATGGCACTGTTGAACAGTTCGGGTTTAGACAGTCGCTGACTAATACCGGTAATCGCTTGATTTAATCCTTGTTTAGATTGATAACTGCTTAACCAATCCTGTTGCACAATTTTGGGAATGATGTGTTGTAGTTTTTCGGGTAGCTGTTGAGTCGTTTGCATGCATTGATAGGCTTTTTGAGTGAAATCTTGCAGCGATTGATGATGATACTCTTCCCAGTAATAAGCTAAATAATGATCAAAGGCTAAATCAATTAAAATTGGCGCGACTCTGCGGGACGATTTGGGAAATTGCTTTAATAAATCGATAATAATTTCATGGCTGTCGGTCACTACATCTATTTGTCTATGCAACCAAATGCCCTGCTGTAGGTGTTTAGGGTGGTCAATTATGCTGCCTTTGGCGAAATCACCAGCAAGATTTGCCGTTAAGTGTGTGCCACTGATATCAGCAAGGTGAAGATGTGCAAGAAAGTTCATGATTTTATGCTTCTTTTTTAAGGATTTTACAGTATGATAACAACTAAAAATAAAAGGGTATTTGTCAGTAAAGCAATCATTACGTTTGCTAACTGTATCATAGACAAGCAAAATACAGCACAAATAAGGCCCAAGATAACGACATAAGCAATTAGTCACAACCCAATTCACTCTGAGTAACGTTTGTTTTTAGGATCATGGAAGATGAAAAACTGGCTGAACAAAATTATAGGTCGTAAACCTGCGCCTGTGCGCAATAAAGTCAATGTCGATTTACGCTATCAATCTCACAGTTTTACGCTGGATGATTTTAAAAACGCCAGCACAGCTTTGGAAACGGCGAATACTGATGACCACCAAAGCGTTAAAAATGAGTCCAATGAGCCTGATAGTGCTGCGAGTAATAACACATCTAAGATTAACCTAATAAAATGATCGTCTTAACTTGATCTTCATTCACGGTAGCCATAGACTAGCGGCCGTTTTTTAGACTTGTTGAGATCCCATTATGCGCGTCACCGACTTTTCGTTTGAGCTTCCAGATGAATTGATTGCCCGTTACCCAACGGCGCAACGCAATGCATCGCGTTTACTTACTCTTGATGGCCACAATGGTGCCTTAACAGACAAAAAATTCACTGATTTACTGCAAATGATCAACCCTGGCGACTTGATGGTATTTAACAATACCCGAGTGATCCCAGCACGTTTATTTGGCCAAAAAGCAACTGGCGGTAAGCTAGAGATTTTAGTCGAGCGTATGCTGGATGATAAACGTATTCTCGCCCATGTTCGCAGTTCCAAATCGCCGAAAGTTGATAGCTTGATTGATTTAGACTCTGGGTCTGGTAGCAGCTATCAAATGAAAATGGTTGCCCGTCACGATGCCCTTTTTGAGCTTGAGTTATTATCGGAACTCACCATTCTTGAGGTGTTAGAGCAAATTGGCCATATGCCACTGCCGCCATACATTGACCGTCCTGATGAAGACGCCGATAAAGAACGTTATCAAACCGTTTACAACCAAAAACCAGGCGCGGTAGCTGCACCAACGGCAGGTTTGCATTTTGATGATGCGATGTTGGCAGCGTTAAAAGACAAAGGCGTTAATATTGCGTTTGTGACATTGCACGTAGGTGCAGGCACTTTTCAGCCAGTGCGTGTTGATAATGTGCTTGAGCATAAAATGCACTCAGAGTGGGCCGATGTGCCACAGGATGTGGTTGATTTAATTGGCCAAACTAAAGCAGCCGGTAATCGTGTTATTGCTGTTGGTACCACCTCGGTTCGCTCGTTAGAAAGTGCCGCCAAAGCCTGTGGAGATAATCCATTAACGGCGTTTTGTGGTGATACTGATATCTTCATCTACCCAGGTTTTACCTTCAAAGTTGTCGATGCCATGGTCACTAATTTCCATCTGCCCGAGTCAACATTAATCATGTTGCTGAGTGCTTTTGCGGGTTATGACGAGGTTATGCAAGCCTATCATCACGCGATTGCGCAAAAATATCGCTTTTTTAGCTATGGCGATGCGATGTTTGTGACGAAAAAAGCCCCCTAAAAGCAAAATATGATTTAAAATAAGCGCCCACTGATATGTGGGCTTTTTTAACGCATTTTTTGGCAATATGCGTGTTCAACACTTGAACTGCTCACATTTGCCCTCATTACTAATGAAACAACAACGAGTCAGACTGTTTATCTGGCAAGGTGATTTATGAAATTTGAATTAGATACAACTGACGGCCGCGCCCGTCGTGGTCGTTTAGTCTTTGAACGCGGTACCGTTGAAACCCCAGCATTTATGCCTGTGGGAACTTACGGTACGGTAAAGGGAATGACGCCCGAAGAAGTGCGCGCAACCGGTGCTGATATTCTTTTAGGTAACACGTTCCATTTATGGTTACGTCCTGGCGAAGAAATCATGCGCAAGCACGGTGATTTGCATGATTTTATGAATTGGCAACGTCCCATTTTAACTGATTCTGGCGGGTTCCAAGTGTTCAGTTTAGGTGATATTCGTAAAATCACTGAAGAAGGTGTGCATTTTCGCTCACCTATAAATGGTGAAAAGATTTTCTTAGACCCTGAAAAGTCGATGCAAATTCAAGATTCACTGGGCAGTGATGTGGTGATGATTTTTGATGAATGTACGCCTTATCCTGCAACACATGATGAAGCGCGTAAGTCGATGCAGATGTCTTTACGTTGGGCTAAACGTTCACGTGATGAGTTCGACCGCTTAGAAAACCCCAATTCACTGTTTGGTATTATCCAAGGTGGGGTTTATGAAGACTTACGCGATGAATCGATTGCAGGGCTAACCGAAATTGGTTTTGACGGTTATGCCGTTGGTGGATTAGCGGTTGGTGAGCCCAAAGAAGATATGCACCGCATTCTTGAGCACGTTTGTCCGCAGTTACCTGAAGATAAGCCGCGCTATTTAATGGGGGTCGGTAAACCAGAAGATTTAGTGGAAGGTGTTCGCCGTGGTGTTGACATGTTTGACTGCGTTATGCCGACGCGAAATGCCCGTAATGGTCATTTGTTTACCAGCGAAGGGGTGATTAAAATCCGTAATGCGCGTCATCGTGATGACACGTCAACACTGGATGCCAAGTGTGATTGTTACACCTGTAAAAACTATTCACGTGCCTATTTGTATCACTTAGATCGTTGTAATGAGATTTTAGGTGCGCGTTTAAACACCATTCATAACTTACGTTACTATCAAATGTTGATGGAAGGTTTGCGTGGTGCGATTCAGACAGGTACATTAGACGCCTTTGTTAAGGACTTCTACACGAGTTTGGGACGTGAAGTTCCAGAAGTCCCTGAACTAAAAGACTAATTACAGTTTGGTTAGACTTATTATTGTTCATTTAATTGTTTATTTATAAGAAGAGAGAACTATGTTTATTTCAAATGCATATGCAAACGCAGCGGGCGCTCCACAAGGTGGCGGTACAATGGAATTAGTGTTCATGCTAGTCATGTTCGGTTTAATCTTTTATTTCATGATTTTCCGTCCGCAATCTAAGCGTGTTAAAGAACATAAAAACCTGATGTCTTCAATTTCGAAAGGTGATGAAGTGCTCACAAGCGGTGGTATTTTGGGTAAAGTTACCAAAATCAGCGACGAGAATGATTACGTGTTATTAGCCATTAATGACAACAATCAAATCACCATTAAAAAGGATTATATTGCGGCAGTATTACCTAAAGGTTCTATTGCGTCGCTATAAGCCAAGAGGGCGTCAGAGTGTTAAATAAATACCCTATGTGGAAAAACCTGATGGTGATAATTATTATCGCCATTGGCGCTTTTTATGCTACTCCGAACCTTTTTGGTGAAGACCATGCCGTTCAAGTTGTGGCAACCCGCGGTGCTGAAGTTACCGTTTCCACACAATCAACAGTAACAGACTTACTGGAAAGCAAAGGCATAGCGGTAAAGCGCTCTGAGCTTGAAAATGGTCAGTTGTTGGTGCGTGTTAATAATCCAGAACAACAGCTATTGGCCAAAGAGGCCATTGCTGAGGTGCTGGGTAACAACTACACAGTTGCATTGAACTTAGCGCCAGCAACACCACAGTGGCTTGAGTCTCTAGGTGGTTCACCTATGAAGCTTGGTCTTGATTTACGTGGTGGTGTTCACTTCTTAATGGAAGTGGATATGGGCGAAGCCCTGCGTAAAATGGAAGAAGCAAAAATTGCTGATTTTCGTAGCCAACTGCGTGAAGAGAAAATTCGTTATGCTGGTATTCGCAAAACCGCTAAAGGCATCGAAATTAAGTTTCGTGATGCTGAAACGGTTGGCGTAGCTGAACGCTTTTTGAAAACCAAAAGTAATGACATGGTGTTTTCTGATGGCAGTCGTGATGGCAACTTCTTCTTACTAGCCGATATGAGCGAAGCTTATATCAAGCAAGTAAAAGAAGAAGCATTACAACAAAACATCACCACTATTCGTAACCGTGTAAACGAGTTAGGTGTTGCAGAACCTGTTGTTCAACGTCAAGGCGCTGAGCGCATTATTGTTGAATTACCAGGTGTGCAAGACACTGCTCGTGCGAAAGAAATTTTAGGCGCCACGGCGTCAATTGAATTCCGCATGGTGGATGATAAAGCTGACCCTGAAGCGGCTGCAAATGGCAGAGTCTCAGCGGCATCAGAAGTCTATCAACGTCGTGGCGGTGGCATTGCCGTGCTGCAAAAACAGGTGATGTTAACCGGTGATCATATCACTGGCGCACAGCCGACTTTTGACGAATATAGCCGTCCACAGGTTGCCATTAACCTTGATGCTAAAGGTGGTTCAATTTTCTCTAACGTCACCAAAGACAACATTGG
The DNA here is from genome assembly GCF_025971955.1 of Shewanella subflava. Taxonomy (GTDB): domain Bacteria; phylum Pseudomonadota; class Gammaproteobacteria; order Enterobacterales; family Shewanellaceae; genus Shewanella; species Shewanella subflava. The sequence continues at coordinate 460,040 of NZ_JAPDMX010000028.1, forward strand.
TAAGCCAATGGCGACTTTGTTTATCGAATATAAGGATAGCGGTTTACGTAATCCAGATGGCACGGTGAAAATGACTAAGATTGAAGAAGTCATTTCAGTTGCTACGATTCAAGCACGTTTAGGGCGTAACTTTGTCATTACTGGTCTTGAGCATAAAGAAGCGCAAAGCCTAGCTTTGTTGCTACGTGCGGGTGCGTTGATTGCGCCGGTAACGATTGTTGAAGAACGTACTATTGGTCCTAGCCTAGGTGCGGAAAACATTGAAAACGGCTTACAAGCTATGATTTTTGGTTTAGCCATCGTTTTAGTGTTTATGCTTATTTATTATCGTGCTTTCGGCTTTATTGCTAATTTGGCATTGTTAGCCAATTTGGTCATGATTGTTGGAGTGATGTCAATGATCCCAGGGGCTGTATTAACCCTTCCTGGTATTGCGGGCATGGTATTAACGGTCGGTATGGCGGTGGATGGTAACGTGCTTATTTATGAACGCATTCGTGAAGAGTTACTGGCTGGACGCAGTGTTCAACAGGCAATTCATGAAGGCTATGCCAATGCGTTTTCAACCATTGCAGATGCGAACATTACTACCTTTATGACAGCGTTAATTTTGTTTGCTGTGGGTACGGGGGCTGTAAAAGGTTTTGCGGTGACCTTAATGATAGGTATTGCAACATCGATGTTTACAGCCATTGTGGGTACTCGTTCAATTGTAAATGCGATTTGGGGCGGTAAACGTCTTAAAAAGTTGTCAATATAAGGAAGTATCCGAACATGTTTCAATTATTTTCAGTAAAAAACAGTGTTAACTTCCTGCGTCATGCTGGAGTGATAAGCTTCTTTTCTGTGATATTAGTTATTGCGTCTTTTGTTTCTTTGGGAACCAAAGGCATTAACTGGGGCTTAGACTTTACCGGGGGAACAGTTGTTGAAGTTGAGTTTTCTAGCCCTGTAGACTTAAATGAGCTGCGCAGCAAGTTAACCTCAGTCGAAACAGAAGGTGCGTTAGTACAGAACTTTGGTTCTAGTACTGATGTGTTGTTTCGATTGCCAGTTCGTGAAAACATCAAAAGTGACCTGCAAGCGATGGGAATTATGACCGTTGTTAAATCAATGGATCAAAATGCCATTCAAAAGCGCGTTGAGTTTGTTGGACCTCAAGTGGGTAAACAGCTTGCTGAGCAAGGTGGTTTAGCGGTAATCGTCGCATTAATCTGTATCTTGATTTATGTGTCTTTCCGATTTGAATGGCGTTTAGCAGCGGGTTCTGTTGCGGCACTAGCCCATGACGTTATTGTTACATTAGGTTTATTTTCAATTCTACAACTTGAATTTGACTTAACGGTATTAGCGGGCTTGTTAACTGTTGTTGGTTACTCACTTAACGATACTATTGTGGTATATGACCGTATTCGAGAAAACTTCCTCAAGATGCGTAAAGGCACCCCAGAAGACATCGTTAACCAGTCAATTACACAAACCATGAGTCGTACTGTAATTACTACAGGTACAACGTTAATTGTGGTTGTCGCTCTGTTCTTGAAAGGCGGCACTATGATCCACGGTTTCGCAACGGCATTGCTATGCGGTATTATGGTGGGTACTTACTCATCCATCTATGTTGCAAGTTATCTTGCCATTAAATTGGGTATTAACCGTGAACACATGTTGCCGGTTGAAATTGAAAAAGAAGGGGCTGATCAGCCACCGATGATGCCTTAATCGATCATATTTTTCTAATAAAACGCCACTTTAGCCTGCTAACGTGGCGTTTTTATTTTCTGCCCTAAACCACCTCCTACTTCAGTAGGTGGTTATCATCAATTAGGCTTTGCCTGAAGTATGTTCAATAGCTGATTAACTCAAGTGATACGTGAGCTTTGCTAATCTAATGGTGCGGTACAAGCTTCTAAATCAGGGATGATATAGTTGAGCCTATAGAGATATATTTACGGCGTCTTGTTAACGCACGGTAGGAAAGCGTCTTTTAAGGAGTGGTATCAAAGCCACCTTCTTCAGAAGGTGGATCTTTTACTGGTTAATCATGAGGTTTAACCAAACCAATCTTTCACTTGATCCCATATCCCTAATGATGTGTCTGGGAATAGGTCGACACCTAATGCTGACTTTAAGATATACAGTGACAACAACCCCATCAATATTCCTGCCAATATGACCGCTGTGATACTGAGCATCAGCATGGCCACTGACATTTTCTTTTCTGTGCGAGTATAAGCACGTTTGTTTTTGCCTAACAGAAACACATAATAAAAACGCCATTTGATAAAGGGAAACTTAAACGTACCCCTGTTATCAATAAAGTGGCCACCCCAAGTGTTGGGGCCAAGGGCACTTTTAATGCCGTGCAGTTGCTCATCAGTATATGTTTGGGCTAATGATGCAGGGAGCCTTCCGAGGAGTTTTATAATCAGGTCATCTTGACGAATATCGACTATAACCGGTGATGAGTTGATGGTTTTTTTTTCATCCTTTTGCGGTTGCGTCATTCAATAACCTCGAAGTAGGGGTGTATAAGAGAAACTGTTTAACCATATTCAATTAACACCCATTTGGTTAGGGTGTTAAGTGCTAATAAGTTTTACCTCTCAGTATTAAGCAGATTTGACTGTGATGAATATAATTTATAACGGTATTCGCTGTTGTTGTCTAATTGTTAACCATGGCACAGTTATCAACTCGACAGCAAATAACTTTCGCAGTAGGATGAATAAAAATTTGCTAAAGTGATAAAGACTTAAGCGGCATTTCACCTTAAATAACACGCTAGGATAATAATAATGGAACAACGCAAAGTCTTGTTAACAGGTGGGAATTTACTTCAAGCCCACACTTGGAAAGGCCTGCTAGAAACCAGCGGTATCGATGTTGATTTAAGAGGTGAAGCCTTAATGGGCGGAGTGGGGGAGTTACCCGTTGATATGCAGACCGTTGAGCTTTGGATTGCCCCTGAACAGTTAAATGAAGCACAAGCACTGTTGGCCAGTTTAGATGTCGAGCAGCCTCAATGGCAATGTGTTCAATGCCATGAACAAAACGAAGCCAGTTTTGAATTATGCTGGCAGTGTAGTTCACCACGAAGCGAATCACATAATTAGTAACTATGCCATTGTGAGAGCCAGATACATTTATCTATTTTAAGGAGTTGCTATGCAACCAACTTCCGCATTTGTTCAACTTGTTGATTCAATTCATGACAATGTTACCCATATCACAATTGAACAATTTCAAGCTGACGACAGCTGGGTGTTAATTGATGTTCGCGAAGATCATGAATGGCTCCAAGGCCATCTTCCTAATGCTAAGCATTTAGGTAAAGGGATCATCGAACGTGACATTGAAACGCGTTTTCCGGATAAGGCGACCCCCTTATTACTCTATTGTGGTGGCGGACATCGTTCATCCCTTGCTGCGCATAATATTCAGCTGATGGGATATACCCATGTCGGGTCGTTAGTGGGTGGTTTTAAATCCTGGGTTCAACATCAATTTCCTGTGGTACAAGATTAAGTGCAATACTTTCCGTTATTTGTAGATACTAAAGAACTTTTTGTTCTCATCGTTGGTGCAGGTGAGGTCGCAAGTCGCAAGCTTGATTTGTTAGCCCGCACGGATGCCAATATTCATGTTATTGCGCCGCAAGTCGCTGCAGATGTTGAAGCTTATGCTAATAAAGGCAGAATAAAGCTGTCACGACGAGATGTCTCGGTTGCCGATATGACCTGTTATGACCTAATTTATTTAGCCACCGCCAACGAAACCCTCAATACAGATTTAGCCGTTATCGCAAAGCAAAATGGTATTTGGGTTAATGTGGTCGATAATCCTAAATTTTGTCGTTTCATCACGCCATCTATCGTTGATAGAGGTCGATTAGTGGTGGCCATCAGCACAGCAGGCGCCGCACCGGTATTTGCCCGTACTATTCGCTCACGCCTTGAAACTTTGCTGCCAAACTCTCTAGCGCCCTTGTTTGATTACGTGGCGACTAAGCGTGAAGAGGTGCAGTTAAAACTGACAAATGGTAAAGACAGACGGTTATTTTGGGAACGATTTTTTAATTTAAACCAAGATAGATTTGATGCTGCAACTGAGTCACATTATCAGCAGGCTTTTGATAGTTACGCCAGTCGGGGAGAAATTTTATTGCTTGATGAAAATACCCCCGCAGGCATGTTACCTATTGCGGTTATGCCCTTGCTGCAAAAATTGGATGTGGTGTTTAGCGAAAATGCACTGGATGAGCAAACCAATGAATTATTAAGGCGTGATGCTTCGCGTGAGTCACTACCGCCATTAAGTGTCATTTCAAAGCAGTTTGAACTTGGTGATAGAATGCTACTGGTTGCAGCCGCTGAAAAAATTACTCAGCTTAAAGCACATTTTCCGATGGCAAAACATTTAAGGCCTGGCGCAATTTAAGCTAATTTCTTTTATGATACTGCTATCTTTAATAACCGAGTTTACTCGGTTTTTTCTTTTGTGGACTCAATATGGCCCTTAAATCTACCGTTTATAAAGTTAACTTACAGATTGCCGACATGGACAGGCATTATTATGCCGAGCATCCGTTAACGATTGCACAGCATCCTTCTGAAACAGATACGCGGATGATGGTGCGTTTATTAGCATTTGCATTAAATGCCAGTGAAACATTGCAGTTCAGTAAAGGCCTGTGTGTTGATGATGAGGCAGAGTTGTGGGACGTTGATTTGTCTGGTGTGGTCAATTTATGGGTAGAGTTTGGCCAAGCGGATGAAAAATGGCTTCGTAAAGCCAGCGGCAGAGCCAAACAGGTGATTTTATATACCTATGGTGGTCGCAGTGTGCCGATTTGGTGGCAGCAAAACCAGTCGCTATTAAGCCGCTTTAAAAACCTCAAAGTGGTCAATATTCCTGAACAAGCTGTTGAACAGTTAGCGGGATTTGTGGGGCGTAATATGATGATCCAAGTTAATATTAATGAAGGTCAGGTGTGGTTATCCAATGCGGACACCAGCGTGTTGGTTGAGCCAGAGGTGTTACAGTCATTCTGTTAGCCATCTTACTGTCGGTTAACGAGCGATTGTTTATGCTAGCTCGTTAACCTTGTTTTATTTTATCTGCTATCTTTCAATTCCTCTTGATTTATTCACATTACCTTGATGGCTTGACTGCCTTGTAGGCGGTGTTCTTGCCATCGACTGGCGAACATTATTGACTTGTTTTGCACTGTTAATCTGCCTGTGAGTGTCTTTCCTTGATGATTGCTTTGCTTGGTAACTAGATTGCCCATAAACGGGTTTATGAATACTCGGTTGCGTATACCCAATATGGTCAGCATTTTGTCGTGACTTATCCACTGACATTTTGGGCTGTTGACGCGGCGTAATAACTTGGTTTTTTTGCAGTTGTGCTGCCCGATCATAGTTTTTATTTTGCACTGGCGATTGATGATCTTTTAATTGATCTTTGACACGCTCTTGTCTATCCCATTTTGAGTTGTTGATGGCTTTTACGCGATCATTACTGGCAATTTTATCCCGTGATGGCTGATTGAGTCGATTGTCTTTGTTAACCGATTTGTTGCCATCAAACTGGCGTGGCTTAGCGCCATTTTGTAACGATTGATTCACTCTTTGCTGTGCCGATTTATCTATTTTATGGATAGCTTGACTGTTGTTTAGGCGCGGCTGTTGATGCAGATCTCTGCGATTACTTTTCGCCAGCTGATGATGTTGGTAACGCTGTGGTGAATCATAACGTTTACTGACTACATTGCTGCGGTATGCAACACCATGACGATGTGACGGTTGATGTTTCCAACGCTTGGCACCACTACTGTATGCAATTTTATACGAGGGTTTGTAATAATGGCTATGGCGATGATTTATTACCACCACTTTGCGGTGTGACCAATGCACTGAACCAAAGAAATAATTAAAGTTAATATAAACGCTTGGCCCCCAGTAGATTGGGCGGTGATAAGCGTAAACTGGGCGAGTATACCAATACACTGGCGGATACGCGCGCCAATACCAATTACCATAAACCACGCGGGTATCGTAATAAGGCACATAAATCACTTCAGGCTTAGCCGGTTCAATAATGATTTGTTTTTCAACTTTGGTGACTTTCATATTGTCCATATCATCAAAGCTGTTGGCTTCATCCGCTTGTCGGCGCAGAGTTTGTACCATAGCCAATACAGTTTCCTCATCTTGCAAAAAAGCATCACCGAGGTTTTGGGTCCATTCTAAATCATCATTGAGTTTTTCTAACACAGTGGGAAATGCCGTTAAGGCAATGACACTCGGATCCCATGACTGTTGTTCAGCCAGTTGCATTCTGGTTTCAACATCCACATTGGACTGCTTCTTTACCCAACGATTAGCTTGCACCAGCTCTAATGGGTAGGTAGATGCAATCAGAATATGGGTTAACAAACTGTCAGGGTATAACGCAATCGGCGCCAGCGTTTGTGCCAGTTCAGCTTCTGATAGTTGTTCATCAGATTGTGCAATCTGCTGGTGTTCCGATGTTTGCGCATAAACATGGGTGGGTGAAAAGGCTATGCTAGCAACAAACATCACAGCACATGTGCGTAATAGTAATGACGGTAAAAAGTGAGTTTGTTTCATATCATCTCCAACACTTTTGCTAAGTTAGGTTGATAATACAAAACTGAAAATGAACATAAGCTGAAAGCCAGAGGCTTATCGAGTAAAGCTAAGGCTAAATTTTGCCCCTTTTAGTTGTGCGGAATCACTTACGGTTAATTTTCCCTGATAGCTGTTGACCAAATCACTGACAATCGCTAACCCGATACCATGCCCTTGTTGGTAGGTATCCGCCCTTGCGCCGCGCTCAAAAATTAAGGCTTGCTGTGCGGCGCTTAAGCCTGGGCCATCATCTTCTACCGTGATAATTAATTCGCTTGCTGTGGTTTCTATGCTTAACAGCACCTGATGTTTGGCAGCTTTACAGGCGTTATCAAGTAGGTTACCCATCATTTCGCTTAAGTCGGCGCTGTCACCCTTAAAAATAGCGGCTTGATTTTGGTAAAGCGTTTGCTGGTAATCAATATCTTTATGGCTGCTATGATAGATTTTCGTCAGGGTGCGAATAAGCTTAGTGGCGATATCATCAACATTAATACCCAAATGCCAGGCATTACCTGCAACACTTTGCGCCTTTTTCAGTTGATAGCCAATAATGTGATTAATATGATCCAGTTGCTCATGGCTATCTTGGGTAAGTTGTGGCTGTGATTTGATTACCGCCAGTGGGGTTTTTAAACTGTGGGCGAGATCGGAAAGCGCATTGCGATAACGATTGCGCTGTTGTTTTTCTGTGTGCAGTAGGGTATTTAGCTGTTTGGCTAAAATAGATAATTCGCTGGGGTATGACTGGCTTAATTCGGCCAGTTTTCCTTGCTCAACTAAAGTGATTTCATTGCTGAACTGGCTTAACGGTTTAAGTGTCCAGGCTAACCACACTACTTGAATAATGATTAACACCAACATCAAAATACCTATCCATACCCACAGGGTATGATTAAACTCGTTTGCTTGGATTTGGTAATCGGATTCATCTTTAATGATATGCAGTGTTAGCGGAATAAGTTGTTTTTGATGCGAAAAACTGACGGTAAAGCTAAAAACCACATGCTTTACCTTATCGATTTTTACGCGATAAAACTGGCTTTCACCCACTAACGGTTGGCGCAGTGTCGGGGTGTTAAGGCCAAAAAAAGAGCCCGATGACCATACGGTTTTATGTTGTTGATCACTGATCAGCGCGTATAAACCCGAACCTATAACGTTAAATTGATTTTCCACCAGATGCGGCGGCATATTGATATCACCGTTATCGACTTCAGCAACCGCCAATACACTGTACATATAAGCATTAAGTTGGTTTTCTATCGACAGGGCAATTTGTCGTTCAAAGGCTTTATTTACCGTAAAACCAATAGCAGGTAATAACACCACAATCAGTAACAAACCACTGACCACAAATCGGGCTTTTAATGAATGATGCCAATGTTTGCCTGTCATTATGTGTTGTCTGCAAGAGACCGCAAGCGATAGCCCTGACCGCGTAACGTTTCAATTAATTGATATTGGTTATCGGGGTCTAGCTTTTTACGTAAACGACGAATAAACACTTCAATGACATTCGAATCTAGGTCGAAATCTTGATCGTATATATGCTCAATTAATGTGGATTTAGAGATCACTGCATTTTGGTGCATCATCAAATATTCGAATAATTTAAATTCTGAGCTGCTTAAGGTAATAGGCTGCTGATGCAAACTGACCGCAAGGGTGCGGGTGTTTAACTGTAAAGGCCCGTTATTGATAACGGGACTCGCTTGCCCTGCAGAGCGGCGTATCAAGGCATTTAAGCGGGCAGATAGCTCTTCAACTTGAAAAGGCTTAGTTAAATAATCATCGGCTCCAGCATCTAAGCCTTTGACTTTATCCTGCCAACCATCACGGGCGGTCAAAATTAAAATTGGATAGCTTATTCCTTGTTGGCGCAGTTGTTCAATTAAACTAATACCATCTATTTTAGGTAAACCGACATCAATAATGGCGGCATCAAATAAGGTTTCTTGTGCTTGAAAAAGTCCATCCTCACCATCGGATGCAACATCAACACTGTAATGTGCTTGCTGTAAATGTTGGGCAAGGTTAGCTTGTAAACTTAAGTCATCTTCAACAATCAGTATGCGCATGGTTAGTTCCTTGAGACAGCACCGGTTACCGCATTGACGCTGGCATAAAAAACTACCCCATCATGACTCAATAACTTTACTCGGTAACCAGGATTACCATTGATCTGGCTGGATTGCACCCGTAATACTTTACCGCCAAATTGGCTTTGGGCACGGCTTGAGGCTTGTTGTGCGCTTTTTATGATCAGATTTTGCTGTTTGTTTTTTTGCGGGCCAGGTTGTTGCAGACTATTAAATGGAAATACGGCAATGCTTGCCGCCACAGGTGACATTTGTGCCATGCTGGGCGAGATGAAGTAAAACGCACTGCAAATCAGTGAAGCTGATAATATGGCGCTTTTTAATGAAACCAGATTCATGTGTTCTTCCATTCAACTCAAATGTTCACAGCGTAGTTATCACAACCTGTGTGAGTAATATTCGGCAAAATCAGTCATCAGTGTAAAAGATCCTCTCCACTTTATAAACACTTAACACGCAACTGTGATGATTATCTTCTAATCAAAATGAATAGAATCTGAATGAAATATATTTTCATGTTCAGCTTGGATTCATTTTGAATGGTTTCTAATGCGCTTAAGCGAAGAGCCATTAAGGAATGATTATGAAATCGCATAATGTGTCGTTATTAAGTCAAACAAAACAAACCGCTTTTGCCACCTTGATGATGGTTGGATTAACCGTCTCTCCCTTAGTTACAGCCCAAGAGGTTTTAACTCCCCTAAAGGCTGTGAGTGAAGGTCGTATGATAAAGGGGCAATTAGACGGTTTTAGCAATGAAGATAAACACAAGCAAATTGAAAAGCTTAAATTACATGCTCAACAGCACGTTAGTTCAAAAAACGTATTTGTTTTGCGTGATGAGCGCATTGCTGCTTACCAACAAGGTCAGCTGACATCACCTGATTTATCTTCAATGAACATGCAACAAAGCACCTTAGATACCAAGGTCAATATCAACCGTGTTCAAGTGCAACAGGCTCAGCAAAGTGGCTTCGGTTACCGTGATTTTGCTATTTTTCAAGCTTATAGCCGTTTATTTGATGACCTTGATCAGGATGGATTTTATCACACCTTCAGTGTGGCATTTGATGCCGATGTTTATGGTTACACCTTAAATGAGCCGGCAAACGTTTATGCTGAAATGTATCTAAGCCGAAACGGCGGCCCGTGGGAACATTATTATACAACGGATGTTTTCACCATTTATGGTCAATCAGAAGACGATGACTTTGAGGTGCTAACCACGTTGAGCCAAGGCTATCAAACCGATTTTTACGATGTGCTTATCGACTTATATGAATATGGTTACCCCGAAGTGGTGGCGACATTAAGTGCCGATGAAGCCGATGGTTTATATGCTTTAGCGCTGGAAAGTCAAGATCGTGATGTGGTGTATGAGCAAGAAATTATTGAAGAAGTGGTTATCGTAGAAGGGGGAAGTTTGTCATGGTGGGCATTAATTCTTCTGATTGCTGGCTTATTCAGCAGACGGGGCGTGATGCAGAAAATACATTAGTCCAAAAGCGTAAGTTATCGATACAATCATCACCAATTATTGTTGTCACTTGAATGTCATCAAACATGGCGGTGAGAAACAAGTGTGTAATTAAAAGTAGTGTATAAGTGAGTGTTAACATCATGCAAAACAAATATAAAGTGCTATTCGTCTCTGGGGCGATACTGTTATCAGGTTGTCAGTTACCAAATCCATATACTGGCGAAGCAGAAAACAGCAAAGCCACAAATGGCGCTATTATTGGTGCCATTGGTGGCGCTGCGATTGGCGTTGCCTCATCCAGCAAAAAAGATCGCGGTAAAGGTGCATTAATTGGCGCAGCATCGGGCGCAGCTTTGGGTGGTGGTATTGGTTATTACATGGATGTGCAAGAATCTAAATTGCGTCAGCAATTAAAGTCAACGGGGGTTAGCGTGACCCGTAATGGCGACAATATCATTTTGAATATGCCTAATGATGTGACCTTCGATGTGGATCAAACGGTACTGAGTCAACGTGCTAAATCAGTTTTAGACAGTGTTGTGCTGGTGGCCAAAGAGTATGATAAAACCCGTCTTAATGTGATTGGCTATACTGACAGTTCAGGTTCAGATGCTTATAACCTACGTTTATCTCAGGTTCGTGCCAGCGAAGTGGCGCAGTACATCACTAGCCAGAAGATCAGCGGTGGTCGTGTTTCTTCAACGGGAATGGGTAAAAGCCAGCCGATAGCATCAAATGCTGATGCGGCGGGCAGGGCGCAAAACCGCCGTGTTGAAATTATGCTGACACCAATCGGTTAACTTTCTGTCATTCAACAACAATCAAGCCACCGCAAGGTGGCTTTTTGCTGTACAAGGGGCAATAACATCTAGCGACTATCATCTGTACCTGTGAAAACAATCACTAATAAATCAACTTAAACACCGGTTGCGATTTTGTTTTCGGTGGTATTAATATCATTTTTAAGTGCCAACATGATCATCATACCGATACTCACAAAGGGAATAAAACTGGCGATAAAACCAATCAACGTCACCATTATCGGTGTTTTTGTTTTACGTTTTGCCAGTATGGCAATGATGATTGTTGAGATAACCAGCCACACAATAAACAGTTGGCCAAGCAAGGTTGCATTGATGCTCATTGATAGAAATCCCTCTCTAATAACGTGTTTTCACTAATATACCGTTGTTTACCATTTTAAAGCAAAGTCATTAATTGAAGCGCTGCTGCATTAAATGACGGTTGATTGCACACTTCCTTGCTTCAATTGGGTTGTTAGCACATCGCCCTTGCTTACTTTTGAAGAATCTGTAACAACGCTATCATTCAGTTTGGTAATCGAATACCCCCTCGTTAACGTTGATAAAGGACTGACGGTTTCCAGTTGATGCACAGCATGTTGTAAGCGTAACTCTGCTTGGCGAAAGTAACTTTTACTGGCATCGTCAAATCGTGTTGCTAAAAACGCCAATCGATTACTTTCGACTTTTAAGCTATTTACCGGAGAGCATTGCTGTAATCGATTATGTAATTGCTGTTGCTGCATCGCAGCACGATTTATACGCTGTTGTAGTGCATTGTGTAAACGCATCTGCATTTCATCAAAGCGTTGTTCAAATTGCTGTAAGCGCCTAGCGGGATCGTGGCGTTGTAATTGATGATGCAAACTCACCAAGCGGCTAGTGTGATGTAACTGATAGTGACGAATACTTTGCTGTAATCGGGATAGCATTAACGCTAACTTTTCAGTTTTATTGCCTTTGTCTTTAGATAATAACTCTGCCCCAGCAGAAGGCGTTGGTGCCCGTACATCGGCAACGTAATCACTGATAGTGGTGTCAATTTCATGTCCTACCGCGCTGACAATGGGAATGGCACTGTTATAAATGGCATGGGCAAGTAATTCATTATTAAAGCACCATAGGTCTTCTAACGAACCACCACCACGGGTTAATAGCAACACGTCAACCTCAAGGCGTCGATTGGCTTGTTGAATCGCATTACAAATTAACTGGCTAGCCGCTCCACCTTGCACTTGCGTGGGGTAAACTATTACCTCAATAGAGGGATCGCGCCTTGCTAATACATGTAATACATCTCGAAGCGCTGCGCCTGTTGCTGAGGTGATCACGCCAATACGCTGAATATTATCCGGAAGTGGACGTTTAGTTTCTGCGGCAAATAATCCTTCTGCCGCCAATTTCATTTTTAGGGCTTCGTATTCTTGGGCTAATAACCCGTCACCAGCGGGCAGCATAGACTCGATGAGTAATTGATAATCGCCGCGGGGTTCATATACGCTAATTGCACCTTTGACTAATACTTGTTGACCATTTACCGGACGAAAGCGCACAGACTGATTGCGGCCTTTAAACATGGCGCAACGAATTTGGGAAAAGTTATCTTTAAGGGTGAGATACCAATGGCCAGAAGAAGGCGAAGAAAAATTGGATATTTCGGCATTCAGCCATATCTTACCCAATTGACCTTCCAGAATTTGCCTTACTTCACCGTTTAATTTGGACACGGTATAAACATTGTCTTTTGTGGCACTCATGTCTTTTCTTATTCTAAAGGTAATAAAAACCTATTTTCCATTTACCAACCCCAATATGCAAGGTATAATCCCGCCGCAATATTTCACCTCAAATCCTACTTAAATAGGGAGATGTTGCCATGCTACGTTTACTGAAAGATGCACTAACCTTTGATGATGTGTTGTTGGTTCCTGCCCACTCGACCGTACTCCCTAATACCGCGGTTCTCAAAACGCGTTTAACGAATAAAATCGAACTTAATATTCCGCTAGTGTCAGCTGCAATGGACACAGTGACAGAGTCACGTCTTGCTATTGCTATCGCACAAGAAGGTGGTTTAGGTTTTGTTCACAAAAATATGAGCATTGAGCAACAAGCCGAAGAAGTTCGTAAAGTTAAAAGTTATGAAGCGGGTATTGTTCAAGATCCAGTCACTGTTACCCCATCTACTAGCCTGACCGATTTACGTATATTAACCGAGAAAAACGGTTTTGCTGGCTACCCAGTGGTCAATGATGCCCATGAACTTGTTGGTATTATTACTGGCCGTGACGTGCGTTTTGTTACCGATTGGAGCAAAAACGTATCGCACATGATGACGCCAAAAGAGCGTCTAGTGACTGTTGCTGAAGGCACTAAGTTAGATGAAGTGCAAAAACTGATGCACTCACACCGTATTGAAAAAGTGTTAGTGGTTGACGATAACTTCAAGCTAAAAGGCTTAATCACAGTAAAAGACTTCGAAAAAGCAGAACGTAAACCCAATGCCTGTAAAGATGAATTAGGTCGTTTACGCGTTGGTGCTGCCGTGGGCGCAGGTCCTGGTAATGAAGAGCGTGTTGATGCCTTAGTGAAAGCCGGTGTTGACGTGTTATTGATTGACTCATCGCATGGCCATTCTGAAGGGGTATTACAACGTATCCGCGATACCCGTGCAAAATACCCTGATTTACAAATTGTTGGTGGCAACGTAGCTACAGCAAGTGGCGCATTAGCGTTAGTTGAAGCGGGTGTGAATGCCGTTAAAGTGGGTATTGGCCCTGGTTCAATTTGTACTACACGTATTGTTACTGGTGTCGGTGTGCCGCAAATTACTGCAGTATCAGATGCCGCAGAAGCTGTGAAAGCATTGGGTATTCCAGTCATCGCCGATGGTGGGGTGCGTTTTTCTGGTGACTTAGCAAAAGCATTAGCTGCTGGTGCATCTTGCATCATGGCCGGTTCAATGTTTGCTGGTACTGATGAAGCGCCAGGTGAAACCGAACTGTATAAAGGTCGTGCTTATAAATCATACCGTGGTATGGGATCGCTAGGGGCAATGGGGCAAACTCAAGGCTCATCAGATCGTTACTTCCAAAGTGACAACGCCGCTGACAAATTAGTACCAGAAGGTATTGAAGGTCGCGTGCCATATAAAGGTAAATTAAAAGAAATTATCCATCAGCACATGGGCGGTTTACGTTCATGTATGGGCTTAACAGGTTGTGCGACCATTAAAGATCTTAATGAAAAAGCCCAATTTGTAAAAGTAACCTCTGCAGGTATGGGTGAGTCACACGTTCATGACGTGACAATTACCAAAGAAGCGCCGAACTACCGTTCAGGTTCTTAGTGTGAATAAGGGCGGCGTAAGCCGCTCTTGTTTATCTATTTAATGACTTAAACACACGGTTTAAGTTAGTGCATTAATCATTATTTGAAGGTACTCCATGAGTAATATCCATGAGCATAAGATACTGATCCTTGATTTTGGTTCTCAGTACACCCAACTTATTGCCCGCCGTATTCGCGAAATTGGCGTTTATTGTGAACTTTGGGCATGGGATGTCACCGAAGAACAAATTCGCGGCTTTGCCCCAAATGGTATTATTTTAGCCGGTGGCCCAGAAAGCGTCACCGCTGACAATTCTCCTCGAGCCCCTGAATATGTGTTTAACGCGGGTGTACCTGTTTTAGGTATTTGTTATGGCATGCAAACTATGTCAGAGCAACTTGGCGGTAAAGTGATTCAAGGTGTGGGTGAAGGTGAATTTGGATACGCCCAAATTGAATTACAAACCACCTCAGCGTTATTCAAAAGCATTGAAGATGCCGTTAGCGCTGAAGGCAAACCATTACTTGATGTGTGGATGAGTCATGGTGATAAAGTGTCTGCTATTCCTGAAGGCTTTGTTGCCGTTGCAAAAACGGATACCTGTCCTTATGCGGCCATGGCAAATGAAGACAAACAATTCTACGGCGTACAATTCCACCCTGAAGTGACCCATACCCGTCAAGGTAAGCGTATGCTTGAGCATTTTGCGCTTGAAATATGTGGTTGCCCTGCAAACTGGAAACCATCTTCAATTATTGAAGATGCGATTGAGCGTTTGAAAAAGCAAATTGGTGATGACGAAGTTATCTTAGGCTTATCTGGCGGTGTTGACTCATCAGTAGTAGCTATGTTGTTACATCGCGCAATTGGCAGCAAGTTGACCTGTGTATTTGTGGATAACGGTTTATTACGTTTAAACGAAGCTAACCAAGTGATGGAAATGTTTGGCGATCACTTCGGACTCAATATCATTCATGTTGATGCTGAAAACCGCTTCTTAGATGCAATGGCTGGTGTGGCTGATCCTGAAGCTAAGCGTAAAATCATTGGTCGCGTGTTTGTTGAAATTTTTGATGAAGAGTCGAAAAAATGTGCCAATGCAAAATGGTTAGCACAGGGCACTATTTACCCTGATGTGATTGAATCAGCGGGCAGCGCAACAGGCAAAGCGCATGTAATTAAGTCGCATCACAATGTGGGCGGATTACCTGATGACATGGAGTTAGGTTTAGTTGAGCCATTACGTGAATTATTTAAAGATGAAGTACGTAAAATTGGTTTAGAATTGGGCCTACCCTACAACATGCTTTATCGTCACCCGTTCCCAGGCCCAGGTCTTGGGGTGCGAGTGCTTGGTGAGGTGAAGAAAGAATATTGTGATTTACTGCGCCGTGCGGATGCTATCTTCATTGAAGAATTGCACAAAGCCGATTTGTATAACAAAGTTAGCCAAGCATTTACCGTGTTTTTACCTGTACGCTCAGTAGGTGTAATGGGTGATGGCCGTAAATACGATTGGGTGGTATCACTGCGTGCAGTCGAAACTATCGACTTTATGACCGCACATTGGGCACACTTACCTTATGATTTCTTAGGTCGTGTTTCTAATCGTATTATCAATGAAGTGGATGGTATATCACGTGTGGTTTACGATATTTCAGGTAAGCCACCTGCAACGATTGAATGGGAATAATTTCATTCAGTGTCAGCTGATACTCTGTTAAAAAAGACGCTTCGGCGTCTTTTTTATTTGTTAGAATATCAGCATTATTGATTTTGTTAGGTTAGATAAGTGACTCAAAGCGAACATGCGATAGACCCCCTTGATATAGCGCAGCAAGCAATCGATCAAAAGTGGATGGCCGTTGCTATGCAATTGGCAGAGCTGGCCGAACTGAAAGGTGAGGTGCCAGTGGGCGCTGTATTGGTGAAAGATGATGTGATGATCGCAAGTGGCTTTAACTTAAGTATTCTCAATCATGATCCAACCGCCCATGCTGAAATGGAATGTATTCGCCAAGCGGGGCAGGTTTTAGAGAATTACCGCATGATCGACACCACCTTATATGTCACTTTAGAACCTTGTGCCATGTGTGCAGGTGCTATTGTACATAGCCGTATTAAGCGAGTGGTGTATGGTGCCGATGATTTAAAAACGGGTGCGGCGGGAAGTGTGATTAATTTATTACAACATGCCCAGTTTAACCATCAGTTAGCAGTTACATCTGGCGTGTTGGCTGATGAATGCAGTATGCAATTAAGTGCTTTTTTTAAACGCCGCCGTCAGGAAATCAAAGCTTTAAAACAGGCAAGGGCAGAGAGTGCTGAATTAAAATAACGCGCACATCATGTCGATAGGCGGTAAATGACAGATAAAAAAACGGATGCCTAAGCATCCGTTGTTTGAAAAGAAAAGAAAGAGTGTTGCCTGTTTTTGATACGTCTTTTTTGCAGTTTTAACATCACGCGTCTGCGAGAGCTTATATTGCTTATTAAACGTCTTCTCATAAATACTCCATACTCTTAACCATGCGCTAAAAGCTAAGGATTAGCCTTTAGGACTCTGCGTGCTATTTGTTAGATTACGATTCACTTCCGCCACGGCTTCAGAGCCATTTCCGGGAGTCAGTGTTTCCATTTGTTTAGATTGGTTATCAACCCACACAAGTGTGTCGTAGTAACGACGGATACTGTCAACATAATGCACAGCTTCACTGCCTCGAGCATAGCCATAACGTGTTTGTTTATAATATTTAGATTGTTGAAGTAAAGGCAATACCTTTTTTACATCTCGCCACGCACTGGGATCCATTCCCATGGATTGGGTCAGCTTGCGTGCGTCTTCAACGTGACCTAAACCAATATTATAAGAGGCTAATGCAAACCAAATACGCTCGCTATCAGGGATCGACTCTGGCAAACGATCAATCATGTCTTTAAGGTAAATCGCACCTCCACGAATACTTTGCTCTGCATCAAGGCGATCATTTACGCCAACATATTCAGCCGTAGGGCGTGTTAGCATCATCATACCTCTTACCCCCGTGGGTGAGCGAGCTGATGGATTCCAATGTGATTCCTGATAGCTGGTGGCGGCAAGTTTGCGCCAATCAAAATCCCCTGCGTATTGCTCGAACATGGACCGATACTCGGGTAACACATTATCAATTGCGCGAATAAAGGCACGGGTGTCGACGTAATCAAAGCGTTTTACATGGCCAAAGTATTTTTCATTTAAATGTTCTAAGGTGCCAGCACGTTTTTCTTTGTGCCAAAATGCGAGCAGCTTGCTCATTAAACGATCGCTTTCGTCTGCAGGTAAAAGCCAAACGACTTCTAGTTTCTCTTCTAAAATCATCCCCGCGCGCAATTCAGGTAAAAAACGCTGGTTTATCAACAGGCTGTTAGAGTCTGAAATAGTGTAATTGATGTCACCATTAGCCACTAATGCAAACAAATCATCATAATCTTGATCGTTAACCTGATTCCAAGCCAGATCTGGATGGTTTTTTTGTAACTGAGTCAATGTATGAACCGATGAAGAATGCGAGGCAACGGTAATTTCACCTGGTAAAGTCGCGATATCTTTTGGCTCAGGTGTGCCTTCCTTGTAAACCAACACCTGGTTTACTTTGTACATGGTAGGACCCAGTTTAAATTGTTGAGAACGGTTGGGGGTTTTGGCTATTCCAGCGGCAATGATGTCAATTTTACCGTCTTTAAGGGCTTGAAACAGTTGTTTGCGGTTAGTGAAAGGGACCATTTGTAATGGTAACCCTAGGTAATCAGCAAATTTATTGGCCATTTCAAAGTCAAAGCCAGACTCTCCTAACTCTTCAGAGTTAAGATAAATTTGCGGCCCATAAAGCGTGCCGACGCGAAGTTCGGTACGTTCAGACACTGGAGATATAATGTCTTCTGATTGTGGTGTTTCAACTGGCTGACAAGCGATCAGTGTAACCGCAAACAAAATGACAAATAATTTTTTTATCATAATTATTAATCAATTACTTTCTAGAATAACGTTAAGAATCGAAATGAATTGCTGTTATAAAGCTAAGTAAGAAAGAACAAATAGCTGAGCTGTAGGGCTTGTTATCGGACCTATTTTAACAGGTGTTATTGAAATCGCATAGTGACGGTTAAATAGTGAGCAACTCAACTATCAATAACTGACTGTTTTGTTGTTTTATCCTCGATATTAGGCGCCCATTTTAACGGTCATCATAATCACCTTTGGATTTCAAAAAACATCAATTTCATCTTTTAACTGGCGATAAAATAGCGGAAACCACAGGCGATATTTTGCCTAAAAGGAAACACTGTTTTCAAACTGTATGGCAGGTGATTTGTACGGTGCAATTCCCTATAATAGCGCCAATTCTGACCCTCCTATATAATTTATAAGGTGAATAGACGTGATGGAAATCATTCGCGGAGCCCCTGCACTTTCTGCATTTAGAGTTCAAAAACTCATGGAGGCCTGCGACAGCGCAGATCTTCCTGTGAAAAGTATCTACGCTGAATATATGCATTTAGCAGATTTAACTGAACAACTAGATGATAATGAGCGTGTTCAGCTTGAACGGATCTTGACCTATGGCCCAGCCATTGAGTCCCACGCCCCGCAAGGACAGTTAGTTTTTATCACCCCACGTCCTGGAACCATTTCACCTTGGTCTTCTAAAGCCACAGACATCGCGCGTAATTGCGGCTTAGGCAAAGTAAAGCGTTTAGAACGCGGTATTGCTTATTATGTGGAATCTGCTGAGCTTTCAACTGAACAACACCAGCAGTTATTAGGTTTATTACATGACCGCATGATGGAAGTGGTGTTAAGTGATTTTGCGGGTGCAGAAGTGTTATTTAAACGCACCGAACCTGCCAAATTTACCAGTGTGAACATTCTTGCTGAAGGTCGCCGTGCTCTTGAAGTGGCTAACGTAAAATTAGGGCTTGCACTAGCTGAAGACGAAATCGATTATTTAGTTGAAAACTTTGTTCGTTTAAAGCGTAACCCAAATGACATCGAATTGATGATGTTTGCTCAGGCTAACTCTGAACATTGTCGCCATAAGATTTTTAATGCTGATTGGACAATTGATGGCGAAGTCCAGCCTAAATCATTGTTCAAAATGATTAAAAATACCTTTGAAGTGACCCCAGATAACGTGTTATCAGCCTATAAAGATAACGCGGCGGTCATGACGGGGCCGGTTGCTGGCCGCTTCTTCCCAGATCCTGATGGTGTTTACAATTATCACACTGAGCCTATGCACGTGTTGATGAAAGTGGAAACCCACAATCACCCAACAGCGATTAGTCCATATCCTGGCGCAGCTACTGGTTCTGGTGGTGAAATTCGTGATGAAGGTGCCACGGGACGTGGTTCAAAACCTAAAGCGGGTTTAACAGGCTTTACTGTGTCGAACTTAAAGATCCCGGGTTTTGTGCAACCATGGGAAGGGGATTACGGTAAGCCAGATCGTATCGTTACGCCGTTAGAAATTATGTTAGAAGGCCCATTAGGTGGCGCTGCATTCAACAACGAATTTGGTCGCCCTGCGTTAACAGGGTATTTCCGTACCTATGAGCAACAGGTGTCTAGCCACAACGGTGTTGAAGTTCGTGGTTATCACAAGCCGATTATGATTGCCGGTGGTTTAGGTAACATTCGTGATGAACATGTGCAGAAAGGTGAAATTACCGTTGGCGCTAAACTGATTGTGCTTGGTGGCCCTGCAATGAACATTGGTTTAGGTGGTGGTGCGGCATCGTCTATGGCATCGGGTCAGTCTAGCGAAGATCTCGATTTTGCCTC
Organism: Shewanella subflava; assembly: GCF_025971955.1. GTDB lineage: Bacteria > Pseudomonadota > Gammaproteobacteria > Enterobacterales > Shewanellaceae > Shewanella > Shewanella subflava. The sequence goes on from NZ_JAPDMX010000028.1 coordinate 480,236, forward strand.
TGTACAACGTGAAAACCCAGAAATGGAACGCCGTTGTCAGGAAGTCATCGACCGTTGCTGGCAGTTAGGTGCAGCCAACCCAATCCAGTTTATTCACGACGTCGGCGCGGGCGGATTATCGAATGCGTTCCCAGAGTTAGTCAATGATGGCGACCGCGGTGGTGTATTCAATTTACGTAACGTGCCTTCAGATGAACCTGGCATGAGCCCGCTTGAAATTTGGTGTAACGAGTCACAAGAACGTTATGTGTTGTCAGTCGCGCCAGAAAACCTACAACAATTTGCTGATATTTGTGCCCGTGAACGTGCGCCTTTTGCCGTTGTGGGTGAAGCAACTGAAGAAATGCACCTAACACTTGCCGACAGCCACTTTAACAACAAGCCAATCGATTTACCGCTTGAAGTATTATTGGGTAAAGCGCCTAAAATGAGCCGTGATGTTGTTTCGGCCAAAGCGGTATCACCAGCGTTAGATCAATCTAAAATTGATTTAGCAGAGGCGGTTAAGCGTATTCTTACGCTACCTACGGTTGCGGATAAAACGTTCTTAATCACCATTGGTGACCGTTCTGTAACAGGCTTAGTGAATCGCGATCAATTAGTCGGTCCTTGGCAGGTTCCTGTTGCTGACTGTGCGGTGACAGCATCAAGTTACGACAGCTATTGCGGTGAAGCCATGTCAATGGGTGAGCGTACGCCGCTAGCCTTACTTGATTTTGATGCTTCTGCTCGTATGGCGGTGGCTGAATCTATTATGAACATTGCGGGTACTGACATAGGCTCATTTAAGCGTATTAAGCTGTCTGCAAACTGGATGTCGCCAGCCGGTCATCCTGGTGAGGATGCGGGTCTTTATCAAGCGGTTAAAGCAATTGGTGAAGATTTATGTCCTGAGCTAGGTCTGACTATTCCTGTTGGCAAAGATTCAATGTCAATGAAAACGGCATGGGAAGAAAACGGCAAGCAGAAAACGGTTACTTCACCTATGTCACTGGTGATCACCGCTTTTGGTGTGGTGCAAGATATTCGTAAAACGGTTACTCCTGAACTTCGCACCGATAAGGGCGATACCGCCTTATTAATGTTGGACTTAAGCAATGGCCAAAACCGTTTAGGTGGATCTTGTTTAGCGCAGGTTTACAGCGAGTTAGGTGATTTTGCTCCTACTTTAGATAACACGGCTAACCTTGCTGGTTTCTTTGAAGTGATGCAAACATTAGTTGCAGACCAATCGGTTATTGCTTATCACGACCGCAGTGACGGTGGTTTATTCACCACTTTAGTTGAAATGGCCTTTGCGGGTAATAGCGGATTGAACATCGATCTGGCTTCATTAAACGGAACTGATTTAGAGCGTTTATTTAACGAAGAATTAGGTGCTGTTATTCAAGTTAGCCAAGCGGATGCCCTAAGCATTGCCGCTAAATTTGAAGCTAAAGGCGTGACGTGTCATAACATTGGTGGTTTACACGCTGCTGACAGCATTAAGATCACTGATGGTGAGCGGGTTATTTATCAGAATAGCCGTACAGCACTGCGCACGCTATGGTCTGAAACCACTTATCGTATGCAATCACTACGTGATAACCCAGCATGTGCACAAGAAGAGTTTGAGCTCAAGCAACAAGCTGATGCCCCAGGCTTAACAGTTAAATTAGGCTTTAACCCAAGTGAAGATGTTGCCGCACCTTATATATTAAAAGGCGCAGCACCTAAAATGGCTATTTTACGTGAGCAAGGTGTTAACTCGCATATTGAAATGGCTGCAGCATTTGACCGAGCAGGTTTTGAAAGCCTTGACGTACATATGTCTGACATTCTTTCTGGCCGTATCAGCTTAGAAGAGTTCCAAGGCTTAGTGGCTTGTGGCGGATTCTCTTATGGTGACGTATTAGGTGCTGGTGAAGGTTGGGCAAAATCAATCTTATTTAATAACCGTGCCCGCGATGAGTTCAGCCGCTTCTTTGAACGTGATTCAAGCATTGCGTTAGGGGTCTGTAACGGTTGTCAAATGTTGTCAAACCTGAAAGAGATTATTCCTGGAAGTGAACATTGGCCACACTTTGTGCGTAACCGTTCTGAGCGTTTTGAAGCGCGTTTCAGTTTGGTTGAAGTGCAACAAACGCCTTCGGTATTTTTTGAAGGAATGGTGGGTTCGCGCATGCCGATCGCCGTTTCCCATGGTGAAGGTTTAGCCGAGTTTGCCAATGCAGACGCATTAGCAAAAGCAGAAGCTTCTGGCACGATTGCCCTACGTTATGTTGATGGTCACGGTGATATTGCGACGCAGTATCCATTAAATCCTAATGGCTCACCAAATGGTTTAACGGGTATTTGTACAACAGATGGCCGTGTGACCATTATGATGCCGCACCCTGAGCGAGTCTTTAGAACGGTTGCTAACTCATGGCACCCTGAAGAGTGGGGCGAAGATAGCCCATGGATGCGTATGTTCCGTAATGCACGCGTTAAAATTGGTTAACACACCATTTTAACCTGATCAAAAGGCGACAACTCAGTCGCCTTTTTCATCAAAAAATTTTACGTTGGCGTTTGTCTGGTTCTGACATGTGTTTGAACAGGTTAACTGGAATAGGCCAGAAACACGTTAAGCAGTTAAAAATATTCAATCTGAATTAAGCGTGAATTAAATATGCTTTAGTGTTTCAGGTAAAAGATCATTAAACAACACAACAGAGACAGACGTAAAAAAGCCCATTCAATCATGAATGGGCTTTTTTGTGTCATTCATCGTATTGTTTAATTACGATGCAGACTGTTTTGCGCTAACAAAACATAAACTGGTAGTGACTTACTTCACTTCTTTAGCTGTGTACATCTCAACAAAAGCACGTTTGTATAAGTTGACAACATTTTCAAATACTTTAGTCATAGCAACATCTCTCAATTGTTTAGTTCATCAAAGAACGTTAGATACCTTAGGGTTAAGTCAACGGCTCCCTGGCATAAATGCTACTCGTTTTCTTAATGTGTGTATGATACCGAGCCTAATGCAAACTTTCAAACTAGTAAAAATGATAGTTGTGATTAGTTTTTCTAATGTATTTTAATTTTATTTTTTATTTGTTTTTATTTAAGATGTTGTTTTTGTTGTTTTTGTTTATTTATTTTCGGTTAGATTATCTGTTGTTTTATTTGTTAAAGTTTTGATATTGTTGCTTTGGTTGTCATTACAGGTTAATTCGCTTTATTAGTAATAAATGTTATAAATTTATGACAAAGTTCCTATCAATGAATTTGGTAATTGTCAATATCTCAGGCTTGGTATTATGCGCACATACTCAAAACCCACTTAAAGCTGCAACTTAGATTGATTTGGGTCAATTTTCAATGGTATAAAATCTTCGTATTCTGAATTTATTTGAAATGTAAGTTACTGATATTGGTGCTTAAAATTATTTTTGAATAAGTTTGTATAAAGCGAGATCACACTTTTGCTTTAAATGAGATCTTGAGCGGTTTTTTTGTTCGGGTTTCATGTTTTAATCACACGAGTTATTTATTGTTGCAGCTTTTTGTTTTAACACTTTGTTAACGAGTGATGTAAAACCATTTGGTTGTATGTAAATAAGTAAACACTTATATTGGCAGCAGGTATGTTGTTTAATTTGCATTTGGTTGTACTGAAGTAAGGAGTCGCCAATGATTATCGAAGAGGTAGTTGAGCTATCGCGTTTGCAGTTCGCGCTGACAGCCATGTATCACTTTCTATTTGTTCCCCTCACGTTAGGCCTAGCTTTTATTCTGGCGATCATGGAGTCACTTTATGTGATGACAGATAAGCAGATATATAAGGATATGACTAAGTTTTGGGGTAAATTATTCGGAATTAACTTTGCCTTAGGTGTGACCACCGGTTTGGCAATGGAATTCCAGTTTGGTACCAACTGGTCATACTTTTCACACTATGTAGGTGATATTTTTGGTGCGCCATTGGCGATTGAAGGCCTAATGGCATTCTTCCTTGAATCAACCTTAGTGGGTATGTTCTTTTTTGGTTGGGACCGATTCAGTAAACGTCAGCATTTAGCGGTAACCTGGTTGGTTGCGCTGGGGTCAAACATGTCGGCGTTGTGGATTTTGGTGGCAAATGGTTGGATGCAAAACCCTGTGGGTTCAGTATTTAACTATGAAACCATGCGCATGGAAATGACCAGTTTTGCTGAGGTTATTTTTAACCCTGTTGCCCAGGTGAAATTTGTTCACACCGTAGCATCGGGTTATGTAGCAGGTGCCATGTTCGTGCTGGCAATCAGTTCATACTACATTTTAAAAGGTCGTGACTTACCTTTTGCTCGTCGCTCATTTGCGATTGCAGCCAGCTTTGGTATGGCGTCAATTCTGTCGGTTATCGTACTGGGTGACGAATCTGGCTATAAAGTGGGTGAAGTTCAACGTGTGAAATTAGCCGCCATTGAAGCTGAGTGGCACACCGAGCCAGCTCCAGCTGCCTTTACTGCGGTAGGTTTCCCTAATCAAGAAACCATGGAAACTGACTACGCGATTAAAATCCCCTATGCAATGGGTATCATTGCCACGCGCTCTTTAGATGAGCAAGTGACCGGTATTATCGATTTGATTGATGAGCATGAAGTGCGTATCCGTAACGGTATGATTGCTTATTCATTCTTAACACAGCTTCGTGCTGGCGATACCAGTCAGGAACTGCGTGATAATTTTGAAGCAACCAAGCATGATTTAGGCTATGGCTTATTATTGAAGCGTTATACCGAAAATGTGGTTGACGCAACTGAAGCGCAGATTAAAGCTGCTGCGAAAGATTCGATTCCTAATGTCGCACCGATGTTCTGGTCATTCCGTATTATGGTTGGCGCAGGCGTGTTGATGCTGTTTATCTTTGCTGCAGCGTTTTGGCAAAGTACTCGTCATCAAATTGCTGAGAAAAAGTGGGTGCTTAAAGCGGCACTTTACGGCTTACCATTACCTTGGATTGCCATTGAGTGTGGTTGGTTTGTGGCTGAATACGGTCGTCAACCTTGGACGATTTCAGAAGTCTTACCGACCTTTATGTCAGCATCAAGTTTAACTGTGTCTGACTTATGGTTCAGTATCATTTCAATTACCTTATTCTACTCAGTATTACTGGTTATTGAGATGTTCTTGATGTTCAAGTATGCCCGTCTTGGCCCTAGCAGCATGAAGACTGGTCGTTATCACTTTGAAAACCAAGATGCTTAATCAGAGGACCTGACTATGTTTGATTATGAAGTTTTAAGATTTATCTGGTGGGCATTAATAGGTGTGTTGTTTGTCGGCTTTGCAATCACTGACGGCTTTGATATGGGGGTAGGTGCGTTATTACCCATCATAGGTAAAGATGACACTGAGCGCCGTATTATGATTAACACCATTGCGCCGCATTGGGATGGTAACCAGGTTTGGTTAATTACCGCTGGTGGTGCGTTATTCGCCGCTTGGCCTATGGTCTATGCCGTGTCATTCTCAGGCTTTTATGTCGCCATGATGCTGGTGTTGTTCGCTTTATTCTTGCGTCCAGTAGGCTTTGATTACCGTTCGAAAATTGAAGATCCAAAATGGCGTAAGTCATGGGATTGGGCACTGTTTGTCGGTGGTTTTGTGCCACCACTTATCATAGGCGTCGCGTTTGGTAACCTATTGCAAGGCGTGCCGTTTAACTTTGATGAGTTTTTACGTGCCCAATACCATGGTGGTTTCTTTGGGTTGTTGAATCCATTTGGACTGCTTACTGGCCTTGTGTGTGTCAGCATGATCATGATGCAAGGTGCAGCTTGGTTACAAATGAAGACTGAAGGTGAGTTACGTGTTCGCGCAGCTAACATGACCCAGATTTGTGGTGGATTGTTGGTGGTATTATTTGCAGCATCAGGTGTATGGTTAGCAAATGGCATTGACGGCTATGTGATTACTTCAACACTGGATTTAGCGGGTCCATCTAATCCAACAACGAAGACTGTTGCGATTGAAGCGGGTGCCTGGCTAGCCAATTACGACAAGTACCCCGTTACCATGCTATTCCCTGTGTTAGGGTTATTAATGCCAGTGTTAGCCATTTTTGCTAGCCGCTTTAACCGTAGTGGTTTCGCGTTCTTATTTAGTTCATTAGCCATTGCTGGCGTCATTTTAACTTGTGGTGCAGCGATGTTCCCATTTGTTATGCCGTCATCGCTTGAGCCAAATGTAAGCTTAACCATGTGGGATGCGACAGCAAGTCAAATGACCCTAAAAGTGATGACCATCGCCGCGATTATCTTTGTACCAACCGTATTAAGTTATACGATTTGGACTTACTACAAGATGTATGGTCGTTTGAATCGCAGTTTTATTGAAGACAATAAAACCTCACTTTATTAATAGGAGTCATCATCTATGTGGTATTTTGCGTGGATATTAGGTGTATTACTGGCTTGCTCTTTCGGCATTATTAATGCCCTGTGGTTAGAAAATACTGAAAACATGGACCGCCAGGAAAATAGTGAAAGTTAATTAGTTTGGTTGGTTAAATAATAAAACCCCGTTCATGTAGCGGGGTTTTTTATGGCTTGAACAAATGTTTTGATGAAACGATAATTACAGCCCATTCTGTTAGGGGTAATAAATACATATCAATTATCCGCCTTGCCTAATGTCATTTTATCTTTCAACATAAAAAATAAACACAGATAAACACGCCCTAACCAGAGATTAGGTTATTTATCACAGTGGTTTAAGTCTTTAATTATCCTTATTATTCAATCTAATCATCGAGCCTAAATATCAACCCCAATTAGTGTAACTTAGTCATTAAGTTCAAAGGGGTCATGCAAACAAAAATGGCCTGAAGCATAATGCCTCAAGCCATTTTTATGGTGATGGTCAGTTGTTGTTCAAACCTGATTTAAACATCGACGATTAATTTACAACAACATTAATCGACTTTGAATACCTCAATTTGCTGTTTAATATTACCGGCTAATTGGGTCAATACATCGGCATCGTCAACCGCTTTAATGGCCCTTTGTTCGCTGTATTGTGCCAAAGACGAAATCGCATGTAAGCTGTTCGACACTTCATCCGCTACAGTGGTTTGCTGTTTGGTTGCACTGGCAATACTGGATGAGAACATGGCCATTTCAGCGATATTAGTGTTGATTTGGCTAAGCTGAGTGTTGGCATCATTGCCTTGCTCAGCAGACTTAATACCCAATTGCTGGCACTGGTTCATTTGTGCTGCAGTCAATTTGACCTGTTGCTGTAATTTATTGATAGTAATACTGATCTCGCTAATCGATTGCTGGGTGCGTTGTGCTAATGATCGCACTTCATCGGCAACAACGGCAAAGCCTCTTCCTTGTTCTCCTGCTCTTGCAGCCTCAATGGCGGCATTTAATGCCAGTAGGTTAGTTTGCTCGGCAATTCCATTAATTACCTCTGTGACCTGACTTATCGCCTGGCTTTCATCACTTACCCCTTCAATATTTTGTTGGGTTTGAGTGAGTTGATCGCTGAGTGATTGCAGATCATTTACCACTTGCGTCAATTGGGTATGGCCCTCGTTTGAGGCTTTATCAATTTCTTGAGCTTGAATTGCGCCTTGACCAGAGTTTTGGGCAACATCTTTAATTGAAGCTGACATTTCTTCAATTGCGGTAGCGATTTGCTCTGTTTGATTGAGTAATGATTTAGCTTCATTACCATTATCTGTTGCCGTTTGTTGGCTTAAATGTGCGTGATTTTCTAAGCTTAATACCGACTCTTGTAATGATTTAATCAGCCCTGCAAGGTTGGTGGCCATTTGTGTGACACTGATGGTAATTTGATCCACTTCATTTGCACTGTGTGCATCGCAAGCCGTAAATGTTTGTGATAAGTCACCTTCACCGAGTTTGGCTATTTTGGTTTGTAATAACTGTAATGGCTTAACTGCGCGGGTGATTAACGTACTTAACAATATGAAAATCAGTACAATACCTATCACCGCAATCAGTAGATTTTGCTGCAACATCGTCACGCTTTCATTATTCAATTCCTGTTGCGGCACAAATCCCACTAAGGTCCAATTCCAGCCTTTAATGGCAACAGAATAAGAAAACATATCTTCATTATTGAGTGAGGTATAAAACCAGCTTTGCTCATCTTTTAGGGCTTGTTCAATGGTTAATCCATCAAGCAAGGCTGCATCAAAGGGAGCATCTGCTGATAATTTAGGGTGAGCAATGATTTGTTTGTCTGAGTTGCGAATAATGACATAGGAGCCAGACTCCTCTAGGGTCATTTCTTTCATGGTTTGTTGAATTTGCTGAACAGATTGAGTGATATCAAAACCAACGAATAAAATACCAATGACTTTGTCACTTTGATCTTTGATCGGACGATAAATGGTCATATAGTCACGGCCAAATAATTTGGCATAGCCTTCGTATTCTTCACCATTGATGATTTTTGTGTATCCTGGGTGTGTGGTACCCAGATTTGTGCCAATTGCGCGTTTACCGTCGGCTTTTTTTAATGATGTTGAAATACGGGTAAAGTCATCCTTATCGCGCACAAAAATGGTTGCCACCCCACCAGTGAGTTTTGAAAATCGGTCGACTTTACTGCGAGATGCGTTAATTTGCTCATTACCATGTTTGAGTGACGGTGAACTGACACTGAGCACTTTTACGTTTCTGCCGCCTAAATAAAACGTGCTCGGGTAGAGTGTCCGAAGGATATCTGCATTTCTTCTAGCGAGGGTGAGCATGCTGTTGTACTGCAATTCAATCAGCTCTGCATTACTGTGCATTTGTGAGCCAATAGCTTGAACCGCTTTGTTATTTAACGAGTAAGAGGCCGATTGATATGAAAATAAAGACATCGCAACAAAAATGGCAATGGATGACAGTAAGGCAAGTGAGCCGATCTGTTTTGCAATCGGCCAATTTTTATAATTCATGACAATATTTCCAGATAGTTATTGTAGGGTTAATTTATAGCAAACCCGACGTTAAGGCCTTGACTCAAATCACGTTAGTTAACCCGAAACTGGGTGAAAAATGAATAAATGTGATTGAAACTGCGAACATTGTCCGGCTGACTAACAAACTTGAAATGAATACGGATAATAAGCGGGATTTACACGACAAAATCTTCTTTGTCGAAAGTGGAATTAAATACAGTTAACTGTTGAAGTGGTTTTGAGATAGGAGAGTTTGGTTTTTATCGTCAAGGTGGAGAAAATCCCGCCATCAGATTGAATTGAAGTCGTGGGAAGTTAGCGCAATAAAAAAGAGTGATATGTTGCCAAATCACTCTTGTTATCAAATCAGCTGTTTGAAATTAAACGGGTATTATCTCTTGTTGCAGCGACTGTTTTTTCGGTTTCATCATTAAATGATACATCACAGGTACCCAAACTAAAGACAGCATAGTCGTTAATAATGTGCCGCCTGCAATGGCGATTGCAAAGGGAGGCCAAAATCCTCCGCCTGCAATAATCAAGGGTAAAAAGCCGCCGATTGTGGTGATGGTGGTTGAGCCAATATGGCGGCCACAACTGCTAACCGTATCGACAATTAATGCCATATTGCCTTGTTTTGTCTCGGGCAAGTCCTCAAGTTCAGCCAGAATTACAATGGCGGCATTAATGGCCAGTCCCATTAACCCTAATAAACCAATTATCACAGTAAAACCAAAAGGGTAGCCAAACACGAATACCGCTAGTAACCCCAATCCGGCAGACTGTACAGCGCTGAATAGAATAATGCCGGTAAGGCGGAATGAGTTGAATGACAACACCACTGTCGCCAGTAATAGGGTGATAACTACCACTAAGTTAGACATCAGATTACCGACGGCCTCATTACGTTTAGCGCTTTCACCGCCAACTTCAATATGGTATCCAGAGGGTAATGCAATGTTGCTGAGTTTTGATTTCACATCATTAAGCACCTGAGATGGCAATACGCCACTGGTGATATACGCCTCAATAGTATTCACCCGTTGACCATTACGACGGGGGATCTCACCGCGGCTGACGCTGACTTGATTATACGATAATGCAGATAACGGAATGCCAGTGCCAGTGGGTGACACTAGGTTAAGTTCTGCTAACCTTGTGGCTTGTTCGCGGGTGTTATCACCTAAACGCACACGAATAGGCAATGACTCAGTTTGTTCTAAAATACTGCCACCAATAATGCCGGTTGTCGCCATTTGTACCTGATTAGCGATATCGGTCAAGCTTAAGCCGCTCATTAGACTGGCGTCTTCATTCACTTGTAACCATAGCTTAGGCGCCCCAGGGGAAAGCGTTGCTCTGGTATGGATCACATCGGGAGTGGCAATTAATAGTGCGCGGACTTGATCGCCAATTTCCTTCAATGTGTCTAGATTGGCTCCGTAAATGAGCAATTCGACAGGCGCATTAAAGGGAGGCCCTTGTTCCAGTTTTCTGACCAGAATTTGCGCTTGTGGAAATTCAATATCCAGCGATTGTTGTAACTGGGGAATAAGCTTGTTTGCGGTTTCAAAGTCAGTCACTTTCACCATCGCCTGAGCATAGTTGGTTGCCCCTTGCTGACGTTGGGTTAGATTGTAATAAAATGAAGGCGTATTTCCGCCAATAACCCAAGTGACCTCGCTGATTTCTGCAAGCTTTTGCAGCTTTTGATCTATCAATGCAACCTGTTGGCGCGTATTTTCAATGCTCACCTGCGAGGCCAAATGTACTTCAATTTGAAACATATCCCTGTCTGATGGCGGGAAAAATTGCTCTGTCATTTTACCTGCCACCATAAAGCCACTCATAGGCAAAATGCCCACAACTATCGCCGTTAATAATGGCCGTTTAAGGGCAAACGCTAAACTGGTTTTAAAGGCTTTACCTATTTTAGGAAAAGCCATCCCTTGTTGATACCAGGCGGTCGCTTGCTCACTTCGACTAAAGCGGCCAGCAAGCCCTGCAATAAGAGTATGGGAAATAATATAAGAGCCTAATAGCGCAAACATCACTGAAATTGCAATGCCGCCCACAAATTCCCCCGCAGCCCCAGGCATTAATACAATTGGCGCAAAGGCTAACATGGTTGTAATGGTTGAGCCTGCAAGGGGCAGCCATAGATGGTGCAAGGTTTTAGATACCGCTTCTAATTTACCCATGCCTTGTTGGCGGCGCTGGGCAATGGCGTCAACAATCACAATGGCATTATCCACCATAATACCCAATGCCACTACTAATCCAGTTACCGACATTTGATGAATGGGTAAACCCGTGTATTTCATACAGGCTAAAGTGAATAGGGCGGTAAGGGGAAGTGATAGCGCGACGATTAATGCATTACGCAGACCTAAGGTCAGCATTAAAACAAGGACAATAATCACGAAGCCTTGCAGCAAGTTAATGACTAAATCCCCAAGACGGACACTGGTGTAACCCTGCTGATCAAATAGCCATTGCACTTTGATGTTGGCGGGCAAGTTTTGTGAGAAGGTGGCTATCGTTTGTTCTATTTGATGCTGCCATATATCAACCCGATTACTGTTTAGCATGGTCGCGCCAATTAATATGCCTTGTTGGCTGTTAATGAGTGCAATACTGCTAGCCGGTGTTTTAGGTTGGCGGCTGATGGTGGCCACATCTCCTAGGCGAATAATTTGTCCGTATTCATCTACTTTCAACGGCACACGTCGAATCCGACTTTGTGAGTCAAGCTCGCCAGACACTTCAACTAACGCGCGAAATTGCTGGTTATTGATTTCACCGGCAGAAATTTTACTGTCAGCGTTGGTTAAGATTTGTGCAATGACACCTGGGGTCAGTTTCAGCTGACTGATTTTATTGCCATCAAGCTCAACGAGAATTTCTTCTTCTGGCGCGCCGTAAAGTTTGGCAAAATCCGTGCCTGATAATAGTCTTATCCGGTTTTGTAATTCCTTGGCGTAACGATTTAAAATATCACTTCTTACTGGCGAATCATCTGCCCATACCACCCCTAGTATCGCTGTGCTGGCATAGCCAACTTGATCATCTAGTGTGCTATTTTGCGCTTGAGCGGGTAGCAAAGGCTTACCATCGGCCACTAAATCACGTGCTCTAGACCAAACTGGCTCAGTTTCTGTGATGGTGTCTTTTAGTTCGAGCTGAATAACCGATATTCCCGGGCGAGAAGTCGATTGAACCAGTTTTATCTCTTCTAGTCGACGTAGTTGTGTTTCTAACACTTCGGTCACTAGTGCTTCTACTCTTTCAGCCGAAGCGCCTGGGTAATGAGTAATTACTGATGCAAAACGATTGGTAATGTGAGGATCTTCCGTGCGCGGTAAACTCGAAATTGCCCCAAATCCAGCGACAATTAACAGCGCGATAAATAAACTGGTTAGGCGGCCGTTTTCTAAAAATGCTTTAATCATATCGCCCCCGCTACCGCGGTGGTCGCAGGCGTGACAACTTGCCCGACTACCAATTTATGTAATCCCTCTACGATAATTGTGTCATCACGGCTTAACGCCCCTTTAATGTAGGCTTTATCCTGATTTGTATAAATAATTTCAACATCTCGGCGTTGTATACTGTAGTGATTTGCAGTCAGAGAATCGGTTTGTTTATCTAATACGTAAACATTCCACAATCCCCTTATGCCGTCGGTTAAAGCGGAAATTGGCACCCAATATCCAGCAACCGGAATATTTTGTTGGTATTCAAGGTAGGCAATTTCACCATTTAAGACGTTAGCATCAGTGGGCAGGCTTATTCTTAACTGTACTGTGCGAGTGATAGCATCAACTTCGGCGCTGATCCCGGCAATTCTGCCATTTAGGATTTTATCTCCGATACGGATCGGCACCTGTTGATTGTTTTTTAAGTTGGATGCAACTTGGATAGGCACACCAATATAGGCAAGCTGTTGATTATTACCGATCAAGGTAAAAACCGGACTGCCTAAGCCAATCACTTCCCCTAAATTATGGTGACGTTTACTGATTTTGCCATTAAAAGGTGCGACTAATATTGACTTTTCAAGCTTTAAGTTTGTGGCATATAAACTGGCATTGAGCCGTTGGCGATTGGCAATTAATCCTGTGACCTGTTGTTTCGTTTCGTCTAGCTGCTGCTCTGAAACGTAGTTTTTATCTTTTAGGCTGAGGGTGCGTTTTAATGTGTTTTCGGCTAAATCTAAGTCTGCTTTTGTTTGCTGCAAACTTGCTTCAAGCTGCTGTTTTTCTGCCTGTAAAAGATCGGTATCTAACGATGCTAAAGTTTGTCCAAAGGTAACACTGTCGCCGCTATCAACTTGAATGCCATTTAACTTACCAGCTAATTCAAATCCAATACCTGTGGTATTCGCTGAGCGGATAGTACCGGTATAGGTTTGTTTGTGCTGATAATATTCTGATGGTATCAGCGTTGCGGTGGCTACGGTTTGGTAGCTAACCGATTCAGAGTGCGGCTTAACTTCTGATCCACAACCGCTGACTACCATTAGGCTGAGTAAGCCTAACATTAATAATCGCACTTGGCCGATCGATTGATATTCCATTTTTGTACCCCAACAGGATAGTCATTTATACGTAATGCAAACAACTTATTCATTCATAGCAAAGAATCGTTATCTGGCTATGTAATGTTAATGTTAAACTAGACTGTCTAGTCTAATTAGGTGAAACTGGACTGTCTAGTCTATTTTGTGATTAAATAGTATTAAATGTTGAATGTAAGTAAAAACAATACGAGTAAAAGATGACAGATGACCATGGACTTGCCATAAATTTGGATGCGACATTATCTAAAAGTGAACAAAAACGTGTGCAGATCCTTCATGCGGCTATTGAACTTTTTTGCCAGCAAGGTTTTTCCAATACCAGTATGGATGAGGTCGCCAAGCATGCTGAGGTATCTAAGCAAACGGTTTATTCCCATTTCGGCTCCAAAGACGATCTTTTTGTCGCATCAATAGAATCAAAATGTGTGGTCCATCAACTGACTGAAAACTTGTTAGTCGATGCCACACAGCCAGAATTAGTACTGACGGTATTTGCGCAACAATTTGGCGAAATGATCGTTTCTGAAGAGGCGATTAGGGTGTTTACGACCTGTGTGGCTCAGTCAGACACTCATCCCGAGGTGTCTGAATTATTTTATAATGCAGGCCCTAAACATATTCTTAACTTAGTAAAAGAGTATTTAGTTAAAGTTAATCAGCACGGTAAGTATTATTTTGAAAATCCACATGACAGTGCCGTGAGGTTGAGCTTGATGTTGTTTGGTGAGCTGCGAATGCGTTTAGAGTTAGGCTTATCGACGGCAGATATTCTGCCTAAAAGACAGGCCTATTTGAAAGAGACAGCCCTGATGTTCTTAAGGGCACATCAAGTATAGTTTGTGACATTTTGTTAAATTAAACGCCACTTTCAATAAAAATGCATAATAATGAACTAGTTTATGTAGTATGACGTATTGATTAATCAACAAGTAACCATTATCAGTCAAGCTGAAAGGACGCCATTAATGACTAGCGCTTTTTATCCATGCCCTCAACAACGTAATCTGCTATCTAAAGCTCAGTTTGTGCCAATAATTGTTGCTTTGGTTGGCTTTAGTAGCTTGGATGTACAGGCGAGTAAACGCTCACCTTTTGAGTTGAGTGTTGCCCGCACCACAACGCAATCCGCCGATGTGGGGGACAATGGTAATGAGCTCAAACGAGATGTTTGGTTTACCAAGCTTTCTGCCGCGATGCCTTTGAATAAGCAATGGATGATTGGTGCTAATATTGGTTACGACAATCTTGATTATGGTTGGCGAGTTAACCAACAAAGTCCACTTAGAAACAGTAATGTTCCTTGGTCGTCTATAGATCAATACAGTGCGGGTTTATCGCTGATTTACCGTCCTGACAACCAATGGACCTTCTTATTTGCCCCCAAACTGCAATATGCCTATGCTAATACGGCTTCCTCATCAAATGCAGAAAGCTACGGCGTGGTTGCATCGGGGATGTACCGTTTTGAATCGGGTAATATGCTGGGCGTCGGTGTCGCGTATTTGAATGATATTACTGAAGTTCGCACCGTGCCTTATTTAGCGGTTCGCTGGCAAATTACTGACAAGTGGGTACTTGCTAACCCTTTCCAAGCTGGATTTAGCGGTCCTGCGGGGTTAGAGTTAACTTATGAGTTATCGCAAAATTGGAATTTTGGTGTCGGTAGTTCTCGTCGCACCGAGAGCTTTTTAATTGAAAATGACGATAAAGCCATCAAGATTGAAGAGTGGGTAAGCTTTTTGCGCGCGGGATGGAAAATCAGCGAAAGTGTCAGCTTAAATGCCTATGCGGGCTATTACTTTAGTGGCGACATCGAGCTCAGCAATCCCGAACTTAGCGAAGATCTCAGTAATCAAGCCGCAGCAGCACTTGCGTTTAAAGTAAACTTCTAATGTTGATTGTCAATGTGTGGTAAGTTTCATAATATTCCGCACATAGACAAAAACGCCGCGATAGTTCGCGGCGTTTTTGTAGGTTCATCATCTAAAAGTAAGTGACATCTTTAATCCGTTTTGAACGATTTTGCTGTTCATACAAATGCCAAACCTGTTTGAAATCTAGCTCAAGCTCAGTGACATAGAAGTCGCCAGAAGGATAGGTTTTAACGACTTTAGCACCGCGAATAATGCCGCTGACGGATGACTTAACACTGTCATTAGTCAGTAGCCACTCACTCACATTGCTAACCGCATCAATCTTTTGTCCATAAACCTGTTCAGCTAATTCACGATATGCCGCCACCTTAGAGGCTTGCATCGCCATCAGCATTTTATGTGATTGAATATCGCTTGGTTGAGTGGCTAAAGGTGCATAGCCTACGGCAGTAATTTTAGGAAAATGACTCGGAGGCTCAGTTTCCCATTGCACGTATTTGTCATTACTGGAACATCCCATTATGAATAAGCTTAATGCGATGAATTGCATTATATTTTTCATTGCTCATCTCCTAAAACGGTATAGCGACTTTCTTGTGTATTTTCTGTACGGTAGATAATGCCGCCACGGGTTTGTACTTTGTTGGCTGGCAATACGTAACCAGATAAGCTTTGACCTGCAACGAATGATTGCACCGCAGAAACCACTCGATTATTAGTCACATTTACCACACGGCCATTAAAACTAACGCCTTCATTGGTCAAACTGAGCGTTGAAACCAGCACATGTGATACGGGTAAATCTGTTGGCAGTAGCTCCCAATTGCGACTTAAAATCAGTTCACCGTGATCCGTTGCACGAAGCGCATTCGCCACATTCAAATCAACTAAGTTAAATTCATGGGCATGAAAAGCCGCTTGTAAGCTTTGTTGCAACTGAAAGGCTAATTCGTTGGTTTGATTAAAATCGTCACTCATAACAGGCGTCGTTATCAGCAAGGGTTGATCTGGTCTTAATGCATCATTTTGCAATACCAGTTCATTAACTAATTTTTCGGCCCAAACATTGATTTGGCCTTTTGGGGCTAAACCTGAAGCGTGAATATCATAAACCAGTTTTTCTTGGTACATGTCATTTTGGTCTTGATAGCCAATGCGCTTTCCATCTTGAACATAGTTCAAGTTTTGCGCTTGATTGACTGCGTTACTGCATCCAGCAAGACCCATTGTGGTTAGCATCAGCGCGAGAATAGAGAACTTTTGCTGCATGAGTTATTCCTTCGCTTTAGTTCAAAAAGCAATGTAATTCGATTGATAACCTTTTATCGGCATTGCAGTGATTTTCTTTACAATGATTATGCGACGACTTTCATTCTTTGGCTTGATTCATGTAAAAAAGCACACGTGCTTGACTCAGCGTTTAGGCATAGTTATTGCTTGATTGTAGATTATATAACGATGTAATCACCGTAAAATGGTGAATTTTCAAAACAGACGACAGATATCTGACGCAGGGTGAATTATGTTTCATGCATTTAAAAATCAAAATAGCACACAAACTTGGCTTAACTGGGCGCGAGTCTTCATGCTGTTACCTGTTTTTATCAGCCTTAATGGAATTGCAGAGCAAGTCGAAGTGACAGGCACAGCTAAAATCGTTAATGGTAATATGGAGAAAGCCCGTGAAGATGCCATTAATCAAGCGCTAAACTATGCCAGTTTGCGAGCTGGGGTTAACTTTTCAAGTCAGCAGCAAATTAGTCAAGGGGCGTTAACGCAAGATACCTTTTCGATGCAGCGGATGGGGGCTGCCAATAATATCGAGCTGCTAAGTGAAATGGTTAATGGTGATACACTCACAGTGATGTTGTCACTTTATGTTGATGACACAAGTCAAACCGACCAATGTAAAGCCCAATCGTTAAAAGCGGCTATTTTACTGCCGCAAATCGAAGTGGCCGATAGAAGCCAGCTTAACCATGGTCATCTATCTGGTTTCAATCAAGCGCTAACTTTTCAATTTGGTAAGTTGATAAATAGTCAGTCGGTGACCAGTTTTGCAAGAGTGCATGCGAATGAGCGTTTAGACGACACAAATGAACTTGTTAACTTTAAAGGTTATGGTATTCCAAGTTGGTTAGGTGAAATTACCGATAGTCAGTACATACTAAAAACCAAAGTGATTGACATGTCTACTGCGCCTTACACCACCAGTTTTCTAGGGTTTGTGGATGATATACCTTTAAGGCAGTTTAGTTTTGAGTTAACCCTGTATCACGGAATAAGTGGTGAAGTAGTTTGGAATGAATCTTTTGCTACCAATGCTCCGTGGGAGTTTGAACGTCAAGAAACCGTGGTACCTAATAGTCAACGTTTTTGGTCTTCCTCCTATGGCGCTGCAATTAACCAGCAACTGCAACAAAGTATTATGACATTAGATAACACCCTGAATTGCCGTCCTTTATTAGGGCAAATTATTGCAAGACAGGGTGACCGTATCATTATCAATTTAGGCCGTAAAAACGGGGTTAAATTAGGCGATAAATTTCAAATAGTTTTACAAAAAAATATGCCAGACCGCCTGAATAACATGCGCGCATTGGTGACTAAAAATCGCGCTGAAATAACTATCGACCAAGTGAGTGAAGATACTGCTACTGCAATGATTGAAGATATTGATGCTGCAGATAATATCCAGGTACATGATATAGCCATTAAGTTGTAGTCATTTTAATGCTTTATCACTCAATGTTGAGTTGATTAGTTGGTTAAAGCCAGTTGTCATTATGCTGCGGCGTTTGTTTATTAACCAATTAAATCTAAACAGTTTTAAACCTCAATAAGCCCTTTTCATCAAGGCAAAAAACAGTATAATTGAACGGTCTCTCTATAGCTCAACAGGATAGAGCAGCCGCCTCCTAAGCGGCCGATCGGGGTTCGAGTCCCTGTGGGGAGACCAGTTTTTACTACTCATACCCATTTCTATTCATCAGCACGTACCGTTCTTTTCTTTTTAACGTTATAATCTCACTCTGTGTTTTTATAGCTGGAGTGCTTCTTGTCTCATACCTACATTCCTTTTGAGTCCTACAAACGTAAATGGATTTTTAACCATAAAGATTTACCCGTGAGTGAAGAGGACAAAGCATTGATCATGCCTTTGTCTGATAAAAGTGCCATGGAAGTGTGGAATAAATGGATTAGTAACAAAAGCAGTCGTGCAGAGCAATTTGCGAAAGGTGATTGGCCTGCTAAGCAAGATGCGTGGAGTGCAACCGAGCACTGGCAATCTGCTTGGGACTCAAATGATAATTCGTTACCAGAAGCTGTGATTGAGCATATTCAATGGCCTGATGATGCAAAAGTGTATTTTTGCTATGAAAAATACCAAGTGATTGAAACCCGTTGGGATGTCTTTGTACGTAATTGGAAGTGTTTTCTGTTTTTTGATGATGGCCCATTATTGATTTCACCTAATCATAAACAAGCTTTGATGTTCGAGCAAAATGGCCAGTATAAATTAGGCATACGTGGTTAATTTATTGGATGGTTTTAGATTTTTCTTTTCCCCTTTTTAAAGAATCATTAACATGAAAATATTATCTGTTTTAACCTTAACCGCATCTTTGTTAGTCAGTCCTTTTTTACATGCAAAAATCGTTTCGGGTGTAGATGTTCAAGAGACAATAACGATTCAGTCGCAAGATCTTGTATTAAATGGTGCTGGTGTTCGAAGTAAGTTTTTTATGGATTTATATGTTGGTAGCTTATATTTACCAACCAGTCAGGATAGTTTAGCAACTGTGCTTGAGCAATCAGTTGCGGTAATTCGCTTGAATATTACGTCGGGCATGATCACCTCAGATAAAATGATTGATGCCATTAATGATGGATTTTATTCTGCAACCAATGCTGATATTTCGACTTTAAAAGCTGAAATCAGCCAGTTTATGGGATTATTCAATGCTGAAATTAAGCAAGGTGATCAATTTACGTTTGTCTTAACGAAGGACGGTGGTGTCACCAGTTTCAAGAACGACAAGCCCCAAGGTGAAGTGAAAGGTGAGTTATTTCGCCAGGCTTTGATAAAAATTTGGTTAGGTGATGAACCCGCACAGGATAGTTTGAAACAAAGTCTTTTAGGGCATTAATGCCTTATTCGATAACAGAAATGATGCGCTCGCGTCATTTCTGTATTCAGTTTAAATCTTGAATAATTTATCACATCTTTGCTGCAATCATTTTCAAGTTTTTCTAGCACTTTTAACCATGCTTATATACGTCAAAATGTTAAGTTGCAAAGGGCTGAGATTCGCCTTGATAATCTTTGGTATTTTTAAAGGCAAACATTGTTAATTTTGCATCAAAACTTAAGCTTTAAAATCATTTCCAAGGGTAGAAATCGTTGAGGTTTTACCTTTGTCATTATAGGTTAAGCTGGATGAATTACGGCTAGCTTGCAGTGCCTGTGAGAATCTATTCAAGGTTGCTAGATTTAATTCAATTAAACTGGCATTTTGCTGATTGATATTTTTGCAGTCAGCTAAAATTGCTTTTGCGGCTGTGACTTTTTCAACTAATTCAGGCTCAGTTGTTAGCAATGCATGTTCAGGATGATTTGCCAAAGATTCATCATTTGTTTTTAATGCAATGAGGCATTGTTGTTTCTCTTGGGCAAGTTTCAATAACTTGTCGGCATCTTGATCTTGTAATGCTTGTTTTTCTGCAGAGATTAATGATTTCAGCGACGTAAGAATGCCGTGCTGATGTGAAAGTAACGTTGAAAGTGCTGTCATACTGATACTCAGATTATTTTGCTTTGGAAATACCTGTCTATAACACCAATAGGTGCCGAATTCTCATGTTACTCGGTTTAGAAGAATAGACTAAAGCAAAACTGTCTTTGTAAGCCATTGCCTTAATAAAGTTAGCTATTCTTCTTTGAACTTCAGTCCACTCAGTTCTGCTTCAAAGTTTGCAATGTTGGCAGCAAGTTTTTCTGGGTCAACTTTGTAGCGACCTTCAGAGATGGCTTGTTTTATTTCAGCCACTTTCTTTTGATCTATTTCAGGTAAGCTTGCCATTTTTACCTGGGCACTTTGTAACTCTTGTGCTTGCGGTGTAATGCTTACTGAATCTGTTTTTACGTTTGCAGTTGTGGCCTGTGGAGCGGCTTTAGCTGCATTATTTGTGGTTTTTGCTTCACGCGCAGAAACTGGCGTAGGCGTAGCTGTTTTCAGTTTGTTAATGTCAATTGCCATGGTAGGCTCCAGCGTTAATTTTGGTTTTCCAAACAGGCTATCGGCACTGCGGGAAGAAACTTTAGCTTATTTTACATTCTAACTTCTACTTCGCCAACGCCAATCACTGTGGCCTCTAATTCTCTGTTTGAGTTAGCATTCTTGACTCTAATTGACTCGCCTATATTGCCATCACGCATTGCTTCACCTAATGTCTTTATCTGTAAATTTTGACTATTGGCGTAGATTGATACTGCGTCACCTTTACAAACAAAGCATAAGTGGCTGTTCAATATGGGTGTACCCTTATTAATTCTTCGTTTGGTTTTACTGCCTAAAACGTCATTAATATCGGCATAGAATTGCCCTCGAAGGCTGTACTGGTCTATATACTCGATTCGCAATTGGGATTCAGAGAGCAGGGTATCAGGTGAGATTATTTCATTACTCACTACCACAGGAAACATGACTTCGACGCGAACGGATAAATAAATTTGCCAAGGATAATCATAGTCTGGACTGTTGCAGCCAATTTTTACAGTATTGTTTCGTCCAATTTCGCGCTCGCTGGCTAATTCAGCTGTTATCGGTGTAAAACAGCGAGGCGGAGTCAGTCTGCCTTCTAAATTTTGTGGCGTAATGAGTAACTTAGCATTGGGTTCTAATTGAATTTTTTTTCTGACGACCTCTTCAGCCAATTGGCTAATGGTCGATAAGGAAGGTACGCTAGCTTCTTCATTAGCAAAAACTGCTAATGAATTGAACAATAAATAGAAAAAACACAAAAAATATACTTTCATAGTGGAGATACTAGCGTGTTTTGCTAGATTGCACCTATACTTAATTTTACCAGAAATGATGAATAAGTTGCTAAGCTGTAGTGACAATAGATTGACTGCTTTAGTAGATTATTCTTGATATATGATTTACAAGTAAGAATAAGCAAAATTTATGCCTACATAAAGTAGTCGCATAATAAAGTGCATTAATTGGTTCAGTTTACTTGCGGGTGATAATTTAACATTTTCATATTCCGACAAGATATCCCGTTTCAATTTATGTTTTGAAGCAAAACAAGCTAGTATCTAGTTATTCGGATATTTTAATAAAAAAAGGCAGTGTTATGTCGAGTATCATGGAATCCGTCAACAAACGAACTCAATTAGTTGGTCAAAACCGATTAGAGTTACTGTTATTTAAGCTTAATGGGCGTCAACGTTTTGGTATCAATGTTTTTAAAGTGAAAGAAGTACTTCAGTGCCCACCGTTAACGACTTTGCCTAAATTGAACCCGTTTGTAAAAGGCGTGGCACATATTCGTGGCGCGACTATTTCTGTTATTGATTTAAGTGCTGCAACAGGTGGTAGACCATTAACATCAACCGAAAATTGCTTCATTATTATTTCTGAATACAACCGCAGTGTGCAGGGGTTCTTAGTCAGCTCGGTTGAGCGAATTATTAATATGAATTGGGCAGCTATTATGCCTCCGCCTCAGGGCGCGGGTCGTTATTCATATTTAACTGCAGTTACGGAAATAGAAGGTGAACTGGTTGAGATTTTAGATGTTGAGAAAATTCTTGATGAAATATCTCCCGTTAAAACGGCAATCAGTGAAGAGGTCAATAATCAATTAACCATTGATAGAGAACAGCATTACCACATCATGGTGATTGATGACTCTGCGGTTGCTCGTAAGCAGATTATCCGCTCTCTCGAATCACTTAAGTTGCAAATAGATACCGCAAAAGATGGTCGAGAAGCATTGGACAAACTCAAGAGTATTGCCAAAGAGATGGATGATGTTTCTTTAGAGATCCCTTTGATTATTTCAGATATTGAAATGCCAGAAATGGACGGGTATACCCTGACTGCTGAAATTAGAGATGATCCAAAACTGAAAAACATTAAAGTCGTGCTGCACACTTCATTAAGTGGGGTGTTTAATCAGGCGATGGTACAAAAAGTTGGCGCGAATGATTTTATTGCAAAATTTAATCCAGATGAATTAGCCGCTGCAGTTAACAAACATTTAAGTTTATAATCATCGTCTATTGTTCGCAGTAGATAACATGGCAAGTTCATGGGTATTGGTAGTTCGTCAAAGTCATAGTGACATAGGGCTACAATCACTCATTATATTAGGATGTGAATGTGACAGATAAATCACTCGCAGAAGCAGAATATAATCAATTTAGGTTGTTTTTAGAACAACATAGCGGCATCGTATTAGGTGAAAACAAACAATATCTAGTGCGTAGCCGTCTTGCGCCGTTAATGGGCAAATACAATTTACCTTCACTATCTGAAGTGGTTAAACATTCAATGAAACCGACAGAACGCCAATTGCGTGCTGAGGTTATTGACGCTATGACTACCAATGAAACCCTATGGTTTCGTGATCGTTATCCTTTTGATTTATTGCACAATACTTTATTGCCAGACTACTCTAAATTAGGCCGACCATTACGTATTTGGTCTGCAGCGTGCTCTTCTGGACAAGAGCCATACTCATTAGCGATGACAGCTTTAGAATATCAACAGCGAAAACCAGGTGCCTTGCCTGGAGGGATCACTATTCAGGCAACCGATTTGTCTCCATCGATGTTAGAACGTTGTAAGAATGCAGAATATGATGGTTTAGCGTTAGCACGTGGGTTATCTGAAGAACGTAAACGTCAGTTTTTTGATGCTTTACCTAACGGCAATATGAAAATCAAAGATAATGTGAAGCGTTTAGTTAACTTTAGAGCCCATAACTTACTTGAAAGTTATACGCTTCTGGGTAAGTACGACATCATATTTTGCCGTAATGTGCTGATTTATTTTGCCCCTGAGGCAAAGGCGAAAATATTGCGGCAATTTGCTGCCGCATTAAATCCAAAAGGGATTTTATTCCTTGGTGCGTCAGAATCTATTGCTGGATTAACGGATGAATTTGATATGGTTCGTTGTAATCCTGGCATTTATTATCAAAAGAAAATGTAATTAATCTATTGAAAAGCATGCGTTATTGTTGATACATGCTTTCTTCCCACTATTTCTCTTCTAATAACAAATAATTGGCATAACCTTTGCTTTGTAACTATCAGTTAGCTGATGGAGGCAATTTTATGGCGATTAATTTTGATAATGCACTTGGGGTACATCAATACTCTTTAGGTGTAAGGGCGCAACGCGCTGAAGTATTATCAAGCAACATAGCGAATGCAAATACCCCAGGGTATAAAGCGCGTGATGTCGATTTTGCCTCTGCGATGCAAGCAGCAAGTTCTCGTCAAAAAGGTTTGACGATGAGCGCTTCTAACGAAAAACATTTCGATTTAACTGCGCTCAGCCAACAGCATGTCAAGTTTCGTGTGCCAAACCAGCCTGATACTGGTGATGGTAATACGGTCGATATGCAGCAAGAACAATCAGCCTTTATGCAAAACTCTCTAGAATACCAAATGTCATTAGGATTTTTAGAAAGTAAGTTTTCAGGAATGCGTAAAGCATTGCGAGGTGATTAATTATGAGCTTATTTAATATTTTTGATGTAGCAGGCTCAGGTATGACGGCTCAGTCTGTCAGACTTAATACCACGGCAAGTAATATTGCTAACGCAGACTCTGTCTCAAGTAGCATTGATAAAACATACCGAGCTCGCCATCCTGTTTTTGAAGCTGAAATGGCTAAAGCTAATCATCAGCAATCCGGTGCTCACCGCGTAAATGTCAGTGGCATTGTTGAAAGTGATAAGCCATTGATGAAAGAGTTCGCACCTGATCATCCTATGGCAGATGGTGATGGGTTTATCTACAAGCCAAATGTGAATGTCATGGAAGAGATGGCTGATATGATTTCGGCATCACGTTCGTATCAAATGAATGTTCAAGTGGCTGATGCAGCAAAATCTATGTTGCAACAAACACTTAGAATGGGTAAGTAGCATGACTATTATTGGAGGTAAGTTGTGAGCCTCGTTAATCCTTATAGCAGTCAGTCCTTGCCGCAACAGGCATCGACAACAAACAACACTGGAACGGTAACTAAAAATACCGTGCAGTCAAATTCGACTACCACAAGCACTGGTAATCCTTTCTTAGACGGAATTCGTTTACCTGAGAAACCAGAAACACCTGAAGCAAACGATCAAATGCTGACGCAAGAGGACTTTTTTGCGTTGCTCAGTCAACAGCTTTCTATGCAAGATCCTTTTAAGCCTGTTGATAATGATCAAATGATTGCCCAAATGGCATCGTTTTCTACGGTTGATGGTATTGCTAATCTAAATAAAGAAATTTTGAATCTCAATAGCGTAATGAGTTCAAGTCAAGCATTACAAGCCTCAAGTTTAGTGGGTCGAAAAGTCTTAATCCCATCTGATACGGGGGCAATTAGTGCAGGCAGCTCTGAAATTAAAGGTGTGGTAAGCACACCCGAAGCAATTGATAAGATTACGATTCGAATAGAAGATGACGCAGGTCAGTTGATTAAAACCTATGAAATTGATGGCAGTGCTGGTGGTAATGTGGATGTTGCCTGGGATGGATTAGATAAAAATGGTGAGCCAGTTGCTGAGGGGACTTACTCCATCAAAGCAAGCGGCAAAGTTGATGGTCAATCACAAGATTTACCGGTTTCTACTTATGCGCATGTTACCAGCGTGTCATTAGGTACCGCCGCTACTGGGGCTATTTTGAATTTACGGGGTATTGGCGGCATTAAGTTGTCCGACGTACTCGCGGTATCAGAATCTTAAAATTTAACTTGTGACAAAATTTTGTCATTAAAGAAAACCTGATTATTCGAGGTGAAATATGTCTTTCAACATCGCACTGAGTGGTATTGCTGCCGCTCAAAAAGATTTAAATACCACAGCCAACAATATTGCTAACGTCAATACGATTGGTTTTAAAGAATCTCGCGCCGAATTTGCGGATGTTTACGCCAATTCAATCTTCTCAAACAGTAAAACGGCTGTGGGTGGTGGTACAACAACGACTCAGGTGGCGCAACAATTTCACCAGGGAAGCCTGCAATTTACCAGTAACTCATTAGATATGGCGATCAGCGGCGGTGGCTTTTTTGTTACCTCATCAGAGCTTGGCACCCGTGATCAGTCATTTACTCGTGCAGGTGCGTTTAAAGTCGACTCAGCAAATTATATGGTCGATTCTGCGGGTAATTTTTTACAAGGTTTTCCAGTAGATAAAGATGGTAATTCCACTTCAGTGAGTTTAACGACCACTCAGCCTATTAAAATACCTGACACAGCAGGTAGTCCTGTTATGTCAGGCAAAGTTGGCTTGCAAATGAATCTAAACGTAGGTGAGTCAGCCCTAGATCCAGCGGCATTTGATCCAACTAACCCAGATACCTTTAATAATTCGACCTCAGTAACGATTTACGATTCATTGGGTGAATCACACATTATGACAACTTACTTCATTAAACCTGAAGATGGGTCATATACAGGAGAAAGTAACTGGGTTGCCTACTATGCTGTTGATGGTAAACCTGTCAATTTGGATGGTGCGGCAGGGCAGTATAGTGTTGACACAACTGGCGATGGTATTGTTGATGGTTCACGTACAGCGCAAACTGCTGGTGGTTGGACTGGTGCTGTTATCAAATTTAATGATGCAGGTGCTTATACTGGTAGCGATCCCGCTGTGATAAAAACCCAAGAGCTTGGTGTAACAGGTGCAAATGTATTAGGCCCTGGCGCAGATGGTACACAAACGGTTACTGTTAACTTTAATAACCCCACTCAATATGCATCTCCATTTGAAGTGACTGAGTTAACTCAAGATGGTACCACGGTTGGGCGTTTGACTAACGTGGGAATTGGCGCCGATGGACTTGTTACCGCAAGCTATAGCAATGGTTCAACTGTGCCACTTTCAAGAGTTGCACTAGTGAGATTTGCCAATGAACAAGGCTTAACACAAGTGGGTAATACGTCTTGGAAAGCAAGTTTGGATTCAGGTCCTGCTTTAGCGGGTGAAGCGAATAGTGGTACCTTTGGTAGCATTCGTTCTTCAGCGCTTGAGCAATCAAACGTTGATTTAACCACTGAATTAGTTGATTTGATTTCAGCACAACGTAACTTCCAGGCCAACTCAAGAACGCTTGAAGTGAACAACACCTTAAACCAAACTGTGTTACAGATCAGATAATTTAAGGTTGTTAATTCTCAAGGGCAAATAGTTGCTGTGATCAAAGGTGTTGCCATTAGCGGCAACACCTTGCCTATTTTAGTTACTCATTAACCTCCATAAATGTTATCGGTGTTTTTTTGACACTGTATATTCAGACTCCCGCATTATTAATCCTGCCTTTATCATAAAATCAATGCCTTACGTAAATTAAAATTATTGGCACTCCACTTGCATTAACTAGTTAATCTCTTTACTTGAAGCATTATTGACGGAGTGGCAAATGGACAAATTTTTGTATGTTGCAATGAGCGGCGCAAAACAAGGCATGAATGCTTTAGCGGTTCGTGCCAACAATTTAGCCAATGCCAACACTGATGGTTTTAAGTCTGACATGACCCAAGCAAGAGCAATGCAAGCTTTTGGTGAAGGCTTACCTACTCGAGTGTTTTCGATGATTGAAAGCCCTGGCACTAACTTCTCGTCAGGACCAATTAAAAGCACCGGACGGGATTTAGACATTGCCATAAAAGGGGATGGTTGGATTGCGGTTCAGGCAGCCGATGGTTCAGAAGCTTATACCCGAGCAGGCAGTTTGAAATTTGATAACACAGGGTTGCTCATCAATAGCCGCAATACACCCATTATGGGCGATGCTGGGCCGATTGTGTTACCGCTTCCTATTGATAAAGTGCAAATTTCGCCAGAAGGGATTATTTCAGTTAGACCACAAGGTGCAACGGCTGAAGTGATTGAAGAAGTCGCCAGGATCAAGTTTGTTAATCCAGGCAACGATCAAATGATGCGCGGTGAAGATGGATTGTTCCGTTTAATGTCAGGATTACCTGCTCCCAAAGACCCAATGGTTCAAGTAGAAAGCGGTGCTATTGAGGGCAGTAATGTTAATCCGGTGCATGAAATGGTGGCGATGATCGATATTCAACGCCAATACGAAATGCAAGTCAAAATGATGAAAAATGCGGAAGAAGCCGATCGTTCTTCTTCGTCGTTATTAAGAATTGGTTAGGAGTCTTAATTATGCATCCAGCTCTGTGGATTAGTAAAACGGGTTTAGACGCCCAGCAAACCGATATTGCGGTGATCTCTAATAACGTCGCCAACGCCAGTACAATCGGCTATAAAAAAAGCCGCGCGGTGTTTGAAGATTTGCTTTATCAAACTATCAACCAGGCCGGTGGGATCAGTGCCGACAATACTAAATTACCTAATGGCTTAAATTTAGGGGCGGGTACTAAAGTGGTTGCAACCCAAAAAATGTTTACTCAGGGCAACATGCTAACGACTGATAACTCGTTAGATTTAATGATTGAAGGTCCTGGATTTTTTGAAGTTCAAATGCCAGATGGTACGGCGGCTTATACTCGTAATGGTCAATTTAGCCTTGATGATACCGGACAGATTGTCACGCCGGGTTCAGGTTACGTGCTTCAGCCTCCAATCACTATTCCTGAAGATGCAATGAGTATTACCGTATCTGCCGAAGGTGAAGTCTCGGTCAAGTTAGCAGGGGCGACAGACAGTCAAACCATTGGTCAGCTCACCATGACAGATTTTATTAATCCATCTGGGTTAGACCCTCTCGGTCAAAATTTATATACCGAAACCGGCGCCAGCGGCACACCTATTCAAGGGACAGCATCCTTAGATGGTTTAGGGGCTATTCGTCAGGGGGCGTTGGAAACATCTAACGTCAATGTGACCGAAGAGTTGGTTAATTTAATTCAAAGCCAGCGGATCTATGAAATGAACTCAAAAGTGATTTCGGCGGTCGATCAAATGCTGTCTTACGTTAACCAAAACCTATAAGGGGGCGGTGATGAGTAAATACCTAGCGTTAGCAGCCATGCTGCTGTTGGTCGGTTGCAGTTCTACTCAGAAGAAACCGATCCCGGATGATCCGTTTTATGCGCCGGTTTATCCAGAAGAACCACGCACTCAAACAGTGGCTACTGGTTCTATTTATTTGGACTCGCAAGCATCCAGTTTGTACTCGGATATTCGCGCCCATAAAGTTGGCGATATCATTACAGTGGTACTTAAAGAGTCTACCCAAGCCTCAAAAAGCGCAAATAATGAATTGAAAAAAGGTAGCGATTTAAGCGTTGACCCTATTTATGCAGGTGGGGGTAATGTCACGATTAAAGGGGTGCCATTAGATTTACGTTACTCCGATAGTATGAACACCAAGCGTGAAGCGGATGCTGATCAATCAAACAGTTTAGATGGCAGCATTTCAGCAAACGTGATGCAAGTTTTAGGTAACGGCAATTTAGTTATTCGCGGCGAAAAGTGGATATCGATTAATAATGGCGACGAATTTATTCGCGTGACCGGTATTGTACGTAGCCAAGATATTACGCCCGACAACACCATTGAATCAACGCGTGTAGCGAATGCTCGAATTCAATATAGCGGTACAGGCACTTTTGCCGACACTCAAAAAGTGGGCTGGTTAAGCTCGTTCTTTATGGGTGAGTGGTGGCCTTTCTAAGGGGTATTTCATGAACATTAAACCTATTTTAGTCATGTTATTGACAGCATGTGTGGTTATCTCCTCACCTGCCAATGCGCAGCGAATTAAAGACATTGCCAACGTTCAGGGTGTACGTAATAACCAATTAGTGGGTTATGGGATCGTGGTGGGTTTACCAGGTACTGGTGAAAAAACACGCTACACAGAACAAACGTTTAAAACCATGCTAAAAAACTTTGGGATTAATTTACCAGATTCGGTTAGACCCAAAGTCAAAAACGTGGCTGTGGTTGCTGTTCATGCGGATATGCCAGCATTTATCAAGCCGGGTCAAACACTTGATGTCACGGTTTCGAGTATTGGTGAAGCAAAAAGTTTACGTGGTGGCACCTTATTACAAACGTTTTTAAAAGGGGTTGACGGCAATGTTTATGCTATTGCTCAGGGCAGTCTTGTTGTAAGTGGTTTTAGTGCAGAAGGATTAGATGGCTCTCAAGTTATTCAAAATACCCCCACAGTAGGGCGGATACCCAGTGGTGCTATTGTAGAACGAAGCGTGTTGTCACCTTTTGCCAGCGGTGATCATTTAACCTTTAATCTGCGTCGTGCTGACTTTTCAACCGCTAAAAGAACCGCGGATGCCATCAATGATTTACTTGGGCCCGGTATGGCGCGAGCTTTAGATGCCAGTTCAGTTCAAGTCAGTGCGCCAAGAGATGCTTCTCAACGCGTATCATTTTTAGCGACGTTAGAAAATATTGAAGTCGAACCTGCGGATGAATCGGCCAAAGTGATTGTTAATTCCCGTACTGGCACCATTGTTGTTGGCAAAAACGTGCAGTTATTGCCTGCCGCAGTGACTCACGGTGGACTTACTGTCACCATCGCAGAGGCCACACAAGTGTCTCAACCCAATGCATTAGCTGGTGGTCAAACCGTGGTGACCAGCAATAGCACCATAGATGTTGAACAAAGCGATCGCCGCATGTTTATGTTTAATCCTGGTACCACGCTAGATGAGTTAGTGCGTGCGGTAAATCTCGTCGGCGCGGCCCCTTCTGACGTGTTAGCAATACTTGAAGCGTTAAAGATGGCAGGCGCTTTGCATGGTGAACTTATCATCATCTAAAAATTGTCACTTTTTACGCGTTAGACAATTTAATAAGCCGACATCTGTAACGGGATTACTATGGAAAAGCTGTCAAATTCTTCGCACTTTCTGGATCTAGGAGGACTGGATTCACTCCGTGCTCAGGCCCAGAAAGACGAGAAGGGCGCACTTAAAGAAGTCGCCAAGCAGTTTGAAGGCATCTTCATTCAAATGTTGATGAAAAGCATGCGCGATGCTAATGAAGCTTTTAAATCTGATAGCCCATTTAATAGCGATGCCACAGCATTTTATGAGCAAATGCGTGATCAGCAAATGTCGATGGATTTATCCAATAAAGGTATGTTGGGCTTGGCGGAGTTAATGGTGCATCAGCTATCTCCTGATGATAGTCCAATGACGCCGGCTTCGGTATTACGGGGCAACACCGATAATCGGGTTAACCCCTCTATGTTTGTTAGTCAGCAAAGTGACTCATCGGTGCCGCCAGCATTACTTGCAGCTAATTCAGATGTCAATCCTCTCGCGCCCCCAGTATCTGATCATGCGGCTTTTGCTGTGAACTCTGCATCGACTAAACAGCAGATGGATTTAATCCTAGCAGGTAAGTCGCCAGCAAGTTCTATTGATAAGGCAAACGGCAACAGTTTGCCGACGGCAACCGTTTCTAACGAGGTTGCCAAACAAGTTAATAGGCAAAAAGAGCCGTTGAATCAATTTAATGACCCACAGCATTTTATTTCAGTTCTTTATCCTCACGCAGAAAAAGCGGCAAAGCAACTGGGGACCACACCTGAGGTGTTAATTGCGCAATCGGCCTTAGAAACAGGTTGGGGACAAAAAGTGATCCGCAAACAAGACGGCACTATGAGCAATAATTTATTCAATATTAAAGCGGATAAACGTTGGGATGGCGACAAAACCACGGTGAATACGCTTGAGTTTGAAAAAGGTATTCCGGTTCAACAACGTGCTGATTTCAGAATGTATGAAAATTTAGAGCAAAGCTTTACCGATTTTGTGTCGTTTATTTCACAAAACGATCGCTATCAGGATGCGCGCAAAGTGGCCAGTGAACCACGTCAATTTATTCATGCTTTACAAAAAGCTGGTTACGCCACTGACCCTCAATATGCCAAAAAGGTGATTCGAGTTATGCAATCAGTCACAGAAGGGCTTAAGTCTGTCATTCCTTTGGAGGCTAAATAATGGCCATTGATCTATTAAACATCGCCCGCCAAGGTGTACTCGCCTCTCAGTCTCAGCTGGGTGTTACCAGTAATAATATTGCCAATGCCAATACTCAAGGTTATCACCGTCAAGTGGCGACTCAGGCTGCGACTGAATCACAACGATTAGGGAATAGTTTCTATGGCACAGGCACTTATGTGTCTGATGTTAAGAGGGTGTACAACGAGTTTGCGGCACGTGAGCTACGTATCGGACAAACCAGTTTAAGTGCGGCTGAAACCTCCTATATAAAAATGAGTGAGTTAGATCAACTGTATTCTCAAATTGGTAAAATGGTACCTGCAGGCTTAAATGATGTTTTTGCCAATATTAACAGTATTGCAGATTTACCTACTGATATAGGTATTCGTAATGGCGCATTAAGTTCAATGCAGCAATTGGCCAAAACGATGAACCAAATGCAGTCGCATTTAGACAATCAAACTAAGCAGACTAATAGTCAAATTGAGTCAATGACTACCCGTATCAATGAAATTAGCAAAGAACTGGGTAACATTAATTTAGAGCTAATGAAGACGGGCGGCCAAGATAGTCAATTACTCGATAAACAGGATGCGCTGATCCAAGAGCTTAGCCAATATTCACAAGTGAATGTGATCCCGTTAGATACCGGGGCAAAATCCATCATGTTAGGTGGTTCTGTGATGTTGGTGTCGGGTGAAGTGTCGATGTCAGTTGGCGTGACCACTGGTGACCCATACCCAAATGAGCCGCGCATTACGGCAACGACAGGTAATCAATCATTGGTTATTGACCCTTCCAAATTAGGTGGTCAGTTAGGGGCATTATTTGATTTTCGCTCCGATACCTTAGTGCCAGCAAGCCAAGAGCTAGGCCAACTCGCACTGGGCATTGCCGATGCATTTAATGAAATGCAATCTAAAGGTTTTGATTTAAACGGTAACATTGGTCAAAACATCTTTCGCGATATTAACGACCCATTAATGTCATCAGGCCGAGTCGGTGAATATTCAACCAATACCGGCAATGCCAAGTTAAGCGTGAATATTGACAATGTTGGTCAGTTGAGTGGCGGCGGATATGAATTGTCATTCACAGCGCCTGGCACATATGAGTTAAAAGATACCCAAACGGGAAAAATCAGCCCATTAACTTTAAATCCACCTGGCGAATTGGTAGGCGGCGATGGCTTTACTATTAACATCGGTAGCGGCGCGATGGCGGATGGCGATAAATTTGAAATCCGCCCAACCTCGGGTGCGGCATCAGGATTAACCACTGTGATGACCGATCCTAAAGGAATTGCTGCCGCGTCCCCTAAGATTACCGCCGATGCCGCTAATTCCGGTGAGATGGATGTCAAAGTCAACAGTATCAATCGTGCAGCTGCCGGATTTCCGCTAACGGGCGGTGAGCTGACCGTAAGAATTGACAGTGCCGCTAATACCTTTGAAGTTTTTGATGCCTCAGGTGCATCCGTTGGTGGACCAAGCGCATTTACGCCACCGCAAATAAATACCGGTTTTGGATTCAGTTTTGAAATTGATGATAAATCGACAGCGGGCGTAACTGATAGTTTTACCTTTGATTTATCTTTCGCTGAAGGTGATAACTCCAACGCAGTAGCCATGGCAGAGCTGGCAGATGCCAAGTTAATGAATGGTGGAACAACCACATTAACGGGGGTATTTGAAAATACCAAGCTAGACATTGGTAATAAAACCAAAGCGGCTGAAGTACGTGCAGACTCCGCCGAAGCCATTTATCAGCAAGCCTACAATCGCGTGCAAAGTGAATCAGGTGTAAACCTTGATGAAGAAGCGGCTAACTTAATGCGTTTTCAGCAATCTTACCAAGCATCAGCGCGGATCATGACCACTGCGCAACAATTATTTGACACTTTAATTAGTTCTGTTCGATAGGAGAATTAAATTATGCGTATTTCTACCGGGCAAATGTTTCATCAAAACACGACCAGTATTCTGCAAAAGCAAACAGCGACCAATAAAATACTTGATCAACTTATGACAGGTAAAAAAGTTAACACCGCAGGTGATGATCCCGTAGGCGCGATCGCAATTGATAATTTAAAGCAAAAAAATAGTCTAGTTAGCCAATTTATGAAAAATATTGATTATGCAACTAGCCATATTCAGCAAGCTGAAAGTCAACTAGGCCAGGCTGATACATTGGTCTCAAGCATGAAAGAGTCAATGCTACGGGGTATGAACGGCAGTATGACGCAAGCAGAGCGGCAAGTGATTGCCGATGATATGCGCAAAAGCCTTGAACAGTTAATGTCGATTGCCAATACCAAAGATGAATCTGGAAATTATATCTTTGCTGGTAACAAAACCAATAATCCTCCCTTTGAGTTTAATGCTGCTGGCGAGATTGTTTATAGCGGAGATGCCGGTGTTCGCAACAGCATAATCGCCCAAGGTGTGCAAATTGGCACCAATATAGCGGGTGATGCAGCATTTATGAACGCACCAAACGCCATGGGAGATTACGGCGTCAATTATTCGCCATCGCAACAAGGCGATTTTGTGGTATCCAGTGCAAAAATCACCCCTCCGACGCCACATGTTCCTGATGTTTATACTTTTAATTTTGTTGATGATGGTGCAGGTGGTGTCAATTTAACGGTATTAGACAGTGCTTCGCCGGCAAATATTGTCACTACAGTGGCACCTTTTGATGCTTCAGCGCCAGTGAGCTTCAATGGAATAGAAGTCAAAATAGAAGGTGAGCCTAAAGCGGGTGATACTTTCACCATGGAAGAAGTTGAAGAAGTCAGTATTTTCAATACCTTGAATAAAGCGATTACGTTATTTGAAACAACAGATGTAGCTAAATCACCTGCAGGTCAGTCAGAGTTGGCACAGCTTTTGAATAACTTAGACAGTGGTGTCAATCAAATGAGTCAGCAACGTAGTTTAACGGGCAATAGTTTAAAGGTGCTCGAAAAATATACTGGAAACCACACTGACGAACAATTGATAAACACATCGGCATTATCAAAATTAGAAGATTTAGATTATGCCGCGGCCATTACTGAATTTGAAAAGCAACAATTAGCCCTTAATGCGGTGTCCAGTGTGTTTAGCAAAGTCGGTTCGGTTAGTTTGTTTGACTATATATAACAGCCATTATGCTGAATGCATGGTGACAAATTTTTAAAATCAACATTGTTTAACGGTTATTAGTCTGCGGTATCTGCCTAATGCTCATGAATAGTTGCAGCAACAAGCGCAGTAATTGATTAACTAACCTGATTAACAAATTTAGCCAAGCTCCTAAGTCTTGGCAATGCTACTAAGAGAGGAAGGTAACATGGCTATTTCAGTTAATACTAACGTCACGTCGTTAAAAGCACAGAGCAACTTAAATAACGCAAACAATGGACTTAAAACGTCAATGGAACGTTTAGCATCAGGTCTTCGCATTAATAGTGCTAAAGATGATGCCGCAGGTTTACAAATTTCAAACCGCTTAACCAGCCAAATTAACGGTATTGGGGTTGCAGTGCGTAACGCAAATGATGGAATTTCAATTGCACAAACCGCAGAAGGGGCGATGCAAGAGTCGACTAACATTTTGCAACGTATGCGTGATTTATCCCTTCAATCTGCAAACGGTTCGAATTCTGATGATGACCGTGCAGCAATGCAAAAAGAATTATCAGCATTACAAACAGAGTTAACCCGAATTTCTGAAACGACATCGTTTGGTAATCAAAAATTATTAGATGGTAGCTACGGTACTCAAAAGTTTCAGGTAGGTGCTAACGCTAATGAAACTATTTCCGTATCTCTTTCGTCAGTTGCTGCTAATAAAATTGGTAATAATGGTATATCTGGTGCGGGAAGCGAATATGGTGTTGAGGCTACTACGGCTTTAACTCAGACAACGGCGGCAGATGCGACATTTGCTATTAATGGTAAAACGATTGGCATTACAGCATTGGATGGTGCCGCAACCTTAGCGACTAAAATCAATTCATCTGGTGCGGGTGTAAAAGCTGAAGCATCAGTAACAACAACCATTAGTGGTTTAGGTCCTACTGATGATGGTGTTTTATCTTTAGTAAATGAAGATGGTACAAAAGATAGTTATGATCTTGCAACTTACAAAGGTGACTCTGCAGAACTTGCGACTGACTTAGGTAAAGCTGGTTATGATGTTAGCTTAGATGACAGTACTGGTACCATAAGTATTACGGCAAAAAAAGTACAAGGTATTGAAATTACCGGAGCCTCAGCTGGTGCTGCTCAGTTAGGGTCAACTGTTGCAGGGGCAACAAATGCGAATGTCAGTAAAACAGCTGAACTAACTCTTTCATCGCCAGAGAAAATCGTTGTGTTTGGTGCGTCTGCTGATGAGGTTTTAGGCGGTGGGATTGCAGCAACAGGTGGATCTTCTACTCTCAATAAAGTGAGTTCAATCGATATTAACTCTGCCCAGGGAGCACAGGATGCTTTATTGGTTATTGATGCTGCTATCGGTGGTATTGATGCTCAGCGTGCAGATTTAGGTGCGGTTCAAAACCGGATGAACTTTACTATTAGTAATTTAACTAATATTCAATCAAATGTTGCAGATGCGCGTGGGCGTATTCAAGATGTTGATTTTGCAATGGAAACGGCGCAGTTAACTAAAAAGCAAATTTTGTCGCAAACATCATCTACTATGTTGGCTCAAGCCAATCAGATCCCCCAAACAGCTTTGTCACTTCTGGGCTAATAGGGTTCGATATCAATGATTAAAAAAGCAGGCTATTAGCCTGCTTTTTTTAATCTTCTGTTTTTATAGGTTTTTTAATTAATAATGTTGTTTTCAGTTTTTTTTCAATCTTTTTTCTAAAGTTATTTTTTACTGTGCCGTTACAGTAATTGTAGAAGATAAGTTCCGTCTGACCTTGTTGTTCAAAGTTATGATAACTGGCAGGCACTATTTAAAGATTGATAGAGAGGCAACATCATGGCTATTTCAGTTAATACTAACGTCACTTCAATGAAGGCACAAAGCAATTTAAATGGTGCCAACAATGGTCTTAAAACATCGATGGAGCGTTTAGCTTCAGGTTTGCGAATCAATAGCGCGAAAGATGACGCAGCAGGCCTACAGATTTCTAACCGTTTAACAAGTCAGATTAATGGTATTGGTGTTGCAATGCGTAACGCTAACGACGGTATTTCGATTGCACAAACCGCAGAAGGTGCAATGCAAGAGTCAACTAACATCTTACAACGTATGCGTGATTTATCTTTGCAGTCTGCTAATGGTTCAAACTCTGCTGATGACCGCGCAGCAATGCAAAAAGAAATTTCTTCATTACAAACAGAGTTAACCCGTATCTCTGAAACCACATCATTTGGTGGTCAAAAATTATTAGACGGTAGCTATGGTACGCAAAAATTCCAAGTGGGTTCAAATGCCAATGAAACCATTTCAGTATCTTTAGGCTCTATTGCTTCAAATAAAATTGGTAATAATTCTGTTTCTGGTGCAGGTTCTGAGTTTGGTGTTGAAGCTACAACAGCTTTAACTCAGACCACTGCTTTAGATGCGACTTTTGCTGTAAATGGTAAGACAGTTGGTATTACAGCACTTGATGGTGCTGCCACTGTAGCAAAAAATATTAATGCCTCAGGCGCTGGTGTTAAAGCTGAAGCTTCTGTGACGACCACAATTAGCGGTCTTGCTGCAGGTGATGATGGTGTGCTCTCTGTAGTTGCTGAAGATGGAACTAAAGACAGCTACGACTTAGCGACATATGATGGCGATGCTGAAACTTTAGCTGCTGATTTGGGTAAGGCTGGCTATGATGTGAGTTATGACAAAGATACCAGTGTTATTAGTATCACTGCAAAAAATGTTAATGGTATAGAAATTGCTGGCGCGTCAGCTGGCGCGGCAACATTAGGTTCGTCAGTTGCTGGTGCTACCAATGCTGCTGTCAGTAAAACAGCTGAACTTAAATTATCATCGCCAGAGAAATTTACTGTAACAGGAGCTTCGGTTGATGAAGTGTTAAACCTAGCGGCAGGTGGCGGCGCATCAACTTTAAATAAGGTAAGCAGTATCGATATTAATACTGCTCAAGGTGCGCAAGATGCGCTAGCCGTAATTGACGCAGCGATTGGCGGTATTGATGCGCAACGTGCCGATTTAGGTGCGGTACAAAACCGTATGAACTTCACTATCAATAACTTGAGCAATATTCAATCAAACGTAGCAGATGCGCGAGGTCGAATTCAAGATGTTGACTTTGCCCAAGAAACGGCACAGTTAACTAAGCAGCAGATTCTTTCTCAAACATCTTCTGCTATGTTGGCTCAGGCTAATCAGTTACCACAAACCGCTTTATCACTTCTATAATATAGAGAGAGTAAGCCAATTAGCTAAACGATAGGGAGATTCGGTGACGAGTCTCCCTTTGTTGTTTAAAAACAAAGCAATTATAGCTGGTTTTGGCGTAAAAATTGCTTATGTATGGTAATCGTTGAGGTGTATCATGGACGTTAATTTATCAAGTACTTCAATTACATCGGCTAGAAAAGACAGTATGGCGCATTTAGCTGATAAAAAAGCCAATGTTGCAGAACAAGCACTGCCTGATAATGGTATCCAAACTGCGGGAGATCAATCTCGCACAGTTCAGAAGGTTAATCAAACATCTAAGGCAGATGCAGAAAATTTGCAGCAAGCAGTAAATGATATTGCTAAAAGCATGAATGTTATGCAAAAAGGTTTGGCATTTAATGTAGACGAAGAGTCAGGTATGCAAGTGGTAAAAGTGATAGATATTCAAACTGGCGATTTAATCAGACAAATACCCAATGAAGAAGCATTGGATATTGCGAAAAAATTGAATGAAGTCGCAGGTTTACTGATGAAAACAGAAGTATAATATCAGTATTTCCACATCTTAGTGCGCTTGATCGTCTAAGATAAAATAGTAATTAAACAAAGAGCAGAGGTTGTTATGGGCTTAACATCGGTCGGTATCGGTTCAGGTATGGACATTGGCGGCATTGTCACCGCTTTAGTGCAAGCTGAAAGTGCTGGTAAAATTGCCAAGTTTGATGTTAATGAAGGTAAAATTAACGCCCAAATATCAGGAATTGGCTCGCTGAAAAGTGCGATGTCTGAGTTTCAAGATAAATTAGAACTTTTAAGTAAACCTGAAACATTTTCTAGCCAAAAGGTGACTTTATCATCGAAAGATTTTTTCAGTGCGACAGTCGATAAAAATGCCGTTGCTGGCAAGTATGAAGTCAAAGTTCAGCAATTGGCACAGAGTCAGAAAGTCGGTTCAACAGTGGTGGCGGATAAAACCACACCAATTGGCGCTGGTAGTTTAACTATTGGCGTTGGATCGGGTGATAGTTTCAATATTTCGGTATCAGATACTGACTCTTTAACTGATATTATGGCAAAAATTAATGATGCTGAAGACAACAATGATGTAACAGCAACCATTATTAATGGTGAACTTGGACCTCAGTTAGTATTAGGTTCGAAGAAAACAGGTGAAGATAATTTAATTACCGTAACCGCTGCCGATACTGGTCCTGGGACGGGCTTGTCTGATACTTTTTCTATGACTGAATTGACTCCAGCAAAGAATGCTGAAGTATTTATCGATGGTGTGAAAGTTATTTCTCAGTCTAATACCATTAATGAAGCGATTACAGGCGTTTCATTATCCTTAACTGCAGCTGATGTTAATAAGTCTACTTCTATAACCGTAAGTAAAAACACTGAAAAGTCAAAAACTGCGATTACTGGTTTTGTTGAGTCATACAATACACTTATGACAACGATTAAAGACCTAAGTGGCTATGATCCTGAGACTAAAAAAGCTGGCATACTTCAGGGGGATGCTCTTCCTCGAAGTATACAAAGTCAGCTACGGACTATGATTTCATCTGAATATACCACTTCAGACGGTAGTGCAACTTTAGCTAGTATTGGTATAAAGACAACTAGAGAAGGCTTATTGGAAGTTGATGATTCGATACTCACTGAAGCATTGAATAAAGATAAAGGTAATATTGCAGAGCTGTTTTCTACCGAAGAAACAGGGTTAGCTTTTAAGATGGATAAGCTCGTTGACAATTATGTGCAATCTGGTGGCATATTAGATGGTCGTGATAACACCTTGGATGAGCAGTTAACGCGAATTGCAGATAGTCGTGAGCAGTTAAGCCGTAGAATGTCAGCATACAGTGATCGACTTTATAAACAATTTAATGCCATGGACTTGGTGGTGGCTAATTTAAACTCACAATCTAGTATGTTGCAATCACGTTTAGATTCACTTCCTGGCGTAGTACGTAAAAATAACTAAAGTAGCTTATTTTGTGTGCGTCAAATTACTGTCAATATCAAATAGTTGGATCAATCATTGGAACATCAGATTGCTAAAATCGAAGCTGTAAATAGTAAGTTACTATTTTTGCTTAAAAATATGCAAGATATATCGCCTGAAGACAACGCTGTTGAAAAGTTGGTATCTGAATTGCATTTGAATATTGAAATGCGTCAAAGTTTATTGCAAGCCTTGTTGGCTGATGAGCAATATTCCGATCGAGATTTTCTTGAAAAACAGTTTGATTTAACGCAAACACTGATTAAACAAAGCAACAAAGTGATGCAACAAAGGCAAGCATTATTGCAAAAAGAAAATTCGAATAAGCGACAAATCAATATTTATAAATCAATTGATTCAAATAGGTAGGTAGATTATGCGTGGTTCACTGCAATCATATAAAAAAGTATCGGTAGACAGTGGATTAGCTGTCGCATCTCCCCATAGAATAATTCAAATGCTACTAGCGGGTGCATTAGAGCGCTTAGCGCAAGCTAAACTGGCAATTGAGCAAGGCAATATTGAGATGCGTGGAATCTTTATTGGTAAAGCTATCGGTATTGTTAATGGTTTAAACAGCAGTCTAAATATGGAAGCCAATGAGCAAGTCGCCGGTAATTTAACCCAGCTTTATGATTTTATGTTGGTGCGCATGTCAGAAGCAAATATGAATAATGACGCCACAGCGATTGACGATGTCACGGGGATTTTGAAAATCATCAAAGAAGGCTGGGATGCTATTCCGCAAGACCAACACCACTTAAGTTCTGAACAAAACTAGTTTTTTTACTTCTTTATTTTTCATTACTTGTTTAGTCTTTAAGCGCTAATTGAGCAAAGTCAATTAGCGCTTTTTACGTTTTTTGTATGAAACACTTTGTATTGCATGAAATGCCAACAATTATGCACTAATATGAATTTAGATACTGATTTAACTATTGAAGTACTTGCTTCTGGTTCTGGCTTAATACAATATTTAATTTTGTAAATGTAAAAAATGATTCAAATTTATATCAGCTTTGTACTTTGGCAGTGAGTTTTACGTTTATCGCAAATTTTGACGAATTTACCCTTTGGTTTTTTTTACTAAACACGTAATAATACCCGTGGATCTTTATACTTATAACAAGCTTTTGGCCCCTAAATGATGCAAATTGAACAACGAATCTTAATTGTCGGTACCGTTTCAGAGCGTGTTACACGCCTGTGCTGCATTTTTGAATTCTTAGGTGAGCAATGTGACATTGTTTCGGTTGACGCCTTAATACCATTAGTTGAAAAATCGAGATACCGTGCCATTGTGCTTGTGTCTGATGGTATGGCGACCGAAAGCATTAAAAACATCGCCACTATCGCGCCATGGCAACCTTTGTTGTTGCTAGGCAATGCTCAAGTCGATACATCTAATATTTTAGGTGTTATTGAAGAGCCTATCAATTATCCGCAACTTACTGAGCTATTGCATTTTTGCCAAGTTTTTGGTCAAGCCAAGAAAGAGCAAGTTCCGACTAGCGGTAATCAAACAAAGTTATTTAGAAGTTTGGTTGGCCGCAGCCAGGGGATCGCTAATGTTCGCCATTTGATTAGTCAAGTTGCCAGTTCTGATGCCACCGTGCTGGTACTTGGGCAATCTGGAACCGGTAAGGAAGTGGTAGCGCGTAATATTCATTATATTTCAGAGCGTCGTGACGGCCCTTTTATTCCTGTTAACTGTGGTGCTATTCCGCCAGAACTACTTGAAAGTGAGCTGTTTGGTCACGAAAAAGGATCTTTCACCGGTGCAATATCTTCCCGTAAAGGTCGATTTGAATTAGCCGAAGGCGGCACACTATTTCTGGACGAAATAGGTGATATGCCATTGCAAATGCAAGTTAAATTATTACGTGTTTTGCAAGAGCGAGTTTTCGAGCGTGTGGGTGGCAGTAAAACTATTCAAACCGATGTGCGTGTTGTTGCAGCAACCCACCGTGATTTAGAAACCATGATTGCTGAAAATGAGTTTCGTGAAGATTTGTACTATCGTCTGAATGTGTTTCCTATCGAAATGCCAGCATTGTGTGAGCGACGTGATGACGTGCCATTGCTGCTGCAAGAGTTAGTTAGCCGTGTTTTTAACGAAGGTCGAGGAAAGGTCAGGTTCACGCAGCGTGCCATAGAATCACTTAAAGAACATGCGTGGTCGGGTAATGTGCGTGAATTATCTAATTTAGTTGAGCGTCTTACTATTTTGTATCCGGGCGGCTTAGTTGACGTTAATGATTTACCGCAAAAATATCGTCATATTGATGTCCCTGAATATTGTGTCGAAATAAGTGAAGAGCAATTAGAAAGAGATGCTCTGGCATCAATTTTTAATGATGATGAACCGATTGATATTCCCGAAACACGTTTCCCGACTGAGCTACCACCTGAGGGGGTAAATCTTAAAGATTTATTGGCTGAGTTAGAAATTGATATGATCAGACAAGCCTTAGAACTGCAAGACAATGTGGTGGCAAGAGCTGCTGAAATGCTGGGCATTCGCCGTACAACCTTAGTTGAAAAAATGCGTAAATATGGCATGAGTAAAGAATAAACGTTTCACACAGTTTATTTTCAAACTGACTATATACTTTAGAAAGCATACCCGTTCGGTATGCTTTTATTTTTTGGCACACTTAATGCAGTAACCCGTTAAATGTAATTCTTTTGACGGAGTCGTTATGCTAAACGCACACGCCGCAACTCAGCAGTTTCAAACAGATTTTAAGCAAAATTCGTTTTCGCTGGGATCCTTTGCTGTGTCCTCAATGCGAGTTAATAGCTCTCCTGATTTTCAACATGACGGTAAATTGACTTCTGGTCAGTTGGCCAAAGTGCAAGAGGCCGCGAATATGTCAAATCAAATGGCGCATATTCTTCAAGCTCTCCCTTCTGGAGTGGTGATTATTAATGGCGATGGTGTCGTGACGTTAGCTAATCCAATGGCGGCAGAATTACTTGGCCGACCTTTACAAGGGCTGCGCTGGTTTGAAATTATAAACCGAGCATTCTCTCCTCAAGACGACGATGGACATGAAGTATCATTAAAAAATGGCCGTAGAGTTAAGTTAGCTATCTCGCCTTTAACACCTGAACCGGGTCAACTAATTGTGTTAACCGATTTAACTGAAACCCGCTTACTACAGAAAAACTTATCACATCTTCAACGTTTGTCTGCATTGGGAAAAATGGTGGCGACATTAGCTCATCAAATTCGTACACCATTATCGGCGGCGTTACTTTATGCTTCAAATTTAGGTAATCCTAAACTGGCGGAGTCTTCTAAAACGCGCTTTCAAACTAAACTGGTTGATAGGCTTAATGAACTTGAGCGTCAAGTCAACGATATGTTGTTGATGGCAAAAGGGCGTCAAGACGCGAAAGCGGATAATGTTGCCGTTGCGCAAATCATCGATGTTGTAATGGCAAATTGTGAAGTGATTGCTCAGCGAAAATCGTGTGAAATATTTCAAGAGTGTTTAACTGATGCCAGCCTTTTAGCAAATGGTGATGCTCTGAGTTCAGCGGTAAATAATCTTGTGATGAATAGCCTCGAAGCGGGGGCGACAAAAATTAAAATTTGTGCATTTGAAGATAAAGAACATGTCATTTTAGATGTCATTGACAATGGTAAAGGTCTTGAGCCGCATATCCAACAACAGGTATTAGAGCCATTTTTTACCACAAAAGCGCAGGGAACCGGTTTAGGGTTGGCGGTTGTGCAATCCGTTGTGCGCAATCATGGTGGTAAAATTCAATTATCCTGTAAACCACAAATGGGTTGCCAAGTGAGGTTAAGCTTTCCTATGTTAAAAGCGGTTGATGAAGAGGTTAA
The DNA here is from genome assembly GCF_025971955.1 of Shewanella subflava. Lineage (GTDB taxonomy): Bacteria > Pseudomonadota > Gammaproteobacteria > Enterobacterales > Shewanellaceae > Shewanella > Shewanella subflava. The sequence goes on from NZ_JAPDMX010000028.1 coordinate 524,063, forward strand.
CCCACAGGAGATTAATCATGTCTGAAGCAAAATTGCTTTTAGTTGAAGATGATGCTGATCTACGAGAAGCATTACTCGATACCTTGCAGTTGGCCCATTATGAATGTGTGGATGTTGGCAGTGCAGAAGATGCGATAATGGCCTTAAAGGCGAATCATTTTGATTTGGTGATTAGTGATGTGCAGATGGAAGGGATCGGCGGCATAGGATTATTACATTATTTGCAACAGGCCCAGCCGAAATTGCCGTTATTGCTCATGACGGCCTATGCAACCATTGACAGTGCCGTGAGTGCGATAAAATTAGGTGCCGTAGATTATTTAGCAAAACCCTTCGCACCAGAAGTATTATTAAATCAAGTATCAAGATACTTGCCACAAAAACAAAATACCGATCAACCGGTTGTGGCGGATGAAAAAAGTTTAGCTTTATTAGCATTGGCTCAACGAGTGGCCACTTCAGATGCTTCTGTGATGATCATGGGACCCAGTGGCTCAGGTAAAGAAGTGCTAGCACGGTATATTCATCAGCACAGTAGCCGTAAAGATGAACCCTTTATCGCGATTAATTGTGCTGCAATTCCTGAAAACATGCTCGAGGCGACTTTATTTGGTTATGAAAAAGGCGCGTTTACCGGCGCTTATCAAGCTTGCCCAGGCAAATTTGAGCAAGCGCAGGGCGGGACGCTTTTGCTTGATGAAATTTCAGAAATGGAATTAGGCTTGCAGGCTAAATTACTGCGAGTGCTGCAAGAGCGAGAAGTGGAGCGATTAGGTGGCCGCAAAACCATCAAGCTTGATGTGAGAGTATTAGCCACGTCCAACAGAGACTTAAAAGCCATTGCCAGTGCGGGTGAGTTTAGAGAAGATTTATATTATCGTATTAATGTGTTCCCCCTTACTTGGCCTGCGCTAAACCAACGTCCCGCTGATATTTTACCCTTGGCAAGGCACCTATTAGTTAAGCATGCTAAGGCTTTTAATATTAAACCTGTACCTTCTTTAGGTGAGGTGGCAACCCGCCGTTTGCTGGCGCATCGTTGGCCTGGCAATGTTCGCGAGCTTGATAATGTCATTCAACGTGCATTAATTTTAAATGCAGGTGGGGAGATTTGTGAGCAAGATATTATTATCGATTCCGCAGATGTCAGTATGCATTTAGATGCTCAACATCCGGAAAAACCAACTGAAGCTGAAGGGTTAGGCGGAGAGTTACAAGCACAAGAGCATGTGATTATTCTTGAAACGCTTAATCAATGTAACGGTAGTCGGAAACTTGTCGCTGAAAAACTCGGCATCAGTGCCAGAACGCTTCGCTATAAAATGGCTAAAATGCGAGATGCTGGGATCCAATTACCTGCGTAGCCTCTAAAGTTGTTCAATTAATCCGCTATTCTATTGTTTTATCAACAAAGCTACGCGTAAAAGGTAGCTTTTTTGCTTTCTCTTTCATATTGGCATTCTACTTGCTTTATCCCTATTAAGAGATCTAGTTATCGTCAAATAATCGACGAATGGGAGTTCAGCATGCAGATTAACGCCAATCCATTACTTCAAGAAATGCAGTCGCTTCGTGGCGCGATTACACCTTCTAATGGTTCGAGTATGGACTCGATCATTCGTCCTAATTTAACTCAGCAAGTCAATAACACCAGCGGTGCTGATTTTGGTCAGCTGCTCTCACAAGCTGTGGGGCATGTTAGTGGCTTGCAGCAAACCTCATCAAATTTAGCGACACGCCTAGATATGGGCGACTCAACGGTGACCTTGTCTGATACGGTTATTGCCCGTGAAAAATCGGGAGTGGCATTTGAGGCAACCGTACAGGTGAGGAATAAATTGGTTGAAGCTTATAAAGAAATTATGAGTATGCCGGTTTAACCGATCACTAACACCGGCTAGCTGATGAAAAAGAATAACAGTAGGGGCATATTGTGAGCACAGACATAATGGTAGGTTCAGATGCAGCACTTAATGGCGGCATTCAGCAAGAGAATAAATCTGGCTTGCTGAGCAACATGGGCGGTGCCGATATGATGCGTCAAGTGACCATGATATTGGCGTTAGCGGTTTGTTTAGCGCTAGCCGTGATTATTATGATGTGGGCGCAGGAACCTGAATATCGTCCGCTGGGTAAGATGGAAACGTCTGAAATGATCCAAGTGTTGGACGTTTTGGATAAAAACAAAATCAAATACCAAATCAACGTTGATGTGGTGAAAGTACCCGAAGATCAATATCAAGATGTGAAATTATTGCTCAGTAGAGCAGGCATTGAAAGCAGTACTCAAAGTGATGACTATTTAAGTAAAGATAGCGGCTTTGGCGTGAGTCAGCGGATGGAACAAGCTCGCTTGAAGCATAGCCAAGAATTAAATCTTGCCCGCACCATTGAAGAGCTAAAAAGTGTTAGTCGCGCAAAAGTGATTCTGGCACTACCTAAAGAGAATGTGTTTGCCAGAAATGCCTCCAAACCCAGTGCAACTGTGGTTGTAAGTCTTCGCAGAGGCGGTTTAGGACAAGAAGAAGTTGATGCGATTGTTGATATCGTTGGCTCAGCAGTACAAGGACTTGAACCTGCTCGGGTGACAGTGACAGACTCCAATGGACGTTTATTAAATTCGGGTAGTCAAGATGGCGCTTCTGCTCGTGCACGTCGTGAATTAGAAATTGTGCAACAAAAAGAAGCCGAATACCGTAAAAAAATTGACTCTATTTTAATGCCAATTCTTGGGCCTGAAAATTATACTTCGCAAGTTGATGTTAATATGGATTTTACTGCCGTAGAACAGACATCAAAGCGTTTTGATCCAGATTTGCCCGCCCTAAGAAGCGAAATGACCATCGAAAGTAACTCTTCAGGTGGCAGTACTGGTGGCATTCCTGGCGCTCTGACAAACCAGCCGCCTATGGATGCTGATATACCGATGGAAGCCGGTGGCGCGACTGAAACCACCAAATCTTCTGACACTCACAGAGAAGCGACTCGTAACTTTGATCATGACACTACCATTAGCCATACGCGTCAGCAGGTTGGTCAGGTACGCAGAGTCAGTGTGTCTGTTGCGCTGGACTTTAAACCCGGCCCCGTAGGCGAAGACGGCGCGGTTACACGAGTACCACGAACGGAACAAGAGCTCACCAATATTCGTCGATTGTTAGAAGGCGCAGTTGGTTTTAGCAGCCAACGTGGTGATGCGCTAGAGGTTGTTACTGTCCCCTTTATGGATCAGTTAATGGAAGAGTTACCTGAGCCAGATATGTGGGAGCAGCCTTGGTTTTGGCGAGCTATCAAGTTGGTGTTAGGTGCGTTAGTTGTGTTGGTACTGATTTTAACTGTTGTACGTCCGATGCTTAAACGTCTTATTAACCCTGAAGGTGTTAATATGCCTGAAGATGTGCGTTTAGGGCATGAACTTGCAGAGATTGAAGATCAATATGCAGCAGATACCTTAGGGATGTTAAACAGTAAAGAAGCCGAATACAGTTATGCCGATGACGGTTCAATTCTTATCCCTAATTTACATAAAGATGATGATATGATTAAGGCGATTCGTGCGCTGGTTGCAAATGAGCCTGAATTATCCACTCAAGTAGTTAAAAACTGGTTACAAGACAATGGCTAATCGAAAAGAAGAGAAAGTAGAGAAAGTCGACAAGGCTGAAAAAGGCGCTTTTGATCCTGATTCTTTATCGGGTATCGAAAAAACAGCTATTTTGTTGCTGAGTTTGAGCGAAGCTGATGCCGCGTCAATTCTAAAGCACCTTGAACCAAAACAAGTGCAAAAAGTCGGTATGTCTATGGCGGCCATGCAAGATTTCGGTCAAGAGAAAGTGATTGGGGTGCATAAACTGTTTTTAGATGATATTCAAAAATTTTCCTCTATTGGCTTCAACAGTGAAGAGTTTGTGCGTAAAGCATTAACCGCCGCATTGGGTGAAGATAAAGCAGGTAATTTAATTGAACAAATCATCATGGGCAGTGGTGCCAAAGGGTTAGACTCCTTAAAGTGGATGGATGCACGCCAAGTGGCAACCATTATTCAAAATGAGCATCCACAGATCCAAACCATTGTTTTATCTTATTTGGAACCCGATCAAGCCGCAGAAATTTTTAGTCAATTCCCCGAAAACACCCGTCTTGATTTGATGATGCGAATTGCTAACCTTGAAGAAGTTCAACCCGCGGCATTGCAAGAGTTAAACGACATCATGGAGAAACAGTTTGCTGGTCAGGGCGGTGCGCAAGCAGCCAAAATGGGTGGCTTAAAAGCTGCAGCGAATATTATGAACTACCTTGATACTGGTGTTGAAAGTCAGATTATGGAAACCATGCGTGAGTCTGATGAAGAAATGGCCCAGCAGATTCAGGATATGATGTTTGTATTTGAAAATCTTATTGATGTCGACGACAGAGGTATTCAAGCACTTTTACGTGATGTTCAGCAAGATGTATTAATGAAGGCGCTTAAAGGTGCTGATGAAGCCTTAAAAGAGAAAATTTTGGGCAACATGTCTAAGCGTGCTGCGGAATTGTTGCGTGATGATCTTGAAGCAATGGGGCCTATTCGTATCAGTGAAGTTGAAGTGGCACAAAAAGAAATTTTATCGATTGCCAGACGATTATCTGATAGCGGTGAAATCATGCTGGGTGGCGGTGGTGGAGAAGAGTTCCTTTAATCACTGTGAAAATATCATTAGATAGGCATTTTAAATTGGTTGAACTATGACAGACTCAAAAATATCCAAAAAAGTGTTAAATGCTGAGGATGAACATGAGTTCAGCCATTGGCAATTGCCGGATGTGACTCTTGATAATGCCGATAAGCCTTCAAATTTATACGGTAAAAAAGCTGGCACCTACCAATCATCTGCACCTGCGGTAGAACAAGCGGTCAAAATGCCCACAATGGCCCAGATTGAACAGATCAGAGCTGATGCTGAGCGAGAAGGTTTTGAACAAGGTAAGCAAGATGGTTTTCAACAAGGATTAGAGCAAGGCCGGTTGGAAGGTTTAGCCCAAGGGCATGAAGAGGGATTTGCTCAGGGCGAAATGCAAGGTCATGAAGCCGGTACATTGAAGGCTGAGCAATTAATCGCTCAATTTACGCAGTTAATAAACCAATTTGAACAGCCTTTAGCAGTATTAGATGCCGAGGTGGAAGCCGAATTACTGGCAATGACACTGTCACTTGCTAAAGCCGTTGTGCAGCAAGAATTAAAAATGCACCCAGAACATATTGCTGCGACAATTCGTCAAGGTGTTGATGCGTTACCCATAAAAGATCAACGTGTAAAAGTAAGATTGCACCCTGAAGATGTCAATTTAGTGACAACCCTATACGGCCAAGCTCAATTAACTCAAAATGATTGGGTGTTAGAAAGCGATCCTAGCTTATCTCAAGGTGATGTGTTTATTGAAAGTTTGCGTTCCACGGTTAATTTAACCTTAGCACAGCGCATTGAACAGATTTTTACTCATTTGGACGCACAGTCTTTGCAACTTAGTCACCAAGTCAACCTTGCTAAACAGGATGATAGTGTTTACCGCTCAACGGCAGTGGATGATTTAGCCACTGCATTCACCAAAAACGACAATCAAGATGAGCAAGCTAGTGAAGTGAAGCAGGCAGAAGACGCCGGCATAGCTCACGACCTAAATGACACGTCAGTTAGGCATTCTGAGACAGCGCCACACCAAGCGAAGGGCGAGCAACTTAATTGCGCCTCAGATGAGAGTGGCATGCTCAATAGCGATAACGCCGCGGATGCAGATGAGCAAGGTGAGGTCGATGATAAACCGTCAACATCAATTACTGAATAAACTCAAAGTTCATCATCAAAGTGTTGTGCCACTGAGACCCATTGCCAGTGGTCAGTTAGTGCGTGTTGTTGGCTTAACACTAGAAGCAACCGGATGCAGAGCGCCTGTGGGGAGTTTGTGTTCGATAGAAACCATGGTCGGTGAATTGATTGCTGAAGTCGTAGGTTTTGATGATAAATTACTCTATTTAATGCCAGTCGAAGAACTGCGTGGGGTATTACCAGGTGCACGTGTACAGCCTTTAGGTGAGCAATCTGGTTTAAGTGTTGGGTTAAGCCTATTAGGCCGCGTGCTCGATGGCAGTGGTCAACCCTTAGATGGACTTGGACCGTTAACAACCAATGAGCAAGCCTCTCGCCATCCGCCTTATATCAACCCACTTTCTCGCCGCGCGATAACCGAACCTTTAGATGTTGGCGTTCGCACGATTAATGCTATGTTAACCGTGGGCAAAGGTCAGCGTATGGGGTTATTTGCCGGTTCTGGCGTGGGTAAAAGTGTGCTGTTAGGCATGATGACTCGCGGGTCGAATGCCGATGTGATTGTTGTTGGTCTAGTGGGCGAGCGTGGCCGCGAAGTCAAAGAGTTTATTGAAGAAATTTTAGGCGATGAGGGGCGTGCGCGTTCCGTTGTTGTGGCGGCTCCTGCAGATACCTCTCCACTCATGCGTCTTAGGGCATGTGAAACCTCGACTAGAATAGCAGAATATTTTCGCGACTTAGGCTACAACGTACTGCTATTGATGGATAGCTTAACCCGTTATGCCCAAGCGCAGCGTGAAGTTGCCTTAGCTATTGGTGAGCCGCCTGCAACCAAAGGCTATCCGCCTTCGGTATTTGCTAAATTGCCTAGATTAGTAGAACGTGCAGGTAATGGGGGACCTGGACAAGGTTCAATTACCGCATTTTACACGGTGTTAACTGAAGGTGATGATCAACAAGATCCCATTGCAGACGCATCGCGCGCAATTTTAGACGGTCATATCGTGTTATCTCGCCGTTTGGCTGACTCAGGCCATTATCCCGCTATCGATATTGAACAATCCATTAGTCGTGTCGCGCCGATGGTGATTAGCGCTGAACATTTAGAAGCGATGCGCCGTGTAAAACAAATGTATTCTTTATATCAACAAAATCGTGACCTGATTTCCATTGGGGCTTATTCACAAGGCAGTGACCCTCGAATTGATAATGCCATTAGATTGCAACCCGCAATGAATGCGTTTTTACGTCAAGGTTTTAAAGAAGCCATTAACTTTGAAAATAGTGCCCTTATGATGAGCCAAATAGCTGGCCAATGTCAGAATTAATCTTTTCATTGTTCAATGGTATTAGGGAAAGAGCATGGCAAGCGATCCATTAAACACTGTGCTTAAATTAGCGACTGAAGCAGAAGAGCAAGCTGCAATGCAGCTTAAATCGGCTCAATTTGAAAAACAAAAAAGACAAGGTCAATTAGATGCGTTAAATAATTACCGCCTTGACTACATGAAACAAATGAAGGGCCAGCAAGGTCAAAGCTTAAGCGCTAATCAATATCATCAATTCCATCAATTTATTAAGCAAGTTGATAACGCCATTATTCAGCAAGTCGCAGCCGTTAAAGATGCTGAACAACAAGTGGGTTACCGCCAAACACATTGGCTGGAAAAACAGCAAAAACGTAAAGCCATCGAGATGTTACTCGCCCAAAAAGCCCAAAAAGCCCAAATTGCTGAATCTAGACGTGAACAAAAAATGGCAGATGAATTTGCAATGCAACAATACATTCGCCAACGCCGTGACAAATAACGCCTTAATCCTCAATATGTAATTGGCATCTATTTTGCTTAATACTACCTATATTACAGTTAATCGTCAGTGAAGTGACGTTTCTCATTTTATTTTACGGTGTTTTTTTAACTAAAAATTTTATACGAAACGACGATTAATTTATTTTTTAGGTTGAGTTTGCGGAGCATATAGCATGCAACAGATGAGCAATATTCTTTTAGCGGGTAACAATACAAATAAGTCCTCGCAAGTAAAAGATACCATGCAAGTATCTGATAATCAGTCATTCCTTTCTGTCTTTAATCAAGCTCGTCAGACATCATCATTTCAAAATGCCGATATTGCAGACACTAAAAAGTCCTCAGAACACTCAGACATAATAAATGCAGAGCTCGACTTGTCTGAACCTTTAGATGAAGGCGATGTAGCCCTTGTATTCGCACAGCTAGATATGGCGTTGTCATTTGACAAAGTAAAAGCTGACGGAAAAATCTTGCCGCATGACGAAATAGCATCGAATGTAGAGATGATGCCAGATGAAGTGGCCTTAGACTCAGCATTGTTGCCAATATCCGATGCCGCTTTTGCCTTAGAACCACAAGATTTAGCGGCGACATCAGACATAGAAACGATAGTTGATGAGTTATCTATTACAACGATTCAGCCCCCTTTAGCGGAAGAGTTGAACTCTTCTTATATAGCTTCTTTACCAACATCCCAACTGGAACAGCTTATGACGTTTTCCTCGCTAACTGAAGCGGAGCTGGTTTCGTTATCATATGATGATTTAGCTAAAATAGTCGATGACTTTAACTTACAATCTCCAGTGATTGATAAATCCATTGTTGATTCAGTAGAGGTGGATTGGGTTGATGCTGATAAAGCGATACAAGTTGCTCAAGTCACTCAAGTTACATCGGGCTTGAGTTCGGAAAAAGATGTCAATAAAGTGATTGCTGCAGACAAGTTGGCCGCTGATTTGTTTGGAAAACAAAATCAATCATCGATTGCAGCATCTTCAACTGGCGATAAAGTAAATATTTTAGGTACAGCGACTGATTCACCGAGCACAGGTATCACACCTAAAGTAGATGCTACTAATAAAACTCAGCTTTCGGTTGAGCTGATTAAACCTAATGTTGCTGCAGCGGGCGTTACTACAGAAACGCTTGATAAAACCTTAAACTTTGATGGACTTTCTACAGTAGAAGAAAGTGTTGATACTAAGGCTTTGCAAAATCAAAGTAGTTTTACTCCCATTCATAAAAGTGATGTCCCTCAATTTCAACTAGCATTAAAACAGCATGGCGAGTCACAAGTGCAAATGCAGGAGATGATCCAGCGTTTTTCTCCCGTCATGAAACAGCAACTAATTACCATGGTAAGCAATGGTATTCAGCAGGCTGAGATACGTTTAGATCCACCTGAACTTGGCCATTTAATGGTCAAAATTCAGGTTCATGGTGATCAAACACAAGTGCAATTCCATGTTGCCCAAACTCAAACCAGAGATTTAATTGAGCAAGCTATTCCGCGTTTAAGGGAAATGTTGGCTCAAGAGGGATTACAGCTTGCTGATAGTCAGGTGTCTCAAGGTGGTGGCGGTCGAGATGGTCAATCGCAAGAATCATCGCAAGGCACAAGTCAACAGCATGATTTGGATGAAAATTCAGCATTAGAGCATTCAATGTTTCAAAATGATTCAGAGAGTTTGCAATCAGGTATAGATTATTACGCTTAAGTCGGTAACCTATAGAGATATTGTTATGTATTGTGTTAATACTCAATATAATTAACCTCTGGTATATCGCTTAAACGTGTTAGGAAGTGTAATGGCTGAAGAATTAGAACTTAATGAAACAAATACCGAACCTAAAAAGGGTAATAAACTAATCCTTTTTGGTGGTATTGGCATTGTTGTCGCAATCCTTATTGGTGTCGGAGCATGGTTTTTTCTGGGTTCTGACGAGCAATCTGTTGCAGCTGAGCCCAGTGAGTCTGCAGCGGGTTCCACTGAGCAAATGGCGTCAAAGTCTGCTGGACTTGAAGCTAATTATGTCGGCATGCCAAGACCATTTTTGTTCAATTTACCTGGGGTTGACCGAGCACGTTTAGTTGAAATTAAAGTCCAGTTAATGGTCCGTGGAACGGATGATGAAACGACAGTAAAAAAACACATCCCATTAATTGAAGATGCTTTATTAACCACCTTTAGTGGTGCTGATGTTCAGAAATTGAGTACGCAAGCCGGTAAAGACGAAATGCGTCAATTAGCACTGTTAAGCGTGCAAAATACATTGCAATCCATAACCGGTAAAACTGTAGTTGAGAAAGTATTATTTACCGGTTTTGTAATGCAGTAATCCTGACAGGATAGTTAAGGTGATGATGTGAGTGATTTATTAAGCCAAGACGAAATTGATGCGCTTCTTCATGGAGTTGATGATGTTGATGAAGATGACGTAGATATCGGTGGTGATGATGCAAGGTCGTATGACTTTTCATCTCAAGACCGAATTGTTCGTGGCCGCATGCCAACGCTGGAAATTGTCAATGAACGGTTTGCGCGTCATTTGCGGATCAGCATGTTTAATATGATGCGCCGCGCAGCTGAAGTGTCAATTAATGGCGTACAAATGCTGAAGTTTGGCGAGTATGTCCACACTCTGTTTGTGCCTACTAGTTTAAATATGGTGCGTTTTAGTCCATTAAAAGGTACGGCGTTAATCACCATGGAAGCGCGTTTGGTGTTTATTTTAGTGGACAACTTTTTCGGCGGAGATGGTCGTTTTCATGCCAAAATTGAAGGCCGAGAATTTACTCCAACAGAACGCCGAATTGTTCAGTTACTGTTAAAAATTATATTTGAAGATTATAAAGATGCTTGGGCTCCAGTGATGGATGTTGAGTTTGAATATTTAGACTCTGAAGTGAATCCCGCGATGGCTAACATTGTCAGCCCTACGGAAGTAGTGGTGATTAACTCTTTCCATATTGAGGTTGATGGCGGCGGTGGTGATTTCCATATTACCTTGCCGTATTCCATGATTGAACCTATCCGTGAGCTACTGGATGCAGGGGTACAAAGCGATAAACAAGATACCGATATGCGCTGGTCTCAGGCTTTACGCGATGAAATCATGGATGTGCAAGTGGGCTTTGATGCAAATATTATTGAACATGAATTAAAACTTCGCGATGTGATGGATTTTAAAGCGGGTGATATTATTCCCATTGAATTACCTGAATACATTATGATGCGCATTGAAGATCTACCTACATACCGTTGTAAGTTAGGTAAATCACGCGATAATTTGGCATTAAAAATTAGTGAAAAAATTCCACGACCAGAAACGGTTAAGTCAGAATTACAATTGGTAACACGCAAAGGTAAATCGCGTGATATTTCAGATTTATAAGGTGAAGTGATGAGTACTGAAGATACTGGTGATGATTGGGCTGCTGCCATGGCTGAGCAAGCGATTGAAGAGGCTCAGCAAGTTGAACTTGATGAGTTAGTTGATGATTCCAAGCCTCTTTCGAAAGAAGATGCGGCAAAACTAGATTCTATTCTTGATATTCCTGTGACTATTTCAATGGAAGTCGGGCGGAGTTTTATCAGTATTCGTAACTTGTTACAACTAAACCAAGGTTCAGTAGTCGAATTAGACCGCGTCGCAGGTGAACCGCTAGATGTCATGGTCAATGGCACCTTGATTGCCCATGGTGAAGTGGTTGTGGTCAATGATAAGTTTGGTATTCGACTCACTGATGTCATTAGTCAAACAGAGCGGATTAAAAAACTCAAATAAGATCAGTTTATTACTTTATTGATCTCTATGTAATGACCACCACTTTAGTGTTTTGGATTAATCTTGTTGCTGAAACATTTTAGTGGTGTCTGATCCAAGGATTCATTGTGTCATATCTTACTGTGCTTTTATCTAATGCAGCTGTAGCGATTGAAGATACAACAACTTCACAAATTGTCTCGTCTAGCAATAATACAAGTTATGTCTCTACCCTAGCGAACATGTTAGGTGGATTAATCGTCGTTATCGCGTTAATCTTTTTACTTGCCTATATTGTGAAAAGACTTAATCTTGTTCCGAGTCAAAATGCACTAATCAAAACGATTGCAATGACGCAAGTTGGACAAAAAGAAAAGCTGATGGTCATTGAAATTAATCAACAACAATACCTCTTAGGCGTGACGCCACATCAAATAAACCTCCTCGATAAATTAACTCAACCGATTGAAGCGTCAAACCACTCATTTGCAAAAAATTTACAACAAGCTAAGGAAAGTCATCATGAGTAAAGGGTTGTTAGTGCTATTTTGGGTTTGTATTGCCACGGCCTCTATTTGGTCTGCTAGCGCGGTTGCTCAAGATGGGATTTTACCCGCGTTAACGGTCACAACAGGTGCAGATGGGGCGACCGAATACTCAGTGACAATGCAAATTTTGCTGTTAATGACAGCGATGAGCTTTATTCCTGCAATGGTTATTATGCTGACGTCTTTTACCCGTATCATTGTAGTGTTGTCTATTCTTCGTCAGGCATTGGGGTTACAACAAACACCATCCAATCAGGTATTGATTGGCATAAGTATGTTCATGACTTTTTTTATTATGGCGCCGGTGTTCGATAAAATTTATGCTGAAGCGGTTGAACCTTACATGAACGAGTCGATGACGTTAAATCAAGCCTATGATGTCGGTAAAGAGCCGATAAAAGCGTTTATGTTATCTCAGGTTAGGACCACGGATTTAAAAACCTTCATTGAAATATCGGGTTATAAAGACATTAAATCTCCTGAAGAAGCGCCAATGAGCGTCATTATTCCCGCGTTCATTACCAGTGAGTTAAAAACCGCATTTCAAATAGGCTTTATGTTATTCGTGCCATTTTTGGTATTAGATTTAGTGGTGGCGAGTATTTTGATGGCAATGGGGATGATGATGTTATCTCCAATGATTGTGTCATTACCCTTTAAGATAATGCTGTTTGTATTGGTTGATGGCTGGAGTTTAGTCATGGGAACCTTAGCCAACAGCTTTGGGATATAGGAGAAAATATGTCTCCTGAATCCTTAATTGATATTTTTCGTGAAGCCCTGTCGATTATTGTATTGATAGTGTCAGCTATCATTTTACCCGGCTTAGCAATTGGTCTGGTGGTTGCCGTGTTCCAAGCCGCAACATCAATTAACGAGCAGACCTTAAGTTTTTTACCTCGACTGTTAGTCACCTTGTTTGCGCTAATGTTTTTAGGACATTGGTTAGTACAAACTATGGTTGATTTTTTTATCGAAATGGTAAATTTAATTCCTGTTGTGATAGGGTAATCTGATGGACATTTTGTTTGATGAAATCAGTCAAACAATCGCCATGTACCTTTGGCCGCTTTTTCGTATTTCTGCCATGTTAATGACCATGACAGTGTTTGGTGCCAATACCACTCCTGCCCGTGTAAGGTTAATGCTTTCAGTGGCGTTTACTTTTGCTATTGTGCCCGTGCTTCCTCCCGTTGAAAATGTTGAGTTGTTTGCCCTTAGTTCAGTGTTTATTACCTTGCAACAAATTTTAATTGGCACTGCAATGGGGTTTGTGAGTCTGATGATGATGCAAACCTTTGTATTAACAGGTCAAGTTATTGGTATGCAAACCAGCTTGGGTTTTGCCTCTATGGTCGATCCTGGTTCGGGTGAACAAACACCCGTAGTCAGTAATACATTCTTATTATTGGCGACATTGATTTTTTTAGCGGTAGATGGTCATTTATTAATGTTTCGTATGGTCGTTGCCAGTTTTGAGACTATTCCAGTGTCAAATCAGGGGATTAATATATCCACTTATAGAAGTTTGGCCGAATGGGGTGGTTATATGTTTGGCGCTGCGCTCACCATGTCTATTTCCGCCATTGTTGCTTTATTATTGATTAACTTATCATTTGGCGTGATGACGCGAGCCTCTCCCCAATTAAATATTTTCTCAATTGGTTTTCCGGTAACTATGGTCAGCGGCTTGTTAATTCTTTGGTTAACATTAGGTCCGATCATGGCTCACTTTGATGAAGTCTGGCTGGCTGCACAGTTGTTGATGTGTGATATTTTACAATTGCAATGTCAAATTGATGGCAATGTGACTTTTTGAGGATGCTGTAAATGTCAGAGGCTGATAGCGGTCAAGAACGCACAGAGGAACCCACTAGTAAGCGCCTTGAACAGGCGCGTGAAAAAGGCCAGGTTGCTCGCTCTAAAGAGTTAGGAACCGCTGCAGTTTTGTTGGCGGCTTCAGTGGGCTTTGCTATGACAGGGCCAGCTATCGCCAGCAGTTTATATACGGTCATGAAACAAATTTTTACTATGGAGCGGGATCAAATATTCGATACTAACTCCATGTTTCGCGTATGGGGCGTTGTCGGTAATGAGCTTGGGTGGCCATTGTTAAGCTTTATTCTCCTGTTAGCTTTTGTGTCATTTTTAGGGAATATTGTTCTAGGTGGGATGTCATTTTCAGTCAAAGCTTTTATGCCTAAAGGTAGTAAAATGAACCCGATGAGTGGTTTTAAACGTATGTTTGGAACCCAAGCTTTAGTCGAATTAACTAAAGGTATTGCCAAATTCTCTGTTGTCGCATTGGCAGCTTATTTACTACTAGATATCTATTTTTACGATATCTTAACCCTTTCCAGCGATCATCTTCCGGGGAATGTTTACCATGCATTAGACTTGCTAGTCTGGATGTTTATCTTACTGTGCTCTTCAATGCTATTAATTGTTGTGATTGATGTGCCTTTCCAAATTTGGAATCATAACAAACAACTTAAAATGACCAAGCAAGAAATTAAAGATGAATATAAAGATTCAGAAGGTCAGCCTGAAATTAAAGGGCGCGTAAGGCAAATGCAGCGTGAAATTGCACAAAGACGTATGATGGCCGAAGTCCCGAATGCCGATGTGATTGTGGTAAACCCTGAACATTATGCCGTAGCAGTTAAATACGATGTTAGCCGTTCATCAGCGCCATTTTTAATTGCTAAAGGTGTTGATGATGTTGCGTTTAAAATTCGTGAAATCGCCCGTGAACATAATGTTGCCATTGTTTCAGCTCCGCCATTAGCGCGAGCGATATATCACACAACTAAAGTCGATCAACAAGTGCCTGAGGGCTTATTTACTGCCGTGGCGCAAGTGTTAGCTTATGTATTCCAATTAAAACAATATCAAAAAGGCAAAGGGCGTCGCCCAACGCCAGTGCCGCTAAAACAACCGATCCCAGATGATTTAAAATACTGATCCTTGCCGATATGTTGCGGATTGGCTTAGTTCTTGCTTTTACTGTTTGAACGTGTCAAAAACTCATCGGTAAAAGGCCTTCGTTAATGGATGCAAAAGCAGCTTTAGGGCAATTCAAACAAATTAGACTATCCACTTTTAAAGGCATAGGTACGCCGATACTAGTGCTGGCCGCACTGGGTATGGTCGTTCTACCTATCCCTCCATTTTTATTAGATATTCTGTTTTCATTCAATATTGCACTTGCGCTAGTGGTGCTTTTAGTGGCGATTTATACCGATAGACCACTCGATTTTGCTGCATTTCCCACCGTGTTACTGGTTGCTACCTTATTAAGGTTAGCGTTGAACGTTGCCTCAACCCGGGTTGTATTACTTGAAGGCCATAATGGCGCAGACGCTGCCGGTAAAGTGATTGAGGCATTTGGTTCAGTGGTAATTGGTGGCAACTATGCTGTTGGTTTAGTTGTGTTTTTAATTCTAATTATTATTAACTTTGCCGTAGTGACTAAAGGTGCAGGGCGTATTTCTGAAGTCAGTGCGCGTTTCACGTTAGATGCAATGCCAGGTAAGCAAATGGCGATTGATGCCGATTTGAATGCTGGCATTTTAAATCAAGAGCAAGCGAGAATTCGCCGCGAAGAAGTGACACGTGAAGCTGACTTCTACGGTGCGATGGACGGTGCGTCAAAATTCGTAAAAGGTGATGCAATCGCAGGTATTATGATCTTAGTTATCAACATACTAGGCGGATTTATGATTGGTATGGTTCAACATGGGCTTGATTTTTCAAGTGCGGTTGAAATTTATACCTTATTGACCATAGGTGATGGTCTGGTGGCGCAAATACCAGGTCTATTACTGTCAATTGCCGCAGCCTTAATGGTCACGCGTCAAAATGAATCTGGTGATATGGGCCAGATGATGATGAGCCAAATGTTTGACAATCCAAAGTCATTATCTATTGCAGCAGGTTTGTTATTTGTGATGGGGATTGTTCCTGGTATGCCCCATGTTGCTTTTTTAAGTTTTGCTGCAATTACCGCTGGTGCAGCCTATTTTGTTCACAAACGTATAAAAGATAAAAAAGCTCAGGCATTAGAGTTAGTCAAGAAAGGTCCGGTTGATGTTAAAGATAAAGAACCTAAAGAACTGAGTTGGGATGATGTTCGTCATGTTGATACTATCGGCTTAGAGGTTGGATATAGACTGATCCCCTTAGTTGATAAAGGCCAGGGTGGAGAATTATTAAGCCGAATTAAAGGGGTACGTAAAAAATTATCACAAGAACTGGGTTTTTTAGTGCCTGCTGTACACATTCGTGACAATCTCGACCTTTCACCTAATTCATATCGTATTCAGTTAATGGGGGTTGTGGTCGGCGAAGCCGAAGTGAGACACGACTGCGAACTTGCCATTAATCCCGGACAGGTTTACGGAAAATTAGACGGCATTGAAACCACGGATCCCGCATTTGGCTTAGAAGCGGTTTGGATTGCTCCAGAGCAGCGCGAACATGCACAAACGCTAGGTTATACCGTGGTAGATACCGCAACCGTGGTCGCAACACATATCAGTCAGCTTTTGAGTAACAATGCTGCCAAGCTATTAGGATATGAAGAAGTTCAGCAATTAATGGATATGTTAGCCAAACAATCCCCTAAACTAGTCGACGGCTTTATTCCTGATATTATGTCGCTAGGTAATGTGGTCAAGGTAATGCAAAATCTATTGAATGAAGGGGTGTCGGTACGGGATTTACGCACCATTGTGCAAACATTATTAGAATACGGCACAAAGAGCAATGATACCGAGGTTCTTACTGCTGCTGTGCGTATCGCGTTAAAACGTATGATAGTGCAAGAAATATCAGGCCCAGAATTAGAAATTCCAGTCATTACTTTGGCACCAGAGTTGGAACAGATGTTGCATAAGTCTATGCAGGCGACAGGCGGTGACGGTCCAAATATTGAACCAGGCCTAGCAGAACGTATGCAGCAGTCATTATTAGATGCTTCACAGAAGCAAGAAATGGTGGGGCAACCAGCCATTTTATTGACATCAGGTATGCTACGTTCAACCCTGTCAAGATTTGTTAAA
Source organism: Shewanella subflava (assembly GCF_025971955.1). Taxonomy (GTDB): domain Bacteria; phylum Pseudomonadota; class Gammaproteobacteria; order Enterobacterales; family Shewanellaceae; genus Shewanella; species Shewanella subflava. The sequence goes on from NZ_JAPDMX010000028.1 coordinate 541,060, forward strand.
TACACTATTCCAAATTTAAGGGTGATTTCATACCAAGAAATCCCAGATGAGAAGCAGATACGCATTGTTTCAGCCGTCGGCCAATAGTGATAACGTCAGATAAAAGAGGTGCGTAGTGAAAATTAAACGATTTTTTGCCAAAGATATGCGTGCAGCATTAGCGCAAGTGAAAGAAACCCTTGGCTCTGACGCTGTTATTATGTCTAATAAAAAAGTAGCTGGCGGAATTGAGATTGTTGCTGCCGTTGATTACGATGAACCTAAAGCGAATGTTGCCATGAAAGCGCCATCATCTGGTTATATGGATTTAAGTGAAGACAAAGTGTCTCTGGCAACCAAGCCTGCAATAAAAGCACAAACTAAAATCAGTCCTCCTCCAGTGGCAGATTCTTTACAAGCGTTATTAGAAAAGCAGCAAAGTCGTTTGAACCAACAAGCGCCTTCGCAACAGATTGACCCCGAATTACCAGAATGGGCACGTCAGTTACAGGGCGCAACGGCCGCATCAAAGCCTTCTAAGCCTCAATACCAGCAAGCTCAACTTGATAAGCCAGTTAAAAATAATAAAGTGAATTCAGCGGAGGTTGATGCGCTTCGTGAAGAAATGGCTTCATTACGTAACTTGCTGACTCATCAAGTATCTTCATTAATGAGTGATCAAAAAAAGCGTAAAGATCCTGTCGGTGCTATGCTTGAAAGTAAATTACTTGCTGCTGAATTTTCGCCACCCGTGGCGGCAAGACTTTCATCACTCAGTCAGCACTATAATCCTGCTGAGTTAGTGAGATCATTACCGCAAAGTTTAGCTAATTTATTAGATAATCAAGGTGATGATATTGTCAAACGTGGTGGCGTTGTTGCTTTTGTTGGACCTACGGGTGTTGGTAAAACAACATCATTAGCTAAAATTGCAGCCCGTTTTGCTGCGCACCATGGTGCAGATCAAGTTGCATTGATTACAACTGACCATTATCGTATTGGAGCCTATGAGCAATTAGCAACTTATGGCAAAATAATGGGATGTCCAGTAAAGCAAGCACATGATCTTGCTGAACTTGAACAAATTTTATATCAATTTAGAAATCGTAAGTTGGTATTGATAGATACCGCAGGTATGGGGCAACGTGACATGCGTCTTTATCAACAACTTGATAATTTGACGGCAAACAGTAGGATCCCAATTCGCAGTTATTTGGTGATGTCAGCCACAGGACAGCGTAGAGTGTTACAAGATGCGGTTAATCACTTTAAACGCATACCTTTAGCCGGTGCGATATTAACTAAATTGGATGAATCGGTATCAATTGCAGGTGCATTGAGCGTTCTTATCCAAAATGAGTTACCATTGAGCTATGTGACTGATGGCCAACGTGTTCCAGAGGACATGAAAGTAGCAGATACCTTAGCATTGGCTAAGCAAGCGTTAGCCGCACTGAACGAAACCGAACAACAAACGTCTCAAGACACAACCGCATGGTCTAATGAAATGGCTTATGCATTCGAGTAAGAATATGACCCGTGATCAAGCAAGTGGTTTACGTATGATGAATCAACCCAATAACGAAAAAGTTAAAGTAATTGCCGTATCCGGTGGTAAAGGTGGGGTGGGAAAAACCAGTGTGTCTATTAACACTGCCGTCGCCTTAGCTGAAAAAGGGAAGCGTGTTTTAGTGCTCGATGCGGATCTTGGTTTGGCTAACGTCGATGTGATGCTTGGCATTCGTGCTGAGAAAAACCTATCGCATGTTTTGTCGGGTGATGCCGAATTAGACGATATTATTGTAAGAGGTCCTAAAGGGATCGGTATTGTGCCAGCAACATCAGGCACTCAAGCAATGGTAGAGTTAACTCAAGCACAGCATGCCGGATTAATTCGCGCATTCAGTGAGATGCGCACGCAATTCGATATTTTAATTGTCGATACTGCAGCGGGCATTTCTGATATGGTACTGAGTTTTTCTAGAGCATCTCAGGACGTATTGATCGTGGTGTGTGATGAACCAACGTCAATTACCGATGCTTATGCGCTGATAAAAATATTAAGTCGTGAACACGGCGTATTCCATTTTAAAATTGTGGCCAATATGGTGCGCAGTTTACGAGAAGGAATGGAATTGTTTGCTAAACTCAGTAAAGTGACAGACAGATTTTTAGATGTTGCCCTAGAGCTTGTTGCCACAGTGCCATTTGATGAGAATCTTCGTAAGTCTGTCCGTAAACAAAAATTGGTTGTTGAGGCTTATCCTAAGTCACCAGCAGCCATAGCATACCAGGGTTTAGCCAACAAAATTATGAGCTGGCCAGTACCACAGCAACCCGGTGGTCATTTAGAGTTTTTTGTTGAACGTTTAGTTCAGCGTAAAGAAAAACAAGAGGATAGAGTGAGTGAATAAAGCCGCTGCGTATACTCAGTTCGATAATAAAACATCCGTTGTTGAACAGTATGCTCCGCTGGTAAAAAGAATTGCACATCACATGTTGGCAAGATTACCTGCTTCTGTTCAGTTAGATGACTTGTTACAGTCTGGTATGATTGGCTTACTTGAAGCATCATCAAAATTTGATGGTAGTAAAGGGGCGAAGTTTGAAACCTTTGCTGGGATCAGAATTCGCGGTGCCATGATCGATGAAATTCGCCGTGGGGACTGGGTTCCTCGTTCTGTTCATCGAAATAATCGCCGTGTAGCTCAAGTGATTGATGAGTTAGAACAATCACTGGGGCGTGATGCTCGTGACACAGAAATTGCAGAAAAACTTGATATGTCGCTCAATGAGTACCATCATATTTTAAACGATGTTTCTGTTGGGAAAATCATAGGCATAGAAGATTTGGGTGTTTCACAAGATGTGCTTGTTACAGAAGATGAAACACCAGATGAAAATTTTGACGCATTAGCTGAAACGCAATTTAAGTCAGCACTGGTGGAAGCAATTAAAACCTTACCAGAAAGAGATGCATTAGTACTGTCGTTATATTATGACGAAGCGTTAAACTTAAAAGAAATTGGTGCAATTCTTGAAGTAAGCGAATCTAGGGTAAGCCAGATACTAAGTCAGGCTATGCTTAGATTAAAAGGCAAGCTCAAGCATTGGACACAACAACAATAATTATTAATTTGAGCACTAGAGTATCAGCTCACCGGAGGAAACCTTGGACAAGAATATGAAGATTCTCATTGTTGACGATTTTTCAACAATGAGACGTATCATCAAGAACTTGTTGCGAGACTTGGGGTTCAATAATACCCAAGAAGCAGATGACGGCTCAACAGCCCTACCTATGTTACAAAAAGGCGATTTTGATTTCGTCGTAACAGACTGGAACATGCCTGGTATGCAAGGGATTGACTTGCTTAAAGCAATCCGTGCTGACGACTCGCTAAAACATTTACCTGTATTAATGGTAACAGCAGAAGCGAAACGTGAGCAGATTATTGCTGCCGCTCAAGCTGGTGTGAATGGTTATGTGGTAAAACCATTTACGGCAGCGACTCTTAAAGAGAAGTTAGACAAAATCTTCGAACGTCTCGCTTAAGCAAAGGATAAGTTATGCAGCCAACAATATCGGGATTAATTACTCTCGAACAGGCACAGCAACTTGTTGAACTGCTTAAAGCGGGGGAGCAAGACCAAGCTGATGAAGTTGTTAGAGAGCTAGCTACACCATTACAGCGTGAATTATTTGAAGAAGTGGGTAAGTTAACCCGACAACTTCATAATGCTCTTCAAGACTTCCAATTAGATAATCGTTTATCGGAATTAGCCAACACCGAAATTCCAGATGCGAAAGAGCGATTAAACTACGTTATTGATATGACAGAACAAGCTGCAAATAAAACCATGGATGCAGTTGAAGAATGTCTACCTTTGGCCGATACAATAATTAGCAACATACAGTCTGTTACTCCCATGTGGGATAAATTGATGCGTCGTGACATCGAATTGGTTGATTTCAAAACCCTCTGTCATGATGTACAACAATTTATGTTACACAGTGAACATGATTCAAACCGTTTGCGGCAATTACTGAATGAAATATTGATGGCACAAGATTTCCAAGATTTAACTGGACAAATGATCCGTCGAGTCATCGACTTAGTTCGTGAAGTTGAAAATAATCTTGTCTCAATGTTAACTGTATTTGGTGATTACAAACCTCAGTCGGAACCTGTTGAAAAAGATAATAAAATAGAGGCAGAGGGCCCAATTATGCACGCCGAGTTGCGTGATGACGTGGTAGCAGGTCAAGATGAAGTTGATGATTTGCTATCAAGTCTGGGTTTCTAATTAGGAGTCAATTGAATGTCATTTGATGTTGATGAAGAGATACTCCAGGACTTTTTAATAGAAGCAGGCGAGATTTTAGAGCTTCTACAAGAGCAGTTGGTTGCACTTGAAAATAATCCTGACGACAGTGATTTGTTAAACGCAATTTTCCGAGGATTCCACACGGTAAAAGGTGGAGCAGGCTTTTTAAGTTTAACGCCAATGGTAGATGTCTGTCATGAAGCTGAAAATACTTTCGATTTGCTCCGAACGGGCAAGCGTAGTGTTAATTCTGAGTTGATGGATATCATTTTACAAGCCGTTGATGCGATTAACACCATGTTTGCGCAAACACAGCAAGGTGAAAAACAAGACCCTGTAGAGCCTGCATTGCTTGATAAATTAAAGTTATTAAGCTCTGGCGCGCCCTTGCCCTCAGAGCTCAATGGTGGTGCTGAAGAGCTCGTTGAAGAAATCATTGAAGATGTTGTCGAAGAAGTCATTCATCAAGTTGAGTACATTGAAGATGTTGTCAGCGATAGCAGTATCGATGAAATTGACGAATCAGAATTTGAAGCCCTATTAGATGCACTTCATGGCCAAGGTAAAAGTCCAACCACTCAGACTTCATCAAAACCCAATCCTGCGCCAATAAAATCTGAACCCACAGATGTGGGGGCCGATGAAATATCCGATGATGAGTTTGAAGCTTTGCTAGATGAACTTCATGGCTCAGGTAAATTTAAAGGTGAAGCCGCAGCGGTTAAACCGGCTCCAGCAGCAATTGTTGATTCCCCAGCTCAATTAGTTGATTCAGACGACATTACAGATGATGAATTTGAAAAACTACTTGATGAGTTACATGGCAAGGGAGCTGCGCCGACTAAATCTGTAGAGGCCGTTACTCCTCCAGTTGCAACCGTTAAACCTGCAACACCTGCGCAAGCCAAAGTGTCTGCTCCTGCCCCTGTAGTTAAACCTGCAGAGGTCATTGCCAAAGATAAAACGGCAGCAAAAGCGGCATCTTCAGTTCCTCAAGGAGAGACCACGGTTCGCGTAGATACTGCCCGACTTGACCAAATCATGAATATGGTGGGTGAGTTAGTATTAGTGCGAAACCGCCTAGTCAGTCTTGGTATTACCCGAGAAGATGAGGAAATGTCTAAAGCACTGGCAAACTTAGATTTAGTCACGGCGGACCTGCAAGGTGCTGTGATGAAAACCCGTATGCAGCCTATTAAGAAAGTCTTTGGCCGTTTCCCTCGGGTTGTTCGTGATTTAGCTCGCACATTAAATAAAGAAATTGATTTAATCATGATTGGTGAAGAAACCGATCTTGATAAGAACTTAGTTGAGGCACTCGCCGATCCATTAGTCCATTTAGTGCGTAACTCGGTTGATCATGGTATCGAAATGCCAATCACTCGAGAAGCAAATGGTAAATCCCGAACGGGAACCATCACACTTTCGGCTAGCCAAGAAGGTGATCATATCCTGCTTAAAATTGAGGATGATGGTGCCGGTATGGATCCGCAAAAGTTGAAAGAAATTGCGATATCCCGTGGTGTGCTTGACGAAGATGCTGCCGCGAGAATGACAGATACAGAAGCATACAACCTGATTTTTGCTCCTGGGTTTTCAACGAAAGTGGAGATCTCTGATATTTCAGGGCGTGGTGTGGGAATGGACGTGGTGAAAACCCGTATTACCCAATTAAACGGTTCTGTTCACATAGATTCAATGAAGGGGAAAGGCACGGTTTTAGAGATTAAAGTGCCGCTGACATTAGCGATCATGCCCACATTGATGGTGGATGTGTCTAAACAAGTGTTTGCCTTACCTCTTTCTAGTGTGAATGAGATTTTCCATCTTGATTTAACCAAAACAAATATTGTCGATGGACAATTAACTGTGATTGTCCGTAATAAAGCGGTGCCATTATTTTATTTAGAGCATTGGTTACACCGTAATAAAACCAAGTTTAAACATGGTGATAAAAAGCATGGGCATGTCGTTATCGTGCAGTTAGGCACAACTCAAATAGGGTTTGTGGTTGATGCGTTAATCGGACAAGAAGAGGTGGTGATTAAGCCTCTAGGAAGCATGCTTCAAGGAACGCCTGGTATGGCGGGTGCCACCATTACTTCTGATGGTGGTATTGCACTGATCCTCGATGTACCTGGTTTATTAAAACATTACGCCAAAAATAAGAAATAAAAGTTCCATTATTTAAGGAATGAAATGGCTATAAAAGTATTAGTTGTTGACGATTCAAGCTTCTTTCGACGTCGAGTCAGTGAAATTGTTAATCAAGATCCTGAACTCGAAGTGGTTGGGGTTGCAGTCAATGGCGAAGAAGCTGTCAAAATGGCCGCAACATTAAACCCGCAAGTCATTACAATGGATATTGAAATGCCTGTAATGGATGGGATTAGTGCTGTGCGTGCGATTATGGCAAGCAATCCTATCCCTATTTTGATGTTTTCATCATTAACCCATGATGGGGCTAAATCTACATTAGACGCCCTTGAAGCGGGAGCTTTAGATTTTTTACCCAAACGATTTGAAGATATTGCGACCAACAAAGATGAAGCGATCAGTTTATTACAACAACGTATTAAGGCGTTAGGACGTAGAAGAGTTTATCGGCCTATCACCAGAATGACTTCAAGTACGCCGACTGCAACGGCTAGAACACCTTCAGTGGCGGCGTCAAGTTTACGTTCTCAAACTCAGCCATCAAGCTTCACGCGACCTTTGACGTCAAAAACAAGTGTGAGCGAAACTTCGGACAGACAAGTATCAGCATCGGCCAATGTTGTCGTTCAACAATCGTCAGCACCTAGCCGCGCCAGCGGCAAGTCTTATAAGCTATTACTGATTGGAACATCTACTGGTGGTCCTGTCGCATTACAAAAAGTATTAACACAGTTTCCTGATAATTACCCTCATCCCATTTTGCTCATCCAGCATATGCCTGCGGCATTTACGCCGGCTTTTGCTGCTCGCTTAGATAGCTTGTGTAAAATTAGTGTCAAAGAGGCGGTTAACGGCGATGTGTTAAAGCCCGGATGTGCATATTTGGCTCCCGGTGGAATGCAAATGCTCGTTGAAAAATCGGGGATGACAGGTCGTCTTAAAGTGATGGCTGGAAATAGTGATATGAACTACAAGCCAAGTGTTGATATCACTTTTGCTTCAGCATCTAAAGCCTATGGTGGTGATATTTTAGCTGTGGTATTGACCGGCATGGGCGCAGATGGCCGGGAGGGGGCTAGAATGCTCAAAACTGCCGGAGCTAATATCTGGGCTCAGGACGAAGCCAGTTGTGTTGTTTATGGCATGCCTCAAGCTGTGGCTGCTGCAGGAATATCCAGCCATTCCATTAGCTTAGACAATATGGCAGAGGCTATATTAAAAGAAACCGCCCGTGGCTAGCTCCGTTAGTGTTAAATTGAATAAAGGCAGTGTCGGTATAAACTTGATGCTGTTTTTATTGTTATTAGCTGTTGTTGTATTGTCTAGTTTATATCTGGATGTGTTAAAAAAGAATGATTTATTAAAGGCAGACATTAAAAGATTAGAAGCATCACAAGTGCTATTAATGGTCCCAGATGAGCAGGCTGCTGATATTGCTAACTGGCTAACTCAGCATCCGGAGCAAACTCAAACCATTATTGAGTTTGCAGGGCTTGATGCGCACAGTGTCGATAATAAAGTTGACATTGATGAACCCCCTAAAAGTGTTTTGCTTAGCCCACAACCACAACTGGATGATATAGCTGAAAAAAACATACAAGGCACTGCAATTGCGCCTGAAAAATTATCTGAAGATGTGCTAGTGTCTGAAAATGAAGCGGGTGTAAAAGTTATTCGTTTACCCCATGGCGGCATTAGGGTGACGACACGAGAACTACCTCAGAAAAATGAGTCGCAATAAAAATATACTTAATATGACTCTTATCATTGCTGGCCGAGGGATGGATATTTGAAAGTTTGGACTGTAGCAAATCAAAAAGGTGGTGTGGGTAAAACCACAACGGTAGCAAGTTTGGCCGGAGCGTTTGTTAAGCGTGGTCAGCGTGTTTTGATGATAGATACTGATCCGCATGCCTCTCTGGGCTATTATTTAGGCATTGATTCAGAAGAAGTGCCAGGTTCGCTTTACGATGTGTTTGTGAACCACAAATCATTAACCCAAGCATTTATTAAGCAATATATTTTGCCTACTCAAATAGAGGGGCTTGATCTTATTCCTGCAACAATGGCTTTAGCAACGCTAGATCGCGCACTTGGTCATCAAGAAGGTATGGGTTTAGTATTACGCAACTTATTAGCATTATTAGAAGATTGTTACGATGTGGCAATTATCGATTGCCCACCGGTGCTAGGGGTATTAATGGTAAATGCATTAGCGGCTAGTCAGCATATTATTATTCCTGTTCAGACTGAATTTCTAGCGATTAAAGGGCTAGATAGGATGATAAAGACAATGGAGTTGATGGGGCGGTCAAAAAAAACACGTTACAGTTACAGTGTAGTCCCGACTATGTATGATAAACGAACCAAAGCCTCTCCAATCGCGTTAGCTTATATGCAAGAGAAATATAATAAGAATTTATGGCCTGACAATGTGATTCCAGTAGATACAAAATTCAGAGATGCCAGTTTAGCTCACTTACCAGCTTCCCATTATTCGCCATCTAGTCGTGGTGTCAAAGCCTACGGTTTGTTATTAGATTATCTTGAAAAGCAGGAGTTCGCACATGTCAAAATCGGTTGATGAAACTGTTTTTGATTATTTTGCTTTGCTTCTCAAAGAGCCCGGTGAAGGCGCTGCTGAGAAATCTGCGATTGCGCAATCTAATAAGACGCAAGACGCCGTGGCACCTAAATCGGATGCCTTGGCACCATTAGTGACAAAAAAATCTTCTCAAGAAATCCCTTTCAATACTAAACCTGAACCATCGAAAGCGATTGATGATGCCATTAAGTCAATATCTTCTGAAAGCAGCGAAATAAATGAACATTTTTTTGAGGATAAAAATATACCGCCAGTTGGCAATCCAGCTAAATCGATACCAAGCCGTTTGTCTCAACCCGCACAAAAGGTCTTACTTGAGCGAAATTTTGCCGATCCTGTTGAAAATATAGATAAAAAAGCGTTAGAAAAACTGCTTTCTGCGGTGTCAAAAACTGAAAATCAAACGGCAACCGATACGGCTTCTAAACCTACTATGACGGTGGCTGAGATTAAAGCCAGTGCAGACAAAGTCAGGCAAGCTTTAGGGCTAGCAAGCGATACTCGGGTTAATAAAACATCTGTTGCTTCAGCTTTAACGCAAAAAACAGCCATTGCAGATAAAGAAATCAAACCGTTAGTCGATATAAAGTTAACAGAAACAACCCCAAGCCCGATAAATAAGGCTATTATTAATTGTGAGCAACAAGGTGATAATGTTGCTCAACCTCAGTTGGGGGCAACACCGCCAAGTATTACGGAAGATCTTCAACAGGTTCTTGATGACGAGTTTCAAGTATTGTTCTTCAAAGTTGCAGGACTCACACTCGCAGTACCATTGGTAAGTTTAGGTGGCATTGTGAAGGTTGAACGCATAAATCATTTAATTGGGCGACCAAAATGGTTTTTGGGGGTTCAGCCTCACAGAGAAGAAAAAATTAACGTTGTGGATACCTGTGCATGGGTTATGCCAGAAAAGTATTCATCACAGCTGGCAGAGTCTATAGATTATCAATATCTTGTGATGTTGGAAGACAGCCGTTGGGGGCTGGCTTGTGAATCATTAGTCAATGCTGTAAAAATTGATAAATCACACGTCAATTGGCGTGAAAAACCCGGCAAGCGTCCTTGGCTTGCTGGAGTAGTAAAACAACAAATGTGTGGCATATTGCATGTTCAAGCACTAATTGACATGCTTGATGCAGGTTTAGGTTGTCAGGATTCGATTGACCGAGGTTAACTATGAGTGATTCTAGAAATGTAGCAGCTGTTGCTGCAGGTTCAGACGATGCAGTATTACAGTGGGTTACATTTAAATTAGATAATGAAACCTATGGTATTAATGTGATGCAAGTTCAAGAAGTGTTGCGTTACACCGAAATAGCCCCTGTGCCAGGTGCGCCGAATTATGTATTAGGGATTATTAATCTTCGTGGAAATGTGGTTACCGTTATTGATACCCGTTCACGATTTGGACTTCAGTCTGCTGATGTTGATGATTCAACGCGTATTGTTATTATCGAAGCGGAAAAGCAAGTGATTGGTATTTTAGTTGATAGTGTGGCGGAAGTGGTTTATTTACGTTGCTCTGAAATTGATAATGCCCCAAATGTCGGTACCGAAGAAAGTGCCAAATTTATTCAAGGAGTGAGTAATCGTGATAATGAATTATTGATCTTGGTAGATCTTGATAAGTTATTATCCGATGACGAATGGGCTGAATTAAGCGATATTTAACTACATTTTTCAGTGACAAAGCGCCAGCTCATTCAGTTTGCTGGCTTTTTTGTTATTGGCTTTTTTGAGAATGAAATATGGGTAATGAATATTTAATTGCAGCCTTAGCGTATGTTATTGTAAGTGTTGGATTAATGTTCTACTTACAAATGAAATCAAGTAAATTGAAAAGTAGAGTAGAAGCGTTGACTCTGCTTGTTAAGGAGAGCGACCGCCAAAGAGAGGCTGTGAAAAGAGAACTCAATGAACTCCGTAGCGGTACCATAGGAATGGGCCGAAAGCTGCTTGAAATTGAAAAGAAGCTTCATGCCCAATCTGAATTAATTGAAGAAACAAGTCAGCAAGATCCACAAGCTAAATTGTATTCTAGAGCCGTGAAAATGATTGCTTTAGGGGCTGATATTGAAGAGCTAATGCGCGAATGTGAATTACCTAAAGCTGAGGTTGAGCTGTTATTATGTTTACATAAGAAGTAACCATCTCCACTCAACAAAAATGCCATTACAACTGTAATGGCATTTTTATATAGACAGTTTGATTCTGGCCTTGAAAATTATCCCTTAAACTATCGTTAAGTATCAATTGTTAGAGGTCATTGTTAAAACACGATAGCACTTATTTTTATTGACGATTGAGAGCCCTTTTAACGTCTTTTAATCTGATTGAAATTAACGCTGACGACGCATTTTGACCACGAACATGCCATCAGTATTTGCTTGTTGAGGCCATACGGTAAGCATAGTCGTTGATTCTCGCGTAAAAGGATGAGTAAGGTGTTCAAGCTCGAAGTGTGCATTGTTTTTCAAAAAAGCGTTTACAACAGATTGATTTTCAATTTCGCTTAATGAGCAAGTGGCGTAGACTAATTCCCCGCCCACTTTTACCGCCGCAGCACTACGTTGTAAAATATCTAATTGTAGTTCAGGTTTTTCTTCTATCGCACTGACATCATCAATCCAGCGCATATCAGGATTTCTTCTCCAAGTGCCATTACAACTACAAGGTGCATCTACCAAAACACCCTCAAAGGCATTTGCCGTTACTGGCAGTAACTCTGATTTCCAAGCTGCAATACTGATGCGTTTAAAATGCGCTCGTTTGGCGCGTTTTAATAATTCATTCAGTGCATGAGTACGAATATCAGATGCGATAATATTTCCTTTAATCCCCGTCTGCTGCATTAATGATAATAATTGAAGGCTCTTACCACCGGCACCAGAACATGCATCCCACCATTGACTGTTTGCTTGCGGGGCACATATTTGTCCAATAACCTGCGAAGCCAGATCTTGTATTTCTAAATATCCCTCAGTATAAGCCGCCACTTGATTGAGGTTGATACTGTTATGGCCCAGATTAATCGTGTCATCGAAGAACTCAGACCCACATGCCTCAATGTTATCCTGTGATAATTTTTGCAACACGGCCTTTCTTGAAGCTTGCTGTGCTCTGGCCCAAATTGGCGGGCGTGTACTCATTGCCTGTACTAATAACTGCTTTTCGATGTCTGATTCAATAACACAATGTTGCCAAAACCAATCAGGTAGAAGTTGCTCAATGGTTGCCGTAGGAATTTTTGAAAATTGCTGAAAAGTGGCTAGCTTATCGATAACACTTTCTGATAATGGTGTAGGCAGGGTGGGGAGTACATCGCTTTGCTGGCTAAACGCAAGCCAAGCGTCCCGAATATCAACCCATGGATGGTTTTCCAGCTGCGCGGAACTGGCTAGCATACTGAAAAATATGTCTTCCTGTTTATGGCTGCCAAGTTGCTGTATCCAGCCCCACCAACGGAATAAACCAAATAAACTCTCACGGATCACACGGCGATCTTTAGAACCGTGCTTTTTATGTTCCCTAAAGTAGTTGGCGATAACACGATCAGCGGGTTGTTTAGTGGTAAGAACACTGTCAAATAGATTGAAAATCGTGCTGGCATAACTAATGGCACGTTTTTCGGTGCCCGTACTGGCGACTTTGCTGATAGGTAATTGAGAGTCATTCATGAAAATTGATGTCATTACTTGGGATGATTTTAGTGGACAGTTTATCATGCTGGGCATCAATTTGACTATGTTGGCACTACTAGGCGCTGGAGAACTTTGCGTGTTGAATGTAGTGCGGGATACAAATCTGTTAATTGGGGCTGTGGATTTGCACTAAGTTAACTCAGCAGAAAATGAATTCAACCAAGCGTAAAATGTGTTAACCGAACCTTGCAGTACAAATAACCTTGCAAGTTCAACACGCCTTGAAAAGAGGTTTTTGCTTGAGATTTACACTTCAGTTAAAATGCGCTGATGTAAGTTATTCCATTGCTCAGGGAACTTACCTTCGAGCATGTAAACAAACGCTATCAATTCAGCAATTAACAAATACAGTTCTTTGGGCACCTCTTCACCCACTTCCAGCAACTGCAGAAATTCAGCTAAATGTGGGTCTTGATGAATATGCACGCCAGCATCTTTGGCGAGAGAAATAATTTCTTCAGCAAGCAGATCTTTACCTGATGCGGTAACCTTGGGGGCATTTTTACCATCAAAACTCAGTGCCACTGCCTGTTTTATTTTTGTCTTGGGATCATTGTCTTGCATATTTATTTCTCAGGTCAATTATGCTCGTGTTTTTACTAAAAAGTGGTCACCGGGTAATAAGGTTGCGGGAATACTGGCGATTTGAGTTGTGAACTCACCTGGTGTAAATCCGATTTGGGTTAATTTTTGTGATAACTCTGAATTAAAACGGCTTATTTTATCTAATATATACTGGTTATTGCCTTTAAACTTAAGATCCAGTATTTGATCTTTTTTATGTGCCTGAATCAATATCGCACCTTCAGATAAGTTAAATTTTAGCTGTAAACGCCAGTTCGATTGCTTGTCATCACCATCGCTATCTTCTTTTTGAAAATGCCCTTCAAATTGCTCATTCCTTTGATTAAGGGAATAGGGCAGGGCGAAGTACCAATTTAATGCTTGTTCATTACCACCGCTGGCTTGTTGATATAATTGAAAACTGCTAGCTAATTGACTCATGCTGTCGAGCGTGCCAGCCTTTTCTAACAACCCAAGTAGGCTACCTATTCCGCTAGTATGCTTACCTGTCAAGCGCTGCAGCAGCTGTAAGTGGTTTTGCAGTTTATCGCTGATTTGTTTGCCAGAACCCTGAGCTTTTACCCCTAACATTAATTGAAATAAAATCGTAATGGCTCCGCCAGAAAAAAGTTGTGCTTGCGATGCAGTATGACTTTGAGCAAGGTTTAAACTCGTAATACTTTGCAATTCACCTAATAAATGCATTGGCTCTGTGAGGGTTGTCAAAGGTTGAGGGGCCAGTTGTGGTAGCAATTTAAGCAGTTCTAAGGCCAAATTTTGAGGCTGTTGAACATTTTTTTGGATCATCAGTGGCATCGCCCCTGCTTTTGATAAGGCTTTTTGTAGCACCTCGACTGGGGCTAAGGCCTCTTTATGCGTATTTGCCGCTGATAACTTTGGGTTTTCAGCTACTGCACCCGTAGAAATATTATCTACACCTTTAGTGAGATTTTTAACTGCATCAGTTGTCAAGACTGAACCTTTGAGAGACCCTGCTAATTCTTGGGCCATTTTTTGAGCGACTGACGTATCAAGTGTTTGTTTAGAAATGGTATTTGAGCCAGAACTTGATTTGATATCCGTATTCACCATTGCCGCTTGCTTTTGCTGGTTGTCTGCGGATGTTGTGAGGTTTTGCGCTTTTTTAGTCGCGGGCGAGTCAGTGGCTATCAATGATGCTTCAAGTTTTTTAAACAACAAATTGAGTATCTGAGCGGGTTCCGGTTTACTTATCACAATTGATTCTTGTTTAACATTAGCAAGCGCATCAGCCATTATTGTGGAAGGGGTTAAATTAACTTTAACTTCAGCTTGAACAGGGGTTAATGTTAATACTAGGCGCTGATCTACCTTAATAATATTGGCTAAATATTGTCCTTTAGTTAAGCTCACATTGTCCAGTTTGATTGTCGGCCCATCAACAAACGTCAACAGTTGCTGATTAATAATGGCATTCGGAAGCGGATAACCCTGCGGACGAGAGGCAAGTTGTGATAATTGAGAGGTGGAAACCCCATTTTGAGTAGCAAGTGCCATGAGTGACGCAGGTAACTTGATCTGAATGGCTTGAGCCAGCAATACTAATTGGCTTTGTATTAGTTGGTTTTGTTCTAATATTGGTTTGGTGGGTGAAACAGTTGGCAGTGAGGTTGGCAGGTCTGCTGCTAAAGATAACTTTTGTAAACTGATTGCTTTTATCGCATCCGCAGTAATCATTATTTTATTTGTTGTTTGCAATAATTTTTGTAATTCGGCGGTCAAGTTAAGCTGAAACTGCTGATTGGCGATAGTGACATTGATAGTTTGTGATGGCGTTGTTCCGGCTTGGGGCGTTATTAGCTGCACGGGTTGTAGATTATTTGTCGCGATTAATGATTTATCGCTAGCGGTTGTTACCGTTGTAGGTGATTGGGTAACAACGGGTTTTGTGGCCGCTGAAGACTTTTCAATATCGGGCGACTTTGCTGAAGAAGGTGACGCCGTAGAACCATTGACGTTATTTGAATTGGCAACAGACTTCATGTTTTCAAAAACTGGCTTACTGGACGATAAATTTTGGATTTGATTGGCTGAACCCGTAATCTTGTTAGTGAGTTCTTGATTGCCAGCGTCTTGGCTTGCTGGGGATGAGTGCAATGTAACGTTTGGCGCCTGCATGTGATGGCCTTTAATGTTCCTTATTTGTAAAATAATAAGGTGAGAATTAACCTATTATTACAATTTTGATTTTGCGATTTATCAAGGCTGCAGTATCCTTAGCGGCTTGAGAACTATTTAGAGTTAATAGTCAGTATTGACCAATGGGTCGCCAAGAATCAACATCGAGATCCACTATCTCAATATTTATCGACTTGAACAATCATTGCTTTAATAAAAATGACAAAAATAGCAGTTTGTTTATTCGCTTTAGCCGTTGTCTTTTTAAGAGAGTGTTATGACGAAGTATAAAAGGATGTTGCTTCCTTTGTTGTTGCTTAATTCAAGTTTAGCAGCCGCAAATGAGCCTGATAGTAAGCCACAGCAAACAGATGACGTGACCCCTTTAGTGACGGTTACCTATAATGATCCGCGCGATCCTTTTGAAGGGTTTAACCGCGCAATGTGGGATTTAAACTATCTGTATTTTGATAAGTATTTATTCAGACCTGTGGCACATGGCTACAATGATTATATTCCCCGACCAGTGAAAACTGGGCTTGATAATTTTGTCCGTAATTTTGAAGAGCCTAATTCGATGGTCAATAATGCCCTACAAGGCAAGTGGGGTTGGTCTGCTAATGCCGGTGGACGATTTACGATCAACAGTACCATCGGACTTTTAGGCATAATTGATGTCGCAGACATGATGGGCATGCCACGTAAAGATGATGACTTCAATGAAGTCCTCGGTTACTACGGTGTACCCAATGGTCCATATTTTATGGCACCCTTTTTAGGGCCTTATGTGACGCGAGAACTCGCGTCAGATTGGGTTGATAGTCTATACTTTCCTTTGTCTGAGTTTACTTTTTGGCAATCAGCACTGAAGTGGGGCTTAAAAGGGCTACAAACCCGCGCTGCAGCCATCGATCAGGAAAGATTATTAGATAATGCGCTTGACCCGTATACCTTTGTAAAAGAAGCTTTTCTTCAGCACATGGATTATAAAGTTTATGATGGTAATGTGCCTCAAAATCAACAAGATGATGAGCTTTTAGATGAGTATATGGATGAGCTAGAATAGCCAGAGACTGAAACTCTGGCAGGTTTTCATCTGTGGAGTTGTAGTATGGCGCTAACAGATATATCGGTTTTATTTGTTGAAGATGACCCCATTTTCAGCCAATTACTGACAGTCTTTTTACACAGTAAAGGTGCTGTCGTTAAACATGCTAGTAATGGCAGGCAAGGCTTAGATTTTTTCAGTGAGCTTAAATTTGATATTGTCATAGCCGATCTAAATATGCCTAAATTGGGTGGTTTACCCATGTTACGGCAAATGATGTCGATTAATGCAAATGTGCCTGCGATTGTTATTTCTGGCAACGATGTTATGTCTGATGTGGTTGAGGCACTGCGTATTGGTGCATGCGATTATCTTGTAAAGCCTGTAGCTGATTTATTTATTATTGAGGCTGCAATTGAGCAAGCGTTAAGCCAATCTGCACAGCATTCAGCAAAAGCGGCTTATGATCCAACGGATGTATTCGAGCGTCAGTTGGCAGAATTATCCTATCAAGAGTTAAACGACAATCTGTTAATGTTAGAACAAAGTGCTCATGCAGCTAAAAATGTTCAACAACAACTTTTTCCTTCATCCCATATTCAATATCCTCATGCATCGATTGATTATAGTTTATTCAAAAATAGTGACGTCAGTGCTTATTTTATTGATTCCACTATGGTGGGAGAGAAACATCTTATTATGTATATGGCGCATTTTCAGCCTGAGGATAATAGTGCAGCGTTTGGTTGTGTGTTACTGAGTAGTTTTATCAATCAGAAGCTAAAAAATTTCCGTAGTGGGTCAAGTAATGCACTTATTTGCCCCACAGAGATGTTGAACTATTTGAACGAGCGAATGGTGAGATCGGGGCTGCACATCATTACCGATATGATTTATATCAGTGTTGATTTATCTCATTACGAGGCAACCATTGCCCGAGCTGGAACAGGATTAAGATGTTATTTACGAAATGCTACAGGGTTATTACCTTTAGCATTACCAGATTGTCAACCCATCGGCTCGGTATTGTGGACTAAGCCTAGTGTACAGAAACGACAACTTGCCGCCGGGGAGCATCTTTGTATTGGGACTCACCATAAAGAACATCAACAACAGTTGCTTAAAAATCATTTTAAAGGGTTAATTTTTGATGAGAACACCCATGCGGGTGGTTTTATGCAGCTTGATTGTGGTTAGTGTGTTCCCAAAGGTTAAATCAAAAGGCTTAGCATTTGCTAAGCCTTTTTTGTGTTTGCTACAAATTAGCTAAATCTGTTGAATTCAGTTTATTGAGCTCATCGCTTAACCTGAGTTGAGGTTAACTAATTTTTTCGCAGCGTTGTTGATAATCTTTGATAAGGTGGGTCATGATGTCGTTCACTGACGCATCTTGACAACAATTATCTAAGTAGACCTTAAATGTCACTAAGCCGTGACCATCATTTTTTAAACGGCTGCTTCGCATAGCAAAATAAGCTTCTTCTTTATCGGCTTTACGAATAGTCATGCCGTCGATTTCAAATAGTTTGCTACCAGCATTGTTATGCCATTTGGTAATTCTGTCTAAGGCGATTTCGCAAGAATGGTTAACTTCGATGTGATTTTGCCAGCTAGCTTGTTTGTCATTTTCTTGATAGTGAGGGCAACGAACGGTGTAATTGTGAACATGAGTAATCGCTGTCATGGTGAGTCCTTTTTTTTATTAGTTGATTCATCATAGACCTTAAATTCCTAGGGGGTCAATCGATATTATCAGAACTGAGAGGTAGGTTCGCTTTTACTAATGTATCGACTAACCAATTGTTGGTAAACAAATTTTAATTAATATAAAGCCCGCGACAACGCGAGCTTTATTGTTATCACTCAACAGGTTTATATCTGTTATTAATCATGAATCTTCGTAAAACGTTATAATGCAGCTTGGTAAATTTGGCAAATTTCATCAAAGCTTGCTTGCTGTGGATTAGTAAAGCCACACGCATCTTTTAGCGCATTCTGTGCAAGAGTTGGAATATCTTCAGCTTTTACTCCCAATTCTGTCAGTGTTGCAGGAATATCTACAGATTCAGATAAATTCTTAATTGCTTCAATAGCAAGTTTGGCAGCTAACTCTGCTGATAACCCATTGGTATTCTCGCCCATTGCTTTAGCGACATCGGCTAAACGTTGAGGAACAATCTGGGCATTATAGTTTTGCACGTGCGGCAGTAAAATCGCATTACACACTCCATGTGGTAAGTCGTAGAAACCACCAAGTTGGTGAGCCATCGCATGCACATAACCTAAACTGGCATTATTAAATGCCATGCCAGCTAAAAACTGTGCATAGGCCATTTGTTCACGAGCATTAATGTTTTGACCATCTTTAACCGCATTCACCAAATTAGCTTTGATCAGTTCAATTGCTTTAATGGCGCACGCATCGGTGATTGGATTGGCAGCAATTGACACATAAGCCTCAACAGCGTGAGTCAAAGCATCCATACCCGTCGCTGCGGTGAGTGATGCCGGCTTATCAAGCATTAGTTCAGGGTCATTAACAGATAAAATAGGTGTGGTGTTCTTATCCACAATGGCCATTTTAATGTGGCGGGCTTCATCTGTGATGATACAAAAACGCGTCATTTCACTGGCGGTGCCCGCAGTGGTATTGATGGCGACTAAAGGTAACTGCGGCTTTGTTGAAACATCGACACCTTCATAGTCTTTGATTTTGCCTCCGTTTGTCGCCACTAATGCTATACCTTTAGCACAATCATGTGGCGAGCCACCACCTAATGAAACAATGAAATCGCATTTATTGCTATTCAATAGGGCTAAACCTGCTTCAACATTTCCCGTGGTAGGATTGGGTTGAACACCATCAAAAATAGACACTAGGATATTTTCTGTCTGCAGCTTATCAGCAACTTTAGCCACTAACCCCATTTTGACTAAAGGTTTGTCTGTGACGATAAGCGCATGTTTAAACCCAAAGCCTTTAATGTCTTTAACGGCTTCCTCGACGCTGTTTTGGCCTAAGATATTAACGCTAGGAATAAAAAATTTTGTCGCCATGGTTGTTACCTCTATGGATTATTTTCTCTGTAGTTAACATACCAATGTCATCGGTCTGCATTTGTGAGCAATATCAAAGAATAGCGCGGCTCATACTTAATAAGGAGTAGTTTTGTTACGGAATCGAAAGTTTTGTAAAAAATGAGATAGCACGAGTTGTTGTGTACAAAAGATAGAGGGGAACCTTTTATACACAACAATAGCAAGAAGCAATTAATGCAGGCGATTAATCTGGGCAGTTAGCCTCTGTAATACTGTTAATGACAATTTCCTCAACGGGAACGTTGGTGAAATTGATGCCATTTTTTTGCACTGTAGTGGTATTGACGGCATTCATAATGTCGACAACTTCCATGCCCTCAACCACTTTACCAAATACCGCATAGCCATCTTGGTTTGGGTAATTTAAATTGTCGTTATCATGGATATTAATAAAGAACTGACTGGTTGCTGAATCTGATATTTGCATACGCGCCATCGCGATAGTACCGCGATCATTTTTAAGACCCACGCTTGACTCATTTTTGATAGGATCAAAGGTTGTCTTAGCATTTAGCCCGAAGTAAAACCGCCACCCTGATTAACAAAGTTATTCGCAATACGGTGGAATAGGGTGCCATCATAGAATTTAGCATCCACATATCGACTAAAATTTGCCGAAGTAATCGGCATATGGGTGTTATCAATACCTAAGGTAAACTCCCCCATAGTGGTATCTACGACATAACAAATACTCACCGTTAACTCAGGTGCGGAAGGTAATATTAAAAATGGCTGGCTATGTTTTTGTTTCCCACATCCGTGCGAGGTTGATGCCAGAGAGCTACTAAGCCAAGATCATATGCTGGCGACTCAGCTAAATGCGCAGTAGATCGCTAATGCTATTCTTTAGGGTTTTCCTTGAAGCTAAAAACGTAATTGAAACTACAATTAGCATGCAAATTATTATACTGGTACACATTAATAATGGCTGTACAAGCGAGACTCCAAGCAGCCTCAAACTCTGACTATCTAATGTCAATAGAAGGCATATAGAAAAAGTTGACGCCAGCCCAGTTAAAATAAGGTTTAGTTTAATCATCTGCATGATCAAACTAATTTTCTGAGCACCGACTGCAAGTAAAATAGCCCATTTGACCTGCTGCACTTTTACTGTGAACTGAAAGCGGTAGTACAATGTAAAAATAACTAATAAAAAAATCATCAATGCCATAGCACTAGAAGTAATAAACAACAAACGCCCAGCTGGATCTGTGCTTACTATCTGTTGCGCTAAACTGCCTGAATCTTGGTAGCTTAATGCCGATGATTGTAAATCAGCCCAATCATTTAAATGAGAGTGGAATAGTTGATGGTTAGCATGCTTAGTATAAACAACTGGTGCTATTCGGTGGGCATATAATGGGTTTTGCTCGCTTAAATGCAAATAAAGCACAGGTTTTGGAGATTGATTTATTCCAAAATGGAGCTGGTCTTCAATTATTCCGGCAACCTTAAACTGTTTGGTATAATAAAAACCAGAAACTTCTATATCTATGCCTTTAACAGACCTATAGTCTGCTAAGCCTAATTCCTCTGCTAATTGATATGCCATAGTTTGATTAATCACTAAGCTGTTTGTAGTGAGTGTTGATAGCAAAATTGAATTAATCCCGAGCAGATCAAAAAAGTTGGAAGATACATAGAGACTATTAATAGGTTTTGCCAAAGTAGACTGGCCGATAACTTGGTAACTCAATCTTTGAGAGCCTAAATCAGTAAACATAGTTGAAGACAGTGCAACTTCACTACCCAATACCTGCCAATCACCATTAAACTGCTTGGCCGATAAAGACATAGATAATTGGTCTTTGACCACAGGTTTAAAACTGTAGACAGATTGAGAAATATTAATTTTTTGGTATTTTTTCCATTCGGTAAATGACAGAACTAGGCTTAAAATAATCACTGAGATAATAACAGTCAGCTGAATAAGTAAAATAAACCGGCTCATTAAAACCTGCTTTTTTTCCATTTGCCCCTGCCTTCCACGAGAGAAATGCGAAGACATGGCATCAATCATTGGCATTTGAGCGCACAGTAAAAATATACATGCAGATACAAACACTGCCACAACCCAGAGCCAGATATTAAAGGATAACCCGCCATCAAAATAGATTTTATAAAGGGGAATATTGGCAACATAATCCGTGAAGATGATACTGAGCACTGGACTCACAAGCGCCAGCACAGCAAGTGTTAGCAAGTTTTCCCGAACCAAGTGTAAAAAAATATCCCTTCGTTCACCACCTAAGGCAACTTTCAACTGGATTTCAGCACGTCTAACGATACTTTGTTGCATGTAAGCTGAAACTATACCGCTGCAGATTATAAAACCAAAACAGAGCAATAAGACGAGTAATACCCAAGATTGCTTTTGAATAAGCAGCCGCTCATTAGGCTTAATCTCAATGCCATCAATAATTAAAGGGTTAAAATGGCTATCAACAAATCCACCCTGTGGCCTTGGGGTTTGCGCTCTTAATAAGCGATATGGTTCTTGCAATTGCTCTGCTGAGTGAGCCCTGCTTAGTTGCGCAAAACCGTAATGACTCCCTTTTGTTTTGACATACAACTCAGGGTTTTCGGCAAACATTGTCGGGACATCCTGAAGCAGGTAACTATCAGGCACCCATATATCGATATCCCTGTCACCAAACTTTGCCATTGATGGCAAAGCAACCCCCGCAATGGGAAGCCGCTCGCCTTTATAATAGAGAGTGAGATCATCAATCCCTTTTGATGTTTTGTATTGATTGTAAAAGCGAGACGATAGAACAACTTGCTTTTCTTCCCAGATTTTCTGAGTAAAAGGTTTAGGTATTGCTAAAAGCTCAATCAAACTTCTAGAATAAAATCCAATATTTAAACCGGATATATCCTTTAACCCTACTGTCACAGCAGCGCTTTGAATACTGATGCTAGCAACATTTTTTATTGCAGGTAAACCTTGTAATATCTCGATATCATAAACAGAAATCGGCTGCACATTTCCATTATGATCTTGATTAACAATAGTAATCAGCGGATCTTTTTGCAGAACCCATTGTGGTCTGTCACTGCTAAGCATCCAGATTAAATTTGATGAAAAGCCAATTAAAGTGCAAAATAAGCAAAGACTTACAATCAAAACAAGCCACATGCCACGTTGGCCGCGCCACTTACGCCAACCATACAAAACATCAAACAACACGTTTAAATTCCTGATTATGCACAGCACAAAGGATGCCGTCGGACATCTTGTATGCTCTCTGGCAACATAGCGCGACACGTTCATCATGAGTAATGATTAACACAGTTCGCCCCTCCTTGTTGAGCTCACATAACAAGTCCATTATCTTTTGTGAATTTTCGGAATCTAAGTTACCTGTAGGCTCATCACACAGCAAAATATCTGGCTTACAAATTAATGCCCGTGCGATTGCAACCCTTTGCTGCTGGCCACCTGAGAGTTCATCGGGGAAAAAATCTTTTTTATCGGTTAAGTCAACTTTGCTTAAAACATCATGGATTAACTGACTATATTCAGAGGGTTTTACCTTCTTGTTAAACCGCAATGGTGCAGTGAGATTTTCAACTACCGTCATATCTGCGATCAAATTGAAATTCTGAAACACCCAGCCGATATGTTGGTTCCGTAGCTGACTAAGCTGAAATTCTGATAGCTCACGTGTATTTTGATTACACAGCTCATAACTCCCTTTATCAGCAAGTTCTAACAGGCCAAGGATGGATAGCAAGGTTGACTTACCACTACCTGATTGACCGACTATTGCCACCATCTCCCCACTATTAACTTTGAGATTTATATCCTTCAAAACGTGGTTGCTACCAGAACTATGGTTAAACGATTTATTCAGATTATTGAGTTGTATAACAGCATCAGTCATAAAGGTCGCCTATAGTAAATTGTTCTTTGTTAGCGAGGTGAGTAGGAACTTGCAATAGAAGCTGCTCCCCTTGTGCAATGCCTGATATCAATTGCGCTTTATCCCCATAAATATCACCCACTAAAACTTGCCTTTTCGCGAACAACTCAAGCTTTTCATTCAGAATAAACATTGAGTATTCTCTATGCCCTCTAATGACACCTACAGGGCGGTCTGCAATTAAAGTATTTTTATGTTCGGCCACTTCTATTGCAGCATTAACATCAATATTAGGGCGCACAGATGTCGGTAAATCCCCAGTAAAACTAATGTCTATTTCTACACTACCATTGGTAACTGAAGGCTCAACACGTGAGACAAAGCCCGGCATGTCAATTCCTTTAATGGACACTTTCGCTGCTAACTTAGGGCTAACAAATTCAGCATCATTCGCAGTAATACTTATCCTTGCATAATAGCTTGATAAATCAGCAATCATTCCTACAACCTGTCCTTCATCTAAATGACGACCAATTTCAAGATCATCAGCGAGCTCAGTTAACATGCCATCCATGCTTGCAGTTATGGATAACTGCTTTACTTCTAATGCGAACATCTCATATTGTTTTTGAGCTTTCTCTAAGCGATATAACGCCGATTGATTGATAGATTGCCTAGTCTGTTGCAGAGTGTTGTAGCGACTTGTTTCCATTTGTAAAATAGCATCTTCTTTTTCCCACTCAACTTTGGCTTTATGCAGATCTAACGCAGAGATAACATGACTCTCTTTGAGTGTTTCATTGGCAGTCAACTCCGCCTTAGACAAAGCTAAGCGAACTTTAGCTAATCGAATTGCCCCCAATTGGTCTTCCAGAATTTGGCGAGATTCAGCCATCACTTGCTGTAAGTGTGATTTCTCTTCAAGCAGCTCAAGCTCACTGGTTTCCATCGCGCGTAATAGTTTAGGGTTGTTCAACCTTAAAATTACATCCCCCTTATTAACAATATTGCCAGGCTTGAGCACAACTTCCACTATGTGGCCACTGCTTATGGCATTAACACCTCGCTGTACTTGAGGAACTAATTTGCCATAACCCGATACCATTACCGTCATCGAGGAATACTCAACTTTGGAAAATAAATGTTCGGACTTAGATGTGGACACAGAAAATGCTTGAGGTGTAAAAGCGGCAAAAATGACGATGAATAAAACAATAGCCACCAATAAAAACGGTAGTATTTTTAACTTTTTTGACTGAGTCATATCCTTAGGGATGTCAAACATTCTGCAAATTCCATTTACTGTCTCATAACACAAAGATAGCGAATGTGAGTTGGGAAATCACTATGTTTTTGTTTTTTTGGCTTTTTATTGACTTAAATTATTAAGCTTGTTAATTCTATTATCGCAGATAAGGATGTACTGCCTAAATAAAACGAATTATTTAACTAAAAAAGATTTGCAAATGTTAAAAAATTTATTTTTCATTTTTTGTATCAGCCATGTTAGTAACTTCTGCTGGAGCTTATGCGCACTGTGAGGACATTGGCAGTGGCGGTGGTGGAGGTACAATCTGCTGCTCTAGTTCAGATGACGTGTTGTCATGTGAAGAACAATAGGGTTAAGTGACAATTTGAGCACACACTTTTAGTGTGCTCTTTCATAAATGGATTTAATGTATGAATAAAAAACTGCTTATTTCGGCCGCTTTGGCTGCGCTCTGTTTGGCTAATGTTAATGCTAGCGACACATCATTACAGCCATTGGGTCAAAGTGGAAAAAACAGCTTTTATAAAACAACCTCCACTCAGACAAAACCATCTTTTCCGGCTATTTATGTTTATAGTGTTAAAACGCAACAATTTCTAAGCCAAGATAAAGCGAGAGCTTATCTCGGTACACTGGACTCACAAGAACTCTGGAAGGAAGCGATCACCAATTGGGTTAAAGATAGCGCTCAATTTAATACAACCAACGCCAAACTGTCTCAAGCTGTGCCTGCAATAAAGTTTGATAGAGACTATGTGATCTATTACGATAATTTACCTGAAACTATGCTTGAGAAATTTAAAGCGATGGAATCTAACTTAATAGAAAAAGACAAAATATTAAGATCTATACTCAGTTTACAGAGTAACTCACGTACTTATACGACCTATTAAAATCCCCACAGTGCAGTAGAGAGTAATCGAATGGCTGATGACTCGGCTGCACTTTTACTCACACTTTAATATAGATTTACCTTAACCTATAAAGCTCAAAAAATAGCTATTGATAAGCGTCCTAGATCTTCGCAATAAGCGAACCTTTTATACACAACAATTGCAAGAAGCAATTAATGCAGGCGATTAATCTGGGCAGTTAGCCTCTGTGATACTGTTAATGACAATTTCCTCAACGGGAACGTTGGTGAAATTGATGCCATTTTTTTGCACTGTAGTGGTATTGACGGCATTCATAATGTCGATAACTTCCATGCCCTCAACCACTTTACCAAATACCGCATAGCCACCTTGGCTTGGGTAGTTTAAATTGTCGTTATCATGGATATTAATAAAGAACTGGCTGGTTGCAGAATCTGATATTTGGGTGCGCGCCATCGCGATAGTGCCGCGATCATTTTTAAGGCCTACGCTTGACTCATTTTTAATGGGATCAAAGGTTGTCTTGGCATTTAGCCCTGAAGTAAAACCGCCACCCTGATTAACAAAGTTATTCGCAATACGGTGGAATAGGGTGCCATCATAGAATTTATCATCCACATATCGGCTAAAGTTCGCAGCTGTAATGGGCATATTGGTGTTATCAATACCTAAGGTAAACTCACCCATAGTGGTATCTACGACATAACAAATACTCACCGTTAACTCAGGTGCAGGTGCGGGAGGTGTTATAGGTGTTTCGGGCGATGAGTCAGAGCCACCGCAAGCGGTTAAACCGACAACAGCAGCGGCAATTAAATAGTGTTTCATACATTCCTTTATGAAATTGTTATAAGTTTGCGCGTATATTTGCTGTTTTGGCATATAGATTCAACAAAAAACACTTAACAGATACAAACTGTTACTTTGCCCCGTCAGAATGTCTGTTGCTTTTTAACGCATTTGAAGTTGATTTTTCTGAGTTTCTGGTTAATTCGGTATACAATACGCGATTGCTAATTCTTTTTAATGTGTAGAGTCTGTTATGTCATTTTTATCGCTAGGATTAAAGCCGGAAATTCAACAAGCACTTGCTGAGATTGGCTATGTGACCCCCACGCCAGTTCAGACGGCCGTGATCCCACTGATCCAAGCAGGTAAAGATGTATTGGCTAATGCCGAGACTGGCACAGGTAAAACAGCCGCTTTTGCATTGCCATTAATCGAAATGCTTTCGAATGTGGATGAACATCAGCTAGCCAATCCGGCCTTAACTGTGCTGATCATGACGCCGACTCGCGAGCTTGCGATTCAAATTGAACAAAATATTGTGCAATATTGCCAACATTTACCGCTAAAAAGTGCTGCAGTATATGGCGGAGCGAGTATTCGCCCACAACTTGCCGCAATTACCCAGGGCGTGAATATTTTAGTGGCAACACCAGGCAGATTGTTCGATTTGGTCGGCCAACATGATTTGCAGCTGGATACGGTAAAACATTTGGTTATCGATGAAGCAGACCGCATGCTTGATCTTGGCTTTGTTAAAGACATCGAAAAAGTGAAGCGTTTAATTAGTCGTCACCATCAAACTATGATGTTTTCAGCAACGTTTTCAGACGAGATTAAACTGTTAGCTGACAAGATGTTAATAGAGCCTGAATACGTCAATGTCGCAATGGCAACGACCGCAGTCACGGTATCGCAAATGGCTTACCAAGTAGATCAACGCCGCAAAGCGGAGTTGTTATCTGAGCTAATCGGTAAGCATAATTGGCAGCAGGTCATGGTGTTTACCAGTCGTAAAGAAACGGCGGATCATCTGCAGCGTGAGCTAGCCCTAGATGGCATTAAAAGTGCCGTGTTTCACGGCGATAAGTCACAAGGTGCACGTAATAAAGCGTTAGAAGAATTTAAAGCCGGTCAGCTCAGGGTATTAGTGGCGACCGACTTAGCCGCAAGGGGCTTAGATATTCAGGCACTGCCTCGAGTGATTAACTTTGAACTCCCAGAAGAGCCAGAAGATTATGTGCATCGTATTGGCCGCACCGGTCGAGCTGGATTATCAGGTGAAGCTATTTCACTGGTGAGCCCACAAGAGAAAGGCTTTCTTGAGGCAATTGAGGCTGTAATTAACCAGTCACTCACACTGCAAACGGTAAAAGGTTATGAAGAGGGGGCACCGTTACCGGCTCGATATCGTGATGTTGGCGCTGACAATAAAGCCAACAAAGCGGTTAAAAAGTTTAGCCGTTCGGGGGCAAAGTATAAGTCGGCAGATAAATCAAAACCGACTCGTCAAGGTAAGTACAGCAAAGCTAAAAAATAATGATCACTAAACCCATTAAAACCAATGTTATTACTGGATTTTTAGGCGTCGGTAAAACCAGCTTAATTAAGCAGTTACTTGCAAATAAGCCCAATGATGAAACCTGGGCTGTATTAGTGAATGAATTTGGTGAAATCGGCGTAGATGCCAGTTTAATCAATAAAACCAGTCACAATGATGTGTTTATTAAAGAGGTAGCTGGCGGCTGTTTGTGCTGCGCGGCGGGTGTGCCAACCCAAGTGGCCATAAACCAGATTATTCAACGTGCAAAGCCAGATAGAATATTAATCGAACCGACGGGTATTGGTCATCCTCAACAAATTATCAAGGTGCTTAAGGCTTCAAACTATCAACAGGTTATTGATTTAAAAGCGACGCTTTGTTTAGTTGACGCGCGAAAAGTGGCCGATCCACGTTATAATCAACATCCCATTTTTATTGAGCAGCTATGCATTGCTGATGTGATTATTGCTAATAAAAGTGAGTTGTATGAAACTAAAGACCAGCAAGCACTAGAAGATTTTTTACAACAACTTAAACTTAGCCCTGTGATTGTTGAGGCCAGAGCGCATTTTAGCTCGCAAGGCTTAATTCATTCACTGCTTGAACAACTCGATAAGCCGCAAAAAATGCGCATCAATGCTGATGTGCAATTAGCCAATAAATCTACTTTACCGAAACCAAGCTTATTAAGTGCTAAATCCGCTATGTGGGAGGCGGAAGATAAATCTTCAACTAAACCGCTAACCGCTAACGAAATACACTGTAAAACCAATCAAGGCGATGATTTTTACAGTGTGGGCTGGCTAACGGGAGTGGGCTACTGCTTTGAGTTTGAAAAACTGATGAGCTGGTTTGAATCTTTTAAAAAGCCCTGGGTATTGAGGGTTAAAGCGGTGATGATAACCGCTGATGGTATATTGGCAGTCAACATGGTTGATGGCCAATTAACCTTAGCGGAATTAGATGAAACCATGGACTCTCGAGTTGAAATTATCAGTTCAACCCAGTTAGATGCACAGCAATTGCAAACGCAATTGTTAGGTTGTTTAGTCGCATAATTTCAATTGGGTTAAATCCAGCGTTAAACCTTGTTTTTGGTGGGCTTCTGCAATTATCGCCTGATACAGCAAAACCCCTTAACGCTTTTGATGAATATCTGATAATCCCTTTGCAGATACTGCTTCGGGACGCTGTACACCATCCATGGCCGCTTAACGAAAACGTCCTGTTTTCGATACCCTCAGCCGTATCTACACCGGGAAATTTATCTCTTCGATTTGGCTTTATTTGAACCCCAAATTAACAGCTAAAGAGATACTTAGAATTTAATTAAATTGAATTTTGATGTTTTTTCTATTGGTTACAAATATGGTCAAATCGAAGAAGCAATAATCAAGGGTGCAGATGAGCCAGCGAGTATCCAAAACAAGGCGAAGTTTCATTGCGTGTAACGTTTCTGAGCGAGAGGCATGGATGCCGAACTGGCTTTTTAACGTAAGCGGTCAATTAACCGGTGAAGCTTATTCTGCTTTACCTAGATCAACATTCCACGGCAGTAAATCAGACAATTC